>JAEYOW010000010.1 GCA_023411375.1 Bacillota bacterium | reverse complement strand
TTCCCCGCCGGGGGCCGCCCCCCCCCCGCCCCCCAACCCCTGCTTTTTTGGTTCCACTTGACAAAGCGGCGCTTGGAAGCGTACGCTACATACTGAAAGGAAGAAAATAAGGGGGCCTTGCCATATGCTCGAACCGATGGATATCCAAAGCAGGCGGCGGCTGATCCGCGTTGCGGCCGGAATGGAACAGGCGGATTTGGTGCTGAAAAACGCGGTTTATTTGAACGTGTTTACCGAAAGCTGGATGACCGGCGACATCGCCATCGCGGAGGGCCGCATTGCGGGCGCGGGCAGCTATGAGGGTGAGGCCGAGCGGGACGTGAGCGGGCTGCGCGTCGTGCCGGGGTTCATCGACGGCCATATTCACCTGGAAAGCTCGCTGCTGATTCCCGCGATGTTCGCACAGTGCGCCGTGCCGCACGGCACCACCTCCGTTGTGTGCGATCCGCATGAGTTTGCCAACGTGATGGGCGCGGACGGCGTCCGTTACATCCTGGAGGCCACGGAGGGCCTTCCGCTGGACGCGTTCGTCATGCTGCCCTCCTGCGTACCCGCCACGGAGGAAGACGAAAGCTTTGCCGAGCTACTGGCGGAGGATCTGGAACCGCTGTGGGGTCAGCCTCGGGTGCTGGGACTGGCGGAGATGATGAACTATCCCGGCGTACTGGCCGGAAACGACGCGGTGCTTCGTAAAATCGCCATGGCGGAGGAACGCGGCCGGCCGGTGGACGGGCATGCCCCCTGTTTGACCGGCAGTCGGCTGACGGCCTATATCGCGTCGGGCGTCCGCAGCGATCATGAGTGCTCCACCTGCGAGGAGGGACTGGAAAAGCTTTCGCAGGGGCAATGGATTATGATTCGCGAGGGCACCGCCGCGCAAAATTTGGAAGCGCTTTTGCCTCTGCTTCATACGCCGTGCGCCGCTCGCTGCCTGTTTGTGACGGACGATAAGCATCCCGCGGAGCTGTTGCGGGACGGACATATCGACTGGATGGTGCGTACGGCGGTTAAGCGGGGCGTTGAACCCGTGACCGCCCTGAAGGTGGCAAGCTGGAATGCCGCCATGGCCTTTGGCCTGCGTGACCGCGGGGCCATAGCGCCGGGCTATGCGGCGGACCTTGCCGTGCTGGACGCGGATTACCAGGTGTGCGCGACAATCAAGGACGGCTGCGTGGTATATGACGGACGGCCCATAAGTGTTTGCATGCCCCGGGTGGATGCGCGGTTGAGCGAAATGGCGCTTCATTCCTTCCACATGCGCCCGGTTGAGCCGGAGGTTTTTGGTTGCGGAGGAGAGCTTGGGGTACTAAGCATGGTGAAGGGGCAGATCATCACCACGGACGGTGGAATGGCCGGCGGCGTGGACGTTGACCGCGACCTGCTTAAAATCGCTGTGCTTGAACGCCACCACCTTACGGGGCATGTCGGCGTCGGTTACCTTCATGGCTACGGCCTCAGGCGCGGCGCTGTAGCGACCAGCGTTGCGCACGACAGCCATAACCTGATTGTCGTCGGCGAAAATGATCAGGATATGGCCTGCGCCGCGGAGCGCGTGCGGCGGCTTGGCGGCGGAATTGTTCTTGCGCAGGACGGAGTGATCGTGGGCGAGCTTCCGCTGCCCATTGCCGGACTGGTAACGGACTGGGATTCCCGGCGCGTCAACGCCGCGTTGGAAAGCCTGAAGGGCGTTGCGGCTGAAATGGGCGTGCACGCGGGGGTGGACCCGTTCATGACGCTCAGCTTTATGAGCCTGCCCGTGATTCCCGCCATGCGCGTGCTCACCCATGGCGTTTTTGACGTGAACGGCTGGCGCTACGTGTCGCGGTAGCATAGCGCGCGGCTTGATGGTAAAATGGCCGCCCGCGTTCGCGGCTTCCATCTTGATGTTTTGTTAATTCCTTGCTATACTAATCACCATGGCAATGTATCCATACGGGGAACCGGGAGGGAAAGGCGTGGCGGATCAGATTCGCATACGGATGTTTGGCGGCTTCAGCGTTTTTGTCAACAATGAATGTCAGGATCAGACCATCGTCAAATCGAAAAAAGGCATGGCTTTGTTGCAATACCTGATTTTAAAGTACGACGCCGCCGTGCCAAACTATAAGCTGATTGAGGTGCTGTGGCCCAATGAGGAAAGCAGCAACCCCGAGAATGCCCTTAAAACGCTCATTAGCCGCTTCCGAGCAATCTTGAACCAGTGCTGTCCGGGGCTTGGCGCCTGCATCGCGGCCAGCCGGGGCGGCTACCAGTTCAACAAGCTACCCAACATGAGCGTAGATATGTTCGAGTTTGAGACGTACGCTGAGAAGCTGGAAGGGTGTACGAAATTAAACGACGAAAGCAGGGCGCTGTATCAGAAGGTGCTGGCCATTTATACGGGAGACCTGCTTGCGGGCAACGAGCAGGACGATTGGGCGATCAGCGTCAGCGTCAACCTTCACAGCAAATACATTAAAATTGTGTACGCCTACCTGAATCTGCTCAAGGAGAGCGAGCGGTATGATGAAATTATCCAGACCTGCCGCTTTGCGCTGGAAACGGATCCCTTTGATGAGCGGCTGCATCTGGAGCTGATGCAGGCGCTCGTCAAGACCAACCGCAACAACGAGGCGCTCATGCAGTACAAGCATGTGACAAACATGCATTTCCGTTACCTGGGTGTGAAGCCGCCGGAGGGTATTCAGGAGTTTTACAAACAGATCATGCAGGCCGGCGATACCCTGGATATGAACATCGACGCCATTCGCGACGAGCTTCGGGAGTATGGCGACGTGCACGGCGCGTTTGAATGCGAATACGCGGTATTCCGAGAAATCTACAACCTTCAGATGCGCAATCTGGAGCGCCTGGGTTCCAGCATGTATATCGGCATGATCATGATCACCAGCATGGACGGCGAGCCCATGGAACCACTAAAACTGGACGACATCATGAAGGGACTGGGCGAGGTGCTGAAATCGCATCTTCGCAAGGGGGATACCATTACGCATTTTACCCCTTCGCAATACGCGCTGCTGCTGCCCACCGTCAACATGGACAGCGGCCGCATGGTGATGGAGCGGATTAAGCGCTTCTTTTACCAGCGTTACCCCAACAGCAACGTGATGTTTAACTACCGCATCGGCCCGCTCAGCTCCAATATGGGCGCCAAGCCTGAGGGTCCCGAGGCTCGCCGGCAGAAGGGCAGGCGCGCGGGAAAATAGATTTTGTGGTTTATATGTCCCGCGATGCGGGTATAGTAAAGAATGGAAAGCAAAGGAGGCAGGCTTATGGCTGTGAACAGGGTTACCAACGATACTTTTGACGCCGAGGTGCTCAAGAGCGAAACGCCGGTGCTGGTGGACTTTTATGCGGATTGGTGTGGCCCGTGCAAAATGCTGGCGCCCCTCGTGGAGGAAATCGCAGAGGAGGGCACCGGGTACCGGGTATGCAAGCTCAATGTGGACGACGCTCCGGAGCTTGCCGCGCGCTATGGCGTTATGAGTATTCCTACGCTGATCGTTTTCAAAAATGGCGAGGTGGCCGGCAAAACCGTCGGCGTGCAGTCCAAGCAGACCATTTTGGGTATGCTGAAATAGCATGCCGCGCACGGGCGGTTCGACGCTTACATCGCATTTGAAAAAAAAGCCCGCTTGCACAGGGAAGAAAATCCTGTGCAAGCGGGCTTTTTATCCGCTTACGCGCGGCCTTGCTTCATCTCGGCCATGCATTTGTCGCAAACCAGCTTGCCCTTAAACAACGTAACGTCGCGGGCGTCGTTGCAAAAAATACATCCTGGCTGATACTTCTTGAGGATAATTTCGTCGCCCTCGGTAAAGATTTCGAGCGTGTCCTTGATCGCGATATCCATTGTTTTCCTTAGTTCGATTGGAATAACAATTCGACCTAAATTATCCAATTTACGCACTACGCCAGTAGATTTCATTTGTAGAGCCTCCTTATAAAATAGCGGTTCAACTTGTCCACTTAACATTTCATATCACGTGGATAACATAAAAATACATCGGCAGGCATAATCTGTCAATGGCGTAAACGGTGCTTCTTTTCTCCAATATACATATGATTAGATGTGGTGACTTTTTGGCAACGTTAAAAATAAATCATATTTGGTGTAGAAAGAACGTGAATATTGTATGTTTTTGCAATGGATATGGTTTTTGATGATGGCGGCCTCCATCCTGTACGCATGTATGACCGGAGGCGCCGCGCAAATGCTGCCGGCGGCCATGAAGGGCGCGGGAGAGGCCATAGCGCTTACCATCAGCTTGGGCGCTGGATACCTGCTGTTTTGTGGCCTGATTCAGATCATGAAGGCGCTGGAGGTTCCTCAAAAGCTGAATCGCCTGTTAAAGCCTCTTCTGCGGTTGCTGATGCCATCCGTGAAGCGGGAGGAAACGAAACAGGCGGTAACGATGAACCTCTCGGCCAACCTGCTGGGCCTTGGCAATGCCGCCACGCCGATGGGAATGAGCGCAATGCGGCTGATGGAGCAGGAACGCATGGAAACTCCCGCTGTTCAGCACGCAATGTACATGCTGCTGATCTTGAACGCCACGAGCATTCAACTCATTCCAACGACAGTGCTGACGCTGCGGATCGCGGCGGGCTCCGCCGCGCCGAACGCCATTTTGCTGCCAAGCCTGCTGTGCACGGCCGCGTCAACGGCAGTGGGCGTGTCGCTGGGCTTGATTTGCCGGGGATGGATGGAGAAACGCCATGCTTAACGGCCTGCTGATTCCCATATTAATTTTGTGGCTGCTTCTGGCGGCCGCCTGGAAGCGCCTGCCGATGTACGACCTCTTTGTGGACGGCGCGAAGGAAGGTATGCGCGTGGCGGTCAGCGTGCTGCCAAACCTCGCCGGAATGCTCGTCGCGATTTCGTTGATGAGCGCCTCGGGCCTCATGGACGCGCTGTGTCGGTTGTGCGCGCCCGTGCTTACATGGTTCGGACTGCCCCAAGAGGTCGCTCCGCTGGTGATGCTGAGGCCGCTTAGCGGCTCTGCATCGCTGGCGATGGTGGAGCGGCTGATGGCCGAGTATGGCGCGGATACCCGCGTGGGATTGATCGCCTGCACTGTGATGGGCAGCAGCGAAACCATCTTTTACACCATATGCGTTTATATGAGCGCAGTGGATAAGCGCAGGACCGGCTATGCGGTGCCTTGCGCGCTGGCCGGCGCGCTGGCAGGCGTGTGGCTTGCGGGACGCTTTTTTTGAGCGTTGACAAGCGGCGAAAATTGGGTATAATAAGGTCGAAACCCATACATGGCAATGAGCGGGAGAGTACCGGCGCAAACCCTGGCAAAGAGAGCCGCGTTAGGTGAGAGGCGGCACGGGGTTCGGCGGGAACATGGCCCGGGAGCCTTTCTGTCCGATAGGTAGGGCGGGACGGATGGCGCCGATATACGCCCGCGATGTTAAGAATCGCAAGTGATAAACCAAGGGTGGTACCGCGGGTCAGGCTCGCCCCTTTTGATAAGGGGGACGGGCTTTTTTCATTGAAGGAGGATTCAGGCATGGAAAACAGGGAGAAATTCTACATCACCACGCCCATCTACTATCCCAGCGACAATCTGCACATCGGCCACGCCTACTGCAGCGTCGCCGCCGATACCATGGCGCGTTTCAAGAAGCAGCAGGGATATGATACCTATTTTCTGACCGGCACGGACGAGCATGGCCAGAAGATCGAGCGCAAGGCCGAGGCCAAGGGCGTCACTCCGCAGGCCTATGTGGACGAGATCGTCAGGGGCATCAAGGAACTGTGGAAGCTGATGGATGTGGAATATGACGATTTCATCCGCACGTCCGACGAGCGGCATGTAAAGGCGGTACAGAAGGTTTTCCGCAGGCTGTACGAACAGGGCGATATCTACAAAGGCAGCTATGAGGGATGGTACTGTACGCCCTGCGAGAGCTTTTTTACCGAGCTGCAATTAAAGGACGGCTGCTGCCCGGATTGCGGCCGCCCCGTGGAAAAGACCTGTGAGGAGGCTTATTTCTTCAGGCTTAACAAGTATCAGGATTGGCTGATCGACTATATTGAGAGCCATCCGGACTTCATCCAGCCCGCGTCGCGCAAGAATGAAATGCTCAACAACTTTCTCCGCCCGGGGCTTTCCGACCTGTGCGTCAGCCGCACATCCATCAAATGGGGCGTGCCTGTGGACTTTGACGAGAAGCATACCGTTTACGTATGGCTGGACGCGTTGACCAACTACATCACGGCCCTGGGCTACGAAAGCGCGGACGATAGCCTGTACCGCAGGTACTGGCCGGCCGATATTCATCTTGTGGGCAAGGAGATCGTGCGGTTCCATACCATTATCTGGCCGATAATCCTGCATGCGCTTGACCTGCCGCTGCCCAAGCAGGTATTCGGGCATGGCTGGCTGGTGCTGGACGGCATGAAGATGAGCAAGTCGCTGGGCAACGTGGTGGATCCCGTTGTGCTGTGCAACCGCTACGGCAGCGATGCCATCCGTTATTTTCTTATGAGGGAAATGCCCTTTGGCAGCGACGGGCAGTTCAGTTACGAGGCGCTTTTGACGCGCATCAACGCCGACCTCGCCAACGATCTTGGCAATTTGGTCAGCCGCACCGTCGCTATGGTGGAAAAGTATTTTGACGGCGCGGTGCCCGCGCATGGCGAGTGGAACGAGACGGACAGGGCGCTGATCGCCCTTGCGGAACAAACCCCTGCCAAGGTGCGCGCGCATATGGACGAGCTCCAGTTTTCCATTGCGTTACAGGATATCTGGCAGTTGATCGGCGACTGCAACCGGTATATTGACGTAAACGCGCCATGGGTGCTGTGCAAGACGGACGAGGGACGCGAACGGCTCAAAACCGTGATGTACGCGCTGTGCGAATGCATCCGCTTCGCCGCCGTGCTCATTGCGCCCACCATGCCCGAAACGCCCGCACGCATCATGGAGCAGCTTGGTGTGGACAACGCGGCTCTGGCCGGCTGGGATTCGCTGGGCGAGTTTGGCCGCCTGGCCGCCGGCACGAAGGTGCAAAAGGGCGATGCGCTGTTCCCGCGTATCGACATCAAGAAGGAACTGGCGGATATCGTGCCCGCGCCCGCGGCGGTAAAGAAGCCCGAACCCGCGAAACAGCCGCAAAAAAAGGCTGAAAAGCAGCAGGACGCGGTTGCGCAGGACGGCATGATTACAATTGATGATTTCGATAGGGTAAAGCTGCGCGCGGCGCGGATTTTGACGGCCGAAAAGGTGGAGGGAAGCGACAAGCTGCTCAAGTTCACAGTCGGGCTTGGCTCCAATGATCCGGAGCGTACCGTGGTAAGCGGTATCGCGAAGTTCTACACCCCGGAGGAAATGGTGGGCAAGCAGGTGGTGCTGGTCAGCAACTTGATGCCCGCAAAGCTTCGCGGTATCAGGAGCGAGGGCATGATTCTGTGCGCGTCCGACGCGGCGGATCAGGCGCTCAAGCTTGTAACGGTTGAACCCGGTATGGAGGATGGAGCGTACATTCGATGAACCTGTTTGATTCGCATTGCCATCTGGAGGACGAGCGTTTTGAGGACGACTGGCGGGACGCGGTTGCGCGCATGACGGAGGCCGGCGTAAACCGCTGCATCCTCGCCGGAAGCGATATGGACACCAGCGGCCGGATTGTAAAGTTCGCGGATGCCAACGCGATGATTTTCGGTGTGGTAGGCATACATCCGCATGAGGCAAAAACCTATGCGCAAGGCGATCTTGAATGCATTGAGGAATGGCTTGGCCACCCCAAAATCGTCGGCGTGGGGGAGATCGGGCTGGATTATTTCTACGATCTCTCCCCGCGCGAAACGCAAAGGGAGGTTTGCGCACGGCAGCTTCTGCTGGCGCATAGGCTGGGCGTTCCGGCGGTGTTTCATATCAGGGACGCGCACGGAGACATGCTGGATTTGCTGCGCGCGCACAGGCGCGAGCTACCCGCGGGCGTGTTGCACTGCTACAGCGGCAGCGTGGAGAGCGCGAGGCAATACCTCGACATGGGGTTTCACCTGTCGTTTGCGGGGCCGGTGACGTTTAAAAACGCCGCGAAGCTGCAGGAGGTCGCTAAATTTTGTCCGGAGGACAGGCTGCTTGTGGAGACGGATAGCCCCTACCTTGCGCCCGTTCCCATGCGCGGCAAACGGAATGAACCCGCGTTTGTGAAATATGTGGCGCAGACTGTTGCCGGCCTCAGAGGCGTTTCGGTGGAGGAGCTGTCTGAGACGGCAACGCGCAACACGTGCCGGCTGTTTGGCATTGCGCAGGCGTAGATACGCGGCGTGAAGGAATCGGTTTCCACGCAAGCGGAAGGCGGTGGTCCTCTGTACGACCTATATGCTGTGAGGGGAAATGAATGAAGATACGCAAGGCGGAGCCGGATGACCTGGATATGCTGATAAAGATGTTTGAGAACGCAAGGCGCTTTATGGCCGGGCATGGAAACGCGGGACAGTGGGGCGGCGGATATCCCTCGCGGGAGCTAATTGAGCGGGATATCGGGCTGGGCCAGAGCTACGTTTGCGAGGAGGACGGCCGCATGCTGGCCACCTTTGTGCTGCTGGAGGGAGAAGAGCCGACCTATGCCGTGATCGACGGGGCGTGGAAAAACGACCGGCCTTATGGTACGTTGCACCGCGTGGCTTCCAGTGGAGAGCGCGGCGGCATGACGGATGAGATCATCAGATGGGCGTTTGAACGCACGGGCAACCTCAGGGGGGATACGCACGCGGATAACCTGCCTATGCAGCGCGCGTTTGAGCGTAACGGCTTTGAGCGCTGCGGAACCGTTTGGATGGAGGACGGCACGCCCCGCATGGCTTATCAGCGGGAAAAATAACCGACGAACGGGAGGACGAACCATGCGGAGGCTGCCGAAGCTTGTGGTAATCGCGGGAACGAACGCATCCGGGAAGAGCGGGTTGGGGGTTGAGCTGGCAAGACGGTACGGCGGTGAGATCGTATCGGCGGATTCACGGCAGGTATTTCGCGGGCTTGATCTGGGAAGCGGAAAGATTACGCCGGAGGAAATGCGGGATGTTCCCCACCACCTGATTGACATTTGCGATGCGGGCGATTTTTTTTCCATGGCTGATTTTCAGCGCATGGCCTACGAAGCCATCGACGGCATTGTTGCGCGGGGGAAATTGCCCTTTTTGGTTGGAGGTACCGGGCTGTACGTGGCCTCGGTCGCCGACGGTTACGTGCTTTCCAATAAAATGCCGGATCTTGCCTACCGCGAGGAGCTTGAAAGGCTGAGCACGGAGCGCTTGTATGAAATGCTTCAAGAAGCGGTTCCCGCAACCGATGTAGAACCGAAAAACCGCAACCGCGTTATGCGTATGCTTGAAAAACTGCATGATGGCGACGACGTGACGCCGGGCAAGGAACCGCGGTACCATACCCTGCGCCTGGGTGTAACATGGGAGCGTGAGGTTTTGCGCGCGCGTATCGACGAACGCCTGGAAAGACGCCTTGCCGAGGGGATGATCGAGGAGGTGCGCGGCCTGCTGAACGCGGGCGTCAGCGTTGATTTTTTGAAAAAGCTCGGTTTGGAATACCGAATGATTACGCAATACCTGTTGCGGGAAATTGAAACGCGGGAGGAAATGACGACGCTGCTCGCCAACGCAATTAAACAGTTTGCCAAGCGTCAAATGACATGGTTTCGAAGAGATCAGAGCATCCGCTGGTTGGATATGGCCCGGGAACCGGTTGAAGAGGCGTGCGGGCTGATCGACGCCTTTTTGTCGGAGTGATCAACGCTCGCTGGACCTGGGCTCAGGTTTGCTGTCTGCCTGCTGAAAGGGAATGCGGCGCAACTCGCTTTCGGCGCGGCGGATGTCCACGTAGTTTTTGTGGATGGGAACGGCGGCCACCAGCGCGCAGCCGACGGCGAGTATGAAGCGACGGGTAATGAAAGCGCCGCCCGCGCAGCATAGCGCGAAGAAAAGAAAGGTGATTACGCTTCTTCGCTCATTCGGGTGAATCACCACAACCAAGGAAAAGAAAAGATACCAGAAAACCAGCACCCATACGGCATTGCTGTAGGGCAGCAACCCGATTAGCACGCCGAAGGCCGCGGCGATGGCCTTGCCCCCGCGAAAGGAATACCACGGCGAAATGGCATGGCCAAGCACTGGCCCCAGCATGACCAGCGGAAGCATGGGAAAGAGAGGGCCGAGCGTGCGGATGGACAACCACACGGGCAGGAAGCCCTTGCCCAAGTCAAAAATCAGGCACAGGACGCCTACCGGCACGCCCGCCAGACGAAACGCGTTGGATGTGCCTGGATTATGGTCCGAGCTGTTTGAAACGATATCCACGTGTTTAAGCCATAATGGAAGATGATAGCTGAACAAAACGGTTCCAAGCAGGAAGGAAAAAAGGAGAAAAAATAGCTGCTCCCAGAACATAAACGATCCTCCTTTCATAAATTACAGCAATCCGCTGTGGCCGCCGGCCATGGCGGATTGCGTTAATCGTCTGCGTTCATAATCAGATAATCCACAATATCCTGCGCGGCGCGGGCGTTGATCTGCGCCCGCTGGCTGTCGAGCTGCCGCTCCCGCAGGCTTGCGTCCGTATTCAGCAAGACCGCGGCCCGCGCGCTTTCCAGCGGGGTGCCCGTTGGGATGGAGACGCCGAGGCCGCCCAAAAATTGCGCGTTGATGGTTTCGCAGCCAGGGATGGGCGCAGTATGCACAAAGGGAATATTTTTAACTGCCGCCTCCGTGCTGGTAAGGCCGCCGGGCTTGGTGAGGGTTACGTTGCATGCGTCCATATACAGGGCTACCTTTTTGGTATAGCCAACCGGCATCACGCGGGAATCGACGCCGAAGCGCGCGCCAAGCCGCTCCGTCAGACGGTCGTTATGGCCTGTCAGCACCAGCACACGCAGCCTTTCGCCGCCCAGCGAAAGTAGATGGGCTACAATATCCGGCACATCGCCAAAGCCCATGCTGCCGCTCATGACGAGGTAAAGCGGAAGCTCCTGCGGCAGCTTTAACAGGTCACGTGCTTCCCGCATGGGCTTTTTTTCGCGGAAAGCTTTGGAAACCGGAATGCCTGTTTCCACCAACCGCGAGGGGGCAAAGCCTTTGCCCTCATACTCCGCGCGCAGCGAGCGGTGGGGAATGAAGAATATGTCGACGTCCGTTTCCTCCCAAAAGGGCGAGCAGGTGTAATCCGTCGCGATGCCATAGCTTTTGACCCGCAGGCCGCGCTTTTTGCGCAGAAAGGTCAGCGCTTCAGCGGGAAATAGATGCGGGCTTAAGATGGTGTCAAAGCCGTTTTGAACGATGAAATCCTCCAGCTTGGCTGCGTAGAGGGCGTTGGCATAGTAAACGGGGCTTTTTAGGCGCGGATTGGAGATCAGCGTACCCGCCCGGTATAGGCCGCCGAATAGGCGCGGATTTTGCTGTGTGATTTTTACGTAGCCGCCGCTTACGACGGCGGAGGTTTTTTTGCCGCCGAATGCCAGCGCGTCATGCATTTCGGCGGCAATACCCCGGCCGTGCAGTTCCTCCAGAACCGCCCGGCCCGCCGTGTTATGCCCCTGCCCGGTATTACAGGAAAGGATCAGCGCTTTCATCCGACCACCCTTTCGTATGTACTGTACAAATATAGTATAGCATAGCTTTTATGCTTTGAGGATATACAATCGCCACGAAATGTAACGAAGAAACGGCAGATGGATGCGTTGGAGAAAAGTATGTGAAAATTAAAAAATGACCGCGCGAAGCGGTTGACAGAAAAACCGAAATATGCTACAATTCTGTCTTGTCAGCGGGTAGCCTGAGGATCCACCCTAAGCGCCGCGCGAGATGCGCCTGTAGCTCAGTTGGATAGAGCAACGGCCTTCTAAGCCGTGGGTCGGGGGTTCGAATCCCTTCAGGCGCGCCAAATATGGTGGGTGTAGTTCAGTGGTAGAGCGCCAGATTGTGGCTCTGGATGTCGTGGGTTCGAACCCCACCACTCACCCCATTTTTTTCCCCATTGGGGTATCGCCAAGCGGTAAGGCACGGGACTTTGACTCCCGCATTCGTAGGTTCAAATCCTGCTACCCCAGCCAGCATCACCTAAGACAGACGCCAGCGTGATTGTATCCCTGATGTCTGTCTTATCTATTACGGTGATACGGTCGTTGAAAGTTGGATTTTTTCATCAGACGCGGCTTTGATTGCATCAAGCCGCGTCTTGCTGTTTGCCCGCGATGTTAAGCTTTGCGGATTCGTTATCATCCTTGGCGAGGATTTTTTGCTTGCCTTTGATTCAAAGCGGGCGCGGCAACGATAAGCTGCGAACGTAAATCAATGATCTACCGCCAAGACGGTGCTAATGCGCTCGCTTTATTTATGCCGGTGAAGCAAATCAAGCGCCGGTTAAAGGGAAAAGCGGCACTATACTAAGCTTTCAAAGTCACACGAAATATATCCCAAATCCTTGGCCTGTTGAACGACGTTGGCAAGCTTGCGTGTAAACTGCAAAAGAAGAACCTGACAGTGGCCATCAACAAACTGGTTGCCTTTTTTGTATGCGGAGTCCGCGGAAATGAATTCATTGGATGAAATCACCAAAAAGCGCGGCGCCGTATGAACCTGGAAGGTAAAAATGCGGCGGACGTCGCCCCATGCGATAAATTCCTGATTTTTTTTGTTAAGATAATAAGCCACGCCGTCCCCGGTGATTGTGATTTTCTGCTTCCAGCGCTTGATTGTTTCAAGCGGAAGCAAGATGGCACTAGATGGTATCGTTATCCCGCCAATGAAAGTTAATACGAGTTCAAAACCGGTAAACGGCAACATTGAAATCGTTCCGGTTATGAAAGCCGCCAGCATAAACGGACACCATATGCTTAACACCAGGCATCCCCAAAAAACAAAAGGGTGTGTACGCTTACAGTACTTATCCAGAAAAACCAGCCCTTTCCGCGCGATGTATCAAACGCTGTTGTGATATCAACGAAAAGGCGTGTGTAATCCATGCTGTAAAATTTCTCCCATGCCCGCCACGTTCAACAGCCTTTTGCCACCTGTACCGTCGGGAGGGCGGCGCGGATGTGAAACGGCGTCCAAACTTTGACAGGGTATAGCGGAATAAAATCCGGCCGGCGCGCCAATGATGGTGCGCCGGCCTGGTCTTTGGGTCTTATGCTTCCTCCTCGAACCACGCCTTCATCTCGGTGTGGTAGGGCAGGTTGAAGATGTCGTTCACAAGTCCCTCGGCTTGTGCGCGGCTTGTGCAGAACGGGTCCATCATGACCAGGTCCACCAGCAGATCCTTGCTATGTGTGCGAATGGCCTCCAGCTCCATTTCCACAGGTGCGATGCGGTCGCGGTAGATGTAGGCCAGGATGGGCTTGGGCAGGGGCTCGGTTGCTATCGGCTGAATGCCGCGCGCGCTGACCAGCGCCGGAATTTCTACCTCAAAATCCTGAGGCAGGCCGGGTACGGACAGCCGGTCGTTGAGTACGTTGACGATCAGCACCCGTTCGATATCACAATGAATGGATTCGATCAGCTTCACGATCTGCTCGCGGGACGCCTCGCGCCCTACCAGGTCGGCAGCTTTTACATCGGGGTCGTAAGCGGCTTTTTTGATCTTTTCGAAGTTGGTGGTGCTCTCCTCAAAATAGTTCTTAAACCACGTATCGGGATCCTCGTTCCAGGTCTTTTCCACTTGGCTGTCGGTGTGGTAGAACCAGCCCCACGCGCCGCCGCCGGGGTTGCCCGTATCGCCGATCGGAAAAACGCCGTAGCGCTTGTACATATCCACGATCTTGGGGCCTGTGCCATCGGAGAACTTACAGGTCTTGAAGTATTCCTCCGAATGCTCGCGCACCCACTTATCGACCATCGGGAAAGCGTCCTTGCCATCGTAGTGAAAGCGGTTGAGCCAGACAAAATGGTTGACGCCGGGAATCTGGAAACTCATCTTATCAGGATCGAGCTTCAGGCGGTCAGCTAGATTGTAAATGCCGGAATAGCCGTGGCACAGGCCGACAAACTTGGCTTCCGGATATTTGCGCTTAAGATAAGTGGTGCCGGCCAGCACAGGATTGGACACCATCAAAAGCCAGGCGTCCGGGCAGATGCGCTGGATGTCCAGAAGTACCTCCTCCATGAAGCGAATTTGGTAGAAGTTAATCCAAAATGCCTCGTCATGCATAATGTGCAGACTGCCGCCCCACCGGAATCCCCACTTCTTTCCAAGTTCCCAGCCTTCCTTCCAGCCCTTGTAGCCGCCGATCAGCGCTGTGCAGATGACAAAATCCGCATTCCTCAGGCATTCCTCACGATCAAGCGTCTTAACGATATCAAGCTTCATGCCAACTTCCTGAGAGTAACGGTTGCACAGGGCAAAGGCTGCGTCCAGCCGCTCCTGGTCGATATCCATAAAGCAGATGGTCGCGTCGTGCAGATTGGGGGTGAGGCACAGGTCCTTGATCAGGTTGAGCGAGAAGATGCCGCTGCCGGCTCCAATAATCCCGATTTTCATGGGTTTCCCTCTTTTCTTGCTTATTTAATGGAACCAACCGTGATTCCCTTGACGATAAACCTGCTGAACACGATGTAAATCATCAGCGACGGCAGCGAGCTTAGCAGCAGGCCGGCTTGCTGATACGCCGGGTCCGCGTTGCGGGGTGCCATGATGGCGGACAGGGCGACCATGAGCGTTCGCTTTTCAAATTTTTGCAACAGAATCATAGGCGTGAAAAGGTCGTTGCTGGCCGACAAAAAGTTGAAGATGACGTTGATGGCGATTACCGCCGTTCCCATGGGAACGATCACGTGGCGCACAATGGAGAAATAACCCGCCCCGTCGATAACCGAGGCCTCGATCATTTCATCGCTAATGCCCATAAAGCTTGTGGTCATCAGCAGAATGGTGCCGGGGAGCGTTGTGGCGACATAGGTGAGGATAACCGATGTCAGCTGGTTTGTGAGGTGAAGGTCGCTCATCAGGTAATACAGGGGGATCATCGTCACCTGCGCGGGAATAAACATTGTAGAAATCAGGAACAGGTAGACGAACGACCGGCCCTTGAACCGCATTTTCGCAAACGCATAGCTTGCGAAAATGCTGATGATCAACGTAATCAGCACGCTGCTGGAAGCGATGATAAACGTGTTTTTGAAGCTGTCCAGGATTTTGAAGTTGCCGATCAGCAGTTCGAAGTTGTTCAGGTTCCACTGGGCGGGCAGACCGAATGGGTCGGCCCGGTATTCCGCCCTTGTTTTGAAGCCGTTGACGCCCATATAATAAATGGGAAACAGAAACGAAATGGCGGCGATTAGCATCACCAAAAAGATCGTTGCGTTGATCAGGCGATTCCTGCTGACTCCTTTTCTCATGCTCACTGCCCCCAATCGTTTGTGCGGTTGGATACGCGCATCTGGATGACTGTGAACACCATGACGATCACCAGCAGGATCATCGCCAGCGCGCAGGCATATCCGGGCTTGCTGACCGTGCCAAAGGATTTAAGATAAATCATGTAGTCGATGGTGGTGGTGCTGTAGCCCGGGCCGCCCTTGGTCATGGAGAAGATATAGGGGAAGATGCCCGTGAATACCCAGATCACGGAGATGATGCACGAGTACTCAATAGTGCGGCCGAGCATTGGAAAAGTGATGGAAAAGAAACGTCGCCAAAAGCCCGCGCCGTCCAACTGGGCGGCCTCAAACACGCTTGGGGGAACGGCGGACAGCCCGCCCAGACCCAGCATTGCCTGCCAGCCGATGTTGATCCATACCAGGCAGAAAATGATGATCGCCATGGCGGTATCGGCATTGCCCAGCCACTCGGTTTTCAGCGCGCCAAGGCCAATCTGGCCAAGCACATTGTTTACGGGCCCGTTATAGCTGAAAAACACAGAAAAGAGATAACCGATCACGAGGGAGGAAACGATCTGGGGGACGTAGTAGACCACGCGAAAGAACTTCCAGCCCCGCACCTCCTCATAAAGCAGCACGGCGACCACCAAGCCGATCACAAGCTGAATGGGGATGAAGATAAGGATAATAAAGTTGTTTTTGAGCAAGACCCAGAACTCCACGCTGGCAAGGATATTGAGATAATTCTCCAGGCCGATCCAGTTGCCCGCGCCGATACCGTTCCAGTCCGTGAAGCTTTTGAAAAAACCGAAGACCAGCGGATAGCCTCTGATCGCCAGCACCACCAGCAGTGCCGGCAGCACGGAAAGCCACCCCTGCCTGGCTTGCTGGCGCCTAAGACGCATTGGATGCGTGTTTATCATGCGATAACACCTCGTTTCAGATGCGGCGCGCGGCTCGCCGCGCGCCGCGAGGGGGGGTTATTGCGCCGCGGCTTCGGCCGCCTTTTTGTCGAGCGCCTCGGCAAGCTCCGCGACGGTCATTTTGCCGGTAAGCGCCAACGGGCTGAGCTTTTGCAGCTCCGCATTCACATCGGGAACCATGGAGTTGTCGGCCCAGAACACGTAATTGAGCGCGGCGTCAAACTCCTGCTTCCAGATGCCTTCCTCACCGATGCCAAGATCGGCTGCGACGATGTCGCTGCGCAGAGCCAGCTTGGATTGACGGTTGATGAGCTGGGTAAGGTTCTCCTTGCTGGAAATAAAGGAGAGGAACTGCACCGCCAGCTCGGGGTTCTTTGAGGTCTTGGAAACCGCGAGAACCTGGCCGGGGCCGCCGATACAGGTATTCTTGACGGTCGCGGCTTCGGAAATATCAGGCGGGCAGAGAAAACCGACGTTTTCCTCACCGAGGGTAGCGGCCGCGTCGCCGGTGTTCCAGTTGCCGGTGGCCATGAAGGCCGCCGTGCCGTCCAGGAAGAGGTCCATGGCGGCGGGAATGGTCGCGTAATCGACGTTGATATAGCCCTTGTTGTACATGTCAACAGCCGTCTGCATGGCGGTAAGGAAGCCCTCGTCGTCGGCAAACTTGGTAATGCCCTGACTGTTGGAGGCGACGCGCTCGCTGCCGGAGGTCTGCACCCACCAGGTGGCGTACACGGTGAAGAAGGCCTCGCCCCAGCCGGCGTCCGCCGCGGCAAGGGGCAGATACCCGGCCTGTTTGATCGCTTCCATATCCTTCATGAGCTGTTCGACGTTCGCGGGCGGATTCGCGTCGTAATCCAGGCCGCAGGCGGCCAGCACCTGACGGTTGTAGAACAGGCCGCAAACCTCGTTGCCGGAGGTGGGGTAGCCCAAAATCGGGTTGCCTTCCTTGAAATCCAAGCTCATGATATCCCAACCGAGGATGTTATCCTTATCCGCCTGGGGAACCATGTCTGTGATGTCAACGAGGATATCCTTCAGTTCAAATAACTGCTGTCCAGCCCAGACGTTGACGATGTCGGGGGCGTCGGCCCCGGAAGCGGCGGCCTTAAACATTTGAGTCATGGCAATTTGATCGGGGAACAGAGCGATTTCAATCTCAACTCCGGGGTTTTCCGCCTCGAACTTGGCGGCGAGCTCGCTGATGATCCACTGTTCCTGGGGCAGCTTCTGGTCGGAATCTGATACGATCGCACCGGATACCCAGAGCAAAAGCTTGGAATCCTCCGCCATCGCGCAGGAGCTGAGACCCAGCATGCCAACCAGCATCATGACCAACAGAATCCAAGATAGTACCTTTTTCATGTTTGACCCTTCCTTCCATGTGTTTATTTCATGCATCGGCTGATGCAGTGAGTCCGTTGCGTTTAATCGCCAACGATCGTGACGCGAGCGATACGCGGCCTGGCGCGCACCTGATCAAAATCGGCAAAGTAGATACGTCCGAATTCGCCCAGCGCCATGGAACCGTCCAGCAGAGGAATGCTTTCCGATCGACCCAGGGTAACGGAACGCAGGTGAGCGTCGGTATTGAGGCTCCACCATGCCTCCTCGCCTCGCTCCCGCTTTGCGATTTCGATGTGCTTCGGGCCGGGATGGCCGTACTGGCCTTCCGTCTCGCAGGTGGGAAAAAGCTTGCTCAGGCCGTTGACCAGGTCCTGAAGAACAAGCTGCGTACCGTAAAAGTTCACGTCGTCCGATTGCTCCTGGATGAGCACGGAGCAGGTGGTATGCTGTGAATAAACGACCACAACCCCGTTTTGTATGCCGGAATCCCTGACGAGCGCGCTAACGCTGTCCGTCACGTCATGAAACGTCGGCCTTGCCTCCGACTGGATTTCGATGGTTCCATGTATAACCATTGGGGCTCCCTCCTTTGTTGTTTTACACCTCGACAAATTCAACGCCCAGCATGGCGCAGAGCATGCGCCACCGGCTGCGTACGTCTCCAAGGTTAATTACTTCATGATGGGTTCCGCCGTTTTTAAGCCATGCCTCCACGCAGGGCTCGATGCCGGAATCCGGTCGCCAGAAGAAGTAGGGCATCTCGCAGCCGGTCAGGTCCGCTTTGGGCAAAATGTCACCCATAGCCAGAACCAGACGGAACTTGCCTTCTCCCGCGTAGACAAGCGAGGTAAGCGTGGCACGGCCCGGCTGGGGCGTAAAAATGTGAGTGGGGGGATTGCCAAGCCCGCCTTCGCCCAGGTAGCGGTCGATCAGGCGCACCTTGTGATCCTTGCGGTGCGTCGCCCAGTTTCCTTCGCCCGCGTGGCAGAAAATGATGGCTTTCTTGGCAAAATCCATCGCGTACATCTCGGTGAAGTTGGCGTCGCGGTCGGCAAGCGCGCCGGCGGCGGCGACCATGCTCGCGCACATATAATCCCCCTCAGCCGCGTAGCCATATCCCTCGGCCAGTAGGTTGGAGGCCGCGTACAGCGGAAGCTGCTTGAAGCGGCCGTCATCCGCAAACTGATCGAAGTGCGCTGTAAACGCATCGTATCCCCTGTCTTTCAAATACGCTTGAAAAGCAAGATACATCCGAACGGCCTCGGCATGGGCTTTGTAGCTCAGCCTCTCGTCCACGGCGTGAATGCTCCGGTCCTTCTCGATTTGCGCGTCGATCGCCTCCGCGCTGACAGATTGCATTCTGGACGCGATGGAGCCGATCGTATCATGGCATACCTCTGGGCCGATGATCCGGGTAAAGGCGAACTCGTCGGTCAGGATATCGCCCATGCCGCACATTCGCGAAAAGGCGGCGGTGCGCATGCCCTTGAGCGTTGCTCGCGCATAGCATGCCTTTGCAAAATCCTCAATAAATTCGATGAAGCGTCCCTCGTGACGGTTGCCGGCAAAGAACTGGCAGGGAACGCCGCTTTTGTTGATGATGTTGGCATTGTCCTGTGCGCCGTGAATGCCCTGGTTGACGGTCAAATCCAGTTCCACCCAGTCGTCCCCAACCTCCTGATCCGGCTGGACGACGGCCAGGGCCAGCGGCAGGCGGTTGTTTTCCAGCGCGCGGGTGAGGTAGGCGCCCTGGGAATAGGCCAGCAGGACAATCACCATCCCGTCCAGATTCGCCGCGTTGTAGCCGGCCACAAGGGTTTCAATACTTTGCCGGTTGAGGCCGATGCCGTCAAACGAGACATCCGCCACCTGCGATATGGTGGTGACCAGCTCCCGCGCATACTTCGTTTGCCTTTCGATAATGCCGGGGAAGGTTGCCTCGTAGCCATCCGTCATCAACCCCAATAGCGCCAGCCTTGGTTTTCTCGCTTCTATCGCCATGATCACTCCTCCTTGGTTGTTTGAAAAAGCGGAGCAAGCCGCCCGTACATGCGCAGATACCTCGCATAGCCTTTCTCGTACGCCTCTTTGTCAGCCGGAATGGGGGAAAGGGAGCTTTGAATGGTTAGATGCTCGCAGGCGGATTCCAAATTGGAAAAAACACCCACAGCGCAGCCTCCCAGCATGGCGGCCCCAAGAGAGGTTGACTCGCCGTTGCGAAGTGTAAGCACATCCACGTTGCAAACGCTGGCCTTGATCTGCCCCCATACGGCGCTCTTCGCACCTCCGCCCAAGGAAATGACGCGGGTCGGCGTCAGGCGCATCTGCTCCATGCTCTCCCTGAGCATGAAGCCGACGCCTTCCATGATGGCGCGGATGAAGCAGCCGCGTCCGGTGCTCAGGCTAACGCCAACAAACGCACCGCGGATGTTTTCGTCCGTCAGAGGGAACTGCATGCCGGTCATATGAGGAAACAGGGAAAGTCCCCTGCTCATCGCCGGCTCGCGCGCGGCCAAACCGTCCATCAGCGCAAAGGCATCCTGGCCGTCGCGGATTAGGTCCAGGCAAAATTCGTCGCGAAACCACTTGTAGGCGATGCCCGCCGTTTGGTTGATGACGATCTTCAAAAGTTTTCCTTTGACGGCATGACTGTAGTACGTCACTGGAGAAAGGGCCGGAAAAAAAGCCTTTTCCACCGTCGCAGCCACGGCCTGACAGGTGCCCGTCGTCTCCGTGACGATTCCCTCGGTCAGATTGCCGGAACCAAGCGCGGAGGCAACCTGATCCATTGCGCCGGTTGTAACCAGCACGGACGCCGGCAAGCCCGTTGCTACCGCGGCGGAAGGCTTTAGCGTGCCGACGGCCGTTGCGCAGGGAAGCACCTGCGGGAGTTTGCCGGCGTCTAACCCGCATGCTTCCAGCATTTCGGTCCAAAGACAGTCGTTTTGAATATCAAAATAGCCGGTGGTGCACATCAGCGCGGGATTGGTGACAAAGCGGCCGGTAAGCCGGAAAATCAGGTAATCTTCCAGAAGCAGAAATTTTTCCGCCACCGCATAAATCACGGGCTCGCAGCGCTTGAACCAAAGCAGCTTTGCAAGTGGCGTAAAGGCGTTTACTTCAGGCAAGCCTGTTTTTTGGTAAAGCCTAAGCGGGTCTACGCGCCCGGCTATCCATTGCGCATCTTCCTTTGCGCGGGAATCCAGCCAGACCACCGCGTTGTGAAGGGCCTGTCCCTCCGCGCCAACTGGAATCAGCGTTTCCCCCTGCGTGGTACAGGTCACGCACAGCACGTCGCCCGCGTCCACACCGGAATCCGCGAGCACCTCACGGATGACGGAACATGCGTTTTGCCAGTAGCATTCGGGTTCAAGCTCGACGCAATCCGGCTTCGGCGTTAAAAGGGAGTATTCACGAATTCGGAAAGCGAGCGCCTCAAGCGTTTGGGAAAACAAGCCGGCCTTTACTGCGGTTGTGCCCACGTCCAGCGTCAAAAGATACTTCACTTTAATAGCCTCCTGACCCGGGTGCGTTACTCGCCGAGAATTTGCACCTGAACCTCACGCTCTCTCGCACAGGTCTGGTCAAAATCCACAAAGTAAATATGCCCGAATTTCCCCAAATCCAGTTTTCCGTCGACGACGACGACGGATTCGCTACGGCCGAGTAGCGCCGAACGCAGGTGCGCGTCGGTATTGAGCGTCTGCGGCTTATCCTCTCCATGAAGGGCTGAGAATTTCGTCAGCTCCGGGCCAGGATGCATGTATTGGCCCTCCCTGCGGCAGGTAGGAATTAACGTTTCCATCACGTCCACCAGATCCTGCTGTAAAAATTCCAAACCGGAATAAGCCATATCAAAGGAACATTCCTGCGTCATGACAGAGCATGTGGTATGATGGGAGTAGACCACGCAGACGCCGCACTTTACCCCGGAACGGGAAAGAATATCCTGTACCTGCTGCGTTATTGTATGGAAGGTCGGACGCATTCCCAACGATTTGACTTTAAAGGATTCCCTGATTGCCTTCATAAGTGTTTCCCCCTTATACGAATCATATTAACAAATTCCATAAACGGGCTTTCTATGTTGCAGATCGTCCTTCGCCAGCCTGACACAGCGGATCATATCCTCCAACGTGGCGCAGGGGTCGTCGGATGCACACACGCCCGACGCCGCGCCGACGGCCTCGGCTCCCGCCATGATCAGTTCGTAAACCTGAGCGCCGTTCACGATGCCAGCTGCCTGCTCCACCAGAATATCGGAATAGATGGACTTGATGGATTGAATCGAGGCATGCACAAAGGACATGTCGCTGCTTTTGCCGGTACCGATCAGCTCCGTTGGCTCGGGATTGATGATGTCGGGATGAAACTGGGCGATGGCCTTTGCCTCCGCGAGGGTATCTGCGCATGCGAAGGTGAGCAGATCAAGCTCGTTGGCGCGCTCAATGGTCCTGCGGATGGCGGTAAGCGTCATGGGACGCTCGCAGTGGTTGACCACTACGCCCTTTGCCCCGGCCGCCCTGACGGCCTCCGGCAGCACGTCGGCCATACCCCTGCCCGGATAGAGCGTGTCCATGTAAGGCGCCAGTACAATGATTCTTTCCGTCTGTTCCGCGATGCGGCGAAGCTCTGTATAGGGGGCGATAAACAGAACGTCGATATCATAGCGTTTCGAGGCTTTATCGGCGGCGTTGGCAAGCTTCAGCACATCATCACCGAAAAGGTAATTTTTTACACCCACCTCAAAGAAGGGAACCTGTACACTGGTTTTCATGCACTTCACCCAACCCGTCAATTGATTTCGGCGACCGGTGAATATGACCTTAAACGATCATATTTCGATCAAAAATGTTTTGCGTCCGCTTCCTGAATTCGTGTGTATTGTACCACTTATTTTTCAAAAGTCAATACATTTTGCTCATATTTTCATTAAATAATTGAAAAACATCGGAATAGTGATCAATATGGGATTAAATAATGATCGAAATAGGCAATAAAAGACGACGGACATTTTCGGACTCTATATAGAATATTATAAATTGGGAACATAATCGGAAAAATAATTGATCACACGATTGACATTGATGATAAAAATGGTTATCATATGAAAGGGATTAATCCAGGCAGAAAGGAAGCCCGCAATGTATAAAATTGATCAGAGAAAGAGCAAAGTTATGGATATGCTTCTGGCTTCGGATACGGTAAGCGTGGCCGAGATTGCCCAGCGTCTGGAAATCTCGTTGCCTACAGCGCGCAGGCTGTGTGTTCTTCTTGCGGAGGAAAACAGGGCAGAGCGCACGCGCGGCGGACTAAGAAGGCTACCGCCTGGCGAGAGCACCTATTCGTTTGACACTCTCCGTAACGATCATGCGGAAGAAAAGATCGCCATAGCGAAATATGCAAGCAGTTTGGTAAAGAGCAACCAGGTTGTGTTTCTGGAAGCGGGAACCACATTGCAACACTTTGCCATTGCGTTGGGCGAACGGATTCGGAATCAGGAGATCACAAATATCGTTATTTTTACCAATTCATTGATCAACCTTGAGATTCTTCATCCGGTCCAGAGCAATCTGCAAATGATAGGCGGTCAATACCGTTCTGACCGCAAGGACTTTGTCGGATATCTGAGCGAACTAGCGCTGAAAGGTTTGCGATTTGACTATTGTTTTGTTGGCGCGGACGCCATATCGCTCAGCGACGGAGTTATGGCGATGGACATGGATACCGTGCGCTTTGACGCGCAGCTGGTAACCCATGCGGAAAAATCGGTGATTCTCGCGCATTCGGAAAAATTTCGGAAGCATTCCCTGATTTCATACGTTTCTGCCAGCGAGGTGGATTGCATTATCACGGACAATGCGCTGGATGCTTCCATCGCGGAAGCATATCGCGGCAGGGGCGTGAACCTTGTGACGGTTTGAGCGGGAGACGAAGGGTTTTTATCAATATAAAATTTAGGAAAAAGTACGATTGCCGTCGATTAGGCCGCTGAACTTAAACGAGCAGCGGTCTTTTTGCACGATTTCAAACCTTTGCATCACCCTTTCTTTCGCATCGGGCTGATCGTAGCCGGAGGCGGCGCGATGGGCAGCGCGTTTGGAAAGATCGCGTCGGCCAGCGTGTATGCCTCCAGGGGCGCCAGATCACCCGCCTGCTGAAACAACTTGGGCGACGTACCAAATTGTTTTTTGAACAGATGATAGAAATTGCTCAGGTTTTCAAAGCCTGTCTCGTGGCATACGTCGATAATGCTTCGTTCGTCCTCAACAAGCATCCGGGCGGCGTGCCTAAGCCGAATTTCGTTTACAACCTGCGTTGGCGAGCGCTTTAGAAATTTGCGGCAGCAGCGGCAGATGTGCTCTTGCGATTTGTCGGCCAAGCGGTGCATGGCAGGCAGACCCTCTACAAAATTTTCCCGCTTTTGCATTTCCAACAGCAGCCATTGCAGCCAGATAGGCACATCGGTATGCGTATGCGCCAGCGTCATGGGAAACTGGCGGGTGATGATGTTGAGAATGGTGATGTGAAACAGCGCGTCGGCTTTCTGGCCCAATACGTTCTTGTATAATATCAGTTGCTTCAGCTCGTTTTGCACGCTTTGAAAGTCGGACATGCTCATCTGGGTGGTCGGCGGCAGGGGCGTGTCCAAAAGGCGCGAGGACTCAAAGCCATTGCCAAGGTAGGCGAACATGGCGTTGATGGTGGTGCGTGGCACGATGACGTTAATCAGCTGAAAGTTATGGGTGGACGGCTCGTACCAGTGGTAATCCTGCGGGCGGATCAGGGACAGAACGGCCGTTTGCAGCGGGATTTCATCACCGTTGATATGATGGATACACGCGCCGGACCGCACCAGCGTCAGCTCAAAATAATCGTGAGTGTGCGCGGTTAAAAGCTGCTCGGGATTTTCGATTATGCTAGCGTAGTGCTGGCGGTTATTGGTAAATTCGCTAAGCGTATAGGTAAGCAAGCGCCATCCCTCCTGTTTAAATATCAATATACAACAATTATTATGTCATTGCAAGACAAGAATCAAAAGCGCTATCCTGCTATGATATGTATGCAAGATAAATCGGACGGAGCATAGGATTGCCACACGGATAAAATGCGGGCCCAGTGGGCCTGGCGAAGCTGTGCACACACACAAATAGCATGGAGGAATCAAATATGAACAAATTTAAGGTTGCCCATCCACGTGAGGATTTGCAACTGGAAATCCAATTTACGGAAGCATACCGCGAAGCTATGCGGACGTTCAGCCATCCCGCGCAAATAGAGCTGGCGTGCATGCGTGCGCAATATCCGGCGGTTCTGCATCCGATTGAAGATTGCGACCTGCTGGCCGGACGCGTGCAAATGGGGCTGGTGGGTCTGGGTATCCAGCAGCAGACGGGCGGCTTTGGTTACTATATCGATGAGGACGCGATGGTCGCCAGGCTGGAGCGCTCCTCAGGCGATGCGCGCTATCGCGAGGCGGTTCATGACATGCTTACCTTCTGGAAATCCCGCAGCACTACCGCGGTGGTGGCGCGCAATACACCGCCCACTATTAAGCAGGCGATTTTCAGCGACCACTGGAAGGTGCTTCCGTTGCCCGCGTCGCCCATCTACCGCATGGCGGGCTCATACCCGGATTTTGACAAGCTTATCCGCCTCGGCATCCCCGGTCTGCGCCGCGAGGTGGAGGAGCGCTTGGCGCGCGCCAGAAAAGAAGGCGGCGACACCGTGCTTCTGCAATGCATGCTGGAGGCGCTGGAACTGCTCCGGTCCCTATGCCTTTGGTATGCGCCGCAGGCGGCGCAGTCCGCGCGGGAAGCCGGAACGGGCGAACGCCGGGTGTGGATGGAGCGGCTGAGCGGGGCGCTTTTGGCCATTGCGGATCACGCTCCCCAGAGCCTGCTGGAAGGCTTGCAGCTAACCTGGCTGTATGGCCTGATGGTGCCGCAGCTTGAGTTCGGGCGGATGGACCTCTATCTGGGCGACCTTTACGTACACGATATTGATACGGGCGTAATTACGGATGAAGAGGCGCTTGCCGAGCTGGTCAGCTTTTACCGACTGATCGACAGCCTGGATTGCGAGATGGATGGCCGCGTCATCGTGGGCGGCTATGGGCGGCGCAACCCTGAAAACGCGGACCGTTTCTGCCTGCTGGCCATCGAGGCGTCGCGCACGTTCAAGGAGGTCTTGCCCCAGTTTACTTTGCGCTTTCACAAGGATACGCCACAGGCCGTGATGGACGCCGCAAGGCGGGAGCTGGAGGAAGGGCGCTCCTTCCCACTGATGTATAACGACGACGTGCTTGTGCCTGCCGTACAAAAGGCTTTCCGCGTTACGCGGGAGCTGGCCGAGCGCTATGTGCCGCTGGGCTGTGGTGAAATTGAGCTGGACCATTACAGCTTCGGAACCCCAAGCGGGTCGCTCAATACTCTGAAAATCCTTGAAATGACGATAAACGGCGGTTTTGATCCCATCATGCAGTGGCGCAAGGGTCCAGCCTGCCGCACGCTTGTCCAGTGCAAAAGCTTTGATGAGTTTTATGCGAACTACCGCGAGATGCTTCGCTACTACATCGCCGCTCAGGCGGATTTTGAGAAGTACGAGTATGAAATGACGGGTAAAATTCATCCGTTTATGATGTGCACGATGCTCTACGACGGCTGCCTGGAGCGGGGAAAGGGCATTTTTGACGGCGGATGCGCCTATCTGGGCGGAACGCTGGAAATTTACGGAGGCATCAACGCGGGCAACAGCCTCGCCGCGATCAAAAAGCTGGTGTACGAGGAAAAAACGCTGACCGCAGACGAACTGATGGAGGCGCTCAGCCATAACTTTGAGGGCTATGCGAAGGTGCACCGCATGCTGATGGACGCGCCCAAGTGGGGCAACGATTTGCCGGAGGTGGATGATGTAATGGTCGATCTTTTCGGCTATATGCATCAGACCATCATGGCGCAGGCGGAGCGTGTCGGATTGGACAGCTATTTGGGGGTTACGATCAATAACCAACAAAACACAACCTGCGGCCGTTGGGTAGGCGCGACGCCTGATGGACGAAAAGCGGGAACGCCGATGGCAAACGCGAACAACCCCGCTTCGGGTACCGATACGCGCGGGATCACCTCCATGCTTAATTCGCTGCGCAAGCTGCCTCAGGACGAGCACGCGGGCATGGTGCAAAACGTCCGCCTGAGCAAGGAAACCCTGGCCGGTTCGCGTGAGAAGGTTTGGGGCGTGATCGACGGATATTTCGCGGAGGGCGGCGGACAGGCCATGATTACCGTTGTCGGACGTGAAGAACTGGCGGCCGCCATGCAACGGCCTGAAGAATATCAAGACCTCATCGTCCGCGTGGGCGGATTCAGCGCGCGCTTTGTTACGCTGGAGCGCGACGTTCAACAGGAGCTGGTGGACCGTGCGACCTACTGAAACGGCTATTCTCTTCGATGTGCAGCACATGTGCTTGCAGGATGGGCCGGGCGTGCGCACCGGGCTGTTTTTCAAGGGCTGTCCGCTGCGCTGCCAGTGGTGTCATAATCCTGAAAGCTATGAAATGGGCGTGCAGTTGCTTTTTAACGCGTCGCGCTGCGTCGGCTGCGGAGAGTGCGCGGCGGCCTGCCCCAACGGCGCGCAGATATCGAACGGAAAAGGCAGGCGGATTGACCGCGAGCGTTGCGCGGCCTGCGGCCTGTGCGTGGAGCGCTGCTGCTATAACGCCCTGTCGCTGGTGGGCAGGCGGTACACGGTGGACGAGCTGTGGGCGGAGGTCGAGGGCGACCGGCCCTATTTCGGCAAGGCGGACGCGGAGGGGGACAGTGGCGGCGTAACGCTAACGGGTGGGGAGCCCATGCTGCAGTTTCTCTTTGTAAAGGCGTTTCTGGAACGTCGAGGAGATACGCATGTGTGCATGGAAACCAGCGGCTTTGCACCGACGGAGCACTATCTGGCGCTTTTGCCAATGGTGGATCTGTTTCTTATGGACTATAAGGCGACCAATCCGGAAACGCACAGGCGGCTTTGCGGGCAGGATAATTTTTTAATCAGGAAGAACCTGGATATGCTGTGCGAGGCCGGCGCGCGCCTGGTGCTGCGTCTGCCGCTGATTCCCGGCGTGAACGACGACAGGGAGCATATGGAGGGAATCGCGGCGTTGCTTAGCCGTTATCCGGCCATCCTGCGCGGCGAGATCATGGCCTACCACCGCATGGGCGTGGGAAAAAACGGTCAGCTGGGCATGGAGCCGGCCTTGGTGGATCAGCCCAACGCCTCAGACGGTCAGAAGCGGGAATGGCTCGACGCACTTCACGGGCTTGGCGCGGAACGCGTTGTTATTGGTTAATTGAAAATCGTGCGTACATACGCATGAAAATAAGGAGGAGTTATCATGAAACACACCGGGAAAATGCTGGCGGTTCTGTTGGTGCTTGTGCTGGCGCTGGGCGCCGGGGCGCAGGCAGTCGCCGAGGGCAAGGACATTCTGGTATCGCGCTGGGCAGGCCCGCATGCGGACTATCAGAAGCAGCTTATTCAGGGCTATGAGGCCGATAAGGTCACCATCGACGATGTGGACTACGGCAACATGAAGTCCAAGCAGATTCTTTCTTTCCAGTCCGCGCCCGGCGACAGCACCTACGACGCCGTGTGGGTGGACTGCAAATGGATGAAGGAGTACATCTCCAACGGCTATCTGCAGCCCATCGACAAGTTTGTCGCGGCGGCGGGTCTGGATTTAGGCATCTACGCCGAGGGCATGCTCGAGGGCTGCTATGGCGACGACGGCAAGCTTTACGGCCTTCCCACCTACGCGCAGACCCTGATTATCACCTATGACAAGGCCGCTTTTGAGCGCGCCGGGCTTGAAATTCCCACCAGCGCGGACGAGCTGGTGGCCGCCGCGAAGTGGTTTAAGGAAAACGAGGGCACCGGCATTGCGCTGCCCGCCAAGCAGGGCACGGCCTCCACGCAGGTATACGCGCAGCTGCTCTTTTCATCAGGCGGGGACTTCTTCGACGAGGAAGGCAATCTGGCACTGAACAGCGAAGCGGGGATCTATGCCGCTCAGAAATACGATGAGCTTTGCCAGTATGGTGTGGACGGAATTCTGGCCTGGCACCATGATGAGGTATGCGAGGCCGTGCGCACGGGCGTGGCGCCCATCGGCATTACCATCAGCGGACTGCTCAACCAGAACGCCGATCCCGAGCTTTCCCTCATTACGGAGACGGCAGGATATGCGCCCCTCTACGGCAAAACCCCCGGCGTGGCCGCAGGCAACAACGCCTACTGGGTATGGGGCGTCGCGGCCAACTCGCCCGACCCCGCTGAAAGCGCGAATTTCCTTATGTGGCTGACCAGCCCCGAAACCGAAAAGGCGCAGACGCTGGAAAATCAGCAAATCAGCGCGGTCAATTCGCTGTCCGAGGACGCTGAGGTGCTGGAAAAGACGCCGTTCCTGCCCGTCGTGATGGATGTGCTGGCCACGGGCAAGATGTATCCCGTCAGCGATAATATCCAGACCATGTCCGACGCGCTGATCGTGGGCCTGAGCGAGATCGCCTCTACGGACGTTGACCCGGCGGAGGTTATGAACCGCATTGTGGAAGATCTTAAGGACACCGACCTTGGCATGAAGTGACCCTGATCGCCGCCGGAGATGGGCGCGCCCGCCTCCGGCGGCGAAACTGATGTAGGGGTGAACGGTATGAAACAAAGGAACTTTTATCTCTCGTTGGAACGGGGGGATTTGCTGCCCCTGCTTTTGCTGTTGCCGGCGCTGCTTGTGGTTGTGTTTGTGATGGTGATCCCGCTCGGCTACGGCCTGTTTTTAAGCCTGTTTGACTATGGTATGGGCGTGCTGGACGTCTCAACGGATTATGTAGGGCTGGACAACTATACGCGTATGTTTGGCGACGCTGTCGCCATGAAGAGCATATGGAACACGGTCAAGTTTTCCATCGGGGCGATTGTGGGGGATATGCTGCTGGGGACCCTTGCGGCGGTGCTGATCTTCCAGCTGAAGCGGCGCGCGGCGGCGTTCGTCAGGCCGATCGTGACGATGCCGCTTTTGATTTCGCCCATTATCATCAGCCTGATGTGGCGCTATATATATGATCCGCAGGGGATTCTGTACTGGGTGCTCAGGCAATGGGGTCTGGGGGTATCCGCCTTCCCGGGCATTACGGCGGAATCGACGGCGCTCCTGTCCGTGATCATCGCGCATTGGTGGCAGGTGGTGCCGTTTTACGTCATCGTGCTCACTGCCGGGCTGGTCTCCATCCCGCAGGAGCTGTACGAGGCCGCCTATGTGGACGGCGCCGGCGGATTCCGGGCTTTCCGGAAGATCACGTTGCCGTTGCTTGGCAAGGTGTATATGGTCGTGCTGTTCATCAGCGGTGTGGACACGATAAAGGTGTTCGACCTGATCTACGGTTTGACTGGCGGCGGGCCCAACAACAGCAGCATTTCCATCAGCATCTACGCCTTTAACCAGGCTTTTTCCAATGTGGATATGGGATATGCCATGGCGCTTTCCGTGCTGGCGATGGCGGTGGCGTTTGTGATGTTTGGGCTGCCGTTTTCACGGTTCAGCGCCAAGCGCTCATCGTAAAGGAGGGGCAAACCGTGAACGTAAAGACAAAATGGTACTTCAAGGCGTTGCGAATCCTGCTGGTGGCCGTCATGGTGCTGGCGGCCGTCGTCCCAGTCTACATTGTGGTTTCAAACGCGTTCCGGCGCACGCTGGACATCAAGCGAATGCCGCCGGAGTTAATTTTCACCCCTGTGTGGACGCACTTTGAGCGGGTGCTCTCCGTGGATAATTTTGCGCGCTATTTTCTCAATTCGCTGGTTATCGCGGGTTCTACCACGGTGCTGGTGATTCTGGTGGGAACGCTGGCGGCCTACGGCCTCAGGCTGTTTAAAAGCAAGCTGGGCATACGGCTGAGCAATATCATGATGCTGGGCAAGCTTGTACCCTCCATTACCATCCTCATCCCGCTGTATATTATGCTGAATAAATTGCAGTGGACAGGGCTGTATATTTCTCCGATCCTCGCGCATATGGCGATTTCCGTGCCTTTTGTGACGTGGCTGATGCGGGGCTTTATCGAGGATATCCCGGCGGAGCTGCTGGAATCCGCCACTGAAATGGGATGCTCGCGCATGAAGGCGTTCTTTCTGGTGCTGCTGCCGATGCTGATGCCGGCCGTGGCTTCCGCCGTCATCCTGACAATGCAGAGCTCATGGAACGAGCTGCTGTTCTCGTTGACGCTGACCAACATCAAGACCTATCCGCTTACCGTTGCGGTGGCGCGGTTTACGGGCGCGATGAGCGTGGACTGGGGCAAGTGCTCCGCCGCCGCCACCATCACCCTGACGCCGATCGTCGTTCTGGGCTTCTTTATGCAAAAATACCTGGTGACCGGCATGACCGCCGGCGCCGTGAAGGGATAACCACATGAACAGAAAGAAACTGGGCATGCTTTTCGGCGCGCAGTATTACCGCCCGCCCTTTCCCGAACGCGCCTGCTGGCGGCGTGATATGGAAAACATGCGTGCGCTTGGCTTTAATACCGTCAAACTATGGGCGGTGTGGAACGATGTGGAGCGCGAGCCGGGAAGATTTACTTTCGATGAACTGGACGCGCTGATGAACCTTGCCGGGGAATACGGCCTCCGGGTTGTGATCAACCTGATTCCCGAGGGCGCGCCCTATTGGACCCGCGCGGGCAACGAGGACGCATATTATCAAACGGCATCCGGCGAGCGGGTAACCTACGGCGGGCCCGCCAACCTGCCCACCGCAGGCTGGCCCGGGCTTTGCATCGACAAGGAGGAGGCGGCAAACCTAGTTTTACGCTTCATCCGCGAAACCTCCGCCCATGTGGCGGGTCATTCGGCGCTGCTGGCCATCGACGTGTGGAACGAGCCGCATCTGGAGCCTATGTTCGATTACCGGGGCGATATGCTCTGCTACTGCGGGCATTCCGCAGAACGTTTCCGCGAGTGGCTCCAAAAAAAGTACGGCACGGTGGACGCGCTGAACGCCGCGTGGTTCAGACGGTACCGGGATTGGTGTGAGGCGCTGCCGCCACCGCGCCTGGGCACGGGCGTGGATATGATGGACTGGCGGCTGTTCTGGCTGGAAAATATGAGGCGCTGGATGCGCATGCGCGTCACGGCGGCACGCGAGGGCGCGCCGGAGACGTGGATTCAGTCGCATGTGGCCTATTCCGGCTATGTGGGCGCAAGCGGTAGGGGCGGGCTTGCCAACGAGCTGGGCGACGAGTTTCTGCTCTCCCGAGAGGTGGATGTGTTTGGCCTGACGTGCTTCCCTAAATGGCTGATGCGCGACGACCCGCTCTTTAACCATATGATCAACAACGAAATCGTAGCGGCGGCCTCGCGGGAAAAGCCCTTCTATCAGGTGGAGCTTCAGGGCGGAGGCGGTAAGGCTGGCTATCTGGGCGGCGAGGTGCCCACGGGCGACGACGTGCGCCTGTGGAATTATCTGACCGTCGCGGCAGGCGGCAAGGGCGTCACCTACTGGCAGTACGCGCCGGAACCCGCCGGGATGGAATCGCCCGGCTTTGGGCTGACAGGCTTTCTGGGTGAAAACACGGAGCGCTCTCTGGCGGCGGGCCGGTGCGCCAAGGAGCTGAATACGCCCGCCATGGCAGGCGCCAGGCGCGTTATTGCGCAAAACGCGATCTATCTTTCCCGAACGGCCTCGCTCTGGTTCTATGCAGCCGGGCGGGAGGAGGAGCGCTATGCCCGGGCAATTCATGGGCTGTATCGGCTTGCGTATGAAAACGGCGTGCCCGTAACCTTTGCCCATCAGGATGACGCGGCTACCTTGTATGAGGATGGAATCCGGACGCTGCTTCTACCCTCGCCAATGACGTTTTCGGCTGCCGAGATGGATGCGCTGGAGGCCTTTGCCGCTAAGGGCGGCACGATTGTCAGCGAAGCGTGCCCCGGCCTGTATGATGGGCACGGAGTGCTGGAGCGGCAGGGCTCGGCCCTCAAGCGGTTGTTTGGGCTTTCGCACATCGAGGTGCAGGCGCTTGAGTCGGGGAAAACGGTTGTGGCGCGCCAGGACGGACAGGAGGTGTTCCGGGGTGCGGAATACCGCCAGGCGGTCAGGCCGTGCGAACAGGTTGCGATCTGCGCGTCCTTTGAGGACGGCGCGCCCGCGCTGACCGAGCGGCGGCTGGGTGAGGGACGGGCGGTTTGGCTGGGAGCGTTTGTGTTTGCGGCGTATGCCGGACAAAGGCATGCCGAAACGGAACGCCTGCTGTTGAGCTTCCTGCGCTTAAACGGTTATCCACAGATCGATGAACTAAAAATCACGCGTGGGAAAGAACGCGCAGCGGTTGTGGCGAGGCTTCTGGAAACGGACGGCGGCTATCACATGGCGCTGGTCAACCCCACGGGCGAAAACGCAAGGGTTCGCGTCGTGCCCTCGGAGGGCCTTGGCAGCGAGGTCACAGTGGATTTGGAAGGCTTCGCGTGCGAGATCGTCGCACTGTAAAGCATAAAGCACCCGGGGCCGTTTAGAACGGCGCCCGGGCGCTTTTAATATGGCGGCAAAGGGCTGGGGTGAAGGAGCGGAGTCCTAAAACCTTGCGCCGCAGCGCCCGCAGAGGTCCCGGCGCTAATTCGTAGCAACCGGCAGACGGACGGCATGGCGCGTTTAAATTTCGCTTGGGGTGGTTCGAAGGGGCTAATGCCCCTCCAAATGCATTCGTATCGCCCGGCTTTGCCGGCGCGCTGGCAGTTTTCGGCCGTTATCCGTGCTTGGGGAAAAAGATGAGGCACTTTTGTTGACACGCTGAGGCGTATTACGCATCCACCTTGGGGCTGAGCAGCGCGAGCTGCTCGGAGATGACGGCGACGGCCTCCGGCGCGGAAACCGTGCCCAGCAGGCAGCCTTCCAGCTGCCTGCCCGCGATACGCTCAAAGGTGGCCTGCTGTAAAGGCGCGTTATCGTTGAGCATAGGGCGCGAATGCGCGAGGGTACTGCACGCCAGCTGGAACCATGGATAGTCCGAGGTCATCTCGTGCGACTCAAGCATAGCGCAGCCGGGGTTGGAGCCGCCAAGCAGGTTATAGGGCAGCACGTTTTCGCAGGAGGCGAACCAGCGTAAAAAGGAGAGGGCGTCGTCAACCTGCCCCGACATTTCGTTGATGGTCAGCACCCAGCCGCCGCGGATGGAGGCCGGCCCGGGCATGGTGGCAATGCCGAACTTGCCTACAATCCGGGAGTTCTCATAAGCCTGATAATCCATCAAATGGGATTGGTACATGTTGACCATAGCGGCCTGGCCGTTGAAAAAGCTCTGCGCCTGTCCGCGCCAGTTGAGCTTGAGCGCGTCAGGGTCACAGTATGCCAGCGCGCTTTTGAGCCGTTCCAGCGCGGAAACGGCTTTTTTGGAGTTGAAAACAATTTTGCCGTGCATGTCAAAAACGTCGCCCTCCAGCTCCCAAAGACGCGGGATATAGCTGTATACGGAAAACGTGGCGGCCGCGCCCAGCGCGGCGCCGAACTCCAACGGGCTGTCGGGGTTGTAACGCCTTGTAAAGAAGCGCGCGATCTGGTCAAATTCCTCCCACGTGCGCGGGACGCGCAGCTCCTGCTCATATTGCTCGTAATACTGGCGCTGATATTGAAAGTTGCTGAACATATCCTTGCGGTAAAACAACAGCTGCGCGCCCAGCATATAGGGGATGCCCATCAGCTTGCGGTCGGCGATTGCGTAGCTGTTGAGGATTTCCATGGGATAGTCCAGCTGCTTGTCCTCAAAATACGGGCTTAGGTCAACCAGAAAGCGGTTGCGGGTACACTCGTTCAGCCAGGGCCGGTTAATCTGTACGATGTCGTAGTCGCCCATGGGATCAAGCATCGTCATGCGCTGGTTCAGCTCCTCGTAGGAGAACGTCTGAATCTGCACGGGCTTGCCGGTCAGCCCGGTAAAACGGCAGGCCATGACGCGCATAGCGTCCGCCGCGCGCCCCTCAAGCAGGCATATGCGCAGCGGCATATCGGATCTTTCCGCGCGGCGGGCCACGGGAGACGCGGAGCGCCACTTTTGCACGGCGGGCAGAAGCTCGGACAGGCTGCCGTGGCCCTCTTTAAATTCGAGCAGCGCCCGGGATTTGGAGGCGCATAACCGGCCCAGATCGTAAAAATCGTGAAAGGTAAGCATACCCTGGCCTGGCGCGAAAATTTGCTGGTCGCTTAAATCAGCCAAGCAGATCAGCCTGGGCGGCCTGGCGGAGCCGCTTTGGAAAAAGGCGACCGCGCGCCTTACCATCGAAAGCGCCTCCGTGCCCGTCGTCAGGATAACCTCCGGTGTGCCGCCGTTTACCAGCGCCTCGGCGCAGATGCGGAAAAAATCCCCCTTGCCGAACTGGGCGGACTGGGCTGTGCCCATGACGTCCTCCGCCGGGCAGGTCTCCATCAGGCGATCAAAGCGGGCCATCACCTCGGCCTCGTTGCTGTAAATGGCCTTATCCGCCACCAGCAGGAAGGAGCGGTAGCCCTGCTGTATCAGCGTTTCCACGACGTTTTGCAGAAGCGCCGCTTCATCCAGCCCGACGTACCAGCGCCCGCATTCCTCCGCCGGTTTTCTGCGCACAAAAATCAGCTTGGTTTCGGAGGCGAGGATGGCGTCGATCAGCTTATAGCCCTGCGGCATGCAGCTTACCAGCAGAATCGCTTCCGCGCGTTGCTCCTGCAGCTTTTTGAGCGCCTCCTTCTCCCTTTCGACCTTATCCTCCGTTATAAAAAGTAAAATGGTATAGCCGGCCTGCTGAAAGATGCTTTCAATGCCGGAGTAGAACTGGCTGTATACCCTGTCCGTAATGTTGGGAAGCACCACGCCGATGAGATTGGTCTTGCTGATGCGCAGGCTCCTCGCCTTGGCGTTGGGCTGGTATTGCAATTCCTTGATCGCGCTCTGCACGCGTTTGACAATTTCGCTGTTGACGGTTTTAGTGCCGTTGACCACGTTGGATACCGTACCGTGTGAAACGCCTGCCAGGCGTGCGACATCCTTGATGGTTGCCATGCTGATTTCTGTCCTCTCTTGATTACAACCGGAATATGAAAAAAGTCCTTAAACTTCATATGCCTGTCCATGGTGCAAATGGAACGTGAAACTCCGTTTCATTATACCTTTGCCATGTTGAAAAAGTCAAGAAACCTTGTGAGGTTTGAGGTTCGCACGGTGCGGCTTAAAATGAATGGCGTATCAATTCGCCAATTTCATGAAATTTTGTATGAAATGGTTGACAAATAGATTTTCATATGCTATAAATTGTTCATGGAACGTACCATGGAACGTAAAATTACAATACCGGATGCAATGGAAGGGTGGAACGACCAATGACAAAGACCAAGAGCACTCATTCACCTGCGAAAACCTCGCTTCTGCGCAGATTTTGGGATATGCCTGAAAGCGGCATCATTATCATTTTGATTATCTACGCTATTTTTGTGCAGATTATCAATCCTAAATTCCTTTCGTGGCTGAATGTAATGAACTTCATGCGTCAGGGCGGCTATATTCTGTTGGGCGGCATCGGTATGACGTTGGTGCTGATCGCGGGCGGGCTGGACCTGTCGGTGGGTTCGGTGCTCGCGCTTTCGGGCGTGTTCGCGGGCTTTGCGATGGTCAACTACGGTATGCCGGTTTTTGTGGGGATTTTGGTGGGCATGGCGGTCGGCATGCTGATCGGTTTGGTCAACGGCCTGATCATCGTCCGGTTTAAAATTCCGCCGATGATCATGACGCTGGGAATGATGTATATCGCGCGCGGCCTGGTTTACATCACGACGCTCGGCGTGTCGGTCTATCCCATGCCGGACGGCTTCAAGGCTCTGGAGCAGTCCAGTCTGCTGGGCGTACCCGCGGTGGTGCCCTTTGCGGTGCTCATTGCTATCCTGTTCCACTTTATCCTTAAGCGCACCGCGTTTGGCCGCTCGGTTTACGCCATCGGCGGCAACCGGGATACCGCGAAGCTTTCGGGTATTAACCTGTCCAAAATCACCGTGGCTGTGTATATCATCTGCGGCATCATGGCTGGCCTGACCGGCCTGGTCTACGCCTCGCGGCTGGGCTCCGCGCAGCCTGGCTCCGGCGACGGCTACGAAATGAACGTCATTGCCGCGTGCATCATCGGCGGCACCAGCACCTTTGGCGGCCGCGGCACCATTTTGGGAACGGTGCTGGGCGCGCTGTTTATGAGCATGCTTTCCAACAGCATGACCTTGATGAAAATCGACGTGAACTACCATAAGCTGGTGATCGGCGTGGTGCTGGTGCTGGCGGTTATTCTGGACCAGTACAAGCGCGAGCTGGCTGAGAAGAACGCCGTCAGCCTCAAGTAAGCAGCCGTAGCAAGGAGCGTGCAGATGATGAATGGCGAACATGTGCTGGAGATGGACTGCATCACCAAAAAGTTTCCCGGTGTAGTGGCGCTCAATGATGTCAGCATCCAGCTTAAGAGAGGAGAAATCCTTTCGCTATGCGGGGAAAACGGAGCCGGAAAGTCCACGCTGATGAAGGTGCTCTCCGGCGAATACCCGTGCGATACTTATTCGGGAGCCATCCGCCTCGACGGCAAACCGGTATCGATTACCTCCAACAAGCATGCCGAAACCCTTGGCATTGCGATGATTTATCAGGAAATCAGCGTTGAGCTGGATTTGTCTATCGCGGAAAATATCCTGCTTGGACGTATTCCCAAAAACAGGCTGGGCCTTTTGGATATCCGGGAAATGAACCGCATCGCGGAGGAAGCGCTACGCAGGATTAACGTGGAAATTGACGTGACCATGTCCATGCGTCCCCTAAGCGCCAGCATCAAGCAGCTTGTTTGCATTGCGCGGGCGCTGGTGCGCGAACCCAAGATTCTCGTATTGGACGAGCCGACGGCCGCCCTGACGGAGGCGGAAACGGAAAATCTGATTGCCGTGATCGAGCAGCTAAGGTCTAAGGGGATATCGTGCATTTATATATCCCATAAGCTGGACGAGGTGTTCCGCATCTCCGACCGAATTGTTGTGATGCGGGACGCCCGGGTGATCAGCGCGTATGAACGGGCGGAGTTTGAGCCCAGCCGGATCATAGAGGATATGATCGGGCGGCACATCGACAAGATGTATCCCGACATGACGGACCGCCAAATTGGGGAAGAGGTGCTTCGGGTTGAGCACATGAAGGTGCAGCACCCCAGCTCCTACAAAAACATTATCGAGGACGTCGGCTTTTCGGTGCGAAAGGGAGAGGTGCTTGGGCTTGCGGGCCTGGTCGGATCGGGGCGTACCGAGCTGATGCGCGCGGTGTTTGGCGCGCTGCCAAGGCTGGAGGGCAAGGTATATCTGGAAGGCAGGGAGGTCCGTATCGACAGCCCGAAGGCGGCGATCGACAAAGGGATCGGAATGTTGACGGAGGACCGAAAGAAAGACGGCATTGTAGGCTCGATGAATATTGGGGAGAACATGACGCTTTCGATCCTTAAAAAGCTTCGCAACCGGCTGGCGCTGAACAAAAAACGGGAAAAGCAATGCGTCGACGAGTATTTTTCCGCCCTAAACATCAAGGCGCCATCGGCCCGTACGAGCATCCTCAACCTCTCCGGCGGCAACCAGCAGAAGGTTGTTCTGGCAAAATCGTTGCTGACGGATATGAAGGTGTTGTTCCTGGACGAGCCGACGCGGGGCATCGACGTTGGTGCAAAGGCGGAAATTTATAAGATTATCAAGGAGCTTTCCCTCAAAGGGCTGAGTATTGTGATGGTTTCCTCGGAATACCCGGAACTGGTGGCGATGTGCGACCGTTCCGTGGTGCTGGGCAAGGGCCGGGTGCTGGGCGAGCTGGACCGCGAGCATGCCAGCGAGAAGGAAATCATCCGAATCGCATCCTTTGAAAAATAACCATGGCTTGAATCCGAAAGGATCAGCAATAGAAGAAGGAGTGAGTTACATGAAGAAGATCCTGGGAATCCTGCTGGCGCTCACCTTGGTATTGGGCATGACGACGTGCTCTCTGGCGGAAGGCGCTGAACCCCTTAAGTTTACCCTTGTGCTGCCCATGGGCTCCAACGACATCTGGAACGATTGCGCAGACGGCTTCAGAGATGCTTGCGCGGCGGTTGGCGCTGAGGCGACCGTGTTGTCCCCCGGCAAGGCTAACGACGCAAACGAGATGAACGCGCTTGTTGAGGCCGCCATTGCCGACGGCACCAACGGCGTTGTAACCCAGGGCGTCAACCCCGAGGCGCAGATGGCGGCTTTCGCCAAGCTGGATGAGGCGAACATTCCCTATTGCCTGGTGAACTCCGACGCGACGGAATCCAACCGCCTTGGCTTCATCGGCACCGGCGACTCGCTGGGTATTGAGGGCGGCAAGTACATTCTGGAAAAGGTTGGCGACAAGAAGGTTGTTTTTGCGACCGCGTTGTTTAACCTGAGCGCTCCTATCGCAATCTCTCTGCACGAGGCTTACCTGAGCGTGCTCAAGGACGCCCCCGGTGGTTTTGAGGAAGTTATCGTAATCGATACCGCCTCTGACCAGATGACCTCCGTGACTGAGTGGACCAACGCGTTAATGACCTATCCTGAAGTGAACGCCGGCATGAACATATGCGGTTACGGCGGACTGGGCGCGGTTCAGGCGCAGAAGGAACTGGGCTACAAGCCCGGCGACATCACCGTTATGGGCATTGACTTCACCGCCGAGACGCTGGACGGTATCCGCGAGGGCTACCTGGCCGGCACCATGACGCAGAACTTCTACCGCATGGGCTATGAGCCCGTCATCTGGATGACCAACTTCCTCAAGGACGGCACCCGTCCCGAGAACGTGGTAAACGACTCCGGCACCACGGTTGTCACCATGGAAAACATCGATACCTTCATGGATGAGATGCGCGACCCCACCAAGTGGAACTAAGTTACAGGAAAGAATAGAAGGGGCGGGCGAGCCCGCCCCTTCTATCTCCGCCCGGCATGAGAGCCGGGCGGAAATAGCGAATACCAACCGCGATGAAGGATGTGGCACATATGACAGGCAAAGAGAAGCTTCAAAAGGCGCTCCATCACGAAGAAGCGCCCCTGCTACTGGATATCGGCGGTTTTCCGACCACGGGCATTCACTGCTCGATGGTGGAAAAGCTGCGCGATTACTATGGACTGGAAAAACGTCCCGTCGTCATTGCGGAGCCCATGCAGATGCTGGGACTGGTAGAGGATGACCTCAAGGCCGCGCTGGGCGTGCAAACCACAACGCTGGACGGCGAATACAACATCTACGGCTTTACGCAGGATCATTTTAAGGAATTCAAAACCCCCTGGGGGCAGGTGGTTCTGGTTCCGGGCGATTTTAACACCGACATGAGCGACCGGGGCGACGTAATGCTTTACGCGCGCGGCGACAGGAATTATCCTCCTGTGGCGCGCATGCCCGCAAGCGGCTATTTTTTTGACGGAGTGCCGCGCGGACAGGATTTTGATCCCGATGAATACGACTACCGCGATAACTGCGAAGAATTCGGCCCTATTCCGGAAAGCTCGCTTCGCCATCTGGAAAAAAAGCGCGCGGAGCTTGAGCACACCACAAACGCGGTGCTTGGCAACCTGGGCAGCACGGCATTTGGCGACATCGCCATGGTGCCGGGCCCGAGCCTGCCCAACCCCAAGGGCATTCGCGATATTGAAGAATGGTATATCTCCACCGTGATTCGTCAGGACGAGCTGCACAGAATTTTTGACTGTGAGCTGGAATGGGCCCTCCATAACCTTGAAAAAATGGCGGGCGTTTTAGGCGATACGATTCAGGTGGCTTATATTTGCGGCAACGATTTTGGAACTCAAAAAGGACCCTTCTGTTCCACGGAGTTGTTTGAAAGCCTGTACGCACCGTACTACAAGGCCGTAAACGACTGGATTCACACGCATACGAGCTGGGCGACGTTCAAGCATTCCTGCGGCGGCATCATGCCGCTGATTCCCGGCCTGCTGGAAGCGGGTTTCGATTGCCTCAACCCCGTGCAGTGGACGGCGGAGGGGATGGACAGGCAGGAGCTGAAGAACCGGTTTGGCGACCGGGTGGTATTCTGGGGCGGCGGCATCGACACGCAAAAGGTGCTTCCCTTTGGAACGCCGCAGCAGGTATACGACCAGACGCTTGAATGCTGCCGGATTTTCGGCAAGGGCGGCGGCTTCGTATTTAACACCATCCACAATATTCAGGCCATGACCCCCGTGGAAAACCTTGTGGCTATGTTGAATGCCGTGCATCACTATAACGGCGAGAAAATACCGGGGTGAAACGCCAGAGACTTTCAGACGGCGCGGCTGTGATATTGAGAGGATGATTATGAGCATGAAGGATTCGCCGGTTGTACTGCGCGTTGAGCCCATTGCCCCAAGGCGGCGCGATTTCCGCATCGGAGTGGTGGGGGCCGGGTTTATTGTGCGGGCGCAGCAGCTTCCCGCCTACCGGGAGATGGGTTTCTGTGTGCATGCGATCACCTCGCTTAAGCGCGAGGAATCGGACGCGGTGGCAGAGCAATTTGGCATTCCCAGGGTGTATGATACCTGGAAGGAATTGCTTTTGGATGAGGACGTGGAGGTTCTTGATATCGCCGTTCCGCCGGACTGTCAGCTGGAAATTGTGCGCGACGCCGTGAAGCAACCGCATATTCGCGGCATCCTTTGCCAAAAGCCGCTGGCGATGAACCTTGAGGAAGCGAAGGAAATCGTGCGCCTCTGCGCGGAATACGGCGTAAAGCTGGGCGTAAACAGCAACATGCGCTATGATCCCTCCATTCGCGCCCTGAAAAGCCTGCTGGAGGACGGTCTGCTGGGCAGGCCGGTACTTGCGAATATCGACATGCACGCCATTCCGCACTGGCAGGCGTTTCTGCGCAAATACACGCGCATCGAAATTCTTAATATGGGCATCCATCATGTGGATGTGTTCCGATACCTGTTTGGCGACCCCAAGGCCGTAACCGCCCTGACGCGCCACGACCCCAGAACCGACTTTGCGCATATAGACGGCATCAGCCAGTATACCTTTCAATATGAGAATGAGCTGATGGCGGCAAGCATGGACGATGTGTGGGCGTGGCCCGGCGAGGGCTGTGAGAAGGATTTTTCCATCCAGTGGCGCGTCGTGGGCGAGGAAGGGATGGCAAGGGGCAAGGTGTTCTGGTATTTGCCGGAACCTGTGCCTAGTGAAATCCGCTTCACAAGCAAGCGCTTTCCCAATTGCTGGTATGAGCCGGAGCTTAATCGCGCATGGTTTCCGGACGCCTTCCGGGGCACGATGGCGCAGCTTCTTCGCGCTGTGGAAACGGATACCGAGCCGGAAATTTCCGGCCGCGATAATCTGAGAACCATGGCGGCGGTAGAAGCGTGTTATCGCTCCATCGATGAGAAACGAACCGTGGAATTTGTTGAAATTTTGCGTGAAAACGAGCTTGTTTAACCACGGCGGGAGATAAGGCGCGATGGGCTTTGGAAAGAGCGGCCCGTGGTTTTGAGAGGAAGGTTGAGGAATGAACGGCAAGCAGCGCATTCAAATGGCGTTGGCGGGACAGATGCCCGACCGCACGCCCGTCATGCTGCATAATTTTTTGATGGCGATTCGTGAAAACGGCTATACCGTGGCCCAATACCGAAAAAACCCCAGGGTTATTGCCGACGTGTTTTGCAACACGGTAGAAAAATACGGCGTTGACGGCGTATTATTGGAGATGGACACAGCGCTGCTGGCGGGTTGCGCGGGCGCGGAGGTGGACTATCCCGAGGACGAGCCTGCGCGCGTGCTGGGCAGCCAGATGGAGTCCCTGACGGATATCGGAAGGCTGAAACCGGTGGATTTCTCCAAAACCCGCGCGATGATTGTTTTGGAGGCTGCGCAGCGGATTGTGGAGCGAATCGGCGGCGAGGTATTTGTTCGCGGAAATTGCGACCAGGCGGCGTTTTCACTGGCCGGACTCCTGCGCGGCACCGCGGATTTCATGATGGATTTGTTGACTGAGGAGCCCGGAGCCATCCGGGAACTGCTGGACTACGCCCATCAGATGGCTGTCGATTTTATGACGCTGATGAGCCGCACGGGCGTGGATATGGTGTCTAACGGCGACAGCCCGGCGGGACCTGATATGGTGTCGCCCGCGATGTACCGGGAATGGGCTTTTGACTATGAGCGTAAACTTGCGGAACACGCGCACCTGCTTGGCCTGCCATACCTGATTCATATTTGCGGAGATACCACGGCCATTCTCGGGGATATGGTCGCCACCGGATCAGACGTACTGGAGTTGGATTACCGTACCGATTTGGACGCTATCCGTGAGGCCGCCTATGGTAAATGCTGCTTCTGCGGCAATTTGGATCCGTCGGGCGTGCTTTGCATGGGCAACGAAGATCTGGTCGTTCAAAAAACGTTGGAGCTGATGGAAAGCCAAATGGATAACCCGCGCTTTATTCTTAACGCCGGGTGCGCCCTGCCCGCCATCACGCCGGAACAAAACCTGCGCGCAATGATTTGCACGGGTCAGCGCTTTGAAAGGAGAGCATAGCCATGTCCGGAATCGATATTCACCGTTTTGATGGCGGCGGCTATAAGCCGGTGGTTGATTTTGAAGGCTGGCGCGTCGCAATGCTTAACAGCGACGGGGAGTTTTTGCCGGAAAATTTAACCTTCGCGCAACGGCACCCATTGACGGACGAGGTTTTTGTGTTGCTGGAGGGTAGCTGTGTACTGCTGGCCTTTGGCGACGATGCGGGCGCGCTTGGCCCATGCGAGGCGGTTAAGTTGGAAAAAAATACGGTTTATAACGTAAGGCAAAGCGTATGGCATACCCATGCGCTTATGCCCCATACCAGGGTGCTGGTGGTTGAAAACCGTGATACGACGAATGAGAACTCCCCAATAATGACGCTGAATGCGCAAAAGCGCGGGGAGATCATGGAGCTTTGCGCAAGAATGTTTTCCTGACTGTCGAGAGGGAGGTTTGCCGATGATGACGCCAAAGGAACGGCTGTTTGCCCGGCTGGCGGGCGGGAGGGTCGATAGGGTTCCGAATCTGAGTATTGTGATGCTGTTTGCGGCGCAATACGCCGGTATCCCCTATGGTAGGTTCGCTTCGGATTACCGTAGCCTGGTGGAAGCGCAAACCAGGACAGCCGTGGATTTTGGATTGGATATTCTCTCCACCATGTCCGACCCGTTCCGGGAGACGGCGGATTTCGGCGCACGCGTAACCTTTCCGGAGGACGATTTGCCGCGGTGCGAAACGTTGCTGCTTGACGAGGCGGGTGACTGGAAAGAGCTAAAGCCATTTGACCCGCTGGCCTCCGGGCGTATACTGGACCGCATCCGTGCGGTAGAGCTGTTTAAACGGCAGATGGGGGAGGAATACCCCATTTTAGGTTGGGTGGAAGGTCCATGGGCGGAGTTCAACGATCTGGCCTCGGTCGGCGAGGGCATGATGATGCTATACGACGAGCCGGAGGAGGTGGCGGCTGCGCTTGATTTTTTGGCGGAGCAGGCGACCAGGTGCGCGTTGGCGCAGGTGGAGGCGGGCGCGGACATCATCGGCATGGGCGACGCCGTGGCGTCGCTTGTAAATGCCGAGATGTACCGTGGGCTGTTCATGCCCGCGGAAAAAAAGGTGATCGATGCGGTGCACAGCAGGGGTGCGAAGGTAAAGCTGCATATTTGCGGCAACATCAACCACCTGCTGCCCGATATGGTTGCAACAGGCGCGGATATCATAGATATCGACTATATGGTGGATTATGAGAAGGCAATTCAGCTTGCGGTGGGAAAATGCTCCATTTGCGGGCATATCAATCCGGCGCAGGTCATTTTGCAAGGCACGCCGGAAGATGTGGCCCAATGGACGACGTATTGCGTGGAAAAGGGAGATTGCCGCAGTATTGTAAGCAGCGGCTGCGAGGTGCCAAAGCTGACCCCACCTGAGAATCTCCGCGCCATTGACCGGACGTTGCGCAGGATTGCGGGATTGGCATAAGCCGTAACAATGGGGAACGCATTTCAAAAGCGCTGTAGGCGTGCGATCTGCGCGGGATGCGCACGCTCACATAGTGGCGGAATTTTTCAACGATTTAAACGCCTGGCGGGTAATTCCGCCGGGCGTTTTATCATGGCTTTTATGGACAGGCGCTTATGGAAGCGAGGAAATTTTAGCCCGCAAAGGAAGGATTTTTGATGGCGGAACGGAAAAATCATGAATGCCAAGATGCAGAAGTTCCCCGGTTATTTCGGTATCCATGGGAAGCAGTCCGCAGATGCAGACGCGGCGGCCGTGCCTGCGCGCGCTTTCGGCGGCAATGCGGATCATGCGCAGCACGGCGGGGTGCTGCGCGTTAAAGGCATGCGCCATGCGGGGGTTTTGCCTGTCCACGGCGAGCGTGTATTGCGTAAGGTCGTTGGTGCCAATGCAAAAAAAGTCAGCCTCGCGAGCCAGCTCGTCGCTGAGCATCACGGCGGCGGGGGTTTCGATCATCACGCCTTGCTCTATCGCGCCAAAGGGGATTCCCCTCTGTGCAAGCTCCCGCTCGCAGTCCGTGACAAAGACCTTGCAGGCCCGCAGTTCCTCCAGCGAGGTGATCAGCGGATAGGTAATGCTTAGCGGACCGTGCGCCGCCGCGCGTAAAAGCGCGCGCAGCTGCGTTTTAAATAAGTCGGGTTTGTCCAGGCAGATGCGTATGGCGCGATAGCCAAGCCCGGGGTTTGGCTCGCGCGGCAGCTCCAAATCGGGAATGGGCTTATCCGAGCCAACGTCCAGCGTGCGGATTACGCAGCGGCGGCCCTCCATCCGTTCCACAAGGGTGCGGTACGCCCAATATTGCGTATCCTCGTCAGGAGATACGTCAGACTGCAAAAACAGAAATTCGCTTCTGAACAGGCCGATTCCCTCCGCGCCGCTTTTCAGCGCGTCGTGTATTTGAGAGATATCCATAATGGTCGCCAGCAGCCGGGCCTCGCGTCCGCCGGCGGTTTTTGTGGGCGCGCCGGCATAGACCTGAAGCGACTCCTGCTCCTTTCGGGCAGCGGTTTGCCTGGTGCCGGCGAGATGCAATTCCGCTTCGGACGGGTGAAGGGTCAACAGACCCGCCTCCCCGTCCAGAATGGCTTGCGCGCCCTGCCAGTCGTCCCGCACCTTCACCCCAAAAATCCAGGGCAGGCGCATGCTGCAGAGCAAGACGGCCATATGCCCGGTTTGCGCGCCGCGGCGCGTAAGAACCCCAAGCAGATTGTCCTCCGGTATTCGAAGGACATCATCCATGGTCAGCGTATCGGCAGCGAGAATAACAGGCGCGTCCGGCATATCATGCCCGCCGGCAATCCATATTTTCCCGATGGTGAGCCCGCCCAGCGAGGACGTACCCTCGTAACGCAGCGTATCCACGATGGAATACCTCCGTAAAATCTATCAAAAACCCCTCCGCTAGCCTTGGCTTGCGGAGGGGAAAACCACTTGAAGAGAAATCAGCGCTTGCTGAACTGAGGCGCGCGGCGGGCGGCCTTCAGGCCGTACTTCTTACGTTCCTTCATGCGCGGGTCGCGCGTGAGGAAGCCAGCCTTCTTGAGGCTGTCGCGCAGGTCGGGGTTAGCCTTGATCAGCGCGCGGCTGATGCCGTGGCGGATCGCACCCGCCTGACCGGTCAGGCCACCGCCAATTACGTTGATCAGAATGTCCATATCGCCGCCGGCCTTGGTAAGCTCCAAGGGCTGACGAACGGTCATCTTGAGGGTTTCCAGACCAAAATAGTTGTCCAGATCACGCTTGTTTACCAGAATTTTACCGTCGCCGGCGACCAAACGGACACGGGCAATGGCCTTCTTACGACGGCCAACGGCATTGTACTCAACTTTCGCCATTTGTTTTCGCTCCTTCCGTGTCCTTACTTAATAACCAGCGTCTCGGGCTGCTGGGCCGCATGCTCGTGCTCGGAGCCTGCGTAGACCTTCAGCTTTTTCGCCATCTTGCGGCCAAGAGGGCCCTTGGGCAGCATGCCGACGATAGCGTGCTGAATGGCGAACTCGGGTTTTTCGGCAAGCAGGCGGCGGTATACCGTCTCCTTCAGGCCGCCCGGGAAACCGGTGTGGTGGTAATACACCTTCTGATCGAGCTTTTTGCCCGTCAAAACAATTTTATCAGCATTGAGGACGATCACATAATCGCCCGTATCCACATGGGGGGTATAGGTGGGCTTGTGCTTGCCGCGCAGGATGCTGGCAACCTGACTTGCCAGACGGCCGAGCACTACGCCCTCGGCATCCACGACGTACCATTTGCGCTGTACGTCTTCGGCCTTGGCCATGTACGTATTCAAGTCGGTATCCTCCTTCAAGGGGTTATGTGTTTCAGTTGCGGCATTTGATGGTCAGCAAACGCGCGCGAAGTTTCAATAGCTTTCCGGGGCTGGCGGAGTCTATTGATGCTAAAGATTATTCTACTAAAATTTCCGGGCTGTGTCAATAGCCAGAGGGCGTGTTTTCGCCTTTCTTTTTATTCATTTTGACGAAGCAAGGCGTGGGGGAGGGGCGAACAGTAAAAAAGCGCCGTCCCGGAAGCTGCGCGGTTCAGCCGGGAGGGCGCTTTCCTTTATCTGCTGACGACGGGAATCCAGATTTCGCTGACGTAATCGTCGCCGTCCATATCGCCCTCGGTATACATCTCGATGTTGATATTGTCTGCTAACGCATACTCGGGGTTGTTGGGCAGCCATTCGGTAAAAATCTGGCGGTTGACCCGTTGGATGGCGGAAGGGATCTTACCCACGGCGCGGAACTTGACCCACGTATGCGGCTGAAGGGTAAGCTTGACATAGCCCTTAGGCACGGGCGCATCCCCGTCGCAGAAGCTTGCGATCAGGTAGGTAAAGTCCGGGCCGTCCTCGCGGTCCAGGCAGACGCCCAGATAACCGGGAACGGTGTTTTGCCTTCCTTGGGCGTAATACTCGCTCCAGAATTCCGGAATCTTCTTAAAGCAATCGTCGTAGCAAAAGCGCCGTTCCATGCCCAGAAAAGTGAGTTTGCCGATGCTTTCCACGCTGTAATCCATTAAAGTACCTCCCGTCAGATTAACCTGAATTTGAAGGGGGTTCAGGTAACGGAGCTGGATGCGCGTTCTCTTTGCCATGGACGGGCTTACACCATGAAAGCGCCGGAACGCTTTTTGAAAGCTTTCGGGCGTCTCGTAGCCGTATTTGAGCGCCACATCAATGACCTTTGCGCCGGTCATCTGCAATTCCTGACCGGCCTGCGATAACCGGCGGCTGCGAATATACTCCGAAAGCGTCATATCCGTCAGCATGCGAACATTCTTTGGAAGTAAAACTGTGAAAAGCAGCTTTCACGGGCGAGCATGGCTATGTTCAGTCCGCTTTCCAGATGTGCCTCCACATAGCGCAGCGCCCGGTTGATACCGTCGATCCATTCCATCGGCTTCCCTCCCTTCATTGACAGTTTAGCGCAGCCGAAGGCAAAATGCCTGTCAGAGCCTGCGACGATTTGTCCGGCCGCATACGGCGGGGATGCGTTAGCACTGCTTGAGCACGCGCGCGAAGAAACGGACCGTATCCCCCAGCAGCGCCAGCGGAATCCGCTCGTTGGCGCTGTGGATCATACCGCGCTGCGCCTTGCTTAAAGGCATACCGGAAAAGCGGTATACATTTTCGCATATTTTGCAGTAATGGCGGCTGTCGCTGCACGCCAGCATCAGGTAGGGGGATACCAGCGCGTCCGGGTAGGTCTGGCGGATGGCCGTGACAAGGCGGTCCCATCCCTCGCCATTGGTGGGGGAGATGGGGGACGGATTGGAACCGTCCACCACTTCGACCGCCACATCGCTATTTTTGATTGTTTCCACAACGCGCTGCCTGACCGTCTCGACGGTTTCGCCGCAGATGACGCGCAGATTGGCCCCGGCCCTGCTTTCGGACGGCAGCACGTTATACGCGTCGGAGGCGGAAAGACGGGTGAGCGCGCAGGTGGTGCGCACCAGTGCGTCTAGCTCGCCGCCGCCTTTTTTGCAGATCAGGTTCAGCAACGGCGCAAAGCACCAAAGGTTGGCAAAAATCAGCTTATATGCGAACGTCGAATGCCTGCCCATCAGATTAAACAGCTCGCTGGCGGGCTGGGTGAGCGTAAAGGGCATGGGATGGCTTTTGAGCCGGCACAGGGCGCGGGCGAGCACGCCGGCGCTTTGCCTGGCGGGCGGCGCACTCGCGTGGCCGCCCTTGCCCTTCGCGATCAAGTCCATAAAAACGCTGCCCTTTTCCGCAATGCCGATGAGCGCCGCGCTTTGGCTGACGCCGGGGAACACGCCTTCCACGATTGCCCCGCCCTCATCCAGCACAAAGGCGGGCCTCACGCCGCGCCGTTCCAGCTCGGCTACGATGGCGGGCGCGTCCGAACCCATGCACTCCTCGTCCCCGCCAAAGGCGAAGTATACGTCGCTTTTGGGCTGAAAACCCTGCTTAATCAGCATTTCGGCGGCTTCCAGCGCGCCCAGCAGCGTACATTTGGTATCCAGCGCGCCACGGCCCCATAGCTCTCCGTTTTTGATTACACCAGCAAAGGGCGGTTCCTCCCATTCGCTTTCGTTGACGGGAACCACGTCGTAATGCGCCATTAGCACAGAGGGCGCCGCTGCGGAAAGGCCGCGCCAGTGCAGCAAAATGCCGTGCCTGCCGATCAGCTCATACTCGCACGCTTGATACACGGAGGGATAGAGCTGAGGCAAAAGTTCCTGAAATTTCTTAAACTCACGCAAATCTACCCGGGCGTCGTCGATATCACTGACGGTTTTCACGCGCAGCATGGCCTGCAGATGGGCGGCGGCGGCATCCGTGTCCACGTCCATTGGCTTAGCATCGGGCACGAGGGGCGGCGCGGGCCGGAAGGCCAGAGCGCGCGCGGTAATCACAAGAAGGAAACAGCCAAGCAGCCCCAGCAGAATCCAGAGAGCGGTGGTCATGCCTGCCCATCCTTTCCGGGCGCGCCGCCAAGCATACCCTTTTTGTACATGATACGCGCCGCGCCGATGGCGATCAGCGCGCCGACAGGCACCAGTACGCCAACGCTGGTGCTTAAACCGGGAACCGTCAGGAACAACGCCACCATAAACACAAGCGGCGTTACGGCAAGCTTGGGGTTTTTGCTGATGAACACCGCGCCCAGCGCGCCAAACAGCGCGGGCAGAATGTTGTCAAACGCGGGCTTGAGCGTGGGGGATTCTAGCACGGGCTGAAGGAAGCTGAGCCCAAACACGCCCAGGGAGATCACAAGCGTGGTGATAATAGAGCTGGACGCGATGGCGATGGTGGAGATCACCTCGCCCTCCTCGCTGCCGGGCTTTACCTTCGCCGCTTCCATGGCGTTGAGGGCGCAGGGCACCTTCAGGTTGGTCAGGTTTCCGGTCACAAAGCCCAGGTAGGAGCCGCCTGTGCCCAGCATGGGCACGAAGGTGAACACCTCGATGATGCCGACCGTCCAGTACATGGGCGCGACGCCCAAAAGCGATTTGAGCACCGCCGTTAGCGGAGGCCATGCGCTGTAATAGCAGCAGATGGCGATGGGAACCAGAAGCATCAAAACCAGCGCCATACCCGTCCACACGCGCCCAAACGTATGCACGCTCTGTTCATATTCCGAAAGGTTAACCGCTTGCTTATTTTTCATGTTCAGCCCCTCCTTACGCCATCAGCGCCGTGATCGGGATGCTCAACGCCATGGCGCAAAGCATGCACAGCGGCAGAGCGTATTGCTCCAGCCAGCTCCATTTGCAAACCTTGATCAACACGCCGCAAACCGCCATCAGCAGCGCGGAGGCAACCGCCACGGCAATGGGAATGAGGCCCGGCAGGCCGGAGCGGATATCGGCGAACAGCATGCCCACAAAGGCGCTTACCATGCCCAGAAAAAGGCTGTCCATTACGATTTCACCCCAGCGCTTATCCTTGCCGGTAATGGAATGCATACCGCGCTGAATTTTTTTGAGCCCAAACAACACCAGCACGATGCCGGAGATAATGCCAAGGGTCATCGTCCAGGCGATGGTGGAAAACACCTGCGGGTTGGTAATCGTCTCCTTGACAGAGGCGCCCATGGTGTTTGCCGCGATGGTCGCGGCGGGCAGCTCATAGGTGACAGCGCCCAGAACGCTCAGGCGCAGCCAGGGGAACGGCAGGCCGATGAACTTGCTCAACGTGATAACGCCCACCAGAATGCTCACAGCGGGAGCGATGGAGAAAAGCGCGCTGGACAAAACGGTTTTGCGAATGGTCGCGCCGGAAATGCTGAGCTGCCTGGCGCGCCTGACAGCCTTGATCAGGAAGAAAGCCGATTGCGCAACGACGAACAGAACGATGATACCCGAAAGGATGTAAAGAAAGGAATCGTTGACGGAAAAGGGCATGGTAGAACCTCCTTTTTAGTGGAATGAAGCGAAGGCCGCGCATGAAAAGGGCGTGCTCCACTTTTCCGGAATGGAACCGTGGACACGCCCATTATACTCGCAAAAGCCGCATGTCTCAACCGCGAGCAGGATGTTTTTTTACGCCTTGTTGGCGTTGTAAAACGAACGGAGCTCCTCCCTGACGTCCGGTGGAAGCAGCGCCTTCTTCACGCCGCGCACAGCGCCCTCCAGCGCGAGCAGGCGGTGAATGCATGCGGACGGGTCGATGGCCTTGATCCTCAGCCACGCTTCCTTCGCGCCCAGCGCGCGAAGCTCCTCGGCGCTTGCGACGCCCGCGGCGTTAAGCTGCCGCTCCACCACCGGGCCAATGTTTGGAAGGTTTGAAAGTTCGCCCAAGATATCCGCCTCCATTCGTAGTTTTGCTGTGCGGGTTAAATCAGTCGCAATCAAATATGGTTTTGCTTTCGATATAGGCGGCAAAATTCTCCTTCCAGCGCCTGTGGATAGGAGAGCGGTCAAAGGCGGAAAGCGCCTCCGGCTCCATGGTGAGCAAAATCATCAGATCATGGCGCTTTTCTGAACGGACGACCGCCGGGCGGATCGATACGGAGTGGACGCCGGGAATATCCGCCGCGGGGGCGAATAGCGCGCGGATTTCCCGCTCCGTCTTTTCCCGGTCGCTAACCATGCCGCTGTATTTTACGATGATATAATGCCGCACGCGCCTCACAGCCTTTCCACGCGCTCGCTGTCCACAAAGGCGTGGATGAGCTTGCACGGCGGAACCTGTTCGCCGGTGATCACAACATCGCGTTGGAGGGCGGCAATGGCGGCTTGGGCGCTGGCCTCATCCTTTGCGTGCACGGTGCCAAGCGGCTCGCCGGCGCGCACGGCGTCGCCAATTCGCTTGTGAAGCACAAAGCCCACGCTGTGGTCGATTACGTCGGTTTTGACCTTGCGCCCCGCGCCCATGGCCTGCGCGGCGTTGCCCAACGCCACCGTGTCCATATGATGAACGTAACCGTCAGAGAGAGCGGGCGCGTCCGCCACTACCTTAGCCTGGGGCAGCAGGCTCACATCCCCGCAGCAGCGCGCGTCCCCGCCCTGCGCGCTGATCATGGCGGCGAGAGTGCGAAGGCCCGCTCCGCTTTTCAGAACCTTCGTCAGCTTATCCTTCGCCTCCGGCACCTCCTTTGCCGCGCCCCCGAGCACAAGCATCCGCGCGCCAAGCTCCAGCGAAACGGAAAGCAGAGGCCCGGTTACGCGGCCGGCCAGCACGTCGATGGCCTCCTTGACCTCCAGCGCGTTGCCCACGTGGCTGCCCAGCGGCTCGCCCATATCTGTGACGAGCGCAACCATGCGACGGCCCGCGTCACAGCCGATACGCACCATGGTCTGCGCCAGCTCAATGCTTTTTTCGGTGGTGTGCATCAGCGCGCCGGCGCCCGTCTTGACATCCAGCACAATGGCCTTCGCCCCGCTGGCGAGCTTTTTGCTGACGATGCTGGCGGCGATCAGCGGCATGCTGTCCACGGTGGCGGTTACGTCGCGCAGCGCGTAAAGCGCCTTATCCGCCGGGACAAGGTTGCCTGTCTGCCCGATAACGGCGCACCCGATATCGCGAACCTGCGCGATAAATTGCTCCTCTGAAAGGCCGATATGAAAACCGGGAATGCTTTCCAGCTTATCCAGCGTGCCGCCCGTGTGGCCCAGGCCGCGCCCGCTCATCTTTGCAACGGGCACGCCGCAAGCGGCTACCAACGGCGCGAGCACAAGGGTGGTGGTATCGCCCACCCCGCCCGTGGAGTGCTTATCGGTGGGAATGCCGGGCAGGGAGGAAAGATCCGCCACATCGCCGGAATGGGCCATGGCCAGCGTCATCTGAGCGGTTTCCTCGCGCGTCATGCCGTTTAGGCGAATGGCCATCAGCAGGGCCGCAAGCTGATAGTCGGGAATGCCGCCGTCCGCCGCCCCATTTACAAAGAAGGTGATCTCCTGCTGTGAGAGGGTTTGGCCCAGCTTCTTTTTTTCAATGATTTCCACCATGTTCATACGAAAACCTCCCTTGCTGAAATTGTGAGAAAAAGCGCAACGGGCGTTGAGCTTGTCAACGCCCGCCGGGGTGATAGAAAGGGTTACATCTGGATGATCATGCGGCCGCAGGTTTCGCATTCGATGATCTTCGCTCCGTTTTTGATCTTGCGCAGCGTAACCTGTGGGAGGCTCATGTTGCACCCTCCGCATTGATCGCCGAACAGCCTGGCCACCGGAGGCACGCAATGAAGTTTGATGGTGCGGTACCTTTCCAGCAATGCCTCGTCGATGCCTTTGGTCTTTTCCTGAGCGATGCGCCGCTTTTCCTCCAGCATCTTCATCTGCTCCTTGTACTCCGCCTCATAGGCGACCTTCTGCTTGTCGTACTCGGCCTTTACCTTTGCGTACTTCACGCGGATATCCTTTTCCATGCGGTCGCGGTCGGCGGCGTCCTTCTGAATGCGGCGCATCTCCTGCTCGTATCCGCCAAGGTCGCTCAAAAGCTTCTGCGCGTCACGGCTCATTTCCTGGGCCTGAACCAGGCTTTCGGGGGGCGTGTCCTGCATGCGCTTCTGAAGCGAGGCCAGCTGCTCCTCCATGCGTGAAATCGCAAGCTTAATGACATCCACGCGGTCCACCATCTCGGAAACCTCTTCCTCCATGCGTTTGACCGTGTTCTGCTGCTCCATCAAAAAATCACGGTTCTTCTTGAGCGCAAGGCGCGAAGGGCTGCGCTTGATTTCCGTTTCCAGCGCGTCAGCCGCCATATCGGCCTGCTGAAACTGCCAAAGCAACTCTGTTTGTTCCATAGGTACCTCCTTGTGGTTCGTCGTGAATGCCTTTTATAAGGCGAGGAGCGCGCCCGCGTATGGGGCTTTAAAATACAGATGCGCTTTTACGGGCCATTTGGCCCGGACCGCATCCGCGAGAAAGCGTTCGTAAAGGGCGGCCATACCGGGAAGCTCTGTGGCAAAATGGCCGGCATCATACACCGTCAGCCCGCGGGCGCAAGCGTCTACAAGCTCATGATGCTTGATTTCGCCCACCACGAAAGCCTGCGCGCCCGCTTCGATGGCGAGTGAATAGCCTTCGCCGTACGCGCCGCCCGCCACGGCAACGCGGCTGATGGGTCCCTGCGCGCTGCCATAGCGCCGGGAAACCGCGTGCAGCGAGCCTTGAATAAGATTATCCAGCGCCTCGGGAGTCGACGGGGACCTGAGCGAGCCGACGCGCAGGAAATCGTCCGCCGCGGTGACATCCGTCAAGGAAAGGGTATTTGCAAGGCTGTCGCTGACGCCGCCGGGAGCCTTGTCCCAGTTGGTGTGGGCGGCCAGCACGCTAACGCCGCCGCCAAGCAGCGTAAGCAGGGCGCGCCCTTGCGGCATTGTATAGTCTATGCGTTTTATAGGGGAGAAAATGAAAGGATGATGCGTGACGATCAGCCCGGCGCCAAGCCGGAGCGCTTCCTGCGCCATATCCTCGGTTAGATCCATTCCAAAAAGGACGGTCTTGACGGCGGCGTTCATGTCGCCCATGAGGAGTCCGACGTTGTCAAAATCCTCCGCGGTTTCAAAGGGTGCGACGCCATTGAGCCAATCGAAAATTTGCCTGACGGTCATGCAATCCACCGCGTACCCTCCCTGCTGTTTATGCGCCGCGCCGCGGTTAAAACCGCGCGAGCGCGTTCCTTACATACAAAAGTTCGCGTCGGAAACGTTCCAGCCGTTTCCTGTCCTTGGGCAAGGCGGCGGCCTCCATGGCGGAAATTCCCCCGCGCAGCAGCGCCTCGCGGCGCTCCAGAATAGGCTGCCAGGCACTGGGCCGCTCCGTTAGTAGCACCGGTCCCAGCAGCAGCTCCTCCTCTGAGTAGGGCGGCTCGTCCTCCCCGCAGGGATCGCACCGCATCAGCACATAGGCCCGGCCGTCCTCCACAGCGATTTCTTCGCGGCGGATGCGGTACCCCACCGCGCAGACGGCCTCGCGTAGCAAAGGCAGCTCCGTCTGCGCCCCCAGAACGAGGGACGCGCCCAGCAAGCGCCGCCGTCCGCGGCGCAGAATGCCCGCGATTGTATCCCCGCCCATGCCGAGGATGAAAATAACATCCGCTCGCCGGCCAGGCAGCGCCTCCAAGGCGTCCAGCCCATCCGCGACGGCAAAATAGGCGCAACCGTCCAGCCCCAGGCTCTGGATGCGCTTTTTCGCTTTTTCAAGCGCTTTTTCGCTCACATCCGCCACCAGCACGCGTTCGGCCATGCCGCTGTGCAGCAGTACGGCGCTGAGTCGTCCGTGATCCGCGCCGATATCGGCGCATACCCCGCCGGACTTCGCCAGGCGCAGTGCCGTGGAAAGGCGGGCGTCGAGCTTTGGCGCACGCTTGCGCTTTACATCCACGTTAGTCCAGGTAATCCTTTAGTTTTTTGCTGCGGCTGGGGTGGCGCAGCTTGCGAAGCGCCTTGGCCTCGATCTGCCGGATGCGCTCGCGCGTCACCTTGAACTCGCGTCCGACCTCCTCCAGCGTGCGCTGGTGTCCGTCGTCCAAGCCAAAGCGCAGGCGAAGCACCTTTTCCTCGCGCGGGGTCAGGGTGTCCAGCACGTCCAGAAGCTGCTCCTTCATTAAAGTGAAGCTGGCGGCCTCGGCGGGCGCGGGCGCGTCGTCGTCGGGGATGAAGTCGCCCAAATGGCTGTCCTCCTCCTCGCCGATCGGAGTTTCCAGCGATACGGGCTCCTGCGCGATTTTAATGATCTCGCGCACCTTGCTTTCGCTGATGTTCATGACCTTGGCAATTTCGTCCGGAGTGGGCTCGCGGCCATACTCCTGTAAAAGCTGGCGGGATACGCGGATAAGCTTGTTGATGGTTTCCACCATATGAACGGGGATACGGATGGTGCGCGCCTGGTCGGCAATGGCGCGGGTAATGGCCTGCCGGATCCACCAGGTGGCATAGGTGGAAAACTTGTAGCCCTTGCGGTAGTCGAACTTGTCCACCGCCTTGATCAGGCCGAGGTTGCCCTCCTGGATAAGGTCAAGAAACAGCATGCCGCGCCCCACATAGCGCTTGGCGATGGAAACGACCAAGCGAAGATTGGCCTCGGTAAGCTTCTGCTTAGCCTCTTCGTCGCCCAGCTCCATACGCTGGGCGATGTCGATTTCCTCGTCCGCGGTCAGCAGCGGCACCTTGCCGATTTCTTTCAGATACATGCGCACAGGGTCGTCGATGCTGATCCCCTCGGGCACGCTCAGGTCGATCTGCTCAGGCTCGATCAGCTCCTCGGGCGGGACGGGATCAAACTCGCTGATCACATCCACGCCCATGCTTTCGAGCGTTTCGTAGATCTTGTTCATTTGTTCGGCATCGATCTCCAGCTCCATGGCCTGATTAGCCACTTCGTCCCTGGTGATGGTGCCCTTGTTCTTGGCGTCCTCGTATAGCTCGTTGAGTTTCAGCTTGATCGATTCAGGCGACTGATTCTGACTCAACTTCCTCACTCCTTCATATGCGGGGATCATTTCAGGTTCAGCAGTTGCTTGGTCAATTGGTAGGCGCGTTCGGTCTCGCGCGTCCGGTCCTCCTCGCTTAAGGAGGGCAGGCTTTGCTGTATCAGGTCAAGTTCGTTTTCCAGGCGGGTCTGGCGCAGTTTCTTCAGGCAATCACGCGCCATTTTCATCAGGCCGTCGTCATCCAGGTCGGTGTTGATGCTGAGAATATCGCCGACCACGGCGCGGCCCTGTTCGTCAGGCTGCCGTTCCATCAGGGACGCGGCGCTTTCGCCTGTTAAAAGCGCCTCACATAATGAACGAAGCAGCGGATCCTCAAATTCCTCGGCCGAGACGCTTCCCTTTGGCAAGCGTCCCGTGGAGAGCACGGCCAGTAGCGTCCGGGCCGTCCAGTCCACCTTAGCCACAGCCTTTGCTTTTTGGGTAAAGCCTTCCCGTTTTGGCGCCTGCGTATGCTGCGCGGGCGGCGCGACGCCGATTTGCATAAGCAGCACTTCCCGGCTGAAGCCCGTCTCCAACGCAAGGCGCCTGAGATGGTTTTCCAGCTCGACCGGCTCGCGGACGGCTTTCAAAATATTGGCGCAGGCCTTTGCGTATTCAGTGCGCCCCTCCTCGGTGCTCATGTCGTAAAGTTCCTTTTGGCGAAGCATGCGGTATACAACCCCGGAAACGGGCTTAAGCGCCTGGAACGCATCCAGACCCTCCCGACGGATAAACTCATCCGGGTCCAGCCCGCCGGGAAAATCCAGTACCCGCGCAGGCACATGCTCGCCCTCCAAAACGTCCAGTCCGCGCAGAATAGCTTTCTGACCCGCCCTGTCGCCATCATAGGCGATATGCACCTCGGGTGCGTAGCGGTGAAGCAGCCTTGCCTGCTCGGGCGTGAGCGCGGTGCCCAACGTGGCTGCCACGCCTTCCACCCCAAACTGGGAAAGCGCCACCACGTCCATGTACCCCTCCACCAGAATAACGCGTTCAAGCCCGCGCGATTTGCGCAGCATATTGGCTGCGAAAACGGTATACCGCTTGTTGAAGGCTGCGGTGTCGGAGGTGTTTAAGTACTTGGGCATCGCGTCGCCCATGGCGCGCCCGCCAAAGCCAAGCACATTGCCATAGGCATCGATGATGGGAAACATCGCACGGTTGCGGAACATGTCAAAGGCGCGCCCCTCGCGCCTAAGCATCAACCCGGCCGAAACCAGCTCATCTTCAGTAAAACCCTGATCCATCAGGGCCTTGCCGATACCTCCTCCGCCCAAGGCCGCGCCGATGCCGAAGCGGCGGATCACCGCGTCGGACAGCCCGCGCTTTTGCAGATAGTGAAGGATTGGCGCACCGTCCGCCTGCCATAGATGCTGATGATACAATCGTGCAGCTGCCTTGTTAGCCAGATAAATGCGCTCTTTGAGCGAACGGCGTTGTTCGTAGGCAGGGTCGTGTTGCATCTCGGGCAGGGGCATGTGCAGCTGATCGGCCAGAAAGGCGACCGCCTCCGGAAAGGAGAGACGCTCAATTTCCATGACGAACTGGATAACGCTGCCGCCCGCCTTGCATCCGAAGCAGTGGTAAACCTGCTTTTGCTCATCCACCGAGAAGGAGGGAGCGGTTTCGTTGTGAAACGGGCACAGACCAACATATCTATGCCCGTTCTTCTTTAGCGGCACGTAGGAATTGATGATTTTCACAATATCCGCGCGCGCCCGTAGTTCATCCAGCCACTGTGGGGGGTACCTTCCGGCCATGTGTTCTTTCACCCACTCCTAATCATTCGCCGTGTCCGGTTACATTCCTGCAAAACTTCAACAATTTCCGACAATGCCATTTACCGGTGCGCAAACGCATTGGGAACGAAGATTTCGCCGAACTGCTCGATGGCGTAACGGTCCGTCATGCAAGCGACAAAGTCGCACACGGCGCGCTCCGCGCCCTCGGTATAGAAAATTTCCAGATATTCCTTTGGCAACTGCTCCGGATGCGCGCCATAATGACGGAAGAGGGCGGTCACGATATAATCGCAGCGCTCTTCCTCCTTTTTGCGCCAATCGTCGTGGTAGACGTATTCAAACAGGAAGCGCCGAAGCTCGTCGCTGGCCTCAAGCACCTCGGCGGACATGCGCACCCAGGGTTTGCCCTCGCTGGTTTCCACAATGTCGCGAATCATGGTGTCGATCCGTTGCCCGTGCGACCCGCCAAGTACGTTCAGGCAGCGGCGGGGCAGCTCGAAGGGCTTTAGGATGCCGCCGCGAATAGCATCGTCGATATCATGGTTGATGTAGGCGATGCGGTCGGCTCGCCTGACGCACCAGCCCTCAAGGGTTTTCGGCTCCGTTTCTCCGGAATGGCACCTGATGCCGTCGCGAACCTCGCGGCAAAGGTTGAGGCCGGCACCGTCGTATTCCAGCCGCTCCACAACGCGCAGGCTTTGTGCATTGTGGCAAAAGCCGTCGGGCATAAGGCTGTTAAGGGTGTTTTCCCCGATGTGCCCAAAGGGAGTATGCCCAATATCATGTCCCAGTGCGATGGCCTCCGCAAGGTCCTCGTTAAGCCGCAGGCAGCGGGCCAGGGTCCGGGCCACCTGGGCTACCTCCAGCGTATGCGTAAGGCGCGTGCGATAGTGGTCGCCCACGGGGGAAAGAAATACCTGCGTCTTGTATTTGAGGCGCCGAAAACTTTTGCAGTGGATGATGCGGTCGCGGTCGCGCTGAAAATCCGTGCGCAGATCGCAGGAGTCAAGGGGATGCTCCCGCCCCAGGGTTCTGCTGGAAAGGGTGGCAAGCGGAGAAAGACGCGCCTCCTCCTCAAGCTCCAGCCGTTCGCGGATTGTCATGACGTCTTCCCCTTTCGTCCCTTTTGCTTCGGGATAAGATGATATATACTGTATCGGAGTGCCAAACTCCTGCTTTTCAGCTTTTGAAGCCATATGGTATAATAAACGGGCCGTCGCGGGACAGATAGGAATGGGCCGGGCAGAACGCCGGTTTTGTTTGAGGGTGGATTCGTGGGCAGGTGGAAAGACAGGAACAGGGGATTGCCTTTCGGAGCTTCCTCCTATTTTGAGCGGGGAACGGACAGGAAGCTCTTTCAAAAGCACGGATGGAAGTATATCACGCTTGTCATTACGGCGCTTGCTGTGCTTTTCGCCCCCTTTTTTATATTTATGGAAGTAGTCGATTCTCCTGATGTTTCGCAGCTTTCGCTTTTGATCAGGATTTTGCAGCTGCCGCTGGCACTTCTGGGGATGATCGGGTGCCTTGCCATAGGCGTGGGATTTTGCAATCTGCTTGCGATTTTCATCAATCAGTATCTGGGAGATGCCCTCACAAAATACGCGCTTATATTTGGCGGGTTGCTGGCTGTTATCTGCGGCGTCGCGCTGCATTTTTTGGGAAGGTAGCGCGGCGTGCGCATATCCCTTGAAAAAAACGCGCTGAGCGGGTATGATGGAAACGGTGAATTTTTATGAGCTCCCTTGATGAAGGAGGACCTATGGCTTATCAGGCATTATACCGTAAATGGCGGCCCACGACGTTTGAACAGGTGGTCGGGCAGACGGCGACCGTAAAAACCCTGCGGCATCAGATCGAGGCGGGACGGATTGCCCACGCTTACCTGTTTTGCGGCTGCAGGGGTACCGGAAAAACCACCATGGCCAAGCTGATGAGCCGCGCCATCAATTGCCTGAACCCCCAAAACGGCGACCCGTGCGGCGAATGCGACGCGTGCCGCGCTATTATGAACGAAACGACCATGGATGTGCTGGAGCTGGACGCGGCGAGCAACAACAGCGTGGACAACATCCGCGAGCTGCTGGAGCAGGTGCGCTACCCGGCGCAGGTGGGGCGGTACAAGGTGTACATCATCGACGAGGTACATATGCTGTCCACCGCCGCGTTTAACGCGTTGCTAAAAACGCTGGAGGAACCGCCCGGGCACGTGGTTTTCATTCTGGCGACCACCGAGCCGCAAAAGCTGCCCGCCACCATCCTTTCCCGCGTACAGAGGTATGATTTCGGACGGATACCGTCAAGCCTGATCGTGGAGCGCATGCGCCTTGCGCTGGACGATATGCGGATGGAGGCCGAGGACGAGGCGCTGCGCATGGTAGCCCGCGCCGCCGAGGGTGCGATGCGCGACGCGTTCAGCATTTTGGACATGTGCGTAGCCGGGGCGGAAAATGGGAAGATTACCGCGGCGCAGGTTCGGGATGTGCTGGGCACATCCGACCGGGAGTTTTTGTTTGCGTTTGCCGGGCTTCTGGCCGGGCGCGACGCAGGCGGCGTGATGCTAAAGGTGGACGAGCTGATGCGCTCCGGACGCGAGCCGCAGGTGTTTTTGCGCGAGCTGTCCGCCCATTGCCGCGCGCTGCTGACGGTGAAAGCAGTGGAGCGGGACGCGGCCTCCATTCTGGATGTGACGGAGGAGGATGAAAAGCGTTACCGCGAGCAGGCTGCCGGCTTTTCGGATATGCGGCTGCTTCGTATGCTCGACCTGTTTATGCGCGCGGAGAGCGAAATGCGCTTTGCGTCCACGCCGCGAATTGGGCTGGAATCCGCCGTGCTGCACGCCTGTGAGGAAAACGTGGGAGAGAGCGGCGACGCGCTTTTGGAGCGGATTGGGGAGCTGGAGGCAAGGCTTGGCAAGCTGGAGGGCGATATTGCGAGCGGAAGGCTTGTGGCGGCGGAGGGCGCCGATAAAAGCGCCGCGCCCTCCCGAAAAAGGGAAGCGGCGGTGGGAACGGCGCAGGCGGCGGCCACAAAACCCGCGACGGCGCCTGTGCCGTCCGACGCCAAGGGCGTGTGGGAGAGGGCGCTTTCCATCCTCGCCAAAAACGAGCCGCCCATCTTTGGATTGCTAAAAAACGAGCGTTTTCTTGGCGTAAAGGGCACATCCTATCAGGTGCTGATTCCGTTTGCAAAGAAGGATTTTTCCTTTGTCAGGCTCAATCAGCCCGCGCGCAGGGAGCGCATTGCGCAGGCTCTGAGCGAGGCGGCGGGCGCGCCTGTTCAGTTTGAGGCCGTGCTTGAGCAAGATGTTTCCGAAAAAAAACTGGACAGCGTGCGGGATGAGGCGCAGCAAAGCCTGATTGAGGCATTTGGCCGGGAAACCGTGCAGATTGACGAGGAGAAGAGCAGCAGGTGAAGAAATCCTTTGAGCAGGCGCAGCGGCGGCGCGAGGGCGGCGTAAGGTACAAGCACGATCTGGGACAGCATTTTTTATATGACGAGGCGCTGCTGCGCTCGCTGGTGGAGCGGACTGGCGTGGGTAAAAACGACCGCGTGCTGGAAATTGGGCCGGGCAGCGGGATGCTGACCAAATGCCTGTGCGAAGCGGCGGCGAGCGTGCTGGCCGTGGAGGTTGACGAGGACGTGCTCCCTTTTTTGCGCGTAAAAACAGAGGGGTGCGACAACCTGACCATCGTTCAGGGCGACATACGAAGGTTGGATATCCGTGCGCTGTGCGAGCCGCTGGGCGAGGGTTTTTTTGTGATCGCCAACATTCCCTACAACATCACCACGCCGATTTTTGATTTGCTGTGGGAGAGCGGCCTGAGCATCCGCCGTATCTGTGTGATGATTCAAAAGGAGGTTGCGGATAAGCTGATGGCCGCGCCGTCGACCGCCGCGTATGGGCTTTTGAGCGTCAAATGCCAGTACCGGTGCGAGCCGGGCCTTGTGGCCGTGGTGCCCGCCGAGGCTTTTACCCCGCCACCGAAGGTGGACAGCGCGTTTGTGCGGCTGGAAATCCGTGAAAAACCACCTGCCGGGGTCCGAGATGAAAAACTTTTGTTCCGAATGGTGAAAGCGAGCTTTGGCATGCGGCGAAAGACGCTGATGAACGCGCTCAAAGGCGTTGTGGACATGGAAAGGCTGCGTGCCGGGATTGAGAGTATGGGCCTATCCGCCACGGTGAGGGGCGAGGCGCTTTCGGTTGAAGAGTGGATTTGCCTGGCCAACGCCTGCGCACAGGTGTGAGCGAGTGGGCCGGCGCGTTATCCCCGGGCATGCCCGGCGCGGATTTCCCGCAGCTTGCACCCGGCAAACAACGCGAGGCATACCGCTGCCGGAAACGGATACACCCACTGTCCCGTCAGCAGAGCCAGCGCGCCCAGCCCGATACCATACCAAAAATACCGACGCGCGCGGGAAGAATCCAGCATGATCCGCGCCCATTCCTTCGCGCTGCGGCGCGCTCTTTTTTTACGGCCAAGCGCGCTTAAGTCCTCGTCCGTTGCGGGCGAGCAAAGGCCCGCGAGCCGTACCAGCTCTTCGCGCTGGATGACGCGTATGGGCGGATTGGCGGTTTCCGCGTAGGCGGCACCCTCCTTGGAAAGCGGCGCAGTCAGGCACAGAAGGCAGCTTTCCGCCCGGTGGCCGCGCGCCTCCTTTAGCGCTTCGATCACCTGTTGCACCGTTACCGGCATGCTTTCGTGCTGTGCAACCAGGCGCACCAGCACGTTTTTTCCCTCCAACGTTCCAATCACGCCCCAGTCCACGGCCTTTTGCATTTGCACGGGAGCCGTCGGCATCAGCCAGATGGCCGCCTGAAACGCCGCGTGGCGCGGTGGCAGCAGCAGCAGGCGGTTTAGGGCCAGTTCTCCGCCGATCATCCTGCGCATTTGCGCCTCACGCTTTTCCACGCTTTTTTTACCAAATAACCGCACGCAAAGCCATAGCAGGCCGCCCATCGCAAGCCCGGCCGTGATGGCGGGCAGGCTGAGCCCCCACAGGTATACAAACCAGCCGATACCTAACCCCGATGCGGCAAGCGCGCGGAGCAGCTTGTCCGAAACGCTGGCGACGGGCGTTTTTTGTTTATATTTCTGCGTGGGTTTTCACCTCCCGGATTGGTATAAAGTATTTCCCTTTTGACAATTTTCTAGTATAATAAAAATGAGGGCGGTTGCCCTGTTACGAAGGGAGGCGCAGCCGTGCCAAAGGAGCGCGTTGGCATCATGGGGGGGAGCTTCAATCCCATCCATGAAAGGCATATGGAAATCGCGATGTGCGCGATGAGCGAGCAGAAGCTCGACCGCGTAATGTTCCTGCCCACAGGAAACCCGCCGCATAAGCGGGAAGGCCTGGCAGACGCCGGGCATCGGTTTGAAATGACGCGCCTCTGCGTAACGGGCATACCCGGTTTCACGGCCAGCCGCATGGAAATAGACCGTGAAGGCGTGATCTATACCGTCGATACCCTGACGCGCATGCACAGGCAGATGCCGGACGCTGAATTTTTTTACATCATCGGTGAGGATACGCTTATGGATCTGCCGAATTGGCGGAAACCTGATAAGGTGTTTGCGCTCTGCCGTTTCCTGGTCTGCCGCAGGTCCACGGAAAGCCTTGAGGCCAATCCGGTATGCGCGGGGCTTGAGGCGCGGGGCGCGAAGTTCGCGTTTTTATCGTTGCCGCCCAGGGATGTGTCTGCGACGGAAATTCGAAAGAGCATTGCGCTTGGCGGCGAGCCCGGCACTATCCGTCCGCAGGTAATGGAGTATATCCGCGTGATGGGCCTTTACGGCGTCAGGCAAAGCCCAAAGGGAGCTGCGGATATGTACCCCCGGCTCCGGGAAACCCTTAGCGACAGGCGGCTTCAACACTCGTTGCTGGTTATGTATACCGCCCGCAGGCTGGCTGCGCTGCATGGCGTTTCCATCGAAACAGCCGCGATGGCCGCGTTTTTGCATGACTGCGCCAAATGCATGCCCTTAAGCGCGCTGCAAAAGATTGCGCGTGAGAATCGTTTGTTGCTGGACAAGGAAACCTTGCAAAGCGAGAATCTGCTGCACGGTCCCGTGGGCGCTGTGGTTGCGGAAAAAGAGTATGGCGTGAGCGATCCCAACATCCTGTCGGCCATACGTTGCCATACTACAGGCAAGATCGGAATGCTGCCGCTGGATATGATCGTATTTCTCGCGGACAAGATCGAACCCTCGCGCCGCAGCTATCCCGCGCTGGAAAACGTGCGGGGGCTGGCGGAAGAGGACCTTGTGGCGGCCACGCGGTACTCGCTGGAATCCACCCTGGAATACGTAACGCGGCAAAAAACCATGCCGCATCCCTTAACCCGCCGCGTAGCCGACTGGCTGGGCAGAATCGACGGCCCAAAAACCCAGAGGATTGGCGAAAGAGAGAAAAGGAGCGAATCGAATGAAGGAACTGATTGAGAAAATCGCGGGGATCCTCTATGAAAAAAAGGCGCAGAACATCGTGGCGCTGGACGTTTCCGGCATGACGGTGATTACCGACTGCATGCTGATTGCCAGCGGCCGAAGCGCGCTGCAGGTAAAGGCCCTTGCCGACGAGGTGGAGGACCGCCTGAGCGAGCTTGGTATCGAACCGGCGCGCAAAGAGGGGCAGCAGGAGGGCAGATGGATCGTGCTGGATTACGGCTCGGTGCTCGTGCATATTTTTCATGCCGAGGAGCGCGAGTTTTACCGCTTGGACAAGCTTTGGGAAGCGGATCAGAACCGCATTGCGCTGCCCTTTGACAACGAAGTGGAGTAAGGCGTAAAGGAGAATGGGCCGCGGCCAACCGTCCGCGCCTGTTCTCCTTTTTTCGACCAGCCTTCAGCCCATGTTCATGCTTCCATCACCTTTAATGGCTACCATATGGCTGTAGCCAACGCGACTGGAGGGGAGATGGCGGTATGGAAAAGCAGCGCGGCAGAAAAAGACTGGTGACCGCGGCGGTGACGCTCAGCATCGTGATGCTTGCGCTGATTGTGGGCACGCTGGCCGCGCTGTTTTCGCCGCATGGGGATATGAAAACGGGTAGAACCGGCGCGCTTGTTGAAGGCATGGGGAACGACGGCACGCTGGGCATGGTGCTTATCGACATTGTGGACGACGATACGGCCGCGTTTTATCACGTAAGCGAAAAAGGCGTGTATGTGCTGGCTGTAGAAGAAAACAGCCAGGCTTATCAGGCCGGAGTACGTTCTGGCGACCGGATTGTCAGCGCCAACAGCGTGGATATCGGCGTGTCGGGCGACTTGAGCGCCCTGCAGGCCGGGCTTGCGTCGGGCGATACGCTGGTGCTGAGCCTTTCGCGCGGCATTCAGGGCCACCTGCTGACCGTGACGCTGGGCGTCGGCACGAACGTCAGCGTATGAAAACGTCCTTTGAGCAATAACGAGGGAGGAAAGAACGAGCCATGAAGCTTCTTATCGTGGACGACGAACAGAAGATCAGGCAGCTGATCACCAAATATGCGGTTTTTGAGGGCTATGAGGTAGCCGAGGCTGAAAACGGCATGCAGGCCATTGAAATGGCGCGGAAGGAAAGCTTCGACCTGATTATTATGGATATTATGATGCCCGAGCTGGACGGCTTTTCAGCCTCCCGGGAAATACGCAAGGCTTGCACGGTGCCCATCATTCTGCTTTCCGCGCGCGGCGAGGAATATGACAAGATACACGGCTTTGAGCTGGGAATAGACGACTATGTGGTCAAGCCCTTTTCGCCTAAGGAGCTGATGCTTCGCGTGGGCGCGGTGCTTCGCCGCGCGCAGACGCCGGCCTCACCGGCAGACGAGCATGAATGCGTAACCATTGAAAGCATGGTGGTGGATTTTACCGCCCGGCAGGTGACCATCGGGGGCTCTGCGCTGGACCTGTCCCCAAAGGAATACGATCTGCTGTTTTTCATGGTTAAAAACCGAGGCATTGCCCTTACGCGCGATAAGCTGATCAGCGAAGTGTGGGGGTTTGACTTTTTTGGGGATGACCGAACGCTGGATACGCATATCAAGCTGCTTCGTAAACAGCTTGGGGAATATGCCAGATACATCACCACGCTCAGAGGGGTGGGCTACCGCTTTGAAAAAAGCTAACAGCCCGAAAAGACCCTCGTTATGGGGGCGGTTTAACGCCTTTCAGAACAGGCTGAGCATCCGAAGCCGTATCTTTTTTTATTTTCTGCTCTTTACAGCGCTGCTGCTGGTGCTGCTGTGGCTGTTTCAAATTGTTTTTCTGGATGAGTTTTACCGGTTTCAAAAAACAGAGATGCTTAAATCCTCCTCGGAAAGCATCGTGCGCAATATTGACAATGAAAATTTGCAGACGCTCGTGGACCGTATCGCCGAGCAAAACGGCGTGTGTGTCCTGATTGCAAACGAAAGCATGCAGGAGGTGGCGGGCTCGGACACCTCGCCGGGATGCATCATCCATCACATGAGCCGCCGCGACCTGGGCAGGTTTGCCAATTCGATTGGCGCGGGAGAACAGGTGGTTTTTCACACCTTCCCCATGGCGGGCTTTCGAAACGACAAATACGACGCAGAGAAATTCGCGGGCCGCGTGCCGCCCAGCGACGACGGCAACGCGCGCAGCATGGTTACGGCGCAGCGCGCCGTGCTGGAGGATGGCAGCGTGGCCTACGTGTTTTTAAACGCGCTGGTTACGCCCGTAACCGCTACCGTGCAGACCATCCGAAACGAGCTTGTGTTTATTACGGCGATACTGGTTTTGCTTTCGTTTTTAATTTCGCTGGTGCTGTCGCGGCGCATAACGCGGCCGCTGGTTGAAACCACCATAGCGGCGGGGGAGCTTAGCGAGGGACGCTATACGCCGGTCAAAAGCGCGGTGAGCTACCGCGAGATCGACCAGCTTAACCGCCAGCTCGTGAAAACGGCGCACGACCTGCGCCGGGTGGAGGGGATGCAGCGCGAGCTGATCGCCAATATCAGCCATGATCTTCGCACGCCGCTTACGCTGATAGAGGGCTATGCCGAGGTGATGCGCGACCTGCCCGGCGAGAATACGCCGGAAAACATGCAGGTCATTATCGATGAAACCAAGCGCCTGTCCACGCTGGTCAACGCCGTGCTGGACTACAGCGTATCCCGCAGCGGACAGGCCGCGCCGCAGGTTACGCGCTTTAACCTGACGGCGGCTATTCGGGAAATCATGACCCGGTACGCCAAACTTACGGAGCAGGACGGCTATCATATCATTTTTGACCCGGACAGGGACGCCTTTGTAACCGCAGATGAAATCAAGGTGGGACAGGTCATTTACAACCTTATCAACAATGCGCTAACCTATACGGGCAGCGATAAAACCGTTTCCGTACTCCAAACCGTACGGGACGGGCAGGTGAAAATTGAGGTCAGGGACAGCGGCGAGGGCATTGCGCCTGAGGATTTGCCCTATATATGGGGCCGGTATTACCGGGGCGACAGGCCGCATAAGCGCGCGGCCATCGGCACGGGGCTCGGGCTTAATATCGTCAAGGGAATTTTAGACAGCCATGGGCTTGCGTACGGCGTAGAAAGCGAAAAAGAAAAAGGCAGCACATTCTGGTTTGTGCTGCCTGAAGCGTAAAGCCGTTACCACTGCCATACCGTCGCCATAATGACGGATAGCAGCATCAGCCCGGCAAGCGTCAGGCTGACCGCGCGCACCATGACGGTTTTGGCGGACGCTTTTTGTTTTGATTTCGTTGCCATGGCGTTCACTCCCATTCGCGTTTTGCTCGCACGCAGTATAGCATAACGGAGAGGAAAGGGCAAGGGAAAGCCCCTTGAAGCTTGTAAATTCATCGAAAATTCACACTTCGCCCTGATATTGGCTGGCTTGCGCGCTTGAAACTTGAGGCGCGGAGTTGTATAATGCATAAGTATGTTGCGGAGGTGTGACCGAGTGGAAGAAATCCGTTTGGGCGACGTGGTGAAAATGCGAAAAACGCATCCCTGCGGCAGTGACGAATGGACGGTCATCCGCATCGGGGCGGATATCAAAATCAAATGCCTCGGGTGTGGACGAATCGTGATGATGGAGCGCGCGGACTTTGTGAAACGCCGTAAGAAGGTCGTTACACAGGGGCCGGTGCCGGAGGCGGAGACGCTTCGCGCGATGGCCGATCAACCATAAGGAGGTTCCCCCATGCAAGTGCAGGACGAGCAGGCGCGGGAAGCAACGGACTTAAACGCCGTTTCCGAAACGCCCAAGAAAAAGGAAAAGAAGCCGACAAATGTGAAAAAGGAAATTTTGAGCTGGGTGCTGACCCTTGGCGCCGCGGTTGTGATTGCGTTGCTAATCCGGACGTTTCTCTTTGAGCCGATTCGGGTGGATGGCGAGAGCATGTGCGACACGCTGCAAAACAACGAGATCATGTTCGTCACCAAGCCCGAATACCTATTTGGCGATCCTGAGCGCGGCGACGTGGTGATCTGCAAATATCCGGGCCGGACGGAAAATTTCGTCAAGCGTGTGATGGGGATACCCGGCGATGTGATCGAGGTGCGAAACAACGTCGTATACCGCAACGGCGAGGCGGTTGAGGAGCCGTACCTGACCCCTGAGCGCAACGATAACGGCTTCAGCATGGAAGCTTTTACGCTGGGCGGCGACGAGTATTTCGTGATGGGAGATAACCGCGACAACAGCCATGACAGCCGCAATTACTATGGCTACGGCTCGCCCGCGGCCCTGACGCGCGATATGATTATCGGCCATGTGCGTTTTGTGCTTTTCCCGTTCAACGTCATTCGCGGGGTTGAGTAAGGCTTCTGAAAGCAAATTAAATGGAGCGGCGGACCCGTACGGATTGTTTCCGTGCGGGCCCGCCGCGCTTTTGCGTTTAGAACTCCTTGCGCCGGTAAATGCGAAGCGACAGCCCAATGGACGCAGCCGCCAGCACCAGAGTGAAAACCGGAATGAGAATCGCCAGCGACTGGAGCAGCTGCGTATTGGACGCGGGAAGCTCCAGATTGGGCAGCAGCATGATCAACAGAGTCGGAAGCATAACGAGCGCCATCATAATCAGCCTGCCTTTTTCAACGCCGAACCGGAACAGCACGGGTAAAATCAGGGAGGCGAAGATCATTCCGGCACAGGCAAGCATTGCCGAGGTCTGGAGGCTTTCCAGAAAATGGCCGTCCATCAGTACGTTGACGAGCATTGACAGGAACGCGCCCGCAACGGAAAACATGAAGCTCAGCAGGTACTTTGACAGCACCAGATTTCGGCGGCTTATGGGCATGGTCAGGGCATAGCGGTCCCATTTGGCGCTTTCGTCATAGGCGATGGCGTTGATCGGCGCGATGAAGGCCAAAATCATCATGGCGCCGCCAATGAAGGAGGCGTTGTCTCCCGTTATGCCGATCACAATCCACACGCCGATGACAAGTAGCATGATCTTCGCCTGCTGCCTCAAATTCAGGATATCCTTTAAGAACAGGCCTTTCATTATTGGTTGCCCTCCTTGACAAAATATAGCATAATCTCCTCAAGCGTCGCGGGGTCCGCCGCCATGCCCGCAGGAACGCTGCCGCGCGGCAAGAGCGCCTCTACCCCAAAGCCGCTATGCCGGGCGCCGATAACCCTGGATGGATCGAGCGCCGCATACTCCTTTTCCCCGCACTTAACCATGGCGTAGCGGTCCAGCAGCTCATCCTTCGGCTCGCAAAACAGCAGCCTGCCCTGATGGATGAGCGCGATGTAATCGCAGATCTTCTCAAGATCGCTGATGATATGGGAGGAGATCAGTATGCTGTGATTTTCATCCTGAATGAAATCAAGAAAGACGTCGAGAATTTCCTCGCGCACAATCGGGTCCAGTCCGCTGGTTGCCTCGTCCAGAATCAGCAGCTTGCTGCCGTGGGAAAGCGCGACCGCGATGGATAGCTTCATCTTCATGCCGCGTGAATATTCCTTAATCCGTTTTCCCCCGGGAAGGGCGAAACGCTTTGCGTACGCGTCAAACTGGGCCTGGTCCCAGGTGCGGTAGCAGTTTTTCATGATTCTGCCGATATCCCGCAGCGTCAGGTTTTCCGGGAAGCCGCATTCATCCATCACCACGCCGAGCTGTTCCTTCAGGCGGCGGTTTTCCCCAACGTCCTGGTGGCCAAGCACCCGGACGTCCCCGGCGTCGCGGCGAACCAGATCGAGAATCAGTTTGATGGTGGTGCTCTTGCCGGCTCCATTCTCCCCGATAAAGCCCATGATGCAGCCCGCCGGTAGCGTCAGGTTCAGCCCGTCGAGCGTAAATCCCGCGTAATGCTTGGTAAGGTTTCGAATTTCAAGTGCGTTTTCCATGTTCAATCCTCCTGATATAGCAGCGTCAGCATTTGCCGGAGGTCCTCAAGGCTTAGCCCGCAGCCCGTTGAAAGCGTGATGACCTGCCGCATCAGCTCCTCGATCCTACGCAGGTGCTCCTCCTTGATAAACTCCGTGTTTTTTCCTGCGACAAAGCTTCCCTTTCCCGTGAGGGAAACGATGAAGCCGTCGCGTTCCAGCTCCTCGTAGGCGCGCTTGGTTGTAATCACGCTGATGCGAAGCTCCTTGGCCAGCACGCGCATGGAGGGCAGGGCGTCGCCTTCCTTGAGTTCGCCGGAGATGATTTTTTCCTTGATCTGCGAGCTGATCTGGTCATAGATTGGCTGCCCGCCCGCATTGGTGATGATAATTTCCACGGCGTACCTCCTGTTTCTAGTGTGCATATACATTATATACAATATGAACGAAATGTCAAGAAAAAAAGAAACGGTTTTAAACCGCTTCCCAAACTGTTGAAAAACCCGTTTAGGGGTGGTTTGGAGGGGCCGACATTCCTCTAAGTGCATTCATATCGCCCGGCTTTGCCGGGCGGGCGGGTGGTATTTCCCGTATTTGGCATAACAGGTTAAAATGCTTTTTTGATACGCGAGAAAGCATTTTGTTCATCAAAGAAGCGCGCCGCCCATGACACTGACCGCCTCCATCAGCCGGACCACCTCAGCCGCCGGGCAGCCGCTTGCCAGATAAAAGGTTATCCCAATACGTTCCTCGCAGCTTTTTGCAATTCGCACTCCGGTTTCCTTTACATCCATACCATCGCGGTAAAAATCCGTCAGGTAATCCCTGACGCCATAGACCTCGAAGCGGTGGGGCAGAAGTGTGGAAAAGTCGAACGCGACCGCCTCCGCCCGGCCCATTTGCGTTTCCACAAAGGTATGGCAAAAATCAAGGCCGATATCGCAAAGGCCCGCTACCGTAATGACAGGAATGGGAAAAAGCTCCGTGCGCCAATTTCCGTTTTGGTCGCGAACCGAGTGGTTGTTGTAAAACCCCATTGAACAGGTGAAACCCATCTCCGCCAGCGCATGCCGATACTCGCTGGCGCGCTGGCAAACCGGCTGGTAAATTTCATTGAGCAGAGCGGTTTCGTCCATCATCGCCGCCTTCCGCCTAGCGGTAAGACGCGTAAATTTTTTTGATGTCCGCCAGAACTTCGGGGTGGTTGAAGTCGTCCTGATACACGATGTTGATTTCCCGAATCATCTTCATGCCCTCGATGGGCACGGCCACCAGCCGCCCGTCGGCGGTTTCCTCACGGCAGGCGCTGTGCGCGATAACCGTTACGCCCAGGTTGGAGGCCACCAGCTCCTTAATAGTGTTGATATTATCCATTTCAAGCCGCACATCAAAATTGCGGATATTCTCCCGGTGGCCGGTCAGACTGCTCTCAAACAGGCGGCGCGTGCCCGCCTCCTCCCGCCGAAGGATCAGGCTTTCGGCCCGCAGCTCCTCCAGGGTGACGGCGCTGCGCGCGGCCAGGCGGTGCTTGGGCGACATCACCAGGCACAGGTAGTCCAGATCCAAAAGCTCCGTATGGCAGTGCTTGAGCGATACGGAACCCTCTACGATGGCAAAATCCAACTCGTAGCTTGCCAGGCGGTCGCACAGCTGGTCCAGCGTATCGGTCGCGATGCTGATGTTGGTGTGCGGATGCGCCTCGCAATAACTGGTAAATACGCGGGCAACAAGCGTTTCGCCACAGGTCGGCGTAATGCCGACCGTAAAATGCCGAAGGTTCTGCTTGCTGTCCAGCAGCGCTCTTCGCGCGTTTTCACTGATGCTTTCCAGCCTTTTGGCATATTTAACCAGTACCTCGCCTTCGGGCGTGAGCGTTAGCTTTTTGCGGTTATGATAAAAAATTTTGATTTCATTATCCTCTTCTAGCTGGCGGATGTGATAGCTCACCGCGGGCTGAGAGAGCGAGAGCATATCGGCCGCCCGGGTGTAGCTTCCTTCCCTTACAACGCTCAGCAGCGTTTTTAACTTTTGATCAATCATTCGCAAACCTCCTATGCCATGCGCCGCTTCAAAATGAATGATCAATCATTTTGATTGAACAAACAATTTTCATCATTTGATCTTATCATTTTTCGCTGTTAGAATCAACCCTATCAACCGAAAGGCAAAGGAGGGACGATTCATGACAAGCGTGTTTTCGTCAATCAGTCAAACGGCCGGGGTGCTGCTGGCCGTAACAATCCTGTGGCTGGCGGGATTTTTGATGTCCCGCGTCACAAAGGTGTTGAAAATGCCCAATGTGACGGGCTATATTCTGGCGGGCGTGGTCGTGGGACCATATGCCCTCAACCTGATTCCATCCGCGATGATTGATGGGATGGACTTTATTACCGATGTCGCGCTGTCTTTTATCGCGTTTGGCGTAGGACGCTATCTGCGTATGGACCATCTGCGGCGGCAGGGCGCGAAGGTTATTATTCTGACGCTGATGGAAGCGCTTGTCACAGCTGCCGTGGTGACGCTTTGCATGCTGTTCGTCTTTCACCTTCCGCTGGCCTTTTCGCTGCTGCTGGGCGCAATCGGCTCCGCGACGGCTCCCGCCTCGAGCCTGATGACGATTCGTCAATATCGCGCGAAGGGCAATTTTGTGAATACGCTGATCCAAATCGTCGCTTTGGACGATGCGGTGGCGCTTTTGGCGTTCAGCGCCTGTTCGGCCGTTGCCGCGGGCGTGGAACAGGCGGTAGAGGTCAATTTGCAGTCCGTGCTGATGCCGCTTTGGATCAATGCCGCCGTGCTGTTTGTTTCTTTCCTGCTTGGCCGGCTTTTGTGCGTGCTGCTCAACGGCCGTTCAGCCGACCATCGGCTGGTGCTGACCTGCGCGTTTATCTTTCTGATTGCCGCCGGCTGTTCGGCGTTTCAGGTATCGCCGTTGCTGGGATGCATGGTGATGAGCGCGACCTACGCCAATGTGAGCGACGACAAGATTTTGTTCAAGCAGGTCAACCGGGTGATGCCGCCCATCAGCGTGTTGTTTTTTGTGCTTTCGGGCATGCGGCTAAATCTGCCGGCGTTGCAGACGGCGGGAATCATCGGCGTCGCCTATTTTCTGGTGCGCATCGTGGGAAAATTTTTGGGTTCCTACCTCGGCTCCCGCATGACGGGCGCGCCGCGCGAGGTGCGCCGTTATATGGGCCTCGCGCTTATCCCGCAGGCAGGCGTCAGCATTGGGCTTGCGGTGCTTTCGCAGCGAATTTTGCCGGAGGCCTCGGGTATGCTGCTTAGCACGATTATTCTGTCATCCTCCGTGCTATATGAGATGATCGGGCCTGTTTGCGCCCGCAAGGCGCTGTTCCTGTCGGGCGCGATCAGGACGGACGAGGCGTCCGGCAGGCCCGCCGTCAGGGAAAGCGGGGCAATGAAAACGGCAAATAAAAAAGTCCCCGTAAAGGGAAATGAGAAGGGGAATGGAAAAAAAGAAGCCGCGCCTAAAAAGGAGAAGGCGGAGGAAAAACCCTCCCCAGATTTGACGGGGGAGAAGCTGGACCCCAAGCCGCACTGGGCGGGCACAAGCGGACGGCTTTGGGCGGTTCGCAGGGAAAAAGACGCTTCCAAGCGATCTGTGGATTAATGGTTTATCCCCGGAGGCGGCCGACGCGCGGCTAGCAACCTCCGGGGACTTTTGATTACAGATTGACGATTTCCGCGCCAAAAGGCATCAGCGCAAGCCGGGCCAGCTTAAAGCATTGCCTGCCAAACGGAATGCCCACGATGGTCAGGCACAGGATGAGTCCGTTAACCGCCGAGCCGATCGCAAGCCAGATGCCGCTGACCAAGAGCCACACGAGATTCATCAGCATGGAAACCGCGCCGCCGCCCAGCCGGACGTCCTTGCCAAAGGGAAAGAACGAGAGCGCGGCAAACTTGAAGCATTGACGCCCAATGGGAATGCCGATAATCGTAACGCACCATAACAGGCCCGCAAGCGTCCAGCCTAAGCCCTGCCAGAAGCCCGCAAAAATAAACCAGATCAGATTGCCCAAAAAGCTCATGGTAATGACCTTCCTCTCAAAATCACGCGGGGGATTCGCAATCATCTGTGAATGCCCTGCGGATAGTATAGCATGCCCCAAGATTACCGCATAGGGAATTACTGTTTTCTAATGCAATCATAATCCATCTTTTATAAAAAGAAAAACGTAAAGCAAGCTTGACATCGCTTCGAGAGTGTGCTATGATTTGAATGTAAAGTACGCTTTACATTGTGGATTGATTGCGGGAAGGGAGAAGCGGATGAAGAACCATTTGGAGGAGCTACGGACGCAGCGGGGTATCAAGCAGGAGGAGCTGGCAGCGGCGCTCAGGGTTTCCAGGCAGACCATTAGCTCCCTGGAGAACGGGCGCTACAATCCATCTATTTTGCTGGCGTTCAGGCTGGCGCGGTACTTTGATACAACGGTTGAGCAGCTTTTTGAGTATGAGGAGGAAGCATAACATGCTTTGTAAGAAAAACTGGAAAAAAGGGACCTCTGTTTTGGTTTTATGCCTTGGAGCGGTGAGCTTTACCTTTGGGTTGCTTACCTATTTGATCGCCAGGCCGGAAGGGCACAGCCTGAATACGCTGCTCGGTATGTTTACCGGGTTTGGCTTTGGCATCATCGCGGTCGCGGGCTTCATGCTGGTGCGGTCCAAGGTGGTCTCTCCCCAAAAGCTGATGCAGGAGGAAATTGAGCGCGAAGACGAGCGCAACATCGCCATATCCCGCGCGGCCGGCCTTGCCGGGTTTTTCGCGGGCGTGGGATTATTCGCGGTGCTCGCGTTTGTATTTATGGGCCTTGGCTACAGCGTGCCGTCGTTTGTGTGCGTCGGCGGCATTTATGTACTGGTTGCCGGCTATCTTGTCGCACGCCGCGTTTATGCGAAAAAAATGTGATTTCTGCATGTGAAAAGCCCCCCGCACAGAAGCTTGCTTCCGCATGGGGGGCTTTGCCGAAGCGTTACAACGTCTCCAGCGTTTGAGCAATGGCGTCCAAGAATCCGTCGCTGCTTAGGCCGACGGCCTCGCCCTCGAAAAGCGGAACAAGGTCCTTGGTCATTTTGCCGCTTTCGATGGTTTGAAGCGTAGCGGCTTCCAGCTTGCCGGCAAAGTCGCACAGGCCGTCAAGGCCGTCCAGCTCTCCGCGCTTGCGCAGCGCGCCCGACCAGGCAAAGATGGTCGCGACGGGGTTGGTGCTGGTTTCCTCACCCTTCAAGTGCTTGTAATAATGGCGCGTTACCGTACCGTGCGCGGCCTCGTACTCGAACTGGCCGCCTGGGGAGACGAGCACGCTGGTCATCATGGCAAGGCTGCCGAACGCGGTCGCGATCATATCGCTCATCACGTCTCCGTCGTAGTTTTTGAGCGCCCAGATAAAGCCGCCCTCGCTGCGGATGACGCGCGCCACCGCGTCGTCGATCAGCGTATAGAAATATTCGATGCCGACCTTTTCAAACGCGGCCCTATACTCGGTTTCGTACAGCTCGGCAAAGATATCTTTAAAGCGGTGGTCGTAGATTTTGGAAATGGTGTCCTTGGTGGAAAACCATAGGTCCTGCCGTACGGACAGCGCGTATTGAAAGCAGGAACGGGCGAAGGAGGTGATGCTCGCGTCCGTGTTGTGCAAGCCCTGTATTATGCCGCCGCCCTTAAAATCCAGGATGGTTTGGCGCGTTTCCCGGCCGGAGGCGTCGGTAAAGCAAAGCTCCGCCTTTCCGGGGCTCTCTACCTTGTACTCGGTGTTTTTATACACGTCGCCATAGGCATGACGGGCGATGGTGATGGGTTTTTTCCAGTTGCGTACACAGGGGGTCACGCCCTTGACAACGATGGGCGCGCGGAAAACGGTGCCGTCTAAAATGGCGCGGATAGTGCCGTTGGGGCTTTTCCACATCTGCTTGAGCTTGTACTCCTCCAAGCGCTGGGCGTTGGGGGTAATGGTGGCGCATTTGACCGCCACGCCATATTTGAGCGTGGCTTCCGCGCTTTCCACCGTAATGCGGTCGTCTGTTTCATCCCGTTTGGAAAGACCCAGGTCGTAATATTCGGTTTTCAGATCCACATAGGGCAAAATCAGCTTGTCCTTGATTTTCTGCCACAAAATACGCGTCATTTCGTCGCCGTCCATCTCCACAAGCGGCGTGACCATTTTTAGCTTCGTCATCGAACTCATCCTTTTGTTTAAAGTCGCATATGCCATGTTTATTGTATCGGCTTTACCCGCGCATTGCAAGCAGGGTACATCAAAAGAACAATGCGCCCTGCGGATTTTGGCGATAATGAGGCGGTTGCCAAATGGGTAAAAGTTTATGGGGAAATGGGCTCCATGCAACCGGGTGTGTAACCCGGTATGGATATAATAAATATGTCAGGACTAAAAAATGGCCTGATGATTGCTGCAGGCCCGCTGAACGAGTGATGATTTGAGGAGGTCAATGACGATGAAGTTTGTAAAGATGTTTGTTGCGCTGTCAATGGCCCTTGTATTTTGTGCGGCCAGTGCGCTGGCCGAAAGCACGGTTGCGCCGACGGTTGCGCCTGCGGCTACCGGGAGCTCTCTGCCCGCGACGGCCGCAAAGCCCCAGACGCCCTCGCCGGAGGCCGTGCACACGCAGGAAACGCGGCCACAGACTACCGCGAGCGTATCGCCGGCCGGCGACGGCGCGCCCGCCAAGGATGAAACACCCGTGCTGAGCGCTGCGCCCGCGGCTAGTATCGCGCCCGCAGAAACCACGGCCTGTATTGAAAGCGAAGCCATTGCCGGTGAAACGCCGCCGCAGGAAAGCCCGGAGCCTCCCGTTACCCACGCGCCGGAGAATACGGACCAGGAGCCGGTTGGCGCGGCTACCGAAAACCCCGCAAGCGCAACCCCCATGCCCGAGGCGACGCCCGGCCAGGAGGAAGTGCCGCAGACCGTTACCGTCCGTTTTTTAGACTGGAACGACGAGGTGCTGGACGCTTTTGAGTTAACCGTGGGCGACGCTGTCCGTGAGCCTGAAAACGAACCTAGCCGTGGAGGATGGACGTTTTTGCATTGGTACCCTGCAGATGGGGACGCTTCGGAGCCCTTCCGGTTTGGCGGGGCTGTTGGAAATTCGCTTGATCTCAAGGCTTGTTATGTGAAAAACCAGGAGGACGGCGGGCTGATTGAGATTGAAGACGAGCAGGTGCCCCTGGCGGGCGCGCAGCCCAAGGCCGAAATCTTTTCCAGCGTGGAGGACGGCGAAGCCTCCGGAAAGACCGTGCGCCTGACCAGCAGGCTTACGGGCTTTGACGGGCTTGTATACGGCTTGCAATGGCAGTACAATGATGGTAGCGGATGGACGGATGTGCCCGGCGCGAACGGGCAGGAGTACGCTTTTACCGTCAATGCGGATAATGCCGGATGGCAGTGGCGTCTGTGCGCGTACATTCAATAAGAGCCCACGGCAAGGCATGGCCGCAGGGCAGTTATTCAGGGAGGGAAACCAATGAAAAAGCTGCTTGCGGCCATGCTCGCGCTCTCAATAGGCTTATTGGCGCCGGTCGGCGCGTTGGGCGAAAGCGTGGAAGCGTCAGCGCTGACCGTCGGCTCCGTTACGGAAATGAGCGGAAGCTTCTATTCCGGCCTGTGGGGCAACAACACATCCGATATGGATGTTCGTGGGCTGCTTCACGGGTATGCCACCGTCGCGTGGCAGCGCGCGGGTAATTACGCCGTTAATCAGACCGCGCTTGAGGATGTCGTGACGGAGCTTGCCCCTAACGGGGATAAAACCTATCGTTTTACGCTGAACCAAAACCTGAAATGGAACAACGGCCGACCCGTGACCGCCATGGACTATGTGTTCACAGTCCTGCTTCAGAGCAGCCCGGAAATTGCAGCGCTGGGCGTTAGCAACGCTTCCTTTTCGCATCTTTCAGGCTGGGAGGCGTTTTCCGTGAATTCCGGCGCGCCGTTCAGCGGGGTCCGGTTGCTTGGGGAGCATAGCTTTTCTCTCACGGTGCGGGGCGAAGTTCTACCGTACTTTTATGAGTTGATGTATGTCAACGTCGAGCCCACGCCCATTCAAACCGTCGCACCAGGCGTAACGGTTGTTGACACGGGCGCGGGCGCGTATTTTGCGCCGCAGGGCGATGCGTCGGCTGACTTTACCGAAGAGCTGATTCGCGCAACGCTGCTGGGTGAGGATGGGTATGTCCGAAATCCTAGGGTGACATGCGGGCCGTATAACCTGTCCGCTTACGACGGTGCGGCGCATACGGCCGCGTTTGAGAAAAATCCTTATTTTCTGGGCAATGACGAGGGGCGCATTCCGGAAATAGAGCGGCTGTTCTTTCGTTCTGTCAGCGGCGAAACCATGCTTGACGACCTTGAAAGCGGCAGGGTAGACATACTCAACAAGGTGGTCGACGGGAAAGCCGTTACCCGGGGACTGGATATGGTCGGGCGGGACATGGCGCGCTCCGTCAGCTACGCGCGCTCTGGATTCGCCTTTTTATCCTTCGCCTGCGAGGATGAAACCATGAGTCAGCCCAGCGTTCGCAAAGCCCTCGCCATGTGCGTGGATACCGCCGCGCTGTGCGAAACGGCGCTTAGCGGCTACGCGCTTCCCGTGTACGGGTATTATGGGCTGGGCCAGTGGATGGTATCGCAGGGGGACGAGCGCCTGAGCGGACTGAACCGGTATGGATACGATCCTGTGGGGGCGAAGGCGCTGCTCGAGGACGACGGTTGGCTGTATAATGAAAGCGGGCGGCTCTTTGCCGAGGGTACGGACGATATGCGCTATAAGATGCAGGACGGGCGAATGATCCCGCTGGAGATCCGCTGGGCGCTTTCGCCTGAGAGCACGGCCGCTGAAAACCTGAAACGGCAGCTTGAAAAGGCGGCGGAAACCCTTGGCGCAAGGCTGAGCGTTACGGAGCTTTCCTTCGAAGATCTGCTCAGCCGCTATTACCGCCAGACGGAGCGCACGTATAACCTCTTTTTGCTGGGTACCAACTTCTCCCATGTTTTCGACCCGTATTACGCGTTTCATACCGGGGACGAATATCAGGGAGTCTATAACACCACCGGCCTTCGCGACGGGGAGCTGATGAAGCGGGCCGAGGCTCTGCGTGGCGTGGAAGGCGGCGACACCGGAGATTACCTGGAGCGCTGGTTTGCCTTTCAGCAGCGCTGGGTTGAGGTTTTACCGATGATTCCCCTATATGGAAACGTCTACTTTGACTTCACCCGGCCCGACCTTTACGGCTATCAGATCAACACCCACTGGGGCTGGAGTTCGGCGATCCTTTACGCCGCGTTTACGGCCCCGGAGGAACCGGTGGCCGGGATGGAAACCGTGGCGGACGGAGAACAGGCCGTTGCGATCACCGATTAAATTTACGGAATAAGCATCCGCCCGGCCTGACGTCCCGCCAGCCCGGGTGGATGCTTATTTGGCGGCTTGGCGGCGGCCTTGACCCGCATGCGTAAAATCCGTATAATGCGTGTGAATAAGGGGGGATGAGGATGACGCGGGAAGAACGCCTGAACCGCACCTCACTGCTGCTTTCGAAGGAGCAGATGAACAGGCTGGAGAACGCGCATGTGATGCTGCTCGGCCTTGGCGGTGTGGGCAGCTATGCGGCAGAAGCGCTCGCGCGCGCCGGAATCGGACATTTAACCCTTGTGGATAACGATACCGTAGCCCCTTCCAACCTCAACCGGCAGCTCCCCGCGCTTGCGAGCACCGTTGGCCGTCTGAAAACCGAGGTGGTGGGAGAACGGCTCAGGGATATCGCGCCAGATGCGCGCATTACGGCTGTCAACGCCTTCTACCTGCCGGAAGCGCCGGTGCCCATCGCGGAGGACTGCGACTTTGTGGCGGATGCGATTGATACTGTGGCCGCCAAGCTGGATTTGGCGGAGCGCTGCCATGCGCGAGGCATCCCGATTGTTTCCTGCATGGGCATGGGCAACCGGCTGGATCCGACGTTGATTCGCATTGGGGATATCTTTGAAACGACGGATTGTCCCCTTTGCCGCGTGATGCGCAGGGAACTGCGCAGGCGCCGAATACCCGGGCTTCGATGCGTATACTCCACAGAACCCGCTCATGCGCCGCGTGATATGGAAGGCTGCGAGAAAAAGGCGACCGGACGCGCCGCGCCGGGCTCGGTAAGCTTCGTGCCTTCTGTCGCCGGCCTTTATATGGCTTTTGAAATTGTAAAGCGGCTTGCACAATATTAATAATTTTTTGAAATACTTGTCAAGGACATGGTCATTTTGTCTGATTCGTGGTAAAATATCGCATATGAGGCGTAACAGCGCTATCAAGGCTTTGGAGGGTTCACATTGAATAAGGACATCATCATTATTGGCGGCGGTGTGGTGGGCTGCGCCGTGGCAAGGGTATTGTCACGGTACGGCGCGGATATCGCGGTGCTGGAGGGCGGTTCCGACGTGGCCGAGGGCGCGAGCAAAGCCAACAGCGGCATTGTTCATGCGGGCTATGACGCGAAGCCGGGTTCGCTTAAGGCACGGCTCAACGTTGAGGGCGCGAGGATGTACCCCGCGCTTTGCGCCGAGGTGGACGCGCCGTATGGACGGCCTGGCGCGATGGTGCTCGGCTTTTCCGAAAAAGACCGCTCCACGGTTCAAAAGCTATATGATCAGGGCGTTGCAAATGGTGTGGAGGAGCTTCGCGTCATTAAGCGCGAGGAAATCCTCGCGATGGAGCCAAACGTCAACCCCGACGTTGTCTGTGCGTTGCTTGTACCTACCAGCGGCCTGACCAGCCCTTACGAGCTGACATGCGCCCTGGCGGACCATGCTGCGCTAAACGGCGTGACGTTCCGGCTGGAAACCTGCGTGAAGGATATCCGCCGGGAGGACGGCGGCTTTGTGCTGGAGACCTCCGCTGGTGAAATGCGCGCGCGGATTGTGGTTAACTGCGCGGGTGTCAATTCCGCCAAGCTGCATAACATGTTAAGCAGCCATAAGCTTACCATTATCCCGCGCAAGGGCGAGTATTACCTGCTGGACCACCAAAAGCCGCTTGTGTTTGGCATGACGATGTTCCAGTGCCCTACGGAGATGGGCAAGGGCGTGCTGGTCAGCCCGACGGTTCACGGCAACCTTCTGGTCGGCCCGTCCGCAACCGATGTGGAGGATGGCACGGATGTATCTACCACCGCTGAGGCGCTGAAGCTGGTCGGCGGCGCGGCGCGCTTGACGTGGCCTAGGGAAAACCTTCGCGGCGTAATCACAACCTTCGCCGGAATCCGTGCGCATGAAGAAAACGGCGATTTTGTCATCGGCGGCATGGAGGGCGTCAAGGGCGCATACGAGGCCGTCGGTATTGAAAGCCCCGGCCTGTCCGCCGCGCCTGCCATCGCCGAAATGCTGGGCAAGCAGATCGCGGAGGAAAATGGTCTGGTGAAAAAACCGGAGTGGAAGCCCGCGCTTAAGCGTGAAAAGCCATTCTATGCGATGACGCTGGAGGAGCGCGCCGAGGTTGTGGGCCGCAATCCGGAATATGGCGCTTTGGTTTGCCGCTGCGAGCAGGTGACCGAAGCGGAAATCCGCGCGGCAATACGCCGTCCGGTGGGCGCCAGAACGATTGACGCGGTCAAACGCCGCACCCGTGCGGGCATGGGCCGTTGCCAGGGAGGCTTTTGCAGTCCCCGCGTGCTGGAAATCCTATCTGAGGAGCTTAAGATGGATCCCACCGAAATTACTAAATGCGGCGGGCAGAGCAAGCTGCTGGTAGGTACCATCGCCCAGGCCGCGCGAAAGGGGGACGCCTGAGATGCTTAGCAATGAGTTAAGAGGCCAGGTGCAATATGTGGACGTACTGGTGATCGGCGCGGGTCCGGCAGGCCTGGCCGCCGCCATTGCCGCGCGGGAAGCCGGGGTTCAAAACCTGTTGGTGCTGGAGCGCGAGCAGAATATGGGCGGCATTCTCCGCCAGTGCATCCATAACGGCTTTGGACTGCATCGCTTTAAAGAGGAACTGACGGGGCCGGAATACGCCCAGCGCGATATCGACCGCGTGAAGGAGCTTGAGATTGAAGTGCGTTGCGGCACAACGGTTTTAAGCGTTGATGAGGACCGTTTTGTCACCGCCGTCAGCAAAGAGCGCGGCGTTCAGCTGTTTGAGGCGGGCGCAATCGTGCTGGCGATGGGCTGCCGCGAACGGCCGCGCGGCGCGCTGGCGACGCCAGGCACCCGCTGCGCGGGCGTGTATTCCGCCGGAACCGCGCAGAAGTTTGTAAACCTGGAGGGCTATATGCCCGGCAGGCGCGTGGTAATTCTGGGCAGCGGCGATATTGGGCTGATCATGGCGCGCCGCATGACGCTTCAGGGCGCGAAGGTGCTAGCCTGCGTGGAACTGATGCCCTATTCCAGCGGTCTGAACCGCAACATCGTGCAATGCCTTCAGGATTATGATATTCCGCTGCTTTTAAGCCATACGGTGATTGATATTCAGGGGAAGGACAGGCTTTCCGGCGTGACGGTGGCGCAGGTGGATGAAAACCGCGCACCCATTCCCGGAACGGAAAAGCAGTTCGATTGCGACACGCTGCTCCTGTCCGTTGGCCTGATCCCTGAGAACGAGCTGACCGAACAGGCCAATGTGGAGATTTCCCCGTTGACGCAGGGCGCGGTTGTGGACGACAGCTTGCAGACCAGCAAGGAGGGTATCTTTGCCTGCGGCAACGTTTTGCACGTGCATGACCTGGTGGACTTTGTAAGCGCCGAGAGCTTTAAGGCCGGCAAGGCCGCCGCCGAATACGTACAGGGCAAAAAGCGGGAAGGCGAGATGATCTCGCTTAAAGATGGAGACGGCGTGCGCGGCGTGGTGCCGCAGCGTCTGCTGAAACCCCGGGGAGAGGCGCAGCCCGTACAGGTGATGTTCCGCCCTTCCGGTGTATTTGAAAACGCGACCGTTCGCGTAATGGACGGCGACCGCGAGGTTATGAAGCAGAGAAAGCGCATCCTGACGCCGGGCGAAATGGCGGAGCTGACGTTGAAGCCCGAGCATATTATGGGCCTGAGCGGCGGAGACGTGACGGTTCGCGTGGAAAGGTGAGGAGGGTGAGCAAGATGGAACATCTGATAACATGCATCAACTGCCCGGTCGGCTGCCGCATGCAGGTGACGGTTGAAAACGGCGAGGTGACGGGCGTATCAGGCAATAGCTGCAACCGGGGCGTCACCTATGCTAAACAGGAGTGCGTTGCTCCTATGCGCATGGTAACGGCGGTGGTTACTGTGAATGGAAGCCGGACGCCCGTAAGCGTAAAGACGCGCACGCCCATACCCAAGGCAAAGATCGTTGACTGTATGAGGCAGCTGGCCGGCACGTGCGTCAATGCGCCCGTCCAAATGGGACAGGTCATCTGCGCGGATATCTGTGGCACCGGCGTTGACGTGATTGCAACCAAAGCGGTGGAATAAGCGCGTGCTTTTGCGCGGACTTTTGACGGCTAATGCCGCCTGCCCTAAAGGGGCGGGCGGCATTTTTATGAAGAAATAAATCCGCCGGCTCAGCCGACGGGGTTGATATAAAACGATCACAAAAGGAGGCCCGTTCATCCGGAAGACCCATAAAAGCATGGCGGAAACGCCTGTATATATCGCCAGTCATGCGGTTACGCTATTCCAAAAGGAGGGATAGGGCGCATGTCCACCACAGGTATATTGACTGAAAGAGAATGGCGAAGGCAGGCGTCCCGGTCGCGAAAGGCCAGCCCACGGTGCTGGGGGGCACAGTGTATGCTGCCGCAGGCGCAAAGAAAATCATTGACACAGGACCGGGCGTTTCATGCTTTCCTGATTCTGCTTTCGCTGGTGACAGCTCTGTTTATGCCGGCGCTCATACCCAAGGCGGAGACGCCGGCCGAGTATCCGGAAGCCGCCTCCCAAGGAAACGCGGAAAGCGCGGCAGTACGCAGCGTAAGCGCCATTGGCTATGAGCGCCCGGCAGATCTTTACTATTATTCGCAAACCTATACGCGCGAACAATTGTTGCGCGGCAAAATGCTTTTGAACGACAGGGCGCATCCCCTGCCCGCCGGCGTGCCTGCCCCAAACACGCTGAGCGTCGCCACCTATGGGAAGGGCATGGTGCCGGTAGGGGACCTGAGCATCAAGAGCGGAAGAGAGACGATTGAAGCGCTGACACGCCTGTTTGCCGCCATGCGGGGGCGTGGCGTCGGCGGGCTGGCCGTATGGCAGGCTACCCTGAGCCCCGCTGAACAGCGAGAACTACAACTGCAACAGCTTCGAACCTTTGCCCGGCAGATGCCGCTTAACGAAGCTGTCAGCCGGACGATTGCTGAAACCGACGGGCCGCAAACAGGCGATTTGCAACAGGAATACACCGTGGAAATACGCCTGAGCGTAAACGGCTCCTCCTTGCCGGACGAGCGCCCTCTTGGACAGAGCGAACAAGGCCGCTTCCTGATGCAAAACGCATGGCGGCACGGCTTTATACAGCGCAACCCCGAAGGGCCGGGCGCACAGGCATACCGCTTCCGGTATGTGGGAGAGGCTCACGCCACCGCTATGACCTATCTGGACTTGAATTTCGAAAGTTACTTAAGGCTGCTGCACAAAAAAGGCGTCGTTACGGTACAAAAGGACGGTAAACTGCGCTATATCATTTTGTGCAGCCCGATGGAGGAGACGCACGTAGAATTTCTGCTGCCTGCTAACGCTCATTACGACGCCAGCCTGGATAATATGGGATATGCCGTGGTCGCCTGTACGCTGGCGGAATAGCTTGAAAAAGCCGCCTGCTTTTTCGGGGTGCCGTTCCTTAGCGCACCCGCTGGTCGCCCCAGAAGAACAGCGCCACTGTACCGGGACCCGTGTGGCTGCCGATGGTAGTGCCCACGCTGTTGATAATGACTCGCCCGTTCAGCTTGGGGAAGCGCTCCTCCACCAGGCTTGCGACTGCCTGCGCGTCCTCCAGGCATGCGGAATTGGAGATATAGCACTTGCCGCTGTAGTCATGCCCGTCTTGCGCATGCTCCTCCATCATTCTGACGATTTCGTGGATAACCTTGTTTTTTCCACGAATTTTGAAGCGGGGAATAAGGCGGCCCAGGTCGTCCATATTGAGCAGCGGGCAAATTTTCAGAATGGTGCCAAACCAGCCGGAAGCCTTGGAGATACGTCCGCCCTTGACGTAGAAGGTAAGGTCGGAGGAAAAGAACCAGTGATGAAGAAAAAGCTTATGCGCTTCCGCCCAGGCGTTTAGCGCGTCAAGTTCCATCCCCTCGTCGCGCAGGTCGGCCAGCTTGTCCATCAAAAGGCCATAGCCGGAAGACGCGCCGAGAGAATCCACAATGTAGATTTTGCGATCGGGATACCTTGCCTGAAGATCGTCGCGCGCGATGCACGCGGAATTGCTCACACCTGAAATGCCGCTGGACAAGCTCACATGCAAAATATCCAGCCCCTGCTCCAGAAAAGGCGTAAAATACTCGATGAACTCATCGGCGTTCACCTGTGAGGTACGCGTCTCCGCACCGTTTTCCATGGCTTCGTAGAACTTGTCAAAGGACATGGACTTGCCCAGGTCGTCCTCATACTGCTTGCCGTCCAGCATGTAGTGGAAGCAGATGTAATGGATGTCCCGGCTGAGAAAGTGCTCCTCGCTCAAATCCGCGGTGGAACAGCAGCTCAAAACGTACTTTGCCATCGATGGTCACTCGCTTTCTCTATGTGATTCATGATATCTGCGTTGCGAGCTGGAAGTGCGTTCCATCTCATATAAAAGGATTCGTTCCGGATGTGGTCCATTCCTTTATTTTGATTATTTTTGTGGATTAAGAGAAGCTTTTTTAGGCTTCATTCAGGTTATAAAAAACTTCGCTTAACTCAAGCCCGGAGGCAGGGGCCGTGATGCCAAGGCTTAGCCGGTCGCCCGTTTCAAGCGCGCGGGCAAAGGCGCCGGGCTCCGCGCGGCCCATGCCGATATCAAGCATGGTGCCTGCGATGATGCGTACCATATTATACAGGAACGCGTTGCCCCGCACCGTAAGCGTCAGGTCACAGCCGTCCTGCGAAAGACGGACCATCTCCAGGGTGCGCACAGTGGTTTTCGCCGTGCCGCCCGCCGCCTGAAAGGCCGCGAAATCGTGCGTGCCGGGCAGGGCGAGCAGGCTTTGCCGCATCAGAGGCACGTCTAGCTTTTGAGGCACATGCACGCATAGATCGCGATAAAGCGCGCTGGCGTGCGGCGCGTTATGGATGCGATAGGTATAACGCTTTCCCTTCGCGTCAAACCGGGCGTGGAAGCTTGGGGAAACCTCCTGCCCGGCGAGCACGCGAATATCGCGGGGCAGGCAGGTGTTAAGCGCGAAAGAAAATTTGTCGGCGGGAATACGGCTTTGCGTATCGAAATGTGCGCGCTGCCCGAGCGCGTGCACGCCCGCGTCCGTGCGGCTTGCGCCGGTAACGGCGGTTTTTTCGCCCGTCAGGCGAAAAAGGGCCTCCTCAACCCGCTGCTGGACGGCCACCGCGTTTGCCTGGCGCTGCCACCCGGCATAGGCGGTGCCGTCGTAGCTAAGGGTGAGCAAAACGCGGCGTGCTCCTTTGAGCGGCGGCTCCTTTTGAATGGGGGGAAGCGAAATCATTTCAGCCACATCCCCGCAAAGATGGTTGTAAGCAATGTCGCGACGGTAATCAGCAGCGACCATGCGTCCGGCGGGGTAAAGCGCAGCACGCGCAACCGCGTGCGTCCCTCGCCGCCGTGGTAGCAGCGCGCCTCCATCGCCATGGCCAGGTCGCCCGCACGGCGGAAAGCGCTCACGAACAGCGGCACCAGCAGCGGCACCATCGACTTGGCGCGCTTCAAAAGGTTGCCGCTCTCAAAATCAGCGCCGCGCGCCATCTGCGCCTTCATGATCTTATCCGCCTCCTCAATCAGCGTGGGGATAAAGCGAAGAGCGATCGTCATCATCATGGCCAGCTCGTGCGCGGGAAAATGGATGACCTTGAGCGGCTTTAGCAGCATCTCGATGCCGTCGCTTAAGGCGACGGGGGAGGTGGTGAGCGTCAGCAGGGAGGTGCCCGCCACCAAAAAGACCAGCCGCATGCTGAAATGAATGGCGGTGAAAACGCCTTCCTGCGTGATCTTCAAAAAGCCCCATTGTAGCCAGATCGTCGTGCCGGAGGAAAAAAACAGGTTGAGCACGAACGTCAGCAGCAAAAGAAAGCGAAGTGGCTTGACGGCCTTGAGCAGATGCTTTGGCGTAAGCCCGGCCAGCTTCGCGGAAAACAGCAGATACGCCAGCGGGATCAGATACCACAGCGGGCTCGTCACACAAAAGATGATGGCGATATACAGGATGGTCAGGATGATCTTTGTACGCGGGTCCAGCCGGTGAACGACGGTATCGCCCGGCATATACTGTCCAAGCGTGATATCCCTTAGCATACGCCGTCCCCCTTTCCGGCAAGGCGGAGAATTGCGTCCCGCACCTCGGTAAGCGTGTACAGGTCTTGAGGCAGGTCAAACCCCTCGGCGATCAGCGCATGGGTCAGTTCCGCCGCCTGCGGCACGCCAAGCCCGATGGATTTAAGCAACTCCTGCTGCATGAATACCTCCCGGGGCGTGCCCGTAAGCACCAGCTCACCCCGGCTCATGACGATCAAACGGGTTGCAAGGGTAGCGATATCGTCCATGCTGTGGCTGACCATCACCACCGTGAGGCCGCCCGCCGCGTGAAGATCGCGGATCATCGACAGGATGCTGCGCCGCCCGGCGGGATCAAGGCCGGCCGTCGGCTCGTCCAGAATCAACACGCCGGGCCGCATGGCCAGCACGCCCGCGATGGCGACGCGCCGCATCTGCCCGCCGCTTAGCTCAAAGGGGGAGCGGTCGCAGATATCCTCGAACGGAAGGCCTACCTGCGCGCAGGCACAGCGCACGCGTTCGTCAATTTCATCTGCAGAAAGCCCCATGTTTTTAGGCCCGAAGGCAATATCCTTCTGGACGGTTTCCTCAAAGAGCTGGTATTCAGGATACTGAAAGACCAGACCGACCTTTTTGCGCACCTCAAGCAGGCTCACGCCCTTTTCGGTGATGTCAAGGCCGTCCACCACCACGCGCCCCTCGGTGGGCCTAATCAGCCCGTTCAGGTGCTGAACCAGCGTGGTTTTGCCGGAGCCTGTGTGACCTAAAAGGCCGATCAGCTCGCCGTCCCCGATGGTGAGGGTGACGTCGTGGAGCGCCACGGCGGAAAAAGGGCTTCCCGGCATATAGGTATGCGTCAGATGTTCTACTTGGATGGGCATAGCGTGTTTTTCAGCTCCTTTACCATATCCGCCACGGTTAAAATGCCGGGGGAAAGCGAAAGGCCCCGGTCGCGAAGCTCCCGCGCCAGCTCGGCCATTGGGGGCACATCCAGCCCAAGGGCCTTGATTTCATCCACACGGCTGAAAATGGAGGAGGGCGCGCCATCCATGGCGACGGCACCCTTGTCCAGCACAACCACGCGGTCCGCCAGAGCGGCCTCCTCCATAAAATGCGTAATCCACACGACGGTCATGCCCTGCTCGCGGTTAAGCTTTCGCACCGTCTCCAGCACTTCCTTGCGGCCGGAGGGATCAAGCATGGCGGTTGCCTCGTCCATAATCATCACTTCGGGCTGCATGGCAAGCACGCCCGCCACGGCTACCCGCTGCTTCTGACCGCCGCTTAGCATGTGCGGCGCGAAGGACGCCTTTTCCGTCATGCGAACCGCTTCCAGCGCCGCGTCGATGCGCGCGACCATCTCGTCGTGCGGTACGCCCAGATTTTCCAGGCCGAAGGCCACATCCTCGCGCACGACGTTGGAAACGATCTGGTTGTCGGGGTTTTGGAACACCATCCCCGCATGCCTGCGCACGTTCCACACCTGTTCGGCGGTCGCGGTATCCATGCCGCAGACGAGCACGCTGCCCCCGGTGGGCAGGTAAAGCGCGTTCATGAGTTTGGCCAGCGTGCTTTTGCCGGAACCGTTGTGCCCGAGTACGGCCACAAACGACCCCTTGGCAATTTCAAGACTCACATGATCGACGGCTGGCGCGGCGCCTTCCTCATAGAGGTAGGTCGCATCCTGAACCTGCATGGGATATTCAAAAGAAAGTGTTTGCTGCTCCATGTTGCGTCACAAAGCTCCTTTATGATCAATCGGTGGAAAGCGGGATGGAAACGCCTTGCAGCAGGCCGGGATCGTTTTCCCGGGCCCAGCGGACAGCGCTTACGCGGTCGGCGGCAAGCTGGGCGCGAAGCGCTTCCAGCGAGGGAAAAGCCTGCTCGTGCCTTAAAAAAACGCGGTAGCAAAGCGTGAGGCGCTGGCCGTAAAGGGCGTGATTTGGGTACCCCAGCAAATGCGCCTCCACCGTGGGCGCTCCACCCGGCGCCGTGGGGTGGCTGCCCTGGTTGAGGATGGCAACATAGCGCCGTTCATCGCCTTCGATTTCGGCCACGCCGATGTAAACGCCCTCCTTCGGCCAGGAGCGTCCCCGGGGGTCGTAAGCGATGTTGGCGGTTGGGAAGCCCAGCCGTGTCCCAAGCCGTTTGCCATGCATGACCTCTCCGCACAGGCAAAAGGGAAGTTCACACACCGGAGGCGGCCTCCATCAGCGCTTCCACAAACGCGGCGACGCGCTCCGGGGAAACGCCGTCCGGGCGCATAGCGTTGTTCTGGCCGCTTACCATTTTGACGATGAGCCTGTCCAGCCCTTTTTGCTTGCTCAAATCCAACTCCCCGCCCAAAGCGGTAACTTGCGCGGCATGCCCCGCAAGGCCGCTTCCAATTTGGGGCGCGAGCAGCGAGCGCGTATCGTCCGTGCCGCAGCGGCAGCAAAAAAAGCCGGCGGGCATTTTAAGAAGAGCGGCTTCGTTGGCGGCGATAAAGCGCCTGGCCAGCTTATGAAGAGCGCCCATGCGAATGGAGCCGCCGACGGCGGCGGCGTCATACGCGGTTACATCCGGCGAGGAAACGGAAAGATCAAAAAGGTCCGCTTTGACGCCTTTTTGGGCCAGCGCCTCCGCGAGAAGCGAGGCGGCCTTTTGCGTGGTGCCGGTTTTGGTGGCGTAGGCAATCAGGATGTTCATGGAAAAAAGCTCCTTTCAGGACGGCTTTTGACGAGGCCTGTGTATTATACTTCATAAGGAAAAGAAACGTCAAATGTTTCACGGCCTTACGGAGAAAAATACACCAGACCCTACCCTTGCCACTCCCCGCGCCATATAGTATAATAGGTTGCGAATTTTACATTCCCCATGAATACCGGGTCTCAGGGGCCCGACACGAAAGGAACGATGTATTTCCATGCGCAAAGCCACTTTTTCGGGCATGAGCATTCTGGTAATGCTGATGATTTTGTCCCTCGCGTTTTTGATTCCCTCCGGCGCGATTACCGAGGAAGCCATGTCGCGCTATTCCGACGCCGCGTACAGCGAGGACGAGGATGATTTTTTTGACGGGGGCGCGAGTGTGAAACCCGTCGCTATTCTGGCAAACGCGGTGTTCAGCGATATTTTGCCCGCCGCGAACGTAACGCCCCTGCCGGTCGAGCTCGCTTCGCCCGGCAGCGCGCCCATTGCCGCCAACTTTACCGAGAGCGGCTACCGGGACGATACCATCATCGTGGAGATGGAAAAAAAGCGCATGCACGACAGCGACGTTTTCATCGCGTACGTCAAGATCGCCACGCCTTCACAGCTGCGTACGGCGGTCGCTGGGGATAAGATCAGCTCCACGCGTACCAACCAGACGTCGCGCATCATGTCCAACTATAACGGCATCGTCGCCATCAACGGCGATTACTTTACCAAAACCAAGGCTGGTTTTATTGTGCGTCAGGGGGAAACCTACCGCGAAAAAACGTCCAAGAATATGGACCTGCTGTTGATTGACGAGCTTGGGGATTTCCATATCGTGCTGCGCGGCCACGAGGGGCAGGAAAACGCCGTGAAGGCCCTCAAATCCGAGCATGAGATCGTTAACGGTTTCTTCTTTGGCCCGGCGCTGGTGGTGGATGGGGAAACGCAGGAAATTCCCAAGGAATATCAGTTTGACCCCAGCCAGAAGAATCCGCGCGCGGGTATCGGCCAGCTTGCGCCACTGACCTACGCGCTGGTGGTGGTCAACGGCCGCACGGAAGCGTCCGAAGGCGTGACGATGGCGGAGTTTGCCGATGTGATGAAAGAAATCGGCTGTAAGCAGGCGTACAATCTGGACGGCGGCAACAGCGCGACGCTGGCGTTTAACGGGACGGTCTACAACGATAAGCCGCAGGCCGAGCGTTCCGTGACGGATATCATTTATTTTGCCAGCGCGGCCGAGCAGGAATGAGGATAAGCGGATGGATGTGACCTTTCCCCTTTTTGGGCTGACGGCGCACGCGTACGGTCTGTGCGTATCCGTGGCGGCGCTTTTGCTGCTTTCGCTGATGGGCATGCTCGGCTATGTTAGCCGCATGCCCGCCGGCACGGTCCGTTTCTTTGGGCTGATCGGCATTCCGCTGGGTATACTGGGCGCCCGCGCGGTTTATTGCGCGCTTAACCTCAGCGCCTTTGTGGAAACGTATGAAAACCCGTGGCTGATGTTCAACTTCTTTGACGGCGGGCTGTCGATGACGGGGCTGCTGTGCGGGCTGGTGCTGGCCGCCTTCCTTACCTCGCGTGCGATGAAGGTACGCTTTGGCCGCGTGCTTGACGTGCTGGGCATCCCGCTGGGCTTGTTCATCGCCATTGTGAGGCAGGCCGAACGCTTTACCGACCTTGGCGTAGGCAAGGTGGTTGGGGAAAGCGGCGTGACGGCGGCGATGCCCTGGCTGTTTTTGCGCACGCAGGCTGGTATCAGCACGGAATACCGCCTGGCTGTCTACCATTACGAAACGGCGGCGGGCCTGTTGATTTTCCTGGTGATGCTCGCGCTGTTCATCGCCTCGCGCCGAAGCAAGAACGCGCGGCCGGGCGACCTGGCGCTGGTTTTCTTCTCGCTTTACGGCGCATCTCAGACTCTGCTGGAAAGCATGCGCGACGATGGGCACCTGATGATTACCTTTTTGCGTGTGGCGCAATTGGCGGCGGCCATCATGCCGCTGATTGCAGCCGGTGTTTTTTCCAGGCGCTACCGCCACATCCATGGCAAGGGCGGCCCGCGCATCGCCCTTACATGGGCGGCGCTGTTGATTTGCGTAGCGGGACTGATCTTTCTGGAGTTTTCGCTGGATGGCCGCATAACGTGGGGAAACCCTTCGCTCGGACGGGATTACGGCATGATGGCGGTGCTGTGCGCCGTAATGTTTGCAATGCCCTGTTCGCTTTATGTTACTTTGAACAGGCGGCTATATCGCGAGGAACACTTTACGGTGCATGTGCCCAAGGCCTGAAAGGAGCGCCCTATGTACGCGGCATGGACGGAAAAAACAATTGTTGGATCGATGACCCTTGTGGAGCGGGATGGGGCGCTTGTCTGCGCGCGCTTTGGCGCCGAGGCGCCGGAGGGCGCGCAGATATGCGAAACGCCGCTTATCGCGCAAGCTTTTCGGGAGCTGGAGGAATACTTTGAGGGGAAGCGCCGCGCATTTACCGTTGCGCTTGCCCCCGGGGGAACGGTTTTTCAACGGCGCTGCTGGGAAGCCCTTGAGGCCATCCCCTACGGAGAAACGCGCACCTATGCCCAGCAGGCGGCCGCAGCCGGAAACCCCAGGGCCTGCCGTGCGGCGGGTTTGGCAAACAACCGCAACCCGCTGCCCATTTTCATTCCGCGCCACCGCGTGGTGGGCAAAAACGGGGCGCTTGTGGGGTATGGCGGCGGGCTTGGGATCAAGGAAAAATTGCTTAATCTCGAAAACAATCGAAAGGGCAAAGTGTTATGAACGCTGTTCACCTCAAAACAAAGATCGTCTGTACGCTGGGACCCTCCACTGAAAACGACGCCGTGCTTCGCGAGCTGATCCGCTCCGGTATGAACGTCGCGCGCCTTAACTTCTCGCACGGCACGCATGAAACGCATCTGCAAAACATCAACCGAATTAAGAAGATGCGCGGGGAGCTGAAACTACCCATCGCCATTATGCTGGATACCAAAGGGCCGGAAATCCGTCTGGAAACCTTTGAAAACGGCAAAGTGGAGCTGAAAAAGGGCCAGACCTTCACACTGATGACCCAAAGCGTTGTGGGCAACGCGGAGCGCGCGTCCATTACCTATCCCGAGCTGCCGCGGGATATTCATGAAGGGACGACCATCCTGATCGACGACGGTCTGGTGGGTATGACTGTACGCGGCCTGACAGATACGGAGATTACCTGTGAGGTCAATAATGACGGAACCGTATCCGACCGCAAAAGCGTTAATGTGCCGGACGCGGACCTGAGCATGCCCTATATCAGCCCCAAGGACAGGGACGATATTGTGTTTGGCATTCATCATGGCGTGGACTTTGTGGCTGCGTCCTTTACACGCAGCGCGGACGACATCCTGGAGGTGCGCAAGATCTTTAGCCAGGAAGGCCGCTCCAACATCAGCATTATCGCCAAAATCGAAAACATGCAGGGCGTGCAAAACATCGATGAGATTTTGCGCGTGAGCGACGGCATCATGGTTGCGCGCGGCGATCTGGGCGTTGAAATCCCGCTGGAGCAGGTGCCTGTCATTCAGAAAATGCTGATTCACAAAGCCTATTCCTCCGGCAAGCAGGTGATCACCGCAACGCAGATGCTGGACAGCATGATGAAAAACCCGCGCCCCACCCGCGCCGAGGCGACGGACGTGGCCAACGCGATTTATGACGGAACCAGCGCTATCATGCTCTCGGGCGAGACGGCGGCGGGCCTGTACCCTGTGGAGGCGGTAAAGACCATGGCGCGCATCGCCATGTGTGCGGAGCGCGATATCAATTATCAAAAGCGCTTCAAGGAGCGCGCGGCGGAGCTGACGCCGGATGTGACCAACGCTATTTCACACGCCACATGCACGTCGGCGCAGGACCTGGGCGCGGCTGCGATCCTGACCGTAACCAAGGGCGGCCGTACCGCGCGCATGATTTCCAAATACCGCCCGAGCTGCCCGATCATCTGCTGCACGACGGATGAAACCGTGTGCCGCCAGCTGAACCTGAGCTGGGGCGTAATTCCGCTGGTAATTGAGGAGGCGACCAACACCGACGATCTCTTTGAGCGCGCGGTGCAAGCGGGCGAGGAAGCCGGGCTTTTGCATGACGGCGAGCTGGTCGTCATGACGGCGGGCGTGCCCCTTGGCATCAGCGGAACCACCAACTTGATGAAAGTGCACGTGGTGGGCCATATTCTGGTGACGGGCAGGGGCGTGACGCAGCAAAGCTGTTGCGGCAGTCTTTGCGTGTGCAGAAACGGCGAGGAGGCCATCCGCAATTTCAAGGACGGCGATATTCTCGTCATCTCCCAGACAACCAACACGCTGCTCGCTCAAATTCGCAAGGCCAGCGGCCTGATTCTGGAGGATTCCAATCCCAACGGCCATGGCGCGATCGCCGGCATGAGCCTGAACCTGCCGGTGATCATTGGCGCGGAGAACGCCACAAAAATTTTGAAAAGCGGCGCCGTCGTTATGCTGGACGCGGAGCGAGGCGTGGTGAGCTGTAATCCATGCACCCTGGCGTAACGGGGTAAAACCGAATGGAATAAAGGCCATGTTTTGAAGAAAAACATGGCCTTTATCAATGGAAATTAGCAACAGATGCAGAGTGCGGAACAGGGAATAGCGACCGCGCCGCCTTTATGCTGTTGCCGCGCGGCCGGGAGCAAAAATCACATAATCGCTACTTTCGTGCCTTGCAGCACTCCAATCACATCATCCGGAGGCTTGCCTGTGCAACGGGAATTTGGGGCCGCCAAGCCAATAGCCATGCTTAAAGCATAATATTTTTACCGTCCCATACCATTTGCCCAGGAGCAGCGTCTTATGAGGTGAAACCGGTTATCAAAGGTAAAGGAAGTGAAGCTGCAATGGATGAGCAGGCCTTTGAGGGCGCTGTCAGGCAGCATCAGGACATGCTGTTTCGGATTGGATATACGGTGCTTCATAACAGCGAGGATTGCGCCGACGCCCTTCAGGACGCGCTGATACGGGCCTGGCGCAATCTGCCGCGCTTGCGTGATGAGAGGGCGTTTCGCGGATGGATGGCGCGTATTGTGATCAATTGCAGCAGGGATATTCTGTGCCGCCGCAGGCTGAAAACCGTGGAGCTGACGGAGGAAATCCCCGTGCCGCCCGTTCGGGACGAGGGCCTGGAGGAGGCTATCTCCGCCCTGGAGGAAGGGCTGAGGCTAGCTTTAAATTGGCCGCGCAGTATTTTGCGCGGCCAATGAGCGGGACTTAAAAGGGACTGATTTCTTGGCGCATAGCCCCGGCGCGTACCCCCGCTACGCGAGCCGCACGCCGTAATCGCACATCCACGCATTTACCTGAACCATGTACGCGATGGTCTGCGGCGTGGTCATCAGCTGGCCGTACCAGGGCGCGGCGCGGTCGCACGCAAGCAGCCCGCCAAGCTTCTCAGCCTCTACCATCGCAAGCAACGGCGACGCTTCATCCGCCATTACATCGCGCAGCATTGCTGCCACAGCCTGACGGTAGGCGGGATGGTGCGTTTTGGGATAGGGGCTTTTTTTCCGCCACAGCACCTTTTCGGGCAGCAGTCCGCGCATAGCAAAGCGCAGCAGGCCTTTTTCATGCCCATGGTACTCTTTCATCTCCCACGGCACGCGGTAGAGATATTCCGCGATGCGGTGGTCGCAGAAAGGTACGCGAACCTCTAGGCCGCTATACATGCTCATGCGATCCTTACGGTCCAAAAGCGTTTGCATAAACCACTTTTCATTCAGGTGAATCATTTCCTTCATTCGACGCTCTTCGGGGCCTGATTCGGGCAAAACGGAGGTGTCCGACAGCGTCGCGCGGTAACGGCTATCCACATAGGCCTCGGCGTCGACCGCTTCCCGCCACTCCGGGCGCAGGAACGACGCGCGGTAAGCTGTGGACTGTGCCCATGGAAAGCCGTCCTTTTCGCGGATATCCTTATCACGGAACCACGGATAGCCGCCGAAAATTTCATCCGCGCACTCACCTGAGAGCGCGACGGTCGCGTGGTTTTTGATCTCGCGGCAAAACAGTAGCAGGGAGGAGTCCACGTCCGCCATGCCGGGCAGGTCGCGCGCGTGCACGGCCTCGACGAGCGCGGCGGCTACGTCCTCGCTTTTGAGGGTGACGGTATGATGGTTGACGCCAAGCTCGCGGTTCATCATCTCGATATAGCGCCCGTCGCTTTCAGGCTGGAAATGTCCTGCCTTGAAGTATTTGTCGTTTTCCTCATAATCCACTGAGAATGTGCAAAAGTCCCGGCCCAGCTCGCGCATGCGGCGCGCCGCGATCGAGGACAGAATACTGGAATCCAGCCCGCCGGACAGGAAGGCGCACAGGGGAACATCCGAAACGAGCTGCCGCTCGATGGCGTCCAGCACCAGCCAGCGCACCTTTTCCGCAGTCTGTTCAAAGGTATCGATATGCGGCTGGTCCTCCGCGGCCCAGTAACGCCGCAGGTTGAGCCCGGTACGGGTCAGCAGGCCGCAGTGAGCGGGTTTAAGTTCACAAACGTCGCGGAACACGCCGCAGCCTGGCGTGCGGCCCGGGCCCATGAGCATGATTTCAGCCACGCCGTCCCGGTCGATAACAGGTTCAACGAGCGGATGATGGAGCAGGGTTTTCAGCTCGGAGGCGAAAAGAAAGGTATTGCCGCGAACGGCGTAAAAAAACGGCTTGACGCCCATGCGGTCGCGGGCGATAAACAGCCTTTCGGCTTGTTCCTCCCACACAGCAAAGGCGAAAATGCCGTTGAGCTTTTGAAGGCAATCCTGGCCCCAGGCCATATAGGCATGTAAAAGCACCTCGGTATCCGAGCGGCTGCTTAGCCTATGCCCTAGGCCGATCAGCTCCGCGCGCACCTCCTCGGTATTGTACAGCTCGCCGTTGTACACGAGAATGTAGTGCTCTCCGCCCTGCCACGCCTCCATGGGCTGGCGTCCGTTATCCAGGTCCACAACGCTCAGACGGGCGTGCAGAAGCGCTGCCGCGCCGTTTACGTAAAGGTCGCTCTGGTCAGGCCCCCGCCGCCGCATAGTCAGGAGCATGCTTTCATACAGCTCAAGCGGGTGTTCTCCCAGGATGTTCCAATCAATCACGCCGGCAATCGCGCACAATTTCATCGTCCCCCTTCATACAAAAGGGCGTTTTCTCCCGGCGGGAGAGAACGCCCATGTTCGTTAAAAGGGTATGCGGCGCTGTGCGGGAATGTGCCGCCTACTCGGCCTTTTTTTCAGCGGCGGTTTTACACATCAATGCGTCGATGGCGCTGACGATAGCAGGCCACTCCGTGGAAATGGTGCATACATGGGGCACGTTGTGAAGCCAAAGCTTTTGACGGCTTTCGCTGCTGACGCCGCTGAGAATGCAGTCCGCGCTGCCCTCCCAGACGGTTTCGTCCCCATCGCTCTGCACGCACAACACCGGACAGCCTATGTTAAACAGGTTGCGCCGGGCCAGCTTGATCAGGTGGTTCAGGTCGCCGGCCTTGGCGGTGGGAAATCCTGAGTAGCCAAAGTCATAAGCAGAATCAAGCAGCTTATGCCGCTCCGTGGGCGGCGCCCAGGAAACGCGCCTGTATACAGGCGCGACCAGGCGCGCAAAGGGCATCAGGCGGTTTTTGGTAGCCATGGGGGCAGAGATGGGCACGCAGGCGTCCACTTTCATTTGCTCGGCAATCAGCAGAGCGAGCACGCCGCCCATCGATAGACCGCATACGGTGGTGGTCTCGCAGCGGTCCATCATCTCAAGCGTCGCCTCTTTGGCAGCCTGAAGCCAGATTTGCCAGCCGGCCCGAGACATGTCCTCCTCGGTGGTGGCGTGGCCGGGCAGGTTGATGCTGCGGACGGTATGCCCCTTTTTCGCCAGAGCGTCCGCCAGCTTGCGCATATGCGCCGCGCTGCCTGTGAAGCCGTGGATGAGAAGAATGCCGTTTCCGTCGCCCTCGTGGAAAAAGGGCTTGCACACATCGCGGTCAAAATACCCGGGCTCGGTGGGTTTCATGGCGTTCATCCTTTCGTACCTCTAATGGTTACACGTATGCGTTTAATATGCGGTTTATGCGTCCAGCTGCTCGATATCGGCCTTTTTGCCCATCACCAGCAGCGTGTCGCCAGCTTCGAAATGCATATCTGCCGCCGGGGCGACCAGAAAGCGGTCGTTGCGGTGAATGGCCAGTATGCTCACACCGTATTTTCGCCTGACGTTGATCCCGATAATCGTGTTATCCACCCACTTTTCGGGAAGGCGTGTCTCGATGATCTGGTAATCGTCGCTTAAATCCATCAGCTCCAGCACATTGGGCGTCATGATGGAGCGGGCGACGCGCGCGCCCATATCCCTTTCGGGAAACACCACGCGGTCCACGCCGATCTTACGCAGCACCTTTGCATGAAGCTCGTCGTTTGCCTTGGCGACCAGATAGGATACGCCCATTTCCTTGAGCAAAACGCTTACCAGGATGCTGTCGCGCGTATTCTGCCCGATGCTTACGATGGCGGCGTCGAAGTTCTTGACGCCCAGCGAGCTGAGCGCCCCTTCATCGGTGGCGTTGAGCTGCATGGCCTGGGTGACGAAGGGAGCGATATCGTTGACGAGCTGCTCGTCGCTGTCCACAGCCAGAACCTCCTGCCCAAGCTGGCATAGGGTTTTGGCCAGGCTGGTGCCGAAGCGGCCCAGGCCGAGCACAAGGTATTGCTTGCTTTTCATGTGGGTATCCATCCTCTCTTTCAATTGCAAACAGATCGTGAGCGGGTATTTGGGCGCTGCTCATGCCGTTGAAGAACCAAATAACGGAGGAGGCGTGGCCGTAACCCATACGCGATCGTTGCGCTTGCGTAAAAATGTTTCGGCATAAGGCTTTGGAGCAACATTTCAATCCCTGACAAGGAAGCCGGGTTTTTTAAACCCGCTCTTATCCGATCATGATTTTTTCTTCCGGATAGCGCACGCGGTTGGCAGGGTGGTTATCCATGCGGTTGGCCAGCGCGAAGGCGAGCGTCAGCGGGCCGACGCGGCCAAAGTACATCAGTGGCATCAGCAGCCACTGGGAAACCACGGACAGCGTCGGCGTGTTGGCCGAGGAAAGGCCCGTGGTGCTGAAGGCGGAGGTCGCTTCAAACATGAGGTCGATCAGCGGCACATCCGAGTTTCGCTCCACAACGCTCAGGGCGCAGGTGCACAGCAGGATCACGCAAAGACCAATCAATATAATGGTTACCGCGCGCCGCGCCGCGCTGTCCGAGATTTCCCGCCCGAAAAGGTTGATGTGCTCGCGCCCGCGAACGACGGTCGCTACCATCAAAACCATCAGCGCAAACGTTGTGGTTTTGACGCCGCCGCCTGTGGAGGCTGACGACGCGCCGATAAACATTGCAATGATGCCAAAAAGCTTGGAGGAATCCGTCATGGACGCCTGATCGACGCTGGCGAAGCCGGCCGTTCGGAAGGTGACGGACTGAAAGAAGCTGTTGAGCAGCTTTTCCCATCCGTTAAGCTCTCCGCTGTTAAGCGTACCCGCGTTGCTCCATTCCAATGCCAGAATGAGGAGCGTGCCGCAAAGCAGCAAAATGGCCGTGACGGAGAGCACAAGCTTTGCATGCAGCGAGAGCTTGCGCAGGTCAAAGCGGAAATGCAGGCACTCCATCAATACGGAAAAGCCCAGACCGCCCAGAATGATCAGCCCGGAGAGGGTTAGGAGAACCGCCGGGTCGCGCTGATAGTCCGTCAGGCTCCGGTAGCTGCCGAAAAGGTCGAAGCCCGCGTTGCAAAACGCGCTGATGGAATGAAAAAAACCATACCAAATGCCCCGGCCTACTCCGTATTGCGGTATAAAGCGCGTCATCAGCACAAGCGCGCCCACGACCTCGATAACCAGGGCCAGCAGGAAAAACCAAAGCGTCAGCCGCACCATGCCGGAAAGCGTGCTTTGGTTCATAGATTCGCGGATGAGCATGCGGTTCTTTAGCGAGATACGCTTGCCAAGCGCTACCATCACCAGCGTTGCAAACACCATAAAGCCGAGCCCGCCGATTTGGATGAGCGTAAGCAGCACGGCCTGTCCAAAGCCGGAAAGCGAAAGGCCGACGTCGATGACCGTAAGGCCCGTTACGCACACGGCGGAGGTAGCGGTAAAAAGTCCGGCAAGCAGCCCAAGAGAACGCCCGCCTGCGGCTGAAACCGGGAGCGAAAGCAGCGTGCCCCCCAGGATGATCAATAGCAGAAAACCGAGCGCGAGAACCCTTTCCGGCTTAATGGAACGCTGGGAAAGAGGAAGCTTTTCTTTGGATTGACGGGTATGCACGGCGACCCTCCTCAAGGCGCGGCTCAACAACGCCGCTTTGTTATTATAAGCACTTTTTGGCCTTTTGTACAGCGGCGTAGCGGCGGCAGGGAAAAAAGCGGCGCAAAAAACCCCGCGCCTATACAGCGGCGCGGGGCATGGATAAAAAATGCTGTGGATTAAAACCCGACTGGCTCAAAGTCCTCGGCACCATGCTTGCACAGCGGGCAGATATAATCCGGCGGCAGCTCGTCGCCCTCATAAAAATACCCGCAGATTTTGCACACGAAGCCGCGCTTCTGTTTGGGCTGGGGTTTTGGCTTGATATGTTCGAAATAATAGGTGTAGGTAACCGACGGGTCCGCCGTCAGGTTTACGGCCTCGGTTACGTCGGCGATAAACAGAAGGTGCGTGCCGCAATCCACCGTTTCAGTCACCTTGCCGGAAAGCAGCGCATTGCAGTTTTCGCGCAGATAGCGCAATCCATTTTCGCTGCGCGGGTCGTCGCGGCCGGCAAACTTATCTACATCCCGGCCGCTTTGAAAGCCGAAATGCTGAAACTCAGAAAACGGGACGCTCTGCGTAAGCACGCTTACATTAAATAAGCCGCTTTTTTGAATCATTTCGCAGGTCAGGTTCTGCTTGCATACGCACACGCTGATGCGTTTCGGCTGGTCCGTCAACTGGCATACGGTGTTGACAATGCAGCCGCCGTCTCGGCCGCCATCCCTTGCGGTAAGCACATACAGGCCGTAGCTCACGGTAAAAAGCGCGCTTGCGTCAATCGTTGTCGCCATTGCTCATTCCTCCATCATGCTCGATTTAGTCTGTGCAAATGATACCCGAAATCATTCGTGCCGAAACCGATATTTTATGCTATACTGAACACGTATCTGCACGTAATGGAGGAATTCGCATGCCTGAGCTTGAGAAGCAAACGGTTCCCACGGAAAAAAAGGAGCTTTACCGGCTGCTGGCAAGCCAGCTGAACTCGCTGATGGAGGGCGAACGCGAGCCCCTGCCCAATATGGCCAATATGTGCGCGCTGCTGTATGGCGCGTTGCCCGCTGTCAATTGGGCCGGCTTTTACCTGAATATGGGTGCGGAGCTGATGCTGGGGCCTTTTCAGGGCAGGCCTGCTTGCATCCGCATCCCACTTGGGCGCGGGGTGTGCGGTACGGCGGCCGCGCTACGCAATACGCAGCTTGTGCCCGATGTGCACGCATTTCCCGGGCATATCGCGTGCGACGCGGCCTCCCGAAGCGAAATCGTCGTTCCGCTAATGCTCGACGACCGGCTGCTTGGCGTTTTGGACGTAGACAGCCCCGTGGAAAAGCGTTTTGACGCGGATGACCGGGCGGGGTTGGAGGCGTTGGCTGAGCAGTTTGTGCGGCACTGCTGCTGGCCGATGCTTGGATGAGGAAAAATCACGCCCGGCGCGGCTTGCAAGCGGGCGCGTTATCCTGTACAATAGCACGGGATCAACGGGAAGGAGGAATTCACCGTGAAGCAAAAAGCATGGTTTTCAACTGAAAAGATAACCTACGTGGCGCTGCTTGTCGCCTTGCAGGTTATTTTGGGAAACGTTACGCAAATCCCGTCCATTGGCAAACAGTTTAATTTCGGTTTTTTGCCGGTCGCGGCAGCCGGCGCGCTTCTTGGCGCTCCCGCGGCGGTAATCGTGGGCGGGCTGGGGGATTTCTTCGGCGCGCATCTTTTCCCGCAGGGCGCGTACTTTTTTGGCTTTACGTTAACCAACATGCTTGTTGGGCTTTTGTACGCGCTTGCGTTATATAAGCGCAAGCCCGGCTGGAAAAACGTGCTGATCGCCACGGTCGCGGTGGAGCTTTGCTATCTGCTTTTGAACTCCTACTGGCTAAGCATTTTGTACGCGAGCAAGGCCTATTGGGGATGGGTGGGGGCGCGCTGCGTAAGCTATCTGGTTGAAGCCCCGATTTATGCGCTTCTTACCTATCTGACCCTGCGGGGGCTTCAAAAGCTTCCGCTGCCATCCGCTTTCCGCTATCCCGTGGAAGAAAGGAAAGCAGAAAAGGAGTCGACATGCGAATCAACAAATCCGCCATCCTCGCAGCCCTGAAGGAACAATATCCCGATGCGGGACCAGAGCTGCATTTTTCCAACCCCTACGAGACGCTTGTGGCCGTTATGCTTTCCGCGCAATGCACGGACAAGCAGGTTAACAAGGTGACGCCCCCGCTTTTTGAACGTTATCCGACGGTGGCGGATATGGCCGCGGCGAACGTGGAGGACGTGTACGCCATGGTGAAAAGCTGTGGCTTTAAAAGCAAGGCTAGCAACATTGTGCAAACCTGCAGACTGATCATGCAAAACCACGGCGGCGAGGTGCCCGGCGAAATGAAGGCGCTTACCGCCCTGCCCGGAGTGGGGCAGAAAACCGCCAACGTGGTGCTGGCCAACGCGTTTGGCGTGCCGACCATCGCGGTGGATACGCATGTTTTCCGCGTGTCCAACAGGTTGGGACTCGCCAATGCAAAAAATGTGGAGGAGACGGAGCGCCAGCTTCAAAAGGCCATACCCAAAAAGGACTGGGTTGCTGCGCACCACTGGCTGATTTTTCATGGGCGAAGGGTATGCCATGCCCGCAACCCGGAATGCGGAACCTGTGCGTTGCGAATGCTATGCAAGGCGGCGAACGCGGACGCCGGGCAGGCGGAGGCCGCGAAGGCCGCTTCCAGGAAAACAGCGCGCTCTCTGACCGTAACTCAGGACTGATGTAACAACAGCGCTTCCCGGTTTTTTAATACAAAAGGGTTGGAAGCGGCTTAAAGCAGGAGGACGAATGGCTTCATTTGTAGATCGCGTCAAGGTGACCGCCAAGGCGGGCAACGGCGGAAACGGCTGCGTGTCGTTCCACCGGGAAAAATTCGTGCAAAACGGCGGCCCGGACGGGGGCGACGGCGGCAACGGCGGCAACGTCGTGGCGTATGCCGACCCTAACATGCATACGCTGCTGGATTTTCGTTTCCACACCAAATACCTGGCTGAAAACGGCGTGGACGGAAGCGCCAACCGCTGCCATGGCAAGCGCGGGCAGGATCTGGTGATCAAGGTGCCCGTTGGCACCGTGTTTTTGCGGGATGAGGATGGCTCAGTGGTGGCGGATATGAGCGTGCCGGGCCAGAGCAAGGTATTGCTCCGTGGCGGGCAGGGAGGCCATGGCAACGCGCGCTTTGCCACGCCCACCCGTCAGGCGCCCAACTTTGCCAAGCCGGGAATTCAGACGGAGCTCAAGGTGTTTCGCCTTGAACTGAAAACCATCGCTGACGTAGGGCTGGTAGGCTTCCCCAACGTGGGCAAGAGCACTATTTTAGCCACGCTGACCGCGGCCAGGCCCAAGATCGCAAACTATCACTTTACAACCCTGACGCCCAACCTTGGTATCGTCAAGCGTTACGAGACCGATTTTGTACTTGCGGATATTCCCGGCCTTGTGGAGGGCGCGAGCGAGGGCGTGGGCCTTGGGCACGATTTCCTTCGGCATGTGGAGCGCACCAGACTGCTGCTGCACGTGGTGGACGCGGCGGGCAGCGAGGGCCGCGACCCAATGGAAGATTTTCGCATCATCAACGAGGAACTTTCAAAATATGGCGAGCCGGAGGGTCGTCCGCAGCTTGTGGTGCTCAATAAATGCGACCTGATTTCGGAGCCGGAGCAGATCGACGGCTTAAAGAGGCGCTTCGCTGATATGGGGTATCTGGCGTTCCCCGTCAGCGCCGCGACGAATCGCGGTTTCGACGCGCTTTTGGACGAGGTGGTTCGCCTTTTGCCGGAGCTGCCGCCGCCGCGTGTGTTTGAGGAAATTGAGGTGGTGGAGCGCGTATTGCCGGACGACGGCTTTACCATCCGGCGGGAAAACAATGTGTTTTACGTGGAGGGCGCGGCCATGCAGCGCTTTATCGACAGCGTGAACTTTGACGACGAGGAAAGCGTCAACTGGTTCCACCGCACGCTCCGCGACCGGGGAATTATCGACGCGCTGAGGCAGAAAGGCGCGGGTGAGGGCTCGACCATCAGCCTCGGCGATATGGAATTTGACTTTATCGAATAGGAGAAAACAAATGCTGACAAGCAAGCAGCGCGCCACGCTCAGGGGCATGGCCAACACCATGGATACCATTTTGTATATCGGCAAAGAGGGCATTACCGAAAACACGGTCAAGGAGGCATACGACGCGCTGGAGGCGCGCGAGTTGATTAAGTGCGCCGTGCAAAACGGATGCGAGCTGTCCGCAAGGGAGGCGCTGGACGAGCTGTGCGCCCGCGTGCATGCGCAGCCCGTGCAATGCATCGGACGGCGGTTTGTGATGTACCGCGAGAGCAACGATAACAAGCGGATTGAATTGGGCTGAAACAGGGAAGGGAGGCCGCAGGATGCTTCAAACGGTGCTGGACGCATTGTGTGAGCTGCGGTCTCCCTTTGCGTTATACGAAAATGACATTCACCGCTTTGTGGAAGCAAGGCTCAAGGAGGCCGGCCTTCCTTACAGGCACGAAGCGCGGATTGGCCCCGGCTGCCGCATTGATTACCTGGTGGGCGACGTGGGCGTGGAAATCAAAAAGGGCAGGCAGGTTTCCGCCACGCTTATAAAGCAGCTTAGGCGGTACGCCGCGTGCGACGGCGTGAGCGCGCTGGTTGTGGTCACACAGCGAAGCGTTGCGCTTCCGCCCACGGCGGCGGGCAAGCCCCTGCGCATGGTAGCGCTTAACCAGCTGTGGGGGGTGGCCCTGCCATGAGCGAGGAGAACGAGTACGCCCTTATTCCGCCCTACCTGCTGGACGCGGACGGCGCACAGCCGGAGGGAGCGCAAAACCAACGTACCTATGGAACGCTCAGCTATAACAAGCGGCGTAATTGCTGGATGGTTAAGGGCGAGCCCGGGGTAACGGAGCTTTGCAAGCGATTGTTTCCGGGCAGCGAAACCAACAGGCGGGGCGAAGCAAGGTTTACGGCACACCGCCGCATAGTAGGCGACCTAAACTGGCTGATGCTGCGCTATCCGCTTACCGTGCGCGCGCAGGATATGGCGCGTTGGGAGGCGGCGCTTTCCGAGGCGCGGGAATATGTCGTCAAGCGGGAAATGGCCTTTCGCATGCCGGAAAGGGTCGCGCCCGATCCAACTGTCTTTTGCGGTAGGCTTACGGAATTTCAGGAAGAGGGCCTTGGATTTTTGCTAAGAACCGACCGCTGCCTGCTGGCGGACGAAATGGGCCTTGGAAAAACCGTGCAGGCGCTGGCGATGCTTGCGCAAACGGGAGCGTATCCCGCCATCATCATCGCGCCGCCACACCTGATGCGAAACTGGATGAATGAAATCGCGCGCTTTTTGAAAAAGCCCGGCGGCGAACCTGTGGCGGTTCACATCGTAAAGGGCCTGAAGCCATACGCGTTGCCAAAGGCCGATATTTACCTGATGCACTACCTACTTTTGCGGGGGTGGAAGGAAGCTTTGCCGCAGGCGGAAATTCCAACCGTGATTTTTGATGAAATTCAGGAGCTGAGGCGGGGCGGTACGGAAAAATATTCCGGCGCCAGCCTTTTGGCGGAGGGCGCCCATCGCGTTGTAGGTCTAAGCGGAACGCCTATTTACAACCGGGGCGCGGAGATTTGGAATGTGATTAACATCCTGGATTATCATTTTCTGGGCGATTATGACAGTTTTACCCGTGAGTGGTGTTATGGTTACGGCAACCAGATTGTCGCCAAGCCTGAGCTTTTGGGCGAACGCCTGCGGGCGGAGGGCATCATGCTTCGCCGCACCAAGCAGGATGTGCTTAAGGATCTGCCCCCCAAACGGCGGCTGGTAATGACCATCGACAGCGACGACGCGGTTTACCGCAAGCTGATGCAGCCCATTGCGGAAACCCTGTTGCAGCTGAAAAACGACGCTATGGCGACGGCGTCGCAGCGGGCTCTGTGGGAGATGGAGGTGGAGCGCGGCGAACGGCAGGCCACAGGCATTGCAAAGGCGCCCTATGTGGCGCAGTTTGTGCGCGCTCTGCTGGACGCTGAGGAAAGGGTGCTGCTCTTTGCCCATCATCATCAGGTGATGGATATTTACAAAAAGGAGCTTCATACGTTTTCGCCTGTCTTTATTACAGGACGTGAAACGCCCGCCATGAAGGAGCGCGCCGTGGAGCGCTTCATGGCGGGACGGACGAATTTGTGCTGCATCTCGCTTCGCGCGGCGGCTGGGCTTAACCTCCAGCGCGCAAGCTGCGTGGTTTTCGGCGAGCTGGACTGGTCGCCTGCCGTACACAGCCAGGCGGAGGACCGGGCGCACCGCATGGGCCAGACGGATTCGATCCTCTGTTACTACCTCGTATCGGGAAGCGGAAGCGATCAGGACATGCAAGATGCTTTGGGCCTGAAGGTCAGCCAGTTCGTCGGCTTGATGGGCGACGAGCCTCAAAGCCAGTCGGACGCGCTGATAGGCGCGCAGGCGGCCAGGCAATATGTGGAGCGGTTGGTCGGCAGGCTTCTGGGAGAGGTATCCTAGCGCCTAGTTGGGTAGCGAGATGGTTACGCCCGGCTCGAAGTCCTGCGGAGCCAGACAGGGATTGGCCCTGAGCAGGCTTGCCACGGGCAGGTTAAAACGCACGGCGACGCCCTCAAGATTTTCGGTGCTTTCAATGGTGTAGCTTCTAGGCAGCGGACAAGGTACGTTTTCCTTGGGAATGCAGAGGGTCTGTCCAACGCGAAGCGTCTCCAGATCCACACCCGGGTTGGAGACCTCCAGCGTGTGGCGGCTGACCAGATTGCGAAGCTGGAGATCGGCGGCAGTCTGTCCCTTCTGAACGATCCATTGGTCGTCAACCGCGCAGCTGGGCGTAGGTTCAGTGGTGGTGCCACCGCCTGTGGTGCCGCCTGTTGCGCCGCTGCCTGTGGTGCCGCCCATGGTGCCACCGCCTGTACCGCCACCCGTGGCGCCGTTGCCCGTTGTACCGCCCGTTGTGCCGCTACCTGTGGTGCCGCCCGTTGTACCGCCCGTGGTGCCACCCATGGTGCCGCTACCTGTTGTGCCGCCGCCCGTAGTACCGCTGCCTGTAGTGCCGCCCGTGGTGCCGCCGCCCAAACCGCCGGTTCCGGGCAGATCCTCCTCCTCACGCGGGATACAGAGCACGTCGCCCACCATCAGCCGCGCGGGATGGATATCCCGGTTGGCGGCAAGCAGGTCCCTCAGCGGTATGCCCAGCTTATGCGCGATGAGATAGAAGCTGTCGCCACGCTTGACCACGTATTCCTCAGCGCAGATGTTTCCTGTTGTATTGTTCTGTTCGGCCATAGGGGTTCTCCTTTCGAGATGTTCTCCTTACACCCTATGACCGTTCGTTGCCCGAATTGCCTACCAGCGCTGGGAACGCTGCTCAAAACTTGCGGCGATTTTCTGCAGATCGGCATATGTATGTATGTTTTGCCGCTGTTCCTGCAGCGCCACTTGCGCGTCTGGCGAGAAACGGTCGAAAAGCTGCTTGCTTTGGGGACTGTGGAGCAGGAGCTCCCGAAGGGTCGGATAATAATCCATGCTTTCATCACCTCACATACAGCATGCCCCTGCCTTTTGAGGCGTATGCGCCGCGGACTAATAACAAAAGACGGATTTGACCGAATGATATGGAAAGGTAGAGTACAATGCCTCTGGTAAATTATTGTAAGAAATGCAGAGCCGAAACACCGCTGGGAGAAAGCTGCCCCCATTGTGGAGGCAAACTCGCGCAGACAAACGAACAGGTTTCCTTCGGCGTGGTGCGCATGCCCGTGCGCGATTGGTTTGCTTGGAACAATGTATTGCGCGTCGGGCTGCCGGCCTTACTGCTGGTGCTGGTGACCGCCGTGGCGGCGGAGGGCGTAGCGGGCGGCGCAGCCGGCGTTATCGCGCTTTTTTCACAAGGTTTTTTCTGGACGTTGATGGCGGTGCTGGCCGTTATGCTGCTGCTGGTTCTTTTGCTGCTGGTTGTGCAAGGGCCCGAGCGCGTGCATTATATTTTGGACAGGCAGGGCGTTCACGCGCGGACCTATCTGGCGCATCCCGGCAGCGCGCGCCTGTATGCGCGCTTTTTAACGCCGCAATCGCTGGAACGCTTAAAGGACGACGACCGCCCGCCGCTGGAGGGCCTAACGCTTGTCAGGCGCGTATTTCTGCCCTGGGCGCAAATCCGGCGCGTACGCGTTTGGCGGGAAGGCTTCACGGTGCTCTTCTTCCGTCCTTCTTTTTGGCAGGCGCTTGCGCTGCGGTGCCCGCTGCAGGATATGGGGGAAGCGGAGGCCTTCGTACGCAAAAAGCTGAAGCGCTTCAAAAAGGTGAGGGTTTTACCTGCGGAAACAGCGGTGGAAAAGAAAAAACGTTGATATGTTACATAAATGTGAAGGTCATGCTTGACATGCTTAACAATTTGCCATACAATAACCAGGGAATCCTATACAATCAGCCATTGAAGCCTGTGGAGGGTATGTAGATGAGGCACGCAAAACGGATGACGCGCTTGCTGGCGTTGGCGCTTGCGGCGGCGCTTTTTTTGCCGGTAATCGGCTCGGCTCTGGCCGCCGCCTATCCTTATGAAACCACCAGCATGGACGATGTGAACATGCGCAGCCGCGCCAACACAACCTCGATAATTTTAAAGAGGATTAAAGCGGGCGATACCGTGCGCATATTGGGTGTCACTGGCAGCTTTTACAAGGTCGAGTTTGACGGGAAAACCGGCTATGCCATGAAGGGATTTATCGACGGAACCGACCCGTCGCCTGACCCGACCCCAAACGCGGGCCTGACGATGCAAGCCCCTCCGGCGGTGACAGATTATCCATACGATACCACTGTGATTGGGCGCGTCAAGCTGCGCAAGACCGCCAAGGCGGACGGGGAAGTATACCAGATGGTACCCGCCGAGTCGGTTGTTACGGTGTACAGCCTGACGGACAATGGCTTTGCCAAGGTAAAGTATAACGGACGCACGGGCTATGTGCTGGCAAGCTACGTTATTCTGGCCAACATTCCCACACCGACGCCCAAGCCCACCGCAACGCCGAAGCCGGGCTCGGAAAGCTATACGGCGCTCGAAAAAGGAAGCAGTGGCGCGGCTGTGCTGGCATTGCAGTCCGCCCTTGCCGAGCTGGGATATTTTACCGATAAAGTGGATGGAAAATATGGCGCGCTGACGGAAACCGCCGTTAAGGCGCTCCAGAAGCGAAACGGGCGTGAGCAGACAGGCGTTGCGGACGCGGAGCTACAGCTTCTGATTTATGAGGGTACGCCCAAGGATACCAGGGGATACCGGCAGTATGTCAAAACCGTCGCGCCCATTGCTGGCGCAACCATCAAGGAAAAATCAACCGGCGAGGCCGTCGGCAAGCTTCAGACCCGCCTGAAGGAACTGGGTTACTATACCGGCGAGATTACCAATACCTGTGACAAGGATACAGTGGTAGCCATCATGAGCTTTGAGGCCAAGCATGGGCTTAATCAGGACGGTGTAATGGACGCCATCGACCAGAGCGTCCTATACGGCGCGACGGCCATGGCCGCTTCCGTCGTGGTGACGCCCGCCCCTACGCCGACGATCGCGCCGCCCGCCAACACGGTACGCCGCGGGGACAAGGGCGATGATGTCACCTCCGTTCAGCAGCGGCTTAAGGATTTGGGCTACTATACGGGCAAGGTGACAGGTACGTTCAACGAGGATACCGAGAAGGCGCTCAAGGCGTTCCAGGTGAAAAGCAGCATTGAGGCGGACGGCGTGTGCGGCCCGGTGACGCGCACCGTGCTCTTTGGCATCAACGCAATCTACGCCGTGGCGACGGCGATTCCCGTAATTACGGAAACAGCGACCCCCGCGCCCATCACCGAGGATAATGTGATCGTGATCAAAGCCGGCAGCCGGGGCGAGGCGGTGCTTCAATTGCAAAAGCGTCTGCAGGAGCTGGGCTATTATGCTTCGCGGCTGGACGGCGTTTACCTGACCGAGGACATCACGGCTGTCCGCGCCTTCCAGAAGGCCAGCGGCCTCAAGGTGGACGGCAAGGCGGGCTACCAGACCCAGAGCCTGCTATATAGCGACGGGGCCATTCGCGGCAACGCCGTTACCGGGGGTACGACGTCCGCGACCCTGCGCTATGGCAGCACGGGTGCGGAGGTGAGCACGTTGCAAAACCGCCTGATTGAGCTTGGCTACCTGACGGGCACGGCTGACGGCAAGTTTGGCATAGCGACCAAGAGCGCCCTGATCGCGTTCCAGAAGGCCAGTAACCTGGTGGGCGACGGGGTTGCGGGAGCAAAAACCCTTGCGGCGCTTAACTCCACCACGGCGGCGGGCAATACGGTCAGCACCTCCACGACCCTCAGGGTAGGCACCGTAAGCGACGCCGTAAAGGATTTGCAGAACAGGCTGATTACGCTTGGTTACCTGACGGGCAAGGCGGACGGCAACTTTGGCGTGCAAACCAGCCTGGCGCTGATTGCCTTCCAAAAGGCCAACGGCCTGACGGCGGACGGCGTTGCGGGCGCCAAGACCCTTAATAAGATCAACAACACCGGCGCCATTACCGCCGGCGGAGGGACGAGCACCACCACAACCGCTACGGCGCCTACGGTGAACAGCGGAACCGTTAGCGCCGCCAACGTCCGTTATTCCAACTGGTATACGGAGGTAAAGGCGCGCTGCCGGTTGTATCCGAACGCGACGATTTATGATTTTGTCACGGGTATCAGTTGGCAGGTCAACATGTTCAGCCTGGGCGCGCATGCGGACGCAGAGCCCCTTACCGCCAACGATACCGCAAACATGAACCGCGCCTTTGGGGGCAAGACCACATGGACGCCCAAGGCCGTGTGGGTGGTGCTGAGCGACGGAAGCGTCTACATGGCCTCTACGCACAACACGCCGCATGATACTTGGCATATCAAGACCAATAACTTTGACGGTCACGTCTGCATCCATTTCCCGCGTACCCAGGCGCAGGTAGAGGCGATCGGGCCGTATGCGACCTCGCACCAGAAGGCCATCGACCTGGGTTGGACGGCAACGCTGAGGCGCGCCGGACAGTAAGAAGGGCATAATAAGCACAAGCCGCGCAGGCAGAACGCTGCGCGGCTTGTGCTTTGTCGTAAAACGGGGGTTAGCCCTGTGGCCTGACGGATGCCGGCAGGGCCAGAATAACCAGCTTGGCGACGATCATGCCGATGACTGCGGTAATAATCTGCTGAATTTGAGCAGTGGAGGCAACGCCCAAAGCGATGCCAAAGGCCTTTCCTTGAGCGGAGGTCAGCATGATGGTCTGACCCAGGACAATCACCGCGAATTTAAGCAGCGCGGCGATGACGCCCACCGCACAGAAGCGTGCCCAGGCTGCCGGGGACTTGCCCTGCGCGCCGCGGGCAAATAAGGCAAACCCAATGGCAAGCACTGCGTTGCCGGCCATAATCCACGGAACCATGAAGGCGACCGCATGGCCCTGTGAAAGTGCGATGAGCGGGGTGACGACGGATATGGCAACGCCGCTCCACAGCCCGACGACGCACGCCGCGACGATCAGGCAGAGGTTGATGAGAGAACTGATAATATAGGTCGAGACCGGGTTGGAGCCGCCCAGCAGCGGACGTAGATACTGAAACATGACGGCGAGCGCGATAAGGATTGCGGTGGTAACCATTTTTCGGATGTTCTGAGAGCTCATGACAATGCCTCCTGATGCAGCTGGTATTAAACGGATGTTGATGCTGCCATGGATTATTATACCGCGCGTGTCAATCAGGCGAAACGGGAAATGACGCGGTTTATATATACAAAAAGGACGGACACAGCGTGTCCGTCCTAGAAAGCAACCCCGCCTACTTGATTCCCAGCTTCTCCAAGGCAAGCTCATAGGCCTTTTTGAGCTGAGCGTCGGCTAGGTCGCCAAGCTCGTACATCGTGGTATCTCCCTCGGGCATTTCCGCAATCACATCGGGCGTAATACCGATCTTATGTACCTCGTTGCCATTGGGAGTATAATACTGCGCTACAGTCAGCTGCATACCCGCGCCGCGCGTGCCCACGGGCAGCACATACTGCACGACACCCTTGCCGTAGGTTTTAGTACCCATGATGGTCGCGCGCTCATAATCCTGCAGCGCGCCGGAAAGAATTTCACTGGCGGACGCGGAATACTCGTTTACCAGCACAACCAGGGGAATTTCCAGCTCCTTGTTATCCGTAGTGGTGGTAAAATATTCGGTGGTGCCATCGCGGTAAACCAAAGAGGCAACAGTACCTTCAGGCAGGAACAGGTCCGCCACCTTGACGGCGTCGTCCACCCAGCCGCCGGGATTGTCGCGCAGGTCCATAATCAGGGCCTTCGCACCCTTTTCAAGAAGTGCGTCCAGCTGCGTCTTAAAGGCGACGCTGCAATCGCCGCTGAACTCGTACAACGAGATGTAGCCGACGTCGTTTTCCAGCATGCAGCTATTGACCCAGTTGACGTGGACAACGGCACGGGAGACGACGAAATCAAGCACCTGATCGCCCCTGAGCACCTGTACGTTGACGGGTTTGCCAACCTCGCCGCGCATGATGTCTACGGCTTCCTGAAGGTTGGAGGCCGTAACGTCCAAGTCCTCCACCTTGCTTAACACATCACCCTTGCGGATACCGACCTCCAGCGCCGGGCTGTCGAGGAAAACACGGCTGATGGTGCAGATCCCCGTGGCGTAATTGGCCATGATCTGGATGCCGATGCCCGCATACTCGCCCTCGTCGTTCTCCCACATTTTGGCGTACTGGTCGGGGGTATAATAGAAGGTATACGGATCGTCCAGACCATAGAGCAGACCCATTTCAGCGCCGTCAAGCATTGCCTGCTCGTCGGGCTCCTGATAGAAATACTGCTCGACCAGCAGCTTTAATTCGTCAAGCTCTTCATATTTCTTGAGCCTGTCGTATTCGGCGCGGCTGATGGTAATCGTGTCGCTGTTTTCGCCGTTAACCGCGTCGGAAACGGAGGTGGGCAGCAGCGAGCAGCTTGTTAGCAGCAGCGACACCATGATCAGCAGAGCCAGAAGCTTTACGCCTCTCTGGGGAGAATAATTCATTCGGTATAACGCCTCATTTCATGACGGAATGGAGTTAATAGATCTGCTTGGGTTTCTCCTGCCCGCACTTTTTTAGCTCATAGAGGATTTTGAACGTCACCGCGTCGTCAAAATGCCTCAGGTCCAGGCCCGTCTGCCGTTGCACCTTATCCAGCCGGTATACCAGGGTGTTTCGATGGATAAACAGCTGGCGCGCCGTATCAGAAAGGTTCAAATCCTTGCGGAAGAACATTTCGATGGTCTGGAGCATCTCCTCGTTAAAGAGCTTGGCGGTTTTACGGTTGAAAAGCAGCGCGTGGTAATGCATGCTTTCCTCACGCTGCACGTTCATAAGAAAACGTTCCAGCATCAGGCGGCGGAAAACATGAATGCTGGCCTCCGAATTGAAAATCCGGCCGACCTCCATGGCGCGCTTGGCTTCGACATAGCTTTCCCCAAGCTGCGCAAGGGTATGCTTTTCCTCACCGATGCCGACAACCGCCGTCTGCACCGCCTCTTCCATCAGGGTTTCCTGAACGGCCTGCGCAAACTGGAACAGCTCGTCCGCACCGTCGATGCCGTCCATATCCTTGATCAACGCAACGACGTGACGGTTCATCTCCACCAGCACATCCGTGTCTGAAAGCGGAATCAGCTCGCCCAGAGTGCTGTAGGCGCTTGCCTTTTCAGTTTGCTCGATCTGGAACAGCATCACGCAGCGCTCCATTTCCAATGGAATCTGGTGCTCGCTGGCGCGCGTGATCAGATCGGTGCCTGTAAGCTCCTGCTTGAGCGCACGGCGGTAGACGTCGCTGTGGCTGGCGATAGACAGGCTGCTTTTGAACATGCTCATGAGCATGGCGTCGGTCACGCACAGCAGGTCTTCCACGCCCGTGGCGCTGTCCGGCGCGATCAAAAACATGGGGGGATGCATGTCCAGCACGCGGTAAAAATGATCACCGACGTGGTGGTTGATGGCGGGCGCAAGCACGCTTGCGGGAAGAACGGCGCTTTCGCCATCCTCCGGCGCAAGGCACGTGCCCGCCGCATCCAATAAACGAATGGGAACGCTCAGGGCTTCAAAAACCCTTGCGATTTTTTTGACGTATCTCTTTTCAATGTACACCGCGATTGCTCCTCTCAACGGCTGCCCATCGTTGGACAGTCCTATTGATTATACCATATCTGCAACCGCCTGAAAAGAAAATTAGTTCAATTTACAGCTTTGTCATATGTTTGCAGGAGACGGTTCGGGTTTTGAAACGCCTTACCGGCACAGGATGAGTGACGGTCTAGCGCCTTTTAGCTAAAAGCCGCTCCACAGCCTGCGCCAGGGCGTCCACGTCCTCCTCGGTATTGTAGATACCTACGCTTGCCCGGCATGCGCCAGTATGCAGCGTGCCAAGCCACTGGTGGACAGACGGCGCGCAATGAAGCCCGGCGCGTAGCGCGAATCCAGATTTGGCCAGCTCGTCGCACAGCTCGCCCGGGTCTATCTCGTTTGGTATGAAGCTTACCACCCCGACCTTCTTCACGGCAGAATGGCCGAGCAGCCGAACGCCGCGAATGTTTTGCAGACGTATGCGCAGCCGCTCGGATAGCTCCTCCTCATAGGCTTCTATCTCGGAGCGGTGCTTCAGGGCAAAGCGCGCACCCACGAACATGCCCGCCACGCCGGGAAGGTTTGCCGTTCCGCTTTCATAACGGTCCGGAAGCTGAGCGGGTTGGAGCATGCTTTCACTTTGAGAGCCTGTGCCGCCCACGATCAACGATCTCGGAAGCATGCCGCGCCCCAGCACCAGCACGCCCGTACCGTGCGGGCCGAGCAGTCCCTTATGTCCCGGCATGGCGATCATGTCCGCGCCAAGCGATTTGAGGGATACGTCCAAAACGCCCGCCGTTTGCGCGGCATCCACCAGCAGCGGCACGCCGTAGGGCTTGAGCGCGGCGGAAAGCGCGGCGACCGGCTGCACTACGCCGGTAACATTGCTGGCGTGGCAGATCACGCAAAGCGCAGTTTTGGGCGTAATGGCGGCGCACAGGCTTTCCGGCGTAAGGCGTCCCAAACTGTCCGGCTGCGCGACCCTTACGCGGATGGCGCCGCTTTCCTCCAGCCCTTTTAACACGCGCATGACGGCGTTGTGCTCCGCGTGCGAGCAGACGACCTCGTCGCCCTCATAGAGCATACCGCGAATGGCTATGTTGAGCGCTTCGGTGCAATTAGCGGTGAAAACTACATTTTCCGGAGCGGGAGCGCCCATGGTGTCTGCCAACAACTCCCGGCAGTTTTGCATCACACGTCCGCCGCAAAGCGACAGCTTATGGCCTGAGCGGCCCGGATTGCCCCCGATCATTTGAAGCGTGCCAGCCATGGCGCGCACGACCATGGGCGGCTTCGGAAACGATGTGGCTGCGTTGTCCAGATAGATCATTTCAATTTCCCCTTCCGACGGCCTCACACCCGCAAGCAGGCTGCCGTATACTGTATGAGGAAGAAAGGGGGATATGAACCCATGAGGGAAGCTTTTGGCATTGCATCGTTCCGCTCGCGCCAGCAGGTGCTGAAATTTGAGGGCGCGTTGCGCCGTGCGGGCGTTAGGGTATCGGTCATTACCACGCCGCGCGACGTGGCGGTAGGCTGCGGCTTGAGCATCCGCTTTGAGCTGAACGAATACGACCGGGTTATGGACGTTTATAGTCAGTTGCGTCCATCCAACCTGATCGGTTTTTACCGGGTGGAGCGCGACGATAGCCAGCGTACCATCACCAGGCCTCTATAAGGGCTTGCGCCGGCTCCCGCATGCGCTATACTGTACGTATGAACGCACGCGGGAGCATTTTTAACGGAAGGATGAAACCTTTCAGTCTCCTGGCGCTTCTAATGGATGGAATCAGCGCTGAAACCAAAGAAACGGGGGATACGCCCGATGGACAGGCTAACCTTTATAAACGAGGTAAAAGCAAGGGAAAGACAGTTGTACCGCATAGCGCGCAGCTATCTGAGTGCCGAGGCGGACTGCGCGGACGCGGTTCAGGAGGCGCTTACGCGCGCATGGGCCAGGCGTGAAACGCTGCGCGATGACACGCTTTTCGGCACATGGTTGACGCGCATTCTCATCAACGAATGCAAGACGGCTTTGCGCAGACGGCGGCGGGCGATTCCCATGGCAAAGCCGCCGGAGGCGGGGCAGGAACCGCCGCCCGAGCCGGACGCGGGCCTGCGAAACGCGCTGTTTAACCTGCCGGTTAAGTACCGCGTACCGCTGGTATTAAGCGTTGTGGACGGATATACGCTTCGCGAGATCGCCGGGCTTTTGCATCTGCCGGAGGGGACGGTAAAAACGCGCGTATCCCGCGCCAAACAACAGTTGCGAAAAACCATGACGCAGGAGGTGAGCGGCGATGAGTGCTGAGGAGCTTGACCGGGCTTTTGGAAAAACGCCGGCATCGTTTTCCAAGCGTGTTGACGCGAGCCTTCGCGGGCTGAAGGAGGACAAACCCGTGAAAAAACTGACATTACGCACCGTGCTGGTCGCGGCGCTGCTGGTGCTGCTCTTGTGCGGAATTGCCTACGCGGTGATTACCCAGGGGCAGGAATGGTACTATAACAACCGTTTTACGGCCTATCAGGAGCATGAGCCGGACAAGCACGAGGCCATTATGAGCCATTTAAAGGTTGATCCGCCGCAGGAGGGCTGGGACGACGAGGCGGTTAGCGTGACGGTACAGGATGTGGCCTGGGTGCCGGAGAAAAGGGCGCTGACGCTGTCCATTGCGGCTGTACCTAAGGAGCCGGACCAGGTTGAGTTGCACCCTATGTGGAACCTGGACGCGGACGGCAGCTATGTGGGCGACAGCTTGGAGGATTACGAGGACGACGGGGAGGCGCGCGCGGAGCACTGGCTTTGGACGGCAAAAGGCTGCGGTCCGGTTACGGAATTCATGGAGAACCCAAGTAAAAAGCTTATGCTTTTTGAAGCGGACGAGGTATACATCGGCACGCCGGAAGGGGTGGCTAAGACCAAGAAGATTGAGATGCAGTGCACGCAGGGCTATACAGGCTGGTCGCCGGACGGCGTGAGCATTGTTGGAGACGGCAGCAGCATGGACGCCTTTGACGGCGACGGCGGCACGGTGATTACGGTGCTTGAGATGCAGCTGGATTTCCTAAAGGCCGACTATGAGCGGGACATCAGCACGGCGGATCAGATGGACGACGAATGGAAGGCGCGCCAGATTAAATGGTACCATGAGGTGCTTGACGCCTTTGCGCGCTATACAGATGAAAACGGCATGCTTACCCTGTGCGTACCCTATGAGGTAACGGAATACGTGGACGACGACGCGGCGCTTTACAGCGGAGGGAAAACGGGATATCTGACGTTTCAGGTTGACGTAAGCGGAACTGACGCAAGGCTGGCAGCCGCGTTATCGACTGGCGAGCCGTCCGATGGCCGATATGAAACGCTGCGCCCGGGAGACAGCGGCGAGGCGGTGAAGCGTCTGCAAAAAGCGCTGATGGAATGGGAGCCGAATGTGGTCAGCGTGACGGGTACATATGATGACGGCACGCGCCATGCTGTGGACCTGTATCAGCAGGCTCAGGGCATACCGGGTGACGGGATTGCCGGGCCGACGACGCAGGCCGCCCTATTTGGCGAGTAGCGCGCCTTGCACGTGGAAAACGGCAGGCGGGAATGATACCTGAGAAAATGGAACGAAAAACGCAGATTTGTCCCGGCTGCGGTCGGCACAGCATGCAAGTGCACAACTACCGGCACTTTCCCCACAGCGACTTATCGCTGTGGGGAAAGCAAGTTTTTATACAGGGAATGACTATACATTTATCCCTGCTGTAAGAAACGCTTAGTAAAAACATGTGACCGTGCAGACAAATATCAACGTTTCACGTGTGGGATGACAGATGCATATAAACCGTGGCTTTTAAGATGTTGCCGGCGCTTTTTTTCCAGATGAGCACTGCTCGCGACCTGATGCCGCTTAAACTTCCGAAGTGGATATTAAAAAAATTTCCCTTTTTATGAAAAAACCGATTGACAAAGCTTTAATGTTGTTGTATGATAGTCAACGTCGCGTGAGCGATATGTAACGCGGGGTGGAGCAGTTTGGTAGCTCGTCGGGCTCATAACCCGAAGGTCGTGGGTTCAAGTCCCTCCCCCGCAACCATTTGGCGGCGTAGCTCAGTTGGCTAGAGCATTCGGTTCATACCCGGAGTGTCGTAGGTTCGAGTCCCACCGCCGCTACCATTCAAAAAGCCTTGTGAATCAATGTTCACGGCTTTTTTATTTTTGACTTTTAGTTGTCTGACTTTAGCTTTTAAACCCATCGGCTCAGCCGGTGAGAAAGAAAGAGTTTCAACTATAAGCTATCGCGAAGCGAACTATGGAGAAAAACGATTGAAATAAGCAAAAGTGTATGGAATATTACCGTTTTAACAGTTGTCGAGCACTAGGCGCATGTGACAATCGTTCAGAGCGCAAACAGCGCTCGCTGGTATCAGGCCCTTATAGGGCCTACCACCAACTTAGCTCACCATCATAAACATAAGAAGAGCATAAAGGGATAAGACTTAAAGGGGTGTAGCTACTAGCTCGCCCCTTTGAATTATGGTAAATAGAGAAGGGGCGTAATGAACGGTGACTATAAGGAACGATTTACGCGGATAAATCAGTTAATAACAGGGGAAGGGATCAATGAGTATGCGCGTAAAACGGGCAGCCGGACATTCGGCCGAAAATGCAAAATGCCGTTATCAGACCTGTTGGCATATACGCTGTCGAAACAAGGGCTGACAACGGAGCTGAAGCTTCAGAAGTATTATCAGTCGCGTCGGAGAACGGAAAAGCGAGTAAGTAAGCAGGGTTATCTACAACTGCGCAAACGCCTGAATCCAGAGGTGTTTCGGTATATGAATCAGGAGTGCCTTTGCGGCTTTTACGGCGGTGCAGCGCCCAAAACGTGGGCAGGGCCAATTGATATTAGCAATAGATTGGAGCAAGGCGGAGGCGCCCAACTCAGAAGAAAATCGGAATGTATTTGGGCAGAGCAACCATCAGCCCAAGGTTTTGGTGTATAATATGATCCGGGATATACGCAATTCAGCCAGTGCTAAGGTGTGCAAACGCGCTTCCGGTGCTAGAAACAAGTGCCGTGTAAACCAATGAAAACCTGGCGATTGGCCTATTCAAGGAGAAGATGGTTGTGATTCTATTAAAAAAACGGCCACAAACGGGGCGGGAAGATGAAAATGCTCCAAGATGAGATGGAGCGAGATGTTCTCCCCGTTAGAAAGTCTCCTGGACATGCCAGAAAGAAAAATCTTTCAAATAAATGCTGTAATAACCAGTAAAGATAGCTTTTAGAGCGCATAGGTTCACTGCTTGTATTAAGGCAGGAATCCTATGCGCTCTTTTAAAAGTTCCAGCTTGGTATCCCGCCCAAGCCATTTCTTACCCGGATATAGCACCGTCGCTTGCCTTATGTTTATGATGGTGCGCTTGGTTGGTGGTTTTGACTCAGTTCTTTATCAACTATCGGGGTATACGACAACCGCGAGTAAAGCATGAGCCGACAGCAATCGTCTGCAACGCTCCACAACGCTTGCGTTTCCGCCTGAAATACGATATGATAGCAGTCGAGCTTTTTGTGAAAGGAGCATATGGATATGGCTGATAACAGGGAAACCATTGAAGAGATGACCGAGGGCAAGCAAAAGACCAAGCGCGACCGCAAAAACTGGGTGGCGTTTGTGGAAAGCGACGTGGTGAACTTCCTGACCCTGAATGAAATTGAGAAGATGACCATTGACGACGGAGAGGGCAATAAGGCCAAGCTGACCCGCCGTAAGGACGGCAGCGTCTTTGTGGAGTGCACCAGCTCCAACGTGCTTTAATTCGGCTGTGCGCAAGGCGCAAAAAGAGGAACCGCTTTTGATTGGCGGTTCCTCTTTTTGTGTTGAACAGATTTATTTCTTCTGTCCGTAATAGGCGTTAGGGCCATGCTTGCGAAGGTAGTGCTTATCCATTACATAAGAGGGGATACACTCCAGCGGGCGCTCGCGGGGCAGCGCCTCGGTGTGCCAGGCCATCATGGCGACCTCCTCCAGCACCACGGCGTTGTGCACGGCCTCCGTCGCGTCCTTGCCCCAGGCGAAGGGACCGTGGTTGCGCACAAGCACGCAGGGCACGGCGACGGGGTCTATGTTGGCCTCCTCAAAATGCTCGACGATCACGTTTCCGGTTTCCAGCTCGTAGGCACGGTTCACTTCGTCGGGTGTAAGGGATCGGGTGAGGGGAACGGGACCGTAGATATAATCGGCCTGGGTGGTGCCATAGGGCGGGATTTCCCGCCCGGCCTGCGCCCAGATGGTCGCCCAGCGGCTATGGGTGTGTACAGCGCCGCCAATCATGGGAAACTTGTTGTAGAGAACCACATGGGTCGGCGTGTCGCTGCTGGGGTTCAGCTTTCCCTCGACCTTGTTGCCGTCCAGATCCATCACCACCATATCGTCGGGCGTCAGTTCCTCGTAGGGCACGCCGGAAGGCTTGATGACGAACATCCCCTTTTCACGGTCGATGCCGGAAACGTTTCCCCATGTAAAGGTGACGAGATGATGCTTTGGAAGGAGCAGATTGGCCTCGTAAACCTGTTCTTTTAAATGCTTAAGCAATTTATGTATACCTCCTGAGAAATGAGCGGGGGAATCAGCCGCGATGCAGCCGCCAAACGATATCGTTCCACAAAAGCTCCTTTTCTAACTGCGGGATAGTCGTATCCTTGTTGATGTGGATAAATTCAATGCCCATGATCTCGCAGAAGTCGCGCATATGCTCGGCGTCCAGCGCGTAGCTCAAAACGGTATGATGCGCGCCGCCCGCCAGAATCCAAGCCTCGGCGGAGGTGGAGAGGTCAGGCATGGGCTTCCACATCACGCGCGCCGTGGGCAGCTTGGGCATGTCGCGGAAGGGCGCGCAGGCCTTAACATCGTTGACGATCATGCGGAAGCGGTCGCCCATGTCCACCAGCGTGGCCACAATCGCGTCGCCGTCGCCGGTGTTGAAGCACAGGCGGGCAGGGTCCTCGCGGTCGCCGATGCCCAGGGGATGAACCTCAATCCACGGGCGGTCGGCGGCAATGTCCGGATCTACCTCCAGCATATGCGCGCCGAGGATGCCCTCGTTGCCGGGCTCCATATGATAGCTGTAATCCTCCATAAAGGCCGTGCCGCCCTCCATGCCCTGAGCCATCACCTTCATAATGCGGTCCAATGCGGCGATCTTCCAGTCGCCCTCGCCGCCAAAGCCGATGCCCTTGCCCATCAGGTTTTGGGTGGCGAGGCCCATGAGCTGCTTTAGCTGCTGCAAATCCTGGAAGGTGTCGGTAAACGCGCCGAAGCCTCCCTCCGTGAGCATCGCTTCAAGCGCAACCTCCTCGCGCGCCTGATAACGGACGGCATCCAGATTGTCGGTTTTGAAATCGTACTTTTCTTTATATTCGGCCATTTTGGCGTCTACCTGCGCGTCGGTCACACGCTCCACACGGGCGATTAAATCGCCGATGCCCCAGGTGTTGACACTCCAGCCCAATTTGATTTCGGCCTCCACCTTGTCGCCTTCGGTTACGGCGACGTCGCGCATATTGTCGCCAAAACGGCATACCTTCAGGCGGCGGCTTTCCTGCGCGCCGATGGCGCTGCGCATCCAGTGGCCGATGCGCCCGCGAATCTTCGCGTCCTCCCAATGCCCGGCGATCACCTTGCGGGGCATACGCAGCCGCGCGGTAATAAAGCCGTGCTCGCGGTCGCCGTGGGCGGACTGGTTCAAGTTCATGTAATCCATGTCGATCTCGTCCCAGGGAATATCGCGGCTGAATTGAGTGTTCCAGTGCAGATAAGGCTTTTGCAGCTTGCCAAGCCCACTGATCCACATTTTGGAGGGGCTGAAGGTATGCATCCATGCAATGATGCCCGCGCAGCGCGGATCGGCGTTGGCGGCGAGAATAACGTCGGCAATGGACTGGCTGTCCAACACCGCGCCCTTGAACACGATGTTGCCGACGATGGCTCCATCCTTATTTAGGGCCTCGGTCATGATTTTGCAGTGCTCCTCTTCCTGCCGGATGCACTCGTCGCCGTACAGGGCCTGGGTGCCGCAGATAAACCAAAAATCGTATTGAGAAAGCTTCATAGTGGTCCTCTCCTTATTATAGATTGCAGTTTAGTCAAAATCGGAGGCTTCGCCAAGGGCAGTCAGCGCAGGGCGGAGATAGCCGCCTTTTCAACGGGCAGCGCGGTTTGATAACGGGTAAGGTAAGCGTCAAAGCCCGCTTCGTCCTCCGGGTCGGGCAAAATGGGTTCGCCGGCCAGACCCGCAAATACGCGGTTGTCAAGATAATCCACCAGCGTTTCACCGGGCGTGCGGGTGCGGCGGTATTCGGCCAGCAGCGCCATGCCCCACGCGCCGCCCTCGCCGGCGGTTTCCATCACGTAGACCGGGCTGTGGATGGCGGCCGCCAGAATGCGCTGACCGACGCCCTTGGTCTTAAACAGGCCGCCATGGCCGAAAATCTTGTCAATGCGCACCTTTTCATCCTTGAGGAGGATGTCCATGCCGGACTTAAGCACGCTGAGCGAGGCGTACAGGTTGGCACGCATGAAATTGGCAAGGGTGAAGCGGCTGTCCGGCGTACGGACGAACAGGGGCCTGCCCTCCTCCAAGCCGAGAATATGCTCGCCGGAGTGGAAATTGTACGCAAGCAGTCCGCCCGCGTCTCTGTCGCCTTCCAACGCCTTACGGTACAGGGTTCCAAAAAGTTGGTCGGGCGAGACGTCCAGCCCCATGACCCGGGCGAACTCCCCAAACAGGCCGACCCACGCGTTCAGGTCGGTGGTACAGTTGTTGCAATGCACCATCGCTACCGGCGCGCCCGCGGGCGTCGTCACCATGTCGATTTCGGGATGCAACTTCGAAAGCGGCTGGTCGAGGACGATCATCGCGAAAACGGAGGTTCCGGCGGAAACGTTGCCGGTGCGTGGCTCCACGCTATTGGTGGCCACCATACCCGTGCCTGCGTCGCCCTCCGGCGGGCAGAAGGGAATACCAGCTTCCAGGTCTCCGCTGGGGTCGAGCAGCTTCGCGCCTTCAGCGGTTAGCGCGCCGGCGTCCTCACCCGCTGCGAGCACGCGCGGGAGGATATCCCGCGCCCTCCAGGCAAAGCCATAAGGAGCGAGCTTTGCCTCCAGCTTTTGAAGCATGCCTTCATCGTATGTGCCCGACTGGTCGATGGGGAAGATACCGGAGCCTTCGCCCGTGCCGACGACCTGACGGCCGGTGAGCCGCCAGTGCGCATAGCCCGCAAGCGTGGTCAGATGGGCGAGCTTTGGTACGTGCGCTTCCTTTTTAAGCACCGCCTGATACAGGTGCGCCACCGTCCAACGCTGCGGGATGTTGAAACCGAACAGTTCCGTCAGCTCTGCCGACGCTTCGGCAGTCATGGTGTTGCGCCATGTACGGAAGGGGGTCAGCAGCCCCCCGTCGCGGTCAAAAGCAAGATAGCCGTGCATCATAGCGCTCAAACCGACCGTGCCGACGCGGGTGAGCGTCACACCATATTTGTTCTGAACATCCTTTTTAAGCTGTTGGTAGCTGTCCTGAATGCCTCCCCAGACGGCCTCGAGCGAGTAGGTCCATACGCCGTCTACCAGCTGGTTTTCCCATTCGTGGCTGCCCGACGCGATGGGGCGGCAGCTTTCATCAATCAGGACGGCCTTGATGCGCGTGGAGCCAAATTCAATGCCCAGCGAGGTTTTTCCCTGCGCGATGTTGGTTTTAATATCCGACATGTTTCGGTTCCTCCGTTTCTGAAAGTTTGTACCTGGTCCGGCAAAAGCATTACGGACCAGCCTGGGAAGCGCCCCCGGAAACCGCCCAAGTTGTACGTACATATCTAGAGACAGCATATCACATTTTTTCTGGATATGCAAGCTATGTCCCATAAGAATTTGGAATAAAAAACGGCGGTCAGCGCACGCTTTCGCGCTCCACCAGTTCCCACGGGAGAACGGAGCTTTCTTCAAACGAGCCGGAAATCATATGGAGCAGCTTTGTAGCCGCCTCACGCCCGAACGCGTCCTTGGGATGGGAGAGCGTGGTGAGCCGGGGATGGCAGATGCCGGAAAAGGCGCTGTTATCGAAGCTGATGAGGGAGATATCCTGCGGTACGGACATGTGAAGGCAGTTGAGCTGCTCCATCAGCAGCAGGGCAATATCGTCGTTATAACAGACGATAGCGTCCATATCATTGGAAACGCGGTCAAGAAAGCCCCGCCCCGTTTCCTCGGTCAAAAAGCGCGGTTTGTTTTCAGTGGTAAACCAGCAGACGCGCCCGTCGTTTACGGGCAGACCCGCTGCCTGCAGTGCCGCGATATATCCCTGGTAACGAAGATGTCCTTGCATGTCGTCGCTTTTGAAAATGCCGCCGATGCGCCGAAAACCATGGGCAAGCAGCGTATCGGCCGCGAGCCGTCCGCCGCCCTCGTCGTCTGTGACGACATGGACGTTCTGCTTAAGCTGCGGGTAAAAGCCATTGATAAAGACCACTGGAATATTGCGTTCCCACAAGCGCTCATAAAGCGCGATATTTGGGTTGGGTAGGGCGGTTTTTGTGCCCTCGATGATCAACCCGTCGACAGGAGATTCCAGCATGCGGTTCAGAAGCGTCCGTTCCCGGTCGGTCCGGTTATAGGTGGCCGAGAGGCTCATAATGCAGTTCTCATTGGAAAGGACGCTTTCGATGCCGCGCACGATGGAAGGGAAAATATAGTCCGTGATATAGGTGGTGATGACGCCGACGTTGAGCGCCCCACTGCGCTTGCGCGGACCGTGCGTCACATAGGTGCCGCTGCCGCGGCGGCGCACCACCAGCCCGTCGTTTTCCAGTAGGGAAATGGCCTGCCGAATGGTTTGGCGACTGACGCCGAACTTGTCCTTCAGCTCCACCTCGGTAAGCAATGTGTCGCCGTCGCGGTACAGGCCCGTGGCGATATCATGGCGCAGCGCGTCGGCGACGGATTGGTATTTGGGTTCCAATTTTGGCAGCCTCCTTTAAGCCAGCAATGCCAGCAATTCGTCTGTAATGATGCCGTTGGTCGCCAGAATGGGACCGCCCGCCTGAAGGGAAATGACCGTGCCGTCCGGGCGGCGAACCGTTCCGCCCGCTTCTGCAACGATCAGCAGACCGGCGGCAAAATCCCACGGCTTCAGGTGGGCTTCGAAGAAGCCGTCCATACGCCCGCTCGCCACGTCGCACAGCTCCAGCGCCGCGGAGCCGAGGCGGCGGATGTCGTGGCAGTGGTCAAAGACGCGCCGCATCCGAGCAAAGCTATCATCCGCGTGCTCGCGGCAGCCCGGCGTGGTGCCCACGGCAATCAGGCTGTCCGAGAGCCGCGCCGTCCGGGTGACGTGAATGCGGGTTGCGTTGGCGTAGGCGCCTTTCCCTTTTTCGGCGCTAAAAAGGGTTTGGGAATAGGGATTATATACCCAGGCCATAGCCACCTCCCCCTGGTTTGCCAGCGCCAGCGATATGGCGCTGTAACGGAAGTCATGGATGAGATTGGTGGTGCCGTCCACGGGGTCCAGAATCCACAGCGGCTGTTGAAAATCAAGATGAGCGTTGCTTTGCTCCTCGCCCATGAATTGAATCCCGGGCGCGATTGCGTGGAGGCGCTCCTTTAAGAATTCCTGTACGCATACATCGACCTGCGTAACAAAGTCGGCCGCGCTTTTTTGACGGATATCGTGAAGCATTGCCGAATCGGAAAACAATGCCGCCGCTTCCTTTATGGCGGTACAAACGGCGCCTGAATGAGCGGGGAAAGTCTGCATAAGTACGTACGCGCTCCTTTTGATGCGCCTGAGGCGGGAAAGGATGTATGCATTGATATGCACAAGCCTTTCACTGCTAAACGGCGCAAATTGATTAAGCATATCATAGCATAGTTTGTTCCGCGTGACAATTGGATTTGGACAAAAAGTACGGACAATAGAAAAGACAGTCTTGGTTACAACGTGGATACATGGCTGATTCCTTCTGAATAGGAGCGAAGTATACCATTGCATGCTTGGTTGGGTTACAGAAATGTGGAAAAGCATGGGGAATGTAACCGGAGCGCAAACGATGGCACGGGTAGAATGCTTGCGTACAAAAGGATTAACGGAAAGCATGGGGACAAAAGAGAAAATACCATGAAAAAACGCGGATATGCAACCGCCTATGTAACCTTGACGGGGTATACTGGCAATGGAAGGTAAGGGAAGACCTTCCATGAGAAAGATTTGAAAGGGTTGATATACATGAAGAAAATGATGAAGCTGACGAGCCTTGCGGCCGCGTTGACGATGGTTTTGAGCATGGCGGTTACAGCAGTCGCGGAGGAAACCGCGATGGAACCCGTCCCCGTGGAAACAAGCGAACCCGCCCCCGTTAAGGAGGAGCTCGCGCCTGAAGTACAGGAAGCGCCTCCTGCCGAGGAAAAGAAGGAAGAAGCGCTCGTACAGGAAAGCGTTGAAGTGACGGTGGAGCCGACGGCCGAGCCGAGCGTAGAAGCCACTGCTGAGCCTACTGTGGAACCCACAAACGAGCCGAGCGTGGAGCCGACAACCGAACCCACAATCGAGCCGAGCGTGGAGCCTACTGTGGAACTCACAATCGAGCCGAGCGTGGAGCCGACCACGGAGCCTACGCTTGAGCCCGCCGCCGAGGAGGAACTGGTTGAGGAGATCGAGCGCAGCGTGAGCATTCGAGTGCTGGGCAGCGATTTTGCCGAGGGCGACACCGTTACCATGGAGGCGGTGCTTGGCGGCTATGAGAATGTTTCTTATACCCTGTGCTGGGAATACAGCGTGAACGGCGGCTGGCAGACCGCTCCCGGTAGCAACGGCGGAACGACCTACTCCTTCGTGCTTACGCAGGAAACCGCCCAATACGCCTGGCGCGTGACCGTAACTGCGGAGTAAAAACGGAGGCCGGAAACCTACTTCATGTAAATCTTCCCACCATGTGCATAGCAGGCGCCGGCGCATGCCGGCGCCTTAGCCATAGCTTATAGAAAAGCCGGGATACAAAACAACGACCGGGAGGCAAAAGTCGTGAAAAAACTTCTGAAAAGGGTCCTTACACTCACGTTGGCCGCAGCGCTGGCGCTTGGAGGCATGATGGACGCGGCGCTGTCCGACACGCAGAGCAGCGCCGAGGTGAACGTTCCGATTACACGGGCCAATCCGGAGCCGGCGCTCCAGGAAAAGACGGTAACGTTCTATGCGAACTTTCCTGGGGATGAAAACGATCTGGAAAAGTATCCTGAGAACAGGACGCTGAGCGTTACCCTGAAGTGCAAGGAGGGAGAGACGCTCGAGATTCCTTACCTTTCACGCACGAATGAGTTTAAGTGGCTGAACCAATCCCTTTTAGAGTGCTGCGGTTGGAATCCCGACCCCAATGCAGCCAAGGAGGACGGCGCCACAAAAAACGGCGGCGATAAGGTTCGTTACGAGGATCTGGCCGATGCGTACTACGCTTTGTGGAAGTATGATGATCCCGGCGCGTACACGCAGTTTTCACCGGGCTGGCCGGAGAAAAGCTACCCCAACAACGCGCATCCCTACCCCAACAAGGCGGACTATCCGGCGATCCGCTGGAGCAAGGACGGCAGCGGATACTATCTGACGCTTCCCACGCCCGACGGCGGCTGGGGCTTTGCGAATTACTGCGTACGCGCGGGCTATGAGTTTATCGGCTGGTCTTACCACCGCAACGGCGAAAACCTGATGGCGGCGGGTACGGTTATCAGGCCGGTTAAGGACGATCTTTACGCGGTCTACAGGAAGGATGTAACCTTCCACGCAAACCTGATGGTGGGCGCTGAACCGGAGGCGCAGACCGTCGCTACGTATTACCGCGGCGGAGACGACGACAAGAATTACAGCAACGGCTATTCCCTGACCTTTCCGAAACTGCCGGAGGCGTTCAGGCAGCCAGGCTACCGGTTCTTGGGCTGGAGCCTCGCTGCGGACGGCAGCGGCAAAATCTATAAGCCCGGGGACAAGGCTGTGCTGCGGGGCGAAAGCGGCTATTATGCCGTGTGGAAGGCCAATCCCGCCGCCAACTATACGGCTGAATACTACCAGGATGACGAGCGGAGTCCATTTAAAACGGAAGTGAAATCCGGCCCGGCTGAAAGCAGGATTGACGTGGATGCGCTGGCAAAAGCCGCTTGCCCCGAGGGATATCGCTTCGTGGATTTTGTGCCGGCGGGACCCATCATCCGCGAAAATGGCCAGACGCTTGTGCTGATCTACTACAAACGCGCCCTTTCCGTTTCGTACCGGTATGAGGAGGGCAGCGTGCCCCTGGGCGCCCCGGCAGCGCCTGTCGCCGTAAACGACCTCCTGGCTGGAGAAAACGTAAAGATTGACGGCGGCGATTATGAGGTGGACGGCTTTATCTGGAGCGGCTGGAAAGTCGCGTCACCCGAGGGGTTAACGATTGAAAACGGCGGATTTGCGATGCCGGACGGTGACGTTGTGCTCACCGGCGGATGGACGGCAAAGAATGCGGATAAGATCGGCGTTGAGCCCATCGACGGGGTTTATACGGGTAAGGAACATACCATGAAGGTAAGCGGCGTCGCCAAGGGCGACACCGTTGAGATGCGGGTTCGGGGCGGCGGATGGCAGAGCGTTCCGGAGCTTGCGTTCCGCAATGCCGTACAAACCACGGTGGATGTAAAAGTAACGCGCGCCGGGCTTGCCATTTTTGAAGCGCCGGGCGTTGCGGTCAGCATCCGCAGGCGCGCGCTCAGCTTCGAGATCGAAAACGCGGCCTATGAATACGATGCCGTACCCCACAGCCTGGGCATCAGGGATGTGACGCCCAGTGGCGAGGGAAACGGCCTGGTTGGGCGGGAAAGCATTACCGTCAATCCGGATGCGGCCTACACCCAGACGTACGTGACGGACGGGCCCGTCGCGGTGGGCGCGGACGCGGCGTTGCCCTATACCGTGGCGGAAAACACGCTGTTGGATAATTACGACATCACCGTGATTCCCGGAAGCATTGAAATTACCAGGAGGCCGGTAACGCTGACCGCGCCAAGCGGTACGTTTAACTACAGCGCGGCGGAGCATGCTTTGCTTATTGATAAAGTAACGTCGCCCAAAAACATGGGTTTCCTCGCTGATGTAGGCGAGGTGAGAGTGCAATTTGCCACGCTGGCGGACGGAACGCCTTCCAATACGCGCCGCGTTCCCGGCACGCAGTCCGTGACGCTTGACCCTGCGAGCGTCACGCTTGTTCCCGCGGAGGGCTTCGAAAGCGTTGATCTGCCCGCGCAGTATGAGATTACGCTGGAACCCGGGCTGCTAACCGTAAACGCAAAGGCGGGGGCGGTCGGGCTGACGCTCCGCGCGCTGGACGCGGCCGCCATGTATGACGGCGCGCCCCATGCCGTGCTTCCGGCGGATACGTCGGCCTACACCGTTGAAGGGCTACCGGATGGCGTGGAGCTAAGCGGCATTGGAGCGGCTGCGGAGGGCACGAAGGCCGGAAAGTACGAAATTGCCTTTGTGGGTGCGCCCGTGCTGATGGATACCTCCACTACGCCCGCGACGGACGTGAGCGCGTGTTTCAAGGTAAATATGAAAAATGCGGCGCTCACCATCGGCAGGCGTCCGGTACGGCTTATCATCGGCTCGGTTTCGCACGTGTACGATGGCAGCGAATACCGGACCGCATGGGCTGCGGGAGAGGTGGCGGATGAAACCGGCGCGCGGATTGGCGGGCTTGCCGCCACGGACGCTGTTAGCGCGGCGCTTCGCGGCAACGGCCGCACGGATGTGGGTACAAGCAAGGTTTCCTTTGATAAAAAGAAAACCGTTATCATGAACGGTACGGAGGATGTGACCGCCAGCTACGACGTGCGTGAATGGGGCGAGGGAAGCATTGAGATTCTGCCGGCTGATACGGGCTATGTCATTCGCTATTACTATAACGGCGTGCTGGACGAAGGTGCGACGGCTACGGGCGTCGGCAAAATGGGCGATGTGATTACAGCCTATGCCGCGAAAGGGCGCGGAGGTATGCGCTTTGAGGGGGTAACCGGATTGCCGCTGACGCTGGGCGCAGACGCCTCCGGAAACGTCGTCAGCGTATACTACGTAACACAGCCGGAGACGCAGCTGATCGTCGAGGTGGATACGCCTCTGGCCGGCTCTATGATGAGCGTCACCGTGGGCGATGCCGTGGAATAACCCGCTACGGCGGATGAAAAAATCGGGCTGCCACCAGTTGTGCGGCGGCCCGATTGCCGCTTGAATAGCTTTGAAATAAACGCTTGAGAAGCTTGTCGGAATAACCGGAAGCCGCCCGTTACGGGCGGCTTCCATATTGTTTTGTTTTTACTCGGCCTGCTGAAGAAGCGGCGCGATCGTGTTAAGCACGCTGGTGGGCAGCTTGCCGATGGCGGTGTAAAGCGTCTGCATCAGGCGGGTCTGCAAATCGGTTTCAAAGGTCTTGTACTCTTCGTCGGTCATTTCCTGAATGCGCAGGGCGGTTTCGGGCGTTGCGGCCTTAATGGCGGCTAGCTCCCCGCCTTCGACCTCCGTGCTCTTAAGGTTGAAGCTCATCAACGGACGGTCGGACGCGGCGGGGGCAATCAACGCGGTGGCGTCGGAGCGGAAATAGATGGCGATGGTGCGGTCCTTCACCCCGTCGGCCTCCGCCTTGTCATAGGTGATGGTCACCTGCTCCTCGTCCGCCAGCATGGCCAAAGCGCCGTTGGACTTGCCATCCTTGCCCTGCAGCAGGTCGAACTCCGCGATAAAAGCCTCGTCCTCGTTGTCAACCGCCATGGACATGCTGCCCTTGTGGGTGACGCCCGCATCGGTGGTCAGACGGTTGTAAAGCAGATTCACCGATACCTTCGCGCTCTGCTCGGTTTCCTTGCCGTCCTCATCGGTCGTGGTGGACGTAAGGTTCATAACCATGGGCATTTCCATGGAGATGAGCGTATTGCCTTCTTCAGCGGTAAGAATCGTGATAGGAATATTAATTTCGGATTTGGAATACATTTCCTTCATTTTGGCAATGAGCTCATCCACTTTGGCGGCCTTTTCCCCGGCGGTCGCATCCGGGAATTCCTGCTCGGCAGCCGTTTCAAGGATGTTCCTCATGTACTTGCTGTCGCAGATTTTAACATAATCATCAGCGGTGATCGAGAGCTCCATCTTGAGGGTGGCGGGATCATGAGCCTCGCTGGTGAACTCGCCCTCGGTCTGCTTCATGCGGTTGTAAATATCCTCCACAAACGAAACCATCACAGGATCGTCCTTGAACATTTCCTTGACGGCGGCCATCCCCTCCTCGGGCGTTTTGGCCTCGGAAACGGAAAGGCTGGAAGCGGTGCTCAGCGCGGTGACAAACTGCTGCTTTGCCTGCTCGAGAGCCTGCTGAACCGCTTGGGTATCCTCCTCGTCGGCGTCCAGCTCCTTCATGGAGGTCAGCGCGGCGTCGAAAATTTCATCCCAGGTGAAGTAAAGCACGCCGTCGGCGAGCGAATCGCTTTGCACATATACGCCGTTCTCATCGCTGCGCATGGCGGCGGTCAGCACGTCGGTATCATCCATGGCAATGCCGATGGCGGCTGCATCCTCGTCCGTGGTAAGCCTGAAGGAGAGCGTTTTGAACAGATCCGTTACGGCATCCACAGAGGCCATCTCGTCGCCGGGGATGATGGATAGCGTATGTTGGGTGGCGGCCAGCGCCGAAAGCGGCAGGGCCATTACCAGCAGCACGCACAGGACGGTGGTCAGAATTTTGCGAATCATAGGGGTACCTCCTTTAACTTTCAATCGTAAGGGTATGCTGATTGATTACGCTGTAGATTATAACGCATAGGCGCGCGTTTGTCATTCCTTTGACAATATAAGCCTGCTTTGACCGAACGAAATGTCATCCCGCGCATCTGAAAGCTACCGTTTGAGCCAGACCGTCTGGTTGACGATAGGGGTGTAGCTCTGGATAAGCTTGACCACCTTGGCGCTTACGTTTACATCGGCATAATCGGCGGGCATGGCGCGGGGCTCGCCGGCGCGCTGCATGGCGATAGCCAGCTCCGCCGCCTGTTGAACGCTGTCCTGCGTGATGCCGCCGATCACGACCGTTCCCTTGTCAAGAACCTCGGGCCGCTCGGTGGAGGTGCGGATGAGCACGCCGCAGAATCCGAGCATGGCGCTTTCTTCGCTCAGGGTGCCGCTGTCGCTTAAAACGACCAGGCTGTTCATCTGCAAATGGTTGTAGTCAAAAAAACCGAAGGGTGTCAGGCTGCGCACGAGCGGGTGAAAGGTGAAGTTGCGCTGCCGGATAAACTTCATGCTGCGTGGATGCGTGCTGTAGACGACGGGCAGCTGATAGGTTTCCGCCATATGATTGATGGCCTGCATCAGGGATAGAAAATTCTGTTCAATATCGATGTTTTCCTCCCGGTGCGCGGAAACGAGAATGTACCTGCCACGCTCCAGCCCCAGACGGCTAAGCACGTCGCTTTGCTCAATCTGCGGCATGGCGGCGTCGAGTACCTCCCGCATGGGCGAGCCGGTCACAAAGACCGTTTTGCCGTCGATACCCTCGTTCAGCAGATAGCGCCGGCTGTTTTCGGTATAGGGGAGGTTGATGTCGGAGATATGATCGACGATTTTACGGTTGATCATTTCGCTGACGTTCCAGTCCCAGCAGCGGTTGCCCGCCTCCATATGGAAGATCGGAATTTTAAGCCGCTTTGCCGAAACCGCGGAAAGCGCGGAGTTGGTGTCGCCCAGAATCAGCACGGCGTCCGGCCTTTCCTTCACCATGACCTTGTAGCTTTGCGCGATGATGTTGCCCATCGTTTCGCCAAGGTCGCCGCCCACGGCGTCCAGATAACAATCCGGCATGCGCAGCCCGAGTTCGCGAAAGAAAACCTCGTTGAGCGCGGGATCATAGTTCTGTCCGGTATGGACGATAAAATGGTCGAAGTAGCGGTCTGCACAGCGCATCACCGCGGACAGACGGATGATTTCAGGACGCGTACCCAGCACGGTCATCAGCTTGAGCTTCCGCATCAGGATTTCCCCCTTTCAGAATCCACAGGCAGCCGGACGGTATCCGGGGCCTCGGGACAAAACCGCTCGTTGGCCCACATCAAGGTAAGCATATCGGTATCGCCAAGGTTTTCGATGCTGTGGGTATATCCCGGCGGAATATCGACCGCCATCGGCGTATCGCCGCTTACCCTGTAGGAAAGAATGGTGCCGTCCCCAATTTTACGCAGGCGGATGACCCCCTCGCCGGCCAGAACGATGAATTTTTCATGCTTGGTGTGGTGCCAGTGATCGCCCTTTGCGACGTGCGGCCTGGACACGTTTACGCTGACCTGCCCATGCCCGCCCATATGCATAAGCTCCGTAAACGAGCCGCGTTCATCCGCATGGGTAACGGTCGGGCGGGCGAAGTCGTCAGGCGGAAGAAAGCTCAAGTAAGTGGCAAAGAGCTTTCGGACGAAAGGATCGCTCTGATCGGGCACATCCAGCGCGTCGCGCCCGGAATGGAAGGTATTGAGAAGCGCGGAAAGGTCGCCCAGCTTGATTTCGTGCACGGGATGGACGGCGCAAAAATCGCCCTCGCGCGTGGGATGGCCGTTTAAGGCGCGTATAAACTCGGCGCAGATATCGTCGATGTAGTTAAGGCGGAGCATGGCTTCGGGATCGCTTAGCGATATGGGCAGCCCGCGCGCGATGTTATGGCAGAAGGTCGCCACCGCGCTGTTGTAGTTGGGGCGGCTCCATTTGCCAAAGGCGTTGGTCATACGGTAGATTAAGACCGGCACGCCGGAGCGCAGGCCATAGTCGCGCACGGCCTGTTCAGCGGCGCGCTTGCTTTCACCATAGGGATTTTGCATTGCGGCCTGCGTGGAGCTGGAAAGAAGCACAGGGGGGCGTTTGCCCTCCTCAAGCATCGCCAACAGGGTTTCGGTAAAACCGCCGTTGCCACGCATAAAATCGGCGGGGTCCTCTGGACGGTTAACGCCCGCCAGGTGAAAAACAAAATCCGCCACGCGCGCGGCGGCGCGAAGCTCCGCTTCCGGGCTGCGAACATCAATCAGGGCAAACGTGTCGTGCTGCGCGCCGGGACGCTGGTAAAGCGCTTCGCGCAGGTTCCGCCCCATAAAGCCCTCCGCGCCGGTGATAAGGATATTCAAACAAAAAAACCTCCTTGCGCGTTTGTTGCCACCTGTATGATACAGGAAGCGCGGAGGCGTGTCAACGCTTGACGCGGCGCACAAACCTCATTTATAATGAAGCGCGGCATTGCTACAAAGGAGGCGGAAATATTGTTGACGGCGCGCATGCTCGTGGCGATTTTTGGCTTGTCCTCCGCGGAGGAAGCGGTGGAAACGGTGCTTGCGGCGCTGTCCGCCGCTTCGAACCCGTTTGGCGTGCGCTTTGCCGTTGACGGCAGGTTTGAGGGCGATTTTGCGGACCTCAGGCAAAGCGGCGGCGTGCTTGGACATGGCTGCGTTCTGTTTTTTGACGAGCGTGCGGGCCTGCGCGGCCTTCAACCGCTTTTGACGGACGAAACGCACTTTCTGACCCTGTTGGGTCCGTATGGCTTTGCGGAGAAGTGGGACGGTACCCTGTATGCCCGCCTGCGCAAATCGTCCGAAAGAAACGCCCTGATGACAGGCATGATAAGCGCCGCCAGCGAGGGGCTACCCCCGGAGCCCTACCTTCCGGCCTTTGCTGAAAACTTTGAGGCGGACGGCGTATTGATTGAGCGCGGCCTGCCTCTGGTATGCAGCGCGGCGCCGGTGCGAACGCTGGCGGTTGACCCGGCGCTGTTCTTTGGGCCGACGGAGTTTTTGCGCCGCGCCGATCCGGAGACAGATACGCTTTCCATCGCCGCGTATATGGCGGGCTTTCCCGTTTATGCGCTGGACCGCCCGGCGCTGTGGCCGCTTGTACCCGCGCCCGCGAGGCGGCTGAGGCGGCCTGTGGAAAACGCGCTGCCCGGAACCACTCTCGCCCGTTTTGAGCAGATGGCGGGGTTTCGTTATGAGCAGAAGCGGGCGGGCGTCAAAACCACATGGGGGTTGTTCACGGTTGAGAACACATACGCGCAGCAGCTTCCGCACGCGCTGGCGGTATCGCAGCGGGCGAGGGCGATTCTGTCGCGCACGCGGAGTGGAGGAATGCCGCTGGTTGTAACCGCCTTTATCGACCTGCCAAAGCCGAAAAAGCCCATTCCCGTTTATGTTTTGCGCTTCGGCTTTATGAAAGGGGTCTTGAACCTGCCCATCCTGCTGTATACGGGGGGCGGGCAGGAGCGCCTTTTGCGGGCGGGTTTCCCAAATACATGGAGCTATCCCGATAACGCGGTGTTGCCCAAAAGCCTTCTCGCGCAGGGAATGACGCCCGCGCAGCACATGCGGCGGAGTAAAATACTGCTTTTGGCGCGCGCCGCGCAGAGACACCCGGAGTTCACGCATGTCGCGTGGGCAAACGCCGATTTGATGACGCATCCCATCTGCCCCCAGGCCGCCCCGGATTTTTCCCATTTGATGGACGACAGGGTGCATCTGGCAACGGTGAACGCAATTCCGGACTTGTCCTTCATTATTGCGCCGGTTTCAAGGCTCAGGCTGCTGGCGAGAGAGGTAAACGCGATTACGCAGATGGATGCGGAGATGAAACGAGGTTTCAGCGAGAAGGTGCTTTGGGAACGGCTGGTGAATCAATATCCGGACCTGTTCACGCTGCATAAAATGCCCGCCAGGCACCTGCTGATGCATACGGCCTTTGCTCCGGAACTGCTGAGCGCGCCGTACCGCAAGCTGCTCAACGATCTGCCCCCGCCATGGCGCGGGGAGCGCAAACAGGATAAATAAAGGGGGATTTTCATGGAAAACGAAGTTGGGCGTCCTGTCAAGCCCGTATCGGCAAGCCGGGCCGAGCAGGTGCATATCGTCATGCCGGTGGATGTCAACGCGGGCTTTAACCTGTTCGGCGGTATGCTGATGCAGTGGATTGACGTAGTTGCGGGCGTGGTGGCCAGGCGTCACTCTGAAAGCGAAATATTGACGGCGGCGGTGGACCATCTGGAATTTCTGGCTCCCGCCCATCTTAACGACACCATAACGCTGTTGGGCCGGGTGACCTATGTGGGCAACACAAGCATGGAGGTCTGTGTGGATACCTATGTGGAGCGCATGGGCAGGCTTAACGAGCGGCTGCATGTAAACCGTGCCTTTTTAACCATGGTCGCGCTGGACGCGGACGGCAGGCCCACTCGGGTGCCGATGCTCGCGCTGGAAACCGACGAGGAGCGCGCGGATTTTGAGGCAGGAAAGAAACGGAAGGAAATGCGCAGAAGGTCGAGGCAGTAGGAAAAAGGAAGCACGTTGCTATCAACGGGCGTAACGGCGGGCCCCCATGTAAAACAAAATACAAAAAAAGCCCATATCCCTTTGCCTGGGATATGGGCAAAACGTATATTGTTTAATCAATGAGAATCACTCGAAGAATACGGGTTTTCCAGTCTTTCCGCTTTCGTAAATCGCCTCCAGAATGCGCGTGACCACAAGCGCCTCAACGGGCTTGGTTACAAGCGGATTTTCTCCGCGCAGATAGCCAATCCAGCTCTGTGCTTCCGCCACGCCGGGGTCGGCGCTTTCTCCGCTGTAATAATCCACCTTGCCCGCGCCGAGGCCGGGATAGGTTTCAAAAGTTTTGGAATACTTTTCGCCGTTTAAGCGCAGGGGAGCCTCGCTGCTTCCCAGCATATCCGCGCCGCCCTCGGTGCCGCACAGGATGGTTTTGGCCTCGTCGACCAGCAGGGTGTTGAGCGCCCAGCTGCTTTCAAGATAGATGGTAGCCCCGTTTTTCATGCGTACAAAGCCGAAGGCGCTGTCCTCCACGGTGTAGCGTTTTGGATCCCAGCTGCCCCACATGTTGGCTGCGTTTTCGCGGCCGCCCAGCTTGCGGTATACCGTGCCGACGACCATTTGCGGCTCATAGTTGTCCATGCACCACAGGGTCAGGTCCAGCGCATGGGTGCCGATGTCAATCAATGGGCCGCCGCCCTGCTTTTCCGCGTCCAGAAATACGCCCCAGGTGGGTACGGCCCTGCGGCGGACGGCCTGCGCACGGGCGTAATAAATTTCGCCCATCTCGCCGTTTTCACAGCATTTTTTCAGGTACAGGCACTCGGGACGGAAGCGGTTTTGATAGCCGATGGAAAGCCTGCGTCCGGTTTCCATCTGGCAATCCAGCATTTTTTGCGCCTCGGCGGTGTTGATGGCCATGGGCTTTTCGCACATGACGTCCTTGCCCGCGCGCATGGCGGCGCAGGAGATTTCGCTGTGGCTTGAATTGGGCGTCAGCACATGGACGACCTGTACCTCGGGGTTTTGAAGCAGCTCGCGGTAATCCGCGCACACCGCCGCGCCGGGTATGCCAAACGCCTTTGCGGCCTTTTCGGCGCGCGGGAGGTCGACGTCGCAAAACGCGGTTAGCCTGACGCCCTCCACCTTGGACAGCGCGGGCATATGCTTGCCGTTGGCAATGCCGCCGCAGCCGATAATGCCGATATTGATTTCCTTCTTGCTCATGGGATGACCTCCTTATTGGGCTGGATTTTAACAAGATTGCCCATGGATGGGGCCATTATACGACAGCGGCGGTGCAATTTCAATGCGCAAGTGATTGAATAACCTTTGCCTATTGAGCGGACAGCGCCGAAGTCCGGTTCAAAAGCGTAACCAGGTACAGGAACTCTTCCTTGTAGACGTCCCCGGTCACGGCTTCGCAGCTTCGCAGAAGGTCCAAAGCGCTTTCATAGGTCGCGTCTCCCTTCCATTCGCTGCCGCGCAGCAGCATGCCCGTCTCCGCGACCGCTGCGGCAAAGCGCAGGTTGTCGCTTGGCGTGCCGGACAGCGCGTTGCCGGAAAGCGGATAGGTATAGAGCTTGCTTTCGTTCCCCTCGGGAGGCTTTGCGCGAATGCTCAGCGTCAGCCATTCATCTCCGCCGTTTCCGGACATGGCCTGATATTTGCTTTGCGTCTCGCCGATGTCAAAGGAGCTTCCAACCGGAACAAGCTCATACAGCACGGTCACGCGGTGGCCGCTTCCAATTTCGCCGCCGTCCTTACTGTCGTCGGTAAAATCCTCGGCGGCCATCAGGCGGTTTTCATAGCCGATAAGACGGTAGCCCTTAAGCTGACTGGGGTTGAAATCCAGCTGAAGCTTCACATCCCTGGCGACGGTCAAAAACGTCGCGCCAATCTCCGTTACCAGCGCCCGCCGCGCCTCATAGATGGTGTCGATATAGCTGTAATTACCGTCGCCGTGATCCGCCAGCGCTTCCAGCTTGTTATCCTTGTAATTGCCGTCGCCAAATCCAAGAACGCTTAGGAATACGCCGCTTTTCTTCTTTTCCTCCACCAGCCGCACAAGGCTGCCCTCGTCGCTCACACCGATGTTTAAGTCGCCGTCCGTGGCAAGCAGCACGCGGTTGCCGCCGCCCGGGATCAGGTGCTTTTCGGCAAGCTCGTAAGCGGTCTGAATCCCCGCCGCGCCGGCCGTCATTCCGCCCGCCGTCAGGTTGTTGACGGCCTCCATGATGGCGGTTTTCTCACCCGCGCGCACGCCGTCCAAAACGACGGCGTCCTGGGAAGCGTACGTGACGATGGAAACGGTGTCCTCGGGCGAGAGCTCGTCAAGCAATAGCAGAAACGCGCGCTTAACCAGCGGAAGCTTATTGGGCATATCCATGCTGCCGGAAACGTCGATTAAGAAGACGAGATTTTGCGCGGGACGCTCTTCCTTTGGAATTTCCTGCGCCTGAAGGCCGATCAGCAGCAGCTTTGTTTCTCTGTTCCAGGGACAGTCCGCAAGTTCCATCGTTACACCGAAGGGTTCGCCGCTTGCGGGTTTTGCATAGTCATAATGAAAATAGTTGAGCATTTCCTCAATGCGCACGCTGTCGGCCGGCACGCTGACGCCCGAGAGAATTTTGGCGCGGAGCTGGGCGTAGGATGCCGTGTCCACATCCGCCGCGAAGGTGGACAGGGGGGCGGTTGCTGTGGAAAGAAAGCGGTTTTCCTCAAAATGGCCGTACTCGTTGGTGTTGTAATCCTCGGGAACGTACGGGCCAAAATTCCATGCCGACCAATTGACGCCGGCGGCCCGGCTGGCCGCGCCGCTGGGGGCGGCGGACAGGACCGTGCCGGCCGAATCCATGGCGTACGCCTCCTCCAGGGCGGTATCCGGCGACCAGGCAACGGCGGCGTCCGAGTAGAGCACCCGGTGCGTTATTTCATCCAGCATGCCGCTTTCCAGCAGCGCGTTGCGGCGCTGGAAAAGCATGAGCGCCTCGGAGGTCGGCGCGTCAAAGCGGCCGTTGACCGCTCCAGAGTAGTAGCCAAGCTGTGTGAGGCGTTCCTGTAAAGCGCGTACCGCCTCACCCTCGTCGCCCTCGGCAAGGGTTTGGGTAAAGGCGGGCATTTCTGCCAGGGATGCGCGCGGCGCGACAACGGGTATCAAAATACACAGGCAGAGCAGCAGGCATAACAGTGCGGGTGCGTTGAAACGGTAAGCCTTTGTCATGGTTATCAATCCTCCTTTACCATATGGGACGAAATAGCCGTTTACCTTGTTCCCAATTTTTTCACGGATTGACAGCAGACGGATTCCTGTTACAATAAGCCTGCCTGGAAACGGAATTTCGGCTTGCCGGACAGCTTTCGGCGCTGTTTCGGAGGGATCGCATGCAAAAGCAAATGACCTTTACTCACGGAAAAATTCTGTCCCCGCTGCTGCGATTTACGCTGCCGGTGCTGATTGCGCTGATTTTGCAAACCATGTACGGCGCCGTGGACCTGCTGGTTATCGGCCGGTTCTGTACGGCGGCGGACGTTTCGGCGGTATCGACGGGAAGTCAGATTCTGCATATGCTAACGGTGGTAATCACCGGGCTTGCGATGGGTACGACGGTGCTGCTGGGACAAAAGTTAGGCCAGGGCGACGCCGGGAGCGCGGGCGACGCGGCGGGGTCCGCCATATGCCTGTTCGCGGTTGTAGGGCTGGCGGCGACCGCGTTGACGGTTCCCTATGCGGGTGCGCTTTCCAGGCTGATGCAGGCCCCGGCGGAGGCGCTCGCCGCCACGGAGGATTATGTGCGTATCTGCGGCGCGGGCGCGGCGTTTATTGTGGCATATAACGTGTTGGGCAGTATTTTTCGCGGCGTGGGAGATTCCAAAACGCCTCTGGTTGCCGTTGCCATCGCGTGCGTGGCGAATGTGCTGCTCGACCTGCTGTTTGTCGCGGTTTTTCAATGGGGCGTATCCGGCGTGGCGCTGGCGACGGTTCTTGCGCAGCTGGTCAGCGTGCTGCTGTCTGTGCTGATTGTGAAAAGGCGCGGCCTCCCTTTCCCGACGACGCGCGCCCAGGTTCGCTTCAACCGCGACTTGATGGGAAAAACGCTCAGGCTGGGCGCGCCCGTCGCGCTTCAGGAATTTCTGGTAAGCTGTTCTTTTATGGTGATCATGGCGATAGTAAACGTGCTGGGCGTGGTTCCGTCGGCTGGCGTTGGCGTGGCCGAAAGGCTTTGCGGCTTCATTTTGCTGCTTCCCTCCGCATTCATGCAGTCCATGAGCGCTTTTGTGGCGCAGAACATTGGCGCGGGACGGAGCGGGCGCGCCAGGCGGGCCATGGCGTACGGCATGGGCGTATCCTTTTTGGCGGGGCTTATCCTTGGCTATCTGGGCTTTTTTCACGGCGGCTTGCTCGCATCTGTTTTTGCGCGTGATGCGAGGGTCATCGCGGCGGCGGCGGATTACCTGCGCGCCTATGCGATCGATACGCTGCTGGTGTCCTTTCTGTTTTGCTTTATCGGCTATTTCAACGGCTGCGGGCAGACCACGTTCGTCATGGCTCAGGGCATCATGGGCGCGTTTGGCGTTCGCATACCCGTTTCCTATCTGATGAGCCGCCTTCCGGATACGTCGTTGTTCAAAATCGGGCTGGCGACGCCCGCTTCGACCGTGGTGCAAATCGCACTGTGCGTGTTCTGGTTTTGGCGGATGAGCAGGCGTGAAAGGGGAGCGGAGGAAGCATGGGCATAGCGCTGCGAAAAGCGGAACTTTCCGACCGTGAGGCCGTACGGAGGCTTTACCGCGCGTGCGTGGAGCTGGGCGATACCTGCTGGAACGAGGAATATCCAAACGACGCGGTCATTGATGAGGATATCGCAATGGGCGCGCTGTATCTGTATGGCGGCGGGACGGAAGCCCTAGGCGCCGTGTCGCTGCTTCCATTCGATGATGTGGAGGAAATCGGCCTTGCGTTCCGGTTCGCGGACAGGCCGTGCGTCCTTTGCCGGCTTTGCGTGGCTCCGTCGCGCCGGCATAAGGGAGAGGGGCGCGGGCTGCTGGAGGCTGCCGAGCGTAAGGCTGCCGGCCTGGGATACCGCGCCGTGCATCTTCTTTGCGATAAAAGAAACGCTTCAGCAAACCGGTTGTACCGCGTGGCGGGCTACCGCGAGGCCGGAGAGGCGGGGATGTACGGACTATGCTTTTTGGCATACGAAAAACAGCTTGCGGAATAGAAAGGACGTTTACCCAATAAAGAAATTGCTTGAATTGTTTCCCAGCCGGCAAAGAATTCGCTAAGAAAATCAGCGCCGGCCCAAAGCTTTCCGATGAGGCGGATGGAGTGGACGGATTTGACAAAAGAACGGCAGGTTAAGCCTAATTGGCTTTTGACTTTCCATGGCCTCTGATGATATAATGCGAAGGAGCATCATGGAAGGATGTTGCCATAACACGCATATATTTAAGGAGGAAACGACGTGGACATTGGGGCAATACTGAAGGAGCTGTTCGGAGGCGTTCTCTATCTGGGAACGGCGAACGGCTTAAAATCTCTTGTTATGTTCATCATTGCGGGCGTGCTGATCTATCTGGCAATCAAAAAGGACTATGAACCCGCGCTGCTTCTGCCAATCGGTTTTGGCGCCATTCTGGCGAACCTGCCGCCTGTGATTGATGCAATAACAAAGAATCCCGCCGCCAGCGTGCTGGGTTCCGAGGGGTTTCTGACGGTGCTGTTCAATTCCGGTATTAAAAATGAGCTGTTTCCTATTTTGATCTTCATCGCCGTGGGCGCGATGATCGACTTTTCTCCCCTGCTTAAGGATCCGTCCATGATTTTCTTCGGCGCGGCGGCCCAGTTCGGCATCTTCGCCACGTTCCTGATTTCTCTGGTGCTGATTCCCGTCGTGCTGCCCGCGACGGCAGGCGACGACAGCCTGATTATCCGCCTGGCCTCGGCTATCGGCATCATCGGCGCGGCCGACGGCCCGACGACCCTTTATGTGGCCAACCACTTCGACCTCAAAGACTACATGGCGCCCATCAGCGTAGCCGCGTACAGCTACATGTCGCTGGTGCCGGTCATCCAGCCTCCGGTCATCCGTGCGCTGACTTCCAAGAAGGAGCGCATGATTCGCATGAACTACAACGAGGAGCGCGCCTCCAAAACCGCGCTGATTCTGTTCCCGATCGTCGTTACGGTGGTCGCGGGCATAATCGTGCCGATGAGCGCCCCGCTGGTCGGCAGCCTGATGTTTGGCAACCTGATTCGTGAGTGCGGCGTGCTGGAGCGTCTGAGCAAGACTGCTCAGGGCGAGCTGGCAAACCTTGTGACCATCCTGCTGGGCATCACCATCGGCTCCACCATGGTAGCCGAAAACTTCCTGCGTTTGGATACGCTGCTGATTATGGGCCTCGGCCTGTTCGCCTTTGTGTTTGATACCGCGGGCGGCGTGCTGTTTGCCAAGCTGCTTAACGTGTTCCGCAAAAATAAGATCAACCCCATGGTGGGCGCTGCGGGCATTTCGGCCTTCCCCATGAGCGCGCGGGTCATTCAGAAGATGGCCAAGGAGGAGGACCCCTATAATTTCATTCTGATGCAGTCCATCAGCGCCAACGTTTCCGGCCAGCTTGGCTCCATCGTGGCCGGCGGTATGGTGATCACGCTGGTGAGCATGATGCTTGGCGGCGCATGGTAGGATTTTGCCGACTGATGAATTTTGAAAGGTAAGGGATTGCTATGTTGATGAGCTGGATTTCGACGATGAGCGAGGCCACCGTGGAGGCGGCCGGAAACGCGGCCTCCGGGCTGGTGGCGCTTCCCTTGTTTACCAAGGGTCTGCTGACCACGGTGATCGGTTTGATTGGCGTATTTATCGTGCTTGCGTTGTTTTTTATCACGATCAAGCTGATGCAGAAAATCAAGACCAAGGATGAACAACGGTAAGGAGGCGTGCGCATGTACACGCAGGATGACTTTACGCAGGTGAAGAGCATACTTAAAAAGCGTTGGTGGATTACAGCCGCGCCGGCGGCGGTGATTCTGCTGGCCGCTATCGCTGTGTTCGTGGCTGGCAGGATTGCCAGAAGCGGACAGATGTGGATGGTCACGGCCGCGCTGACCGTGCTGGGCGGTGTGTACTTCCTGTTTTTCTACGGCGTGTATGTGCGCCCCGCTCTCCTTTATAAGAACCACGTCAATTACATGCTTAACGGCCGAAAACGCGAAACGACCGGTATTTTTAAAGCGTTTTCAGATGACGTGAGCGATAAGGACGGCATTGATTGCTACGCGATGCTGGTAAATGTTGGCGAGCGCGACGACGCGGAGGACGACAGGCTGTTCTATTTCGATGTGCAAAAGCCAAAGCCTCAGATTCCGCTGGGGACGCGCGTGACCGTGGAAAGCAACGACAAAATGGTTGCGGATCTGAAAACCGCCTGACGAAAGGGATGGGTTTCCCATGAGCAGTCAACCGCCGATCCTGGTGCTGGTTACGCTTCAATACGCATGCGCCCGGCTGATCCGCAAGGGAGCCGATATGGCGCTTAGACTGGGCTGCCCTCTGCTGGTTTTACACGTTGCCAGCAGCTCCGGTAAAAGCATGGGCGAGCCCGCAATTAACGCACAGGCGCTTAACTATTTGTACGCCCTCTCCGGAGAGGCGGGCGCGGAAATGTGCGTGCTCGCTTCGGACGTGCCTGTGACCGCAATGGCGAATTATGCGCAGCAAAACGGCGTGAAGCAGGTGGTTATGGGCGGCGGTGACCGTGCGCGCGGCATTGCCGAGACGCTGAGCCAACTGCTACCAGGCGTTCAGGTGTTGATTGCCGAGGAGGCGGATGTATCCGCATAGGAAAACCGAGGACGTTGGGTTTTTAGGATAAGCAAAGAGCCGCCGGCGCAGTGCTATGCGCCGGCGGCTCTTTGCTTATCCTAAAGGGAAGAAAGCGAATCATGAAAAGCCGGAGCCGAAGCTTTGCCGCTGAATGCAGGCAAAGGAGATGCCGGCCTTTGTAAATTTTGAGTAAGAAACCGCCGCCAGTTGTCAAGGCTCAGGCAGGCGACGTGCATTTCCTGCAGGCTGTTACATGCGCCCTCAATCAGCCATTGCTCGGCATGGCCGGCGTCCGCCGCGAGGATGGAGGTCCAGCCGCTGGCGTCTTCCTTCTCTCCCAACACGACGTTAAAGCGTTTGTTCGGGGAATAGGGCTTCATATGGAGATAACGGGGCCTTTTGCCGCACAGCCGGATGGCCTCGCAGGGGTCCATGCCGCCCTGGTAGCAGTTGCCGGTATCCAGCTCAATCAGCACGCCGGGGGCAAGTCTGGAAAGCAAAAACTCAAAATAGGTCGCGTGCTGGTCGCAGGGTGCAAAGGTAAAAGCCGAGGTGTGGCAGCCAAGCCGCAGCCCGTCGCGCGCAAAGCGATCCGCTAGGCTGTTGATTTCATCGATCTGGGCAAACCACTCATCCCTTGAGGGTAGGGTATGTGAAACAAAAAGCGTGGATACCACTGCTGTGCGGCAACCACAGGAGAGGAGGCTCTCGGGCAGGGCCTCGTCGGCTGCCTCCTGCCATGGAACCTGCCAGGAAACGGGGGTAAGCTCGCTTGACTGCATGGCGGCGCGCAGCCTTGAAAGGTCGTGCGTAAGGCGGTGGCCGAAAAGTTCTACGCCGCGGTAACCCACGGCAGCAAGAAGCTGAAACGTATCCGTCAAATCCTTTTGCATGGCATGCCGCACGGTATACAGGCAGAGCCCCGGGCAAGTACTTTGCATAATGCTTAACCATCCTTTCCTGATCGCAAACGGGATATTAAGTGGTCCGCCAGACGTGCAAACTCCTGGTAAATCAAAGGAGGAAACCGATACCACAACTATAAACGAAATTTTTCCGTAAAGCGCCATGCGCCGTCAATGTCAATATACTACGCAAAAGCCCGGATGTCAACGTCAAAACAAAGTGAAAATCATACTTTGTGCTCTTGCTTTTTGGGATGCGAACATGCTATAATCTGTGGAACAAGCCCCTTGGTAAGCAAGAATGTGGTAGCGGTTGCATCAATTGCGGGCACGAACGCCTAGCTGAGCACCGCATGATTCGCGGATGACGAGCAGCGGGGAGTGGTTGATGCTGATGGTTTCACGAACGCCCTGTATTGCGCTCATCAGCGCAAGGATAGCCAGCTTTCCGATATACTCGTTCTGCTGGTTCAGGCCTGTGAGGCGGGGATATTGGTATTCACCACCGGGGAAAGCATCGCAGCTGACAACGGCGATATCCTCCGGCACATCAAGGCGCGCGTCACGGACCGCCCGCATGGCGCCGATGGCGACCTGATCGTTGATGGCGATGACCGCGTCCACAGGAAGCCGGCGGTCAAGCAGCTGCTTCATATTCCGGTAGCCGTCCTCCAGGTAATAGTTGGAAAGAATAACCAGCTCGTCGGACGCGGGAAGCTGCAGCGCGCGCAATGTAGCCCGGTACGCCTTGAGCCGCTCGGTGGTCTGCCGCACACCCTGTTGCCCACCGATAAACCCGATGCGCCGGTTGCCAAGCGCGGCCAGGTGCTGAAGCAGCGAGGCGACCCCACCGCCCAGATTGCGGTTGATAAACAGGCAGTCGCAGCCCTCCAATTGTTGACCAATGGCAACCACGGGGATGGATTGGTTCAGACGGTTGAGCGCGCGTACATAATCCTCCGACGGGGTGTCCAGATCCATTTGGCCGCCAACGACGATCGCTCCGTCCACGCGTTTTTCCTTCAGCATATCGAAGTATTGAAGCTCGCCGAACGGGCTGCCAATCTCGTGCGAGGCGCCGCCAAACAGGGTGTTATACAAAAGCACAGAGTAGCCGTGTGCCAGCGTATAACGTTGGATCTCCAAAAAAAGGGCGGAGAAATAGGGGTTGGTAATATCGGGCAGGACTACGCCGATGCTCCGCGTGGTTTGGCGGGTCATGGCGCGGGCGATAGCGTTGGGTGAAAAGTGGCGGGCTTCGATGACGCGCATTACGGCGGCGCGCGTTTTATCGGAAACGCGGGGGCTGTCGTTGAGCACACGTGAAACCGTCGAGACGGAAACGCCGCTCTCTTTGGCGATCTCATAGATGGTAATGTTCTCTTTCATGCTGGGGAGCGCTCCTTCCAAGCCGATTGTGGTAGCGATACCATTCCTATTATACAACAGTATGTACCAAAAGGAAAGCAGAGGATCAACAAAAAGAAGAATAAGGAGGACAAATGAAGATGAACGCATGGGAAAAGGAAATTCAGGCGTCGGGGTGGATTCATTGGCCGCTTCCGCTGCACGCTGAGCGCTCCCTGGAGGCGGAGGGGCAGGCCAAGGAAGTCCTTGATCAGCGCAGACTTCGGCTTGCGCCCGAGGCATGGACGGCGGTGGGCGAGTGCACGGTTGAGGGGGATGGCGCATCCATTCGTGTCGGCGCGCCGCTGTACTATCCCCGCCGGCCGCGCGGCGATCTGGAGTTGGGGGATTGCAGCAACTACGGGGAGTTTGGCGCGAATTTCAATGTGCCCGGAGAAAATTGGGAAGCGTATAACCGGCTTTCGTTTTCACTGCGGCCTGTTTGCATGGGCATCCGAAAGGCCTGTGTCCGCTTGTGCTTTCGCAACGATGGCGCCGTGAAGCTTCCCGACCGCTACTTCCGCGATGGTTTCCATACGGTTAATCTGACGCTTGGCGAATGGAACCGCATTTCCGTGGAGATCCCCACGTTGCCGCGCGACCGCGTTACCGGGCTGAGCGTGATGTTCTATATCTCCGGCTGCGAGACGGAAGCGGCTCTGGGAAACCGCCTGACGGCGGAAATCAGCGATATGAGCTTGGAGCGTATTGCAAATCCCGAAACCGCGCTTGGATGGAAGCCCGCGGAAAATAAAATCGTCTATTGCTTTTCCGGCTACCGCCCCGCGGCGCGAAAAGCCGCGCTGATTCTTGGGCATGCCGGGGAAAGGTTTTGGTTGGAGGATGAAGCGGGCCATTCCGTTTTGGAGGGTACAGCTAGGCCAAGCGGCTTTGAGGAGTTGAGCGTGCTTGATTTTTCCGGCCTCACGCGGGAGGGCAAATACCGCGTGCGCCTGGGGGAAGCCGCTACGGAACCCTTCCCGGTTGGGGAGGACGTCTGGCTTCCATCGGCCTGGAAAACGATCAACTTCCTGTTTTGCGAACGGTGCGGATATCCCGTGCCCGGCATCCATCAAACCTGTCACCGCGACGTTGTGGCAAAGCATAACGGCAGATCCATCGTTTTCAACGGCGGCTGGCACGACGCGGGCGACCTTTCCCAACAGCTGATTCAGACGGCAGAGGTTACGTGGGCGCTGTTTGAGCTGGCTGGGGCACTGGAGGATGAGGAGCATGCGGTATTGCGCCTGCGGCTGCGCGAGGAGGCGCTCTGGGGCCTGGATTATGTGCTCAAAAGCCGTTTTGGCGACGGTTACCGCGCCACAAGCGTCGGCACGTCGATGTGGTCGCAGGGCTTTATGGGCGATGCGGATGACATTACCGCGCGCATGCATAACAATGCGTACGAAAATTACCTTTGCGCCGCCGTGGAGGCGTACTGCGCTTCACAGCTAGAGGATGATCCGGTTTTTGCCCGCAGCGTTCTTGCCTGCGCGGAGGCCGACTTTGGCTTTGCGCAGGAGCGTTTTGCCCGCACGGGATTTACCGAACGGCCGCCCGCTTATTGGGAGCATAGCTGGATGACGTCGGAAAGCGCTTTTAAGGCGACCGTGGCGCTGGCCGCCGCGCTCCTGTTCGCCGCTACAGGGGAGGCGGCCTATGCCGACGTCGCTGTGGACGCGATGGATTATGTACTATCCTGCCAGCATGCGCAGGCGGCGGGCCCGCATTTTCCGCGTGGAGGCTTTTTCTACCGAAGCCCAGAGCGAAAAGCCATCGTGCATTTCAGCCATCAGGCGCGCGACCAGATTTATGCCCAGGCGCTCAGCGCCATTCTCGGCGCGCTGCCGGAGCATTCGCGGAGAGGGTTATGGCGCGACGCGCTTGAGCGGCACGCGGATTACCTTCGCGGGTTGATGGCGCACTCAAGCCCCTATGGGATGATTCCAGCCGGACTGTACCGCATGGAGGAAACGGTCGACCGGGAAAGCTTCGAGCGGCAACATCTGGAAACGGGAGAGGAAGCCTACCGGCGATATGGAACGCAGCTTCGCGCAGGCAAGGATATGGGCGACGGCTATTACATGCGCCAGTTCCCGGTCTGGTTTTCCTTTAAGGGCAATAACGCCGTGCTGCTTTCCATGGGCAAGGCGGCGGCCATTTGCGCGCGCGCTTTGGGCGACGCTGGGCTGCTGGACGCGGCGGAGCGCCAGCTCGCGTGGAATATCGGCGTTAATCCCTTCCGGCAGTCCCTGATGTATGGCGAGGGCATCCGGTATGCGCAGCAGTATGCCGCCAAATCTGGCGAGGCGGTCGGGGAACTGCCCGTGGGCGTACAGACGCTGGAGGATGAGGACGCGCCCTATTGGCCGCAGATGAATAATGCGACCTATAAGGAGGTATGGACGACGCCATCCGGGCGGTGGTTATCCATTTTGGCGGAGCTGTACCGAAAAGAACAATCGTAAACCGATCTATTTGTTTGATTATAGAAAAGAGAAAAGGTGCTTTCGTCTGAAATGCGTGACGAAACGGCCCCTTTTCTTTTTTTAACGCAAAAAATAGAATGTAAAACGGTTCAAATATTTTTCGAAACCTATTGACATTCACCTAAAATCCTGTTATTCTAAAACCACGAAGTAAACCGATACACAAAATACAAAGCGACTGGGTGATGCAAGCGTGATTTTGGCTATTGATCAGGGAAGTTCCAAGACGCAGGCCTTAATTGGCGATGAGTGTGGAACGATATACGGAAGCGGGGTCGCGGAGGGCGCGTGTCATTTTCTGATAGGGATGGAAAAGGCGATGCGGGCGGTGCGCTCGGCCGCCGAGGCGGCGCTTCGCGCGTCAAAGCTTCCATGGGAAAGCGTAAGCCTGGTGAGCGCTGGCATGAGCGGCGCCAACTGGCCGGAGGAATTTCAAACGCTGCGGGAAGCGCTGGATGCGATCTTCGGCCGCGGAAGATCCACCGTTTATAACGATTGCGTGCCGGCCCTCTACGCGGGCACGCGGCGGCCGGACGCGGTGATTCTCTGCGCGGGCACGGCCTTCAACGCGGCTGTGCTTAAGGACCGCAAACTAATCTGGATCTATAATAACTATACCGAGAAGGAGGACGAGGGCGGCAAGAGCGTTGCCGAACGCGCGCTCAAGTGCGTGTTTCGCTCCGCGACGCATATGGGTCCGCCGACCTCGCTGACCGAAAAAGCGCTGGCGTTTTTTGGCTATGAGGATGTCCAGCCCATGGTACTGGATTTCAGCCGCGGCACCATGCCGCGTCCTGTTAAGGATTTTGCCACCATTGTGGACGATGAGGCCGTCCGGGGAGATAGGGTCGCGCTGGGCGTGCAATACGAATTCGGCGTTTCGGTCAGCCGTTACGCGACGGCGGCGCTGGAACGGTTTGGCATGCTGGACCGTCCGGTCGATATTGTGTTAAGCGGCGGTATTTTCAAGGCTGAATCGCCCGTTATGGCCGACGCCATCCGTACCGAGGTACACCGCGTCGCGCCGCGGGCAAGGGTTGTGGAATCGGTCTACGAACCGGTTGTGGGGGCATACCTGCTGGCGCTCAAGCCTGAGTGCGAGGCGGAATGGCGGCCACGTGTGGAGGAGACGGCCACGGGACTTTCGCTTGTACGGTTTGGAAGGGAGAGATTCGAACATGTCTGAGCGCAGGCAATCGATCTGGAGGCTTTTTTGGAAGCAACGCTCCTTACAGGTGTTCGCGCTGGCGGGGATCGCGTTCATTATTATTTTCAACTATGTGCCCATGTCCGGCCTGCTCATGGCGTTTAAGCGTTATAAGATTCAAACGGGATACGCGGGCATCTTCACGGCGGATTGGGTCGGCTTCAAATGGTTTGAAGAATTTTTCACGGATTATAACTTTATGTCGCTGTTGAAAAACACGCTCGGAATCAGCATTCTCAAAATGATCTTTACGTTCCCGGTGCCCCTGATTCTCGCCATTGCCCTGAACGAAACGCGCAACCGTGCCGTCAAGCGCATCGTGCAAACGGCCAGCTACCTGCCATATTTCATCTCTTGGGTGGTCGTATCAGGCTTTTGTCTGCAGTTTTTCTCCACAAGCGACGGGCTGGTCAATCAGGCGCTTATGGGGCTTGGACTAATTGATAAGCCGCTGCATTTCCTTTCTTCCCCCAACTATTTTTGGGGCCTGGCGGTGGGAACCGGCATCTGGAAGGAAATGGGCTGGTGGGCTATCATCTTCCTGGCGGCTATCACCAGCGTGGACCCCACCATGTACGAGGCGGCCATGATCGACGGCGCGGGCCGATTAAAGCGCATCCGTCACATCACGCTTCCATCTATCGCGCCCACCATCACCGTTGTGCTGATTTTGGCTATCGGCAACCTGCTGGGCGGCGGCCTGGGCGGCTCCACCTTCGAGCAGTCCTACCTGTTGGGCAACACCGCCAATCGGGCGGCGTCCGATATCTTTCAAACGTACAGCTTCCGCGTTGGCCTTTCCGAAGGGCGCTATTCCTACGCTACGGCAATCGGAATGATTCAGTCGGTGGTGTCCGTTATTCTGGTATTCACAAGCAACGCTGTTTCCAAAGCCGTTACCGGCAACGGGCTGTTTTAGGAGGTGGGGAAGATGCGCAACCATATTCGCCGCACGCGCGAGGATATCGTCGTGGATACGGTGGTCTACATTTTTCTGGCGGTCGTGTTTTTCCTGTGCGCCTACCCGTTTTACTATGGGCTGGTCATCTCCCTCAACGACTCGGTGGATACCGCGATGGGCGGTGTGTACCTGTTCCCGCGCAAGTTTACGCTGGACAACTACATGAAATTCTTCGGCGATAACACCTGGCTTAAGGGATTTGTGGTATCCGTGCTGCGCACCATTGCAGGCGGGCTGATCACCACGCTGTTTACGATGCTTGTCTCCTATGGCCTGAGCGATAAAAAACTGGTTTTCCGCAAGGTGTATATGGCTCTGATCATCTTCGCCATGTATTTCAGCGGCGGTCTCATCCCGTACTATGTGCTTCTAAAAAACCTTGGGCTGCTCAATTCCTTTTTGGTCTATATCATCCCGACGGCCCTCAACACCTTCTTCATCTTCATCGCCATATCTTTCCTGGACGATATCCCTGCGGGTCTTAAAGAGAGCGCGAAGATTGACGGCGCATCCGAAATGAAGATTTTCCGCTCCATTATTCTGCCGATTTCACTGCCGCTGATGGTAACCATTCTGCTGTTCTCCGCTGTGGGCCAGTGGAACGCGTGGTTTGATTCGGCCTTCTACGTCACCAACAAGCAGCTCCGTACGCTTGGCTATCTGCTGATGGAGGCCATTAACCAGGCTAACACGCCGACCAACGCGGTCAGCGCGGCCCAGGCGGCCAGCAACTCTATGGTGGACCCGCTGGCGGTACGCGTCACGGCGATGATGATTTCCGTCATCCCAATCCTGTTTAGCTATCCCTTTTTGCAAAAGTACTTCGTTACCGGGCTTACGATCGGCTCGGTCAAAGGTTGAAATTTGCGCTTACGCGCAGATGATATGATAAAGGAGGCAAACGCAATGAAAAAATGGACCGCTTTCCTGTTGGCGCTGACGCTCGTGCTGGGCGTGATGGCGCCCGCCCTCGCCGAGGACCCGACGTCCCTCACGGTATGGCTCAACCATACCTGGTACCCAACGGACAAGTTTGAAGGCGTCATTCCCGAGGTCATCACCGAAAAGACAAACGTTACCCTGGAACCTACCCGCGCTGTGGACGACAGCCAGCTGGGCCTGATGATCGCCTCCGGCGACCTGATGGATCTTACCTTTACAAGCGAAGAGCTGTCCCGCCTGTCCAACAGCGACCTGTGCTACAGCTATTCCGAGCTGATTGAGAAATACTGCCCCGACTGGCAGCCGGACCCCACGGCCATCGCCAACGCGGCCAGCTATTCCACCGACGGCGACTATTACTTCCTGTTCAGCCACGCGTTTACCACGGAGGAATGGCGCGACGCGCCCGGCGGCGCGCCCAGCATCGGCTCGCTGCACTACCGCGCGGACATTGCCCAGGAGCTTGGTTTTGACGCCGCGTCGTTTAGCACCTTTGAGGAGCTGGACGCCCTCTATGCGGCTGTGCACGAGAAGTATCCCGACATGGAAATCCTCGTTTATGACCCGACCATGAAGTTCCAGTACTTTAACATGCAGTTTGGCATCAGCTCGCAGACCGACTGGCTGCAGGCGGAGGACGGCACCTACGTCCATATGATCAACAGCGACAACTTTGAAAAGATGATGCGCAAGCTCAACGAGTACTACCGTCTTGGTTATATCAACCCCGATAGCTTCGCTTATGATAACGCGACCGCCGAGGGCCTGATGTACACCGGCAAGAGCTTTTCCTACAGCAACGTGACGCAGGGTTTTGCCTCCACCACGACCGAGATGGGCCGCAAGGCGCTTGGTAACGAAAAGTTCACCGTGCTGGAAATGAATCCCCTGGGTGACGAAGCGGCCTACCGTCTGGCTAACCTCGGCTGGTGCGGCACGTTCATTTCCAAAAACTGCAAGGACCCTGAGGCCGCGATCAAACTGGTACGCTACCTGTGCTCCGACGAGGGCGCGAAGCTGACCATGTGGGGCCGCGAAGGCGTTGAGTACACGCTGAACGAGGAAGGCGTACCCGTTTTCTCCGACGAGTGGGTCGAGGCCACCAAGGATGAGGAGCTGTTCGCCAGCAAGTACAACACCAACTTCTACTTTGGCACCACGGCGCTGATCGAGGCTATCGGCCGTACCTGCTCCCTGGCACAGCCCTATCAGGAAACCTACGCCAAAATTCGCGAGCGCATCTCCTGCGAACCCTGGTACGCGCTGGCCGATCCCAAGGACCCCGACAGCGACGAGTACATCCTCACCACAAAGCTGGTCGATATGGTAAATACCTGGACGCCGACGCTGGTGCTCTCCGAGAGCGAGGAGGCCTTTGCCGCCAACCTGGCAGAGCTGCGCGAAAACGCCAGAAAGTCCGGTTTGGATGAATTGACCGAGTACATGAACACAGAATTGGTCGCCAAGCGGGCGATGTACGACTGACGCTATTATCCCTTTTGCCTTCGGGGAGGCGCGCGCGCCGCGCTGCGCCTCCCCTCTTTACACCCATTTTTGACCCGTTGGAGGTAAAAACCAATGCTTAAACCCATTCGAATCGCCATCGTAGGCGCGGGCAGCTCCTATACGCCGGAGCTTTTGGATATGCTTGGACAGATGCGCGACTCACTCAACGTTACGGAAATCCGCCTGTATGATATCGACGAGCGCCGCCTGTCGATCATGGAGGGCTTTACCAAGCGGTTTTTGGAGAATATCAGCTACCCGGCGCGGGTAAGCGCGACTATGGACCGTGCCGCAGCCATCACCGATGTGGAATTTGTGATCACCCAAATTCGCGTCGGAGGCAATCAGGCGCGCGTTCATGATGAGAAAATCCCAATGAAATACGGCCTGCTGGGGCAAGAAACCACCGGAGCGGGTGGCTTTGCCAAGGCGCTGCGCACCATCCCAGCCATGCTTGAGATCGCGCGCGAGGTGGAGCGCCTCAACCCCAAGGCGTGGATGATCAACTACACCAACCCCACCGGCATTGTGGCCGAAGCCATTACCCGCTATACCGGGGCAAGGTTTATCGCGCTGTGCGGCGGCGGGCGGCATCCGGGCAATATGCTCAAAAAAGCGTACGGCATCGCACACGACCGTGTGCGTTATGATTTCTTTGGTCTTAATCATTTTAATTTCAGCTACAACATCACCGTGGACGGCGAGCCCATCACCGACGAGCAGTGGATGGGCATCGCGCAGGCGTGCGGCGTTAATCCCGAACTGACCGCGCGTATGAAGCTGTTGCCCAGCCTGTATTTACCTTATTACCACAACCGCACCCATAAGGTGGAGGTGTTAAAGGCCGCTGAAAAGACGCGCGGCGAAATGGTGCTGGAGATCGAGAAGGAACTTTTTGAGATATATGCCGATCCGAACGTGTGCACCAAGCCGGAGCTGCTCAGCAAGCGCGGCGGAGGCGACTACGCGGAGATGGCGCTGGGCGTGCTGCGCGCTATCGCGTATAACGACGATACCTTTGCCGTGTGCAACGTGCCAAACGGGGGTGTGATTCCCTTCCTGAAGGACGACGCCGTGGTGGAAACCGCCTGTATGGTCAACGCCGACGGCGCGAAGCCCATTACCTTCCGCGGCTTCCCGGACAGCGTGCGCGGGCTGGTGTCCGCTGTTAAAAGCTACGAGTCGCTCACGGTGGAGGCCGCGGTGGAGGGCAGCCGGGACAAGGCGCTCTTTGCCCTGCTGGCGCATCCGCTGATCATGGACGTCGATCTGGCCCAGCCCATGCTTGACGAGCTGCTGGAGGCCAACCGGGCCTATCTGCCCGCGTTCTTCCCGCAGGAGTGCGGAAAATGATTCTCGCGTGCGACCTTGGCACGGGGGGCGTCAAGGCCTCGCTGTACCGTGAGGATGGCGTTTCGATGGCGTCCTGCTTTCAGGGCTATACCACGGCCTACCGCCCGGGCGGGCTTCATGAGCAGCGCCCGGCGGACTGGTGGCAGGGCGTCTGCGCCGCCGCGCGCGAGCTGCTAAACGGCAAGCGCGCGGCGGAGGTTCGCGCCGTTGCGCTCAGCGGCTTCAGCATGACGGCTGTGCCGCTGGATAGAGCGGGTAAACCGCTTTGCGAATGGGTGCCTACCTGGTCGGACGCTCGTGCGGGATCAGAGGCAAAACAGTTTTTTCAAACGGTTGACAGGGAGGCCTGGTACAGGCTTACCGGCAGCGGCGACCCGCCGGAGTTGTATCCGGCGATGAAGCTGATGTGGCTGCGCGAGCATGCGCCTGAGCTTTGGCAGAGTACCGCGCGGGTGCTGGGTACCAAGGATTATATCAACTACCGGCTGACCGGCGAGATGGCGACAGATTATTCCTATGCTTCCGGCAGCGGGGTGTTCGACCTGATGAACCTGCGCTACGACGGCGCATTGCTGGAAGCCGCGCGGCTGCCGTCCGGACTGATGCCGGAACCGGTGGAAGCGCACGAACGCATCGGTCGGGTAACGGCGGCGGCGGCGTGCGAGACGGGAATTTGCGAGGGTACGCCCGTGGTGTGCGGCGGCGTGGACAACACGATGATGGCGCTTGGCACCACCGGAGCGCGGCTGAACGCGCCCTACACGTCGCTCGGCTCCTCCGCGTGGATTGCGGTCACGTCCGAGACTCCTGTTCTGGACCCTGTGGCAAGGCCGTTTGTATTCGCATTCGCTCAAAAGGGGCTTTACACCTCGGGTACGTCCATCTTCGCTGCTGGCAGCGCGCTTCGTTGGGCAGCGGAGCTGCTGTGCCCCGAAGTGAAGGATAGGGAACTTCTGGCGCTTGTCAACAGGCTGGCGGAAGCCGTGCCGCCGGGGGCGAACGGGGTTTGGTTCAACCCCACCCTGGCAGGCGCAAGCCCGCAGGAGCCGGCCGGTCTGATGGGCGCGTTCGGCGGGCTGAGCATGGAGATTAACAGAGGAGACATGCTGCGCGCGGTAATGGAGGGCGTCGCCTTGAGCCTGGAGGGTTGTTGCCTCGGCGCGCTCAGGCGTTCGCTGGCTCTGGGCGATACGATGCTGCTGACCGGAGGCGGCGGTAAGAGCCGCCTGTGGACGCAGATTTTGGCCGACGTATACGGCATGCGGATATTGCGCTCCGAGGCGGGGCAGGAAGCCGCATCGCGCGGAGCGGCGATGGCTGCGCTGCGGGGATTGGGCGACGCGCAGGATTACCAGGATTTTGACGGTTGGCTGGACGCCGGCGAATATACCCTGCCGGACGGTGCGTACCGGGAGATTTATGAGCGGAAAAGGCGCGGCTTTGCCCGATGGATTGGGCGGGGCGCAGCGCCGGGTCAAAACAGCGTGGAGGAGGCGTTTGAACGATGAGGGTTGGCTACTGTACGGTTAACTATACGGAATGGCCCATCGAAAAGGTGATTGACCACGTGGCGGGCAAGGGTTACGAGGCGATTGAGATTCCCGCCTATACGGATAACGGGCAGATCGACCCGGACGAGCTTCTAAGAGGGGATAACGCCAAAAGGCTCAAGAAGCGGGCGGAGGACGCTGGGCTGTTGATCAGCGCTATCTCCAATCACGCGGATTCGCCGTTGGTGCTGGGACCGCATGGGCGCGACCTTGCCGGCGTGTGCGACGGAACGCCGGAGGAACAGATTCGCTTCGGCACGGAAAGCATGCTGCGCTGCGCGAGGCTGGCAAACGCGCTGGAGGTGCCCGCCGTGGTCGCGTTCTCGGGCGTGGGTAACTTTGGACGCTTTAACGACTGGCCGTATCCGGGCGGCTGGGCGGACGAGGAAGCTGCGTTTTGCGAGCGCTGGGTTCCCATTTTTGACGCTTTCCGTGAATACGGCGTTAAGGTGGCGTTTGAGCCGCACCCCAACAACATCGTTTATGATATCCACACCACCAAACGCTGCCTTGCGCTATGCGGCAACCATCCCAGCTTCGCCATCAATTTCGATCCCGCCAACCTGCTTTTTACCGGCATCGACCTGGGCGCTTATATCAACGAGATCGGCAACCGCATCGTGCTGGTGCACGCTAAGGATTGCGAGCTTGTCAAGCATAACATGGCGCGCGGCGGCTACTGGATGCTTCAGCGTGACTGGGGCGAGCGCGACCGTTCCTTCCGCTTCCGCATTCCCGGCTGGGGCTCGGTGGACTGGAAGAGCGTGATTACCGAGCTGTTTTTGAACGGCTATGACGGCGTGCTCGCTTATGAGCATGAGGATGTAACCATGAGCCGGGCCGACGGCGACGACAAGACGATTGCGTTCCTAAAGCCGCTGATGATTCACGCGCCCTATGAGGGCCGCAGCGACAAGCTGTTCCAGCGCTGAGAAAGGGGGAAAACCGCGTGAAAGCAATGGTATTGACCGAACCGAAAAAATTAGTTTACAAGGATGTGCCCCTGCCCGTGATCGACGATGACGAGGTGCTTATCAAAGTAAAGTACTGCGGCATCTGTGGCTCCGACTGGGGTTCGTACAACGGCATGTACGCCGAGGAGGTCGCCTGCCTGCCCATCGCTACGGGCCATGAGTTCTGGGGCGTGGTGACGGAGGTGGGGCGCGGGGTGAGCGCCATCAAACCCGGCGACCGCGTGGCCGTGGATATTTGCCTGACGTGCGGCGCCTGCTACCACTGCCGCCGGGGCGAGCCGCTTTTATGCTCAAGCTTCAAGCAGATCGGCATCCATACCGACGGCGCGTTCGCGGAGTATGTCAAGGCCCCTTGGCGCAACTGCTACGTTATTCCCGACGAGGTGGACGATTATTCAGCCGCCTTCATCGAACCGTTAACCGCCACCATCAACGCATCTCGAAAGATGGGCTGCGAGCTGGGCGCGTCGGTGGTGGTGATCGGCGCGGGACTTGGCGTGATTCACGCCGCGCTGGCGAAGCTGCGCGGGGCGGCCCCGGTCATCGTGATCGACGGCCAGCCTTCCCGCCTGCATATGGCCAGGGAGATGGCCGCCGACCATGTGATCGACTTTACCAAGACCGACCCTGTGGCCGAGGTGATGCGCCTGACTGGCGGCGTGGGCGCGGATTACGTGCTGGAAGCCGTGGGCCGCAGGGAAACCTATGAGCAGGCCTTCGCCATGCTGCGCAAGGGCGGCAAGCTCCAGAGCTTCGGCATCTGCTCCGATGAGGCGCGCGCGTCCCTTCCCCCGGCGGAATTTGTACTGGCGGAAAAGAAGATCGGCGGTTCCTGCGCCGGCATCGGCCACGACTGGGAGGTTGCCATCGACCTGCTGCGTTACCGCCGCATCGATCCCAGGCCGCTGATCTCGATGGTTGTGCCGCTTTGGGAGACGGAGAAGGCGCTTTTGGAGCTGCATGAAAACAAGGACCTTGTGAAGGTGCTGGTGTCCCCGGAGATCGACCGCCGCATCATGCTTCACAACGGAAAGGAGATCCAGCATGGGCTATAAGGAAACACTGCTCCAGCCGATCCGGATTGGCGGCAAAACCTGTATCAACCGGTTTTTCGCCCAGCCGATGGAATGCGTGGATTCCGACGCGGAGGGCAACCCCACCGACCTGACCTACACGCGCTATGAAAACCTGTACAGGGGCGGCTTTGGCCTGGTGGATTTAGAGGCGATCACCGTTACCAACGAAAGCCGCGCCCGCAGGACGCAGTTGGAGATCATGCCCCGCAACGAGGAGCCGCTTAAACGCTTTATTTCGCGGCTTAAGGAGGTCAACCCGGACATCCTGATCGTTTTTCAGCTGACGCATTCCGGTGAGATCAGCAGCCCGGATTTTTCCCGCAGAGTGACGGTCAAGCCCATGCACGGTTTGGGCGGTGAGCTTTTGAGCGAGGGGGAGGTCGAGCGTATCATCGACCAGTTCACGCTGGCTTCCAAAATTGCGCAGAGCGCGGGTGCAGACGGCATTGACATGAAGCTGTGCCACGGCTATCTGGGCACGCAGATTCTGCGCCCGTTTAACGACCGCGACTGGAAGTACGGCGGTCCCTGGGAGAACCGCGCGCGCTTTGCCTACGACTTGATGGAGCGCATCCGCGCGGCGGTGGGCAAGGACTTTCTCATCGGCTCCAAAATGTCGATGTGGGAGGGCATCCCCGGCGGCTTTGGCAGCGCCGGCCCGGACTCGCCCCTGATGGACATGACTGAGCCGCTGGAGCTAATCCGCGGGCTGGAGGAGCGGGGAGCAAGCTATTTTGTGGAGTCGCTTGGCAACGTGCACGCCAGCATGGCGTACATGGAGGCCGTGGGCGACGAACCGTACCTGTCGTATTTGCACTTTTACTTTTCCAACCTTATGAAGCGCGCCCTCAAGCCGGAGACCGTGGTGATCGGCTCGCATTTTTCCTCCTTCCGGGGCAACAGGAACAAGCTGCTTTGCGTGGAGCCGGAAAAAGCCTCTACCTTCGCCATGGGCGCGCGCTGTATCGAGGACGGCATGATGGATATGATCGGCTTGGGAAGGCAGTCCTTCGCCGATCCGCTTACGCCGCGAAAGCTCATGGAGGGACGCGAGGACGAGATCCGGTACTGTACCCAGTGCATGAACTGCGAGGAACTAATGATCCGCCAGCAGCCCGTGGGCTGCGTGCTGTATAACAAGCCCTATACCGAGCGCTTCAAAGAGGTGCGCAAAAACATGGGCAAGCTGACGGAGCTTCACTCATAATAGAAAGAAGGAAACAACCATGAAGGAATACCGCAAGGAAGTTTTAACAGTAAAGGATATCGCGTATATGATGGACCCCAGCGTGCTAAAGCTGGATACCTCCTACGAGGATGTGTACGCGCTGGTGGAGGCATGCAAAAAGTATGATTTTGGCTGCTGCTTTGCGTGGCCGGGCTATTACGAGTTGCTAAGCGAGCTGCTGAAGGAAACCAACACGGCCTTTGGCACGTCGCTGAGCTTCCCCAGCGGGCAGGAGGCCACTCGCACCAAGGTGCAGCAGGCGGAGTATTTCATGTCGCTGAACCCGGCGGAAGTCGATATGGTGATGAACGTGGGCTGGCTCAAGTCCAAGCGCTATGATGAAGTGACGGCCGACATCCACGCCGTGCGCGAAGCCACGCGAGGCGCGTCGCTCAAGGTGATTATCGAGGCCATGCTGTTGACCGACGGGGAGATCACCAAGGCCTGCGAGCTGTGCATGGAGGCGGGTGCGGATTATGTCAAGTCCGGCACCGGATTTTCCAGCAAGCCTACCAGTCTTGACAACGTGAGGGTGATGAAGGTCGCTATCGGAGAGCGCTGCAAGCTGAAGGTAGCGGGAGGCGTACGCGACCTTGACACGCTGCTGCGCATGTACAAGCTGGGCGCGAACCGCTTTGGTATCGGCCTGGGCTCGGCGGTCAAGATCATCGAGGAGGCCATTGCGCTGGGGCATGATATCAACCTGAACGAAATAGAGGGATAACAGGACGGCTGGGCTGGGCAGCTCCATTGACAAACATAACCGGTTTGGGTATCATGAAGATGTGAAACGGTTTATGCAGAATGGAGAGATCGCGTGAGTACGATTAAGGACGTTGCGCAGCTTGCCGGCGTTTCCAAAGCGCTGGTATCCCGGTATTTAAACGGCAAGGCTGGCGTCAGCGGGCAGTCCCGCGAGCGGATTGCCGAGGCAATTCAGGCGCTGAACTATACGCCCAACGCGCTCGCTCGCTCTCTTGTCACCCAGAGGACGTACAGCGTGGGCGTGTTGATGGAGCTGATGGCGACGGATTTTGCCGTGCCGCTGCTCAGAGGCCTGGAGCTGGGCGCGCAGGACGCGCCGGACGGGGAAAAGTATACCCTGATCTACACCAGCTCCTTTGGGGATGTGGAGCGCAAAAAGCGCCAGCTGGAATACCTCACGCGCGGCCGCGTGGACGGGGTGATCATCTATGGTTCGCAGGTGTGCAACGACGATCTGATCATCCGCCTGGCCGAGACGCGCTTTCCCTTCGTGCTGATCGAAAACGACCTGAGCGCCGCGCAGACGGACCGTATTGTGATCGATAACGTTGGCGGGGCCTTCGCTGCCACAGAGCACCTGATCGCGCAGGGGCATCGAAAAATTGCCCATATCGCCGGCAACATGAACCTCAAGATCACTGTAGACCGCATGCAGGGCTATATCAACGCGTTGCAGTACCACGGTATGCCCGTTGACCGCAACCTGATCGTTTTCCCTGATTTCTCCGCCCTGCCGGCCAACCGCAGGCAGCCCATCGGATGGCACACTGTGTTTTTTGATCAGGGCTACCTGGAGATGAAACGCATGCTGGAACGCGGCATTGTACCGGACGCGCTGTTCTTCGCTACGGATATCTCCGCTTTTGGCGCGGTGCGCGCGCTGGAGGAAGCGGGGTTGCGCGTACCTGGAGATGTGTCCATTATTGGGTTTGACGATGAAATCGGCCTTGCGGCTCAGCTTGGAGTCCGGCCTGTGACGTCGATGCGCCAGCCTCTTCAGGAGGCGGGCTACCATAGCGCGCAGATGTGCCTGCGCAGGCTTGAGCATCCCGAACAGCCCACCGAACGGCTGGAACTGAAAACCACGCTGATTGACAGGGGAACAACCGGCCCGCGTGCGCAGGCCGTCCCCCCTGTTGCCGAATAACAATCCTCCTTGACGAAAGCGCCGCCCAAGCGACGCTGTGCTTTGTATACCCAAATTTCAAATCAGAATGGCACGCGCCGTACCGTTTAACAAAGGGCATAACGGCTCTGTGCGGGCGTTCCGGAATAAAAAACTGAACCAATCAACCGAACAGGCGAGGTGCGAAGGTATGGTAAGCATGCTGGATTGCATCAGGCGTGTCCCGGAACGCCTGAAGTGGATACTGGATCATCGGGAAAAAACGTTTCATCCTCTGGACGACCGCTTTGGCGGCTTGATGGAGGCGGCGGACGAGCTGGTTTTAATTGGATGCGGTACCTCCAACACAAGCGCGGTTACGGCGCGCTATCCGGCCCAGCGGGCGGCCGGCGTGCGCGTTACGCCCGTTTTGCCGGGCGAGTTTTTAAACGAGAAGGCGGTTCGAAACCCGAACGCCTTGTATGCTTTTGTTTCGCAAACCGGCACGAGTACGCTTACGCGCGATGCGCTGAAGGAGGCGCGCCGCCTTGGATACCGCACGGTAGCGGTTTCGGAGTCGCCTGATACGCCGTTGGCGCGGGAAGCGGATGTGTTTTTGGATATGGGTTGCGGCCATGAGGAATACCCGATGCGGACCATCGGCTACAGCGCGTCGGTGCTGACCCTTGTGCTGCTCGGCCTGTGGATGGGCGAGCGCAAGGGTACGGTTTCTCCCCAAGCGCGCGACGCCTGCCTTGCGGACGCGGCAAGGGCCGCGCGGCAAATTCCGGCGGTAATCGACCAGACGCTTGCCTGGCTTAACAGGGAACGCAGGCAGATGCTGCGTTCAGACTGCCTGGTGTTCACCGGCGTGGGCGCGCTTTACGGCGTGGCGCTGGAAGCGTCCGTCAAGGTATGGGAAACGCCGCAGATTATCTCGCTCGCCTATGAGCTGGAGGAAGGGCTTCACGCGCCCAATTACGGCTATACGGAGCGCCATTGCGTAATTGTGCTGAACGACGGCGGCGTCGATAGCCAAAAGGCGCGTTCGCTGTGCGCCTATATGAAAAACGAAAAGCACAACGGCTTTTTAATCGGCGCGGATGTGCTGGACGAACACGATTTGCCCTTTGAATGCACCGGAAGCCTCGATTGCCTTGTGTTTGCCGCGGCGACGCAGACCATGGCCTATCAGCTGGCCGTGTCGCAGGGCCGCGACCTGTTCGCCCCGCACGATAACCGGGTGATGTACAGCTACTTCGATACCCACAACGAAACGGGACGCGCGGCAAAACAGGGGCCTGCCGTACAGGAGAAAGGGGAACGCAAATGAGGACGATTCGCATTGCCATTGTGGGCGCGGGTGTGTGGGGAGATACGCACGCGGCCATCTACCGGGAACATCCCCTTGCAGAGCCCGTCGCTATCTGCGACCGGGACGTGGACCGGGCGAGGGCGCTGGCGGATAAGTATGGGATTCCCAGTGTTTACGGCAGCGTGGAGGAAATGCTGGAGGCTGGAGGCTTCGACGCGGTTTCCATCGTAACCCCCGATCATCTGCACGCCGATATCGCGGTTGCCTGCGCGGCGGCGGGCAAGCATCTGCTAATTGAAAAGCCGCTGGCGACCACCCGTGCGGATGTGTTGCGCATCGTGCGCGCGGCACGGGAAAGCGGCGTGCGCGTGATGGTGGACCTTCACAACCGATGGAGCCCGCCCTTTGCCGAGGCCAGGCGTATGGTGGAGGAGGGCGGCCTGGGCACGCTGCGTAACGCCTATATACGCTTAAACGATGTGAAATGGGTTGCAACCGACATGCTGCCCTGGGCGGCGCGGTCGTCCATCCTCTGGTTTTTGGGCAGCCATAGCTTTGATACGCTGCAGTGGCTGTTTGAGGACAGGGTGCGGCGAGTGTACACCGTTTCGGCGCGCGGGGTGCTGGACGGGCTGGGCGTCCCTACGGAGGACACCTTTCTTTCCACTATGGAGTTTGAGCGGGGTGGCGTGGCGCAGATGGAGAACGGGTGGATTACGCCCAACGCCAATCCGTGCGTCAACGATATCAAATGCAACCTTTGCGGCGACCGGGGAATGATCGCCATCGACGCCAGCAACCACAACCTGATACAGTATTATTCGGATGAAAAGGTCGTGGTTCCGGACGTGCTTGTCCGCAACCGGATTCATGGACGGGTCAAGGGCTTCGCCTATGAAAGCATCCGCAGCTTTGTGGATAAACTGGCGGCGGACGAGCCGTTTGTCGTGAGCCTGGAGGATGCGGCGCGGACGTCGCTGGCGATACTGGCGATCATGGAATCCGCCAAAACGCGCATGCCGGTTGAGGTGGATTACAGCGGGCTGGTTTAACGCCCCTGATATCCCATGTTACCAGCAAAGCAGTTTGCTCAGCGGTAACGTCGATAGTGAAAGACGGCGCTTGGAAACAAGCGCCGTCTTTCGCATGCCGATCCCCGGATTTTGGCGAATCCTGCTTGAGTTTGCTTTAGCGGCATGGTAAACTGGAGCCAGGGTAGGCCGGACGGAAATAGCGTCAATACCGGCAGAGTCTGGAGATAGGTTTGATGGAATTTGGAATGAGCGCGGTCTGTCAGGTGCTGTCAAAGTGGGGCGACGGGCTGAAGTATGAGCTGTGCTTTCTGGAAAGGGAAAACGGCGCGGCCTATCTTTTTTCGGATGAGCTTGGAGCGGCTTATACCGCCAAGGTCAAGAAGGGAGAGGCGGCGGGGCTGCTCAGGGAGGAATACCAGCGCCTATTGGTGGCGCAGCGGAAGCTGCCGGGATTAACGCCCGTTCCGGTATTGCTTGGGGAAGCGGACGGCTGCTGCGTGCTGGTTCGCACCTATGTGCCCGGTCAGACGCTGTTGGAGCTGATTCGGGAGGGGGATCCCATTACCGCGAAAACCTTCCGGCGGGTCGTCTGTTCGCTGTGCGATACGCTCATCCGGCTGCATGGCGCGGGGATGGTCTGCCGCGACATCAAGCCTGAGAATGTGGTGCTGACCGCCGATAACCAATGCGTGCTGATCGATATGGAGAGCGCCCGCAACCCGAGGGAGGGCGGCGGACATGACACGCGGCTGTACCTGACGGAGGGTTTCGCCGCGCCGGAGCAGTTCGGCTTTTGCCAGTCCGATCCGCGCGCGGATATTTACGGCCTGGGCATGACCATAGCGGCCCTGTATGGCGGTACCACAAAAGATCCGGAAGGCGCGAAAATGCCTCGCCGCGTCAGGCGGATTTTTCGTAAATGCACGCGGTTTGACCCCAAAGCACGCTACCGGGACGCAAAGCAGCTAAAGCACGCGGTGATGCGCAAACCTCTGCTCCGCGCCATGATCGCGCTGGGAACCGCGGTTCTGGCCGCGCTGATACTTTTTTTGCCTAAGGCCTTTGAGAAGCGCATTCCTGTGGTGTCCAGCCAGGCGGAATTGCAACGGGCCATCTGGCGTATTCCCGAAGGTGGCACGGGCACCATTGAGGCGACGGGCGAAATTGAGCTGGAGGGTCCGGTTTATTTTCAGAACAGAAACATCACCCTTACCGGTGACGCGCATTTTAATGGCGCGGGAGATATGGCCTTCCGTGTCCGCGATTATGGAACCGTGCTTAACCTTTGCGGTGATTTTGTGGTAAGCACGCAGGGCGGCGCCGCCCTGTCGCTGGGGGCGGGCACGGTGAATATTTACCGCGGCGTATACCGGACCGTTAGAGAAACTTACAGCGGACAGGACGATGTCATATCGGCGGCGTTTATTGACGGCGGCTCGGTCATCAATCTCTATGGCGGCGAAATTGAGGCGCGCAGCCATGTGGGCGGGGCGTTTGGCGTGCTGGTCGCCCCAAATGGCGAGTTTCACCAAATGGGCGGACGGGTGGAATGTTCCGGAGCGTCGAATGTGAAAGGCGTCGTGGTGAACGAACCAGGCGGTATGACCATGAAGGATGGCGTTATTTCCGTAATCACGGTTGATGGAAAATTCGGCGAATCGATCATAGCGGATGGAAAGGCCAGCGTCAACCTGACCGGAGGAGCGCAACTGGTTAACGGAAGGCCAGACCGCGTCAAGATGGGCGCGCCGGTCGATGTTTATTCTTATCAGGAGTTAATTAAATATATAGAAGGAGCCGATGGCGGAACCTTTTACCTGAACGGGGATATTACCTGCCTGAGCGGCCTAAGGATCGACGGTAAAAGCATCACAATCAAAGGCCGGGAGGGCTCGCGGCTGATCGCGGGATTCGAAATTGCGATTGGCAGCAGCGGAATGCTTGAATTGGGCGAAGGGGTCGACGTTGTGCTGGCTGGGAACGGTGGGCTGACTAACCTCGGGGGCGTTCTGAGCCTTAAAGGCGCGGCCGTGACAAGGCCGGAGCCGCCGCCATACAGCAACTATGCCATGATTCACAACACGAGCGGAACGCTCACCATGAGCGGGCCGAATACGTTGACAACCAACCAATACTATGCGATTAAAAACGAGCGGGGAGCCGTCGCGGAGTTGAATATGGGCGACATCACAACCCAAAAAGGGCCGGTCGCGGTCGCGAACTACGGCGTGATAACCATTGGGAAGGAGGTAACCGTCCGCGCCAGCGGGAACGGCGCGGTGGCCGTATGGAACGCAGCCGGCGGAACTTGCATCGACCAGGGCGCTACATTGCTGGAAAACGGCGAAGCGATGGCAGTCGCCCAGGAAGGGTATGAGAATCAGCGGTAGAAGACTTTGGAAACTCCAAGCCTCTCAATACACCATGATATAGACGGTTCCACGTTGCACCGAGACTTCCGCGGGGGTTACGTCCGAAAGCGTCTGGTTGCTGACGCCCAGCGGATAGTCGCAGGTGAGTGTGGCGTTGGTGAGTGGATACATCAGGCCGCGAAGCGTCACGCCGCGCGCGGTCTCCCCATGGCAGAAAACGCTGACAAGCGTGCCGGTGGGCCGCGCTGGCAGCGTAAGCGTGCCGTTTGTCAGTGTAAAAATTTCATAGCTTTGATCTACAAGCCGCAGCCGTCCGCCAAGACGGCTGTAGCGGCACATGCATTGAATGTTCGCAAGCAGGTGGTCGACGCGTCCGCCGCCGCCGCCGTAGATCGCAAAGTCGCGGCAGCCGCGCTCCCAGCCCTCCGCAAGCGCGATGCCCATATCGGTATCGTCCTTTTGGACGGGATGCCGCTGGACAGGCAGGTTCGCGGGCAGCTTTTCCAGGCTGCCCAGGGAGTCGAAATCCCCCAGCAGCAGGTGAGGAGTCACTCCGACCGCCCGAAGCGCCAGATAGCCGCCATCGGCGGCTATGATCAAATCCTCCGGGCCGGGCGTAAAACCCCGCGGCGTAAAATCGCCCGCTCCTACGATGAAGCATGTTCCCATGGCAAATCCCCCCTCTTTTAAGGTATTGTAGCACGGAAAGCACGGCTTGACAAACCATCCGTTGAGGATTATAATACACCCGTGCAATGCACAAGGGGTGCTGACGGACGTCGGCTGAGATCGGGCATCGGCCCGGGACCCTGGAACCTGATCCGGGTAATGCCGGCGTAGGAATCAACGGAATATTCCCTTGATGGCTCGCGCTGCATAACCCGCAGGCGCGGGGATTTTTATTTTCAGGAGGGGATTTTCCATGGATTCCAAAGCTCTCAAACGGTTGGTAGAATGCGCGCTGCTCATTGCGATCGGCACGGTGCTAAGCCTGTTCGACTTCAAGGGACCCTGGGCGCTGGGCGGCGGCATAACGGTATGCAGCATGCTGCCGTTGGTGATGATCGCGCACCGCCACGGAACCAAGTGGGGTGTGCTCAGCGCGCTGGTGTACAGCGTAATTCAGATGCTGCTTGGCCTAAACAACGTACAATATGCGCCGGATGCGTTGACGGCGGTGGGTATTATCTTATTGGATTATATCCTGGCCTTTACGGTTATCGGATTTTCAGCCTGCTTCAACGGCGTGATCAGAGACCGCCGCTGGTCGATCGTTACGGGAATTGCGGTTACGTTCTTTGTGCGCTTTGTGTGCCATTTTCTCAGCGGGGTTCTCATCTGGGAAACGATGTGGCCAAACGAGCTGGGCTGGGCCTCTGCGGTATGGTCGCTGGCTTATAACGGATCCTATATGCTACCGGAAATCATTATCACCTCGGTGGTTGCGTTTGCGAGCTTTGCGCCGCTGAAAAAATACTGGCTGGGCGAGGATATGCAAAAGACCGTCAAGGCGTAAGGAACTTGCCGGAAGCTTGATAAACCATGCGCGGAGGAAGCTTTTCCTCCGCGCTTTTTTGCTGGCCTTTCCCGAGATTTTCGTGTATGATGATGGAGCAAATATCCCGTTTGTAACCGGGAGGGAGGGTTATCACCGCGATGAACCACTTTTTTGCCTATTTGGACCGGCTGAAGCTGATACGGCGTTGGGGCCTGATGCGCAACACCATGCCTGAAAACGATATGGAGCACAGCATGCAAACCGCGCTGATCGCGCACGGGCTTGCCGTGCTTGGCAAGACCCGCCACCAGCGGGACATTGACCCCGAGCATGTGCTCGCGCTGGCCCTGTACCACGACGTGGGCGAGGTGATCACGGGAGACCTGCCGACGCCTGTCAAATATAAAAACCCCGCCATTCAAGGCGCGTACCGTGATATTGAGGCCACCGCGCGGCAGCAGCTGCTGGACATGCTTCCCGCGGATATGCGGGAAAGCTTCAGGCCTTATGTACAACCCAACGAGCAGACGTACGAATGGCGCATCGTCAAGGCGGCCGACCGGATCAGCGCGTACTTGAAATGCATCGAGGAAGAAAAGATGGGCAACCGCGAATTTGCGCAGGCCAAAATTACCATACAGGATAGCATCAACAGCAACCCGCTGCCCGAGGTGCATGAGTTTATGCGGGAATTTGTGCCCAGCTTCAGCCTGTCGCCGGACGACTTGAGCAGGCTGTAGGGAAGGAGATCCAGAATGAAAAGATTTACCTTTGTAGACGACGCAGGACGCGCACAAATGCTGCCGGAGGCGGTAATAGACGGTACGGCGGCGGAAAGGCTTCGCAGGCTGGAGGATTTTCTCGCATATATGCAAAAACGGCGGGATGAAATTCCTGCGGAGCTGGAAGCGTTGCGCGCGCAAAACGCCGTCAAAACCTACCGCTTTCGGGAGCTAATGACGGAGCAAATGACCAACCGGATGATCTGGGATTTGCTCGGAATGCTTCAGGTAAAGGAACCGATTTAGGTGAATGCGTACAAGCTAACGCGCTAAAGCGGCGGCAAAACAAAACCAATCGCCAGCTTCTGCTGTTCCCGGTGAAAAGCTTGATCAGTCAGTAAACGGCGTCGAACGCTTTTTTGCACCGTATCACCGGTTTGCGCTACTTCTTTATTGGCAAGCCAAGCACATAATCCGCGCTGGTATGGTAGAAACCGCACAGCGTGATCAAATGGCGAATGGGTAATTCGTTGATGCCATTCTCGTAGCGCGAGTATACCTGTTGCGTTGTGCCCAGAACCATGGCGATGTCGGCCTGCTTTAAATCACGGCTTTCGCGGAGTTCCCTCAGTGTCTCATAATACGGCTTCATTCGCATTCACCTCTTGGGACAGTATTCGATTTCTTTCTGCTTTCATTATACGATTTTTACAGGTCGGATGCAAGCCATTCGCGACTAAAATCTAAACTAATGAAAGTGAAAATAATTCTTACAGATGTAAAATGCCGCGAAATAGGGTGCTTGACGTTCTATCAAAAACCAACGGGAGAGCTGGAAGAACGCAGCCGACTTCTTAGCATAAATCAAAACCGCCGATAAATTCGGCGGTTTTGAAGATAGAGACAGTACAACTAAGAATGCAGCTGGTAAAACAATAGAAAAAAGCTGCAAACCAAATTCAGTTTTTAGGCGGATGATCCGCGATTGCGCCAAGGGGAATGACAAGGAAGATGAGCCAACCTGGATGCCATAGATGAAAGAAGAAACCCAGCACCAGATAAATCAGCGTAACCATCACGGGGTTGCATAGCTGCTGTAGCCGCGTGCGGGGATGCATATAGTGCAGCGGAATGGTTAGAAAAACCAGCCAACCAGGATGCCACAGCCCGAATACGCTGCCCAGCACCAGATAGAGCGCGGTGATCATGATAGGAAACATGGCGTCCGATTTCCGGCGCCTTTCCGCCTCCTCGGCCCTTGCCTTCGCCTCGTAATAGCTGCCCTCGGGACCAAGCGTTTCGTGATTGGATTCCGACATGGTGGGTGCCTCCTTATGCGTGTCTTGACCGGCCCGCGCCGTTCGCTTCTAATTGACAGGCTTATCATAGCATGATTTTCCTCCAGGGAAAAGAGGACGGCGTTCAAAAACCGATGAAAGAGCCATAAGAAGTTTATGAGAATTTGGTGAGAGAGGGGCGGCGTATAGCAGAGGCGCCCGATTTTTCCCGTGCGTAAAAAATAATGGTTTTATTTTTGCCAATTCGTGGTATGATAGATACGAAGGACGCATGTCCTTTTCACAAAAGGCGTTTGCGCCGGAAAGATTGAAAAAACGGAGGGCTGAAGGATGAAAAAGTATGTTTGCCAGGTATGCGGGTATGTGTATGACGAGGCGGCCGGAGACCCGGATAACGGCATCGCGCCTGGCACCAAGTGGGAGGATCTGCCCGATGATTTTGTCTGCCCGCTGTGCGGCGTGGGCAAGGACCAGTTTGAGGAAGATGCCTGATTGTAATTCCTAGAGCGGAAACATGGTTGGTATAACCGGAAGGAGTCGTTCCTTCCGGTTTTTTATTATCCCGCCTGTCGATGTTTAAGCTGATTCTCTATTTTCAGGTATAAATGTAAGTTTGAAATTGTCTTGAACATAATCCATGATCGTGATAGAATTACTTGCTTATAAAAGATAAATAGCGACAAAGGAGTTGGATTATGAAGAAAAGGGCTGTTCTTCAAATGACAGCGACCATTTTCTATGCCGTTATTTCGGCATTGTTTATTTCTTTTATGATTTATATGAGCTTGTGTGAAGAAAACGCGCTTTACAGCGCACGTGCTGGCCAATCCTATGATGCAGTGGAGGACTATACTGTCGGAGAGATCATAGATGATTTGGCGCCGGTTGGTATCCGTAAGGAATACCGTTGGACTTTGGACACCATCAATACCAACGATAATTGCTTGGCGTTTTATCTGGTTCACCAGTACGCTGAAGTTTGGTTTGACGGCGAGCTCATGTATAGCCTTATGCCGGGGGAAAACAACCGTATTGGCACTTCCCCCAGCAGTAACTGGATCTTCGTTCCCATCTACCGCTCCGACAGCGGGCGGGAAGTTCGGGTAGCTGTGACGCCGGTCTACCAAAGCGTTAGCGATCGGGAAATTGAATTTGAGATCGGTTCCCGTTTCACTATTATGACAAATCGCCTGAAAGCGGATTTGCCCCAGCTTGTGCTCTCCATGATGTGTATTCTTCTGGGATTTTTTCTCATGATTGTTCATCTATGCCTGATTTTTCAGAAAAAAACATATGCCTGGGATATCTTTTACCTTGGAAATTTTTTGCTGCTGATTGGAATCTGGCGAATTACCGATACCCGTTTTTCTTCTTTGATGTTTTCAAGCAATCCCATGGCTCTCGGCTATATTACGATTGGGGCGCTGTTTATCGTCTGCGCTCCGCTTTTACTGTCTATAAAGGAGCGCTTTGTGGGAAGGAGAAGAACAGTTTTGCTGGCAGCCGTATTGGCAATCTGCATTGTAGCGTTTGCCGCCCTGCTGTGCCAGGTGTTTGGAATCGCGGAATTTCGGGAAACGTTAATGATATGCCATATCATGCTGGTGCTCTGTATCGTGGTACTGCTTTGGGTCTCGCTGTCGCACAGGCAAGAAAAATTAACCAATATGGGCTCGTTTAAGTTTATTGCTTTGCTTGGAGCAGGGGCGTTGGCGGATTTGATATATTATTACGCAACCGGAAGCTCCTCAGGTATTCTTTTTACGGTTGTCGCGCTTCTGATCTATACGAGTTTGAGGTTTTTTATCGGTATTTTGAAAATAAACCGAAGAGCCTATATCGATGCGCACACAGGCCTCTTCAACAAAGGTCGTTGGGATGAGCTGATGGGGGACAAAGTGCTTATTGCCGGACCGGTCGGCATTATCGTTCTTGATATTAACAGCCTGAAACATATCAATGACACCTTGGGTCATGAGGCCGGCGATAAACTGATTCTTGATTTTGCAAATATTCTGCATAACACCATACCGTCAAACAATACGATCTGCCGTTGGGGAGGGGACGAGTTCGCTATTTTAATCACCGGCGCAGACCGTGATAAATTAGAAGCTTACGCCAATGCTGTCGCGACTGCCGTAGAGGAATATAACGCTTCGGAGAATGAACCAAAAATCTTTTATTCAGCCGGTTGGGCGTTATCTTCAGATTTTCCAAGGCTGGGCCGCAAGGAATTGTTTGAAAAGGCGGATGAACAAATGTATCAAAACAAGCGGCAATGGTATGCCGCCAACAACAAGCGTTAAACTTCAAAGAGAACTTAAACCGAAAGCGGCTAATTTAACCGCTCCAAATCATCCGCCACATAATTATAACAAGAGAAGGCGCCGCATCTTTTGTAGACGCGGCGCCTTCTTTTCAAAAGCGCACAAGCAGTTGAAATTTAGGGGATGATTTTATCATCTTCATAAATCAGCTCTTTTATGCAACCGTTACGCCTCCGGCTCCATCAGGCCCAGATCGCCGTCCTTGCGCAAATACAGGACGTTGGTGCGGTCGGTTTCAACGTTGACGAATACGAAGAAGCTATGACCCAAAAGCTCCATCTGCAAAACGGCGTCTTCCACGCTCATGGGGCGTACGGGGAAGGTCTTGTGGCGCACCACCTTGCGCGCACTCTCGCCCTGCTCCATGGCCTCGGCGCTCTCGGCGGTGTATTCCAGCTCGCCGGGGTTGAAAGCATCCTCGCGCAGACGCTTTTCCAGCTTCGTGCGGTGCTTGTGAATCTGCCGCTCCAGCTTGGCCAGCGCCTGGTCGATGCTGACGTAGAGGTTGTCGTCGTTACTGGCCTCGGCACGGAGCACCACACCTTCAAAGGGAACGGTGATTTCGCAGGTGCGGCGGTTGTTTTTCTCCTTGCCCAGCCGAACAAAAATTTCGGTATTGGGGTTCAGGTAGCGCTCCATCTTGGAGGTCTTCTTCATCACTCGCTCGTCGATGCCGGGGGTGACTACCATGTTTTTAGCGGTAATGGTCGTCTTCATATCGGTTGCTCCTTTACGTTCATTTCAAACCCATCAGAGGGGAACCAGTCAATGCGTGTGCCAATGGAACCACGCTCCTTTCCGAATGGCTCGGGTAACGAAACCCGAGGGGGAAACGCTGATTTTTTTCATCTGATGTATTGTTTGATTTCGACGCCGTGGGAGCAAACTCCTGCCGGAAGTGTGTGAATAAACGGTAAACGCTAGAGGCACTCGCGAAGGATGTCCATTACCTCGTCGCGAGTGAATGCGATGGGATTGTTGTCCATACGCCCGGCCGTAAAGGTCAGGTCCGCGATGGGTTCCAGGTCGCTTTCCATAATACCAAAGGCGGATAGGCAAAGCGGCTGGATGCCGCGGCATACGCTTTCCAGCCAGGGGCCCAGCCCTTCGTCCACGTCAAAAATAGCGCTGATGGTTTCAATATCCGGCACGGAGATCAGATTTCTTAGCATCACGCTTTCAAGCGTAAGTGCCGCCGCGAAGCCGTGTGGAACGCCAAAGAGCATGGTGAGCGGGTAGCTGATGCTATGGCAGGCCGTGGTGCGGGTTTGCGAAAAAGCAAGCCCGGCCAGAAGCGACGCCAGCGCCATTTCCCGGCGAAGCGACAGCGAGGAGGGATTGGCCAGCGTTTGAGGCAGATGGTCATGAACCTTTTGAATAGCGGTGAAGGCGAGCGCCTGCGAAAGCGGCGTGCGGTGAACCGACCAAAAGGCCTCAGCCGCGTGCGAAAGCGCGTCCAGCCCGGTGGAAAGCGTCAGCGCGGGGGACATGCCGACCGTCCATTCGGGAATGAGAACGGCGGCTTTGGCAAAGCACGGCTCGCAGTCGATGGAGAGTTTCCGGCGGTTATCCCCGTCCCAAATGGTCGCCCATTTGGTAACTTCGCTGCCCGTGCCGGCGGTGGTGGGCATGGCGATGATATCCACAAAGGGATGCTCCTGCGCGTAGGCCCTTTCGCGGATAACGGCGCGCACGCCGTCATCCGTCGCGGTGGACTGTGCGGGCAGGTGCAAAAGGGCACTCGCGCCTTTGGCGAGGTCCATACAGCTGCCGCCGCCAATGGCGAGGATGACGGTGGGTATAAAGGCCGTCCGCCGAAGCTCGTCAAGCAGTGCGCGAAGCTCGCTGACCGAAGGGTTGGCGGGTATCGCGGTCATAAGCTGGACGGCGTGCCCGTCGCCCTGAAGCGCGGTGAAGAACGGCGAAAGCGCAAGCGGGCCGCAAAGCTGGCGCGGAACAAGCGCGAGCAGCCGGTGCTTTTGGCCGCTAAGCATATCCCGGACGGCCTGAATGCCCTCGGTCCTGTTCAGCACGCGGATATCCACGGGACAGAAAGGTGAAAACATGGAAAAAGCGCCTCCCTCTGATAAGATATAGCGGTTTTTGGAGCATCATTCTTCGCTGGGAATCAGCGTCAGTATCTGCTTGATGGGCATACACAGCGCGTCCGCTTCTTTGGTGCGGCCGTTTTGAAGGATGGTTTCAGCGGTCTTGACCATCGCGGGAAAGGCGCTGCGCAAAAGGTGGTTGGCATGGATGACGATATTGGCCCCCGCGGCCGACAGCTCCGCCTCCGTTGCGGCGTTATAGGTGGTTGGCACAACGACGACGGGCGTTGAGCTGTCCGTCTCGCGAAATAGCTTTAAAAACGAAAAAATTTCATCAGGGGTTTTTTGGCAGCTGTGGATCATAATGCCGTCCGCGCCTGCGGCTACATAGGCCCGGCAGCGCGCGAGCGCGTCCTCCATGCCCTGGCCCAGGATCAGGCTTTCGCAGCGGGCGAAAATCATAAAATCCTTTGTTTTTTGGGCTTTTTTGCCCGCGCGCAGCTTATCGCAAAACTCCTCCACAGGCGCCTGCCGCTGCTGCGCGTCCGTGCCGAAAAGGGAGTTCCTTTTAAGCCCCACCTTATCCTCAATAATGATGGCGGATACGCCCAGCCGTTCCAGCGTGCGCAGGTTGAACACAAAATGCTCGGTCAGGCCGCCCGTGTCGCCGTCCAGAATGATCGGCTTGGTGGTGACCTCCATGATCTCCTCCAGGGTGTTGGTACGGCTGGACATATCCACCAGTTCGATATCCGGTTTACCCTTGGCGGTAGAATCGCACAGCGAGCTTACCCACATCGCGTCGAAGCTCTTAAAGCCGCCGTTCATCTCCACACGCGTGTTTTCCACAATCAGCCCGGTCAGGCCGTTGTGCGCCTCCAATACGCTCAGGCAGGGCTTGATGGTTAAAAGCCGGCGCAGACGGCCCCGGCGCACCTCGGGCATGTTGAGCCGCCCATCCAGCGAGGAAAGAGCCTCTTCCGTCGCGGAATGGGTATAGGGCAGTTCAACCAGCTCGCCGCCATAGGCGGCAAGCAGCTCCAAAACCTCGGCGCGCACGCCGCTTTGCACGCCGGTACGCCAATCGTCGCCATGCACGACGATATCCGGCCGAAGCTCCTTCATTACATCGCGATAGCTGAGCGTTTTTTGCACCACAACCCGCGCGACGCCGTTCAGGCTTTCAAACAGGCCGATACGCTCGTTCAAGGGGATGAGCGGATAGCGTTTATAGGTGGCGATGGCCTCGTCGGTCAGGACGCCGACGGTGAGCTCGCCCAGCTCCGCGGCTCGGCGGATGATGGCGATATGCCCGCTGTGTAGAATATCTGTGGAAAAACACATGTACACCTTTTTCATGAAACTACCGCCTTTACCGTAGGTTTTGAAGAAGACCGCGGAAACGCCCGCCCACCACCGCCAGGTCCTCGGGGTTGTCGATCTCCGAGCACAGGCGGCCGTTGAGCTCAAGCGGATAAAGCGGAATCGAGCCGTTTTGCGCGTTAAATGCGTTCTCGGCGTACACTCTGGTTTCGCCCGCGCTCACGAAAGCCGCGATCGCGTCCAGCCAACGCTCAAAGTCAGAGGCGAGCCATTTGTAGGCGGGCTGGCATGCCACGCAGTCCGGGCCGAAGCGGTCCACGCCCACGGCGGCGATACGGCCCTCCCGAAGCTGCGCCTTAAAATCCTTTTCCGGCAAGGGGAGCGTGGAATCCACGGCCATTACGCTGGCGTTCGCCGCCAGGAGGCTTTGTAGCACGCCGTCCTCCATCACGAGGTCGCCGTGCGTGAAATAGACGTCATCGCCGCGAAGAAGCGGCGCGGCCAGGTGCAGGCTGACGATGTAATTGGTAACGGCATAATCGGGATTGTGAACGTATTGGACATGAAGCGGCAAGCCAAGGCTCTCCACATGCGCCCGGAGCGCGTCCGCAAAGGGACCGGTGGTGATGACGGCCTCGCGGATGCCCGCCCCAGCCGCCTGCTCAAGCTGGTGGCTCAGTATGGTATAGCCTGCGCCGATTTCCGTCATGCCCTTGGGACGGTCCTTTGTTAGCTCGCCCATGCGGTGGCCGACGCCCGAGTTTAAGATCAACGCTTTCATACCCGAGGGCCATCCTTTCCGCAGCCAAGGGTCCGCATAAGGCCGCTCAGGTTTTCTTTAGGCGTCAGGGTTGGACGGCCCAGATCGGCGCGCGAACCCTGGCGCAGCAGAATTTCCATAAACCGGGGTTTGCCGCTGGCGGCGGCGCGAAGCCTGGGTAACAGCGTGCGGAGCGTTTCTGCGCTGTCAGCGGTGTAGCAGTTAAAGCCGAGAGCTTCCGCGACCGGTGCGAAACGCAACGAACCGCCGGCGACAGGCATGCCGCCCACGCTTTCGTGCGCGCCGTTGTTTAGCAGAATATGAATCAGATTTGGCGCTTGCTGTTGACGCTCCACGATAAGCGCGCCCATATGCATCAGGGCCGCGCCGTCGCCGTCCAGACACCATACGGTTCTATCCGGCTTTTCCAGAGCGATGGCGAGCGCGATCATGCCGGCGTGCCCCATGCTGCCCACGGTTAAAAAGTCGTGCGCGTGGTCCTGCCCAAGCCGCTCCCGCAGCTCAAATACCTCGCGGCTGGTTTTGCCGGTGGTGGATACGAAAATATCGCCGCCGTCCGAAACGGCCAGCAGCTCGTTAAGCGCGTCCTCCCGTGCGAGCGTTCCGGCGTCCGGAAAGCGTACCTGCGGCGCGCCGGTAAACCCGCCCTTATGTACCACAAAGGCGACGCTTTTGCCGGACGCCAGCAGGGGAGCGCATTGCGAAAGCATCGCCTGAAACGCGTCCGGGGAGGTTGTTTTCTCCAGCTCGAAAACCCGCAGGCCGACGGTTTCAAGCAACTCGCGCGTGATAAGCCCCTGAAGGGCGTGCTGCGGCTCGTCCTTCACGCCGGGCTCGCCGCGCCAGCCCACTACGAACACGCAGGGAATGCCGTAGACATGGTCGCTGAGCAGGGACGCGATGGGATTGACCGCGTTGCCAATGCCGCTGTTTTGCATGTAGCACAGGGCGGGCTTTCCAGTAGCGATGTAATGCCCCGCCGCGAGCGCTACCGCACCGCCCTCGTTGGCGGCGACGATATGCCTGCCGTTCGTGCCAAACTGGGCGAAAAGCGTATCGTTGAGCGGTTTTAAAAGGGAGTCGGGCACGCCGGTAAAGAACGTGACGCCCAGAGCCTCCATACCGGTCAAAAAGTCAGTTGTCGTCATGAATACGGCATCTCCTGTTATTCCACAAATTTTTACACTTTATCATACTATGCCAGAGAGAAAAATGCAAATCAAAACCGCCGGACAGAACCTTTCGGAATGTCCGGCGGCAAAATCCGCGCCTATTTACCGGCGGTGGGGGCGATTTCACCCGCCTTTGTGAGCGCCAGCTTGGTCACGACAGGGCCGATCAGTTCGTAAATGAGCGTGCCGGCCAGCACCACGGCCTGAATCTGCTGCCCGTACTGGGGCAGCCTTGTCAGCGCCAGCTGCGCCATGCCAATGGCGACGCCCGCCTGAGGGATCAGCGTAAAGCCAAGGTATTTCTGCACGTTGGGATGCGCGTGAACCGCCCGGGAACCAAGGAAGGCGCCAAGCCACTTGCCAAGGGCGCGCACCACCACATAGCACAGGCCGACGAGCCCCACGGTGGGCAGAACGCTCAGGTTGAGGTCCGCGCCGGAGATGACGAAGAACAGCAGGAACAGCGGCGGCGTAAAGCGGTCCGTCTGTTCGATAATGATGTTGGACGCGCTGCAGAAGTTGGTCATGACCGCGCCGACCATCATAATGCAAAGCAGGTTGGAGAGGTTCCACAGGTCGCATAGCGCCAGCGCCAGCAGCACAAAGGCGATGGTGAGCGCCAGCTTGTTGCCGCGCGACTTGAAAAACCGCGCGCAGTAGCTGAGTACAAAGCCCAGCCCGACGCCCAGCGCGATGGAGCAAACAATTTCAAACAGCGGCTGCAAAAGCATGCTTGTTACGGTGATGGCCGCGCCGCTGGCAAGCGCCTGGGCGATGTTCATGGAGACCGCGAACGCGATCAGCCCGAGCGCGTCGTCCATGGCGACGACGGGCAGAAGCATCTCGCTGACCGGGCCCTTTGCCTTATACTGGCGGATGACCATCAGCGTGGCGGCAGGCGCGGTGGCGGCGGCGATCGCGCCCAGCGCGATGCACATGGGCAGGTCGAAGCCGGGCACGCCCAGCACGGAAAGCGTAATCAAAACCAGATCTACCAGCAGAACCGCGGACAAGCCCTCAAAGGCCGTGATGGTGAGGGGCTTCGCGCCGATCTTTTTGAGATAGCTCATTTTAAACTCGGCGCCGATGGAGTAGGCGATGAAACCCAGCGCGACCTCGGTGATGATATCGAAGCTGTCTGCGACGGCTTTGGGAATGACGCCAAAAACAGAAGGGCCGATCAATAGGCCGCCTACGAGAAAGGCGGTGACGTTGGGAAGGTGGACGAGCTTGCAAAGGCGGCTCAGCGCGAGCCCGGCCGCGATGGCAATGGAAAGGGCCAACAGCGTATTCATTGCCCGCCGGCCCCCAATCCCTCCACGAAAAGAGCGGGCATGGCGAAAAGAATACCCGTGTCAGGCTTATCCAAACCGCCCGTGACCTTTCCGATCACCCGGCGTGCGATTTCCACCTCGGCATCCTCCAACACCATCACCAGGGTCTTACTGCTCTTGCGCTCGGGGTCAAAAAGCTGACGGAACGCGCCGAACATGGGAAGATCGTCGCCGCTTTGATCGATGACGCGCATCATACCCGTGCTATCCAGCACCGTGCCGCCGTGAATGCCGTTTTCAAGAAGCGCCTCAAGAAGCGCCTCCAGGCATTCGGTCTTGTTGAGTACCAACATTACCACCTGCATGAGATCACCTTCAGTATGAGATTGGGGTTTCCCCTGAGAACCAGCATAGACCCATACGGATGAAAATGCAAGGGGAAATTGGGCGCTCAGGAGAGGGAGAGGCAGAATGCCCGCACGCACTCGCCCCAGCGCTCCGGTTCCTCGTGGATGGGGGAGTGGGCGGAATCCTCAAACCAGACCCATTCCTTACGCGGAGCGTCCAGCGTGTCAAACCACTTTTTGGCAAGCTCCGCGGGCGTATTGTAATCGAAGCGCCCGATGGTCATCAGTACCGGCATGGCAAGCGCGGGCACGGTTTGATCAAAGCGGCAAGCCACAACCTCATCCCACAGGGCCGCGCTTAAATGCGCCGCGCCCCGGGCGTAGGCCGACAGGTCGCGAAGGCCATATTCCTTTGTACGCAGAAGCGGCAACAGCAGCGACTGGATCATACCGCCGCGCCGTTTGTGGTTTGCCCCGCCGAAGCGGGTCAAACAGTCGCGCTGAGCCATCATCGCGGCCTGGTTTGGGTAAACGCCCTCCACGGGCGGCCTGAGCTTTTGAAGCGCCTTGCGGTCGTTTAGCCGCGTGGCCTCATCCAGGCAGAACTGGTAGGAAAGGCGCTCGTTTTCAGCGCCGTTGACAAACTGGCCCTGCCCGATATACGCCGCGACAAGCGCCGGGGAGCGCGCGGCCAGCCGCGTGCCGATTACCGTACCCCACGAGTGGCAGGCGAGAATGATTTTTTCACGGTTGAACTTCCCGCACAGGTAGCGGACCAGCGCCTCCGCGTCGTCCACGTAATCGGAGACGCGCACGGGCCGGGACAGGCTGGCACGGGTAAAGCTTTTGCCCGCGCCGCGCTGATCCCACATCACAAGGGTGAAGGAATCGCTCAGGGCGCTTTGGTACTCAAGCACCCAATGGCGGTCGCACACGCCCGGTCCGCCGTGCAAAAAGAGGATAACGGGATTTTCCTGGTTTTGAGAGCGCACACGGATGTTCTGCCTGTCGCCGTTTAACGTGACCCATTCGCTGTAATCAAAGCGGTAGCTTTCCATAAACCCGGCCTCCTGTTGTTGATTGGCGGCCGTTTGGCCTGCGGCTATAGCATTTCAAAAAGGCGGTCCAGCTCCGATTCCACGGCGGCTATCTTTTTAAGCCTGGGTACGCGGACGGCGCCTTCCAGCACCACGGCGCGGGGAGCGGCAAGCGCGCGCAGATCGTCCAGCGGGTTTTGATCAAGGATCAGAAGGTCGGCGGACTTTCCTTCCTCGATGGAACCGGTCAGCGCAGAAATGCCCAGTATTTCGGCGTTGGCGAGCGTGGCGGCGTACAGGGCGCGCGCGTGGGAAACGCCCATCATCCGCTGAAAATACCAAACCTCTCGCCACATGTTGTACTGTGTCGCGAAAGGGCAGGAGGCGTCCGTGCCCAAGCCTACCGGGATGCCCGCCGCCATGGCGGTTCGCCCGCCCTCGCGCATGCCCTCCAGCACAACCTCGCTGTTATAGACGCACAGCGGATTTAGCTTTGTAACCTGGGGAGACAGGCGCGCGAGGGGCAAAGCGGGCGAAAACGTCATGATTACGCCGCCGCCGCGCCTGCGAAGCAGCTCCTGATGGGCTTCGCCAAAGGGCGCGCCATGCTCGATGGTATCCACGCCGCCCTCGATGGCGACGGCCATGCCCTCCGGACTCTCGGTATGGGAGGCGACCTTGAGGCCGAGCGCGTGCGCGCGGCCGCACACGGCGCGCGTCTGTTCCAGGCTCATTTTGAGCACGCCGGGATGGCCTTTCTCGGTCGCGTCCATCACGCCGCCCGTTACGCAGATTTTGATGAAATCAGCGCCGGCGGCATGGTGCTCGTCCACGAGGCGGACAAGATCCGCAGGGTCGGAGGCGGTTTGCGCGAAGGTGCCGTCGCCGTGGCCCGTGGGCACGGTGATGGCCGTGCCGGAGCAGAACATACGCGGACCGGGCTTTTGCCCGCCGCGAACGGCGTTACGCACGCGCAAGTCCGAGCCCAGAAAATCGCCCACGGCGCGAAGCGTCGTCACGCCGGAATCCAGCTCCGCCAAGACATGGGAACTAACCATGCCGTCCAGCGCCCGGCGGCCGGGCGGGGTTCGGATAAAGGCAAGTACCGCCTTTTGCGCGCCTCCGCCGCCCAGCGCCTTGCTGGGCCTGCCCGTGCCAAACAGGTGTGCATGCATATTGATCAGGCCCGGGGTAAGGTAACGGCCCGCGCAATCAACGGTTTCTAAGCCGGAAGGGTCGAAGCTTCCGATTTTGGTGATTATCCCGCCCTCGGCCAGCACGTCGGCGCGCACGGGCGCGCAGTCCTCCCTGCCACTGATTACATACCCGCCCAAAAAGGCCCTTTTACCGGATTGATTTTTGAAGGATGACATGAAAAGCCGCTCCTTTGCCGTGAAGGCTTTGCTTTTGTATTGGGGCGCGCGGCGTTTACCTGCGGCTGAATTTCTTAACCAGCGCGAGAATGCCGCTGGTGAGCTTGCGCTGCTCCTTTTTACCCCGGTTTTGCATGCGCTCCACAACGTCCAGCAGCTTGTGCGCCGCGAGCGTAAGCTGCGAATAGCTCTCGCTGGCGCGCGAAGCGTCCTGCCTGTCTGCTGCGGCGCTGCCCGGCTTTGGCGCGACGCGCGCCGGCACGGCCTCCATCGCGGCGGCATCCCGTACGGGCTTTTTGAGCTTGGCGTGGTTGCCCTCCGCCACCTTTTGCAGAGGGTAAAGTCGCCAGCTTTCGCCGTTGTAGGGCGCGGAGGCGTCAAGGCCCAACTCATCCCTTAAGCGCGCGGCGAAGGTTTCGGCCACCTCGTCCTCGCCATGCACCACAAAGACGTGCGTGGGCTTGGGGGCGAAGCTGGATATCCATTTAAGAAGGCCGTTGTTATCCGCATGACCGCTGATGCCCGCCAGTTTCTCAATTGTGGCGCGAACATGAATGGTTTCACCGAACAGCTTGACCTCGTCAGCGCCGTCTACCAAGCTGCGACCCAGCGTGCCCACGCTCTGGTATCCGACAAACAGCACAGTGCTTTCAGGCCGCCACAGGTTGTGCTTCAAGTGATGGCGGATACGGCCCGCGTCGCACATACCGCTGGCGGAAATAATGACCTTCGGGGTGGGGTCGTCGTTGATGAGCTTGCTTTCGTCCGCGCTTTGCGCCACCCGCAGGTCGCTGAACGTAAGGGGGTTAATCCCCTGCCGCAGGAGGGTGAGGGTTTCCTCATCGGCGCACTCCAGGGTGTTTTCGTTAAAGATATTGGTGGCCTTGATGCCCAGCGGGCTGTCCACATAAACAGGGAAACCGTCGTGGCCCTTTATGCGCCCCTCCTGCTTGAGCTGGCGGATAAAATAAAGCATCTCCTGTGTGCGTCCTACGGCAAAGCTGGGGATGACGACGTTGCCGCCCCGGTCGAAGGTCGTCTGCAAAACCTCCGTCAAGGCGCTCAGATAATCGGGCACAGGCCCATGGCTGCGGTCGCCGTAGGTGGATTCCATTACGACAAAATCAGCCTTTTGCAGATACTGGGGATCGCGCAGAAGCGGCTGGCGCAGATTGCCCACGTCGCCGGAAAACACCAGGGTCTTGGTTTGTCCATCCTCGGTTACGCTCACCTCGATGGAAGCGGAACCCAGCAGATGTCCCACATCCACCATGCGAATGCTGACGCCGGGGCAGACCTCCACCCGTTGCCCATAATGGCAGGGCACAAACAGCTCATGCGTTTTAAGCGCATGCTCCTGGGTATAAAGCGGCTCCTCAAGCGGCCTGCCGCTGCGCTGCGCCTTGCGGTTTTTCCACTCGGCGTCCATCTCCTGGATATGCGCGGAATCCAGCAGCATAATTTCACACAGGTCGGTGGTGGCGTCCGTGGCGAAAATTTTGCCCCGGAAGCCGTTTTTATAAAGCAACGGCAAATACCCGCTGTGGTCGATGTGCGCATGGGTCAGGAAAACATAATCGATTTCGGATTCCGGGACGGGCAGCGGGGCGTTCTCATAGAGGTCGACGCCCTGCTCCATGCCGTAGTCCACCATAATGTTTTTTTCACAGGCGTTGAGCAGAAAGCGGCTGCCCGTTACCTCGCGCGCCGCGCCCAAAAAGGTGAGTTTCATTGATAGGTCCCTCCCTGATGATTATATTTCGTTGGTTGCCTTCCGCGCTTTTGGTGTGCCCATACGGGCGGAAACCAGCCTTTTTAAGTCGTTAAGCACGGCGGGCGAATCGACGTTGATCATGAGCCAGCGCGCGCCGTTGAACGGCTGGACGGAAAAATACAGCTCCCGCACATACGAGCCGCACGCGGGCAAGAGCAGCTCCGCCTGAGCCGCCTCCCGGCCGCCGATGCAGACCAGGCAGGTGAAGTATTCCCGCCGGGGGTAGTTGGTGCAGATAGCCCGGCTGCCCTTGCGGAATTTGACGTTCCAGCCGGGCGCGCCGGAGCACACGCTATACTGGATAAGCGGCCCGGCGGCATACGCCGCTTGGAGCCAGCCGCAAAATTCGGCCCATAGCGGACTTTCGATGTAGGCGTCGATTTCGCTTGACTCAGGCTGGCGGGTTTTGGGGAAAAGCTCATGCCATTCCATAGTCGTGCCTCCTTTGATAGCGGGCGTAATTCAGGGCTGATGGGTGGCGCCGTTAATCAGCGCGCGCAGGTTGCGCGGGATGGCTCTGAACCAGGGTTCCAGTCCCAGATAGGCAAATTTGCGCCGGGCGTCGGGTGAGAAGGAGGAAAGCGCGCCGCCGTTTAGCAGCCTGTCCGTTTCCTCCGCGCTGAACCAAACCTCGTCCTCCGCTTTATTAAGCCGCCCCTCGTTCATGGGACAGGCCTGCTGGCAGCGCAGGCAATCATATAGCGTATGATGCGCCTCCGCCGGGAGCCAGTCCGGAAATTCATCGGGCGATTCGTTTAAACAGCTTAAGCAGCGAAGGTTGTCGATCAGAAAACGCCCGGGCAGGATGGCGCCCGTAGGGCAGGCGCGGACACAGCGGCCGCAGCCCGCGCATTCCGGCGCCGCCACGTCCGTTGTCCATGGGTCGCTCTCGCACGGGCAGTTCGTAAAGAAGGCGACAAAGCACAGGTTACTGCCCAGGCCCGGCACATAGGCCAGGTTGTTACGCCCGTATTTCGCAAGCCCGCTGTGAACCGCCACGCGCTTGAGCGGCAGGCGCTCCGCAGGCCACAGGCGAAAGCCCGCGCGGGAAGCGGCCTCGTCCACCCATGCGCGCGAAGCTCTTGGATTTAAGGCTACTGGGCAGGGAAAGACAAATTCCCGCCCGCCGTGCGAAAAGCGCACGTCCGCATAAAACGGATGAGGAAGCGCCAGCAACAAAACGCTGCCGGCAGAGGGAGCCGGCGGGTCGAAGCGGTACATATCCTCCACAATCCAGCGTTGAAAGCCGTTTAATTCGTTTTCGCCCGCAGCGCGAAGGATGAGCTGGCGAAGTTCGCCAAGACGCGAGACGGGCAGGAGCGACGCCCTGCCGCCGTGCGCGCGGGCGGCAGTATCCCAATCAGGGATGTGTGGTGAACGGTGCGATGAAGGCATGGCGTCCCTCCATTCCATATAAAATTGGGCGGCTGGCTACAACATGCGCTCCAGCTGGCAGTCGTAGGGCTCCCTTTCCACATGCGCGCAGTTGGGCTCCAACGCGTCCACGCAGCCCACGGCCCGGTAGAACGCCTGCGTTTCCACCGCCGAATGCGCGGAAATGTAAAGCTTTTTCGCCCCGTGCGCCTTTGCCCAGGCACAGGCCATGGCAAAGAGGCGGCGTCCCAATCCCAGCCCCCTTACGTCCCCGGATACATGCAAGCTGGTTAGATCAAGGTATTCGCCGTGCCGGCCGAAGGGGCGCGCCTCTACGGAAGCAAAGCCCTTCAGGCGGCCCTCCATAAACGCGCCAAACACCGCTCCGCCGCCCGCGATTGTGCCCTTGAGGCAGGAGACGAGCTTCCCATAGTCCGCCTGGCTCCAATCATCTACAAACGGATCCGCGACAATAACCCAACGGTCGTCCGCTTTTCGGCGGCACAGGTTTACGGCCTGCCTGCGCTGAAAATGCGAAAAAAGGGACAGGCCGACGTCGTGGATATCAAGCGCGCGATAATCTGCGTTCATGGATTTTATTCCTTTCCGGGCAGACGCTCGCTGTACGCAATTCCGGCGAGCAGGCTTTGAAGCGCGTCCCTTCGAAGGGAAATCATACCCTCAGGCAGGGCGCTCACGGGAAACCACTGAAGCTCTGCGCATTTGTCCGGCTCCGCGATGCGCGGCTCGCCTGAAAACGCCTCCACGCGAAAGTAAAGATCGTAATACGTGCGCCGGCCGTTCAGGCCGACCCTGTGACACAGATGGGAAAAAACGGCGTCCTCCGGCCGCACGGAGATGCCCAGTTCCTCCCGGCACTCGCGGGCGGTTTCACCGCCGTCCACATGGCCGCTGCCCGCAAAATCCCACAGGCCGTCCATGTAGCCGGTATTTTGCCGCCGGTGCAGCAGCACGCGCAGCCCGTCTCCACCCGCCTTGAGCAGCACCGGAAAAACCGCAGAAAGAGCTCTGAAGTGCCCTGGAGAAACTGTGCCCAGGTCAATCCAGTACCGCTGCGTTACGCGGCCATCTTGCGGAACCTCATTTTCCAGCACGCCGCCGTTTGCCAGAATGGTCCGGGCGGAGGCGACGTTGAGCCGGTCGCAGGTGACGAGCACGCGGTTAAGGCCCAGCCCGCGGCAGCGGTCCAGCGCCAGCGCAAGCATGCGCCTGGCGTACCCCCGGCGGCGGCAGGATTTTCGAACGCTGTAGCCAATGTGGCCGCCGACGGCGAGCAAATGGGCGTTGAGCCTGTGGCGAATATCGATCATGCCCACCAGCCTGCCTGCGTCCGCGTCGAGGGCGAGCAACGTGGTGGCCGGAACCAATCCCGTGCGCACAGTCGCCTCGCTTGCGTTGTCGCAAACGGCGGCAAGCCATTCTCCGTAAGTTTCACAGCTTTCTAGGCCGGCGGCGCCGGGCATGGCTTCGCCGTTTTTACGGAATTCGTTCCAATAATCCCAAACGCGCTCCCGGTCTTCGGGCGTGGGAGGAACCAGCAGAAGGCACACGAGCGTCCACACTCCTTTAATCTCAGGCAAATGCAAACAAACCGTTTACGTAAGCAGCGCGGGCAACTGGCGCTCTATCTCCCGCGCGGCGTGCTCGTAGGCCTCGTCGCCCCCGCCGTAGGGGTCGGCGATGGGGGAGTTAAAGACACGCATGGGAATGTTCACGTTTGGATACATCCTCATCGCCGCGTCCACATGCCCCTGCGTCATCCCCACAACCAGCGACACGTCGCGCAAAAGGCGCTCCGTCAGCGGTTGAGAACGGTGCTCGGCCAGGGAAAGCCCCCGCCGGCGCATAGCGCGGCGCGCCCCCTCGGAGGCGGGCGCGTTGGCAAAGGCGTTCATCCCCGCGGAAACGGCGCGCAGGTCTGTGCGGCCCTCTTTTTGGCAAAGGGCGTTAAACATGCACTCGGCCATGGGGCTGCGGCAGGTGTTGCCCGTGCAGATAAACAGGATCGTTTTCATACGGATGACCTCCCTATTGGCGGCGGGAAAAGGGGGGGACCGGAGCAGTCAGGCCCCGCCTGCCGAAGCGGCGTCTGCGTCCACGACACGGAAGGCAGCGGCACGGCTTAACCGGTTCATAATCGCAAGGCCGATGCCCTCCGGGGGCAGCACCTCGCAGGTGAGGGCCTCCACGCCCTCCTCGTCCATGCGGCGGAGAACGGCGAACAGCTCGCGGGCGATGGTTTCGGGGTGTTGAAGGCTGCCGATGGATAGGACATTCAGCCCGGCGTAGGCGGAAAGATGCTCCTCAAACGCCAGAACGCGGGCGGACTTTCCGGCGCGGACGGCCTCGCCGTACATTAGGCGGCATACGGCCTCCACATTCGCCTGCCCGCCCCGTACCAGCGTAAGCTGGCCGCCGGGCGCGTAGTGGCGGTAACGCATGCCGGGGGAAAGCGCGCGCTCGCCGTCGCGCAGGGGGCGCAGCACGCTATCGGACACGCGCACCTCCGGCAGCACCGTAAGCAGCATGTCCGGGGTTACGCCGCCGGGACGGAGCACCGTGGGTATTTCGGCGGTCATATCCACCACCGTGCTTTCAAGCCCCACCTGGCAGGGGCCGCCGTCCAGAATGAACGGCAGCTTGCCGTTTAAATCATGATAGACGTGCATGGCCGTGGTGGGGCTGGGTTTTCCGCTGGTGTTGGCGCTGGGCGCGGCTACGGGCACCTTGCATGCGCAGAGAAAACTTTGCGCCACGGGATGCGAGGGAATACGCACGGCCACGCTGCTGAGGCCCGCGTTGACAACCGCCGGGATACAGGGCTTTTTAGGCATGAGCAGCGTCAGCGGCCCGGGACAGAAGGCGGCCATCAGCGCGCGGGACGCTTCGCTGATGCGGCACAGCGACTCGGCGGCGGCGGCCTGCGCCACGTGCACGATCAGCGGGTTATCCGCCGGGCGACCCTTTGCGGCGAATATGGCGCGCACGGCGCCTTCGTCCAGCGCGTTCGCGCCCAAGCCGTAGACGGTTTCGGTTGGAAGGCCGATGAGCTCGCCCTTGAGCAAAGCGGCGGCGGCCTTTTCAATGTTTTCCTCCGTGGGGGGCAATACAAGCGTGTTCATTTACTGCTGATCTCCAAACTCCTTGAGCTTTTCGGCCTGCTCGGCCAAAAGCAGGGCGTCGATCACCTCGTCCAGGTCGCCGTCCAAAATCTCGTCGATGCGGTATAGGGTGAGGCCGATGCGGTGATCGGTCACGCGGCCCTGGGGAAAATTATAGGTTCGGATGCGCTCGCTGCGGTCGCCCGTGCCGATCTGGCCGCGCCGGTTCTGCGCGTACTCGCTGTCCTTTTCCTCGCGCAGCTTGTCGTACAGGCGGCTTTTCAATACGCGCATGGCCTTGTCACGGTTTTTGATCTGGCTCTTTTCATCCTGGCAGGTAACGACCAGCCCGGTGGGCAGGTGGGTGATGCGCACGGCGCTGTCGGTTGTGTTGACGCATTGGCCGCCGTGGCCCGTGGAGCGGTAGACGTCGATGCGCAGATCGTTTGGGTTGATGGTTACGTCCACGTCCTCCACCTCCGGCAGGACAGCTACGGTACAGGTGCTGGTGTGGATGCGGCCGCCGGATTCCGTTGTGGGTACGCGCTGGACGCGGTGCACGCCGCTTTCGTATTTCAGACGGCTGAACGCACCCTCGCCCACAATGGTAAATACGGCTTCCTTAACGCCGCCCAGCTCGGTCATGTTATAGCTGACGGGTTCCACGCGAAAGCGGTGGCGCTCGGCGTAGCGCGTGTACATGCGCAGCAGCAGCGCCCCAAAAAGCGCGGCTTCATCGCCGCCCGCGCCCTGGCGGATTTCCACCACCACGTTGCGGTCCGCATCCGGGTCTCTGGGCAGGAGAAGAAGCTTTAGACTATGCTCCTGCGCGGTTTTGGCCTCCTCCAGCTCCGAAAGCTCCTCCTGCGCAAGCTCCGCCATATCGGGCTGAGCCAGCAGCTCGCGCGCGCCTGCGATATCGGACAGGGTTTTTTGATACGCGCGGTAGGCATTGACGGAAGGCTCCAGGGCCGCGTGCTCCTTCAAGAGCTTTTGCCAAAGCGGCTGGTTAGCGATAATCTCGGGCTGGCTGACGGCTTCGGAAAGCTCCTCGTAGCGGCCGGTCATCCAATCAAATTTTTCAAACATGGTTTTTCTCCTTAATTTTAACGTGTGGATCGGAATTTGACAAAAAACCGTGTCTGAAGCCGCTACGTCGGGTCGGCGGCGGCGTGCGCGATTACGACGCGCTCGTGGCCGTAAAGGTCGTTGAGGATGAGTGCGCTTTGGTAGCGGCCGCTGTTTTCAAACAACGCCGCGACAGGCCGGGCCTGTCCGTCACCCGCTTCGACTGCCACAAGGCCGCCGGGAACGAGATGCGAATGCGCGAGCCCGGCGATTCGCCGGTAGAAGTCCAGCCCGTCGGCGCCGCCGTCCAGCGCCATGCGCGGCTCGTGCAGAACCTCGGGCTGAAGGGCTTCGCAATCCGCGCTTGGAATGTAGGGAGGATTGGAGAGGATAAGGTCGAAGCGCGCATCTGCAACGGGCTGGAACAAATCGCCAAGTACAAAGCGGACGGATACGCGGTTGCGTTTTGCGTTGAGCGCCGCTACCGCCAATGCGTCGGCGCTCGCGTCCGAGCCGGTTACTTCCGCGGCGGGGCATTCATGCTTGAGGGTAACGGCAATCGCGCCGCTGCCCGTACACAGGTCAAGCGCCGTAGGGGAAGGGCAGCCACGCAGGTGACAAACGCCAACTTCGCACAGGGTTTCGGTTTCCTGCCGGGGTATGAGCACGCGCCCGTCCACCATAAAATCAAGGCCGTAGAAGCATTGCTCGCGGAGCAGGTATTGCAGCGGCTCCCTCCTGGTGCGCGAAAGCAGGAGCGACGCAAATCGTTGCTCCTGCTCGGGGGAAAGCGGATTACTGCCGTTTAAGCGCATTTCAAGGCGCGGCATGCCCGTGACGTGCGAGAGAAGAAGCTGCGCGTCCTGCCCGGGGTCGGGAATGCCGGCGGCCAAAAGCGCCTGCGTAGCGGAATGAAGGGCTTGTCGGATGGTCATGGGCTTTCAGTTGGCCTCGGCGGGTTCAGGGGAGTTCATGGGAGCGGCCTCACGCCCGACGGCGGCTTGTTTGACCTCAACGCCCTGTGCGGCGGCGTCCCCGGACGCGCTGGCAGCGGGCGGCACATAGCTGGGATCGGCCATACGGTAATCACGGATGACGGTATAGCCCTCCGGCGTTGTTTCGCAGCCTTCGGGCAGGCCGTGGAGCGCCACGTTCATGGATACGATGGCGACCTCAAGCATCTCGTCCGTGGGCTCCTTGGTGGTGAGGCGCTGCATCTGCATGCCTGGCCAGCGGAGGATGCGCGCAATTTTGCTGTCGCTGTGCGCAAGGCCCTTGAGCACCTCGTAGCTGATGCCCGCGACAATGGGCAGGAGCGCGAGCCGGCTGAGCAGCCGCCAGAAAAAATTGCTGCCCTGATAGCCCACCAGCGTGAACAGCACGATGGAAAGCACGAACACAATCAGCAGAAAGCTGGTGCCGCAGCGAGGATGCAACGTGGTGAACTGCCGGGCGTTTTCGGGGGTGAGAGACAGGTCGTGCTCATGGCAGTAGACGGTTTTATGCTCCGCGCCATGGTACTCAAACGTGCGGCGCACATCCGGCACCTTGGCGCAGAACAGGATGTAAGCGATTAGAATGAGGATGCGCAGAATACCGCTGAGCAAATTGATCAGCCAATTCATGGAGGGGTCCGGCATCCATGTCTTAAGCAGCTTGGCAAACAGCTCCGGGATGACGAAGAACAAACCGATGGACAGTATAACCGCAAGCACGATTGCCACGCCCATGACAATTTTATCAATGCCCTTGCCGAGCTTCTTTGAAAGCCATTTTTCGAATTTAGTCGGCTCCTCGTCCATAATGCCGAGCATTTCGGTGCTCTGCTGAAGGGTGCTCATGCCCATGGAAAGCATGGTGACCATGTTGACGATGCCGCGCAGGAAGGGATAGCCCATCCACTTATGCTTTTCGGACAGGGGATGATAGGCTGAGCGCTTGGTAACGATGGAGCGGTCCGGGCGGCGTACGGATACGGCGATCGCGTCGGGCGCTTTCATCATAACGCCCTCCATGACGGCCTGGCCGCCGATATCCACGCGCTTGCACGCGGGTTGATTTCCTTTAATCATACTTAAACCAAATCCTTTCCGCCCGCCGCAAAAAAATGCAAACGAACAAGTTGTCTATTTCGACGGGATACGCTTTGTTTCCTGCATGCGAACGCGCTTTCCAAAACGTATGATTTTGGGAGAAAATCAAAAAGAGCGCCTAAAACGGCACTCTTTGTTGAATGGCTTATTCCATATTGAAACGCTTCTTGAAGCGATCAACGCGTCCGCCGCTGTCAACCAGCTTTTGCTTGCCGGTAAAGAAGGGGTGGCACTTGGAGCAAATTTCGACCTTCAGCTCGGGCTTGACCGAACCGGTTTCGAACGTCTCACCGCACACGCAACGAACGGTAGACTTGCCATATTTGGGATGGATCTTCTCTTTCACGCATTTTCACCTCTTTTGCGCATGCTGTGGGTTCTGTTTAAACCGCAAAATGAATTATAGCATAGTTATGTTTGTTTGGCAAGATTTTTTTGCAATGTATTATGGCCTTGGCGGCGCGGCTTTTTAAGAATAAAATTCGGAGGAGTAATTTTTTATGAAAGAAAAAATCAAAAAGACTTGACTTAAAGTTAACTTTAAGATGTATGATCTTTATGAACAGCAAACAAAACGGAAGGGCTTTTTCAAAGCCGTCGCGAATTGGAGGATGATTGTTAATGATGAAAATGAACCTGAACACTTTTGCCCGTATGCTATCGGAAGATGTAAACGCATATGATCTTTTTGAGCGGGAGGCGCTTTATCCGGCGAGGAATGCCAACTGCGGGAACTTTGGCGCGGCGCGCGCCGCCCTGCCGGGCGCGGCCGTGGCGGCGGTTTTGTTGCTGCTGATGGCGCTGGCACGCTGAAACGCCGTGAAGCTCCATCCCGTCCGCGAGTTGTTTTGAAATGCCAAAACGCGACCGAAATACGCGCTTTGGCATCCCGGGATAAGAAAACGGAAAAAAATTCACTTTTTTTGATTTTGATTATTGACAAACGTCCTGATTGCGGTTATGATATAACACGTCGCCGCGAGTGTGCGCGGCAGTAGCAAGGTTGGGGGAGCATAGCTCAGCTGGGAGAGCATCTGCCTTACAAGCAGAGGGTCACAGGTTCGAGCCCTGTTGTTCCCACCAAAAATGGCCCGGTAGTTCAGTTGGTTAGAATGCCAGCCTGTCACGCTGGAGGTCGAGGGTTCGAGCCCCTTCCGGGTCGCCAACATGCCTTGGTAGCTCAGTCGGTAGAGCAGTAGACTGAAAATCTACGTGTCGGTGGTTCGATTCCGCCCCAAGGCACCACGTGTGCGGTAGTAGCTCAGTGGTAGAGTGCCACCTTGCCAAGGTGGATGTCGCGAGTTCGAATCTCGTCTACCGCTCCACACACGGTGCCATAGCCAAGTGGTAAGGCGAAGGTCTGCAAAACCTTTATTCTCCGGTTCAAATCCGGATGGCACCTCCACCTTGATCACCCTATGGTTGATACGATGAAGCCGCTGTCGAAAGACGGTGGTTTTGTCGTGCTCAAAAAAATGTGTTGCGGGCGGGCGATTGGTTTTATAGCCATATACGGCAGCGGCAGGCTGCCTATGCAGCCCGCCGCTCAGAATATCCGCCGGCATAACCAGCCGCACGGATGCGTCAGCAGTAAAAGTTCATGGGATAGGAGAGGTAGGAGATCTCGTCCAGCTGGTCCAGGGTGACAAGACCCGCAGGCGCGCGCAGCACGGTGGGAATACGGTTGACGATGGTGGCGCAGGTATGCTCGACGGTTGCGGGCTTGACCACGTGAAACTCGGTATCGGGTTCACCGGTGATCTTCCAGTCGCACATATCGCCATCGTCCGGGCCGTAAACCTTGCCGATGCATTGAGTTTCGATGACTGGCCCCTGATAGGTTTCGGTGGTGACGACCGCCGCCATGCCGATGCAGTTGCCCTCGGGGATGGTGGCGCCAAGCGTGGAGGAGTACAGGTCGCCCTTATGGAAATATGGCACGCACTTCTGGGTTTGACTCTTGATGGTCCAGCCCATTTTAGAGGCCAGCGCCTCATTGGAATTCCACACGTAGGCGGGCTCCAGCGTTTCGGGATGCGCGATCTGCTTCTCAAACTCATCGGGCGTCAGGCCTACTCCGTGAGCCTGAGCCAGAGCGAGACCATAGTCCTCCACATTATAGCTGACCGCGCCCTCGATTTTGTTGATGCAGTGGCAGCCACCGGCCACCATGCCGACCATATTGACCCAGAAAACGTCCTCCATGCCGCTGCCGACAAAGGTGCAACCGTTTTCCTTTGCCAGCACGTCCAGCTTGTTGGCGCGAACGGGATCGGTGGTCCAAGAATAGGTAGCTTCCTCGCAGGTGGTGATGACGCTGATGCCGCGGCTGAGACATTCGACGTAATGGTCATAGCAGTCGCCTACCAAACTGAAAAGCGTGACGACGGCGATATCGGCGTCGGCGCTGTCCAGCACCTCGCCGGCGTTGCCGCTGATGAGCACGCCGGTCTTTACGCCAAGTTGCGCATAATCGCCGATATCCATACCGACGATGGCGGGGTTGACGTCGATGGCACCGACGATCTGCGCGCCCTTTTCATGCAGATAGCGCAAAATGTATTTGCTCATCTTTCCGCAGCCATACTGGACGACCTTGATTTTTTCCATGAGAGAAATACCTCCTTGTCCTTTTTACGAGGTTAGTATAAACCCTCATGCACGATGATAGTCAAAGGCTTTTTTGCAGAAAACGGTCAAGAACTGCGGGAACGGAAATATGCTGCGCTTTCCGATGCGAAACAGGCTGAATTACGTAAAAAACTTGCAGATATCGCCGCCGGAGATATGGCGGCCCAGCATCCGAATCACATGGCCAGAAGCACCGCCAGCGTGGCGCCGACATCGCCTTTCAGACGGGGCGCGCGTTTATTCAGCTCGCGTGGAAAGGGCGTCGCGTCCATGTTAAGGCAGGCATAGGAGGCATGGGGATTCTGTGCCGCCATCAGCCAAAACGGATACTTGACGATCCCGGGGGTGTTGAAGCCAACCCCAAGCTCCAGCAGCAAAATCTTCCGATGCTTATGGCTGCGGAGAAAGGCGTCATAGCGGTGTTGCGCAGCATGCCAGCCCTCGTCCTGAACAAAGAAGCCATCGCGGCGCAGGTTCATGGTCATGGGGCCGCCGCATGCCGGGCAGCGGGGCAAAAGGTCGCTGGGTACCCGCATGTTCCGCTGCTGCAAGACCATCCGACGAACCGCTTCTTCATTATTACAGGTGTTGGCGTGGCAAGCCTTTGCGCATTGCCACAGGCCATAATCGCCCTGGTGTAGAACAGGCGTTCCTTATCAAACCCGGCGAGCTGGAACTGATGATCCACGTTCGTTGTCAGGACAAAATAGTTTCTGCCGCGCAGCAGCTCCAGCAGATCGAGATAGAGCTTGCCCGTGGGTACATCATAGCGGTTGATCAGGATTTGCCGGCTCCACCAGGCCCAATATTCTTCCTGTGTGGCGAAGGGATAGAAACCACCCTCATACATATCCGCGATGCCGTATTTTTTGTGGAAGTCCCGAAAGTAGCGCGTGAACCGCTCGCCGGAGTAGCTTAACCCGGCCGAGGCGGACAGTCCCGCGCCCGCGCCCACCAAAACGGCGTCCGCCATTTCAAGCTCCTTGCCAAGCTGCTTAAGCTGTGCCAAGAAGATTTTTATAAAGCGCTTCGTCTCTGGAGCTGAAGACATTGAAGATCACCTTTATTTCATCATTTTTTACTGCGCTGTGGTTGCGCACGGCGTTCACCGCGATTTGCGCCGCCTGTTCGCCCGGAAAGTGATATTCGCCCGTTGAAATACAGCAAAAGGCGATGGAGCGCAGGCGGCTTTGAACGGCCAGGTCGAGGCAGGCGCGGTAGCAGGAAGCTAGCGGCCAGCGCTCCCGTGCCGTCGGTTGCCCGCGCACGGCCGGCCCGACCGTGTATAGTACAAAACTGGATGGCAGGTTGAAGGCGGGGCCTGCCAATGAACTGGTAGACGGGCTGGGAGAGGCCCTTAACCGTTAGAAAAGAACCGCCGCCCGGCGGCGCGCAACGCGCTGGCCGGGCGGCGGTTTCATCATGATAAAGGAAGTTCGGCGGAAGAATCATCCCCTGCCAATCATCCCCTGATACACGCCGGGCGTGGAATCCGGGATGAGGATGGCCCCGACGCTTTTTTCATAAAACGACTGTGGACCAACGCCGCCGATGACGGCGTACGCATAGCCTTCCTCGCGCATCGCCCGCAGGGAGCGCAGAAGCAACGCCTTGCCAATGCCCCGGCCCTGATACTCATCCAAAACGCGGGTGGGGCCGAAAAAGTCCGGAGCGGTGGCGTTGTAACAGGCATAGCCGATGATTTTTGAGCCCTCAGCGGCGATAAAGCAGCTTACGGGCGTATGGCTGAAGCATACGTCGCATTCTCCGGCGCCGCTCAGGCTGGAATGCTCCTGAACCCATGGCACGATGCGCAGCTTATCCGGCGCGAGGGCGCGAAAAACCCGGATGCCCTCCTTTTCCAGGGCTTCCAGAAGGGGTTCGTCCTTGGGCAAACGCATCAGGTTTACCAACATATCAGGCATGGTTAACGTCCTCCTTTGTTTCTCTGGCAAGCAGCGCCGCGCCGCACGCCGCGTTTCGTCTTGGTTCGATCAGGCGCGCGCCGGGCCAGGCGGCTTCGGTCAGCGACAGCGCGCGCAGTCGGACGGGCGCGCATTTGATCAGAATACTGCCCAGAAACGCAAGCTCGGCATCCGGCATATCCAGACGCGTTAATACCGCCGAGACGAGGGCGCACAGCTCGCCGGCCGCCCTGTCCGCTATGGCCGTGGCGGCGCTGTCGCCCGCCTCGACGGCAGGCGATAGCAGCATGGCGAGACGCGCGATATCCGCCTTTGCACGGTTTTGATGATAAATATAGGAAACCAGGTCGCCGGGCTTTGCGGAGCCGAGCTCGCTAGCCACGGCTTTGGTAAGCATGGTTGGGCCAACGCGGCCGTCCGCCGCGCGCAGTACCGCGCCGAGAATATCCCGGCCGATAGCGTAACCGCTGCCTCCGTCGTCCACAAGGTGGCCGAAGCCGCCGCTGCGCGCCGTTTCACCCCGCGCGTTTCGGCCGTAACATACCGAGCCTGTGCCGGCCACAATCACCGCTCCGGGCCCGCCCACCGCGCCCGCCAGGGCGATTTCATGATCGCCCGCGAGGCGCAAGGGCCCGTGGTATCCGTTCCGGACAAGCAGCATGCGCAAAAGGGCGTCCGCCCGCGCGTTGCTTACACCCGCAGCGCCAACGCACAGGCCGGCGCATGCGCCTGTGCTCCGCATCCACGCCAGGCAGTCCCGCACGGTCTTCTCAATGGTTTCCGCGTCTGAGCCGTTAAGATTTAAAGGGCCGAACCGGCTTTCCGCAAGCGTATTTCCGGCGGCGTCCACACAGGCGACGCCCGTAGCGGTGCCGCCGCCGTCCCAGCCGGCAAAGAGGGTTTGCATCAGGCTCGCCTCCTTTCAGCCGACAGGCAGCCTGCCTCTGGGCGTAAGCCCACCGCTCAGCAGGCGCGCGACCGCGTCCATGCTCAGATCGTCATATTGGTAGGCCGCTACGCAGGTAACGTTTTGCGGCAGGTCAAGCAGGTCGTAGGGATTGCGGAGCGCAACGCAGGTCACAGGCGTGTTAAGCTCCGCAAGGGCGCGTACGAGGCGCAGCTGCCCCTGTTTGATATGCCCGTTGTAGGTGCCGATGACCAGGGCGCTGTGTCCCCGCGCCTGGCCGCAAATGGCTTCGATTTCCACATCCGTGGGGTTCACGGGTGTGGAAATCGCATCGCCGCCCAACTTTTCCCGCATTGTTTTGGGGAAGCTGACGCTGTTGTCCTCCGGGTTAGAGGCGAGGGTGGGCCTGAACGGATGGCAACCAAGGAAGAGGGGACGGTCGCCGAGCGGCGGGCAGTGGCCAAGAGGAGCCTTTACCAGCGTCAGCCCCTCGTCCATGATACGGCGCACAACCTGACGGTGGCTGGCGCACCCGACGATCTCCGGGCCGAAGGAGGGAGCCTTGATCGCCTGCTTGTACCTGAGGATTTTTTCCGCCGAGGCGGCCATTTCCTCCCGGCTCAGCCGTCCGGCCTCAAGCGCTTCCCTGAGCGCGCCGCATGCCTGCCGCGCATAATCAATGCTGTGGGAGGTGAAAACCAAATCCACGCCCGCGTCCACGGCCGCCACAATGCCGTTTACGGTGCCGTAATCCTTCTGGATGGCTTGCATCATCATGCAGTCGCTGATCACAAGGCCGTCAAAGCCAAGGTGTTCCTTCAAAAGGCCGGTAATGATCCGCCGGGACATCGTGGCGGGTATGCGCCCCGGCTCTAGCTGGGGAAACAGAATGTGCGTGGTCATCACGGCGGGAACGCCCGCGCGGATGGCGGCCAGAAAGGGAATGAGCTCGCAGGCTTCCAGCTCGCTCAGGCTCTTGTCCACCACGGGCAGGCCCAGGTGGGAATCCACAGCCGTATCCCCATGGCCGGGAAAGTGCTTGGCGCAGCAAAGCACGCCCCCGTCCAGCAGACCCTGAGCCATCCGCGTGCCGTAAGCGGCGACTGTATCGGGGTCGCTTGCGTAGCTGCGAACGCCAATCACGGGGTTGTGGGGATTGCTGTTGACGTCCATATCGGGCGCAAGGTCGAAGTTAACGCCAAGCGCGGCAAGCTCCCGGCCTGTAATCCGACCCGCCTCGTATGCGTTTTGCGGATTGCCTGTGGCGCTTACGCACATGGCGCTGGGAACGACCGCCGCGTCCTTTCCAAGGCGGCTGACCACACCGCCCTCCTGATCGATGGTGATGAGGGCGGGCGTTCCTGTTTCGGATTGCACCAGCGCCTGTAAGTCCTCGCATAGCTGCCCAAGCTGGGCGTTATCGCGGATGTTTTCCCCGAACAGAATGATATTTGCCACATGGCATTCGCGCACCAGCGCGCGCAGCTCGTCCGGGATAGCGTAGCCGGGAAAGCCAACCACCAGCCGTTGGCCGATTTGCTGTTCCAGGGTCATGATGTTTTTTCCTCCCTTTAGTATAGATAATAGGTCTCTGTGCGGCACTGAAACGCGGCGCTCTCCGCTTCCCATTCGTCTAAAAGGGCATTAACGGGCCGGCCCTCGCGCAGCTCAGCGCTGCCGCTTAAAAGGTCGATGGCGGGCAGGGATTGACCAGGCTGAGGCGGATTAAAGGCAAAGTCATCCGGCCAGAGCGAGCGCACCAGGTCGATCAGCAGAACGCCCGCGCGCACGGCGGAGTAGCAGCGCGCATAGGTCAGGTGCAGATGCACGCCCTGGCAGGGGGTGCCCGCATGCTTGCCTGCCGTAGGGGTGAAATACGCGGGCGTGGCAATCAGACCGGAAAGCCCAAGCGCTTCCACCGCCGCACACAGCCGGAGCGCGTCCACATAGGGCGCGCCAATCAGGGCAAACGGGTCCGCCGTGCCGCGCCCCTCGGACAGGTTTGTGCCCTCCACCAGGCAGGTACCCGCGTACAGAACGGCGTTATGAAAGTTGGGAATGGACGGGCTTGGCATCAGGAAGGGATAACCCAGCTCGGGAAACAGAAAATCGCGCCGCCAGCCCGACATGGGAACGACCGTCAGAGCGCACCCGATACCGAGTTCGACATTTGCCATGCGCGCGAATTCGCCCGCCGTCAAGCCGTAGCGGATGGGAATTTTACAGCAGCCGACGAAGCTTTCAAAGCCCCCGCGCAAAAGCCCGCCCTCCACATACGCGCCGCCCAGCGGGGCGGGCCGGTCCAGCACGATCAGCTCCTTCTGGAAGCGCGCGCAGTCGCGCAACGCGCCCAGCAGCGTGGAAATATACGTGTAAAACCTGAGGCCGAGGTCCTGAATATCATACACCAACGCGTCCACATCCGCGACCATACCGGCGGTCATGCTTTGGCCATCCTTCCGGTACAGGCTGTAGACAGGCAGACCGGTGCGCGGATCGCGCGGGGGTTCGTCCACCAGCTCGCCCGCGTCCGCCGCGCCGCGCACGCCGTGCTCCGGGCCGTACAGCGCCAGAAGCCGGAACCGCTCTCTGAGCAGCCCGGCGGAGGACCTCAGCCGCGTATCCGTGCCGGACGGCGAGGTGATGAGTCCCAGGCGCTTACCGCGAAAGACACCCTCAAATTCCCCGATGCGTTCGATTCCAAGCTGAAACATAATCATCCCGCCTTGACAAATAAAGTTCCGTAAGCGTACAATGATGACGAAATAAAATTTCCGAACGGAGAGCGGAGTCATGAAAGCACTTGCCACCCTTTGGGATAAACCGACGTTTCTCGCCATCGGCCTGATGAGCGGCACCTCCGCCGATGGTATGGATGCGGCGCTGGTGGAGATTGACGGCTGGGGCCTTTCCACCAAGGTGCGCCAGCACGGATTTGTATCGCTGCCCTATTCGCCGGAGCTGAGGGAGGCCATTCTGCGGCTGGCGGGCGGTGAGAGCGGCGGCACGCACGAGGCTTGCTTGTTCCATTTCCTGATGGGAAAGCTGTCGCTGGACGCGTGCCTTGAGGTGTGCCGCCAGGCTGGAGTAGAACCGGAAGCTGTGGATTTTGTCGGCAGCCATGGGCAGACGCTGTACCACGCGCCGGACATGGAGGACTACCTGGGCTTTGCCGTGCGCGGCACCCTTCAACTGGGAGAGCCATCGGTGATTTGCGAGGGTATGGGCTGCCCGGTGGTAAGCGATTTCCGGGTGCGCGACCTGGCAGCGGGCGGTTCAGGCGCGCCCCTGGTGCCCTATACCGAGTACCTGCTCTACCGCGACCCCGCCGCCACGGTGGGCTTGCAAAACGTTGGAGGCATCGGCAACCTCACGGTGCTGCCGCGCGGGGGCGGGCTTGCGGATACCTATGCGTTTGATACTGGACCCGGCAACATGGTGATGGACGCGCTCGCGTACCGCATGACCGGAGGAAGGCTGCGGTGGGACGAGGGCGGGACGCTGGCGGCGTCCGGCGCGGCGAGCGAAGCGCTGCTTGCGTTTCTGCTGGACGATGATTATTTGCAAACGCCGCCGCCCAAAACCACCGGCCGCGAGCGCTATGGCGATGCGTATGTCAAGCGGCTGATCCTAAGGGGAGAGGAGCTGGGTCTGTCCATGGCGGATATGCTGGCGACCGCCACGCGCTTTACCGCCGAATGCGTGCGTTTGGGCGTCGAGCGCTTTTGCGCCGTGCCGCCCGACCGCCTGATCGTGGGGGGAGGCGGAAGCAGGAACCCGACGCTGCTGGGTTATCTGCGCCGAAGCCTGCCCATGCCCGTTTTGACCAACGAGGACGTGGGGCTGGACAGCGACGCGAAGGAGGCGGTAGCCTTTGCCGTGCTTGCCAACGAATGCCTGCATGGCGTTTGCAACAACGTGCCCGCCGCTACAGGCGCGAGGCATCCCGTAGTGATGGGGAAGGTGAGCCTATGACCAGCATCGCGGTGCGTACCCGGGACATCTACGATACCCTCTGCCCATCTGAAAAAAAGGTGGCAACCTACTTCCTGGCACATCTGGACAGCGTGTTTCATATGCCCATTGCGTCCCTGGCGGAAGCGTCCGGGGTCAGCCAGGTGGCATGGGTGCGCTTTGCCAAAACGCTGGGCTTTTATGGGCTGAAGGACTTAAAAAAGCAGCTTTTTTCGGAGCTTAACGCTCAGCAGGACCCCCGGCATAGCGCGCAGGAAACCCTATATGCGGATATTTCCACCCACTCCACTGTGGAGCAGATGGCCGAGACGGTCAAGAACGGAAGCATACAGGCCATTGAGGACACCATGAGCTTGTTGGACCCGGAGCAGATCAAGCAGGTTGCATCCCGCGTCATCCGCGCCGAATCCGTCAAGCTGTTCGGTGTGGGCGCGTCGGCGCTGGTGGCGGAGGACCTGTACGACAAGCTGCTGCGCATCGGCATGAACGTTGTCAACTGCCGGGATTTTCACATTCAGCTCACCTATGCCGCCAACCTGACGCCGCGAGACGTCGCCATTTTCTTTTCACACTCCGGCGCGACCAAAGAAGTGGTGGAAATGATGAAAATCGCCAGAGACAGCGGCGCGACGCTGGTAAGCGTGACGCAGTTTGGGCGGCACCCCATGGTGGCGATGGCGGATTACGCGCTGTACACCTCCTGCCCGGAGGTGTACCGCCGCAGCGGGGCCATGAGCAGCCGTATCGCCCAGCTCACGCTGGTTGACGTGCTTTACACCGCCGTGGCGCATCTGGATTACCACCGCGCTAAGGTTCGGCTGGAAAACAGCTACAACATCTGCAAGCCGCATAAGGTGGGCGACCAGCGCCCCTGAGCACCTCGCTATTCCCTCACGGCCCTGGAGATATGGCCCCGCGCCTTCTCCAGGGCTGCTTTTGCCCCTGTTTCATCCACGCCCAAAAGCAGCATTACGATGGCATGCTTACAGCTGAAGCCGCACCGGCTGAGCGTGCCACGCGCCAGCGCCTCGTCCGCGCCCGTCGCCGACATCACGATGGAAACGGCCCGCTGAACAAGCTTTTCATTGGCGGCCTGAACGTCTACCATCAGGTTGCCGTATACCTTGCCCAGCTTGATCATTGTTGCGGTAGAGAGCATGTTGAGAACCAGCTTTTGGGCCGTGCCGCTCTTCATGCGCGTCGAGCCGGTGATCACCTCCGGCCCCGTCAGGGGCGCGATCGTGATATCCGCATGGCGTGAAAGCTCGCTGCCATGACAACTGGTAAGCCCGATGGACACGGCGCCAAGCTCGCGGGCGTAGTCCAGCGCGCCCAGCACATAGGGCGTGCGTCCGCTGGCCGCGATGCCCACCAGCGCGTCCGTCTGAGAAAAACCTATGCCCTCCAGGTCGCGCCGGCCTTCCTCATAGCGGTCCTCCGCGCCTTCTACGGCACGCGTCAGGGCAAGCTGGCCCCCGGCAATGAGGCCCTGTACCAGCCCGTAGGGCACCCCGTAGGTGGGCGGGCATTCCGCCGCGTCCAGCACGCCAAGCCTACCGGACGTGCCCGCGCCGCAGTAGACCAGACGGCCCCCGGAGGCGATTTTTTCATAAATCGCGTCCACAGCCCGCGCAATATGTGGAATTTCCTGCTCCACCGCCCCGGCCACCTGCCGGTCCTCGCGATTAATGAGCCTGAGCATGCCTTCCGTGCTTTCCCTGTCGATATGCGCGGTGCGTGGATTGATTTGCTCGGTATCGATTCCGTTGAGTTGTATCATGCGTTCTCGCTTTCCGGGCTCAGCCCTTGACGGAGCCGACGGTCAGGCCCTTGACAAAATACTTTTGCAGGAAGGGATACAGGATGATGATGGGCAGCGTGGAGGTCATAATGACGGCGGACTTGATGGAGATTGCGATGGTGGATTTGTCGCCGAAGCCCGCCGCGTCGCCCAGCATGGCCGTGCCGTTGACGATGTTGCGCAAAAACAGCATGACCGGATACTGCGCGGAGTTGAGGTACAAAAGCCCGTTGAACCAGTCGTTCCAGAAAAATACAGCCGTGTAAAGCCCCACCGTGGCCAGCGCCGCGGTGGAAAGCGGCACCACGATGCGAAACAGGATGCCGAAGTAGTTCAGGCCGTCGATCAGCGCGGCTTCCTCAATCTCACCCGGCAGGGCCTTAAAGAAGTTTACTAGGATGATGAGGTTAAACTGGTTGATGGCAAAGGGCAGAAGCATCGCCCATACCGTGCCGGTAAGGCCCAGGCTTGAGATCAGCAGGAAGTTGGGAATCAGGCCGCCGGAGAAAAACATAGAGACGATGACCATCTTCATGAAGATGGTTTGCCCGCGCAGAAACGTTTTGCTGAGCGGGTAGGCGAACAGCATCGTCATTAAAAGCGAGATGGCGGTTCCGGCGGCGGTGTAGAAAAACGTGTTGCCATATGCGCGGAAGAAGTGCGGGTAAGTAACGATCTGCTCGTAGGAGCCCAGATTGAACCCGACGGGCCACAGCGAAACCTGGTTGTTGACGATGGCCTTCGCGTCCGACAGCGAAAGCGCGAGCATATAGAGGAATGGAACCAGGCACACCAGCAGCGTCAGCACCATCACCGTATAGATGACGATATCCAGCGCCATGCTGCCCGCACCCCTGTGGATTGCGTTGCGTTGTTTTTTTAGCATGCCGCACCCTCCTTAATAAATGCCGTCGCCGGTGGTTTTGCGGCTGAGCCAGTTGCTGAACGTAACCAAAACGACGCCGATGACGCCGCTGAAAAGGCCGATAGCCGTGGCGTAGGAGTAATTCTGGTTAGCAAGGCCAGTGCGGTAGACCAGCGTATCGATGATGTCGGATACGGAGGAGTTGGTGGGCGTGTACATCAGAAGCACCTTTTCAAAGCCGAGCGATAAAAGGCGGCCGACGCTCAGGATGAACATGACCATGATGGTGGGTAAAATCGAGGGAATGGTAACGTAGCGAATTTGCTGGAAACGCGTCGCGCCGTCGATGGTGGCGGCCTCAAACAGGTCGTTGGAGATGCCGGTGATGGCGGCCAGATAGATAATCGCCGTCCATCCGGTAAACTGCCATGTATCCGTAAGCACATACAGGGCGCGGAAATACTGCGGCTCGTTCATGAAATAGATGGGCTTAATGCCAAACACATTTTGAAGAAAATTGTTGAGCAGCCCGGAGGATGGCGAGAGAATTTCGCCTAGGATGGCGATGACAACCACCGTGGAAATGAAGCGAGGCATATAGCTGACGGTCTGCACCAGCTTTTTAAAGCGAAGGTGCCCAACCTCGTTGAGCATGACGGCAAAGATGATGGGAACGGGGAAGTTGACCAACAGGTTTAAAAGGGAGAGTGTCAGCGTGTTCTGGAAGGCCTGCCAGAAGGCGCGGTCGGTCATGAATTTTTCAAAATACCGAAAGCCGACCCATTCCGTGCCATACGGGCCAAGTCCCGGCCGGTAGCGGCGGAACGCGAGGACATTGCCAAACATCGGCACATATTTAAACAGGATAAAATAAACCACAGGGAGCAAAAGCATGGCGTAAAGCTGCCAATACCGCGTGAAGTGAGCGCGGAAGGTTTCCGCTTTGACGGGACTGGCGGGATTGACCGGCGCCGGCTCCTTTGTGCGAGCGTCCATACGGGCACCTCCTTGGGCGAGGTGGGATAGCAAAGCCGCACCACGGATACCCATGGTGCGGCCCGCTTCAGTTCAGGTGACAGGAAAACCGTCGGGGCAGCGGGCGCGCCGCCTTAAAACGGCATTCACTTCGCCAAATGGTCGTTATAAAGCTTGCAGAACTCCTCGATGCCCTTGTCCTTCATTTCGGTCACGTAGGCATCCCAGTCGGTATCGATAGATTTTTTACCGGTCAGGAACGCGTCGTTCCAGACTTCCCAGGCATCGCTCAGCGGGGTCTGGAGCATGCCGGCATCCTCTGCGGTCAGATCGTCAAACAGCGGCGTGGGCGGGATGGGCTGGATAACGTCGCCCATGGCGGCCACGGCGGCGTTGATGTCGGCATAGTTCTGATCGTACTTGGTCATTTCGCGGGCGTTATACCATACCATCTGCGTTACGTCCGAGCCGCAGCCATATTTAACCTGGAGGGTCTTGTACACGCCGTCGGGAGAGTTGACGAGTTCGTCGGAATACGTCACAACGCCGTCTTTTTCGGTATAGGTGACGCCTTCCACGCCCAGGCACCAGATCTTGGCGGCCTCTTCGGAGAAGAAGGCGGCGTCGATCGCGCGGACGACCTGCTCAAAATCCTCACGCTGCGCGGTTTTGGAGGGGAACAGAATGCCCTGGCCTGTAGAGCTCTTGGGCTGGTGGTGCGCGCCGGCGGGGCCCGCCAGGGAGGGATACATGTTGAGCTTGAAGCCTTCGATTTCAGAGGCCGCGGTCACGCCGCCGATCTGATCGTAGTAGGCGTAGGTCGCCATGGCGGCGCCGGTCGCCATCTTCTGGGTCCAGCGGTCGCCATCGATGGGATCGGCCATTTCGGGGTCGAGCAGGCCCTCGGCGTACAGCTTGGCAAAGAAGGTGATGTAGGCCTTGTACTGATCGCTGACCGCGCCCTCAAAGAAGGTCTTGTTCTCGTAATCCCAGCTGAGGGTGTTGGTGCCGGAGGCGCCGTTCTTGCCCAGACTTACGCCGAAGGAGGGCATGGTCATGCGGTAGAGCACGCGCGGGCCGGCAAGAATGGTCAGCGGGTAAGAATCGGGGTTATCCGCCTTATAGGCCTTGAGAATTTCGTAAAGCTCGTCGAAGGTTTTGGGTGCCTCCAGGCCCTTTTGCTCCAGATAGTCCTGGCGCAGAATGAGGCCGCCATCGTAGAAGGGAATATCGGTCAGGGAGGGCAGGTAGTACAGCTTACCGTCGCTGAGCCTGAGCTCGTCAACCGCGTCCTTGAGGCCAAACTCTTCCACGCGGGCGTTGAAGTTGGGCGTCCAGTCGCTGTAATCCCCGATAGGCACCAGCGCGCCGTTGAGCGCCAACGAGCCGTTTTCGCCCTTAGTGGTCTGGTAGAGGATGACGTCCGGCACGGTATTGCCACCGACGTTGAGCGCCGTGGAAACCTTGGTGGTGTAATCTGCGATGGGAATCACCTCAAAGGTCAGGTCCACGTTGAACGTTTCCTCGATGGTCTTGACCGTCAGCCAGTCCTCCTGGAAGGGCAGCGTGGCGTTATCGGAATAGTACAGCGAGATCTTGACCGGCTCGCCCTCCGCTACGGCGGGGAAGGACGCGAAGGCCATGAGCATAGCTAGCGCGAGGGCCACGGACAGCAGCTTTTTCATGATGATGGTTCCTCCTTTTTAAGTTGGGAATAAAGAGAACGGACAGGAATTGGAACAGACACGGTATATTTTATTACAAAAAATGCACCGATAATCCGAACCAATGTTTCACGATTGCAGGATAGCATTGTTTCACCCGGTTGTCCAGCCACCGCAATGAAAACATCATATATAATAAAAGAAATATAAAAAATTGTTCAAAATATACAAAATAAATCAAGCGGATTAAGGATGCTTGGGAATGATGCACAAGCAAAAGACGAAATGTTTCTGAAAGAATGACATGGAGTTTCGGAACGATCAAGATGGAAGATTGTTACATTTAATCACTTGACGAAAGAGAGTAGACAGATGTATCCTTTGAGTAGACAATTGTCAACAACAGAGAGGAGGGTTATCTTGCCTGTGCAATGTACCGAGGCTGAATGGAAAATTATGGAGGTTCTGTGGGAAAACGCGCCGCGCACCATGGCCGAGATTACCAAAGCGTTGGAGCCGGCCACTGGCTGGACGCGGCATACCGTCATTACGCTGCTCAAGCGTATGCGGGATAAGGGTAGCGTGGTTGTGGACGAAAGCGGGGACGTAAAGCGCTACACGCCCAGAATATCGCGCGGGGAAGCGGCGTCGGACCAGACGAGGCGGTTTTTATCGCGCGTGTTTTCAGGCAAGGCGACGCTTTTGATCAACAGCCTTGTGGATTCCGGTGAAATTTCCGTGGATGAAATGCGGGAGATGGTTGATTTGATGCAAAGCGAGGATAAAGAAGTAAGGAGGAAGGCATATGCGTACCGCGACGATCTATAACTTTCTGCTGGAAGCCACGCTGATGGCGAGTATCGCTATTGTGCTGATGATTCCTGTGCGAAAATTTCTGCGCGGGCCGGTGGGCAACCGCGCGATCTATTTCGCGTGGCTGCTGGTGGCGGTCCGCCTGCTGTGCCCGCTGGCGCTGCCCAACCCCGCCATCAACGAAATCCGCTCGGCCTATTCGCCCGATCAGGCGGTTCGCCCCATCGGAGGCCAGATACAGGTACGCCTTTCGGACGCGAGCCGGGAAGCGTATTTCTGGGCCGAGGAACGAAGCCGGAGCGGGCGGGAGGATCCGCTGACCAGCCGCCTGTTCGAGTTTTACGGCTCTATCAGAAACGGGATGCTCCCAATAAGGCTGATGCGGGTGTACCTGCTTGGCGTGGCGCTGGCGATGGGATGGTTTATAGCTTCAAACCTGCGTTTCCGCCACAGGCTTAGGGCCGACCGAATCGAGCCGGTTTCCGGCAAGCTTAAGGAGCAGTATGACACGCTTTGCGCGCGGCGCGGCGTGAAGGCCATCCCCGTTTATTTTACCGATCCGTTGCCCAGCGCCTGTCTGGTGGGCGTGTTTCGGCCCTATATCGCGCTGCCGCTGACCGCCGCGCCCCAGGACGTGATTCAGGTGCTTGAGCACGAGGTATGCCACCTGAAGGGCCGCGACCACCTGTGGGCGCTGCTCAGGCTCGCGTGCTGCGTTGTGCACTGGTTTAATCCGCTGGTATGGCTGGCCGCCAATATGAGCCGGACGGACGGCGAGCTGGCATGCGACGACCGTGTGGTGAAGGGCATGGATGAGGCGCAGAAAAAGGCCTACGCAAATATTCTGGTGCTGGCGGCGGCGCGGCGGAACGCGCCCGGCGTGGCGGTGCTTGCCACGGGGATGACCATGACGGGACGGAGGCTTAAAACGCGCGTGCGCGCCATTTTACGCAGCGGACAGGTGAAAAGGGTGCTGGCCACCGCGTTTTCCGTAACGGCCTGCCTGCTTTTGGTGGGCGCTTTCGCCACGGCGGAATACCACGTGCCGCCTGCGATACCGGCCATCAGCCAAAGTGCGGGCTTCACCCCGCGAAGCGTCGCGGACGAGGCGGACGCGATCGCCTACTTCAGAGAACTGGCCCAGATGGAATACCTGCAATGGGATTTGACGAATGACCTGACGTTTGAGGTTACGCGTCAGGACGGCGAATATTCCGTCAGCGCCCTCCGGGAGGAAAACGGGCCGGGAAGCAGGGCGATTTTTAGTGAAAGCGGACATGTGCGTTACCTTAACACGGACGCGACGTTCTGGGATTATTCCTGGTCGGACAGCAATCTGTATCAAAACGACGCAGAGACGCAGGAGGAAGTCGCCCGCTACCTGCTGGACTTTGCGGACACGCTTAATCCCGGCGCGGCCGACAGGATTGAGGCTATGCAATATGCTGATGAAGATAAATTTGGAAAAATGCACTTTCTGACTTTCATGGGGCTTGTCGGCGGAGACGACGCCTTTTCGAAATTTGTGGCGGAGGTAACGCCCGAGGTGCGCGTCATCCAGTACGCCGAGGGAAGAACAACATACGGCGGCTCCGGCATAATGCCATAAGGAGGAAAGCAATATGAAAAAACGAGGTTTGACGCTGCTTTTCGCGCTGCTTTTGGCGCTGGCTCCGCTTTCTCCCGGCGCTCAGGCGCAGGAGGAGGAAGCCATGCTATCGGCCAAATCCCTGCTGACCGAGGTTTATGGCTATTCCTATGAAGAGGCGGAGAACGGGTTTGACTATCGGGTGGCCGAAACGGAAACCGAGCGAAGCGTCACGTTTTGGCCCAAGGAGCACCCGCAGTGGGTGTACAGCGCCTCCTTCGACAGGGACAGCGGAGAGTGCAAGGACGGCGCTACGCCGTTTGGCAGCGGTTACAGCGGGTATCCCGGCGAGGGCACCGTAAGGTGGATATTATCCACTGCGGAGGAGAAGGACTGGTTTCGGACATGGGATCAAACAGCGCGGGACGGACTTTTGGAAATGCTGACCACGCAGGGCGTAACCCTTGAGGACGGGCTGGAAAGCGGATTGGCGGCCGGCGGTATCGGCGCGGCGGAGGCCGTTCAGGCGTTTTTCACCTCCTGCTACGGCGGGGAGGGCGACTGGCCGCCCAGCCTTTTCCAGTGGCGCGACGAGGTGCTTGCGCAAAACGGGCTGACGCTGGAAAAGAAGCTGTCTAGGCCCGAGCCGGGAATTACCGCCTATACGGTAAAGGACAGGGGAACCAACTGTACGGTGACGCTGTTTAACGGTGAGACGCCGGAAGAGCTGGCCCAGGCGTTTGCACATCCGAAGCTGGAGGGATGGACGTGCCTGAGCGGGGCCATGCGGCGCTACGGCGAGCGAACCATGAATAACCGGGGCTTGGCCGCCTTTGGCAGGGATGACGACCGCCTGCTGGTAATGCTGACGGAGGACGGGGATGGCGGTTGGCGCGTGCTGCCCGTCGGGGAAAAGGCGTTGCTGAAAAAACGTGACCTGTTTATCACCTGTGATGTGAGCAAGTGGGAGTTTGGCATCGTATACCCCATCTCGGACGTGGAGAGCGAGCGTTTCGTTGTGTCCCCGGGCTTTGAGAGGCAAAGCGCCCTATGCCGCCTTACGGAGTACCGCCGGATGAACGTGGAAACCGGCGAGGGCGTCGTTATCGACGGCAAGGGAGAACGCATGGACGCCGGGACCCGATGGTATCATGCGACCATATACTCCGCGGGCGCGCCCGCTGCGGAGGAGATTGTAAAGGCCGTCATTCCCGAATACCTGGACTTCATCGACGCGGAGGCATTTCCCAAAGATCTGGAGGGCTGCCGCGCGGCGGGCGGGTACGCGATTCCCGAGGGGATCGGCGTGGCCTCCAACGTGCACCTGCGGGCCAAAACCTCGTCGCGCTCCAAAGACCTGGGAACCTATGAAGCCGGAACGCTGGTCAGGGTGTTGGAGCTTTTGCCTGGCGACCCCTCGCCTTGGGTGCATGTGCAAATAGGGCTGGAGGAGGGATACATGAGCGGCGCGTACGTGCAGTATGAAGGTACCGACTGCGCGATGAAGCTGCTGGAGCAGTATAAGCCGCTGACCGTTGCGGCAAACCGCCGGCCTGCTTCGCTTAAAAAGGGAACGGGCTGGCTGGAAGGCACGGCGGCGGAGCTTGAAGCGGGTACGAAGATGCATGTGCTTTGCGAGCGCGGCGATTGGTTGTATGTGGTTGTGCCAAGGGACGAGATTAGCTGGCTGATGGATTTGGACGGAACATACGGCTATGTGAGGGCCACGGATGTTGAACAGGCCGCGACTGCGATACAGCTGGATTGGATGGAGTGAAGGAAGAACGCGAATCCCGCACGAAAGGGGGCTGTTCTCTGAAAATGGAACGAGCCGCGCAAAAGCGCAGCTGCGGCTCATTTTGGGTCAAGGGCGAAGCCCATGACGGGGTTTTAGTGTTGAAACCCCTTATGTTCTCTTATTCTTCCTCTGAATGCAGGGCGAGCTTGTACCTGCGGATGGCCTCCGGCATTTTATCCAGCGGGAACTGCTGGGCTGCCTCCGAGCTGCCCGCCTCCACGGCCGTGTCGTAAAACCAGCACTTGTAGCGAATGGTATCCAGCGTGCGCTGAAGCTGCTGAAGCTGCGCCTCCACGGCCCGCTTGCGCTCGTAAAACATATCGCGGCGCTCGCTCAGTGTGGAGTCGCCTACCATATACCAGTCGATAAACTGCTTGATATCCTTAATAGGCATGCCCGTCGCCTTCAGGCACTCGATCAGCCGGAGCCACTCGATGTCTGACGGTTTGAACATGCGTATGCCGCTTTTGCTCCTGTCCACAAAGGGCAGCAGCCCTTCCTTATCATAAAACCGAAGGGTCGGCGCGGTCAGGCCGATCTGGCTTGCCGCTTCGCTGATGGTATACAGCATGCGGAATTCCTCCAATATTTCGCGATTGATGGAAATGCGCTTGACTTAAAGTTTGCTTTAAGTGATAGCATGATTGTAGCACGGGAACCAATCCGCGTCAACCGTAATTTGATTGGAGGAAAGACCGATGGGGAAGAATATTTTGATTGTATCAGCCAGCCCGCGCCGGCACGGCAATTCCGATACGCTTTGCGACGAGTTTATACGCGGCGCGGCGGAGGCGGGGCACCGGGCCGAAAAGATTTTTTTGCGCGACAGGACGATTGACTACTGCATGGGCTGCGGCGCGTGCAACCGCACCCACAAATGCGTGCAGCGGGACGATATGGAAGAAATCCTTGACAAAATGGTCGCGGCGGATGTGCTCGTGCTGGCCACGCCCGTATACTTTTACACCATGGACGCGCAGCTTAAAACGCTGATTGACCGCACCGTGCCGCGCTACACCGAGATGTGGGACAAGGAATTCTATTTCCTGATTACTGCGGCGGACACGGACGCGCACAAGCTGGAAAGGACCGTTGACGGCCTGCGCGGCTTTACGGAGGATTGCCTGCCGGGCGCGAAGGAGAGGGGCGTCGTGTATGGCGCAGGGGTATGGAATGCCGGCGACATCCAAAGCTCCCCAGCAATGCGCCAGGCCTATGAGATGGGGCGCAACGCCTGAAAAAACGAAGAGTGAGAACGGAAAGGCCTCGACGCGCATAGCGCTTCGACGGGAGCATATACGTATGTTTTTCAACCGGCGTTCATAGGAATACCTTACCCCCCCTTGGGCGCGACGCTCATGGAGAAGGAGGGATAGGGTTGACTTTTTTGCTGTTTGCGATGGGGCTGGTTCTGCTGGTGGTAGGCAGCAGCCTGTTTGTGGACGCGGCTGTGAGGATTGCAAAGCGGTTCGGGCTTTCCGAGATGCTGATAGGCGCGACGCTGGTAAGCGTTGGCACCACGCTGCCGGAACTGCTGGTTTCGGCGACGGCGTCCTTTCAGGGGCATGCGGAAATGGCGGCGGGCAACGCCGTGGGCTCGGTCATCTGCAACACCGCGCTGGTCGCGGGAGCGGTTCAGGCCATCCGCCCGTCGATGGGGGACTTTGAAGGCTTTCGAAGAAGCTACTCGCAATTCTTTCTGGCGGCCTGTGCCTATGCCCTGCTGGTGCTGACGGGCGGCGGCATCACCCGCTTCGGCGCGGCTGCGCTGATTTTCCTGTTTGTGCTCTACACAGCGCAAAGCTGCCGGCAGGCGAAAAAAGAGCGGCAGCCTGATGCAAAGGACGCGCCGGAGGGTCGCGCGGCGGGCGATTTGGTGCTGACGGCGTTTTCGGCGTGCATGCTGTTTGTGGGCGCAACCCTGCTGGTGGATAACGGCTCGGCCATCGCGCGCCTGCTTTTGGTTCCGGAGCGCGTAATCTCCATCAGCATGATCGCACTGGGGACCTCCCTGCCGGAGTTGCTTACAGCCGTTACGGCGCTGAGAAAACGTCATGCGGCAATAGCTCTTGGTAATGTAATCGGCGCGAACATCCTGAATATTGTGCTGGTTTCCGGCGTTGCGGGGCTGATCCGCCCAATGGAGGCGCAGCCGGGCTTTATGGACGTGGATATCCCTGTGATGCTGCTGGTGTCCCTACTGCTGGCCGTGCCGGGATTTGTGGGAAAAAAGCTGTACCGTTGGCAGGGCGTTGTTCTGCTGGTGATGTACGCGCTGTATATCGGATATTTGTATGGGGCGGGATAAGGCAGAAGCCCAAGCCGGTGCGAGATGAACTGTCGGGCATATGGGGAGTCAGAACTGTTTTAGACGCTAGAGGCCTTCCTCTTGGATTACGCAAATATAAGGATTGAAATAAAAGAGAAGATCATGGATTGGCGGCTTATGATATTTTTCATCTATCACAAAGCGTTAAACGACCGATTTCGGGGATCAGATCTAAGGATACCAGCTGGTCCTTTGTATTTTACCAGAATAATAAGCCCGATGCTCACAACTGACACCAGCAAAGTAAGACATGGCAGGAGCGCAAAAATAGGATTTTTCTCCTCATGAGCTGAAGATGCCGCTAAGCGGGCTGATTCACAGGGTTGAGGAGGAGCTAGGCGCGGATAAAGAGAGGTGGCATCTCGCATCCCCTCACCCGGCCACAAAATAACGCCGGGCGGGCAGAGCGTCCCGAAATTCCCACCGGTTTTCGAAAAAATAAGTGAAGCGGCCAATCAGCCAACCGTTGAGCAGGGCGCACACAACAGTGCCCGCTTTGACCCCCTCGAAATGCCACGGCCCGAAAAAGGCGAAAGACATCATAACGGCTACAAGGCAGCTTACACAATCGTAACAGGTTTTGATTTTGTGGATGTTCCAGCCGTATTTTGCGGACAGCTCCTTGACAAACAGCTCATATACCTCCGGCGCGAGGTAGGTATGGAACAGGAGCGAAACCCCGGCAGAGCACAGGAGCATTCCCAGCAGATAGGCCGCCAGCCGGAAGGCGGGCAGCGGCGGGGCAAACAGGCTTACGAGCGCGATGGCCCCGTCCAGCAGAAAGCCATAGAGCACGGCGGTGACGATGGAAAACAGCCATGATATCCGAAACCGGCGCAGAACAATTGTCAGAACAATCAGCAGAACCGCCTGAAGCGTGTATTCCGCCATGCCGAAGGTAAAAAAGCCAAGCGTTTGAGACAGCGTGAGGTACACCAGATACGCGGGTGCTACCACCATGGAAACGCCGAAATCCGCAGCTTCCATCAGGGCGGTGCCCATCGCCAGCCCGGCAAGGCCCAGCGCGTAGGCGCATTCGGTAAAAAAGATCCTTTTATTTAGGCTTTTCATGCCTGTCATCATCCTCCCACAGACCGTAAACCAGGACATTTTAATCAAAAACAGCTTTTTCCGTTTGATATAGAAACGGAAAAAGCTGTTTTGGTACCTGAAAAGTATAGCATAGACAAGCGCGTTTTTTCAAGCCTTTGCGCGAAAAGGATGTCTGGGTTTTGCTTGTATAGCCAAAATGCAAAGTTTGCCCTATCCGAATGTCGAATGCTGTGATAAAATGATACGGAACCAAACAGTATGGGAACGGAGGCGGGCGGATGGCGGAACAAAAGAGGATGCGCTGGCTGACCGTGCTGTTTATCTGCCTGCTCGCCGTCGCGGTGGCCGCCACGATATATGGAGGAAATGCTTTTCGTACCAGAGGCATGGAGCACCCCTCCGAGAATGTGGAGCGGCTCCGCGATGGATGGCATTATCTGGCGGAGGGCCGGCGGGTGGAAATCCAAAGCCTGCCCGCGGAAATTAGAGACAACCGTTTGAACAGCCTGACCCTGTATCGCGTTTTACCCGACGAACTTCCAAACGGCGCGACCCTGTGCTTGGAAAGCCGGTACCAGACTGTAGAAGTATGGATTGGGGAAACCCTTGTGTACGAGTACGGCATGGAAAACCGCGCGCCTGTGGGATGGATGTTAGGCAGCGTAATCAACGTGATTCAACTGCCCGACGATTCGCGGGGACAGACGCTCGGGCTGCGCCTGACCGCGCCCATGTCGCGTGGAATTTGGACTGTTTCCGAGGTTTTATTGGGAAGCAGCGGGGCCATTGTTGACCGGATTATGAAATCGTGCATAAACACGGTTGTTTTTGCTGTGCTGTTTGGAACCCTTGGACTCCTGCTGATTTTTCTGGCCCTGATGCTGAAGTGGAAAAATATGGATTTCAACCGCCGCGGGTTTTGCTACCTTGGGTTTTTTGTACTGATCGCCACCCTGTGGGTTGTGACGGATTCCAAGCTGGGCCAGTTCTTAATTGTTAACCATGCCGCGCTTTATCTGATGTCCTTCCTCTCCTTTACACTGATGCCGGTGCCTTTTCTCCTTTTTATGCGGCAGTTCAGCGAGCATGGAAAAGGGCTGCTGGACACGCTTTGCTTTGCCCAGCTGGCGCACGCGCTGCTTTGCATTGCGCTCTATTTTACGGGAACGGCGGATTTTGTGACGACGCTGCCCATGACGCACGCTCTGCTGGTTGCCGATATGTTTGGCGTGCTTTTCCTGTGTGTTCGCGACAGGCTGCATTATCATATCAAAAATACCGGCTTTGTGCTGTTGAGCGTCTGCCTGCTGATCGCGGGCGGGCTGGCCTCTCTGCTGACCTTTTCGCCGCATACGGGCGGAGATAACTCACGCTTTTTTCGCTATGGGCTGATTCTGTTTTTCCTGCTGCTGTGCTATGGCAGCTTCAGGCGGGGGATGGACCTGCTGCGCGGCAGCATGCGGGCGGAACTTTACCGCGCTATGGCCTTTAAAGACCCCTTAACGCAGCTTGCCAACCGCGCGGCGTTTGACCGCGACGCCGACGCGCTGGACAAGCGGCTGGGCGGTAGCGTCACACTGGTAATGCTTGATATCAACGGGCTGAAGCAGGTAAACGACACCTATGGGCACGCGGCCGGGGACAGGCTGCTTGCCGATGCGGCTGGTTGCATTTCAGAGGCTTTTGCCCAGCTTGGAACGTGCTACCGTATCGGTGGGGACGAGTTTGCCGTGCTGCTGCCCGGAGCGGATGACGAACAGACAGGCGAGGCGCTTGGCCGGATGGACGAGGCTATGGAGCGCTGCGACGTGGGCTGCCCGGTACAGGTGAGCGCCGCCAAGGGTATCGCGCGGGGGCAGGCGGACGGGCCGGGCTTCATCTACCGGCTGCTGCGTGAGGCGGACGGTAAAATGTATGAGGAAAAGGGAACTGTCGCGAGAGATTTTCAGACCCGGTGCGGGGAATGCTGACGCTGTTTCCCCGGGGATAAGGCAGGCTGAATGCGATTGAAAAAAACGCATTCGGCCTGTTTTTTACAACCTTGTGCGGCTGTGGTCATGTACGCGCGGAAGGCGCTGTGCTACAATACGCCCATCGATCTGGAAAGGGGCGCTGGCGGTGGAGGCATATAGGAATATCCGTCCGGAAGAACTGCGCTGCGTCGAGCTTGGACACGGAACAAGCCGCGCGTGGATTTGCCCGGGGATGGGGGGAAATTGCCTGCGCCTGTCCATCGGAGGGGCGGAGCTTTTGCGCACGCCTGAAAGCTTTGAGCGGCTTTGCGCCGCGCCATGCGTTTACGGCACGCCCATTTTGCTGCCGCCCAACCGTATCGCGGACGGACGCTTTACATGGAGGAATCAAACGTATCTCCTGCCCGTCAACGAACCCGGGCGAAAAAACCATATTCATGGTTTCCTTGCGGATGCGCCATTTGTGGTGGCCGCGCGCCGCACAAGATCCGATGCTGATGAAATTGAACTGTGCTACGGTTCGGCGCTGGACAGCCGCTATGCCTCTCAGGGGCTGCTGTTTCAGTTGGAGATTCGCTACGCGCTTGGCGCGGACGGCCTCAGGCAGACCATTCTCCTGAAGAACGGGGATAAGCCGCTGCCGTTGGGGCTTGGACAGCACACCGCGCTGCGCGCGCCCTTTCTGCCCGGGGGAATAGCTGAGGACGCGCGGCTGCGCGTGGACGCGAGGGAACAATGGACGATTAACCGGGAGCGTATTCACCCTACGGGGGAACATGCGGATACGCCGCTTGCCCAAGCCCTGCGCAAGGGCTTGACGACGCCCTGCGCGCAGCCGCTTTCGGCGCTTTTTACCCTGGGAGAAGGGGGGCTGGAGCTGCGTGACCGCGCAAAAGGCGCGGCTGTACGCTATGAGGTGGAGGGCTACCCGTTTATGATGCTGTGGAACCAGGACGCGAGCCGCGAATTTGTCTGCTGTGAGCCGCAGACGTGGCTGGTTAACGCGCCGCACATAAGCCTGCCGCCGGCGCAGACGGGGTTTTTCCCCCTGGAGCCATACGAGGAGCGGGTGTACCGAACCCGACTGAGCCTGGGCGTATGACCGAAAAAAACAGCCAAGGTACAAAAATTAAAAGCATGCGGCACGCGCATGCCAAAAGCGGCGGCGATGGAAGCGCCATCTGAGCCGAATGACACAGGAAACGGCGGCTGCAATCGTTCCAACCGGCGGTAAAAACAGTTATACTGGCAACATAAGGGGAGAGGGAAAACGCCTCTCAGACATAAACAACATCAAGGAGGTCTGGCCCATGAAGAAGTTATTGGTTCTTTGCCTGTCGCTGGCGATGCTCCTGACCATGGCGGCTGTTCCCGCGGGCGCGGAGGACGGCGTGATCGAGATTAACTTTCCGACCTACCGCGTAGGCACGAACGTGCTCGCGGAATCGGAAAAAATTCTGATCGATTCCTTCAACGAGCATTACGCGGGCAAATACAAGATCGTTGTGGAAGAACTGCCCAGCGATATGAGCTACATTGAGAAGATGACCATTCTCGCCGCGACGGGCGACTTGCCTGATATCATCGAGGGCAAGGGCGGTATCGTCAGCCTGGCGATTAAGAACGGACAGGCCCACGACCTGGGCGCGCTGCTGGAAAGCGATCCGGAGTATAAAGCGGAGCTTGGGCAGGCGACCATCGATTCCCAGCTGATTAACGGCAAGGTGTACAGCATTCCCGACCTCAACCAGTGCTTTGCTTATTTCTACAACAAGGAGATGTTTGAGAAAGCCGGTATCAAGCCCGCCGAAACGTGGGAAGAGTGGATGGACAACTGCCGGAAGCTCAAGGATGCCGGCGTGACCCCGCTGACCTTCTTTACCGGTGAAAACAGCTGGACCACGCAAAACGTGCTGGTTTCCATCATCGGCACGGCGGGCGAGGCAGGCAACGCGCTCGTCAATTCGCCGGTCAAGGTGAAGGAATGGAACGCCCCTGAGGTAATCGAAGGCCTGCGCCTGATTGAGACGATGTTCAAGGAATATTGCATGCCCGACGCGGTGGGCGGCATCTACGCCAACGCGGCCAACTATTTCCTCCAGGAAAAGGCCGCCATTATGCCTAACGGCGCGTGGATGATTCCGGATTTCTCCGACCCTGAAAAGGCTCCCGAGGGTTTTGCGGACAAGGTTGGCGTGGCGCTGTTCCCGCAGGGCGGCATGATCAGCAACTATGACTACGGTTTTGCCATCACCACCAAGGACCCCGCCAAGGAGGAGGCCTGCTGGGCCGCCGTTAAGTGGCTGACCAACGCGAACGCGCAGAAGGTGCTTTTGGAAACCGGCGGCAACATCCCCACCGGCCCCAAGGTGGAGATCAGCGCCGAGTACCGCGAGAAAAACCCGCTGGTGGCCCAGCTGGTGGATCTGATTCCCCAGGCGCAGTGGAAGTACAAGACCATGAACAAGCTGGCCTATGAAAACCTGACCTACGACGGCTTTTCTACCCTGTACCCCGAGCTGATCTACGATAAGATCACGCCTGAGGAGATGGTTGTGGAAATGACCAATATTTCTATGAAGAACGAGTAGGCGCCGCAATCCATGAACCCGGGCCGCCGACGGCCGTCGCGCATCAAGCGCCGCCGGCGGCCCTTTTTCACCCCAAACGCCGGTCTGCGCACCGGCTGACAGTAAGGAGGCAGGGCTTTGAAAACCAAACCTGTCAACTATGTGGTCTTTATATTACCGACGCTTTTGCTGTTCCTGCTGGTTTTTGCGGTGCCGCTGATCGTGCTGGCGCTCACCTCGTTGACAAGCTGGCGCATTGGCGGCGCGCCGGCCTTTAACGGCGTAAACAACTATATCGAGCTTTTTACCGCCGACCGTTCCTTTCGCCAGGGCCTGATCAACAACGTCTGGTGGATTGTGCTGCAGGCAACGCTTCACGTGGGCATTGGCGTGCTTTTTGGCCTGATTCTGGCGCGACGGCCCTTTTACTGGAAATTCGCCCGCACCTGCTACATGATTCCCAGCATCATTTCCAGCGCGGCGATGGGCATGCTGTTTCTATGCATGTTTAACGCCGAGTTCGGCATCGTCAATACCATTGTTTCGCTTTTTACGGGCAGTAAGTTTACTCAGAACTGGTTTATGAACTACGATACGGCCTTTCTGACCGTAACGCTGACATGGCTGCCTTACGCCGCCATCACCTCGCTGCTGGTGCTGACGGAGATTACCTCCATCGACGGGGCGATTCTGGAGGCCGCCGTTGTGGACGGCGCGGACAACCTGCAGATCAACCTGCGCATTATCCTTCCGCTGCTTAAAAATATCATCGGTACCTCCGTCATTCTGGAAGCGTCGGCCATGCTCAAAAAGTTGGATATCATTTTGCTAACCACCAAGGGAGGGCCGGGTACGACTACGATGAACCTGCCGATGTATATCTATAAAACCTCCATGCTGGAGAATAATTTTGGTCTTGCCAACGCCGCGGGCGTGGTGTTGATTTTGCTCGGCTGCGTCACGGTAGCCGTATCAAACCGCCTGTTTAAAATCGGGGAGGGGGCTTGAGTATGTTAAAGACGCAGGCTGTGGCTGTCCGGTACAAGACTGGCGGCGGCGCGGGCTACCGCGTGCTCAAAGCGTTATTGAAAGCGTTGATGACGCTGTTTGTTATCGTGATTCTCCTGATTTCGCTGGGGCCTATCGTATGGGTTTTTCTTTCCTCCTTTAAATCAAATACCGAAATCCTGAACAGCTCGCTGGGCCTGCCGGCCGTGTGGAGCTTCAAAAATTATGGCACGGCGCTTACCATCGCGCCGATTGGAACGTTCTACGTAAACAGCGTCATCGTCGCCGGAGCGGCCACGGTTCTCAACGTCATGGTGCTTTCCATGAGCTCCTACGTGCTGGCGCGCTTCCGTTTCACCGGGCGCACGAAGCTGCGCGGCCTGTTTGGGGTGGCGCTGCTGATTCCCGCCGCCGCGCTGCTGCAGCCGCTGTTTCTGACCATGAAAACGCTTGGGTTTTACGACACGCTGACGGGATTGATCTTATGCTATGCTGCGTTCAGCCTGCCGGTGAGCATGTATATCCTCACCAGCTATTATCTGACCATTCCCACCGATTTGGAGGAAGCGGCCTATATCGACGGCGCGGGGTTTTACCGCACCTACCGGCAGATTATCCTGCCGCTGTCCAAGCCCGCGATGGCGACGGCGGGAGTGCTGGCGTTCCTTGGCGCGTGGAACGAGTTCCAGATCGCCATGGTGCTGACCTCCAGCACCTCAAAGCGCACGCTGCCGATCGCGCTTCTGTATTTCAAAAGCCAGTTCGCCAGCGACTACGGCGCCATGTTTGCCGCGACGATGCTTGTGGTGATTCCCAGCATCGTGGTGTTTATCCTCATGCAGGAGCAGGTGGTCAACGGCCTGGTGAGCGGCTCGGTGAAGGGCTAGAAAGGAAGGAAACGATATGGACGGCAAACGGACGGTTGATTTCCGCTATGCGCCGCAGGTATGGCAAACGTGCATAGGTCTGGCGGACGACCCATTCAAGACCATCGTGCGGGAGGACGGCAGCCTTAACTACCGATGGTGCGACGATAAGAACCAGTTTGTGGACGGAACCATCCGCGCCTGCGCCAAGCGCGTGCTGGACGCGCAGGAAGGCAATATGGGCTTTCAGTACCGCTGCGTGCCGCGCTTTTATCACCGAGATACGCTGGTTGCGCGCAGGCAGGATTTTGGCGAGCCCGGCGCGGCCGTTGTGGAAACCATCGAGGAATACGAACATTGCACCTTCCGTTGGAAAACCTTCGGACACCGCCTGCCCGACGGCACACGGCTGGATGTGATGCTCTTTACGCTTAGCGCGGGAGAAGGCTTCGGCCATGCCCGGGATACGGTATATCTGCAAACGCTGGGCGACCCCTTCGATCCGCCCGAAACCATGCGTTACGCTTCCTCCGCCTACGCGCTGCCGACGGGCAACGCCGCCGTACCCGCGCCCATTGCACTCTACACCCCCATCGAGGGCCCGGACGGCTGCCCGCTGGATATGGAGAACGCCTTTTTAAAGGCGGGGGATACCTGGCGCGGCGCGTTCGCGCTGGTGTATTGCGGGCGTGTGGAGCCGGAGCGCTTTACCTTGGAATTCGCCGAGGATTGCCTTGCGGGCTGCGAGGCCTATTGGCGCGGCGTGAAGCCCTTCCTCAACGCCTTCCGCGTACCGGATGCGCAAATTCAGCGTATGCTGGATATCTGCGGGCGAAACATCCTGCAGGCGCGCGAGGTTGTGGACGATATTGTGGAATTTCACGTCGGGCCGACGATTTACCGCGGCCTGTGGGTGGTGGACGGCTATTACTTTGCCGAGTGCGGTTATATGATGGGACGCGACGACGAGGCATGGGAAGGGCTGCTCGCTGTGCTCAAGCGCGTCAAGCCTGACGGCAGCATCCGCATTCTGCCCGATCATCATAAGGAGACGGCGGTGGCGATGTCCAGCGTCGTGCGCCAGTGCGAACTGCGAAACGACGACGCGCGCCTTCGCGAGCTGTGGCCGACGTTGCTGCGCGGCCTCGACCACCTGATTGCCATGCGGGACGAGAGCTATGTGTTGGGCGGGGATTATCCCGCCCGGGGATTGTTCAAGCCGGCTTTTGGCGACGGAGGTATCTACGGCCCAGAGCCGGAATACACCACGCCCATGAACGTGCTTGTGGGAGTGAAGGACGCGGCGCGTGCGGGCAGGAGGCTTGGCCTAGCGGGCTTTGAGCGCTTCGAGCGCTTTGCGCGCGAGTTGGAGGAAGTGATGAAGGCGTGCATCCGGCGCGACATGCGCACAACCCCCGAAGGCCTGCCCTATCTGCCTCTGTCCATGGCGGATAACCCCGTGTACAAGCCGCAGACAGGCGTCCAGACCATCTGCCGCGTGGCGTTCCACGGTGCGTTCAGTCTGGACGACCCCATCATGAAAGCGACGGCGGATTTACTGGACAGCGTGGATGACCGCGAGGGCCTGCCGGAGTGTACCGGATGGCGCGCCGACCAGAGCATCTACATTTACGCGGCGGGGCGCTTCGGGCAGCAGATGCTGCTGACGGGCCGCCCCCAAAAGGCCGTTGACTACCTGTATGCCTTTGCCAACCATGCCTCGCCCGCCGGGGTATGGCGCGAGGAGCAGCCGGTGAAGGATACTCCCTGCGCGGAGGTGTGCGGCGATATGCCGCATAACTGGGCGTCGGTGGAGTTTATCCGGCTGGTGCGTACGCTTGTTTTGTTGGAGTGGGACGGCGGCATGGCGCTGCTGCCCGGCCTGCCGGAGGAATGGCTGCCCACGGAGGAACGCGATTTGCTGCTGGAGCGTACGCCCACAGCCTATGGCAAGGTTACGTTGCATATGACCAAAGTGGCACGGGGTTACCGGCTATGCGTGGCCCGGGAGGCGGGTAACCAGGAGCCCCGCTATGCGGCAATTCGCTGGGCAACCGCGCCAAGGCTGAACGGGCGGGTGCTGGAGAGCGTGAGCGAGGGATATTGGAGGCTGCCGGTTAAGGCGGGGAAATACGAGTTGGAGCTTGCCTGAGAGTCGGGCGCAGAAGTATATAAATCAAAACGGGCGGGCCGCTTGCGCATAGGGCGCGGGCGGTCCGCCCGGCTGCTGCCGCCGGCGTTGCGCCGCCGCGGAAATGCAACCGAGAGGCGGTTAGGATTGTTACACGTACTTCCTTTTTTCTCGCGAGCCGCATGTTATAATAAGAGCAATCAACGTGATTTTGCTGACCGTATCCGACCGCGGCGGGGGACAAGGCCATTGGGCTTTTACAACGCCCGTTTTAATGGAGAGAGGATGGCTAAGACCATGCAAACCCCTGAAGACAAAAAGGCTTCATACCCAAAACGGCAGCTGGCGATCATGCTTTCACTGCTTTTCGCGCTCCTGCTTCTCATGGGCGCTCTCTGCTTGCTGCTGCCGGAAACGATGCTCGGCGCGGGAAGGACGACCGATTACAGCGGGCTGGTGATCAGCGAGGTGATGGCGGCCAACAGCACGGTCACGTTGGACGCCGTGGGCTTGAGAAGCGATTACGCGGAGTTCTGTAACGCTTCTAGCAAAACGGTTGATTTAAGCGGCTATGGCTTGAGCGACACTCGAAGCGCCCGCGCTGCTGTCAATTTCCACAGGGAACCGCTATCGCTCCGGGAAAATATAAAATCGTGTATCTGGACGGACCATCCCAGCTTTCGACGGTGAGAACATCTCCTTTTACGATCCGGCGGGGCGTGTGCTTGACCGTATTCCCCTGAGGCTGGTTCCCACCGACCTCGGGTATGGCCGCACGCCCGGCGCGGCCAACGGCATGAGGTGTTACAGCTACGCCCAGATTCCGTCCGTCTCTATGCCAGGCGGTGAAACTCTTGCCATGAACTGCGTGACGGTTCTTCGCGCGCGGCCCGTTGACACAGGAGGGACGTTTCAGCCCAGAGAGATCATTACGCGGACGTACCTGATGAACCTATACCATGCGTTTCTCATCGTAAGCGTTGTAACAGAACCCGGCGAACTGTGGAAGCCGGAAACGGCCATGCTCACGGCCGGCCGGGACGTGGATAAAAGCGAGGTATCCCCTTTAAAAACACCATTTAATGGTACAGGAGCAATTTCAGCTCTCCGACGGGCAGATGCTTTTGTATTTTGGCGATAAGCCGTCCCTGCCCGAGGACGCGGTTTATACGGAGGGAAAGAAATGGGGCTAAGCGGCAAGCAAAATACGGCGCATTGAGACTTACTCCCCGTTGCGGTAACCCGAGGGGCTTACGCCTGTATATTTTGCGAAGATATGGGTGAAATAGGTGGGATCGTCGATGCCTACGGCGTGCGCGATTTCAAATATTTTCTGTCCGGAGCCCCTCAGCAGCCGTTTGGCCACGTCGATGCGCCGCTTGTTGAGCGCGACGATCAGCGACATACCCGTCTCCCGGCGGTAGAGCCTGCCCAGATAGCCGCAGCTTACGTGGAAGGCGTCAGCGATGAGCTGCAAATTGATGTTCTGGGCGTAATTAGCGTAAATATAAGCGTTGACCTGGCGGATCAGGTTGTTTTTGACGGCTGGCGCGCTTCGGCGCAGCTCGATATAGCGGTCCAGATAGCGGCTGAGGGAATCGTACACGTTGCGGATGGTGCGTGCGCTTTCCACGGCCTGGTAGAACTGCTCGTCCGCCTGGTCGTCCCATTCGTCGAGGATATCCACGGTACCTACGTTTACCGTGAGCGTGGTATAGATCAACAGCGCCGTTAGCTTGAGGGATTCGATCGCTTCGCCGCTTTTAAGAAAATCGTCAAAATATTGCTTCAGCTCTTCCAACAGCCGGGCTGTCTGGTCGGCCTGCATCAGCTCGCTCAGGCGGCCTGTCAGCACGCGCGGGTCGGGCAGGGCGGCGCGGTTCGCCTTTGAACCGCCGCCCCTGTACATGCCGATGACGTTATGGTCGTTAAACAGAAGGTTAAGCGCCGCGATAGACTCGCGGTATTTTTCCGAGAGGAGCGAAACGTTCCCGCCCCGCCCGCTCAGGCCGATACGCACGGTATACTGCGTGTAGTTGTTTAGGACGCTGACGATATTATGCAGCTCCTTCATCAGCTCGCGCAGGGCGGAGGAGGTATCCGGCAGGCAAATAAGGCTGCAGTACTGCGTTGCGGATACGCACAGCGAAACGCTCGGATAGTTTTTCAAACACATGGATAATACGTTGAGAATGGCGGGCCGGCTGGAGGCCGCAGATGCCGGCGCGGAGCAGGCAATTTCATAGCTGGCCACCAGGTAAGGCGGCTCAAAGCCGGGCGGGAAAACGGCTGCGGGGTCCGTAACGCCCTGCGCCGCCCCGCGCAGCAGGTTTTCCAGCTGGTCGCGGTGGCTTTTGTGAGCGATGGTGTCGGCGTCCAGAAGTCTCCGGCGGCTTTCCTCCTTTTGCCTAAGGCTTTGCTGCGCCTTGCGCACGGCGGCGGGCAACCTTTCCGCCACGGCGCTCTTTAATACAAAATCGCTCACGTTGTGGCGGATAGCCGCCTGTGCGAATGAAAAATCCGCATAAGCCGTCAAAATAATCACCTCCGTGGTTCCGGCGCAGTTGCGGCAGACGTATTCCGCCACTTGAAGGCCGTCCATCACAGGCATTTTGATATCGCTGACGATGATGTCCACCGGCTCGTCGTGGTTTTCAAGCCATGTGACCACCTCCTGCCCGTTGGCCGCGCGGTGGATGATTTCGCAACCCAGAGACTGCCAGTCCACAAGGTAAACAAGCCCTTCGCGCAGCATTTCCTCATCATCCGCCAAAATCACACGGTAGCTCACCGGATGGCTCCTCCTCTCTGGGCAGGCGAAGGGAGACGCGGCAGCCCTCGCCCGGCGCCGACGCGACGGTAAGCGCATAGCCCCCGCCATAGATTAGCTCGATGCGCTTGCGCAGGTTTTCAAGCGCGATGTGGTTGTGGCCGCCGCCCGCGTCCGGCGCAGGCGGACTGCCGGGGGTAAAGCCGCATCCGTCGTCCTCCACGGTGATAAGTAACGCCCCGCCGTCCACCGCGGCATGAACGCGGACACAGCCGCTTTCCTCGCGGGGGGCAAGGCCGTGCAGCACTGCGTTTTCCACCAGCGGCTGTACCGACAGGCGCGGAATCAACAGGCCCTGAAGCGCCTCTGGCACGCCGATATCAAACGAGATGCGGCTGCCAAAGCGCAGGCGCTGAATGTTCAGGTATGCGCGCACATATTCCAACTCCTGCCGGAAGGGGATTTTAACGGCGTGCTTTTGGTGCAGGCTGGCTTGCAGAAGCGTGGTAAGCGACTGCACCATTTCAAACAGAAGCTCGTCGTGAGCCATCTTAGCCCGCGCGCTGATGGTCAAAAGGACGTTAAAGAGAAAATGTGGGTTCATTTGCGATTGCAAAAAGGAAATATCCATCTGCTGAATGAGCATTTGCTTTTCATAGCGGTCCCTAATCAGCGTGTTGATCTCGGCGGTCATCTGGTTGAAGGTGCGGCTGACCTCGTTTAAGTCGCGGTCGCGGTAGGCAGGCAGCTTGACGGCGAAATCTCCGCCGCCAAAGCGCCGGATGCCGTCCACAATATCGTTGGCGAAGTGGGTGAGTCTCAACGCCAGCGGCAGCACCAGCAGGATGGTAAAGCAAAGTACCGCCATGCACAGGATGAGATACTGCCAGGTGGCGTTGCGCACGCCCGCCGTCAGCCGGGTGACGGGCAGCAGCGTGACGGAGCGAAACCCGTTGCCAAGCGCACAGGCGGAGGCGAAATAGCTTTGCCCTGCGTGCTGCATCTGTACAAACGCTCCGCCCGTGTCGGCGATGGCCACGGCGCAGTCCGCCTTGACGCCCTCCGCCTCCCGGGCGCTAAGGACGATGGCGCGGCCCTTTTCATCCGTCACAAAAAACAGGGCGCCGTCGTTTGAGCGCAGAGGAGCGAACCGTTCATAAAGCCTGGCCTTTGCGGTGGAAAAGATTAGATACAGGTTGCGGTTGGCCCCGTCCGTGGATAGCGGGTACAGGCAGTAGGCGAAATAGACAAGCGGATCCTCCGGCCCGGAGGGATAGCAGCGCATGCCCCAGAAGCGCTCCTGGCGCATGCCCTCGTAAATGGCTTGCACCGTGGACATGCATTTATCGGTGGAGCGGTTGTTGCGGGAAAGGAATGCCACGTTGTCCTCCGTCAAATAAAGATGGACGTTTTCGATCAGACCCGCGCTGAAGGCGGCGTCAAACAGCAGATCGTAGGTCATGTCCTTCTCAATGCCCGTGCGCAACACGGATTGAGCCAGCACGTCGCCTGAAAGCGCGGGAGCGCCGCTTTGCAGATAACGGTAGACGGTGTTTCCCACAATGATGTTTTTGGCCGCCCGGTCGATGGCGCCAAGGTCGGAGGCAAGGTTGTTTTCCACCTCGCTCTGAAGGGAGCGCAGGTTATCAAACACGCTGTTTCGCGCCATTTGGAGTACGGAATAGGCGTACACTCCGTAGGAGACGCCCGCCACCGCCAGCGCGATCACGCAGCTTAACAGCACCAGCTTGCCGCGCAGGCTCCACCGATTTTTCATGGCTCGACAGCCCCCTTTCATTCAACGCCGTTATCTGTATGCCGTTCCGTTTTTTTCAATTATAACAGGCGTCCGGATGATTTTCAATCAAGGGCGCGGGCGGTAAGCGGACCTGAGCCGTTTTTCACAGAAATGGTTTGTTTTTTCATGCCGAACCGCGCGGCGTATTTGTGCGGGCATGGTTTGGCAGCCACTTTTTCACCGCTGGAGAAGAATAATTCCGATTGAACCGGAGCCTTATCCCACTGATAATAGAAGGGAATGAGGAGGCGGCGCTGGACGCCGTGAGGCGCAGAAATTCGCCGCGGTCGAGTGCGTGCCGAAGCCTGAAACCGCCCGCAGGGCGGGAGTGGGCCGAATAAGGAGGGAACGGCCATGATTGATTTACAGCGCAAGCCGCGCATGGGCTTGCTTCTGCTCGCACCGGAGCGCTTTGTGACCCTTGGGGAGGGCACCGCGCGCGGAAGCTATGCCGAGCGCAAGCGCGCCGACGCGGAGGAAAAGGTTGCCGCGTGCGCCGGGTTTGCCGAGGTAACCTTTTCTGGGATTGTTTACAATACGAGTGACGTATGCCGCGCCATCGACGCGTTCACCCTGGCGAAGGTGGATTGCGTGCTGGCGGTGTACCTGAGTTGGGCGGAGGATTACGCGTGGATTCGCTTTTTACGCGACATGCCGCCCGTTCCCGTGCTTTTTGCACATGTGATGCGTGACGGCATCGAGTTAAGCGACACCCACGACGACGACGAGTTTACCGAATACCTTTGCTGCGGCGGGCTGGTGGGCGCGTTGGAGGCCAGCGGAGATAACGTGAATTACCGCCGCCCCATGCTGGATACCGCCTTGGGCACCTGGAGCGAGGTGCTCCGGCGGGTCGGGGACTTCGCGCGGGCGGCGCGCGCCCGCGCGCTGCTGCGCGAAAGCCGCGTCGGGCTGCTGGCCTGCTATAACGAGGCCATGTGGTCCACCTACGTCCATCCCTACGACGTATTCCGGAAGGTGGGGCCGGAGGTAACGTTCCTGTCCGTTGCGGAGCTGGAGGATGAGGTGAACCGCGTGACGGAGGCGGACGCGCGGGAGGCCATGAGGCGTATTGCACGGCGTTACCTCGTGCTGCCCGGCGTTGAGGAGGAATCTTTTTTTGCGAGTGTGCGTGCCAGCATGGCGATGGAGCGGCTGGCGGCGCGGCGAGAGGTCGACTTGCTGGTGCTAAACGATATCGACAGGGTGTTGTTTGAGCGTATCGGCCTGCGCCCGGGCTTTTACCCGACGGATGAGGACGTGCGGACCGTCGTTGTGCCTGAGGGCGATCTGGGCGGCGGCATCGCCACCTTTACCCTAAAATTGCTTACGGGGGAACGCGTGAATTTTATCGAGCCGTTCCATATCGACCTGCCCAACGAAAATTTTGCTGCGGGCCACGCGGGGCCGAACGACTACACCGACCCCGCCGGCAGCACGAAGATATCCCGCGACGTGCGCTTCGCGCGCTCCAGCTACCGCTATGCGGGCGCGCCCTTTGCCTGGCACGTGTTTGCGCAAGGCCGAAAGACCATGCTGCATTGCTCCCAGCATGACGGGCGCTTCCGCTTTGTGACGACCCAGTTGGAGTGCCTGCCCACCGAGCATTTTCTGGCTACCTATTCTCACGCGCTGTTCAGCCCCGTGGGGCAGACGTGCGGGGAGCTGTTTAAAAAGCTGATTGATATCGGCGTAACGCAGCATTACGGCATCGCGCCGGGCGACTGCTCCGCCGGCGTGCGGGATTTGGCGCGCATGCTTGACTTTGACTTGTTTGAAATTTAAGCGCTGTACAAAGAGAGGCGGTTTATTTATGAGCTTCATGTTTCATCCCTACCCCTATGTAGACCCCAGGGCGGTTAACCCCGTGGATTGCCCGGAGGCGGAGGCGTCCGTATTCGGCACGTTAAATGTCGCCCGGGCCATCGCCCGGGAAATTCGTGGCGGCAAGCGCCGCGTGGCGGTGGATGGGTACGCGGGTGCGCCCTTTGAAGCCCTGCGCCGCGTGCTGACCCAGCAGCTGGGCGGCAGCGTTAGCGTGGTGGACGCACGGTCGCTGATTCGGAAGGATGTTGAGGCAGTCGTCGCGCCCTACCTGCCTGAGGACCGGGAGATCGACCCCGTACTGCTTTACGGCGTGCGGTACGAGGGCGGTTACGCCGGCCTGCAGGACGGGGCCAGGGTAGAGCGCCTGCGCGCGGAGCTTGCCCAGACCGGAAATGCCGCGACCATCGTCATTGGGCAGGGCTCGCTGGCAAAGCCGCTTCAGGACGCTTACGACCTGCGGCTGTGGATGGATATTACTCCCAGGCAGGCGGCGCTTAACTTCAAGTACGGCAGGAGCCTGAACCTTGGGTGTGAGGAGGCGCTGCCCTACGCGGCGATGATGCGCCGCAATTACTACGTGGATTTTGAAACGGCGCTTGACCTGCGCTGGCAGCTGCTCAAAGACGGAGCTTTGGACGCGTATGTGACGGCGGATGATCCCGACCAGATGGTTATGGTGCCCTATGCCGCGTTATGCAAGCTGTTCGACGCCCTGCGGCAAAGGCCGTTCCGTTGCCGCCCGGTCTATCTGGAGGGGGTATGGGGCGGGTTTTATATCAAGCGGCTGCGGCATTTGCCCGACGCCATGCGCAACTGCGCGTGGGTGTTTGACATGATTCCCATGGAGGTGTCCCTCGCGGCGGTTGTGGGCGGTAAAGAGATCGAGGTTCCGTTTTTCACCTTTGTGCAGCAGCAGGGGGAAAAACTGCTGGGTGCGCGGGCTTTTCAGCGGTTCGGAGGCTATTTCCCCGTGCGTTTTAATTACGACGATACCTATCATGCGGACGGCAACATGTCCATCCAGTGCCACCCCGGGGAGGAATACGTCGTGGCGAACCACCGCGAGCTGGGGCGGCAGGATGAAAGCTACTATGTGTGCGTGACGGGACAGGGAGCGAAAACCTACCTGGGCTTCCGCGGGGAGGGAAGCTGTGAAGCCTTTCTGGAGGCGGCGAAACACGCCGAAAAGACGGGCGGGCTGATCGACTATGAACGCTACCTGAACGCCGTACCCTCCATGCCCGGCACGCAGGTGATGATTCCGGCAGGCACTATCCACGCGTCGGGCCGCAATCAGGTGATTTTGGAAATCGGCAGCCTGACGGTGGGCTCGTACACGTACAAGCTTTATGACTACCAGCGGATCGACCCCCAAACAGGCATGCCGCGGCCTATTCATTTGAAGGCGGGCGAAAGGGTGCTTCATCCTGAGTACACCGGCGGCTGGGTGGAGGAAAACCTGGTCAACCACGGCGGCGTGGCGCGCCAGGGCGAGGGCTGGAAGGAAACGGTGGTAGGCGAGCACGATCTGCTGTATTTCTCATTGCGAAACCTGATTTTTGAAAAGCAGGTCGAGGACGATACCCGGGGATGTTTCCATGTGCTGACGCTTGTGGATGGCGAAAGGGTGCGCGTGGAGAGCCTATGCGACCCCGCGCGCGGGTTTGAGGCAGAATCGATGGATATTCTGGTGGTGCCGGCGGATTTTGGACCCTACCGCGTTGTAAACAAAGGATTGGGCGTGGTGACTGTGCATAAGACGATGATCAGGGAGGACCAATGCTGACGGACGGCTGCATCCTCACGCTGGATGTGGGCGGCACCTACATCAAGCACGCGCTGATGATGGGGGCGGGCGAACCCGCGGGCTGCCCGGGACAAACGCCCACAGGCTCCGGCGGTTCCGCAGGGGAGGCTCTTGCGGCTCTTGCGGGCGTGGCTTCCGCCGCGCGGCTGAAGGCGCGGGAGTGCGGGCTGCGCATCGATGGGCTTGCCATAGCCTTTCCCGGCCCGTTTGAATATGACCACGGCGTGCCGATGATGCGGCATAAATTCCAGGCCCTTTACGGCATATCGATCACGCCGGCGCTACTGGAGGCGCTGCCGGGCGTGCCCATCGTGTATATGCATGATTCCACGGCGTTTTTGCTCGGGGAGGCCGCGTATGGCGCGGCGAAGGGCGCGACCAGCCCTGCGGGAGTGATGCTGGGCACCGGATTGGGTTTTGCATGCATGGCGGAGGGGCGCGTACGCGTCAGCCCGGACCAGCGACCCGCCGTGCGCGTATGGAACCGGCCGTTTCGCGAAGGCATCGCCGAGGACGCGCTTTCCGCGCGCGGGATCGCCGCGCGCTATGCCGCCCGGACGGGGACGGAGCGCGACGCGAAGGAAATCGCCGCCCGTGCGCGCGAGGGGGAAAGCACGGCTTTGGCCGTTTACCGCGAGACAGGCGTAATGCTTGGGGAAATCATTGGGCCGGTGCTGCGCGGACTTGGCAGCGACAGGCTGGTGGTAGGCGGGCAGGTGGCGCGCAGCGCGGAGCTGTTCCTGCCCTATACAGGGCTTGACGTTCCCGTGGTTTGCGCGGACAGCCTGGACGCGGCGGCGCTTAAAGGGGCATACGCATACTTCCGCCTGGGTCGGGAGCGGGCGGTGGAGGTTGTGGGAGATGACCTGAAAAAGGTGACAATCCAGGTGTGACCAGGCTTCTGTGGGGTGTGCCATGAAGCCGGAAGCCCTTTGTAGTGTACTGTCGCGCCGGCAAAATTAACCAAAGAGGCGGCTGCTATTGCCGCCTCTTTATCATATCGGCTTTTTTTATTGGCTCGGGGCACGAACAGCGCCCCGAGCATGGCTTCGTATCGTCTCATATTTCTTTAGAGTTGCGCGCTGGGCGGCCAACCCCGGCAGGCGCGTGTCCGGGGGTATGGGCTTGAAGAAGCGTCAGCCTCTCGCGTTATACGCTGCCGATATCTCTGCCGAAAGCTCAGCAGCACCGCGAGCGTGAGCGGCGGTTGCACGCACAGCCGCAGCCCTCGCTGCCGCCGGCGGTGCAGCCACAGCCGCTGCCGTTGCAACCGCAGCCGCAACCGCAACCTTCGTTGGCGCCGGCAGTACAGCCGCAACCGCCGTTGCAGCCGCAGCCGCAACCGCACCGGTTGCACATGGGCTGCTCAATGGGCTGGAAGCCATCCACGACCGGGCCGGCGGGTCTGAAATCCTGCCTGATCCAACAGCCGGAACCCATGTTACACCCGCAGCGTCCGCACCGCTCACAGCGCTCGCGACGTTCGCCGCGTTCACCACGCTCGCAACGTTCACGCTCGCCGCGTTCACTGCATTCGCCGCGACGGCAGCGAGAGCCGGAAACCTCTGATTCGCACAGCTCTTCCAGGACGAACCTCTCCTGGAGTTCATCAAAATCAGCGCGCGCGCACTGGCGCTCATTCATATACATACTCATATCCATACTCCTCTTTCTGACTTTGTTTGATGATACGGGCGGCGCAAAATGGCGTCCGCTCCAATACATCCTATGCCGGGCGGCGCGCCGCGTTCGGCAAAAAAATGAAAGGCGCGACAAAAGACGGGAGCGTTATGAGGGCGGCCAAAGAAGCTGGACCGCGATGAATTTTTTATGAGGGATTGACGTAAATGGCAAGGGGATGTAGGGGGCGGGAAATTTTAGATATGGGCTTTTTGCAGCAGACCCACGGCAAGCCCCGTTGCCGCGGGCCTGCTGCGCTTGCGGTTTTTATTTCCCGGCAGCGCCGGAATTCGTCTTTAGCAAGGTTTGCACAGCTCGGGCGCGAGCAGCATGGCCGTCCAGATACGGGCGTGCGCATACTCGTCGCCCAAAATGGAGGTCAGCAGATAGCGGATTCTTTGATCCGGCGCGCATTCCGCAAGCTCCGCATACCGCCGGATGGCTCCAAGCTCGCCGTTGATGGCGGTTTCCACATCCGTCACAAAGCAGCCCGTCGCGTCGGGACAATCCGGCGGGCAGGATGCCTGCGGCGGGCAGATACCCAGAAGAGAGGCCTGGATCCGCGCGTGACCGTATTCGTCGCCCACAATGCTGATAATGAGTTCCCGCAGTTCTTCCGTTGGCGCTTCGTTTGCGATTTGGGCGTAAAAACCCGCGTCGCAGAGCTCATCCAGCATGGATTCTTCCAGTTGTTCCTTATAATTGGCGCACTTGCCCTGGCATGCCGTTGTGCTCATTTTACATCTCTCCCCGATTTTCTTAGACTTCACCTGTTTGTCCGGATGGCGCAAAAAAGGCGGCGCATCCAGTACATCCTATGCCGGGGACGCGTTTTCGTCCCTAAAGAAAAAAGGTTTGACATTTTTTCATGCTATCGCATATAATCAATTATCTCTTTGCACTGCCATCCACTCTCCCGGCGGGAGAGCGAGAGACCCACAGTACAAACTGAGCAGGCGATGGGCCGCCGCAAGGCGGTTCGTGGGGCTGGGCCGCATAGCGGCAGCGGATAAAACACATCCGCGGGACAGTAGATGTTCCGCGGATGTGTTTTTTGATTCACAAGGCGGGGCAAAGCTGGCGGAAGTGCCATAGAGTAACACAACGGCCTAAAAACGGCTGACGGAGGTGCGATCTATGACTCAACTCCCAATGAACGGCCTGACCAGCGAGCAGGCTGAAGCGCTCGGCAAACGGTATGGACGAAATGAACTGACCCCGCAGAAAAAGCCAAGCTTTATGCGAAAGGCGCTGCATGTTGTCGCAGAGCCGATGTTTCTGCTGCTGCTCGTGGCGGCGGTGATCTATTTTGTGCTGGGCGAACCGCGCGACGGCACGGTGATGCTGGTATTCGTCGCGGGCATCATATCCATCGATATCATTCAGGAATGGAAAACCGACAAGACCCTCAACGCGCTTCGGGACCTGTCCGCGCCGCATGTGCGCGTAATCCGCGACGGCGAGGAAAAGCGGATTGCCAGCGCCGACCTGGTGCCGGGCGATCTGATGCTTTTATGCGAAGGCGTGAAAATACCGGCGGATGGCGCGGTGATCAGATGCAGCGACCTGTGTGTGGATGAAAGCTCGCTGACGGGCGAGGCGGAGGGCGTTTGGAAAACCCCGGAGGGCGAGGCCGCCACGACGGGAGACTACTGGCGCAGGGATTATTGCTACGCGGGCACGCTGGTGACGCAGGGCACGGCTGCCGTGAGGGTGGAGGCAACGGGTTCGGCGACCGAGTACGGCAGGATTGGGTTCAATGTTGCCGCCGCGCCGGAGGAGCCGACGCCTCTGCAACGGCAGACGGGAAGCCTTGTGAAGCTGTGCGCGGGCATCGCGGCGGTGCTGTTCGCGCTGGTGGGGGCCGTAACCTATCTCAACATCTCCGACCATAGCTTGAGCGACCGCCTGACGGAGAGCGTGCTTGCGGGTATCACGCTGGCTATGGCGATGATTCCGGAGGAATTTCCCGTTATACTGACGGTCTTTCTCTCCATGGGCGCATGGCGGCTGGCAAAAAAGAATTCGCTTGTGCGCAGGTTGCCCTCGGTGGAAACGCTGGGCGCGGTATCCGTGTTGTGCGTGGACAAAACAGGAACCATAACGCTCAACAGGATGACCGTGCAGGAATTGTGGGCCAACGGCGCAGATGACCGCGCGCTGTGCGAAACAATGGGACTGGCGTGCGAAACGGAAGCGTATGATCCGATGGAAAAGGCGATGCTGGACCATTGCGAAGAAGTGGGCATTACGCGGGATGAGCTTTTTAGCGGCGAGCTGGCGGCGGAGTACGCCTTCACCAACGAGCTGAAGATGATGGGGCATGTATGGCGCAGGAACGGTGAAACGCTGGTGGCGGCCAAGGGCTCGCCCGAGCGGTTGATGCCGTTATGCAAAATGAGCGCGGAGGAAGAGGAACGCGCTCAGTGGGAGCTAAAGCGCATGGGAAGCGACGGCCTGCGCGTGATTGCGGTTGCGCGGATGGCGGTCGTGGGGGATATTCCCAAAAAGCTGACCGATTGCCGGCTGCGCCTGTGCGGCCTTGTAGGCCTGTCGGACCCGCCGCGGGAATCCGTGGCGCGCGATATCGCCCTTTGCCGCGAAGCGGGCGTGCGCGTGGTCATGATCACCGGCGATAACGGCGTGACGGCCGCCGCCATTGCCCGCAAAATCGGGATGGAGGACGCGGGCAGCGTCGTGACAGGCGATATGCTTGAGCGGATGAGCGACGCGGAGCTGCGCGAAAAAGTAAAGGAAACCAACGTTTTCAGCCGTGTAATTCCGCAGCATAAGATGCGCATTGTCCGCGCCTTTAAGGAAAACGGCGAGATTGTGGCAATGACCGGCGACGGCGTGAACGACGCGCCGGCTTTGAAATATGCCGATATCGGCGTGGCTATGGGCCGGCGCGGAAGCGAGGTTAGCCGCGAGGCTGCCGATTTGATTTTGATGGACGACAATTTTTCCACCATCGTGGATACCATTCGCGACGGCAGACGCATCTATGACAATATCCGCAAAGCTGTGGGCTATGTGTTTACAATCCATATTCCCATTGCGCTGAGCTCTCTGCTCGCGCCCATGATGGGGATTTCCCCGGCGGGGCTGTTCCTTTTGCCGTTGCATGTGGTGCTTTTGGAGCTGATCATCGACCCGACGTGCTCCATTGTGCTGGAGCGCCAGCCTGCCGAGGAGGATATTATGGAGCGGCCGCCGCGCAACCCGGGCGAGAGGATGCTATCGGCGCGCATGCTGCTTAAAAGCATGTTGCAAGGGCTTGCCGTGTTTGCCGCGTCCTTCGGGTTGTATCTGGCGGCCCTGAACCCCCTGGGCGCGCCGGTAGCCCGGGCAATGGGACTGGCCGTCATAATGCTTGCCAACCTGCTGCTGGTACAGGTCAACAGCTCCGACCACGACAGCATGTTGCGCTCTGTCCGACGGCTGGCGGGGGATAAGGTGATGTGGCTGGTAAACCTGTGCACGCTTTGCGGACTCGCGGTGATTCTGTATACTCCGCTCGCGGGCTTTTTGAAGCTTGCGCCGCTGACGGGAGCACAGCTTTTGACCTCGGTGGGCGCGGCCATGGCTTCGGTGCTGTGGTATGAGGCGGTGAAGTGGGCAAAGCGCAGGAAGCGCGCATAAAAAAGGCGCGGCTGTCAAACCGCGCCCATTGCGTCGCTTAAAGCCTATGAATCCGGATACGTCAGGGCGGCGTCGCGCAGGGCGTAATAGTGATCGTCCGGCAGGTAGCCGGGCACGCTGTTGCCCGTGCCCAGCGCGTAACCGCCCCATTCCATGGAGCGCTCAACAAGCTTTCGCGCGCGAGAGAAAATTTCTTCCGGCGAAGCGGTGATCATAAAATTCAGGTCCAGCCCACCCAGCACGGCGATGCGGCCGCGAAGCTGCTCGTACGCCGTTTCCACGGGGATGATGCCGTCCTCGTAAGAATGACGTGCGTCGTATTTCATATCGTACAGGATATCGTCCAGGATGGCGGCGTAGTTGCCGCAGGAGTGAAGCACCGCGTATTTGCCATGGCTGTGGGCGATCTGCGCGATCTGGCGGTGCCAGGGAAAGACCAGCCGCCGCAGGTCCTGAACGGAAAGCATGGTTTGCGTGTTAAAGCCCCAGTCGTCGTTGGCGATCAACGCGCCGACCGCATCGTACGCCGCGCAACGGCGGTAGTATTCCACAAAAGTTTGGCCCACGCGCTCAAAGACGTCCTCCACCAGCTGCGGATCGTCGTATAAAAGCAGGCAGAGGTTTTCGTAGCCCAGCAGCGATATCACGTTTTCCAGTACGCCGCCCGGTCCGCAAACCATCAGCTTCATGCCGTGGGGCAGGTAGCTTTCCGCGTCGCCAAGGCGCGAATAATCGGCGCTTGCGGCGTCGGGCCAGGGGAACGCGTCAAAGCTTGCGCGGTCGGTAATCAACACGTTTTCGTTTTGGGAAATGGTGCTGCCGTCGGCCGCCGCGGTGGAGGCGAAGGTGATATCGCAGCCGTGCACAGTTGCGTAATCATATCCCAGCGCGGCAAACGCCGCCACCATCGTCTCCGTTTCGGGAAACAGGCCGTCGCTTAGCCGGCGGTAACGCGGCCCGGCATGGCGCATGTACAGGCGGTCGTTAAAGAAAAACTCAAAAAGCGTGGGCCTTGAGGGCACCTTCTTTTCGAGAACCGCCGCGATGTTGCGGAAATCCGGTTCGCGCCGCGCTTGGGATGAGACCATCATACGCACGCCTCCCTGTTGTTACTCGCTGAAGATGTCCCGGATGGTTTCGGCCATCGCGGCGGCAAAGCGGCGGTTGCTGTCCAGATCGAAATGCATGTAATCGCCCGTGCCGGGGGTTACGTAGGAGTTGCAATCCAGATAATAGCAGCCGCTCTGGAAGGCTGCCTTCTGAATCAATCTAGGCAGGGCCAAGCTCTTTTCCACGCTGCGCGCGCCCATTTCGTCGCAGATGCGCTCCACCTCATATACGCGCGGGTCCATTGCCATGGGCGCAACCGCCAGAATGCGGGGTTTGTCCGCCCAGACGTCCATTCCCTTTGCCTTGACCAAAAGGCGCTGGAGGCCGTCCGCGATATTTTGCGGGGTCGCGGAAAAGCGTTCCTTACAGTCGTTTGTACCCAGCATTATTACCAGCAGGCTCAGCGGGCTATGGGTGAAAAGCGTTGTGGCCAAGGCGGCATAACCGCAAAGCCCCTCGAAAAGGGGGTCTTCAAAAACAGTGGTACGGCCGCTCACGCCCTCCTCCAGCACCATGTATTCCTCGCCCAGCAGGGCGGCAAGCCGGCGGGTCCAGCGCACGTCGTCGTCATAGCGCGCGCCGGTCTGGGCGTTGTAGCCCCATGTATTGGAATCTCCAAAGCAGACGATATGGCGCTTGTTCACAGTGGTTTCACTCCGTTTTGCAGTTGTTTTTCCCTCAGTCGGGATAGGGATATTCCAGGGCGGCCCGCGTGATCTCCAGCACGTTTTCGCAGGGTGTGTTGCGTGGAATTTCACAGGCGGAGCTCAGGATGAAGCCGCCTTTCCGGCCAAAAAGCGCAAGCAGCCTGTCGGCCGCCCGCCGCACATCCTGTGTGGAACCGTTAAAAAGAACGTTGACGGTATCGATATTGCCCTCCAGCGCGCATTTGCCTTTTGCCAGCGGGAGCGCGTCTTTCATATCTACCAGGCTGTCCAGCTCCAGGCAATCGGCCCCGGTTCCGAGCATCAGGTCCAGAATATGGTTGGTGTTGCCGCATACATGGTAAAAGACGGGCAGACCGGTTTGCTCGCGCAGAACCCGAACCGCCTCACGGGCGCAGGGCAGGGCGAATTCCCCGTACATTTCGCGGTTAAGCAGCCCGGAAACCGAATCGCCGAAGGCCAGGCCGTGCGCTCCGGCCTTCGCGGCCTCCAGGCCGTAACGGATGACCGCGTCCGTACATTGCCAAAGCAGGGCGCGGACGGTATCGGGCTCGTCATAGAGATCCGTCATCAGCTTTTGCAGCCCGCGCAGCGAGGCCAGCGCGGAAAACGGGGCGGAATCGATATTGGTTTTGATGAAGATTAAATCTCCATAATACGCCCTGAGCAAGCGGGTCGCTTCCAGAATGACGCGCATCCGCCCGGCGCTCAGGTCGAACGGGGGAAGAGAGGCGGGAAGCCCGGCATCCAGCGGGTGGATGACAAGCTGGGGCGCGTCGTCCACGGGAAAAAGCAGCTTTCCGCCGAAGGCCTCGGCATAAATGAAGTTGTCTGAACTGACATACACGGCGTCGTAGCCGTAGCGCTCCCGCGCGGCAATAATGGTTTTAACCATGGCGGCGGGATTGGTGGAATAGTCGCTGTGCGTGACCCCGGAAACGTTCAGCGCGTGCTGGATGATTTCAGGCACTACGGGCACGCGGTCGGAGGGCTTAAGCGCCAACGCCGCCATCACACGTTCATACGCGTTCATTCATACTATCCTTTCACCGCGCCCATAGCGAGGCCGTTGACGAAGTCCTTTTGTACCAGCCAGGTCAGGATGACCACGGGAACCAGCGTGATGAAGGCGGTCGCCGCCATGGGACCCCATGCCAGGCCGCGATCCGTAATGAACCCGGCGATAACCACAGGCAGCGTTTTAGATCGTTTGATGGTGAGGATAACGGCAAAAAGGAACTCGTTCCAGGTAGCGACGAACGTCAGGATGGCGGAGGCGATCAGGCCTGGCTTTGTGATGGGCAAAATGATGCGGAAGAAGCGTCCCGTAAACGTACAGCCATCCAGCATGGCGGATTCCTCCATGGCGTAGGGAGTCTGCTCAAAAAAGCCCATCATCAGCCAAATAACCAGGGGCAGGTTGAAGCTGGTGTTCATGATGATCAGCGCGCCTTGCGTATCCATCAGCCCCAACGCGCGGATGACCAGATACACCGGGATGGCCGTGGCGATGGCGGGATACATCTTCTGGATGAGAAACCAGATGCCGAAGAACGATCGCGCGCGTTTGCCGATGGGCCCGCGCACCACCGCGTAGGCCGCCATGCTGCCAAAAAGGATGGTGACAAGCGTGGTGACGATGGAGATGACCACGGAATTGGTAAAGTGGGAAAAAAGCTTGTCGCGGGTAAAGACCTCCACAAAGCTGTCCAGCGTAAAGCGGGTGGGGAAAACCACCGGGGGATAAGCCAAATAATCCTGCTGGACCTTAAAGGAGCTGGATATGAGCCAATACAGGGGAAAGAGAACCATGAGCACGCTAAGCACGATGATAACGTATTTGACCGGCCTGCCGGCAAAGGTGCTGACGATGGAATCGATGGACGTATAATCGCGCGCCTTTCTGCGCTTTGTGTTTACCACAGGTTATCCTCCTCCCGCTTGCGCCATTTCAGGAAGCCTGCGCTGCAAAGGGTCATCACCAGCACGAACACGATTGCCAGCGCGGCCGCGTAACCCGCGTCAAAATATTTAAGGCCCTGCTTGTAAATGTAGTTGGGCAGCATTTCCGTTGCGCTGCCGGGACCGCCGTTGGTCATGACGTATACGGTATCAAACACCTTGAAAGCGTCGATAAAGCGGATCATGAGCACAATGACCAGCAAGGGCTTAAGCAGCGGCAGTACAATTCTCCAAAAAATCTGCCGCGGGTTTGCGCCGTCGACCAAACCGGCCTGTAAACAGTCGCCTGGCAGCGCCTTGAGCCCGGCCGCGCAGATGACCGTGACCCACGGGGTGAGCTGCCAGACGTTGACGAAGATGACGGACCACATCGCCGTTGTGGGATTGCTCAGCCATGTGACGCTTTGGATACCCAGCAGGTTAAGCGCATAGTTGACAATGCCCGTGGAGGCGTCCAGCATCATGCGCCACAGCGTGCCGATAGCGACGGGCGCCATGATCATAGGAATCATAAAAATGGAGGTGACAATGCGCGCCCAGCGCTTATCGGAGCAAATGGCCATGGCAACCATCAGGCCCAGCACGGTTTCCAGCAGCACGGAAATGATGGCGAAAAACAAGGTGTTGCCTGTGCTGGTATGCAATAGCTGATCGCCAAGCATTTTGAGATAGTTGTCAAAGCCGACAAAACGAACCGCCTGGTTCGGTAAATTCAACTTCATGCGGAAAAAGCTGAGGTAGATGGAATACAGCAAAGGCATCAGCGCGGTGATGCCCAGGAAGATCATGGTGGGCGTCAAAAACAGCCAGGACGCCCATTTATCCCCGGTGCGGCGTTTGTTCATAGCGAGGGTCAACCTCCTGCCGTTGCTAGCGATTTCGCGGCTGAGCGGCGGAATAAGCCGCTCAGCCGCGAGACGTTCACATTAGTGGTTATAGTTCTTGATGCCTTCCTCGGGCGGGGAGTTCTCCAGCGCGGCCTTAACGCCTTCCTCAAGCTGGACCAGCGCGTCGTCAATGGTAATCTGGTCGGAAAGATAAGCGCTCACAACGGTGTTGATGGCGGTATCGGCCTCGACGGAGGCGGCCACGCGCCACCACATGTTGGCGGTATCCAGCGCGGCGCGCAGCGCGTATAGCGGGGAGTTCTTGATGGCGTCCTGCTCCCAGAAATCCTTGCGGGGGGAGAAGATGTTATACTCGTCGTAGAACTGCTGCTGCTTTTCGGCGCTGGTGTACATTTTAATCCACTCCCAGGCGAGGTCCTTGTTTTCGGAATTGGCGGGAATGGCTACGTCCCAAGCGGAGAGCAGCGTGATGCCGGTCTTTTCATAAGGGATGGTGCTAAGCGCCCATTTGCCCGCAACCTGAGATTTTTCGGGATTGTCCGCGTCCTGTACCAGGCCCAGGGTCGGCCAGGTTTCGCACACGGCCGCCTTGCCGTCCAGGAACGCCTTGATGGACTCTTCCACGCCCCAGGACAGGTTGGCGGGGTCCATGCCCTTCTTGTTTAGCTCGTAGAGGTGCTCCAGCGCGGCGCGGGCCTCGGGAGAGTTGATGGTTACGTTCCAGTCCTCATCGGCCCAGGCGCCGCCCATGGACCAAAGAATGTAGTCGAACACGCCGCCCAGCTGGCCGGGGGCTTCGGCTATGGTAACGCCGTACATGCCGTCCTTGGTCAGCTCAATGCACTTTTCACGGTACTCCTTCCACGTGTTGGGCAAGCCGTCGGGAAACAGGTCGGTGCGGTAGGCGAACACCTGCGGGGTGTTGGCGTTGGGAATGCCGATGATGGTATCCTGCCACTTGCCGCAGTTTGCCAGCACGTTATCGATCCACACGGTCATGTCGTAGCCGTCTTTTTCGATGTAGGGTCCCAGATCGGTCAGGAAGGGAGCGAACTCGCCGTCCCACTGGCTGGCGACGTCGATAACGTCGAAGGCGGCAGCGCCGCCGGAGGTGAGGTCAAGCAGCGCCTTTTCATGCAACGTGACGTAGGGGAAATCCACGACGTCCACGGTCGCGCCGGTCAGATCCTCAAACTCAGGCGCCATGGCGCGCGCCGCGTCCGCGTAAACGCTGGACATATACAGCACGGTCAGGGTTTTACCCTCAAAGGGCTTGCCTTCCGCCAGGGAAACTGAAAAAAGGGAAAATAGCATAAAAATGGAAACCAAAAGACAAAGAAACCGTTTCATACCTGTACCTCCCTGTTCTGTTTTCAAAGCTTAAACGCTTTGTAGTGAAATCAGTATAGCATTTTCATCTTGAGCTGTCTTTGTGCGAAAGCCTGATTAATTTACAAAAAACGCTCATGGTCGCGGTTTTTGACTGCCGATCAGTTGCGTTTTTTGTAAATAGGGAGAATAATTGTACAAAATAGAACTGAGGCGTTCGGCCGGACGGTGAGGAAAAAGCAAATGAAAAACGAAGCGAAGGAGCGGTTCCGGTATCCGCATATCGGCAGGGCGGTGGGGGATTTGATCAGCGTCAGCAAGCTGTATACCGTGCATTTTTTTGTTAATGAAAAGGACTACCCGACGCCGGGCGAACTGCATGACTTTTGGGAAATGATTTATATGGACGATGGACGGATGGAGGTATACGCCGAGCTGGACGATGAATCCTTCGTGCTTGAAAAGGGGGAGCTGCTGATCATCAGGCCGGACGAATACCATGAGTTTTTTGTGCGGGGCGACCGTCCCTATAATATGTTCATCATATCATTCGCCTCCGACAGCGAGGACATGCGGTGCTTCTTCCAAAAGAACCGCTTTGTGAGCTATGAGTATATCCAGCAGCTGATCGGTGAAATTCTGCGCGAGGCCCGCAGAAACTTCAGCTATCCGCTGGATAAGATCTGTTTTGACCAGATTCGTTTAAAAGAGGACGCGCAGGGCGATTGTCTGCAAAAAATCAGGCTGACGCTGGAGCTTTTGCTTTTACAGCTGCGCCGCGAGGCGCTTAAAAAACTGCAAAACGAGCAGACAAGAAGCCGGACGCTGAGAGGCGACGGCTATGTGGACAGGGCTGTGGCTTTTTTGGAGGAGCACGTGCACCAGCGCTGCCGCATGCGGGACGTATGCATGCATGTTGGGCTAAGCGAGGCGCAGCTTCAACGGCTTTTTGGCAGAACGATGGGCAAGACGGTGATGGAGTACTTCCGGTTTTTACGCATTTCCAAAGCCAAATATTATATCCGCCGGCGGGAGATGACCATTTCCGAAATCGCGGAGGCGCTTGGTTTCAGCTCGGTGCACCACTTTTCCTCCTGCTTCAGGCAGATGGAGGGCATGCCGCCCACCCAATACGCCATGACGCTCAAGGCCATGATCGACGGGGACGTGGACGGAATTGAGCGGATACAAGGATAAGAAACAAAGGCGCGGCCAAAAACAGAGCCGCCGCAAATAATCGCGGCGGCTTCGTGTGATATATATTTACAGGCTCCGCGGACTTGCGCGTTATCAGCGCGGAGCCTGGTTGCCCTCCGGCGCAGCGTGGCACAGGCAGTTAACGGCCTGCGAGGCAAAAAGCAGCGCCACGAACAGCCACGGGCTTTGGCGGGAGACGGCCCATACCGCCGCCGCGCAGGCGGCGAGGCCCGCCAGCGAAAAAAGGACTTGAGCAATCCGCCAGGGGGTCATGCGGCGCACATCGCGCCTGTAAAAGCCATAGAGGTATGCGCTGCGCGCAAAGCCGCACGCCAGGGCGACGCAGGCGGTCAGGGCGATCAGGGAGGATAGCGCGCCGCCGTACAGATATGCGCCCACAAGCAGCAAAAGCAGAGAGGAGCGCAACCCAATCAGCACGCTTAGCCTACGGTTTTCAGTGGGAAGGGGCATTTCGTTGCGCGTGGCGTACAATACCCACGCGCCCAGCGCCCAGCGGGCCAGCAATGCCATGCCCAAAAGCAGCAGCGCCGCGCCCCACGCTTCGGGTACGGGCGAAAACAGGCCTTGCCCGGCCGCGGCGGCGTATGCCGCCGCGAGCAGGAACAGGAAGCAGCTCCTCCGCTGCGAGCGCGCGAAGTTGCGCGGCTCCCTGGCAAGCCAGCCGTACAGGCGCTGTTGAACGGGTCTGCGGCCATCGTATGCGACCATACCGCCGCCTCCTTTCAGGTTGTTCTTACTTGTTAAACAGGTTGCTGAACCAGTCCTTCACCCGGGTAAAGAAATTCTTCATCTGGATTTCCTCCTTACGTCGATGCTGGTCCGGATGGCGGCCGTTCGGCCGTTTTCCTGTGGACATGATTCATCATACAGGAAAAATCTGAAAAGAAGGTTTCCAAATATCTGAAGAGTTCTTAATTCTGCCCGGTGGAAGCGGGAAGCTCCAAAATAGCAAAATACCGGGCGCCCGCGCTTTCGGTGCACAGGTCGCCGCCCATGTCCTGCGCGAGCTTACGCGCGGAGCGCACGCCGATATTGGTGCCCTCGCGCCGCTCCACATCCATGCGGACGGCGTTTTCAAAATGGACAAAGACACGTTCGCGGTTGAGCACGCAATACAGCCGTACCGGCTCGGCCGCATCCGCGTATTTTATGATGTTGGAGGTCATGTTGTCGACAATTCTTGCCAGCCAGGGCAAGTTCAGCCGCAGCGAGAAGGGCTTTTCCACCGGCTGGTTCTCCACCGTGAAACCCTGGCCGCGCAGATAGGCGCTCTGCTCCTCCAGCAGCTGGGCAACCAACAGCTGGCCGTCCACCTCCTCCAGCATGAGCTGGCGCTGTTCGCCGCCGCCAAAGGCCAGAAAGTAGGAAAACAGCTCGTTGGAGAGCGACTGAAGCTGCCCGGATGCGCGGTATGCCTTTTCCAGACAGTCTTTTAACGCGGCCTCGTCGCCGCACTTTCCCTGAATGGCCAGTTCCAGATAACCCATCTGTTTTGTCAGCGGGGTGCGCAGATCATGGGACAGCGCGGTAATTAAATCCTGATTGGCCTTGACGGCCTCGGCCTCACGCGCCATGCGGTAGATGACGGAGCGGCGCATATCGTCGATGTCCTTTGCGAGCTCGCCCAGCTCGTCCCTGCGGCGGAGGCTGACGGGGTGCTGAAGGTCGCCGCCCGTGAGGGCCTCCATATCGTGGGACAGGCGCTTGATATCCGAGATGACGCGGCGGACGAAGGGTAGAAGAACCAGCAGGAAGCAAAGCGCCGCCACAATGAAGGACGCGAGTAAAATTACGCCGCTGTATTTTGTGTTGGTGAGGTAGGGGATGACGCCGACAGTTTTATCTGCAAAGCGGATGCTGTATTCGCCTTCGTCCCCGGCAGCCGCATCATAGAGAAAGCTGACGCCGGTATTTTTGGTCATCCAGATTTTGACCTGAAGGTAATCAGTGGAGTGAATGTTATTGAGATCCACATATTCCTGAAAGGTTTTGAGCATCTGCTCAATGGCGTCATCCTCAAAAAGCGTGTTAAACGTGGCGGAATTGACCGCCGCGTTTCCAAGCGCGTTGACGCCGAAGCCTACCCCGACCGCCAGCGCGACGGACAGGAGAATCATCCCGATCATGCGCAAGCCAAGCCGCGAGCGCTTGAGCGCAAACTGCTGCTTACTCAACGCGATACCCCTTTCCCCATACGGTTTTGATAATGGCGGGCCGCTGAGGGTCGTCCTCGATTTTGGCGCGCAGCTTTCGGATATGCACCATGACCGTGTTGGCGCTGATGGAGAAATACGGCTCGTTCCATACGGTTTCGTATAGCATTTGCGCGGAGAGCACCTTGCCCCGGTGGCTCAGAAGAAGGCGCAAAATCTGGTATTCAAGCTCCGTCAGGTTAAGCTCCCGGCCGCATTTGAACGCCTCGTTAAACTCCGCGTTTACCTCAAGGCCGCCGGAGGAGAGATATTTGTCCGGCGCGGCGCTCTCCTTGCCCCGGTATATGTGGTAGCGGCGCAAAAGGCCCTTGACCCGCGCCAGAAGCTCCGCGCAGGAAAAGGGCTTGGTGAGGTAATCGTCGCCGCCGCAGGAATAGCCCATGGTCAAATCCGAGTCCAGCCCTTTTGCGGTTAAAAACAGGATGGGCGCGTTGGTGATTTTCCGAAGCTCCGAACAGGCGCTGTAGCCGGACATGCCCGGCATCATCACATCCAGAATGATCAGATCCACGTCGTCATCCACCATCTGAAGCGCCTCCGCGCCGCCCGGGGCCGGCAGCACCTCGTGTCCCTCGCTTTCCAGCAGGGTTTTGAGCAGCTGCCGGATTTCTCCGTCGTCGTCCACGACCATGATCCGGGTTTTGTCCATGGCGATCCTTCCTTTCGTACGGCGCCGGCGGCGCGTGACATGCCTATTATAGCATTGTTTAGGGATGGAAGGATGGCGTAAAATTCTGAAAAATTCTGAAGGGGCGGGGGAGGGGGAAACGTTTGCCGGTTGCCGCGGCTTTATCCCTGTTACCGTTCGCGCGCGGGTAAGACATGACCAAACGGTGGCTTGCCATGAGGCGCCGGCCCTTTATATGAAACGGCGCAGAGTTAGAATGGCGGGTTTTTTGCTGTGTTGCTATTATTTTTTTCGCGCAAGCCACAGCGTGAAGCCCAGCGCTGCGCAAATGCCGAAGCCGGCCAGCGCGGGCAGGGGAAGGCCCCATAGCCGGGGACCCGAGGGCGCGAGCGCCATCAGCGAGGAACCGACGAAGGCCGCGCAGCAAAGCAGGCAAAGGCGCATACGACGAGCCTGAGAAGCCTGAAACTGTTCGCTTTCGCGGGATGAACGCGCCTCCGTCAGCAGCTTGAGCTGCCCTTTCTGTGCCAGACGAAGCGTATCGGACAACAGGGCGGGGATGTTGAGCGATTTCTGGGCGGATTCATACAGCGCTTCCGCGTCGCGGCGCAGAAGCTGCTTCCAGTCGATATCCCGCCAGGCCGCGTACGCAAAGCGCTGCGAAACAACGCCGATCAGACTGGTCTCCGGGCTGATATCCGCAATCAGTCCCTGAAGGGTGCACAGGCCCCGGGCGAGCATCGTCACACCCGAGGGCATGGAAATTTTGTGCTTTCGGGCCAGCTCAAGCACCTGCTGAAGCATCCTGCCCAAATCCATTTCACCGATATCCATTTGTCCATATTCCGCCAGCAGGTCGTCCACATCAGTGTAGAGCGCCTCTCGATCCACCGCGCCGCGGCATACGCCCAGGGCGAGCACCGCGTCGGTCAGACCGCCGGTGTCATGCCGTGCAAAGGCGCGCAGGGCCTTGTCAAAACAAGCCTGGTCGCGCGCGGAGAGGCGGCCCATCATGCCCAAATCCAGCCACACAATCCGGCCGTCGCGGACGCGCAGGTTGCCCGGGTGTGGGTCGGCGTGGAAAAAACCGTCGTCCAATACCTGCTTCATATAGCTTTGACACAGCTTTTGACCGATCTCCCCGACGTCGTACCCAAGAGAGGAGAGGCCCTCCCGGTCGTCGATAGAGAGGCCGTCCACATATTCCATCACCAATACCTGATGGGTGGAATAGGCGCGGTAAATCGCGGGGCAGGCAACATAGGCCACGTCCCGGTTCAACCGGGCAAACTCCTCGGCGTTTTTGGCCTCGGTGGCGAAGTTGATCTCCTCCTGTGAGACGACCCACATTTCGTCCAGCACCATGTTCAGATCGATGGTTCCGCCTGTGGGGGTGAGCTTTAGAAGGCCGGCCGCCTTGCGCAAAAGGGCGATATCGCTCTGCATTACGTCGTGGATGCCTTCGCGCTGAACCTTGACAACAACCTCCGCGCCGTCGTGGAGGCGCGCGCGATGCACCTGCGCGATGCTGGCGCTGCCCAGGGGGCGGGTGTCGAAATGGGCGAACGCCGCGGCAAGCGGCATGCCCAGCCCGCGCTCCACTACCCGCCGCACCTCGTCCATGGGCATGGGCGCCGCCTTCGTGCGCAGCTTTTGCAGCTCCTCGCAGTAGGCGCCGGGAAGCATGTCTGGGCGCATGGACATAATTTGCCCAAGCTTAACAAAGGTCGGCCCAAGGTCCTCTAAAATCAGGCACAGCTTTTCGGGCGTGACGCCCGCGATGACGTTATGCCTGGAAAGCACGGCGAGGATTTCCCTGAGCCGGCCCTTGCCGGGCTTGGGTGAGGCGTTATTCGTCGTCGGCGCGATCATCCGCCTGCTCCCGAAGCGTTTGAAGCTTTTTCTCAACGGCCGCGCGCTGCTGGGGCGTGAACGTATCCAGCGCGCCGAGAACGCCGTCCAAATCAGGAACAGTGTTGACGACGGTCACGCTTTCGCGGATGGTTTCCTTCAAATCATGCTTGAGTTGCCCGCCCATTTCGCGCCCCTGAGCGACGACGCCCTCGCCGCGTTTGGAAAGCGACTCCACCGCCTCGCCTGCCTTTTCGGCGGCCAGGCTAGCCGCGCCGATGCCCGCCATGGCGAGCTTGCGCAAATCATCGTTTAAACTGGACATATGAATTCCTCCTTAAAGCTGGTTGGGATTGAAGCCAAAATCCGTTAAATTGCGACCTTCAATGGGTAGATTCCATCCCGCGCGAGCAAAATCCTGCCGGAAGGTTTAGACAGTATGCACAGGGCGTCTGGTTTTAAACGAAGAAGATGATGATTTGTAAGGACTGGGCGGTGCGAGGAGGGAAAGGATAAATTCCTTACCGAAAAAAGAAAGACATTTCATTTTGATGTTTTGTTGCAATTCCAACATACATACCCGCGGCAATCTGCTATGATCATCCCGAGGCCGGAAACAGGCCGGAGGGGAACGTCGCAGACGGCCGCGGGCGAAGCGCGTCAGGGAGAAATTCGCGCGCTTCTATTCCCGGACGGCGTTCCATACCATTTCTTTATTTGTTTGGGACAGTTATGTAAGGAGGGCTTGAGGTATGAAGGCGGACATCGACAGAAGCGGTTGCATTGGGTGCGGATTGTGCGAAAAGACCTGCCCGGCGGTGTTTTGCATGGCGGACGACGGGCTTGCGGAGGTCCTGGGCGGCATTGCTTCTAAGGATGAAGCGGCGGCCCGCGAGGCGGCGGAGGGCTGTCCCGTGAATGTGATTCATCTGGAGGAATAGGAGGGGCTGGGGATGGAAAGGCAAATGTTTTGCAATCAATGCCAGGAAACGGCCCGGAACTTGGGTTGCACGGTTATGGGCGTTTGCGGTAAAAATCCGGAGGTGGCCGCGCTGCAGGATGCGCTGGTATACATAACATGCGGCATGGCGCAGGTTGCGCGCCGCCTGCGCGCTGAGGGAACACAGGTTGGGGATGAGGTTTCCCGTCTGGCAACGCTGAACCTGTTTGTTACCATTACCAACGCAAATTTCGACAGCGGAGCCATCGAGGCCCGCGTACTAAAGACGACGGAGGAAAAGAATAAGCTCCTTTCACGGCTAAAAAGCCGGGCGGGACTGTCCGGCGCGGCGCTGTGGAAACCTGTGGACAGGGCGGAGATGCTTGCGAAGGCTTCGGAAACGGGCGTGCTTTCCACCGGAGATGAGGATATCCGCAGTTTGCGCGGGCTGATTTTATATGGGCTCAAGGGTATGGCAGCCTACATGCGGCACGCCGGGGCGCTGGAGAAGGAAAGCCCGGAACTAAACGCGTTTCTCCTTGAAGCGCTCGCCGCGACCATTGACGATTCACTGACGGTGGAAAAGCTGGTGGCGCTAACGCTTGAGACGGGAAAATACGGCGTGGACGCGATGGCGCTGCTGGACGGCGCCAATACCGGCGCGTACGGACATCCGGAAATCACGAGGGTTTCCATCGGCGTGCGCGGCCGCCCCGGCATTCTCGTATCAGGACATGACCTGCGCGATCTGGAAATGTTGCTTGAGCAAACCGAGGGGACGGGCGTGGACGTATATACACATTCGGAAATGTTGCCGGCTCACTATTATCCGGCGTTTAAAAAATACGGCCATTTCGCGGGAAACTACGGCAATGCCTGGTGGAAGCAGCGGGAGGAATTTGATAGCTTTAACGGCCCGGTTTTACTGACGACCAACTGCCTGGTACCTCCCCTGGAAAGCTATCGGAACCGGCTTTATACCACGGGTGCGGCCGGCTTCCCGGGCTGCATGCACATCTCCGCCGGTAAAGATGGGAAGAAGGATTTTTCGGACCTGATTGAACAGGCAAAAAAGTGCCCGCCGCCGGAGGAAATCGAAACGGGCGAGATCATCGGAGGCTTTGCGCACCACCAGGTGCTGGCGCTGGCGGACAAAATTGTGGACGCGGTGAAGAGCGGGGCGGTCAGAAAATTCGTGGTTATGGCGGGCTGCGACGGCCGGGCGAAAGCCAGGGACTATTACACGGAGTTTGCCAAAGCCCTGCCTGACGACACGGTGATTTTGACCGCGGGCTGCGCCAAGTACCGCTATAACAAGCTTGCGCTGGGCGATATAGGCGGCGTACCGCGCGTGCTGGACGCGGGCCAGTGCAACGATTCGTACTCCCTTGCGCTGATCGCGCTCAAGCTAAAAGTGGTGTTTGGGCTTGCGGATATCAACGAACTGCCCATCGTCTACAACATCGCCTGGTATGAGCAAAAGGCGGTCATTGTACTGCTTGCGCTGCTGTACCTGGACGTGAAAAACATCCATCTGGGGCCGACGCTTCCGGGATTTCTGTCACCCAATGTAGCCAAGCTGCTGGTGGAAAGGTTCGGCATCGCGGGAATCGGTACAGCGAAAGAGGATGTCGGCGCGCTGATCGGCTGCTGAGCACCGTTTCATGGGTTGACGGCTACCAGACCAGCGTATTCAGGCTGTGCGGCGGCATGGCGACGTCCATGCCGTCCGCTTCAAGCCTCTCCGTGGTATCAAATGGGTTAAGCGCCACGGTAGCCGCCCATACGCTTCCTTCTCAAAAGCTTTGCTCTCCTGTATTTCCTTTGTACCAATTTCTCCAATTCTCCGATTTTTTGTTGACAACCGGCTTAATCTATGATAATATGCCACCAATATCAAGGCGGGCAATGCCAGGAGGGGAGGGGTCTCACGTGACGAACCTATGTGCCATGCGAATGAACATGATGCGCGCGTGCGATTTCAGCCCGTGCTTTTTGTGTTGCGTCGCTTGATAGGTATTTTTGCTGTTAAAGCCCGCTTCGCAAATGCGCGAAGTGGGTTTTTTCATGGGCAGGAACGAACAGGAAAGGTGTGCGAAGGATGACGGAACAGCTAAAGCCGCAAATTGAAATCCGCGGCTTGTGCAAGGTTTACCAGATCCCCGGCGGCGAGGTGGTTGCGCTGAACAATATCAGCCTGAGTATCGACAAGGGGGATATCTATGGCATTATCGGCATGAGCGGCGCGGGCAAAAGCACGCTGATCCGCTGCTTGAACCGATTGGACACCCCCACGGACGGCCAGATCATGATTGACGGCGAAAACATTCTGGCCATGAGCAAGCAGGAGCTGCGCCAAACGCGCCGCAGGATGGCGATGATCTTCCAGCAGTTTAACCTGCTGATGCAAAAGACAGTCGCCAGAAACGTCCGCTATCCGCTGGAAATCGCAGGCGTGCCCAAAAAGCAGGCTAACGAGCGCGTGATGGAGCTGCTGAAAATCGTAGGGCTGGAGGATAAGGCCAACGCCTATCCCGGACAGCTAAGCGGCGGGCAGAAGCAGCGCGTCGCCATCGCCCGAGCGCTTGCGGGGGATCCTGAAATGCTTTTGTGCGACGAGGCCACCAGCGCGCTGGACCCCATGACAACCCAGAGCATTTTGACCCTGCTGAAGGAGATCAACGAAAAGCTGGGCATTACGGTGGTCCTGATCACCCATGAAATGGCCGTCATCCGGCAGATCTGCAACAAGGTCGCCATTCTGGACGGCGGCAAGCTCGCCGAAAAGGGCACGGTGGACGATGTGTTTATGCACACAAAGTCCGCGGCGGGCAGGCGGCTGTTCGGCATTCTGCCCCAGGAAGAGGATACGCCCCATCAACCCGCGATCCGCATCGTATTTGACGGCGCGGCGGCCGAGCAGCCCATTATCAGCCGCTTGGTGAAGGATTGCGGCATGGATGTCAACATCCTGTCGGCGGATATCAGGCAGCTTAACAAAAAGATGTATGGACAGATGATGATTCAGCGCCCGCGCGACCCCGAGGAGCTGAAGCGGGTAATGGAATACTTGGAAAAAGCCGGCCTGACGGTGGAGGAGGTGCACGCGCAATGACCTGGAGCCAGCTTTGGCCTCTGCTTTTGGAGGGGGCGAAGGATACCTTGTACATGACGCTGTGGAGCGGCCTTTTCGCCTACCTGATCGGCTTGCCGTTGGGCGTGCTGCTGGTGGTGACCAAGCGTAACAGCATCATGCCCGCGCCGGTTTTTAACTCCGTGCTTGGCGTTATCATCAACTTTTTGCGCTCCATTCCCTTTATCATTCTGCTGGCGATGCTCTTTCCCATCACGCGCATCGTTATGGGCAAGGCAATCGGCACGCGCAGCGTCATCTTTCCGCTGATCGTTAGCGCTTTTCCGTATGTGGCGCGGATGGTGGAAGGGTCGCTGGACGAGGTGGACCACGGCATTCTGGAGGCCGCCCAATCCATGGGCTCCAGCAACGCGCAGATCATCTTCAAAGTGCTTCTGCCCGAGGCGGTGCCCTCGCTGGTCAACGGAGCGGCGATCACCCTGACCACCATCCTTGCCTATACCGCCATGGCGAGCGCCGCGGGCGGCGGAGGCCTTGGCGCTTTGGCCATCACCAAGGGCTACCAGCAGCAAAAGCTGGATATTCTGTACTCCACAAGCATTGCGCTTGTGATTTTGGTACAGCTCATTACCGTTTCCGGTACGAGGTTGACCCATTGGCTCGACCATCGGAAAAAATAAAGCAGTAGAAAAGAAAGGGGAACATCCACATGAAAAAGATTCTTGCGCTTCTTCTCGCGGCTGTCCTGACCCTGGGCATCACCTCCGCTTTGGCGAATGAGACCATCGTAATCGGCGCTACCCCCAGCCCGCATGCCGAAATCCTTGAGCTGGTGAAGGAGGACCTGGCCGCGCTGGGCTATGACCTGGACATCCAGATTTTTACCGAATATCCCATTCCCAACCCCGCCACCGCCAGCGGTGACTTGGACGCCAACTACTTCCAGCACCTGCCCTACCTCAACGCCTACAATGCCGGCGCGCCCGAGGCCGAGCAACTGCTGGCCGCTATTCCCGTGCACTACGAGCCCTACGGCATCTATGCCGGCACCAAGAAGAGCCTGGATGAAATCGCCGAGGGCGACTCCATCGCCGTTACCAACGACCCTTCCAACGAAACCCGCGCCCTGCTGCTGCTGCAGGAGGCCGGTTACATCAAGCTGCCCGAGGGCACGACCGTGGACGACAGCCTGACCAAGCTGGATATCGTGGAAAATTCCATGAATCTTGACATTGTTGAGATGAACGCCGAACTTATTCCCGCCACGTTGGGCGACGTTAGCTATGCGGTAATCAACGGCAATTTCGCCATCGGCGCGGGGCTCAAGCCCGGCTCCGACGCTCTGCGCCTTGAGGACGCCGAGGGTGAGAGCGGCAAGCTGTACACCAACTACGTCGTTATCCGTCCCGAGGACAAGGACGAGGCGTGGGTAGAGGCGCTGCGCAGCGTGCTGCAAAGCGACAAGGTCAAGGAATATATGCTTACCAACGAGGCGTACGCCCAGGGCGTTATCCCCGTTTTCTAAGCTGGATAATCTATTCTCACACAACAGGGCGGCTGCAACTGCGGCCGCCCTGTTGTGTCGGCGCATACGGCGGCGAGCGCTTCGGCATTGTGGCTGATGATGAACGGAAAGCATGATTTTATTACAGAACAACAATGAAATGTGATAAAATTTTGATATGTATATCGGGCGATGTTGCTAAAAATGAGCGGAGCAAAGGGGAACGGAGCGGTTTGAAAGCGGTTTCCGATTGTGCCGGAAGTGAACAAAAAATTTTTCATCCTCTGATTCTTTACAAATTTGTTTGAATGGGACAAGCGGTTGCCAATCAAGGAATGCGCCGTGCGGATGTATGGAATGGTCGCTTATGAGCGATGTTGTTGAAATATGTCAAAGGCTTGCTATATAAGGGTTTTTTGCGGTGCCTGCCGGCCGGAGGTTACGGCATATTTGTTGAAAAAGTTTGAGATTGTGTCGCAATGTGAAACATTTCTGCTATTTTGAGCGAAAACCACTGCTGCCATCCGTTGCTGTGCTATAATGCAGCAAAAGGCCAGAAAATACGGCAGGAGGTATGTAGTGTGCGCGGTACTCGAATCCTTGTGGTAGATGATCATGGCTCGTTGCGCAGGAGCATGGCCGAGTTTCTACGAAAGCAGGAGGACATCGCGGTGGTAAAGGAGGCTGCCAACGGCGTGGAGGCGCTCAAGTGCCTGGCGGAGGACAGCTTCGACATTGTGGTGACGGACCTCGTGATGCCGATGATGGACGGCTATACGCTGCTGGAGGAGATGCAGCGGCTCAAGCTTAGTCCCATGCCCAAGACCATCGCCGTAACAGCGCTGGGGCGGGATGATTTTGTGATGCGCGCGGTAGAGCTTGGCGTAATGTTTTACATGGTCAAGCCCTTTGAGGTCGAGCACCTGCTGGGGCACATTCGGGAAATTGTGAATGGAGGCGCAAAAGCGGCTCCGCCCATTGTCATGACGGGTGGACAGCAGCGCGTGCCGACGCTTGACGAGCGGCTGAGCAGTCTTTTTCTGACCATCGGGATTCCCGCGCATATCAAGGGATACCAGTTTCTGCGCATTGGGGTGAAGATGGTGGTGGAGAACCCCGACGTCATCAACCGTATCACCAAGGAGCTGTATCCGGGCATCGCCAAGCATTTTGGGACCACTGCCAGCAAGGTGGAGCGCGCGATCCGCCATGCCATCGAAGTGGCTTGGAACCGCGGCCGCATTGAGACGCTCAACAGCGCGTTCGGTTGCAAGGTATGTACCCCGGAGGACAAGCCCACAAACGGCGAGTTTATCGCCATGATCGCGGATAAGCTGAGCCTGGAGCGCACGGCGTGAGGCGGAAGCGTTTGCATATTTGAGGGACGGCGCGGGAACGCGCCGTTCGAGCCCGGCAAATAAATATTTTTTGATAAAACAAACCCGCAAACGGCCATTGCCGTTCGCGGGTTTGTTTTGTACAGGCTCAGTACGTATAGTTTTCCACGTCCACCTTGTCGGGGTCGGTATAGGGTGCCAAGGTGGAAATCATTTTCATCGGCCCGTTGGAGTTGTTAATGACGTAATGAATTTCGCCGGGCTCGATGTGGATAAGGTCGCCCTGCTTTAAGTGGTGAACCACGCCGTCCACGACGATATCCACCTCGCCCTCCAGAATGAAGAAGTTCTCCTCCATTACGTTGTGGTAATGGGCTTTGAAATCCTGCCCGGCCTGAAATTGCACCACGGCAAAGTTCATGCGCGGGCCCTTCATCAGGTATTTGGGGCCGCTGTCGCCAAAGCGGTATTCTCTTTCATTTTCATTGATGATAAACATGTTTCGTCCACTCCTTTTTTAAATTTACAGCCCGGGCGCCGCCCACATAAACCGTGTCGCGTGCCGGTCCGCCAGCGCAAGCTGCGCCTGATATACCTCGCGCCAGGGCGCGTACATCGCTTCGTAAACCTTGTGGTTTTCCGGGTTGGGGGTGAAGGTCTTATCCCACTTGACCAGCTCGCGCGCCGTCTGGCTGATGTCCGCGAACAGGCCTACGCCGTATCCTGCGAGAATGGCCGCGCCCAGAGCGGTAGCTTCCTTCACGACCGGCACCTTGACCGGCAGCCCCAGCACATCCGACAATATCTGGCACCAGACGTCGCCCTTGCTCGCGCCGCCGGCAAACACGATTTCATTTGGCGCGTTGCCGGTCGCCTCGCGCACCAGCTCCAGGTGACCCCTGGTCACCATGGCGGTGTTTTCCATGATGGCGCGATAGAAGGTGTATTTGTTAAACCGCTCCGGGTCAAAGTCAAAATTTGTGAAGGTAGGCGCGGCATGCCGCCAGGAGATGTAATTCATCACGTCGCTGAAGGCGCACAGCATGCCGTGGCTGCCCGCGGGAATCTTCTCCGCCTGCTCGTTCATCAGCTGGTAGGGATCCGTGCCAAGCTCTTTGGCGCGGCGTACCTCCTCCTGGCAGAAAGCGTCGCGGTACCAGCGCATCACTAGTCCGGGTTTGAAAGCCAACGCCTCGTACTGCCACACGCCGGGCACGGCGTGGCAATTGACGCGCACGCGGCATTCCGCATCGGTTCTCCCGCTATCGGTGTTAAACTCATACTGCCAGAAGCTGCCGCCAAAAACGGCCGCCTGTCCATTGTCCACCACGCCGACGCCCACGCAGCCAAGCTGAGCGTCGCCGCCGCCGGCAACCACGGTGGTTCCGGCCGCAAGCCCGGTGTCCGCCGAGCCTTTTGCGTTTACTTTGCCTACAATCTTCCCGCATTCGGCGACGGGCGGGAAGATATTATCCTTCAGCCCAACCTTGCGCATGATGGATGCGTCCCAATCCCTCTTTTGCAGATCGAATATTCCCGTGGTGCAGCCGTTGGACGGCTCGGTTTTGAGCACGCCGGTCAGCTTATAAATCAGCCAGTCGTTGAACATGCTCACGGTTTTTACGCGCGCATACAGCTCGGGCAGCTTGTTTTTGACCCACAGGATGCGCGGCAGCGCGCCCAGCGCGTAGGTCTGGCCGGATTCGCGGTAAATCTCCTTCTCCAGTTCCGGATTCATGCGGATAAGCTGGCCCACCTCGTCGTCGCTGCGGGCGTCCACATTCGCGCAGGCCCAAATTTCCTCGCCCGCCTCGTCGTAGAGCACAATTCCCTCGCGCATGCACGTGGTGCTTACCGCCGCGATCGCGGCGGGATCCACGTCCGTCTGAGCAAGCACGCCCCGGATGCATTCGGACGCGAGCGCCCAGTTATGCTTCCAGTCAAAGTCCATGCTGCCGGGATAGCGCGGGTCCTCGGCATGCGTCCACTCGCGCTGTACGCAGCCAAGCTGCTCGCCCCGCTCGTTGAAAAGCACCGCGCGCACGCTGCCGGTGCCCGCGTCCACCGCCATCAGGTACTGGTTCGCCATCGAAATCCCTCCATCATTTATGCTTGATCCGCCGGGTGTCAATTACGCCTCGTCGGGCGCCTGGAGCAGTTTGCCCGCCGTGCGGTCATCCGTGATGAGCACATCCAGGTATTGCCCGCGAAGCGCCGCATGGATCGCTTCTACCTTGCTGTCGCCCGCCGCTACGCCGATCACGTTTTTGAGCTTTTTGAGCGTGTCCAGCGGGGTGCTGATCAGCCGCTCCTCCAGCGGCGTTTTCAACAGGTTGCCTTCCTTATCGATAAAGTGGCTCAGCAGGTCGCCCACGGCGCCTTGCATGCTTAAATAAAGGAAGTCGTTATTATTGAGGATGCCGGATTTGAATATGGTCGCGCTTTCACGCATCGCGCCAATGCCCACCACGGTCATCTGCGCCAGCGCGATCATCCGGCTCAATTCCATCACGGAGGCCTCGTTACGCAGCGCCTCGGCCATTTCCCTGCTGCTGGTTAACAGCGGGGCGGGAATCAGGTGAAGCTTGGCGTTAAATACGTTGCTGCGCGTATCCGGCAGGTAGCAGCTTACCCCGCCGGTCAGCGATATACAGGTTAGCGGCTGTTCCGCCAAGGTTGCGAGGTTGTTGAGGATACGGCTGGGGGTATCGCCGTAGCCTATATTAATGAGAGTGTTCTCCGTCAGCCGTTCGCTGATATACATGCTGGCGGCCTCGGCGACGCCGGCGTTTACCATGGCCCGGTCCATGGCCGCGGGTACGACGAACGCGTCCTTCAGGCCAAACTCGCTCATAAGCCTGCGCTCCAGGAGCATGCGGTTCTCGCCGTCCTTGCGCAGGCGGAACTGGATGATGCCCGTCTGACGGGACTTTTCCAGCAGCTTGATCACCCGCATGCGGCTGATGCCCATCAGCTCGGCCACCCGCTGCTGCGTCATCTCCTCAAAATAATAGTACCATGCCGCCTTGATCATCAGCGATTCTTCGTAATCCATGGCGTCCCCCTTTCCGAACGTTCGTCTGTTCGGGATGCAAATGTTTATCAACAAAACAATTGTTGTTTATGCTGGTAGTATATCATCCTCCGCGGGGAATGTCAATGAGGGGTGGCAAAAAACGCGCGGATTTTTGCGCGGTCCTTACTTTTTTTGAAAAACTGTGCATTTAAGGTAAACGAGGGATGTCTGCGATGTGAATAGTATCCAAAAAATGCGCGGAGCGCCAATGCCGTCACTCCAATATTTAAAACTTTTTTTGATGGAGTCGTTGACAAATGTATAAAACCATAGTATCATGTCAGCATAAACAAAAACGACATGGCAAAAACATTTGTAATGCCACTGGAGGTTTTGCGAGTGAACGATGTTGTGAACCAACAGCCCGATGCCCTGATCTCGGTGCGAGGGATTACCAAGGCTTTTGGCAACAATGCGGTGCTCAAGGGGATCAATCTGGATGTCAACGCCGGCGAGGTCGTCGCCCTGATCGGCGGCAACGGCGCGGGTAAAAGTACCCTGATGAAAATCATCATGGGCATTTACGAGACGGATGGCGGCGAAATTTTCATGAACGGCAAGCCTGTCAGGCTGGGTAAGCCGTCCGCTTCTCTCGCCCAGGGTATTTACCTGGTACCGCAGGAGCCGATGCTGTTTCCCAACATGACCGTGGAGGAAAACGTGGTCATGGGCTTTGAGGAAAAGCGCGGCGAGCTGCATCGCCGCTTGACCGAGCTGATTGCCCACCTGGGATGGAAGCTGGATTTGGGCCGCAAGGCCGCCACGCTTTCTATTGCCGAGCAGCAGTTGGTTGAGCTTCTGCGCGGCCTGATGCGCGATTCCCGCCTGCTGATTCTGGACGAGCCCACCAGCTCGCTTACGTTCAACGAGGTTGAATCGCTGTTTAAAATTGTGCGCGACCTGAAGCGCAAGGGTATCGGCATCGTGTACATCACACACCGCCTCAGCGAGGTTTTTGAGATTGCCGATCAGGTGCTCATCATGCGCGACGGCGTGATTACGCTCAACGGCCCGGTGGGCGACTTTACCCGCGATATGCTGGTGGCGGGCCTGCTGCCCCCGGACAGCGAGGTGCAATCCTGCCGTAGGGACTGCCCTGTGGTGGATTACGGACACACCGAGCCGGCGCTGGTGGTCGATCACCTTTCCGGTTATGGCTTCAGCGATATCTGCCTGCAGGTATACCCAGGCGAGATTCTGGGCCTGGCAGGCGTTGTGGGCGCTGGCCGCACGGAGCTTGCAACCACGATATTCGGCCGCGACGCGGTAAAAAGCGGCAAGGTTCGCCTGATGGGCCGGGATGTTACCGGCATGAGCACCCGCCAGATGCTGGATGAGGGCCTCAACTATGTGCCGGAGGATCGTTTCTTAAACGGTATCTTCCGCATCAGCGACGTGGCGGCCAACACAACCGCCGCCAACCTGAACCACATGAGCAAATTCTTCATTAATTTCCGCGAGGAGCGAAACGTCACCGATAACTTTATCAAGGCGTTCCGCACCAAGGTCACGGGGCGCGATCAGCTTATCGGCTCGCTCTCCGGCGGCAACCAGCAGAAGGTCGTCATTGCCCGCGCGCTCTCCACGCACCCCAAGGTGCTGATTCTGGACGAGCCCACGCGCGGCATCGACGCAGCGGCACGCGGCGACGTGTACGCCATCATTGAGCAGCTCAAGGAGCAGGGGCTGGCTATCCTTCTGATCTCCTCCGATATGGAGGAAATCGTGGAGCTGAGCGACCGGGCTGTCACGATGTATTCGGGCCATATCAACAAAGAGTTTTCCAAGTGCGATATCTGCCAGGACAGCCTGATGGCTGCCGCCTTCGGCGTTGTGGAAGGGAGTGCTACCAATGCTTAAGAAGCTGCTACACTCCCGCGAGCTTACCTCGGTCGTGTTCATTATTCTGATGTTCCTGGGTGTGGGCGCGATCAACCCCTCGTTTTTAACCCTGAACAACATTTGGCTGTGCCTGAACAGCAGCGTTGTTTACACGGTGGTGGCGGTCGGCATCGCGCTGGTCATCATTACGGGTGAGATTGACGTTTCCGTCGGGGCGACGGTAGGCATGGCCGCCGCAATCAGCGGCACTATGATCCGCGACGGGCAGCCCTGGTTCCTCGCTATCGGCGCGGCGTTGCTGGTGGGTCTCCTGATCGGCTGCGTCAACGGCTTCGGCGTAACGGTGCTGCGCATTCCTTCCATTATAATGACACTTGGTACCAACGGCATCGTTCGCGGCCTGATTTACGTTTATACCAATGGCAAGTGGGTCGAAAACATCTCCTTCGATTTTAAGAGCCTGTCGCAGGGCCGCCTGTTCGGCTCCATCACCTGGTTTTATCTGGGCGCGATCCTGCTGATTATCGCCGTTCACCTGATTATGACCAGAACCAAGCGGGGCCGTTACCTTGCCGCCGTGGGCGATAACGTTGGCGGCGCGACGCTGCTGGGCATCCCCGTGGAGGGCACAAAGTTTGCTTCCTTTGCGCTGTGCGGCGTGCTGGCGGCGGTCGGCGGCGTGCTCTACGTCAGCCGTGTGGGCTTTGTAACGCCCATCGCTGGCAACGGCTACGAAATGAAGGTTATCGCGGCGTGTGTGCTGGGCGGCATCAGCCTTTCGGGCGGTGTTGGTTCGGTCATCGGCGCGGGCGTGGGCGCGGCCATCATGGCATCCATCAGCCGCGTGCTTGTATTTATCGGACTGTCCTCGGACTATGACGATACCATTACAGGTATCCTGCTCATCATCATCGTGGTTTCCGACGCGCTGATCCGCCGCCGCGCGGTGGAAAAGGCCAGGCGGGAACGGCTGGCCGCCAAGACGCTTCATGTGGCGGCTGATATGAAGGGAGCGACCGACGGTGAATAAGCTGAAAAAAACCTTCGTCCGCTGGGAGAGCTTCCTGATCCTTGTGATCGTTCTGGAATTTGTGGTCTTCGGCGCGATGAACTCCAAGTTTTTGAACATCACCCGGCTGTTCAACAGCCTCAACCAGTTCATCCCCGTGTGCATCATCTCGCTGTTTGTCACCTTTGTGATGATCACCGGTGGTATTGACATCCAGGCCGGCTCCATCGTTGGGCTTACGAGCATTATGGTGGGCGTGCTTTGGAACGACGCCGGGCTTAATATCTTCGTGGCCTGCGCCATCGCCCTCATCGCGGGCGCGCTGTGCGGGGCGCTGAGCGGATTTTTCGTAGCGTATACGGGCGTGCAGCCGATGGTGGTTACGCTGGGGGGCTCCTTCCTTTATTCCGGACTGGCTCTGGCGGTTACCAATATGAGCGCTACGGAAGCCTATCAGGGTATCAGCAATTTCCCGGAGGCCTTCCGCGCGATCAGCAAAACCAAGGTTTTTGGCGTCATTCCCATGCAGTTCGTCATTTTCCTGGTGCTTGTGCTGCTGTCATACATGCTCTTGCACCGCACCAATTACGGCCGGAAGATTTTCCTGTGCGGCGTTAACCAGAGCGCGGCCGAGTTCAGCGGCATTAATTCCCGCGCGGTTATCATGAGCACCTACGTGCTTTCGGGCCTGAGCGCATCCATTGCGGGTATTCTGCTTACCGCCTACCTGGGCACCGCCAAGGCGGACATGGGCGCCGAGTATACGCTGCCCATCATTACCGCTGTTGTGCTTGGCGGCACAAGCAACCTGGGCGGAAGCGGCGGGGTGATCGGATCGGCGCTGGCGGCGTTGGCGATCGGCCTGCTGCGCATCGGCCTCAACCTCAACGGGGTCGCCACACAGTATCTGGATATCCCGGTCGGCATTATGCTGGTGCTGGTGGTTTCCTTCCGCTTTGCGGGTACCAACCCCAAGCTGCGCAAGTTCTTTAACCGCTTGAAGCACCCCACGGCGGTCAGCCGTAACGCCTGACTCCATCCCATCGTTTCCTTACGCGCTGAAAGGCGTGCAAGAAATAAAACCATCAGGAGGTATTTCACAATGAAAAGGTTCTCCAAGATCCTGGCCGCGACGCTGGCTCTCGTGCTGTGCGTCGGCATGCTGTCCGTCGCCATGGCGGAAGACACCACGGTTGTGTTCATCCCCAAGCTGTCCGGCAACGCGTTCTTTGAGTCCGCTAACGTAGGCGCTCAGGACTTTGCCGCCAAGAACGGTTTCAAGGTCGATTACCAGGGCAACCCCGAGGCGTCCGTCGCCAATCAGGTCGCCATCATCCAGAACGCCATCAACAGCGGCGCGGATGCCCTGTGCATCTCAACCGTTGACGCCGCCGGCGTGAGCGACGCTCTGAAGGAAGCCAAGGAAGCCGGCATGATCGTCACCACGTGGGACAGCGACTCGCTGGCCGAGGACCGCGCCATCATGGTCAGCCAGGGCACCCCTGAGCAGCTGGGCCAGATGCTGGTGGATATGCTCGCCGAGAGCATGACCGAGCGCGGCAAGGACGTTGCCAAGGACGAGATCAAGTACGTGTGGCATTACAGCCAGGCGACCGTGACCGACCAGAACAGCTGGCAGGTTGCCGGCGAAGCCTACATCGCCGAGAAGTACCCCAACTGGGTTAACGTCAACCCCAGCAACTACTACTCCGAGCAGGACGCCGAGAAGGCCATCACGGTTGGCGAGTCCATCCTGACCGCCTACCCGGATATCGACGGCATCATCTGCAACGACTCCACCGCTCTGCCCGGACAGGCGCAGGCCGCTCAGAACCTGGGCTATGACGCTGCCAAGGTTTCCATCACCGGCTTTGCCTCCCCCAACAGCATGAAGGATTACTGCCGCGCCGGCATCCTGACCCGCTGGGGCCTGTGGGATTGCAAGATCCAGGGCGCTTTGGGCTGCTACATGGCTTACCTGCTTGCCAGCGGCCAGGAGCTGAAGGTTGGCGATACCGTTGAGGTTCCCGACATCGGCACCGTGACCATCGAGCCCAACACCGTGCTGGACCCCAATGCCTACACCGCGGATGACAGCGGCGTGGTGCTCCTGCCCGAGCGTGCCGTGTTCACCGCCGAGAACATGGATAACTACGATTTCTAATTCTTCATTGGAAGACCCACAAGGGAGCGGGTTGCGGCGTTTGCCGCTCCCACTCCCTTTCGTGGCGGACGAGGCGGACATCCCGCCGAGGCTGTCATCATATGAATACAAACATCAATCAGGGAGGTATGGACCAATGGCTGATAAAGACGGATTGAAGGTCGCGAAGGATTATCATGTGGGAGAGGCGTTCGGCAATCAGGGCGGCTTTTATGTAAAGGGCGCCAACAACCTGGATTGGGGCATGAAGAAGCATCTCGCCAACATCTTTGATCCCAAGAGCGGCAACACCGTGATGTTCGCTTTTGACCACGGCTATTTCATGGGCTCCACGGCGGGCCTGGAGCGCCTGGATTTGGTGATCCCCAAGCTGCTGCCCAGCATCGACTGCCTGATGGGTACGCGCGGCGCTATCCGCACCTGCGTACCGGTTGACAACCGCAAGGCCATCGCCCTGCGCGTTTCTTCCGGTTCCAGCATGTTAAACGACGACCTGAGCCACGAGGTTGTGGCCGTTGACGTTGAGGATTCCATCCGCATGAACGCGGACTGCATGGCCGTGCAGACCTTTATTGGCGCGGACGGGCAGCTTTCCAGCATCGACAACCTGAGCCGCGTAATCAACGCCGGCTTCCGCTACTCCATCCCCACGCTGGGCGTTGTGGCCGTGGGCAAGGATATGGAGCGCACGGACCGCTTCTTCAAGCTTGCTACCCGCATTGTGGCCGAGATGGGCGTGCAGATGGTCAAGACCTATTACTGCGACAACTTCGAGGAGGTTGTGGCGGCTTGCCCGGTGCCGATCGTGGTTGCCGGCGGCAAAAAGCTGCCCGAGGACGAGGCGCTGACCCTTGCCTACCGCAGCATTCAAGGCGGTGCGCGCGGCCTGGATATGGGCCGCAACATCTTCCAGAGCGAGCACAGCGTTGAAATGGCGCAGGCCATCCGCAAGATCGTTCACGAGGGCTACACCGATAAGGAAGCCTACGAGTTCTATCAGGACGCGATTCACTAATCTATTATCACAGCATGGGCTGTTGTACGTAAAGGGAGTATGGGCGGGGATTTTTCTCCGCTACCCCTGCCCACGGTTGCCCGCGCAACGCGCGTGCAGCCATGGGATTGTTAAGGGCAAAGCCTTTGACTGCAGGGGTTGGGGGCGGGTTGTCTCCGCGTTTCCCTTCCGTGCAGCAGCCTCTTTTTTGAGAGGTGCGTGTTGTAATTATGGCATTATCCATCCTTGAAATGGTGCTGCCCGTGCTTTTAGTGATCGCGCTGGGCTATGTGTGCAAGCGCAGGCAATGGTTTGACGCGGGCGGGCTGCGGGGCATAAAGGCCGTGGTGGGCAAGATCACGCTGCCCGTCGTGCTGTTCAACGCTTTTTTTACGGCGGATTATTCCGGCAGGACGCTGGTCACCTTTCTGGCGGTGTACATAAGCCTCGGCGCTGCGCTGGCGCTGGGATTCTGGCTGCGGCGGTTTAACCCGCGCTTTGGCAAATTCATGCCTTTTTTGGTAACGGGCTTTGAGGGCGGCATGCTTGGCTACGCGTTGTTTGGGCTGCTGTATGGCGCGTCGCAGACGCATGTGTTTGCCATGGCGGATATCGGGCAGACGGTGTTTGCCTACACTGTGTTTATGTCTACCCTGGAGGTGGTGAACGGCCAGAAGCCCTCCGTGCGCGCGGCCGCCAAAAATATGCTGACCAACCCCGCGAGCGTGGGCATGCTTTTGGGCATCGCGCTGGGCCTGCTGGGCGTGGGCAAATGGGTGGCGGCATCCGGCATAGGGCCGCTGGTCGGCTCGCTGATCTCGTTCCTCACCGCGCCTACGGCGGTGCTCATTTTACTGATGGTGGGCTACGAGCTTTCCTTTAACCGCGCCATCATGAAGCCTGTGATGCTAACGGCCCTTTTGCGCCTGCTGGTGATGGGGGCGCTGTGCGCCGTGTGCGCGCTTGTGGTTTTTGCCATTACGCCATACGACAAGCAGCTGCTGGTCGCGCTGATGCTGGGCTTTACGCTGCCCGCGCCGTTCATTATCCCGCTGTACGCGGATGTGACCGGCCACGGCGAGTACATCTCCACCACGCTGTCGGTTTCCACGCTGCTCTCTGTCGCGGCGTTTGTCGGTATCGCAGCGTTTACGCTGGCATAGTCCGGTTTTTCCTCTTAACATAAAGTGAACTCTATGTGCTATGCTTTTTCCATCATTACAACCGCGATGCGCGAAGGAGGGACCCATGGAATACCGCGAGCTTGGCAGCACCGGCCTCATGGTCAGTGAAATTGGCCTTGGGTGTGAAGGCATGGTGGAAGAGGATTATGGCATGGCGCAGAAGCTGCTTGATGAGGCCGAACGCAGCGGAATTAACTATTTTGACCTTTACAGCGCCGACCCGGCGCTGCATGAGGCGCTTCGCAGGGCGCTTGATGGACGGCGGGAAAAGTTTATCCTTCAGGCGCACCTGTGTACCGTATGGAAGGATGGCCAATATAAGCGAACACGGGAGATAGGCGAGGTCCGGCAGGCCCTTGAGCTGCTTTTAAAGCGGCTGGACGCCGGATTTATCGACATTGGAATGATACATTACGTGGACGCGATGGACGACTGGCGCGCCGTGGCGGACGGGCCTGTGATGGCCTACGCGCTGGAGCTGAAAAGGGCGGGCATTATCCGGCATGTCGGCGTAAGCAGCCACAACCCGCAGGTGGCTCTGGAGGCTGTGCGTAGCGGGCTGATCGAGGTGCTGATGTTCAGTGTTAATCCCTGTTACGATCTGCTGCCCGCCAGCGAGGATTGCGAGGATCTTTGGCGCGGGGAAAGCTACGAGGACGCCCTGCTGAATATGGACCCGGAGCGCGAAACGCTGTATGAGGCGTGCCAGCGGGCAGGGGTGGGTATTACCGTGATGAAAGCCTTTGGCGGCGGCGACCTGCTGGACGCCAGGCTGTCGCCCGCCGGGCGGGCGCTGACCGTTTGCCAGCTTATTCATTACGCGCTCACCCGCCCGGCCGTTTGCACGGTGCTCGCGGGCGCGCGCAGCGTCCGGCAGCTTCAGGATTGCCTTGCTTACGAGGAGGCGGACGCAGGGCTGCGCGATTACGCCGCCGCCTTTGCCAAAATGCCCAAAATCAGCTGGCAGGGACGGTGTATGTATTGCGGCCATTGCGCGCCATGCCCCAAGGGTATTGATATCGCGGCCGTCACAAAGTTCCTGGCCCTTGCGCGGGCACATGCGGACATACCCGAAACCGTGCGCGGGCATTATGCGCTTCTGAAGCACCCGGCGGGGGAATGCATCCGCTGCGGCGCGTGCGAAAAGCGGTGTCCCTTTGGGGTGGACGTGCGGGGGAACATGGTCGCCGCACGCGAGTTGTTTGGCTTGTAACGCATGGCCGTGACAAAGGGGGGGAAGGGGCCTCGGATCCCTTCCGGGGATTGGGGCAGCGCCTCAAAGCCTTGCAACGTAGCGTTTTCGCGCAAGCGTTGCGAGCGCCCAAGAGGCGCAAGAAACGCGGCTTACCCAAATTGCATGGATTTTTGACGTCCTGACTCCCCGTCCGGCAGAGGGCTGGACGGGGATTTTTCTCGTTTTTGGACGGAAGCGCCCGCCGCCTATTCCCGCTGGCGCAGCCCGCTCTGCTGGTAAAACAGGTTTTTATCCGCGTACATCCGTTCATCCGCCAGTTTCACAAGGGCCTCCACATTGCCGCAGGCAGGATCATACGCAAAACCGACGGAGACGGAAAATCCGCTATCGCTCACCATATCCCGGATGCGCCGCGCGTCGCGCTCCACATGCATGGCGGCGGCGTCCTCATAAATCACGAGAAACTCATCGCCGCCAATCCGGTAGGTTTTGCCTTCTTTGGCCGTGGTTTTTACAACGCCGGCAATGGTCCGAAGCATTTCATCCCCGGCAATGTGCCCTTGCATATGGTTATACTCGTGCAGCCCGTTAACGTCGATAAAGATGCACCCGCACGGCCGCCGCCTGCCATGCGCCGCGTGGAGGTAGTCGGCATACGCGTTGCTGTTGTAAACCGAGGTGATCGCGTCATAATAGCTCATGCGTTCAATTCGCTGCTGCTCAAGCGCGTTTTCGCACGCCAGGCTGAAGTAAAGGGTGATCATTTCCAAAACGGTCTTGTTAACAAGCTCTCTGGTTGGGTTGCACACAAAAAGATACCCGAAAAAATTACCGTTTCTGAATTTGATGGGCATGAGGATGGTATGCTTTAAATTGGTCGCGTGGATTTTTGGCAGATATTTCTGATAATGAAAAGGGTCGCCGGCCCAGTTTGTATCGATGATTTCCCCATTGATGAGATCCTTGAGAACCGGTAAAAAGCCGGAACGGTCGATTTCGGCAAGCCGGTAATCCTGAGAGCGCACAAGGTTATTCTTATGCCAGGTTTCAACCGATTCCATCGTGTAATCATCAGCGCCGCGATGTGTGACCTTTACGATACGAACCATATCCGCGCCTTGCATTTCACCCAGAATTTTTAACGCCATCATCCGGCGCTCGGGGTAGCGATGCGAGTCGGACAGGAGGTTTCCCATACGCAATGCGTCTTCCAGAAGGCGGTTGTTTTCCTCCGCTCTGGTTCTGGTTTCAATCTCCCGGTGCAATGCGGTTACATCCTGCGAGGTCATGGTGACAAAATTGCTGGGCTTGCCGCGGCTGTCCAGCGAGCGGATGACCATTGCGTATATCCAGCCATAGTGAAAGCCCGCCAGGTCCTCCCCTTTAATGAGCCTGCGGTACTCGATTTCCATATAGCCGGCGTCCGTCAATTTTTCGCGGATATTTCGCGTGCAGACGGTTTCGCGGAAATGCTTCCGGTCGTCCGGATGTATGTACTCCTCAATATGGGGAATCAGCTCATCCCACGTTTTGCATTTTTTCATCATATCCGAATAATAGCTGGAAAGCACCAGCGGACGCCATTCTCCCGTTTCCAGTGAAACGCGTTGAAAGGTTAAAAACTGCGCAGCAAGCGTATCGATAATTTGGCGGCAATCCTGCTTGATATCCAGATTTCTGTTAATCACTGTATCGGCAGTATTCAAACGTTTTACTTCGTCGGTAGTCATGAAGGCATCTCTCCCGCTATACGTGCCGCGCCGAATGATTACGTGAACATTTTGTTTTCATCAAACGCGTGTAATACCTAATGAGTATACCACAACATGGATGTTATGACCAGCGGGCATTTACATAGCGCGGGAATAGGTGATACAAAGTCATACCCGGTAACATTGATACATGGTATAAATGCATGATATAATTATAGAAAAGTATGGTTTTAGGGTGATTATGATGAAGCTATTTAATGCAATTGAAAAATATTTTCCCGAAATGGAGAGGCAATTCAGGACATATCATCCGCGCAGGCGCGACGGCCGCTGGTCTACTATGATATCCCCGGCGCATTTTTCGCTGAGACGCTGGGTGATGGAAACGATGCTTTCAGAGGATGGCGAACTGTATGGTTTGTTTAAGCAGGCTGGACAGCTCGAAAAGGACGAGATGGCATCCCTGATGACAGACTGGTTCATCTATTATCTAAATTTAAGAGAAGCCTAACCAAGCCGGGCGCAACGGTCGGGATTCGCTCCGGCAGGGTGGCGAGTTTCTAAATTGTCTTTTTCTTCGTCGATATGCCTTTTCAGCAAAAGGTTGATATATTGGGAGAAAGAACGGTCGTTGTCCTCCGCAAGAATTTTGACAGTCTCAATCACGTCCTCGTCTAGCGTGACGCTGACCCTCTGCTTTAAGGGCCTGGTCTGGTACAAAGGCATATGACCACCTCTGTCAGAAGCATACCATATTCTATGATTCGATTGTAATAAATCACACAGAGTAGTATATGGTAATATTTTATAGGAGGAATTTGAAAATAAGAAAATTCGTAACTCTAAAAAGGCTTCCCGAGCGTTGGGAAGCCACAGGCCATTGAAAAAAACATGCAATGGGAGCGAGCCGCGTTTTTTGCGCCCGTTGGGCGCTCGCAACGCTTGCGAGAAAGCGCGGCAGCGTAAGGCATTGGGGCGTTGCCCCAAGCCCCGGAAGGGGGAGCAGCCCCCTTCACCCCGCATTTTGCCGTCCGCCTATCCCAGCAGATAGCGCTCCTGCTCCGGTGTCAGTACGTCCATGCTTACGCCCAGAGCAGTGAGCTTGCGGTGCGCCACATCCCGGTCGATATCCTCGGGCACGGCGTACAGGCCGGGCTTGAGCGCGCAGCTGTTTTGGGCCATGCGCGCGGCGCACTGGGCCTGGAGCGCGAAGCTCATGTCCATAATTTCCACCGGATGGCCGTCGCCGGCGGCAAGGTTGACCAGCCGCCCTTGCGCGAGCAGATAGACGGTCTTGCCGTTTTCCAGGGTAAAGGCCTCGATGTTCTTTCGGATTTCTCCGCTTTCCTTCGCCATTTTGCGAAGGCCCGCCACGTCTACCTCCACGTCGAAGTGGCCGGCGTTGCACATCATCGCGCCGTCCTTCATTTGGAGCATGTGCGCGGGGGTTACGACGCCCGCGCAGCCCGTCACGGTGATGAACAGGTCGCCAAGCGCCGCGGCCTCGTCCATGGGCAGGACGGTAAAGCCGTCCATCACAGCCTCGATGGCGCGCACGGGATTGACCTCGGTAACGATCACCTTCGCCCCCAGGCCCTTTGCCCGCATGCTCACGCCCTTACCGCACCAGCCGTAGCCCGCCACCACGACGGTGGAGCCCGCGACGGTCAGGTTGGTGGTGCGCATAATGCCGTCCCACACGCTCTGGCCGGTGCCGTAGCGGTTGTCAAACAGGTGCTTGCAGTCCGCGTCGTTAATGTTGAACATGGGAAATTTGAGCGTGCCCGCAGCCGCGCGGTTGCGCAGCCGGATGACGCCGGTGGTGGTTTCCTCGCAACCGCCGCGCAGGTTTTCAGCCCATTCAGGATGCTCCTCGTGCAAAATATGCACCATATCGCCGCCGTCGTCGATGATCACGTCCGGCTTGACGCAAAGCGCGCGGCAGAGATAATCGTGGTATTCATCCGGCGTGCACGCATGCGTGGCATAAACGGTCACGCCGCTTTGAGCCAGCCCGGCGCACACGTCGTCCTGGGTGGAAAGCGGGTTGCTGCCCGTTGCGTAAACCTCCGCGCCGCCCTGATGGAGCACCTGCGCCAGATAGGCGGTTTTGGCCTCAAGGTGGATGGAAAGCGCTACCTTTAATCCGCGAAAAGGCTGCCCGCGGCGGAAATCCTCCGCAATGCCGTTAAGCACCGTCATGTGGCGGCGAGCCCATTCGATTTTTTGCGCCCCCTGCGGCGCGAGCGATACGTCCTTGATGATGGAAGCCATGTAAATCACCTCATAAACAGTTGGCAGAGAGGGAAATAGAGAAACGGAACCAGTATGGCGGGCAGCAGGTTTGCGACCTTGATATCCTTATCCAACAGCATATTCAGCCCGATTCCCATGATGAGCAGCCCGCCAACCGCGCTCATCTCGGTGATAACCAGCTCGCTTAACAGCGGGGCGACGGCGTTGCCCAGCAGCGCGATCGCGCCCTGATAAAGGAGCACCGGCAGCGCGGACAGCATCACGCCCACGCCCAGAGAGCTTGCGAACACAACGGCTGCCACGCCGTCCAGCGCGGATTTGGCAATGAGGGTGGTGTGGTCGCCGCGGATGCCGCTGTCCAACGCGCCCACGACCGCCATGGCCCCCACGCAAAAAACCAGGGTGGCCGTTACAAAACCCTTGGCAAAGGTATTATCTCCCTCCTGGCCGCGCGCGAGCTTGCGTTGAGCATAAGCGCCGAGCCGGTTCATCCTGCCGTCAACGTCGATCAGCGAGCCGATCACCCCGCCCACGACCATCGAAAGGATGACCAGAAGCGTGTTCTGGGTTTTTACCGCGCCCATCAGCCCGACCAGGATGACGCTGAGGCCGATGCCTTGCATCACCGTTTGGGATACGCGGGGCTTCATGCCCTTGCGCAAAAGCAGCCCGGCCGCGGAACCCGCGATGATAGCGGCAAAGTTAATGAGCGTACCGATCAAGGCGCAATCAGCGTCCTTTCTTCATTTGGGGGAGTGAAAAAAGAGAAGCCGCCTCGCTATGGAAGCGGCGACTTCTTTTTTTTCTGTACGAATTACTGCGCGGCGGCGGTATCCACGGGATACACGCTGACCTGCTTCTTGTCGCGGCCCTTGCGCTCAAAGCGCACGATGCCGTCCACCTTGGCAAACAGGGTATCGTCGCTGCCGATGCCCACGTTCAGGCCGGGATGGATATGGGTGCCGCGCTGGCGCACAAGGATATTGCCCGCCAGAGAAAACTGGCCGTCCGCGCGCTTGGGTCCAAGACGCTTGCTTTCGCTGTCGCGGCCGTTACGGGTGGAGCCCATACCTTTTTTATGGGCGAAAAATTGAAGATTAAGCTTCAACATGATGATGTCCTCCCATCAGATTATTTGTAAGTACCGGGGATACTGCGCCGCCACGTCGCTAAAACCCTGAAGCGTGGCCCGCAGAATAACCCGCGCGTCGTGCTCCTGCTGCGGCGAAAGGCCGGGCGGGAGAGCGACCAGAAGTTCCGCGGGGTCGCGCCGCTCCCTGACAAGGGGGCGAATGCCCGCGACGCTTTCCAAAGCGTTGGCACAGGTGGTGATGAGTACGCTGGCCGCGGCGCAAACAATATCTCCGCCGCTTTGCGCGTAGCCCGCGTGCCCGCTGACGCGAAGGCCGCAAACCCCGCCCTCATCCCGCCTTACTTCTACGGTGGTCATCAGCCGACGGCGGTGATTTCCACCTTGGTGTACGCCTGACGGTGACCCGCCTTGCGGTGATAGTTCTTCTTGCTCTTGTACTTGTAAATGATGATCTTTTCGCCCTTAACCTGGCCCAGAATCTTGCCTTCGACCTTCGCGCCCGCGAGCGTCGGGGAACCGACCTCAACGCTGTCGCCGGAGCCGAGCATCAGCACGTCGAAGCTGACCTTGCTGTCGATCTCCTGATCGAGCTTCTCCACATAAATGACGTCCCCCTGGGACACACGGTATTGCTTGCCACCGGTTACGATTACTGCGTACATGGCAAAGCACCTCCTGATACATACTCGCCAAGCGTGAACGGGTGGCGCTTTCACGCACTTGAAAACCCCGCTTGAGCGGCTTACCGAAAAACATTATCACAAACAGCGCGCAATGTCAAGGAATTTTGTGAAATCCAGGCGGTTTTGGGGGCTTTACTCGATCGGGATTTCCGCCGCCTGCGCGATTTGCCGCAAATAGGCGCGGAAGGAACGGGTGAAGCCGTCCGTCACCTGAGCCTGAAACGCGCTGCCCTCGCCGCACAGCTCTTTTTTTAACGCGTCGCGCAACTTTTTGCGGACGCTTTCGCCATTCAGCTTTTTTTCAAAGTTGACGCGGCGCAGAAGCGGCGGAATCTTCATTTTCATCATCGCATCGGAGATGGCCTTATAGCCGAAAAGCGACATCACCGCGCCGATGCATATCCCGGCCAGAAAGCCCAGAGGGCCCGCGGCGATAAGCGCCACGCCCTCTCCGCCACACAGGAGCCCGACCGCAACGCTTACGATGACGCCCATCACCGCGCCCAGCACGTTGAACCCGACCAGATGGTCCGCCCGGATCGCCACGCTGCCCGCGCCGCCCGCCGCGAGATCGATCCGCATTTCGCGGCGCGGCACGTCGAAGCGGTCGCAGATAGGATCTACCATCGATTGTAACCTGACGTTGAGCCCCTGAAGCCACAGGTGCACGACGGGCGCGAGCGCGTCCTGTGCCAGGGCGGATTCCAGCACGCGCGCCATGCGCTCGCGCATGCGCCCGTTCATTTCGGCCAGCGTGTCGATTTGACCCGCCTTCCACTGGTTGGCGATGGGCAGGGCCGCCTCGTCCACCAAAAGGGTGAGCAGCGCGTCGATCACGCCGGGCATCAGCGCGGGCAGCGCTTCGCGCACAAGCGTGGATACCCGCTCGTCGGTAATTTCATCCTGAATGGCCTGGCGGAAGGCGCGAAGGTTCTCATCGATCCAGCCCGCGTAGCTTAATCCCTTGGCGATGGAAAACTCCGGCTCGGGGCAGCAGACGACCGCCGCGTCCGAAAACGCCTCGCGGCAAAGTTCGCGGAAAAACGGCATGCGGGACGCGCCTCCGGTCAGTAGCACCAGCTTGGGCGGCCTGTCCGCCGTAATGCGCGCGGCGTTTTGAAGCGCGGCTTCAACGGCTTGGGCAAAGCTCTGACCGTTAAGCTCGGGAAGAGGCTCGTCCACCAGACGGGCGGCCTCCGCCGCGTCAAGCTGAAGCTGGAGCTTTTGAACGCCGTCGTAGCACAGGCGAAGCTGTTTTTTCACGCACGCGCCCGGGTCGGACGCGAGGCGGGTGAAAAAGTCCTCCTTGACGCGCCTGGCCTCGATTTCACAATAGCTGTACCAGCTTCGGCTCTCGCTGAATACGCGGCGCACCGCGTCGCGGTCGCGGCTTTTTTCCACCGCGCGGCGCAGAAGCCCGGCGTCCAGCAGGCCTCCGCCCAGCGCCGTGTGCCCGAAGGTGCCCACGCCCGTCTCGCGCCCATCCACAATATAGGCGAAATCCAGCGTAGAGCTGCCGATATCCACAACCAGCGCGCTCTGATTAAGCACATCCACATCCAGAGCGACGGTTTTGGCATATTTGGCGTAGAGAAACGCTGCGCGTGATTCGGAGATGACCTGCGGCGCTTCCACGCCCGCGCGGATCAGCAGGTCGCGGTAGCGGACGCGGCAGGCGGCGTTCCAGCCGGCGGGGCAGCCAACCACAAAACGGTCGCCCTGGCGCGGCAAGCCGGCGTCGCGAAGCTCGCCCAGCACGCCGCGCGTGAAGCGCACGATATCCTCATAGCTTGCGGGGTCGGAGGTAAAGCGGCTCTTGAAGCGCACGCTCAGCCCGTCGGCGAGAGCGTCCGTATAGGCGCGCTCGCCCACGACGATTTCGCCGCCCACTGTGCCAACGGCGCTCAGAAGACTTTTGACCCCGCAGATGGGTTGAATGGCGGGTTCGATCCCGGAACCCTGTTCAAAGACGGCGACAGCGCTTTCGCCGTCGCCAATATCAAAGCCGATGTATCGCATGGTACTCCTTATGGGCGTCGAAAGAGTCCGCGTAAGCGGAACTCCCCGACGGGCTATTTCCAATAGGCGCGGTGGGCGCATGGCCCCCGCGCGCTTCAACCTTACGCCACATCCATCTTGACCGCCGCCGTGCCGCGCCTGAGCAGCCGGTAATCCTGCTTGGATACGATGGCGGGGGAAAGGGTGCGGGTTTCGGATTTGCTGGGCAGGGCGGTAAACAGCCTGCGGCTTTCGTCGCTGTAATCAAGCGCGCAAAGGCCCATGCCCTCCAGCATCTGCCTGGCGGCCTCCTGAACCGGAGCGCGCGCCTCGTCGTCGCATTCGTAAAGGGCTTCCAGCAAATCCGCCACGCGAGCGAGCGTCGCGCCGTCCGCGCCTTCCGTTCCGCCGCGCAGCTGATCGTTGAGGTAGGTAAAATCGTTAAGATAACGGTCGATAGCGCGTAACTGCCCGTCCATCAACGAAAACAGGCGGTCTATATCAGGCTTTACCGTAACGCGGACCTCGTCAAGCCCAGACTCGGGCGCGGCCTTTCGGCGCGCGGCGAAAAGCGCGCATGCCGCTACGGCCAGCGCTGAAAGCGCCAAAATCCAGCCGAGCCAAAACCCCTTAAAATAGCAGAAAAGCCCGCCCAACACCTGTAAAAGCGCCGCCGCCGTCCACAGCGTGACCCGCCCCGCCCGGCCCGTTTTGGCTTTGCGCGACTGCGGTACCCAAACGGTGGTCATCACGTTGGCCTCCAGCAGGCCGACGGAGTTCTTCAGCCCGCTGAACAGCACGCCCGCCTGCTGGCGAAGCACGTCGTCCTCCAACGCGGCCAGCGCGTTCTGTTCTACCTGTAAAAGCGCGTGCCGGACCGCGTACGCAACGCCAGCCAGATCTCCCTGGGCGGAAAGCGACGCGCGGAGGGATTGCTTTTGTTGCTCCCAGTGTTCAAAAACGCTCATAACGCTATCCTCATGGAGTGGTCTTTTTTTTGCCGGAGGAAGCCTTCGACGTGCCGCCCGTTTTGGCCTTCGCACGCACCTTGGCTCCTTCGGCCTTTGCCTTAACGCCGCTTTTGGCGCGGCTGCTTGTAGAAACGGCCTTTTTGCCGGAAGCGGAGGATTTCTGCCTGCCCGTGGCTTTGGCCGTTGAGGAGGCTTTGGCGTTGCCGCCGCCAAGGCCCGTCAGGTCGCTAACCGCATCCCCGATACCATGAAGCAGGCTGCCGCCATTTTCAAGAAGCCCGCCTACGATATCGCCCTGCCCTCCGCCGGAGGTTTCTCCGCCGCTAAACAGGCCCCTGGCCGCGTCGCCCAGCGCGTCGCCGCCGGCTTGGCCCAGCGCGCCCAGAAGGTTGTCCCAAATGCCTTTTTGCTTTGCCATAACACGTACCTCCCATAGAGCGTTTGTACAGCGAGCCTCCGCCGGGATATTGCTACAGCCGCTTAAGCTGCGCAAGCTCCTCGCCGGTAAGCTCGCGCCACATGCCGCGCGGCAGCTCGCCCAGCTTGAGCGGGCCGAAACGGACGCGGCGCAAAAGCACCACCTGATGTCCTACCTGTTCCACCATCTTGCGCACTTGGCGGTTCCGTCCCTCATGAATGGTGACGAGCATATCGGTATAAAGCGGTTTTACGTCCAGCAGCCGGACTTTGGCCCGGGCGGTTTTGCGTCCGTCCACCATCACGCCGCATTCCAGGCGGCGCGCTTCCTGCTGCGTTACCTGGTTGCTCACCCGCGCAAGATATACCTTTTCCACCTCGCGGGAGGGATGGAGCATGTGCTCGGTCAAATCGCCGTCGTTGGTCAGCAGCAGGAGGCCCTCGCTGTCGTAATCCAGCCGGCCGACGGGGTAGAGCCGCACGGGAAAATCGCGGAATTTATCCAGCACCGTGGAGCGGCCTTCGGGGTCGCTCGCGGTGGTGACTTCTCCGGCGGGCTTATGGTATATGATGTAGACCTTCCGTGCCTCGGGCGCGACCGGGCGGCCGTCGACCAAAACGGCCTGTCCTTCCTGAACCTGTGTGCCCATTTCGGTGACGGTATATCCGTCAACGCTTACATGCCCTTCGGCAATGAGCTTTTCCGCAGCGCGGCGGGACGCCACCCCGCAGGAGGCGAGGTACTTTTGCAAACGCATAAAAAATCCTCCCGTGCGTCGCAATGCGTCCGCACGGGAGTAGTATAACGGAAAACGCGGGGATTGACAAGGGCGGGGGAGGCGCCGTTTGTCCTGAAGGGTCGCAACATGCGCTTGATCGAGGCGCGGCATTTAGGCTATAATGTCCATTGCTGATACAGAGAGAGAAAAGCTCCCGTTATTTTTAAGGAGGAACGAATTTTTATGCAAAAGCACCGCCGCCTGTTGAACCGCCTTTTGGCGTTGGTATTGTGTTTTACGCTTTGTGCCATGGCGGCCGCGCGGGCCGAAACCTACGCCTGTGGGCAGGCCGCCGAAAAGCTCGCCGCAATGGCCGACGATTATGCGGGCCTTCGGGCGGAGGCTATTCTGGGCCAGTGGAAAGCGAACGCGCCCTTGACGGCGGAAGCCGCGTGCGACATGGTGCTGCGCGCCTTTGGCGATTTGCCTGCGCCGGAGGGTATGCAGCGGTGGCTTGGCGAGCAAGGGCTTATGCTGACTGGAGCAACCCCGGCTATGCTCGCCCTTCACGAGGCGGGGCTTTTGACCCGGGAATTGGCGGCTCCCGCATTGCCGGTTGACGAGGCGCTGCTAGAAACGCTCGTACGCCGCGTGTACGGCTATCTGGCTGTGGCGCCGGAGGACGATTTTTATGCTTTTTACAACAACCCGGTTATCCGCCGGGACGAGAGCGTTCAGGATCAGGTGGATTACGACCTATACGGCTATACGAATTCCGCCCGAAAGTCGTTTGATGCGGTGGGCGAATGGTATACCCGAAAGCTGGAGAAGATTCAAAGAAATGGTCCGGCGAACGAGCATGAGCGGCATGTGCTGGAGGCGTATGAGCTATATCACGACGTTGAGGCGCGAAACGCCCTGGGCATGGCGCCACTCAGCCCATACCTGCGGGAACTGGACGCGGTAAAGAGCATCGCGGATTTAACGGCGCTGTGGGCGCGCATGACGGACGAACTGGGCACGGAATTCCTGCTTACCTTCTATCAGTATACATCTCCGTCCGACCGTGAAAAGCCGTTGCTGTATGTGGAGGCAAACCTGCCCTGCCTGGATGATGAATCCTATTTTGACGAGGAGAGCTATGCATACCGCGCAAAGGTGGAGCAGGATCAGGGCAAGCTAACCGCGATGGGATACCCGGCGGACGCGGAGCAAATGGAAGGCTACATGGCGTTTTTACAGACGTATACGCGCATAGCTCAAAACGCGGATTTCGAAGCGCGCGAGATGACGCTTGCGCAGGCGCAGGAGCATATTCCGGCACTTGGGCTTGGAGCTCTGCTGGCCGTTTACGGCTTTGATAAAAAGAACCCGGACTGTTATGTACGGCCCGCAACGCTGGAGACGGTGGACGGCCTTTTAAGGCAGGAAAATTTAGCACACTTGAAGATTTTTACTTGCCTGCGTTTGTGCGAGGATTATGGCGGATACCTTTCGCTGAAAATGATGGATAAGAGTATGGGCATCTGGGGCGATTATTTTGCCGCCGACCCGTCGTTGCTGGACGCTGATTATCTGAGCCTGGAATATATGATTGAGATGGTTCCCAATGATATCAGCGCGGTGTTTTTGTCGGATTACCGGCCTGCTTCCGTGATCGCGGAACTGCCGGAGCTGTTTGACCGGCTGCGCGGCGCGTTGCGCACGCGACTTACCGCCTCCGGTGTGCTTGGAAAGGCCGCGCTTGAGGAGACGCTGAAGAAGCTGGATAACTATGCGCTTTGGTATGACGCAAGCCTGTGGGACTACGATTTTCATCAAGGCGAGTTTCTGTCCGCAACAGAAGGCGGAACGCTCTTTGAGGCCCGGCGGCGAACTTTGGTAAAGCAAAGGAAAGCGCATGCGGCGAGCAATGAAATCCTGACCGCCGATATGCGGGACAACGCCGGTCTGTTTAGCGGGATGGCCGCGAATTATTACCGGGAGCTTGTGATTGTGACCACGCCCACCTACCTGATGGAACCCTGGGTGCCGGAAAACTGCACGCGAGAGCAGCTTTTCGCGGGCGTAGGCTTTATGCTGGCGCACGAGCTGACCCACAGCGTGGACCCGACCTGCCGTTTTATCGACGCGCGGGGAAACCAGAGCGAATCGCTGTGGAGCGAAGACGATATCGCGCGTTACGACAGGATTTGTGAGAAAATCAACGCGTATTACGACGGACGGGAGATCGCGCCCGGCATTACGCAGGACCCCACGCAGACGCTATCGGAGAACTTTGCCGACCTGTCCGCTATGGAAATCCTGATTGACTGCCTGCCAACGGATGATGACTTTGATTTGAACGCGTTTTTTATGGCGCTGGCGCAGCGGGAATACCTTGTGGGAACCAATGACGGCCTATGGCTGCTGTCAAAGATGGACGAACACAGCAATGGTGCGGTGCGGATCAACGCGATGCTCTCGGCATGCGGGCTGTTCCATGATACATTTGACATTAAGGAGGGAGACGGCATGTACGTACCGCCAGAGGAGCGGCCCTCTGTGTGGCGGGCGGTTGAGCGGTGAGGACAGGCATGAGGATGCAACAGGAGGGAGTAAGGGGCCGTGGCTCCTTACTCCCTCCTATGTTCCAGAAGCGCCATTGTTATTTGATTATCCCTACTCCGCGGCCTCTACAGTGGCAAACGGCCAAAGGCGAAGAAGCCGATCCAGCTCGAAGCCGTAGTCGCGCATGCCGAGGCTTTCGCTGAGTACAAGCGGCACGCTCGACAACGTTCTGCCATCCAGCAGGATGCGCGCCTCGCCCACCTCGTCGCCCATCCGCATGCCGGCCTGAAGCTCGTCGGGCATGTCGTATTCCAGCACGGGAATTTCGCCGCGCGGCACGGGGGCGGTCAGATCGCCGCCCGCGCAGATGTACACGGTTTCCTGCGTGCCGTCCTTTACCGGCAGCACGCGCACGGTCTCGCCCGCGCCCAGCGCGGTGAACTGCTCGTAACGCTCAAAGCCCAAATCCATTAGGCGTCTGGCCTCGTTAAACCAGTCGCCGCAGTTGAGCACCACGCCGATCACCTCAAGCCCGTCGCGCCTTGCGCCAAACACCAGGCAGCGCCCGGCCGCCTTGGTGTACCCGGTCTTAATGCCGGTCGCGCCCTCGTAGTCGGACAGCAGGCGGTTTTTATTGTTGAGGATGCGGTTATATCCGCGGCCCTCCCAGGGGATGGACGCGCGGCGCGTGGAGACGATTTCACGGAAGGTTTCATGGCTCATGGCCTCGCGCGCGATAAGGGCGAGGTCGTACGCCGTGGTGTGATGACCGGATACGGGCAGGCCGTTGGGGTTGACAAAAACGGTGCTTTCGCAGCCAAGCTCGGCCGCGCGTTCGGTCGCCATGCGGCAAAAGGTATCCACATCGCCGCCGATATGCTCGGCGATGGCCACGGCGGCGTCGTTGCCGCTGGCCAACATCAGGCCGTAGAGAAGGTCGCGCAGGGTGATCTGCTCGCCCATGGAGAGGTAAATGCTGGTGCCGGGCACGCCGTAGGCGTTGCGGCCCACGGTTACCACGTCGTCCAGCCGTCCGCGCTCCAGCGCCATCAGCGCCGTCATCACCTTGGTGGTGGAGGCCATGGGCAACGGCTCGTTTTCGTTATGGCGCAGGAGCACCATACCCGTGTTGCGCTCAATCAGCACCGCAGCCCGCGCGGAGGAATCCACCGCGTCGCCCTGAGCGCCCTCGGCGCGCGCGCTGCCGTTGAGTATTGTGATGAGCGCGCAGCAAAGCACGATCACAAGCGAGCGCAGCTTTTGAAGCGGCTTTCTGCTCATGCTTGCGAATCGTCCTCCTCCGTGCCAAAATCAAAGGTTTCGATCTCGGTTTTAACGACCTTCTTGGCTTTCTTCTTGTCGGACTTCTCCCCGCTTTGGCCCAGGTCCTCCAAAAGCTGAGGCAAAAGCTCCACCACGCGCTCCATTGCGCCGTTGGTCTGCGCGGGCAGCATTTTGACCGTGCCGTCGCCAACCACGAGAAAGCCCACCGGCTGTACCGATACCCCCGCGCCCGTGCCGCCCGCGAAGGGGAAAGCCTCGGTGGGGATAGCGCGGTTTTTGCTGTCCTCAGCCGCGTATTCCCCGCCGCCCGCGATAAAGCCAAAGCTGACCTTGGAAATGGGGATGATGGTGGTGCCCTTGTTGCCCAGCACGGGCGAGCCGACCACGGTGTTTACGTCCACCATGCTGCGGATGTTTTCCATGGTGGTCTGCATCATGTTGTCAATGGGATGCTGCATACGTTTCCTCCTCCGATTGGGCCTGTTTCATGCGGGCGCGGACGAAGGCCGCGCCGAACAGGATTGCCGTAAGCCCTAGGCTTCCCAAACGCGCGCCGGTTATACCCCTCACCAGCACCTCCGTGCCCTTGCCGCCGAAGTCCGCCTCCACCCGGCCCGTAAGCGCGTCCGGCCCCAGCCCGCAGGTTAAAAGCGTCTGCAATACGGTGCGCAAAGCGGCGAAGCAAAGCGCCGTCAACGCCGCGTCCGCAAAGGAGATGCGGGCATTTAGATGCAGGCTGTACAGCCGGAGGGCCTTTAAAAACCGCTTGCGGACCCGGGCGTCAAGCGCCGCGCGCACCAGAGCCAGATCGGTTGACGCCAGCGACTGCGCCACATCCTGCTCACGGATAGGATGTTCGCCTGTGGCGTCGTCGTCGCCCCGTTTTCGTACAAAGGGAAGCCCAGCCGCCTGCAGGCGCACGCGGTAGCCGCAACGGCTGCCAAGGCGCAGGCTCCAGTGCACCGTGATGGGGGTGATCAGCACCGCGTAGGCTGATAAAAAAAGAAAATACAGGTTCATGGAAACACCTTCCCGCATGGCAGGCTTCCCCGGGCGGACTAAAAGATGCGGGTATTTCCAAAGTTTACGGTTTCTTCATTTTTCGGTTATACATTGTCCATCCGGCCGGGTTATGCTATCATGTGACCTGGAGCGAGGACCCGGGCAGGGGAGGAACGATTGTATGGGCAAGACTATCGGCATTGATTTGGGAACCACAAACTCCTGCGTTGCGTTTATGGAAAACGGCGATCCCACCGTAATACCCAACGCGGAAGGCGGACGAACCACACCCTCCGTCGTGGCGTTCACCAAGGAGGGCGAGCGCATTGTGGGCGCGGCCGCCAAGCGGCAGGCCGTCACCAACAGCGCGCGCACCATCGCGTCCATTAAACGCGAGATGGGCACGGACAACCGCGTGAAGATCGACGGTAAGTCGTTCACCCCTCAGGAGATATCCGCCATTATTTTACAAAAGCTGAAGAAGGATGCGGAAAGCTATTTGGGCGAAAGTGTGACCGACGCGGTAATCACCGTGCCGGCCTATTTCAGCGACGGGCAGCGCCAGGCCACCAAGGACGCGGGCAAGATCGCGGGGCTTAACGTGCTGCGCATCATCAACGAGCCGACCGCCGCGGCGCTGGCCTACGGCATGGACAAGGGCGGCTCGCAGAAGATTATGGTGTTCGACCTGGGCGGCGGCACGTTTGACGTGTCGATTTTGGATATCAACAACGAGGTGATCGAGGTGCTCGCCACGGCGGGCAATAACCGCTTGGGCGGCGATGATTTTGACAACTGCATCGTAACCTATCTGGCGGAGGAATTTAAAAAGAAGGAACGCATTGATCTTACAAAGGATGAAACGGCCATGAGCCGCATCCGCGAGGCGGCGGAAAAAGCTAAGATCGAGTTGAGCTCCGCGACTACCGCCAGCATTAACCTGCCGTTCCTGACCTCGGATAAAAACGGCGCGAAACATCTGGAAATGACGCTGACGCGCGCGAAGTTCGACGAGTTGACAGCTCGCCTGGTGGAAGCTACCATGGATCCGGTACGGCAGGCGATGTCGGACGCGGGGCTCAAGCCCGCCGATTTGAACCGCGTGCTGCTGGTGGGCGGCTCCACGCGTATCCCCGCCGTACAGGCTGCCGTAAAGAGGTTTACCGGCAAGGAACCCAGCAAGGACATCAACCCCGACGAGTGCGTTGCCATGGGCGCGACGCTTCAGGGCGGCGTGCTTCAGGGCGAAGTCAAGGGCCTGCTGCTGCTGGATGTGACCCCGCTGTCGCTGGGCATTGAAACCATGGGGGATGTGTTCAGCCGCATCATCGACCGCAACACCACCCTGCCCGTACAGCGCAGCCAGGTGTTTACCACAGCGGCCAGCTTTCAGACCTCGGTGGATATCCATGTGCTGCAAGGCGAGCGCGAGATCGCAAGCTGCAATAAGACGCTGGGACGCTTCCGGCTTGGCGGTATCCGCCGCGCGCCGCGCGGCGTTCCTCAAATCGAGGTGACGTTCAGCATCGACGCCAACGGCATCGTCAACGTCGCGGCCAAGGATCTGGGCACCGGCAAACGGCAGGAGATCACTCTGACGCAGAGTTCCAACATGTCCTCCGCCGAGATCGACCAGGCTGTTCGCGACGCGGAGCGCTACGCCGAGGAGGATTCGCTGCGCAGGCAGTCCATTGAGCTGCGAAACCGCGCCGAGGAACTGCTCTACCAGGCAAAGGCGGCGCAGAAGAAACTGAGCGCGGAGGACCGCGAGCGCATCGAGGGCCTGCGAAAGCGCGTAAAGAAGGCAATGGAAGGCAAGGATGAGCGTGAATTAAAGGACGCCAGCGAGGAGCTGAAGCGGGCGCTGGAGGCTGTTGGCCGCTTTACGGACGACGGCGCCACCGGCAGCGAGGACGGCGCGATGGACGCGGATTTCAGCGCCGCCAGCAACGACGGCGGCGACCGGGAATAACGCACGCGCCATGTGCGCGGGGAGGGATGGGCGGATGTTCGGCTATGTGACCATCGCGGCAGGCGCTCTCGCGCCCGAGCGGCAGGCCCGCTACCGCGCATGCTACTGCGGCCTGTGCCGCACGCTTAAGCAGCGCCACGGCGGGTTGAGCCGCCTGACGCTCAGCTACGACATGACGTTTCTCTACCTGCTGCTATGCTCGATGTACGAGCCGGAGGAAACGGAGGCGCGGGAACGCTGCCTGCCGCATCCTTTTAAGCCGCATGCGTATGTGCAGAGCGGGCTCAGCGAGTACTGCGCGGATATGAACATCGCTCTGGCCTACCACAAGTGCCGCGACGACTGGGCGGACGACCGTAGCCTTGCCGCGCGGGCGCAGATGAAGCTGCTCGACGGGGCCTATGCCCGCGTGAGCGCGCTATATCCCGAAAAATGCGCGGAGATTGAAAGGTGCCTGTCGGAGCTTTCCGCGCTGGAGAGGGCTGGTGAGCTTTCGCCCGACGGGCCCGCGAACCTGACCGCGCGCATGCTGGGCGTGTGCTACCGCTACCGGGAGGATGAGTGGGCGCCCACCCTCCAGCTTGTGGGAGAAGCGCTGGGCCGCTTTGTCTACCTGATGGACGCGTACGACGATTTGCCCCGGGATTTACGCAAAAAGCGGTACAATCCACTCGCGCCGTTAAGCGGCCGGGAGGATTATGAAAGCTTTGTGAAGGAAAGTCTGACGCTTTTGATCGCCGAATGTACGGAGGCTTTTGAGACGCTTCCGTTGGTTAAGGATATGGACATTTTGCGCAATATCCTGTATGCTGGTTGCTGGTCGCGCTATCAGCAAAAGCAAATGCGGCGCGACCGCAAGGGCGGAAAAGTGGAGCCCAGAAAGGCGCGGGCGGACGAATAGCGGACGGAAGTCCGGATTAAAGGACGGGGCTTTGGCGTTGAGGATGGGAGCCGGCGGAGGGATGCGTCCCTAAGCTCCGGCAGGGGTCGCCCTTGACCACGGGGTTGGAGGGCGCGCGGACTTCCAATGGCTTTGGCACAACAACCCCTTACAGCGCGCTTTGGCGGGACCTCGGCCCTTTCAAAACGCAATCGCATTAAGGAGGACGGGGATGAGAGACCCCTACGAGGTACTGGGCGTGGCCCCGGGCGCGTCGGACGACGAAATCAAGGCGGCTTACCGAAAGCTTGCCAAGAAATATCATCCGGACCTGAACGGAGGCTCGGCGGAGGCCGAGGCCAAGATGAAAGAGGTCAACGAGGCTTATACGATCCTGATTAAGCACAAGGGGAACGCTCAGGGTGGCTATCACCAGGGCCGGAGCGGCTATGGCGGCGCGGGCGGCTACGGAGGTTCCGGCGGATATGGGAGCTATGGCGGCTATGGCAGCCAGGGCGCGGGTCAGGGCGGTTACGGGCAAAGTCAGGGCGGAAGCTATGATTTTGGCGGCTTCGGTTTTGATTTTGAGGACCTTTTTGGCGGCGGGGCGCGGCGGAATTACCAATCCTCCAGCTATACGGAAAACGACCCGCAGCTAAAGGGGGCGGAGCGCGCGGTGCTGGCCGGGCGCTACGAGGACGCGCTGGCCATGTTGCGCGGCGTGCAAAACCGCAGGGCCGCGTGGTATTATTGGAGCGCCCGGGCCAATATGGGCCTTGGCAACCGCATTGCGGCGCTAAACGACGCGCGCACGGCGGCCAACATGGCCCCCGACGAGCCGGCTTTCCGCGAGCTGCTGGCGCAACTGAACGCCGGCGGGCGCGCCTACGGGCAAAGAAGCGCTCAGGGTGGTTTTTCCTCCTATTGCTGCGCAAATCCTTGCCTGACGCTTTGCATGGCGAACATGCTTTGTAACTGCTGTTGCAACTGCGGTGGACGCGGGTTTTACTGTTAAACATTGGGAAGAGGGGTTTTAACCATGTCTTTTTGGGAAAAGATCAAGCAGACGTTCCGCTCGTTTATGAACGGCCGTCACGGGGCGGATCAGCTTTCCATGGCGCTTTTGTGGACGGGCCTTTTGAGCTATCTGCTGGGCTCGATCCTGGGTTCTATCCAGGGCTCGGCAATCTGGTTGTTCCTTGGGCTGGCGCTCAACCTGGCGGGCTTTGCGGCTTATGTGTACACGATATTCCGCATGTTTTCACGCAATAATGAAAAGCGCAGCGCCGAGAACCGCCGTTACCTGAGCATGACCGAGAAGCGCAGAACCAAACGCCGTCAGGCGCGCGTGCGCTTTGAAAACCGCAAGAAGTACAAGTACTTCAAGTGTCCCGGCTGCAGGGCGTGGCTGCGCGTGCCGCGCGGAACGGGCGTGGTGACGGTTACGTGCAGCCGGTGCCACAACAGCTTTACACAAAAGGCTTGAGTTTTTTCAACGCTCCGGACGCTTTGCGCCGGGGCGCTTTTCATCGCATTTGCAGCAAGTTGGCTGCGGCGCTGTGCGGCCAATGGACTCAATACGGCCGGAATTACCATATCTCTCTATTTACAAAGGCTCTCAAATTATTGTACAATAAAATCCTGAAGTGGGAAGATTTCGCTTGGGCGGTACGTCTTATAAGCGTAACAGCCCACGGGCAATCGTGTAAATCGGAGGGATAACAGATGAAACGCTTTCTGGCAATCCTGCTGGCGGCCACGCTGCTGCTAAGCCTGGCGCCCGCGACCTCGATGGCTGCGACGCAGTATGCCACGGTCACCGGCGGCTGGCTGCGTCTGCGCGCCGAACCGAATTTTAATTCCAATACCATCACCAGCTACTATACCGGCACGCAGGTGAAAATCCTGGGTACCAGCGGAAGCTGGTACCATGTGGAAGCGCCGGACAGGCGCACCGGGTATATGTACGGCAGCTACCTGAGCTTAAACGGCGGCGGTGGCGGTGGCGGCGGTGAAGGCACCGCCGTGGTAACCAGCCACAACGGGTACGGCGTGCGTCTGCGCACCGGTCCCGGCACGGGCTACCGCATTATTCGGGTGTATCCGGTGGGCACGCCCGCGACGGTGCTTCAGCGCGGCTCCTACTGGTCCAAGCTCAACATCGCCGGAACGGTTGGTTATATGATGAACCAGTTCCTTAACTTCGGCGGCGGCGGTGGAGGCGGCGGCGAAGTGCTGTGCTACGCCACCATTTGGAGCCGTAACGGCTATGGCGTGCGGCTGCGCACCGGCCCCGGCAAAGGATATGGAAAAATTGGCGTTTACAGCGTTGGAACGACCGTGGCCGTGCTGGAGAAGGGCGCGACCTGGGACCGTATCCGCGTTGGCAGCCGCATTGGCTGGATGATGAACGAGTTCCTCAACTATTACTCGTCCACCGAGGTAACCGACGTCCGGCTTAACAACATGAATCCCGTGGTGGGCAACGTGCTGGCGGTACAGGGTCTTACGCCCTCGCAGGCCACGGTCAGCTACAGCTGGCTTGTCGGCGGCGTGCAAAAGGGCACGGCTCCCACCTACACGGTGGACAGTTCCGATATCGGCAAGAAGATTCAGCTCAAGGTGACGGGCACCGGCAGCTATACCGGTAGCGCCACCAGCCCGGAGACCAACGCTGTGGTCAGCAACACGCAGATCGTCAGCGTGACGCTGAACAACAAGCTGCCCGTGGTGGGCGACACCCTGACCGCGGCGATTGACCCGGCGGGCGCGAAGGTGATTTACGCCTGGAAGGTCGGCGGCCTGCAGGTAAGCAATGCCGAGAGCTACAAGGTCAAGGCTGCCGATGTGGGTAAGCAGATCGAGCTGGTGGTCACCGGCACGGGCGTGTTTACCGGCTGGGCCAGCAGCGGGCTTACGCAGCCTGTAAGCCAGTCCGGCGCAATCCAGAGCGTTGGCGTGATCAACCTCGCGGATGGCAGCGACGCTACCGTTACCTCGCCTAATGCGGGCGATACGCTTAAAGCAAACCTGCTGCCCGCGACGGCGACGGCCAGCTATGTGTGGACCGTTAACGGCACGGTGGCGGGCACCTCGCAGACTTTCCCCGTAACCTCCGCGCATAACGGAAAGACCATCACCCTGACGGTGACGGGTACGGGCAGCTATACCGGCACCATCACCAAGACGACCAAGCCGGTGACGCAGCTCTTGCCGGTATCGATCTTCGGCATTCAGGGCGTGGCCGCGCCCGTTACGGGCGGCACGCCGGTGGCGGCGATTACCGAGGCGACGGAATACAGCGGCGCCGTGTCCTGGTCGCCCAGCGACGCGACCTTCAAGCCTGGCACGGTTTACACCGCGACCATCACCCTTTCTCCCAAAACGGGCTATACCCTGACGGGCGTGGCTGCCAACAAGTTCACCGTCGCAGGCGCGACGGCGACGAACGCGGCAAACAGCGGCGTGATTACGGCGGTGTTCCCGGCGACGGCAAATCAGGCGCCTGTGATTACGACGGCTACGCTCCCGGGCGGCACGTTAAACGTTTCCTACAGCGAAACGCTGACGGCCACCGGCTCCACGCCGATCACCTGGAGCATGGCGGGCGGCAGCCTGCCCACGGGCCTCGCGCTTAATCCTACGACAGGCGTAATCAGCGGAACGCCGACAGCGGCCGGTACCTTCAACTTTAAGGTACAAGCGAGCAATGGAACCAGCCCCGATGCAACCAAGGATTTGAGCATCGTTGTGGGAACGAGCGCGCCGACGGTGGACAGCGTAACGGTAAGTCCTAGCACGGTGACTGTAACCAAGGGCACGACGCAAAACTTTACGGCCACGGTTACCGGGACGAACAGCCCGGCGCAGGGCGTGACGTGGGAAGTGACCGGCGGCACGGGCAGCACCATCGACGGCAGCGGACTGCTGACGGTAACGGCGGGTGAAACCGCGGCGACGCTGACGGTGAAAGCTACCTCTACCGTGGATACCTCGAAGTCCGGCACGGCGACTGTCACCGTACAGGATGCGCCGGTAACGCCTACGGTGGACAGCGTGACGGTAGCGCCGAACACGGCCACTGTAACCAAGGGTACGACGCAGAGCTTTACAGCCACGGTTACCGGGACGAACAACCCGGCGCAAGATGTGACGTGGACGGTTGAGGGCGCCAACGATGCGGGCACGAGTATCACGGGTGGCACGCTGACCGTAGCGGCGGGTGAAACCGCGGCGACGCTGACGGTGAAAGCTACCTCTACCGTGGATACCTCGAAGTCCGGCACGGCGACTGTCACCGTACAGAATACCGCGCCCGTCACGCCTACGGTGGACAGCGTGACGGTAGCGCCGGACACGGCCACTGTAACCAAGGGCACGACGCAGAGTTTTACGGCCACGGTTACCGGGACGAACAACCCGGCGCAGGATGTGACGTGGACGGTTGAGGGTGCCAACGATGCGGGCACGAGCATCACGGGTGGCACGCTGACCGTGGCGGCGGGTGAAACCGCGGCAACGCTGACGGTGAGGGCGACTTCTACCGCGGATACCTCGAAGTCCGGCACGGCGACTGTTACTGTGCAAAATGCCGCACCAGTCACGCCGACGGTGGACAGCGTGACGGTAGCGCCGGACACGGCCACTGTAACCAAGGGTGCGAAGCAAAGCTTTACGGCCACGGTTACCGGGACGAACAGCCCGGCGCAGGATGTGACGTGGACGGTTGAGGGTTCGACGTCACCTACGTCTGCCACAACCATTGCCGTTAACGGTGAACTGACTGTGGCGGCGGATGAAACCGCGGCAACGCTGACGGTGAAGGCTACCTCTATCGCGGATACCTCGAAGTTCGGTACAGCGACCGTCACTGTGAATCCCTGAATGCTAAAGGCGAAGCGCGCTGCGCTGCAGTAGCGCTGTGCCTTTGCCGGCCAATAAAACTGAAAGCTTCCTGGGCTGCCATGCGCTTTGCATGGCAGCCCTATTGCGTGTGCGGGGCTCATTTAATACATCATGCACAACAAACTGCTAGGCAAAGCAACCATGAAGGGGAAGCGTACCAGCAGGATTATCTGTGTCCTGATCGTCCTGCTCCTTATGCTCGCCATGGGTCTCCGCGCGCCCCAGACTACGGAGCCCAAAAACAGCCGATCCGGCAGATGACGCAAGAAAAGCAGCCGCCCCGCATTGCGGTCACGCAATACAGGGCGGCTGTATTTGAGTATTCTGTTGAAATAAAGCTTACTTTAGCGGGCCTGTTCAACCTGCTCCGCGATACTCTGCGCATCCAGCTTGTAGGCGCGGAGCAAATCGGCGGGCTTGCCGCTTTGACCGAACACGTCCTGAACGCCGATCTTGGTCAGCCGCACGCCGTCCATGTTGACAAGCGCGGCGGCGGCCGCGTCGCCCAAACCGCCGATGACGCTGTGCTCCTCCACGGTAAAAACCTTTTTATACTTCGCAGCCAGGGCTTGAATGCCGGCGTCGTCAAAGGGCTTCAGGGTATGGGCGTTGGCGACCGCCACATTGAGGCCGCGCGCGGCGAGCTGCTCCGCGGCGGCGAGGCACTCGCTCACCATCACGCCGCAGCAGACCATCACCGCGTCCGCGCCCTCGCGAAGCACGTTCACCTTGCCCAGCTCAAAGGGCATGGCCTGCTCGAAGACGGGGGAGGGCAGGCGCGCCAGACGGATATAAACAGGGCCGTTTATTGCCATGGCCGCGTCCACACAGCGCTCCGTCTCGTTGGCGTCGCAGGGAACAAGCACGGTCATGTTGGGCAGCGCGCGCATAATGGCGATATCCTCGATGGCCTGATGGCTGCCGCCATCCTCGCCCAAGGTGACGCCCGCGTGGGTAAAGCCGAACTTGACGTTCAGCTTTGGATAGCATACGCTGTTGCGGATCTGGTCAAAGGCGCGGCCCGCGAACACCGCAAACGTGCTGCAAAAGGGCACAAGGCCAATGGTAGACATGCCGGCGGCCATATCCACCATGTTCGCCTCGGCAATGCCGCAGTCAAAAAAGCGGTCGGGATGCTCCTTTTTGAAATATTGTGTCATGGTCGCGCCCGCAAGGTCGGCGTCCAGCACCACAAGCTTGTCATTCTGATGCCCAAGCTTGGCGAGGTATTCGCCGTAGGCTACGCGCGTTGCTTTCTTTTCGCTCATGTTGATAGCCATCCTCTCTCTCAATCACAGACATTTGATGGAAAGGGCCCTCAGCCCTGCGCGTCCAGCTCGCTTAAGGCCTTGGCGCGTTGCTCCTCATTGGGGGCCTTGCCGTGCCAGCCGACCTGGTTTTCCATAAAGCTGACGCCCTTGCCCTTGATGGTCTTCATGCGAATAAGCTTGGGCTTGCCGGGGGTATGGGGCTTGTTCAGCGCGGCGAGAATCTGGTCATAGTCGTTGCCGTCCGAAACCTCCACCACATCCATGCCGAAAGCCGCAAACTTGGCGGAAACGTCGCCCAGGCTCATGACCTCGTCGTTGGAGCCGTCGATTTGCAGACCGTTATTGTCAAGGATGACGGTGAGATTGTCCAGCTTGTAGTGCGCGGCGGCCATGCAAGCCTCCCAAACCAGGCCCTCCTGCGACTCGCCGTCTCCGATGATGGCATAGACCTGAATGGGCTTTTTGGTTGCCTTCGCGCCCAGCGCCATGCCGGTCGCGATGCTGACGCCCTGGCCCAGCGAGCCGGTGGAGGCGTCCACGCCCGGGCAGCGCTTCATATCGGGATGGCCCTGAAGGATGCTTCCCAGCTGGCGGAAGTTGGAAAACTCCGCCGTGCCGAAAAAGCCGCGTTCGCCCAGAACCGCGTAAAGCGCGGGGGCGGCGTGGCCCTTGCTCAAAACAAAGCGGTCACGGTCCTCCATCTTGGGATTTTTAGGATCAATGTTCATCTTTTCGTAATACAGCGCGACCAGCGCCTCCACGATGGAAAGCGAGCCGCCGGGATGCCCGCATCCCGCGTCAGCCGTCATGTTGATGATGTCGCGGCGCACCTGGGTGCATGTGGAACGGATTGCAGCGTCCATTTGGTTTCCTCCTTGCGTGTGCGGTTTCAAACCTCGGTCTATCGTATCAATAGATCAGGGATTTGTCAAGAAAATGTCCGTACATATGTTAACTGTGCTTGCCCATCGTGCTTTTGATGCGGGATGGGGCGACACGCGGCGCCGGTTGTACGGGCTGGGTGAGGGGCGCGGATTCCTCTGGCGTGGGGGACGTTTGAACGGGCGCCCCGGCGGGCGTTTCCACCGGCGCTTCCCGCGTGTCCGGTGCGCTGAAGGTGGAGCGGATGATCATGCGGGAGCCGCTTTGGCTGCGGCCGGCGGCAGGCAGGGCCGCCGCGGACTCGGGCCGCAGGGTATCGGCGGCGCGCATGGCGGTGGATTGCGCGGCTGGTTCGGGTGCGGCTGCGGGCGTGGACGCGGCTGTTTCAGATGCGTCCGGGCTTGCCAAAACAGAAGCTGGCGGAGTGGAAACGGGAGCCTCCGCAACCGTTGGCGCGGCTGGCGGGACCTCGGGCGCTTCGGGAATAGAAGGGCTCGGCGCTGACGCCGGGCGGGCATAGGGCGAAACATCGAACCGCTCGGAGGGGTCGGCCGCCGTCAGCCCGACGGGCCTGCGGATGACCAGCTTATCCGGCCCCTGCGTTTCCACTGGCTTTGCCTGTACGATAGGCGCGAAAGCAGAAAAGGGGTTCTCTTCCTCCGTCCCGGCGGAAGCTTTGGGCGCGAGCATATCGGCAAGCGACGTATCCGCAAAGGGATTTTTGGCCTTTGCCTCCGGCGCGCGGCTTGCGTGCCAAACGGGGGCCGCCTCCGCGCCCGCGGTGGCGGCGTAGGGCCGGGGCCTTGGAACAGAAGGCTTTGAGGGACGCTCTGGTTCGGCGGGACGGCCAAACAGCAAAAGCGACGCGCCCACAAAAGCGATTCCCGCGCCGATGAGCATGACAAGGTAACAGTTTTGAAGCGCATAGGTCATCAGGCCGTTCATAAAGCTGACAATCGGGTTGCGTGACGGCATCTCAAAGGAAGACAGCACCAGGCGGAGCTGATCGTTCTGGATGAGCGGCAGCACCATGGCGGCCAGGCCGATAAAGAGCACGGCGCAGCCTAGGCCGAACAAGAACCCGCTGAGAAATTTCCTGAGCTTCATTCGCGATTTCCCTTCCGGTTGTTTTTTTCCAACTGTTTCAGTTCGCGGTCCGCGCGCGGTTTTCCTTCTGAAAAGGGGAAGGAAAAAGCAAAACCATGAAGAATTATGTAAAGCGTAAAGAAAAAAAGTGGTCCGGGCAGGCGGTATGGGCAATCGGCGTGTCAAAAGGAAAGGGCGGAAAGCCTCAAAGCCGTTTTCATGCCTTGTTTATGATGGAGAGAGGATGTTTAAAAAGGATGGAGAGCTACAAGCTTACGTACAATGTGGACATGGTATTTTGCATCGACGCCACGGGCAGCATGCGCCATGTGCTGGATTTCGTCAAGCAAAACGCCCTCAACCTCTACCGCGATGTGGTGGCGGAGATGGAGAAGAAGCATAAGGTGATCAACCAGCTTCGCGTGCGGGTGATCGCGTTTCGCGATTATGTGGCGGACGGCGAGGACGCTATGCTCAGCAGCGATTTTTTTGAGTTGCCGGAGCAGGCGCAGATGTTTTACGACTGCGTGAACGGCATCAGCGCCAAGGGCGGCGGCGACATTCCGGAGGACGGACTGGAGGCGCTGGCTTACGCTATCCGCAGCGACTGGACGCGCGAGGGCGTTAAAAAGCGCCACATTATCGTGATGTGGTCGGACGCGCCCACGCACGAGCTGGGTCATGGCAAAATTGCGCCTTGGTACCCTGAGGGCATGGCCAAGGATTTTGACGAGCTGAGCCTATGGTGGGAGGACGAGCAGCTGGGCGGCGGTATGGATGAAAATGCGAAGCGGCTTCTGATTTTCGCGCCGGACGCGCCCGCGTGGAGCCGCATTTCCTCCGAGTGGGGACAGGTGATTCATGTGCAGACGGTGAGCGAGGGCCTGCTGGAGGTGGAATACAGGCAGGTGCTTGACGCGGTTTGCAACACGATTTAATTTGTTTTTTGCGTGCGGGCGCTGTTTTGGGAAGCAGCTTTTGTTCCTTCAGCGTACGGATATCCAGACGCGGTTCTCCGCATAGCGCAATTGTCTTAAGCCGGATAAACCGCCGCCGGAAGGATGGGGTTTCTTTGGAAAAAAGCTTGCTGTACGTTCAATACGCTGTCCTCCCCAAGCAGGGGGAGGACAGCTTTGCCGTACGCTCCGACGGGCGCGGCGCCATGCTATGCGTGGCGGATGGATGCGGCGGGCTGGGCGGCAAGCGCTACGGGCAGCTGGGAGATCATACGGGCGCGTACCTTGCTTCGCGCCTGGTGACGCGGGCCTTTACCGGCTGGGCGGAGGAACGAAAGCCCATGCCGGATTCGCCGGAGGACGGCCGCGCGCTGTGTGCGGAGCTGGAAGGCGACCTTAGAGGAATTTTGGAGGGGTTTGCGAGGCGCAACTGCCAGGCGGGTGCGCCCGGGCGCATCGTGGGCAGCATGCAGCGCGTTTTGCCAACGACGCTGTGCGCCGCCATGGTGGAGGGCGGCTCCGTGATGCGGCGGGAGTGCCTGTTCGTCTGGGCGGGGGACAGCAGGGGCTATGTGCTGGACGCCGGCGGGCTGCACCAGTGTACCCGCGACGACACGCGCGGCGTGCCGGACCCGTTTGAAAGCCTGTACCGGGACGCTCCGCTGAGCAATTTGCTAAGCGCGGATCAGCCCCCGAGGCTGAGCATGCGGCGCGTGACGGCGCAGATGCCCTGCGCGGTGATTTGCGCGACGGATGGGGCGTTTGGATGCCTGCCCACGCCGATGGAATTTGAAATGTTGCTGCTGAGCACCATGCTGGCCGCAAACACCCCTGAAAGCTGGGAACGCAGGATGCAAACCGCGTTGAGAAAGCTGGCGCATGACGACGCGACGATTTTGTGCCTGCTTTGCGGTTTTCAAAGCTTTGACGAGGTGAAGGCGCATTTCGCGCCGAGGCGCGAGACGCTGAAAAACACGCTGATTACTCCTGTCAGGCGGCGCAGGCATGATATGGCCTTTAAGCGCGAAAAATGGCGTGAGTACGAAAAATCCTATGATTGGACCGGGGGAGCACAGCATGGGCAAAATGATTGGCGAATATAGCCCGCTCACGCCGATGCAGACCGTCGGCAGCGGAAGCGCGCGGTGGTGCATTGCCGGGCGCGGACGGGAGCGCTTTTTTCTCAAGCAGTTTCTTTCGCCCGTCTACCCGGCGGGGGAGAGCGGCGAGCTTGCCGGACGGCAACGGGAGCGTTGCGAACGGTTTGAAAAACAAAAGCAGCGGCTGTATGCCGCGCTTTCCTGCGTAATTGGCGACACGCTGGTGCCGGTGCTTGATTTTTTTCGCTTTGAGCGGCGCTATTACGCCGTAAGCGAAGCGGTGCCCACGCCGCATGTGACGGGCGAGGACGTGCCTCCTCTGAGCGTGAAGGAGCGGCGCGAAATTTTATTCGAGCTGGCGCAGTGCCTTCAGCGGCTGCATATGCAAGGCATCGTGCATGCGGACTTAAAGCCCGAGCACGTGCTGATGCGCCGCATGCCCACGGGTTGGCGCGCGCGGCTGATCGACTTGGACAGCGGCTTTCTAGCCGAAGATCCGCCGGGAAGCGAACGGGAGATGGAGGGCGATCCGGTATATCTTGCGCCCGAGGCGTTTTTGCGCATGGCCGGACAGAAGGCGGAGGTGGGCACGAAGCTGGATACCTTCGCCTTTGGCGCGATGATTCACCGCATTTGGACGGGCGGACTGCCCGGGTTTGACGGCAAATATACCTATCTTTATGAGGCGGCGCTGGACGGTGGAGAAATCCGTCTGTCGCGCGAGCTGCCTCTGCCCTACCGGATGCTGGTGGAGCGGATGCTATCCAAAAATCCGGATGAGCGCCCGGACGATGCGGAAATCGTCGGCCTGCTGTTTTCCCCCCACCGTGAGGAACGTCCGCGGGAGCGGGGCGCCGAGCCGATCAACGGGTTGAGCCGCTTTATGAAGAAGGGACGGTAGGGAAACGGCAGGAGAGGCGTTCACCGCCTTTACGCCGTGGGAAGCTCCAAAAACTCCGCCATTACGCGGGTGAGGCGTTCGGCCTCGGCGCGGGTGGGCATTTCGCAGAACACGCGCAGGCGCGGTTCGGTGCCGCTGAAGCGTGCGATAATCCAGCCGTTTTCAAACAGCACCTTGCAGCCGTCCATGTAGTTGGTGCCAACAACCGGAATGGGAAAGGCGGGCAGCTTTTTGTCGATCATGAGCAGCTTGTGAAGCTTTTCTTTGATTTCCTGGTCGAAGGGCCAGTCGTTTTCAGCCATGTAGGCGCTGCCAAACTCGTCGTAGATGTCGCGGATCAGCTCGCTTAGCTTCCGGCCTGTCACGCTGAGCATTTCCACAAGCAGCGTTCCGGCGTAAATGCCGTCCTTGCCGTTGATATGGCCGCGAACGGTGAGGCCGCCGCTGCTTTCGCCGCCGATGACGGCGTTATACTTCTGCATAGCCGCGGAGATGTGCTTAAAGCCCACGGGCACCTCATAGCAGGTTTCACCGAAGGCCTCGGCCACGCGGTCCAGCAGGTGCGTGGTGGCGATATTGCGCACGGCGGGACCGTGCCATTTTTTATATTTGAGCAGGTAATAATACAGCAACACCAGAATTTGATTGGGATGCACAAAGCAGCCCTTATCGTCGATAATGCCCAGGCGGTCGGCGTCGCCGTCGGTCGCGATGCCGATATCGGCGTGGCTTTCAAGCACGGCGGCTTGAAGCGCGCCCAGCGTATCCACATTGGGCGCGGGCAGTCGGCCGCCAAAAAGCGTGTCATGCCGCTCGTGGATGACGCTTACGTCGCAGCGGGCGGTGAGTAAAATGGTTTGCAGCGACGTGCGGCTGACACCGTACATGGGGTCCAGTATGATCTGCATGTTACGGCTGCGGATCGCGTCCATGTTCACGCCGCGGATGATGGCGTCAAGATACTGATTTTGGGGGTTGATCTCCTGCACCATACCGGCGGCGATGGCCTTGGCGTAAGGAATGGCGGTGATCTCCTCGGACTTGACGCGGTTGGCTGCGTCTCCCAGCTCGTTGGTGATGGCCTCCTCAGCGTCGCGACCGCCCTTGGTAAACAGCTTGATGCCGTTGTACAGGGCCGGGTTATGGCTGGCGGTAACAGCCATGCCGTACGCAAGCCCGTAAAACTGCACGGTGAACATAATCAGCGGCGTGGGGGCCTCGCGGTTGACCATCAACACATGGACGCCCTCGCCAGCCATGACCTCGGCCGCCCACTCGGCGGCCTGGCGGCTTAAAAACCGGCGGTCGTAGCCGATGCAGAAGCTTTTGTCCTGTACATCTTCGGCCTTGATGCGAAGCGCCAGCGCCCGCGTCAGCTTCTGTACGTTTTCCTTGGTAAAATCCTCGCCGATAATGGCGCGCCATCCGCCTGTACCAAATGAAATCATCGGAAAATCCCTCCGTTTCCGTTACTTGTATCTAATATGCCCGTCCATCATACCACCACGCGGCAGGGAAGTAAAGCGGAGTTACCCCATGACGACGGTGATTAGATGCTCGCCGCTTTGGTACCGGGGAATTCGCTCCACAGGCTTGCCGTCCGCCTCGATGCGGCGGACGCCCTTTTGCACATGCTGCGGGTTTTGAACCGTAATGCGGTAGGTGGCGCCAAGCCATTTGCGAACGGCGGTGAAGCCGTCCCACGCGGCGGGAATACACGGGTCCACCGTCAGGCCGTTAAAGCCCGGACGAATGCCCAGCAGGTAGCGCGTGGCCGCGTAATAGCTCCAGCCCGCGGAGCCCGTCATGAACGGATGGCGCGCCCGGCCATGGGCGGTATGGTCGCGGCCCATGATGAACTGGCAGTAGCTGTATGGTTCGGCCTGGCGAATTTCCATCATATCGTTCTGCTTTTCGGGCAGGAGGGCCATATAGTGCTTCATGGCGCGGTCGCCCCGGCCCAGCACGCTTTCCGCAACCCAGGCCCAGGGGTTGGAGTGGCTGAAAATCGCGCCGTTTTCCTTAATGCCGGCATATACGCGCGTGACAAAGCCGATGCTGTCGTCCGGGGTGCGGAAGCTGGGGGCGTTGAGCATGAGGCCGTAGGGGGTGAACAGGGTTTCGTCCACCGCGTCCATGCAGCTGAGGCCCTGCTCTCGCGTGGCCGCGCCGCTGATGACGGCCCAGGTGTTGCTTTCCAGATGCACCTTGCCCTCGGCTGCGGTATGGGAGCCGATGGGCTTGTTCGCGCCTGTGACGCCGCGAAGGAACCACTCGCCGTCCCAAAGCGCGTGGCGGCAGGTTTCCTTCATTGCGGCAGCCTTTGCGGCGTACATGTCCGCGTCCGCCTCACGGCCCGTGTGGCGCGCCAGGTCGCAGAAATGACCGGCCGCCCACAAAAGCAGGAAGCTTACCATCGCGCTCTCGCCGCCGCCCAAGTTGAGACAGTCGTTCCAGTCGGCCCGCAGGCCCTTGCATACGCCGTTTTGTCCGGTTTGCGAAAAGCTGAAATCGAGGATTTTGCACATGTGCTCGTAAACGGAGCCGCCGCCCTCGTCCGCGTAGGGAATATAGGCGTCCAGAAAATCCGTTTCGCCGGTTTCACGCACGTATTCCGCGATGGCGGGTATCAGCCACAGCGCGTCGTCGGCGCAGGTATCCTTCAGGCCGTGGATCATGCTGCCCTTATCCGGCGTGGGCACCACGGTGGGGGAGTTGAAACTCTGCTTCCGCCCCGGCTCAAACCACGCGGGGTCGAACAGATGCAAGCCATAGCCCATTCGTACCTGCCCGTGAAGCAGCTGCTCGATGCGCTTTTTGCACATGGCGGGGTCGGCGTGGGGGATGCACATGGCGTCCTGCGCGGTGTCGCGGTAGCCCAGACCCGTGCGGCCGCCCACCTCGATAAAGGAGGCGAAGCGGCTGAAGGAAACGTTCACCTGGCTTTGATACAGGTTCCACAGGTTAAGGCTGCGGTTCATGTCCGCATCCGGGGTTTTGACCTGGAGGCGCGAGAGCTTATCCTCCCAGTAGCCGCGCAGGGCGATAAAGGCGCTGTCGGCATAGGCGTCGGTATACTTTTCGCGCATGGCGCGGGCGGTTTTCGCGTCGCCTGTGCCCAGCAAAAAGCGCGCGCGGACCTCCTGCCCGGGTTTGAGGATGAGGCGCTTTTGCAGCGCGCCGCAGTGGTTGCCGCCCAGCTCAAAGCTTGAGCGCATGCGGCCGTCCTCCACGGCGATAGGGTTTTGCTCGGTGCGGTACGCGCCAAGAAAGCTGTCGCGCAGACAGTCAAAGCCGTCCGGCTCGAAGGAGGCGGTGAAAAACTCGTGGCTGTTTTCCTCGTAATGCAGCTCATATTCCACCGCGCCGTCCACATAGCGCGACCCGGCGGCATACAGGCTCATCTGGAAATTCTGATTGTCCATATCGATATGGTGAAAGCTGAATTCGCAATATCCATACAGGCTCAGGGCGCGCTCGCGGTCGGAGCGGTTGACAAGCCGCACCTCCCACAGCTCCACGTCATCGTCCAGAGGGATGAAAAGCGTCTGCGCGCCCTCGATGCCGTCGGCCTCGCAAAGGTAGGTGGAATAGCCGAAGCCGTGGCGGCACTCATAGCGAGCGGTATTAAGCGCGCGGCCCACGGGCTGCCAGCTCAGCGACCAGTACGCGCCGGTATCGTCATCGCGCACGTATACGTAATGTCCGGGCCTGTCAAGGGGTACGCCGTTGGGCCTGAAGCGCGTGACGCGGTGGTATTGCGGGCTCCCGTTCCACAGGTATCCGCCTGCGTTGTGGCTAACCACCGCGCCAAGGCGCTTTTGACCCAGATAGTTGGTAAAGCTCTGCGGAGCGTCAACGCGCTCCACGACATATTCCCGTTGCTCATCGTCAAAGCGGCCGTATCTCATGGGTATAACCATCCTCTCGCATTTATGGACAGAACAAGGCCAAATCAGAGTTTTCAAAAACCCTGTACAATGCGGTTTTGCCTCCATAGCATATCATTCGGCCCGCGAAAGCGGAATACCCAGCCGTGTGATTTTTTGTATCAGGTTGTTCAGTTGCGCTCGAAAATCAGCTCGCCCGCGCGATAGGTCTGCAAAACCTGTTTGTCTCGGAAACTTTCCGCGGCGTCTAAGAGCCAGTCGCCCTGGGCGACGGCAAGGTCGGCGCGCATGCCGGGCCTGAGCGCGCCCTTCAGCGACTCATCAAAGCTTTGGTACGCGCCGAACAGGGTGACGCCCAGAAGGGCCTGATGAAGCGTAACGCGCTCGTCCGGGCCCAGCAACACGCCCGCCTCGGTGGTGCGGCACATGGCGCAATACAGGGTGTGGAGCATGTTTGGCAGCATGACGGGCGTATCCTGGTGAAGGGTATAGGGAATGCCCAGCTCCGCCGTGCTGCGCACCGGGCTGATCAGGGAGGCGCGCTGCATACCGAGGTTTTGGATGTGGGTATCGCCGTAACGGTGAACGTGGGCGACGAAATAGCTGGGCATCAGCCCCAGGGCCTTTACGCGGGGCAGCTGGTCGCGGCGCATGAGCTGGGCGTGAATGATAACGTTGCGCGTGCCGGAGGGCTGCCTGTGGGCGTCGAGCAATTGGTCGATGGCGGCGTCGCCGTTACAGTGGGTCAGAAGCTGCATGCCGTCCTGAGCCGCGAGACGCACGAACCGGAGAACCTGCCCGTCCTCCATGACGGGATAGCCGCGGTACCCGGCGGGCTGTCCATCTTTGGGCAAATAGGGGGTTGTCAACCATGCGGTGCGCCCCTGCGGGCTGCCGTCCAGGAACATTTTATATCCGCCAACACGGAAGCGGTTTTGAGGATCAAGCCCCCAGCGCGGCTGCCCGTGCGGGAAGAGGTCGCGCTCGCGGATATCCGCATAGCCGACGATATCCAGGGTAAGGCGGCCCGTTTCCCCGGCCTTTCGGAGCAGATCGAAATCGGCGGGATGCATCAGGCCCTCCTGCGCGGTAGTGACGCCGAAGGAAGCGTAAATTTGCTGGGCCCGCGCAAGGCAATTCATCAGCTCGGCTTCGGTTGGCTTGGGAATAACGCCCGCCACGGAGAAAAAGGCGTTTTCCTCCAGGTAGCCGCTGGGGTGGCCGTCCGCCTCGCGGCCGATGTGCCCGCCCACCGGGTCGGCGCTTTCGGCGGTGACGTCCGCCAGTGAGAGCGCGCGGCTGTTCATACACCCCATGTGGCCTGAATCAGCCGTGACGATGACGGGATGGCCGGCAATGCGGTCCAGCACGCCGCGCAGGGGATGCGCCTTCTCGCGCAGGCGCTGCGGGTCGTAGCCCATGCCGACGACCCACGCGCCCTCCGGAATGTTGTTATCCTGAATAAAGGCGTTGAGAAGCTTAAGCAGATCGTCCATGCTTCGCGCTTGGCGGAGCTGGGCGAAGCGGAGGGACTGGGCGAATTGGGAAATATGGCTGTGCCCGTCGATAAAGCCGGGCAGAAGCGTGTTTCCCGCCAAATCCACCTCGCGGCACGGCTCGCCGCCACACAGGGCGCGAAGCTCTTCACGCCCGCCCACGGCTTCTATCTTGTCCCCGCGCACCAACAGGGCCTCGGCCCGGGGCTGGGCTGGGTTCATGGTCAACAGGGTTCCGTTGGTAAACAGTGTGCTCGTCATTTAAAACATCCTCCCTGGCAAGCGAATTGCCGGTACTTAAAAAGCGGCGGGCGCAAACAGCGAAGAGATACCCGCATGGGAATATCATTCGCATTTTACACCCATTTTCCTGCCCTTTTTTTGGGAGGATGGCGGCCGGTGGCTGATTTTCCACCTGCGGCTTGACGCAAAAGAATAAAAACAGTAGAATGATACCGTTATGGGCACGGGCATATACAAAAGAGGACGGGTGGTGAGGGCGCTTGGAATGCATGCTGGCGGCGAGAAGCCGTTGCTCCTGGCGCGCTTATTCACGTATGGTCGCGGCGTTTGCGGCGGCCTTTGTGTTTTTTTCGGCGTACGCGCTGGCCGCCCTGCTTTTGCCCGAGGCGTCGGGCACGACCGTTTATCAGAAAAACGGAACCACTGTGGACGCAAGCCATTCCGACCGGGGATACATCATGGTCAAGCAGAAAAAGACCAATAAAAAGCTTAAATGCCGCGTGTCGCTTGGCGGAGACACCATGACCTACGACCTCAACTCCGACGGCGGGTACGAGGTTTACCCCCTCCAGCTTGGTAGCGGAAAGTATAAGGTGCAGGTGTTTTCGCAGGTGTCCGGCTCTAAATACAGCCCGGTATCCAGCCTTTCGTTCAAGGCGGAGATCGCGGATGAAACATTGCCTTATCTTTACCCCAACCAGTATGTAAACTACAGCGAATCCACGCTGGCGGTCCAGAAGGCCGCGGAGCTGTGCGCGGGTCTGGACGGGAAACGTGAAAAGTTCGACGTCTGCTACCGCTACGTGGTGACGCATGTGGTGTACGACTACATCCGCGCCATCGCCGCCGGCAGCGGACAATTAGACGGCTACCTGCCGGATGTGGACGACGTATATACCAACAACAAGGGTATCTGCTTCGACTTCGCGGCAATTTTGGCGGCCATGCTGCGCTCGCAGGGCGTGCCCACCAAGCTTGTGATCGGCTATGCCGACCAGACCTATCACGCCTGGAACGAGGTATACCTGGACGGCGGGTGGCAGCGCTGCGACCCCACGTCCGAGGTGTGCGCCGTCACGGTAAAAACCTATACCACCAAACGCATCTACTAGGGCCTGGCGCGCCTGTTAAGGAGGAAGCCATATGAAACGCAAAGGGTTTTTAAGCAATGAAGAGCTTTCCGTGGTATGCGAGCAGATCGCGCTGATACTGCGCGCCGGCCTGCCCATGCACGACGGGGTGGAGGCGCTGTGCGAAAACTACCGGGGTACCCGCCACGCTGCTAGCTTTGAGGCGCTGGACGCCGCCATGACCGAAACGGGCAGCCTGTATGAGGGCTTCCGGGCCGCGGGGGTATTTCCCGGCTACCTGATGGAGATGGCGCTGATCGGCGAAAAAACCGGCGAGCTGGATAGCGTGATGGAGGAGCTTTCCGCCTATTACGACCGCGAAGCCAAAAACCGCCGCGCCATTCAAAACGCGGTGCTTTATCCGCTGTTGTTGATCGGCATGATGGCGGTGCTGATCGCCGTGCTGATTTTACAGGTGTTCCCCATTTTTGAGGATGTGTTCAGGGGGCTGGGCATGAACGCCGCGGCCTCACCGTGGATGGCGGTGGCCATTGGGGTGGGCAAGGGCACGCTGATTGTGGCGGGCGTGTTCATCGTGCTGGTGCTGGCGTTGCTTATGTTGCTGCGCATGGACCGCACGGGCGGCACCCGGCGGCTGATGTTCCGGCTGCTTTCGCCTCTGGGACGGCTCAACCGCAGGCTTTGCGCCGGACGGTTTGCCTCCACGCTCGCCATGATGATGAAGAGCGGCTATCCTCTGGAGGAAAGCCTGGAGTTGATTGAACGGCTGTTTGACGACCCGGAGATGAAAAAGCAGGTTTGCGCCTGCCGGGAGGAGATGGCCTCGGGCAAGGCTTTTCCCGAGGCGGTGGAGCGCATCGGCCTGTTTGACAGGCTGCATTGCCGTATGATCAGTGTCGGGTTCCGCGCGGGGCAGACCGACCGGGTAATGTCAAAGCTGGCGTCGCTGTACGAGGAGGAGACGCAGGACCAGATCAGCCATCTGGTTTCCATCATCGAGCCTTCGCTGGTAGCGCTGATGTCCGTAATCATCGGAGCGATTTTGCTTGCGGTGATGCTGCCGCTTTTAAGCATCATGGGCGGTATCGCTTAGGCGCGGACGGACCGGAAGAAAGGGGGAGGCGCTGTGGACAAGGTAAAAAACCGGCGGCATACCGCGCGGGGGGTACTTGTGACCGCACTGGCTTTTTTGCTGCTGGTCGCGGCGTTGTGGCTGGGGTTGTCGCAGCTGAATACCCGCAGCGACCGCGAGCAGGCCGCCGTCCTCAGGGAGGCCGTCAGGCGGGCGACGGTGCTATGCTACGCGGTGGAGGGACGCTATCCCGCGAGCGTGGAGGAGCTTTGCCGCAACTACGGCCTGACCTATGATCGCGAGCGCTTTATCGTTACGTTGGATGCTTTTGCGTCCAACCTTCTGCCCGATATCCGCGTGCTTTCGGTGGGAGGTGCGGAATATGAGTAACCAAGAGCCGGGCCGGGCCGGCCGGGGACATGTGATTTCCGGCTTTTTTGTGTTTTGCCTGATCGGGCTGTTTGCGGTGCTAGCCACAACCCTTACGCTGGTGGGCATCAATGCCTACCGAAGCGTCTACGAGGCCTCCGCCGGCAACAGCGAGGGCCAGATCGCGCTGAGTTACCTGCGGGGCAAGGTGCGTGCATACGACGGCGCGGGCCGGGTGGTAGTGGAAACAATGGATGGACTGGACGTGCTGTGCCTGCGGGAAACAATCGACGGAGAAATGTACGAAACGCGCATTTACTGCGCGGACGGCGGCCTTCGCGAGTATTTCTGCGCCGTGGGCGACGCGTTTGACCCGTCGCTTGGTGAAGGGCTGACGGAGCTGCGCTCGCTTGCCATGCGCTTTGAGGAGCCGTGGCTTATACGCGCGGATATCATCAAGATGGACGGCACGCCGCAAACGGCGTATATGGCGCTTCGCGCGAAGGAGGCGGCGGCACCATGAAAAATTATAAGGGAAATATGCTGCTGATTGAGCTTGTGATCGCAATTCTGTTTTTTTCACTCTCGCAGGTGGCGATCGTACAGGTTTTCGCGGCGGCGCAGCAAAAGGCCTCCGACAGCCGTGCGCTTCACGCGGCGCTGATGGCCGCCGAGGACGTCGCCGAGCGGCTTAGCCGGGAGGACGAGCCGGAGGCCGCGCTGCTGGGTATGGGCTTTATGGACAAGGACGGCGGCTTTGTGTTAAGCGGCGGGGCGGGTTTTGACCTTTACGTGTCCGTCATCCGCACGCGGGGCGGGGCGGGCGAGCTGATTTCCGCGATGGTTTCCGCCAGGCGGGAGGACGTGGAGCTGCTTGCACTGCCGTGCGCATATTATGTGGCGGAGGAGGCGCGGCCATGAGCAGTATGAAGGCGGACTACCGCGTGGGCGTGGGCGCGTCCTCGGTGTTGATGATACTGGTGGCGCTGGCTATGGCGGCGCTGGGGCTTTTAGCCTTTGGCAGCGCGCGCATGACCGAGACCCTGACCAGGCGCAACGTGGACGTAAGCGCCGCCTACTACGAGGCGGCGGCGAAGGTTCAGGAAAAGCTTTGCGAAATCGACGGGGCGGCGCTTGCCTACCGCCGCTTGGGCGGCGGCTCGCCGCTGGACGCGGCGTGGTTTGAGGCGCGCGGCCTGGAGGGCGTGGAATGGACGGCCGTGCATGGCGAACTATATTTTATGTATGAGACGGATGCGGGCGAAGACCGCGTGCTGACCGCGCGCGGCAGGATGCTAACCCAAGGCGGGGCGCGGTATGAGCTTTTGGAGCATACGCTTGCCGGTACGCGCTGCGAAAGCGGGGAAACCGACCTGATACTGATGGGAGAATGAGGCGGACATGGAGCTGAAAACCCTTTTGGAAAAGACGCTGGAGATGGGCGGCTCGGATGTGTATATTATTCCGGGCGCGCGCGTAACCGCCAAGATTAGCGAGGCGATGCATCCGCTTTCGGACGGGAAGCTGAGCACGGCGGAATGCGGCGAGCTGCTCAGGCAGATTTACGAGCTGGCGTACGGACGGGATATGGGCAGGCTGAACAACGAGGGGGACGACGACTTCTCCTTCGGGTTGGCACGCGTGGGGCGTTTCCGGTGCAACGCTTTTAAGCAGCGGGGTACGTTGGCGGCAGTGCTGCGCGTGGTGCCCTTCGAGCTGCCGGACGCCCGGAGTCTGTCTATTCCTGAGACGGTGCTGAGCCTAGGCATGCTCAGGCGCGGTATGGTGCTGGTGACGGGTCCGGCGGGCAGTGGCAAAAGCACGACGCTGAGCTGTATCATCGACCGTATCAACACCTGCGGTTCCGGACACATCATCACCCTGGAGGATCCGATTGAGTTTATCCATCCGCACAAGCAATGTCTGGTGACGCAACGGGAGATCATGAACGACACGCGCACGTTTGCCTACGCGTTAAGAAGCGCGCTTCGACAGGCCCCGGACGTGATACTGCTGGGCGAGATGCGTGACTTTGAAACCATTCAGACGGCGCTGACGGCGGCGGAAACCGGGCACCTTTTGCTGTCCACGCTGCATACAATCGGCGCCAGCAAGACCATAGACCGCATTATCGACTCCTTTCCCGCGGCGCAGCAGGCGCAGGTGCGCATGCAGCTTTCCCTGGTGCTGCGCGCAGTGGTCAGCCAGCAGCTCATCCCTTCCACGGACGGAGGTATCGCGCCCGCGTTTGAGGTGATGATTGTTGACAACGCCATTTCCAACATGATTCGCGAGGGTAAGACCCACCAGATGGACAACGTGATTTACGCCGGCGCGGCGCAGGGCATGATGACCATGGACGGCGATATCCTCAGGCTGTACCGGGAAGGCAGAATCACGCGTGAAAACGCGCTGCTCTATGCCATCAACCCTGAAATTCTGGCCAAGAAGCTCTAGGCCGCCCGCGAGGAGGATACGCCATGCACCCGCTGTCTGCCGCGACAGCCCGAATCGGTGACAAATACCGTAAAAACGCCGCTTTTTTTAGAAACGAGTATGGGCGCGTGATGGAGGAAAACCTCTATATGCTACGCCGTATCTCCATAAAGACAATGGCGCTTTTGCTTATGCTTTCGCTTGCCTCGGCGGCGCTGTTCCGCTCGGCGGTGCTCGACGCGGCCTATATGGCGGTTTTGACGGTGCAGATTGCGTTATGTCTGACGGCCAACCTGTGGGATGGACTCGCGCGCCGGCCGAGGGCGGTTAACGCGCTGATCGCCTGCTATCTGGCTTCGCTTCTGCTATTCATTACCTATATCAGCGTGTTTCCCTACACGGACAGGCCGGGGGTGTTTTTTTCACTGCTGGTGCTGACGCTTCAACTGCCGTTTCTGCTTCCGCTGTGGAAGCCGGCGCTTTTGACACTGCTGGCCTCGGTAACGTTTGTTTTGATGAGCCGGGCGTGCAAGTCGCCCGAGGCGTTTTCATACGACGTAGCCACGGCGCTGGTGGGCTGGGTGATCGGCATGATGCTCAACCACTCCATCCGTAACCTGCGCATCCGCCAGTACAGGTTGGACGGGCAGCTCAAACGCCTTCATACGATGGACGCGGTAACGGGTCTGCTAAACCGCGAGGCGGCGGAGCAGGCGATTTGCAAAGGCCTGAACGGCAGCGACTGCGCGCTTGTGCTGATTACCCTGAAGGGGATGCGGCAGATCAACGGCATCTATGGCCGGAGGCATGGGGACGAGCTGCTAAGCCAAGTGGGCGCGCTGCTTAGGCGAACCGCCTGCGCCGGGGATATCGCCGGACGCACGGACGGCGACGAGTTCGTGCTGCTGCTAAGGGGTGTAAGCACCTATGCGGAGGCCGAGCGCCGGGCGCAGGAGCTGAACCGAGAAATTGAGCGCCTGCCCGCCCAGGACGGGCGCTGCGCGTTGCGGTGTTCCTTCGGTATGGCGCTGTACCCCCGCGACGGCACGCAGTACGCGGCGCTATACCGCCGTGCGGACGACGAGGCGGGGCGTTATGGCATGCTCAGGATGACGCCGGACTAAAGCAAGGAGCCGTTTGATGATGAAAGGCCTATTCAGGCGCATGCTGTCGCTGCGCTTTTCCATCCTGACAATTGTGCTTTTATGCTGGCTTGTGCCCACGGCGCTGCTGGGCGTCTATCTTGGCACGCGTTTTTTCACCGCCCTTCAGGAAAAAACAGAGGTTTCACTGATGACTGCCGCCGAGCAGGCGCTTGTGCGTACCATGGAAAGCCTGAACGCCGTGGTGACGCTTGCCAAGGACGTGATCTACGACGGCGAGCTGGCCGGAGCTGTGGATCAGTACAAGGGTGGGCGGATCAGCTATGAGGAGTATTTTTCGAAGTGCCGAAGCTATCTGGAGCGCAAATTCGGCCGTGAGCGCATGGTGGAGTTCGCGTTCTTTTTCCGGCTTGAAAACCCCACCGGCATTTTTTTTACCACGGACGATTATCCCGAGGCGGTCTATTTTCAACTCAACGTACTCAAGGATTTGCTTGAGGGCGGCGAGGCGTTGGACACGGGCTGCCGCTTTTTTGAACATGGCGGACGCATGTATATGGCGCGCAACCTGTTTAACACAAGGATGGAGCGCTATGGCATGGTTGTGCTGGGCTTAAGCGCGGAGCGGCTTTTTATGCCCGCAAGCGAGACGTGCGAGGGATTGGGCATGGAATACCTGATCCGGCTGGATCAATATGTCCTTGGAGACGGGGCGCATCTGGGCGTGGCGGCGGGCATGAGCGAGGAGGGCGGGACGCTTTTGTACACGCTGGACCAGTCCACGCGCGACTATTCGCTCCGCTTTCAAATTCAGGCGGACAAGCGCGCGGTGTACCGCGAGATGGAAACCTTCCGGGCCATTATGGTATGGATGTTTGCGCTTCTCGCGCCGATCTGCCTTTTGATGATGACGTTTGTCAACCGGCGCATCGTTCGGCCCATCAGCCTGCTTAGCGACGCGTCCATGCGCATCCGCGGGGGCGAGTTGGGCGTTACCGTGCCCATGCACGGAAACGACGAGCTGGGGCAGCTGGGCAGCGCGTTTTCCAGCATGAGCGTGCAGCTGAAATACTTGGTGGACAAATCCTACAAGGAGGAAATCGCGCTTAGGGACGCGCGGATTCAGGCGATGCAGAGCCGCATCAACTCGCATTTTCTAAATAACGCGCTGGAGACGATTAATTGGCAGGCGCGCATGGAGGGCAGCGAGACCATCAGCACCATGGTGGAGGCGCTGAGCTGCCTGCTCAACGCCAGCATGGACCGCAACGAGCGCCATTTGGTGCCCCTCAGCGAGGAACTGGTGGTCGCGGACGCGTATTTTTATTTTATCGGGCTGCGCTTTGGCGAGCGGCTGACCGTGTGGAAGCATATCGAGGAAGGGCTGGGCGACGTGCTGGTGCCCAGGCTATTCATTCAAACCCTTGTGGAAAACGCCATAGAGCACGGTATAGCGCCCATGGGCGGCGGCCGGATATACCTGACGGTATACCTGCGGGAGGGGCGGCTTAACGTTGAGGTCATTAATAACGGAAAGCGCCTGAGCGCGGACGACCTAGCGCGCATCCGGCGGCTGATGTCGGACGAGGACGATCCTGAGGGACATATGGGCATCCGCAACGTGGCGCGCCGCCTCCGGCTTTTGTATGACGACCGGGCGGCGCTGACCATCCGCACGGATGAGCGGGGGCAGACCGTAGCGGCCTTCTCCATCCCCGCCGCGCGCGAGGGGGACGGCGCAACGGATGACAACAAAGCGCAACCAGAGACAACAAACGGCAGCAATCGCCAATGACAGCCGCCCTTAAAAGGTGATATAATAAGACTGCTTCAAAAGAGATACTTCTGAATTCATGAAGCCGCATAACCCGGCCGGTCTATGGCTGGTATTTGTTTTAACGCTCATGTCACGCGCGGTATCCGGGTGGATGGGCCAGTTGCGACCGGGAGAGGATGGTTATCAATATGAGAAAGCATTGGCTGGCAGGGCTGGCGTTGTTTATGTGCATGGCGTGCTTTGACGCGTGCGCGGAGGGCGTGACGCTGAAAACCGTGAGTATTTTCGCGGGCACGGACGCGGCGGCGGATACCTATGCGGAACTGTTAAAAACCTGGCAGGATGAAACCGGCAATACGGTAAGCGATATGTCCGCGACCTCGGACGAAACATGGAAAATGGGCGTTTTAAAGGATTTCGCGGCGGGCAACGAGGCGGACGTGCTGTTCTTTTTCGCCAAAACGGCCGACAGCGCGGCGATTTTAAGCCGGGTGGTGCCCATCGCGCAGATCAACGCCGCCTACCCGGATTTGGGCCTGTTGGAGAGCCCGGCCGTGGCCGAGCACGACGGCGTGGTGTACGCCATTCCCGTGCGGCCGTTCTGGGAGGGGCTGTTTTGCAACGCCGACCTGTTTGAATGCTATGGCTTGGAGTTACCCACAACGTGGGAAAAGTTCGAAGTTGCCATCAAGACCTTCCGCAAGGCGGGGATCGTGCCCATTGCCGTCAGCCTGAGCGACGTGCCGCATTATATTGCTGAATTTTCAATACTGTCCGCGGGCGGCGCGCAGGAGCATGCCGCGCGCCCGAAAAAGGGGGAGCGTGCCCCTGAAAGCTGGGTGGAGGGGATGCGGATGATCCGCAGGCTGTATCAGATGGGCGCGTTTTCGGAGGATGTGAACGCGACTACTCAGGCCGCCGCCAGCCAGCTTTTTTTGGACAAAAAGGCCGCCATGCAGGTGGATGGAAGCTGGTTTGCCAACGGGCTGAAGCCGGAGAACATGGATACGACCGTGGTGATGCCTTTTCCGGCTTATGATGAAAACGCCGACCCAACCGCATACATCTATGGCTGGTCGATGGGCTTTTACCTCACCCGCTCCGCCTGGGAGGACAGCGAGCGGCGCGACGCCGCCGTGGAGCTGCTCGCCTATCTTTCCACGGGGATAAACGCGGCGGCGCTCGGGAAATACAACATTTCCGGCAAACTGCTGTACAGTTATAACGCCATGGTGAACGGCGCGCGCTTCAAGAACCTGCCCATTCAGGACAGCATGCAGCCGGACGCGCGCGGCAAGTGGTTTGCTTCCATCCCCGGCATTGCGGACGGCAGCGTGGACCCGGTTCGGATGTGGGAAGAAATCATGGACATGGACCCGTTCCCTTCGAAATAGGTTTGTGTTGAGGCGCACGTGCGGGGGCAGACGGCAAAAGCAGACGAAAGGCGGCGAGAGCGTGTACCGCGTTGTGCTGGTGGATGACGAGCAGATAATTTTACAGGGCTTGCAAAAGGTGTTTCCATGGGCGGAATTCGGCTGCGAGGTTGTTGGCACGGCATCCGACGGGCTGGAGGGCATCGCGCTGATGCGCGGGACGCGTCCGCATATCCTGCTGACGGACATCCGCATGCCCAACATGGACGGGCTTACAATGATCGCGGCGCTCAAAACCGAGTTTCCTGATCTGCAAATTTCCGTACTGACGGCTTTTCGCGATTTTGACTACGCGCAGAGCGCCATCCGCCTGGGGGTGAGCCGTTACCTGCTTAAGCCCAGCAAGATGGACGAGCTGCGCGAGGCCTTCCGCCACATGACGGACAATCTGCGCGCCCTGCCGCCGCAGACGGAGCCGGAGGACGGCGGCGGCTTGCAGAGCGAGGCGGGTAACTTTGTGGCGCGGGCGGCCATGCAGTTTATCAGGGACCACTACGTCGAGCACATCAGCCTGGGAGACGTGGCCGACAGCGTGTACGTCAGTCCCTGGCACCTGAGCAAGCTGATCAACGGGCATTTGGGGCAAAGCTTTTTTGATATTTTGAACGGACTGCGCATCCAGAAGGCGAAGGAACTGCTGATGGACCCCGCGCTCAAGGTGCATGAGATCGCTCTGACGGTGGGTTATGGCGACGTGGCGCATTTCAGCAAGAATTTTAAGAAAGCCACGGGATTAAGCCCGATGGAGTACAGGTCCGGGCGGAAGCCGGCACAGGCCTAACCGTATATTCAGCCGGTTTTTGAGAGGGCGCGGAGGAGGATTTTCAGAAAGAAAACCTCTCCACGCCTTCTCTGTTTAAACATTTTCCTACGTTGCCATCCTTTGCGAAACATGCTACAATAGGCCGAAATTATCCGAAGGAGCGAGCGTATGGACATTAAAGCCGAGGCCCTTAAAAAGCATTACGAATGGGGGGGCAAGCTGGAGGTGACCTCCCGCGTGCGCGTTGCGGACAGGCAGGCGCTTTCCCTTGCGTACACGCCCGGCGTGGCGGAGCCGTGCCTGGCGATACACCAGGACGTTGACAAATCCTACGAGTTGACGCGCCGCCACAACCTGGTCGCCGTGGTGACGGACGGTACGGCTGTGCTGGGACTGGGAGATATCGGCCCGGAGGCGGGCATGCCCGTGATGGAGGGCAAATGCGTGCTGTTTAAGGAGTTTGCCGACGTGGACGCATTTCCGCTGTGCATTAAGTCTAAAGATGTGGATGAGATCGTGCGCACGGTTTATTTGCTTTCCGGCAGCTTTGGCGGCGTCAACCTGGAGGATATCGGCGCGCCGCGCTGCTTTGAGATTGAGCGCAGGCTCAAGGAGATCTGCGACATTCCCGTTTTTCACGACGACCAGCACGGCACGGCGGTGGTGGTCGCGGCGGCGCTGCTGAACGCGCTGAAGGTGGTTGGAAAGCGTATGGAGGACATCACCTGCGTAATCAACGGCGCAGGCTCGGCGGGCGTCGCCATTGCAAGGCACCTGCTGCGCTTTGGCGTAGGCGATCTGATTTTGCTGGGCAAGCACGGCATTGTGGTGGAAGGGCGTGAGAAGCTAAGCCCCGCGCAGGAGGAGTTAAGCCACGTAACCAACCGGCGGCGGCTGGCCGGCGGACTAAAGGAGGCCATCGCGGGCGCGGATGCGTTTATCGGCGTAAGCGTGCCGGGCGTTTTGACGGCTGATATGGTGGCGACCATGAACCCGGGTGCGATTGTGTTTCCCATGGCAAACCCCGTGCCGGAGATCATGCCCGAGGAGGCGTTTGACGGCGGGGCGGCCGTCGTGGGAACGGGACGCAGCGATTATGACAACCAGATTAACAATGTGCTGGCGTTTCCAGGCATTTTCCGCGGCGCGCTGGACGTGCGCGCCCGGGATATCAACGACGAGATGAAAATAGCGGCTTCCTACGCGATCGCCTCGCTGGTATCGGCGGAGGAACTGAACCCCCGTTATATTCTGCCGGAGGCGTTTGACAAGCGCGTTGGCAAGGCCGTTGCGCGGGCCGTCGCCGAAGCGGCGGTTAAAAGCGGCGTGGCGCGCCTGCCGTTGAAGGACTGACGGGCTATGACGACGCAGGACATACTGGAACGCTGCCTGCGAATGCCGGGCGCGTACGCGAACACGCCGTTTGGCCCCGAGCCGATTTGCGCGCGCGTGGGCCCGCGCATCTTCGCGGAGGTTTTTCCCGCGCGCGCGTGGGTGACGTTCAAGTGTGAGCCCGCGCAGGGGTTGTGCTGGCGGGAACGGTTTGCGAAAAACGTCAGGCGCGGCTACCATTGCCCGCCATCGCAGCATCCATACAGCAACACCGTCACGCTGGACGGAACCGTGCCGGACGGCGTGCTTTTGGATATGCTGGAGCACAGCTACGCGCGGGCGCTGAAAACCATGACAAAGGCACAGCGGGAAGCAGCGCTGAGTGGTGAATAGCGCGGAGGAGCGTTTATGGAATTGCGGGCGTACCGGGAAAGCGACGCGGAAGCGGTCGTCTCCTGGGTGGAGAATGAAAGAACCTATTATATGTGGTGCGCGGGACTTATCGGCGTCTGGCCCGTGACGGCGGAGATGCTGAACGCGCGCATGCGCGCCTACCCAAACGACGTGCCCCTCGTCCTGGAGGACGCGGACGGCCCGGCGGGCTTTGCATGCCTGTTCAGGCCGGACGGGGAGCGCGAGGCGGTGCGCCTGGGCTTTGTGATACTGGACGAAAAAAAGCGCGGCCGGGGTCTGGGGCGCGGGCTGGCGGAGCGGGCGGTGGGGTACGCTCGCGACAGGCTTTGCGCGAAGCGCGCGACGCTGTGCGCGTTCCGTAATAATCCGGCCGCGCGCCGCTGCTATGCGTCAGTAGGCTTTGTGGAGGTTCCGGGCGACGCCAGGCCGGATTTTGAGGCGCTGGGCGAAAGCTGGGAGCGCGTGGAGATGGAGATTGATTTAACCCGGAAATGAGGGCGGCCGGCGGCGTAACCGCCCAGGCTCCTGTTCCCGCTTTTTTTGAGGCGCGGTCCCGTGCTCAGCGCGCCTTACGCAAAAGCACCGTCGCTTTTTCCCGTGCGGTTTTCATGGCGGTGGGCAGCGGAAGCGCCTCCAGCTCGTCCGCAGTGACCATGCGCGCATCCAGCGCTTCAAGCGCGCTTTCGGCGGGCGGGGCGTTCAGGCGGTAATGAAGAATGCTCATCTCCCATACGCGGTGGGTGAAGACATGGCGGGCCCGGCCCAGCTCCCCCTGAAAGGCGCAGCGAAGCCCCTGCTCTAAAAGCAGCTCGCCCACAGGCCCAGGCTCCGTTTCTTCCTCAATCAGATGAAATACGTACAGGCCGTGAAGCATGCGCTGGGCGCGGCGCTCGACGAGCATCCGCCCCTCAAAGCTCAGCAGGCAAACCGCTACGTCCACCGTTTTGGGCGGGCGTTTTTTTTCATGTATTGGCAAAAACGGCGCGTCGCCCTCTGCATACGCGTCGCACAGGCCGCGCCACGGGCAGGGCAGGCACGACGGCTGGGCGGGCGAACACAGCGTGGCTCCAAGCTCCATCAAAGCCTGATTATAGTCCCCGGCGCGGTCTTCGGGCATGCCCGCCTCCACCAGGGCGCGCAGCTCCTTTTGCACGCGCGGGCTGCCGACATCCTCGCGCACGCCGTAAAAGCGCGAGGCCACGCGGTATACGTTGCCGTCGATGGCGGGAACGCGCCGTCCGAATGCGATGCTGGCGATAGCGCCCGCAGTGTACGGCCCGACGCCGGGAAGGCTGAGAAGTCCCTCATAGGTATCAGGAAACCGTCCGGAATGGTTGTTTACCACGCTTTGCGCGGCCTTTTGCAGATTGCGCGCCCGGCTGTAATAACCAAGCCCTTCCCAGGCCTTGAGCACCTGCTCCTGCGGCGCGGCCGCAAGCGCTTCGAGATTTGGAAAAAGCTCGAGAAACCGGCGGTAATAGGCACGGACGGTTTCCACGCGGGTTTGCTGGAGCATGATTTCTGAAAGCCAGATGCGGTAGGGGTCCTGCGTGTGCCGCCACGGCAGGTCGCGCTTTGCGCTGCCGTACCAGTCCAGCAGAAGCGCGGAAGCCTTATCGTACATATTATTCCTTCCTTTCAACGCAAGCCATTGTATCATATCGGCAGCGTGACGTCGGTTTTTAAAACAAAAGAAAATCAAAGAAATATTGAGAAAACAAAAAATAAAACGAGAAAGTATGATTCAAAATAGAAACTGACCAGTTTTTACGTTTGAATATCGATATATTGAGGATTTCGCAAACTTGCGCCATGGCTGGAAATGACGTATAGTAACTACTGTTGTTAGCACTCGATTGGTGTGAGTGCTAACAGAGAGAATATCAATCAAATGAACAGGGAGGATAAAGTCATGAACGTCAAGCCTTTGGGCGACCGTGTGGTCATCAGGAACGTTGAAATGGAAGAAACCACCAAGAGCGGCATTTTGCTGACCGGTACCGCCAAGGAGAAGCCCCAGATGGCGGAAGTGCTGGCTGTCGGCCCCGGCGGCCTGGTGGACGGCAAGGAAGTAACCATGAACGTAAAGACCGGCGACAAGGTGATTTACTCCAAGTACGCGGGCACCGAGGTCAAGATCGACGGCCAGGAGCTCATCATTGTACGCCAGAGCGATATTTTGGCCACCGTCGAGTGACCCCCTGAAAAGACATATTTAGAAGGAGGCTGTTATTATGGCTAAGCAAATCAAGTACGGCGAGGAAGCCCGCCGTTCGCTGGAAAAGGGCATCAACACCCTGGCAGATACCGTTAAGATCACCCTTGGCCCCAAGGGCCGCAACGTGGTGCTGGATAAGAAATTCGGCGCGCCCCTCATCACCAACGACGGTGTGACCATCGCCAAGGAAATCGAGCTGGAGGACGCCTTTGAGAATATGGGCGCGCAGCTTGTGAAGGAAGTCGCCACCAAGACCAACGACGTGGCGGGCGACGGCACCACCACCGCGACGCTGCTGGCGCAGGCCATCGTCCGCGAGGGACTGCGTAACCTGGCCGCCGGCGCGAATCCCATGGTTTTGAAGCGCGGCATTGAGGCGGGCGTGAACGCCGCCGTGGAAAGCCTTGCCAAGCTCAGCCAGCCTATCAGCGGCAAGCAGGCCATCGCGCAGGTCGCCAGCATTTCCGCGGGCGAGGAAGCCATCGGCAAGTTGATTTCCGAGGCGATGGAGACCGTTGGCAACGACGGCGTCATCACCGTTGAGGAAAGCAAGACCATGAAGACCGAAATGACCACCGTGGAAGGCATGCAGTTTGACCGCGGCTACGCCAGCGCCTACATGGTGACCGATACCGAGAAGATGGAGGCGGTTCTTGACAACCCCTACATCCTCATTACCGACAAGAAGATTTCCAACATTCAGGAAATCCTGCCCGTGCTTGAGCAGGTGGTTCAGGCCGGCAAGAAGCTGCTCATCATCGCCGAGGACGTGGAGGGCGAGGCCCTGGCGACTTTGGTGGTCAACAAGCTGCGCGGTACCTTCACCTGCGTTGCCGTAAAGGCTCCCGGTTTTGGCGACCGCCGCAAGGAAATGCTTCGCGACATCGCTACCCTGACGGGCGGCCAGGTTATCAGCGACGAGCTGGGCATGGAGCTTAAGGAAGCGACTGTGGACATGCTGGGCTCCGCGCGCCAGGTTAAGGTTGACAAGGAGAACACCACCATCGTGGAGGGCGCCGGCTCCAAGGCTGATATCGACGGCCGCATCGCCAGCATCCGCTCCCAGATTGAGGATACCACCAGCGATTACGACCGCGAGAAGCTCCAGGAGCGCCTTGCCAAACTGGCCGGCGGCGTCGCCGTCATCCAGGTGGGCGCGGCGACCGAGATCGAGATGAAGGAGCGCAAGCTGCGCATCGAGGACGCGCTGGCCGCGACCCGAGCCGCTGTGGAAGAAGGCATCGTACCGGGCGGCGGTATCGCCCTGATGAACGTGCTGCCCGCCGTACAGGCCGAGCTTGCCAACTTTGCGGGCGACGCCAAGACCGGCGTTGAGATTGTCATCCGCGCGCTGGAGGAGCCCCTGCGCCAGATCAGCAAGAATGCGGGCATCGATGGCAGCGTGATTGTGGAGAACATCAAGAATACCCACAAGAACGGCTATGGCTACGACGCGCTCAAGGGCGAGTACGTGGACATGATCGAGCGCGGCATTATCGATCCTACCAAGGTGACCCGTTCCGCGCTGCAAAACGCGTCGAGCGTTGCCGCTATGGTGCTGACCACCGAGAGCCTTGTGGCCGATATTCCCGCTCCCGAACCCCCGGCTGCTCCCGCTCCCGGCGGAATGGGCGGAATGTACTAAGATATAAAATGCCCTATGGGCGACAAAAAAGCTCGCAAGCTCGTTTTTGCGGGCTTTTTTGTCGTAGTTGACGCGCGGGCAACGGTTTCGGGGGAAGGGAGGAGCGCCGTGCGTGTGATCGCTTTTTTAGATTCGGGTACATATGCGATGACTTGTAAAAGAGTGGCGGCAAAGTTAAAAGCGGAATGGATATCTCAAAGGAAGGTAGAAAGGATAAAATAGGTTATGCGTTTATGACAGCGGAAAGAGCCGCTTCATTAAAACGATTGATGCTTTCGGGACAGGGAGGGTAAAACCATGACAACACTAAAAAAGATGATAATGGTATCCCTGTTGCCGACGTTGATTGCCATGGGTTGCGCCGGTTGTTCCATTCAAATAGAGCCCGCCCGTGGGGGACAAACGCTGACCATTAGCGGCGGAGTGTCTGATCAGCCGCATCGTATTGCTGCGCAACAGATGGAAAACGTTATGTTCAGCCTTGCGGACGACTTTTATTTTACGGACACGGCACTCCTGAATAAATTGCTGACGCGGGACGCCACGGTAGACGTCTATTATGTATCAGGCGCTTTCGTATCAATTGGCAGCGTGTTTGACAAAGGGTTTGCGCTCCCGTTAACGGATGAGCGACTTATCCGTGACGTGGAAAAGATGTATGCGTGTGTTGCCGGCGCCGTTATGCACGACAGAGGCCTTTATGCCCTTCCTGTCGGAGTCGATACAGAACAATGCTGCATGGCTTATGAGCCAAGCCTGCTGGGTCAATGTGCTGAGGCGGGCTTCAAATTGCCATCCTCGTGGATGGATTTATTGAGAAGCATTGCGGAGTGGGACAGCAGTCTTTGGTCGCAACAAATCAGTCCGATCGCGATGGGAAGACAGGAGCTGCTAACCATGTCGATTCAGTACTATATTACTTCAAAAGAATTATCAAATGAACCCATAGTATTTGATTCGGCGCAATTTCGGCAACTGATTGAGTTGGCGTTGCAAGCGGGAACCGAGCTTGCGGCTCATCATTCTGAACGTATGGAGCGCTCCCTGTTTATGAGACGTAGTATAAACCTTCATACAGCTCAATCCAACGGATACGAAACCTTGCTTTTGCCACTGGATAATGGCTTGATGCCGGTAGCGCCCATTAGTATATCGCTGCTGTTCGTAAACCCCTATTCGAAGCAGCCGGAGCTGGCGATGGATTATCTTGCGAAGTATTTTGGCGCGCTGGACGAATTGGAAAGAATGTCGCTTTCTCCGGAAAATAGCCGCCCGGTTAAAAATCCAAATACCAGCGAGCTCCTTGCAACCATGCGCCAGTCGCTTTCCGAAACGAAACGACAGATGGAGAACGAAAATGACGAACAGATTTGCTTGACGCTGGCTGATACCATTGCACAATATGAAATCAACATAGAAAAACTTGAAAGCTCATCGTGGATGGTAGACGAAGAAAGCATCAACCATTACACGCAATTTATGGGAAACGCGGTGATCATTCAAACGCAGTTGTCTCAGGATGAAAATATACGCAAGTTGATCAATCGTCTGGAGCAGGGGGCAATTTCTGTACAGCAGTTTATCAATGAGCTCAATCGGATATGGGAACTGTCTTTACAGGAACAGTAAAAAAATATAGAGTGCTTGAATTCATAGCCGCCGCAGTGCAAAAGCGCAACGACAAGTAAGAAGTCTCCTCAACCATGCCCGCGTGAAGGAGGTTTCCCATCCCGCAGCGAATGAAATAGGAGAATACAGAACGCGCAGCAGATACGGAGGGATGTGGCGATAATGGAAAAGGAAGATTTGCGCCTGAAAAATGCGGTGCGTTTCTCGGGCTTTGCAGACACCTACGAGAGAGCCAGGCTGGCAGTGACGGACGCGCCCGTGCGGATGATCAGCCGCTATTTGGGCGCACAACCGGAGCTGGTTGTCGACCTGGGCAGCGGTACCGGCCTTTCCACGCTGACGTGGAAAGGGAACTGCGCGCGGCTGATTGGAGTGGAGCCAAGTGCGGATATGCTGGCCGTTGCAAGGGAAAAGGAGTACGGGACGGTATCGTTTATTCAGGCGTTTGCCGACGATACGGGCCTGCCGGAGGCGTGCGCGGACGTCGCCGTCTGCTCACAATCCTTCCACTGGATGGAGCCGGTTTCCACTTTGGCGGAGGTAAACCGGATTTTGAGGCCGGGCGGGGTTTTTGCGACGATCGACTGCGACTGGCCGCCGGTTACGGACTGGCGCGCCGAACGCGAGTATATGCGGCTGTATGATCTGGTGAAGCGGCTTGAAAGGGAAGTGCCGGAGGTGAGGGATTCGTTTGTGCGCTACCCAAAGGATGAGCACTTAGCAAATTTGAAGCGCAGCGGATATTTTAGCTATTGTCGGGAAGTTTTCTTTTCCAATACGGAGAGCTGTACGGCGGAGCGCCTGATCGGTCTGATGCTGAGTCAGGGCAGCGTACAGGCGGTTGCGGGGCGGCGTCCGGAGGCGCTGCAGACCGGGCTTAAGCGGTTTACCGATAGGATCCATGCTATTTTTGGCGGCGCTTGTTTTGAGATAGACTTTTGCTACCGGATGCGCATCGGAGTGAAACGGGGAAACGCGAATGAAGATGCCTAAAAAAATCGGCGCGGATATGCTTGCGCCATGCGGCATGAACTGCATGATTTGCTACCGGCATTGCGCGCATCCAAAGCCCTGTGGCGGTTGTTTGGCGGGCGACGCGAACAAGCCGGAGCACTGCCGCAAATGCAAGATACGGTCATGCGCTCTGGAAAAGGGCATGGCGGGCTGCCGGGACTGCCCCGAAGCCCCGTGCAAGCCCCTTGCCGCGCTGGAGAAAACCTACCGCGCCCGCTACGGCGTCAGCCTTTTGCAAAACGGGCGGATTGCTCGCGAGGAAGGAATCTGTGCGCTGATGGAGCGCGAGCGGATCCGCTACTCTTGCACCGCGTGTGGCGGCGTGATCTCCTTACATGACGCGAAATGCGGCGAGTGCGGCGGCTTTGATAAGCTGTAAAGATTGATTATCTTTATTAATAATCAATAAAAATATATTGACAATCGATAAAATTTATGTTATCCTTCTCTCATCCCAAGTGGAGGAGGTTTTGAAGTGATGAAAAAAACAACGGTGGCATGGTTACTCAAAGCGGTGCTGATCCTCTGCGCGTGCGGCGTATTGGTGGCGGCGGGCAATCTTCTACCTATGTACATGAACCATGTGCGGGCGGTCAGGCCGGAGCTTTCCGGCTGGTATGGATGGATGATCGCCTATGGGTGGACGCTGGCGATACCTGCGCTTGTGGCGTTGCTTTTGCTGTGGCGGGTGTTTGGTACCATCGCGGCGGACGAGGCGTTCTGCGAACAAAACGCCCGCCGGTTTAAGCGCGTCTGGCAGCTTTGCACGCTGGACCTTGCGCTGGTAGCCGGGATGGGTTTGTTTTTATGGATAAATCATGTTACGCCGCCCTTTTTGGTAACCGCGGTTGCCGGGCTTCTGTTTTTGGGCGTCGCGGCCGCCATTGTGTGCTTTGCGCTAAGCGGCCTGTGCGAAAGCGCGGCAAAAATGCGAGAGGAAAACGAAATGACGGTTTGAGGTGAGCAAATGCCCATACAGGTAAATTTAGATGTGATGCTGGCAAAGAGAAGGATGAGCCTGAGCGAGCTTGCCGGGCGCGTGGATATGACATTGGCAAACCTGAGCATTTTGAAAACCGGCAAGGCACGGGCCATCCGCTTCAGCACGCTGGAGAAGCTCTGCGAGGCGCTTGACTGCCAGCCCGCCGATTTACTGGAGTACGAAGTGGAAAAATAAAGAAGCGGGGTTTGGAGACGTACAGCCTCCAAACCCCGCAGTTTGCAAAGAAAAAAATTCAATCGGCGCTTCAGGCGGCGTCAGCCTTCCTGCCCGACAACCTCGCGGGCGCGCGCCAGCGCCTCGTCGATGCCGGGGCAAAGGTTATCCTCGCCCAGCGCCTGGTCAAAGCCCGCTTTGCGCATTACATCCAGGGGCTGGGGCATGACGTGGGAAAGAATCATGGTAACGTCCTGCTTTTCGCATTCCTCCAGCAGTTTTTGCAAGCCCTCCAGGGCAGTTGAGTCCATGGCGGTAACGCTTCGCATGCGCAGCACAAGCGCGCGGGTGCGGTCCTCAAGCCCAATGGAGAGCAGCTTGTCCGCCGCGGCGAAAAACAGGGAGCCCTCCAGCTCGTATACCAGCGTTCCTCTGGGCACGGGACGCAAGCGCTCGTCCTGGGAGATGGCGGCTTCGTCGATTGTCCAGCTTCTGACATGGGCGACGCCTGCCATCCGCTTCATCAACAGCAGCATGCTCAGCAGCATCCCCACCTCGATCGCCACCACCAGGTCGAACACGACCGTCAGCAGGAAGGTGCAGACCAGCACCGCGACGTCGCTCTTGGGCGCGGTTTTGACGAGCTTGACAAAGCGCCGCCACTCGCACATGTTGTAGGCGACCATGAACAGGATAGCCGCAATAGCTGGCATGGGGATGAGCGCGGCGTAAGGCATGAGCGCAACCAGCACCAAAAGCAGCGTTACGGCGTGTACGATCCCCGAAACGGGCGTGCGTCCGCCGTTTTTGACGTTGGCGGCGGTGCGGGCGATCGCCCCCGTGGCCGGGATACCGCCAAACAGCGCGGAGGCGATATTGCCCGCGCCCTGAGCGACCAGCTCCATATTGGGGTTATGGCGCGAACCGATCATGCCGTCGCTTACCACGCAGCTCAGCAGCGATTCAATGCCTGCCAGCAAAGCGATGGTAAAGGCGTCCGGCAGCATTGTGCGGATAAGATCAAAATCGAACGCGGGCAGGCTGGGAACGGGCAGCGCGCTTGAAATGGAATACAAGCTGCCGATGGTGTTAACGGGCAGCTTAAACAACTGTACCATGGCAATGGATACAAGCACCGCCACCAGCGAGCCCGGAATCCGCCGGGATACCTTCGGCCAAAGAATAAGCACGGCAAGCGACATGGCGCCTACCAGCATCGCCCATGGGTTGAGCGTGCCAAACGAGGACGCCGCCGCCCTGAGCTTATCCATGGTTTCAACGGGCGCGCCGTTTAGGGTCAGGCCAAAAAAGTCCTTCATCTGCCCGATGACAATGGTAACGGCAATACCGCTGGTAAAGCCTGTGGTGATGGTGGCGGGTATGTACTTGATGAGGTTGCCCAGACGCAGCAGGCCCATGGCGATAAGGATAAGGCCCGCCATCAGCGTGGCTACGATGAGGCCCTGTATACCGTTTTTAGCGACGATGCCGGCCACAATGGTGGCAAAGGCGGCCGTGGGCCCGGCGATTTGCACGCGGCTGCCGCCGAGCAGCGAAATGACGAAGCCAGCGGTAATGGCCGTATAAAGCCCGATCTCCGGACCGACACCCGAGGCGAGCGCGAGAGCGATGGACAGCGGCAGGGCGATGATGGCGACGATGACGCCCGCAACGGCGTCGCGCCCAAACTGGGCGGGGGTATACCCCTTTAAGGTGGAAAAAAGTTGGGGACGAAGTTTCTCCATGAAATAGCGGCCTCCCTGAGATTTTTTGCGCAACGTTGACTATTCTAATCCTGTTCTGAATCTTTTTCAATCATAATTTGGGGAAATATAAAGAAAAAGGAGGAAAAACCAGACGCAGATTTAAGCGGACCGCGGGCACAGCGTCTCAAAAACGGTGTGGCGGTGGACTTCACGCGCCTTTTGTGCTATAATTCCGATGACGTTAAGAGATGTGGAAATTTGGCGTTCGTAAGGGAAAAGCGTCAAACGGCGGACGGCGCGGCACACCGCGCGGCCGCCTCCGCGACTGGGAACGCTTCGGGCCGTCCGGAGGGGAAGGGCGGACAACACGCGGGGGGCAAAGCATGATAAAATCCAACCAACGTTTTTTAAACGCGTTAAACGCGCTGTCGGACGGAATCATCATTCTATGCGCATACCTGTTTTCGCAGTGGTTCTGGCTGGACGTGGTCAAGAGCGGCGGAAATATGGCGGCCGTGAGCGGCCTGAACCACGGCGCGGGGGCGGCCGCGTGCATCTACGCGGTAGTGATGGTGATACTGCTTGGCATTTTCAAGCTGTACAATTCCTCGCGAATCCGCAGAATCCGCCAGGAAATCGCGGCTATCTGGGGTGCGAATACGCTGGGTATCATTAGCGTAGGCGCGATACTATATCTGTTTCGCCTGGAGGAGTTCTCCCGCGGCGTGCTGTTTACATTTTTGTTTGCAAGCTCCATCGCGGTATCGGTAAAGCGCGTTGGGCTACATTACGTGCTCAACCGGATGCGCCAGAAGGGTTATAATCAGAAGCATGTGCTCGTGGCCGGCACGGGCGGGCTGGCGCGGCAGTATATTGAGGATGTGCGGAGGGTGCCCAATTTCGGCTTTACCGTGGACGGCTATTTCGGTAGCGCGGAAAACGGGGAGCTCAACGCCCGATACATGGGCGCGTTTGACCGGCTGGACGACTATTTACAGGACGGCTCTGTGGACGAGGTAATCGTGGCGTTGGAGCCGGAGGAAACCCGCCATATCCGCGCAATCATCGGCATATGTGAAAAATGCGGCACCAAGGTGAGCGTCATCCCGTTTTATAACGATATCATCCCCTCCAACCCCGCCATTGAGGTTATCGGCAGGTCGAAGCTGATCAACCTGCGCAGCAACCCGCTGGATAACCTCGGTTACGCGGTGGTGAAGCGCGCGTTCGATATTTTTGCAAGCGCCCTACTGCTGGTGGCGTTAAGCCCGCTGCTGATTGCCGCCGCTATTGGCACCAGGCTTTCCAGCCCCGGTCCGGTGTTTTTCCGGCAGCAGCGCGTGGGACGCAACAAAAGGCTGTTTACGATGTATAAATTTCGCAGCATGCGCTTAAACGATGCGCAGGACAAGGCGTGGACGACGGACGACGACCCGCGAAAGACGCGCTTTGGCAGCTTTTTGCGAAAGTGCAGCATCGACGAGCTTCCACAGCTTTTTAATGTGCTCATAGGCGATATGAGCCTGGTAGGCCCCAGGCCGGAAATCCCCTTCTATGTGGAGCGCTTTAAGGAAAGCGTGCCCCTGTACATGGTCAAACACCAGGTGCGCCCCGGCATGACGGGATGGGCGCAGGTCAACGGCTACCGCGGCGATACCAGCATCGTCAGGCGTATTGAGCATGATATCTGGTATATTGAAAACTGGAGTGTTGGGCTGGATATGCGCATCCTGTTGATGACGCTGCTGGGCGGCTGGATGAATCATGAAAAGGTGCGCGAGGCTGAAAAGCAGAACGCTAAAGAGCACGACGCGGAAATGTAGCGGGAGCAAAAGAAGAAAGGACAGGCGTTAAATGTACGATTATCTGATTGTGGGCGCGGGCCTGTACGGCGCGGTTTTTGCGCATGAGATGACGCAGGCGGGTAAAACCTGCCTCGTAGTTGAAAAACGCGGCCATATCGCCGGAAACGTCTACACCGAACCCGTGGAGGGAATCAACGTGCACCGCTACGGCGCGCATATTTTCCATACCGCCATGCCGGAGGTATGGCAATATGTGAACCGTTTCGCAAGCTTTAACCGCTATACCAACTGCCCTGTTGCGAATTACCGTGGCAAGCTGTTCAACCTGCCGTTCAACATGAATACCTTCTACCAGATGTGGGGCGTGACCACTCCGCGCGAGGCGCAGGAGCGGATTGCCGCGCAGCAGGCGCAGGGGGGCGGCGGCGAGCCGCGAAACCTGGAGGAGCAGGCGGTCCGCCTGGTGGGAAAGGACATTTATGAGGCCCTTATTAAAGGGTACACACAAAAGCAGTGGGGTCGCCCATGCACGGAGCTGCCTCCGTTTATTATCCGGCGCCTGCCGGTGCGCTTCACCTTTGACAACAACTATTTTAACGACCCGTATCAAGGAATCCCGGAGGGTGGGTATACCGCGCTGGTGGAAAAGCTGCTGGAGGGCGCGGAGGTGCGGCTTAACACTGATTATCTGTCTTGCCGCGCGGAACTGGACGGGCAGGCGCGCCGGGTGGTGTACACTGGCGCGGTGGACGCGTATTTTGGACACCGGCTGGGCCGGTTGCAATACCGTTCGCTCCGGTTTGAGACGGAAACGCTTGACATGCCCAACTATCAGGGCAACGCCGTGATTAACTATACGGATGTGGAAACGCCGTATACGCGAATTATTGAGCATAAGCATTTTGAGTTTGGAAACCAGCCGGCCACGGTGATCACCCGCGAATACAGCTTGAACGGCGATGAAAGCGCCGAGCCGTACTACCCCGTCAATGACGGGCCAAACAACGCGCTGTATGAAAAATACCGCGCGCTGGCGCAGGCCGAGCCGGACATGATTTTTGGCGGGCGGCTTGGCGAATACCGCTATTATAACATGGATCAGGTGGTCGCGGCCGCGCTGGAGGCCGCGAAAAAGGAGCTGGAAAGGTGAGAATCATAATTGGCGTAGCTGCCCATAAGGCGTACTGGATGCCATGCGGCGGGCTGTACCTGCCCATACAGGCAGGCAGTGCGGGCAGGCCGCCGCTGGGCTGGCAGCGGGATGACGCGGGCGAAAACATCAGCGAAAAAAACGCGACCTTTTGCGAGCTGACTTGCTTGTATTGGCTTTGGAAGCATATGGAAGCAGACGCGTACGGGCTTGCGCATTACCGGCGCTATTTTGCGCGTGGAGCGGTGTTTGGCGGCCGCAAGCGGGAGCGAATCTTAACCGGGGAGGATGCGGTCCGGTTTTTAGCGCACGCGGAGATCGTCGTGCCTAAAAAGCGGCGTTACTGGATTGAAACGAACTATACGCAGTATATCCATGCCCACCACGAGGAGGATTTGCAGAAAACGAAGGAAATTCTCGCAAAAAAGTATCCGGAATGCCTGCCGGCATGGGAAACAGTGATGAATAGGCGAAGCGGGCACCGTTTTAATATGTTTATAATGAAAAAGGCGCAGTTTGACGAATACTGCTCCTGGCTGTTCGATATTCTTTTTGAGTTGGAGAGCGTTCTGGATATTTCCGGCTATTCCGCAAAGGATCGGCGGGTTTTCGGCTACGTGGGTGAACGGCTTTTGGACGTGTGGCTGGAGGCAAACTCTAGGCGCTATGTTGAGGCGCCGGTGGTAAACTTGGAAAACCAGCACTGGGAAAAGAAGATCGCGACGTTTCTGCGGCGGAAAATAGGAATCAGGGACAGCGAAGAGTGACGGGAAGGACGTTGTTAAGCCGTGCATTCAAGCTTCGCGTTCAGGGAACAGAGCCTTTGACTGCAGCCGGATTATGGCGCGGAAGCATGCGGAATATTCATTTTCTGGAGGCGGGAACGGTATGGATGTTGGAAAGTGATGTTTGATCCCACCGGGCACCCTTTTTACTTGTGTCGGATGAAATCGATGATCGAAAGCGGCCATTTCGCGCTGTTATAAAAATTGCTTTGATACCTGTCCGTTTTTCGGAGGGATGCGGGAGGGGCTTTTTAAAAAGTCGCCTCCCGCTGTTTTCCATGCGTCCTTAAAGCGCGCCGACGATCCTGTGAGGCACGTAAGGCTCCTCAAGGTAGACGACGTCCTCCGGGGAGAGCTTCACACCGAACGCGCCCGCCGCGTCGTCGAAATAGCGGGCCTTGGTCGCGCCGATGATGGGGGAGGCCACGCCCCGTGCAAACTGCCACGCGAGCGCGACCTGGGTCATAGTGGCGGCATGCTTTTGCGCGATTTCCTGAACGCGCAGCACGATAGCGTGGTCGGTTTCTTCGGTGGAGTCATACTTGGAAACGGCAGTTTTGTCCGTGTGACTGCGAAGCGTATCCGCGTGCCAATCAGCGCGGGAAAGCCTGCCTGCGGCCAGCGGGCTGTAGGGCGTTAGCGCGACGTTCCTCTGCTTACAGATGGGGATAAGCTCGCGTTCGTCCTCGCGGTAGAGCAAATTGTAGTGATTCTGCATCGACACAAACGGAGTAAAGCCGTTTTTTTCGGCGGCGAGCTGCATGTTATAAAACTGATAGCCATACATGGCCGAAGCGCCCAGCGCGCGCACCTTGCCCGCCGTAACGAGGCTATGAAGCGCCTCCATGGTTTCCTCGATGGGGGTGTCGTAATCAAACCGGTGAATGATGTAAAGGTCCACATAATCGGTTTGTAGTCGCCTGAGCGACCCGTCGATCTCGCGCAGGATGGCGGTCCTGGACAGGCGGCCTTCGTTGAAATAAACCTTGGTAGCGATGACAACCTTGTCGCGAGGCACGGCGTCCTTGAGGGCGCGGCCGAGGTATTCCTCGCTGGTGCCGGCGGAGTAGGTGTTTGCGGTGTCGAAGAAGTTGAAGCCCAGATCCAGCGCGTGCCGGATGAGCGCGCCGCTTTCCTCGGGGTTGAGCGTCCATGCGTGCATCTGACTCGCGGGGTCGCCAAAGCTCATGCACCCGACGCAGAGCCGGGAAACCTGAATGCCGGAATTGCCAAGCGTTGTGTATTCCATTAAATCCTCCTCCTGACGGCCGTCGGCCGGGATGTTTTAATGCGTTCATCATACAGCTTAAAGCAGGCTTCAAGTCAAGAAGAAATTCGGGAAAACCCGGCGGATTTTCACTCCGGGAGTAGCCGGTTGGCCGTTGCTTCAAGCTGCTCAAAAAAACGGGTAATATGCAAGCCGTCGTTGACGGCATGGGAGAATTCCCCGCTGACGGGCAGCAAAAGCCGGTTATCCTCGCGCGCAAATTGACCGTACAGCGTAAAGGGCGTAAAGTCCTCCTTAGGGCCACCGCCAAAGCTGAAGCCGGTAAAGCGAAGGCCGGGCACGATGGACACGCCGCAGACGTTTTTTGGCGCGCCGGTGTCGCAAACAAGTCTGCCGCAGGTTTCGGCCAGGGCATAATCGCGGACAAAAGCTTCATAAAATGTGGAAAAATGCTCCGAATAAACGGTTTGCTTCATTGAAAAAAGCCCGGGGCGGTCCTTTCTAGGCACGGTATAGAGGGGATGGAGCACATCCCATTGGCCCAGACGGCCACGCTCATCGCGGCCATAGCGGAAATCCGGATTTTGATTGATAACCCGCGCCGCCAGATAGACCAGCGCGGGATAAAGCCTTAGTCCGCGCCGCTTGAGCCGCTCATACAGCAGAGTGATATCCACCTGTGCGGTCATATAGAGGGTTGTGCTTTGAAAGTATTCGAAGTACTCCACGCGCTCCCATGCAGTCGGGTCGATGGGGATAAAGGACATTTGGCCTTCCTCCTTTGGGCGCCGGTCAGGCGGATGTGGAAACATTCGGCATAAGAGAAAAAAAGACCTTTTTACGCGGAGATAAGACTGCCGTTATGGCGGAGGGGCTTAGCCAACCTGTGGAAGGGACGTAACCGCTGCGGCCCTCGTCCACGCGTGCTTTCAGGGTTTTGCACGGTTAGGATTGCGGCAAAATGCCTTGCGTGCTATACTGTTGCTGCCGGCAAAGCGCGGAACGCGCAAAAGACGCGCGGGTTTTGCCGACCATACGCAGAGAGGGAGAGAGGCAATGGACAGCAACAAACGGCCTGAAACCATGGAACGGATTACCACCGGGGCCCTTGCGCAGCAGTTTATCGACGGGCAGGTAGAGCAGATTCGCGCCCAGGTGGGCGACAGAAAGGTGCTGCTGGCGCTTTCCGGCGGCGTGGATTCGTCGGTGGTGGCCGCGCTTTTGATCAGGGCTATCGGAACGAAGCTGGTTTGCGTACACGTCAACCACGGGCTGATGCGCAAGGGAGAAAGTCAGCAGGTGGTGGAGGTGTTTCGCAATCAGCTTGGCGCGAACCTGGTATATGTGGACGCTGTTGACCGCTTTTTGGACAGGCTTGTGGATGTGATCGATCCGGAGGAGAAGCGAAAGATTATTGGCGGGGAGTTTATCCGCGTGTTTGAGGAAGAGGCACGCAAGCTTGAGGGCATTGCCTTTTTGGCGCAGGGGACCATTTACCCCGATATTTTGGAGAGCCACGGCGTAAAGGCGCATCACAACGTAGGCGGCCTGCCCGAGGATATGCGCTTTGAATTGGTGGAGCCAATCAAGCTGCTGTTTAAGGATGAGGTGCGCGTGGTGGGTAAGGCCCTTGGCCTGCCGGACGACATGGTATACCGCCAGCCATTCCCCGGCCCCGGGCTGGGCGTGCGCTGCATAGGCGCCATTACCCGCGACCGGCTGGAGGCCGTGCGTGAGTCCGACGCGATTTTGCGCGAAGAGTTCGAGTTGGCGGGCCTTAACAAGACCGTGTGGCAGTACTTCACCGTGGTGCCGGATTTCCGGTCCACCGGCGTAAAGGATGGCAAACGCAGCTTTGAGTGGCCCGTGATCATCCGTGCCGTGAATACCGTGGACGCGATGAGCGCCACTGTGGAGGAGGTTCCCTGGCCTGTGCTTCATAAGATTACCGAACGGATTACCCGCGAGGTAGCGGGAGTGAACCGGGTGTTGTATGATTTGACGCCCAAGCCTACGGGGACGATTGAGTGGGAATAAGACCCAGCGCCATCAAACCCATTGAAATATAAGGGTTTCTTGGATGCTTGAATCCCTCATGGCAACCGTATGGCAACAACTAGCATTATTCCAGCTAAAAGAGCTGACTGATCAAAACGATCGGCCAGCTCTTTTTCTATACCTTGAAACGGAGGTGATTCACTTTTTCTTAGCACGCTGCTTGTGCGGTTGATTGATGTCGTCCATCAAGGCAGCACTTGGGATATGCACATGGATTCGACTGGCGTCAAGCTCCGGATAGCGATACCGCCAACGGTCGTACTCGTCCTGCGTGATTTCGCCACGATCAAGCTTGTCCGCCTGTTCCATCCATGCACAAAGACGCTCGTCCAGCTCGGCAGCATGGCGATTCTTGCGCACATCCACCTGCAAGCTTGCTCTGCCATCGGCATTGCGGACACGCAGGCCATACACATCCTCAAGCGTGAAAAGCGTGTGCATTAGCCCCGTGTAGCTATCAATGTCAGGCACGGTCAACGCTCTCGGGGATACGTCCAGCGCCTGTGCAACAGCGTCCACCACGTCAGGTTTCGGCATACGGTCGCCAGATTCGTATTGTGCAATGCGGACGTCGGCGTTCTTCTCCGGAAAGCCCACAGTCAGCCCCAAAACCTTTTGCGTGAGATTGCGCATCAGGCGAAAAAAGTAAAGTCTCTCGGCAAATGCCATGCTTGTCACTCCTTCGGGTTAAACATTCATGTAATCAGTATAAACGCCGCATGAGAATTCGTCAAGAATAACTTTACTAAGATGAGTAAAATTATTTTTATCAAGAGTATTGACTTTACGCAATCGAGTATATATAATAGTGACACTAAGTAAACTCTATCGAGTAAATTTAGAAATCGACAAGGAGGGATCTGAATGGAAAAAGTTTACCTAAATCCCGAGGAAGTATCCGAAACGCTGGGCGTTTCCGTCTCCACCGCCTACAAGATCATGCGCAAGCTCAACAAAGAGCTTGAAGCCATGGGCTTTATGACGGTATCTGGGCGCGTGAACAAGCGGTATTTCATCGAGAAAGCCTGCTACGGCGGCTTGAACAGCACGGAAAGGAAGGAACTGTAATGTCAGTATACAAGGACGAAAAGCACAACACTTGGCGGGTGATTTACCGCTACACAGACTGGACGGGAGTGAGCAAGCAGACGCAGAAGCGCGGCTTTGCCACTCGTCGTGAGGCGCTTGCGTGGGAACGCGAGATGATGAACCAAAAGACAGCCGACGTTGACATGACCTTCGCCAGCTTCATTGAACTGTACACGGCGGACATGCAAAGCCGCATGAAAGAAAACACTTGGCACACCAAGGAACACATCATCCGCACCAAGCTCCTGCCCTACTTCGGCAAGCGCAAGCTCAGCGACATCACGGCGCGTGACATCATGGCATGGCAGAACGAAATGATCAACCACCGCGATGCAAAGGGTAAGCCATTCTCTCCGGTGTATCTCAAGACGCTTCACAACCAGATGAATTGCATCTTCAACCATGCGGTCAAGTATTACGGTTTGCGAGAGAATCCCTCTGCGAAGGTCGGCAACATGGGCAAATCAAGGAGCCGTGAGATGCTGTTCTGGACGAAAGCAGAGTACCTCAAGTTCGCTGATGTGGTGATGGACAAACCCATGTCCTACTATTGCTTCGAGATGCTGTACTGGTGCGGCATCCGCGAGGGCGAGTTGCTGGCGCTGACCCCCGCTGACTTCGATTTCGACAAGGGCACGGTCACCATCAGCAAATCCTATCAACGATTGAACAAGCGTGACCTGATCACAACACCCAAGACAGAAAAGAGCAATCGCACGATCACCATGCCGAACTTCCTCCGAGAGGAAATGCAGGATTACATCAGCCACCTGTACGATGCCCAACCTGACGAGCGTATCTTCCCGATCAGCAAGCACTTCTTGCAGCACGAGATGAAGCGTGGCTCCGCCCTTGCCAGTGTGAAACGGATTCGTATTCACGATCTGCGCCACTCTGCCATTTCCCTGCTGATTGACATCGGATTTTCGGTGACAGACATTGCCAATCGTGTGGGGCATGAAAGTATCGACATCACCTGTCAATATGCGCACATGTTCCCGACAAAGCAGACGGAAATGGCGCAGAAGCTGGACATTGCCCGAATGGAAAAGGAGGTGTGACCATGACTGCTAAGGTGAAGGATGCTTGTAATCGCTGGCGCAGCAAGACCGTGGCATTCCGCATGTCGCCCGAGGAAAACAAACAGCTGGATATTATGGTGAAGCTGTCAGGGCTGACCAAGCAGGATTACATCATCAAGCGGCTGCTGTGTTGGGAGGTTGTAGTCCAAGGCAATCCGAGGGTGTACAAGGTGTTGCGTGACCAACTGGCGGCGGTGCTGATGGAACTGCAACGGTTGGCGAAAGGCGATGACATCAACGATGAATTGCTGGATGTGATCAGCTGGATAACCGATACGATGGATGGATTGAACGGAGAATCGCATGAAGGCTGAAAAACAAAAAGAGACCGCCCCGAACCCATCTGTTGGCGCAGATGAAGGGCAGTCGTCAAAGCAACAATCCACAGATATTATACCAACGAAACCCGTAAATATCAAGAAAAATAACGGTTCCCTGCAAACAATCTCCATGTCGGAGCTGTACGACACGTCCTACGAGCCGAAGTCCGTCTTGATCGACGGGCTGCTCTGCGCAGGAACGTACCTGTTCGTAGGTGCGCCGAAGATCGGTAAATCGTTCTTCATGGCGCAGCTAAGCTACCATGTGGCGATGGGGCTTCCCCTTTGGAACTATGAGGTGCATCAAGGCACGGTACTGTACCTTGCCTTGGAGGATGATTACGCGCGGTTGCAAAAGCGCCTGTCGCAGATGTTCGGTGTGGATGGCTGTGACCATCTGCACTTCGCCACGCAGGCGAAAACCCTTAGCACAGGACTGGACGAACAGCTCTGCATCTTCCTGAAAGATCACCCCAACACCAAGCTGATTATCATTGACACCTTGCAAAAGGTGCGCGAAGTTGGTGGTGATCGGTATAGCTACGCCAGCGATTACGAGATCGTTGCACGGCTCAAGGCTTTCAGCGACACGCACAAGCTGTGCCTGCTGGTAGTCCATCACACGCGCAAGATGGAGGCGACAGACAGCTTTGACATGATCTCCGGTACAAACGGATTGCTGGGTGCTGCGGACGGTGCGTTCATCCTGCAAAAGAAAAAGCGCACCGACAACAATGCTGTCATGGAGGTTGTGGGGCGCGACCAGCAGGACCAAGAGCTGACCCTATCCTTTGACCGTGAACGTTGTGTGTGGACGTTCGTTAAGGCAGAAACGGAGCTTTGGAAAGTGCCGCCTGACCCTACGCTGGAAAAGGTCACCACACTACTCACCGAGGATGCTCCTGAATGGCACGGCAGTCCCACAGAATTGCTGGAGCGTCTGTCTGGCTTGGAGATGCAAGCCAACGTCCTGACACGCTATCTCAATGTGAATGCCGAGCGGCTTTTCAACGAGTACGGCATCCTCTGCGAGAGCAAACGCACCCACGACGGACGGCAGGTCAAGCTCGCCAAAGTGCGTGACGATGCGTGACGGTATTGGGTGGGCGTGACGGTATCCACAAAAATACCGTCACGCCTGTAGCCCTTGATTTACCTGGATTTTTTGAGCCCCGTGACGGTCGTGTCGATATTTTCTATAGTCTAGCCCTGACTAGCAAAAATACCGTCACGACCGTCACGACCGACACGGAGGTAGAAAATGAACAACGTACAAATCTCGAAAGACCTGTTTCTAAAGATCACATTGTACTTCATCGCAGGGATGACCGACAACGAGGAATCCATTCGTGAAGAACTGGGAAAGAAGGTTGATGCGTTGGTAAAGCACGACACCTACACCGCCTACAAGACAGCCGAATCCCCCGAAGAACGTGAAAAAGCTCGGCTGCGCTATCTAGAATGCTCGGATATATCGAAGGATTTCCGATGGTGAAACAACCACTTTCCCTCCCCACTTTCACAGGAGCGTGACACGCTCCTGTCCATGGCAATGAACAGAAGGATTGAAAGGAGTACCCTCATGAAAAAGCAATTTGAATTGACGTACACCAAAATCGGAGACTATTACTTCCCTGACCTTGGTGTCTCGCCGAATCCGCGTCCCTTTGGTCGCTGGGGCATGATGCACCTCAAGTATTTGGAGGGAAACCGTCCGTCGCTGTACACGCGGTTGCTTCTGTCGGGCGAGATGGAAACGCTCATCCCTGACCTGAACGAGCAAGCAGAGGAACGGCTTACAACAATCATCCGGCAGATGGCAAAGGCTGAGAATGTTACGGAGCAACTTAAAGCCGAAGACCAGATGCGCTGGGTGCAGATGATGAACAACATCCGCAACCGTGCCGAGGAAATTGTTCTGGCGGAGTTGATCTACGTCTGATGAGTGTCCCCGATTGGGTCACGTTGGGTACTTGGTGACGCTGATGTGTCCCCGTTCGGGCCACATTGACCACCTCGTGCCGCTGGCGTGGTCCCATTCGGGGCAGGGCTCCCGAATGCTCCTGCTTCCCTCTTAGGGGAGCTGTCAGCCGAAGCTGACTGAGAGGGCGTTCCCCCTCGGAGAGCCCACGGCACTTTGCAGCCCGCAGGGATGAAAGTGTCATAGTGGGTTATTACACTTTGAAAAAGTGCCGTAGCCCCGACGCGGCAGACAAAACAACGAAAGATAAAGGAGGTTTGTTATGGCGAGAAACGACGGAGTTGACCGCACCACGGTGCGAAACGCAAACCTGACCGAAGGAGAAATTGATAATGCCCAGCACCACAACGAACGTGAGAAGGAGAGCTACGTCAATTCAGACATCGTGCTGGAACGGACTCCAATGAACGTCCACTACAAAATACCCAATGCAGGGTACGCTGAAACATTCCGGCAAATGGAGAAAGACGGTATCATCTCCACGCGAGGTTTGAAGGACGATGCTGCCCACTATGGCGAGCTGATCTTCGATGTGAACAGCGCTTACTTCTTCAACCATGGCGGCTATGAATATGCCAAGCAGTTCTACGCCGAAGCCTACAAGAGTGCCATCAAGATTGTTGGCGGTGAGCAGTACATCCTGTCAGCGGTGATGCACGCAGACGAGCGCAATTCTGCCATGAGTGAAGCCCTTGGATGTGATGTGTACCACTATCACCTGCATGTGGTGTATGTGCCTGTGGTTGAAAAGCAGATTCTTTGGTCTAAACGCTGCAAGGATGAAAAACTGCGCGGCACCGTTCGCGAAACCATCATGCAGGTGAGCAGCAGCAAGAAGTGGCAGTCAAGCCCCGTGGTGGATAAGACAGGAAAGACGATGCTGACGAAAGTCGGCAAGCCTGTGCTGCGCAAGTCATACAGTATATTGCAAGATGATTACTTCAAACACATGCAGGATGCCGGATATACCGATGTAGAGCGTGGCGAACGTGGCAGTTCTGAGGAGCACTTGACGGTGGTGCAATTCAAGGTGGAGCAGGAACAGAAACGGCTTGCCGAGTTGGAAGCAGAGAAGGCTCGCAAGGCAGCGGAGATTGCCCAGCTTGAAGCAGAAAAGGAGCAGGCTGCCGTAGATGCTCAAGCTGCGCAGGACAAGCTCAATCAGCTCGCGCCCAGAACAGCGAAGCTCGATGCTTTCATGGAGAAGATTGAGCAAGACCCTGACAAGGCGTTACCGGAAGCTGGCTTGCTGGAATCTGCGCGAAGCTATCAGGAAAACAAGGCATTCCCCTTCTACCGCAGGATGGTCAAGACCATGGTTGACCTGTACCACCGCTGCTTGAAGCTGACGGACAAGTGCCAGCGGATGGAGGACAGTCACAAGCAGGAGGTGGCTTCCCTGAAATGGAAGCTGCGAGCGAGTGAACAGCGTGTAGAGATGCTGGAAGAAAAGGCGCAAAGGCATGACAAGCTGGTGAAAGTGTTGGGCAGGGAGGAAGCGGAGAGCATCCTAACAAGATCGGCTTCCAGCGATAAACGCCATGATAATGAAATGATCATGTGATACAAAAAGATAAGCGCGACATACCAAAAAGTTATTTGGAGGGCATCTGAAAAGAGATTGCGCCATATGAGTAATTAAAAATACAATCAAAAGTAAAAAGTGACAAAAAATCGTCAAAAAAGCCTTGACTTTGTTTGAAATTCGAGTTACAATTACCGCAGAACGTGAAGAAGCCGTCAGAAACAGCGGCAACTGTTTGAGACGACTTCCTCGTTGATAAACCAGACAACGGCATGGTAGCAAAAAACCTCCGTTTTGTCAATGAGGCGCGTTACTCTAAAGAAGGGAGAACTACTATGCGTTATTACGTGAATAAGAATGCGCAGATGAATGGTGACCATGAGGTTCATCGTGCCACTTGCAGCAAATTGCCTGCCCCTGAAAATCGCCAGCACTTAGGCGACTTCAGCACATCGCAGGAAGCTGTTCGAGAAGCACGAAAGTCCTACATTCGCGCCGACGGCTGCGCCTATTGCTGCCCGGAATCTCATCATTCCTAACCCCCAGAACCATCCCGCTTGCACTGTGCAGGCGGGATGGAATTCCTAGAGGAGTGCATTATGGATACGCAAAAATTATCCATGCTGGCCACAATACAATGTGGACTGGTATTAAGCCGTAAAGAGGCCAAAGCTCCACACGCCAACAGCAAGCATTACAAGCGCTTAGGTCTTAAATCAATGGGTGAAGATGGACGATTGAAGCTGGATGTCCTAGACGACTTTTACTCGAGTGATCATTTGGAGGACACCAATCTAACACACGCAAATGACATTCTTGTTCGGCAGTTTGTTCCATTAATGCCCGTGCTGATAGATGGAAACGAAAAAAGCAGCAACCTTGTCATTCCATCGCAGCTGGCAGTTATTCGCATTAAAAGCGGAGCTCCTGTGCTGTCAGGATACCTGCGATGGTACTTGTCTACGCCTGCCTTTACCGATACGGTTATTCTGTCGGGGGAAACGCAGTTTCAACGGACGATACGAATTGGCGATTTATCAGAAACGATGATCCCCATTCCGTCGGTTGAAAAGCAGCAACTTATTATAGGAATATGTGAAACAGCTGTCAGGCGCGAGAAACTCTATCAAGAATTGATACAAGAAGAAAAACGCTATACCAATTGGCAGCTTCAGAAATTGATTGGAGGCACAACCAAATGAGTACATCAAAAAAAGATATCGAAAGTGCGTTGATGCGTGGCGCGGATTCACTGCGCGATACGATTGACGCAGCTAATTATAAAGATTACGTTCTTCCCCTGATGTTTGTTAAATACCTTAGTGACACCTATCAAGAAAAAGTTGAAGAACTGAAAAAGGAATATGAAGGTATTCGTTTAGAACGACAAAAGAAGTACCTTCCTTTTACCGTTGCGGAAGATTGCTCTTTTGCGTCACTTTATGAACAGCGGTATTCGGATAAAATCGGTGAGCTTATCAATATGGCCATGCGCCAAATTGAAAACGACAATAATCAACAGCTTGCGGGTGTGCTAAATAATGTTGACTACAACAGCGAAAATGCGCTGGGAACAAGGGAACATAAAAACGCGATTCTTCGTGAATTGCTAGAAGATTTGGTATCGCTTGACCTGCGTCCTTCCCAAATTGAGGTGAAGGAAACCCAAGTGCCTGCCGATGTGATTGGCGATGCTTACGAATATATGATTGGGCAGTTTGCAAGCATGGCTGGCAAAAAAGCAGGCTCTTTCTACACGCCTGCAGCTGTTTCCGAAGTCATGGCGCGCATCGTTGCTGTGAAACCGGGTGATCGTCTGTATGACCCGACTTGCGGTTCTGGTTCGCTGCTAATCAAATCAGCAAAGCAAGCGCGCTCCAAGCAAATTTCTATCTATGGGCAAGAGGTCAATGGGTCTTCTGTAGCAATGGCGAAGATGAACATGTATATTCACGAAATCAGCGATGCAAAAATTGCTTGGGGCGATACGCTGGCGAACCCCATTTTCAAAGATGATGATGGAAACCTGCTCACGTTTGATGCGATTGTTGCGAATATGCCTTTTTCTAAAGACAAATGGGCAGCCGGTTTTAATCCAGGCGGTGAATCCAGCGGCAAGGAAAAGAAAGAATTCAAAATGGAAGCCACGCTAGATAAATTTCATCGTTTCGACTGGGGTGTACCTCCTGCGAGCAAGGGCGACTGGGCTTTCTTACTCCATATGATTTCCAGTCTGGCTATAGGAGGACGTATTGCCGCCGTTGCACCACATGGCGTGCTGTTCCGTGGCGCTGCGGAAGGGCGCATTCGTCAACGTGTGATTGAAGAAAACCTTCTGGATGCAGTCATTGGATTGCCCGAGAACCTGTTCTACGGCACCAGTATTCCGGCATGTATTCTAGTTTTCAAAAAAGGTCGTCAAACCACTGATGTTTGCTTCATTGACGCCAGCAAAAAAGATGAAAACGGCAACCTTCGCTATGTAAAAGCGACCAATCAAAACGAGCTTGGCATTAAGAACATCGAAGACATTGTCACCGCGTATGAGCATCGTGAAGATGTTGAACGGTTTGTTCATATTGCGCCACTTACGGAAATTCAGCAAAATGACTATAACTTGAACATTCCGCGTTATGTGGACACATTCGAGGAAGAAGCACCGATTGATATTGATGCCGTTCAGCAGAACATTGCTCATTTAAAAGTCGAGATTGCGCAAGCAGAAAACCAGATGGACGCGTACATGAGGGAGTTGGGCTTATGAACGAGATAGCCCAGTACAGTGAAAAAACCTTTGAGGATATCAAACATATCAATGAAGCAGGGCAAGAGTTTTGGTATGCACGCGAATTGCAAAGTGTGTTGGAATATACCCAATGGCGCAGATTCGCCGATGCGATTGACAGAGCCAAAGCCGCATGTATGAATAGTGGTTATGACGTGACGGAACATTTTGCCGACGTCGGCAAATCATCACCTATGCCAAATGGTGGATTCAGGAAGCTAGACGATGCCATGTTATCGCGCTACGCCTGTTACTTAATTGTGATGAATGGCGACCCGCGTAAAAAGGTGATAGCGGTTGGACAAACTTATTTTGCAGTGAAAACACGGCAGCAGGAATTGATCGACCACTATGATGAACTGAATGAGAATCAGAAGCGCTTAGCAATCCGCAACGAGATGATTGCCCACAACAAATCGTTGGCTGAAGCGGCGCAAATGGCTGGCGTTGTAGAACAAAAAGACTATGCAATTTTTCAGAACAAGGGCTATCAAGGATTGTACGGCGGACTTGGTGCGAAAGAAATCCATCAGCGAAAGGGACTAAAGAAAACCCAAAAGATACTGGATTACATGGGCAGTACAGAGCTTGCAGCCAATCTTTTCAGTGCTACTCAAACAGACGAGAAGCTCCGACGTGACAACGTCCAAGGCAAAAAAGCCGCATATGACACCCATTATCAAGTGGGTCGAAAAGTACGTCAGACCATTAAAGACCTTGGCGGTACGATGCCAGAGAATTTGCCTGTACCAGAAAAAAGCATTCAGCAGATTGAACGAGCGCAGGAAAAGAAGAAGTTGAAAGGTGATACTGATGAATGATTTAACTGGGATTGATTTATCAAAAATACAAACGCCTTCTTTTGGTTTCGATACATCCGCTCTTGCAAGACAAGTACAAGCAATCAATGATGAAATGAACGCGAACATAGAAGCTACGGCTGAGTACAATCGTCAAAAGGACGAGGCACTGTTTCAAACGGCCGAAGCAAGCATAGCGCAGCGAGAATTGCTGGAGCAACAGTTGGTAGCCGTGAAGGAACAAAATCAACAACTAAAGGAAAACAATGCTATGCTCAAAAGCCTTTACGAAGCAGCAAAAAAAGACGCTGAAAGCAGTGCGGCAGAGGCAAAATCCAGTGGGCGTTTCGGCTGGATTTCGCTGGTTGTTGGTGCACTCATTGGGATCGCTGGCGTTATCGTTGGCATCATAGGTTAGGAGGTCACATTATGACCGAAGAGATAGAAACCCGCTTGGCAATGATCCAAGCGGGCAAGGTACCGGAAGGGTATGTCAGCGTGTCATCAGGTGTCATCCCCCAAGAGTGGAGTGACAAAAGGATGAGCGACGTGATCGTGCAAATCAAGGAAACGGCAGGCAACAAACAGTATGAAACTCTGAGTATCTCTGCGGGTATTGGCTTTGTCAATCAAGCAAAGAAGTTTGGACGTGAAATGGCCGGTGCTCAGTATTCAAAGTATATTGTCCTGCATCGTGGAGATTTTTCCTACAATAAAGGGAACTCAAATAAATACCCACAAGGTTGCATTTATCGACTCAATGACCGAGAAGAAGCAGCTGTTCCGAACGTATTTGAAAGTTTCCGCTTTTTGTCCTTAAATAGTGATTATTATGAACAACTCTTTATTAGTGGATACTTGAACAAGCAACTGGATTCCAAGATCAATCACGGAGTGCGCGACGATGGATTACTGAACCTGACAGCAAACGATTTTTACAGTTGCCACCTTCCTATTCCGCCGCTTCCCGAACAGCAAAAAATCGCCGAAATCCTCACACAGTGCGACAAGGTCATGGCACTAAAGCAGCGCAAAATCGACGAACTGAAGCAACTCAAAAAGGCTTGCCTAGACAAAATGTTTCCGAAGGATGGCAGCAATGTGCCCGAAATACGTTTCCCGGGTTTTTCGGATGCTTGGGAACAGCGGAAACTGGGAGAGATGTCCACGTTTATCACGAAAGGTGCCACGCCGACAACGTACGGCTTCGCATGGGTAGAGTCCGGCATCCCTTTTTTCAGAAACGATTCCATCAAGGACAATCGGTTTGTTTATGGTGAATACTCATATATTTCAGCAGATGCCCATGCCGCAATAGAACGTTCTGAAATCCACGGCGATGATATTCTCATTGCTATTACTGGTGATATTGGCAAAGTAGGCATAGTGCCTCAAGACATCGAAAAAGCAAACATTAACCAGCATATGGCGAGAGTTCGAGTGGTAAAAAATGCACTCCCTTACTTCGTCTATCAGTATCTTTCAACTGAAGAAAAACAAACGGAGTATCAGAAAATCAAAACAGGTATTTCAATGCCGCAGCTAAGCTTGGAACAGATTCGAGATACGAGCATCATCTCTCCTACAATAGTCGAGCAAACAAAGATAGCTGACTTCTTCTATACCCTCGATCACCTTATCACCCTTCATCAGCGTGAGCTGGAAGAAAGACAGAAATACAAAAAAGCATTAATGCAACTGTTGCTGACAGGAATTGTGAGGGTAAAGGTGTGATGGAATTTGATGGGCTGAAGTTGAGCTATGCTGCTATGGTTCAAAGCGTCATGGCATTAGGTGTAAGCTTCGAAGATGCAAAGCGAGCCAATGAAGTTCTATCTGCTTTCTGTAAACACCTTGTGGAAGGTAGTAATGCTTTGCCCACTGAAAAAGAAGACATGAAAGATCAAATCGACATTCTAAAAAGCATACAGGATGCCGAAATACATGATCTCTACAAGAAATAACGAACAGGGGGCATTCTTATGCCGGATCATAGAATTTTCAACGAGCGTCCCGAATCCCAAGATCGGGCGCTCAAAGTGATAGAAAAGCTGGGCTACACCATTGTACCCCGCAGTGATGCCGAAGAAAAACGCGGCAACCGTCGTAACGTATTGTTTGAAAAAGAACTGCAAAGCTATTTGAGTCGGCAAACTTATTCATTCAATGGCGAACAGCGCTTTTTTTCCGGCGGTTCGATTGCCGCGGCGATTCGTGCACTCAATTCGCAGAATGCTGCCGGGTTGTTTGCTGCCAACAAGGAATTCTATGACCTTCTCTGCTCGGGCAAGAGCTTGGAAGAAACCTTGCCGGATGGAACGCGTCAGTCCTTTGATATCAATTTCATAGACTTCGATCATCCGGAGAATAACATTCTCCAAGTAACAGATGAGTTTGAAGTGGAACGTCCGAACGGGAAATTTGCCCGTCCGGATCTTGTCGTTTTAGTCAACGGCATTCCGCTTGTGGTGATTGAATGCAAAAAGTCCAGTGTGGATGTGATGGAAGGCGTTACCCAAAACATTCGCAACTGGGGCAATGACTATATTCCGCAACTGTTCCAATATACACAGCTAGTCATGGCAGTCAATCCGGATAAGGTGCTTTACGGAACCTGCGGTACCCCATCCAAGTACTTTGTGTCTTGGCATGAGGATGACAAGGATTGGCTTGATTCCTGGTGCCGCAAATGCTCACCGGATGGGAGCATCAAGGAGCAGGATCGAGCGTTAATTGCGTTGCTTCATCCGGAACGACTGTTGGACATCATCCGCAACTTCATTTTATATGATAACAACGTCAAGAAGATTGCTCGCTACAAGCAATTTTTTGCTGTCAAAAAGTGTATGGATCGTATCCTTCTTAAGGATGGGAAAAATACTCGCAATGGTGTTGTGTGGCATACACAAGGCAGCGGAAAAACCTTGACCATGATTATGCTAACCAAAATGATTTTACGAGAAAGCTTGAAGCCGAACAGTCCTATCAAGCGTCCGCGTTTCATCATGGTCACAGACCGTATCAATTTGGATAAGCAGATTCGCGATAACTTTATCTTTACGCAGATGAGCCCCCATCGTGCTAAGACCGGCAAGGGACTCATCGAGTTGCTCAAGGACGAAGGCAACACCGTTGTTACGGCATTGGTGAATAAATTTGAGGCGGCTGTTAAGCAAGAATACTGCAATGACAGTGAGAATATTTTTCTTTTTATTGACGAAGGACATAGAACCCAATATGGTCGCTTGAACATTTACATGACAAATGTGCTACCTAATGCTGCCAAGATTGCATTCACAGGTACACCGCTCATAAAGAAACCAAAGAAGGACGATAAACGAGGAATCGAAGGCGCTAAAAACACCTATCTCAAGTTTGGTCCCGAAATTGATCGCTATACTTTGCAAGATGCCATTGATGATAAAGTGACGGTTCCTTTGGTTTATGAAGGTCGTGTTGTGCCGCAAAAAGTGACGAGTGAGCAAATCAATGCACACTTAAAGCACATAACCGTTGGCTTAACCGAGGAAGCGCGCAGGGACTTAGAGACAAAATACAGCCGCTTTGTTGCCCTTGCGCAGACAGAACCACGGCTCAATATCATTGCTTTTGACATCCATGAGCATTTTCTGTCCTATGTTAAGCCAAAGCATTTCAAGGCGATGCTCACCTGTTCATCGCGCGCAGCAGCAGTTCAAATGTTTTATAAGCTGCGCGATCTTGGTGGGATTACCCCGGCTGTTGTTATTACACCCAACGGCACTAAAGAAGGCGATGATGAAGAGAATACACCTCAATCGCAAAAAATCGTTGCTGATTTTTTCAGGAAGGAAGTTGACCCTTTATACAAGAACAACTATGACGCATATGAGGATGCTGTGACAGGTGCTTTCGTTGATCCGGAAGGAGATGTTGATCTCTTGATTGTGAAGGATAAACTTCTGACTGGCTTTGATGCACCGATTGCCGCTGTATTGTATGTGGATAAAAAGCTGCAGGATCACACGCTTTTGCAAGCGATAGCACGTGTGAATCGTGTGTATGAAAGCAAGGATTTTGGTCTGATTGTCGATTATATGGGCATCTTCAAAAAGCTCAATACAGCACTTGATTTATACAGTGATGAGCAGTCCGGAATGGATTCTTTCAACAAGGAAGATGTTGAAAACGCCATTGCAACCGTATCCGATGAAAAGAATAAACTAGCGGAAACACATGCTGCACTATGGAAAGTGTTTGATGGAATCAACAAGAAAGAAACTTCTGCAGATGTATGGCAAGAACGGCTTCGGGAGTTTAGAATCCGTAAAGATTTCTATGATAAGCTTTCCTCTTTTGCCAAGCAGGTAGATTTCATGTTCTCCAGCTACGAGCTTTATCAATCCGTCGGAGATCAACTAGCTGAAGAATACAGGCGAGATTATTTGTTTTTTAAGAAGTTGAAGGATAGTGTATCCCTACGCTTTAATGATAGCGTTGACTTTTCTAAATATGAAGATGGTATCCGGCAGTTGCTGAACACTTATGTAAGCTCTGAAGATGTTAAAATGGTAATTGAACCACTAGACATCTCAAACAAATCTAAAATGGAAGAGCAGTTAGCAAGGCTCGGTTCGGACAAGGCAAAAGCAGAAGCCATCCAAACGCGACAGGTTGAAATTCTAGAAAGCCGTAGGTATGATGATCCCATCCAGTATATGACCTTTATGGAGCGAATCAAAAAAACTATTCAGGACTATCTGGCTGAACGCGACAGCGAAAAATACCTAACATCGATGGAGCAAATGGCTGAAGACTATCGTGCTGGGAGGAGCGCCGTTTCCTATCCTGAAGTCATTATGGATGATGGCGATGCAAAAGTATTCTATGGTGCAGTCTGCAGCGGCGTGAAAAAGTCGTTGGGTGAGATGGATGTTCACGACGAAGAAGGCCTTGGCACTTTAGCTCTGAAGATCAAAGAAATTGTAGCTTCAAACGCAAAGCGCGATTGGCGAGATAATGTCATCGTGAACCGAAATATTAAGAAAGAGTTGGATGACTGCCTATTTGATTTTATGGAGGAGTACCATCTTACTTGGACGCTAGATACTATCGACATCGTAATTGACGAAATTATGATGGTTGCAAAGAAGGTATACTGACAATGGAAATGGTCGACATAACACTTGCCTCATCGGGGCGAAGCATTTCCGTTGCTGTTGATAGAAAACGTATGAAGACATGCAGGCTCAAAGTATACCCGGATTGTTCTGTGGTGATTGCTGTGCCGCATACTGTCTCCACTGAGTGGATCGAACGATTTCTCCAACAAAAAGCGGATTGGATGGAAGATAAACTGGATCAGTTTAGAAAGACATCTGGGTATGCTGCCACAAGCCAAATTCGTGATGGGCAATCCATAAAAATGCTTGGGGAAGATTTTGTATTTTCTGTAGTAAAGGGTAATAGAATTCGTATCTATAGAGAAGGAAAAAGGATATATGTGGTGTCTCCAGACATCAATGATCAGAATAAACTCTTAGTCCAATTTGAAAAATGGTGGCGTAAAGAGGCCCAACAAGTGTTGCAGTCCCAAGTGGATAAACTATACCCCATCATTGGTAAATATGGAATTCAAAGCCCGTGCGTTGCTATACGAAAAATGAAAACGCTTTGGGGAAGCTGCAGCGTCAGTCGTAAGGTAATTACTTTTAATCAATACCTGATCAAAGCTAAACCAGCTTGTGTTGAATACGTCGTGTTACACGAACTAATCCATTTTTTGTATCCCAATCACAGTAAACAGTTTTACGACTTTATGAGTATATATATGCCTGATTGGAAGGAAAGAAAAAGCGTCTTGGATATGGAAGTTGTACACGGTTTATAAGTTCATTGATAACTTATTGAAATCAATTTGTACCCTTGCATACAATGAAAATCACCTCTGGTACTTGAAAGAGTTTGTTATCGCATGGTATAATACATCCGAACAGTCAACTTATCGCATTTGTTGCCAGCCCGTGGCAAAACCATGGCAACACGCCATTTGCGAACCAAGACAACTGGGATAATGCAAGCAATAGTAATACGGATATGCTACTATCTATACTTGAATGAGTATATATAGGTGATGCCAGGAGCGAGTGGGAATAATCCCCCAATATACTGCACACATAAAATCGCCTCGAAACGTTGCAAATCAACGTTTCGAGGCGATTTTGGTGCTGAAAGCGGGACTCGAACCCGCACGCCCATAGGACAGGAGATTTTAAGTCTCCGGCGTCTGCCATTCCGCCATTCCAGCATAACGCTTTGTTATTATGCGGCAAAACGGCGGGAAAGTCAAGCCCCGGAAGGGGCGCGATGCCTACAATGTTTGCAAAAACAACGCGAGCCGCCGGGCGATCAGCGCATGGCCTTCGTCGCTGGGGTGCAAGCCGTCGGGGCACAGGCGCTGGCGGCAGGCCTCCACCTTTGGCTGGATGCCGCTGGTCCGGTACAAATCCAACACGGGCAGGGCGTAGTAGGCCGCAACCTCCATCAAAATATCGCGATAAACATGGAGGGGCGCAACGCTGTGCGGCTTTCGGCTGCCGTGCGGGTCATCCTCATCCAGACGGTGCAAGGGGGTAAGGATAACCACGGGTTTGCCCGTGTAACGGGTCAGCAGGCCGGACATCAGGTAATGGCACGCGCCGTAGAAGGTGTCCGGCTCGCGGTCGGCGGGCGCGCCCAGAAGCGCGTCGCCGTGGCCAAAGTCGTTCGTGCCGCCAAACACAACCACAGCGTCGGCGTCCAGGGCCATCTCGGAGTAGCGCATGCAAAAATCGCGGTCGTGCGGCTCGCCGGTTATCATGCTCTGGCGCGCGATGCGCGAGCCGGAAATGCCATAATTGTTGGCCCGCCTGAGGCCGTATTCACGGGCGAGGACGTCGGTAAAACGCCTTTCGGTTGAGGTCGCGCCCACGCCAAAGGTAATGCTGTCGCCCAAAAAGTTAATTACCGCGTTGGTAAGCTCCATAGGTTAAGGCTCCTTTGTGGTTTTTAAAATAAACAATGCGATCATACAGCAAAACGGCGCTTTTCGCAAGCGCCGTTTTGCCCCGCACGGGCGGGATGTTAAAGGAGGGAAAAAGGAGGAAGGGGGTTAACAATAAGCGGCGATGGCTTTGTCGATCATACCGGCGCAGGTATGGACACGCTCCAGGTCGGCAGGGTCAAGCGCGGGCAGGGGAGCGCGAACCGAACCCAGGTACAGACCCTCGCGAAGCTCGAGGATTTTTTTCATCACGGCGTACAGGTTGCCCCGGCAGCCGCACATGGCGCTGATAACGTCGTTGACCGCGTACTGGATTTCGCAGGCGCGGGCAACCTGGCTGTTGCGAAACAGCTCATCCATTTTAAGGAACAGCTCAGGCATAACGGCATAGGTGCCTCCGATACCGCCGTCCGCACCAATGGCGCGGCCGGCGACAAACTGTTCGTCCGGGCCGTTAAAGACCACGCAGTCCTCGCCGCCCTCGGCTTTGAAGAGCTGAATGTCCTGCACGGGCATGGAGGAGTTTTTGACGCCGATGACGCGCGGGTTTTTGCGCATCTCGCGAAACAGCGAAACCCCAAGCGCCACGCCGGCCAGCTGCGGAATGTTGTAGATGATGAAATCCGTCGCCGGCGCGGCGTCTGAAATCGCGTTCCAGTAGGCGGCGATGGCGTGATCCGGCAAATGAAAGTAGATGGGAGGAATGCTGGCAATCGCATCCACGCCAAGGCTCTCGGCATGCGCGGCGAGCTGGCGGCTTTCATGGGTGTTGTTGCACGCCACATGGGCGATAACGGTGCACTCGCCCTTGACCTCCGCCATCACGGCATCCAGAATTTGCATGCGCTCCTCCTTTTCCAGATAGATGCACTCGCCGGAGGAACCGCCCACATACAGGCCACGGACGCCCTTGTTTACAAGGTGACGAGCCAGTTTGCGCGTGCGCTCCACGCTCACGCTGCCGTCGTCCTCATAGCAGGCGTAAAACGCGGGAATAACGCCTTGATATTTTTCCAGGTTGAAAGCCATTGGGATAATCCCCTTTCATTAATGGATGAAGCGAACCTCAGCCCTTGACGGCGCCCATCGTTATGCCGCGCGTAAAGAACTTCTGGAAAATCAGGAAAATGATGATGATTGGAATGGCTCCCAGCGCCGCGCCCGCCATGATGAGGCCGTAATCGGTGCTCAACTCCGATTGCAGCTTGGCGATGCCCAAGGAGATCGTCAGCACATCCATGTCGTTTAGCATGATGAGCTGAAGGAAGTAATCGTTCCAGGCGGTAATAAAGGTGAAGATCGCCAGCGCGCCGACGCCGGGCTTGATCATAGGGAAAACGATGCTGGTGAAGGTACGAACCTCGCCCGCGCCGTCGATACGCGCCGCCTCCAGCATTTCGCCGGGAATGTTCTCGGAAAATTGCTTCATCAGAAACACGCCGAACGGCCAGCCGACCGTTGGGAAGATAACCGCCCACAGCGTGTTGTGAATGCCGAGAAACGCCATTTCCTTAAGCAGGGGAATCAGGATAACCTGCTTTGGCAGCGCCATGGCGCACACAAAGATAGAAAACAGCAGCGCGCGGCCCGCAAAGCGCTTCTTAGCAAGCGCATAGCCACCCATCGCGGCTGAAACGCAGGTAAGCAGCATGGACATGGCGCACATGAACACGGTGTTGAACATCCAAAGCCCGGCGGGGCGCTCAAACAGCCGCGAATAGTTGTCCGCCGTGGGATTTAAGGGAAACCACACGGGCACGGCGGAATTGATGGTGCGGGCGTCCTTGAAGGAGCCGGTGATAATCCAATACAGTGGGAAGATCATCAGTATGGCGAGCGCGATCAGCAGAATGATGCACACAACCTTGTAGACCGAGGTTTTCTGTACGCTGTGATCCAAAGACGCGTTCCCCTTGAAAGAGGCGTTGCGAACGGTTTGTTCCATAACCGCACCCCCCTTAGTGATCGCTCTTGGCCAGGCGGAACTGCAAGGCGCTGAACACCGCGATGATGACCGCGAGGATCACGCCCATGGCGCTGCCATAGCCATAGCGTTGAAGCTTGAAGGCTTCGTAGTAGATATAGTACATAATGGTGCTTGTGGCGTAGTTGGGGCCGCCCGAGGTGAGCAGCTGGATAAGCGCGAAGCACTGGAAGGAGTTAATTGTGGTGATGACCAGAATATACAGTGTCGTGGGCATGATTTGCGGCCATTTGATGCGCCAGAACACCTGCATGTTGGTGGCGCCGTCTACCTCGGCGGCTTCCACCAGCGAATGGTCCACGTTGCTCAGCGCCGATACATACAAAACGATGGGCTGGCCGATGGAGGTGGTGAACAGGATGAGGATGATGCACCAAAGGGCGGTATCGGGAGTGCCCAGCCAGTTGATGCTGCGCGAGATCAGGCCGAGCTCCTTTAATACGTAATTAAACAGGCCGTAATAGGGGTTGAACATCCATTTCCACACCACCGTGACGGCAACCGAGCCGGTAACCACCGGCAGGTAGAACACACAGCGGTAAAATGAGGTATGGATATCCTTGAGCTTGTAGATAACGGATGAAACCCACAGCGAAAACAGGCATACCGTGGGTACGGACACGACGACGATCAGAATGGTATTGATAAGGGACTTGCCAAAGATGGCGTCCTGAAAAAGCTCTATATAATTGTTCAGCCCGATAAAGCTGAAATCGGTCATGGTGTAATTAAACGTGCTTGTAACCAGGCACATGCCCATAGGGAAGATTACAAAGCCGAGGAAGAACAGCAGGCTGGGCCCCATAAACAGGTAGCCCGCGATGTTCTCCCGCCGCCGCGTGGCCTTGAGCTGGCGGGAAATATTAATTGAATTTTGCATCCAGGTGTTGCCCCCTTTAACAGCATTGCGCTCCCCTCCCGGTGGGGAATGGGGAGCGCAATGCTCATATCCATGAGGTTTAATTGCTTTTGAAGCCGGGCCTGCTTACTTGCCGATGCTGGCGTTGGAGGCTTCAACGTAAGCGTTGACTTCGGTGGTGACGTCGCCGCCGCCGAAGATACGCTGGAGCATATTCCACCATTCGGTGCGCTGGGTGGCCCAGCCGGGCGTTACGTTGTAGTAGTCGCCAAGGAAGGGCATGAAGATGGCGAAGTCGGCGTTATCGGCCTTCTCGGTGCCGGTGTAAATATCGCCAAAGGAGCTGCGGACCGGGAAGAAACCGGTGGCATACACGCTCTGAGGGCCCTGAGCCTTGTCGTCGCAGACAAACTTGATGAATTCCTTAGCCGCGGCGGCCTTCGCGTCGTCGCCGTTGTTAAAGATACCGAAGCCCCAGATGCCGCCGGCCAGCTCGGGCACGCCGTCGTCAGAGGGGAAAGCCATAGGGAAGGGCTCGATGCCTTCGGCAATGGAGGTCTTGTTGCTGACGGCCGCGGAGGCGTTCCAGCAGAAGCTCATCTTGGCGGTACCGTTGCAGAACAGGGCGATTTCGTCGCCGGCCACGAGGGCGGGGTCGGCGGTCAGCACGCCTTCGTTTACCAGGTCAACCAGCTTTTGCAAGCCCTTGATGCCGGCTTCGCTGTTCATGGTGTAAGCGGTGTGCTCGGGGTTGGTGAACTGCGCGGAATACAGGTTCGCAGCCAGCGCGCGGGTGCCCTGGTCGCCACCCTGGCCGCCGCAGTACACGATGCCGGTGGGGTTGTTGCCGGCGGCGGACAGAGCGCGCAACGCGTTCTCAAAGCCCTCGGTGGTCCAGGTGTGGGTTTCCTGATCGATATACTTAAGCGCGTCGGCGGCCTCAAAGGCGGCCTTGTCGATGACCATGCAGTGGGTGGTCATACACAGCGGGTACTCGTAGTACTTGCCGTCCGGACTCTTGCACGCGGCCACGACCGCTTCGCTGGTGGCGGAAATGTCGGCCAGGGCTTCCTCGGTCCACAGGTCGGAAAGGTCCAGCATCTTGCCGGCGGCGCCCCAGTTGGTCACAAGGCGCTCGGGGCCTTCCATGATGATGTCGGGGGTGGTGCCGGCCTCGATGGCGCTGGTCACCTGGTCGTCGCCCGACTGGTAGTCAAGGTACTGCACCTTCACGGCGATGTTGGGGTGAACGGCGTTGAAGTTGGCGATAATGCCGTCAACCGTCTCGGCGTTGGTCCAGTTGCCTATGGGGTAGGTCCACAGGGTAATTTCCACGTTCTCTTCCGCCAAGGACACGGCGGGAAGTACCATCATCAGGCACAGCAGGAGCGCGAACAATTTTTTCATGACTGGGATCCTCCTTTTTGTATTCGGTTACGTTCCCATCCTCCGGCGGAAGAATCTCCCGCCCGGAAGCTCGGATTAAATGTACTACAAACTACATTCGCTGTCAAGTCTAATTTGTACATTATTTCTGTGTGAAGGGGAATTGGTTGGATAATATGCCCATTTTATGTTTTTGAAGCCGGTAAAAAAGGCATTTGACAAGCAGTGACAAATGCTTTACAATGGTGGCGCCGCATTGTCCTACATACGACAGCGAGGGGTCGCCGTTTATGAAGCATATCAAAGAGGAAAAGCTATACATTCAAACCTTCCGCGAGATAAGGGGCTATATCATCAAAAACGAGCTGAGGGCCGGCGATTTGTTGCCCACCGAGCAGAGCATGTGCGAAATGCTGGGGGTAAGCCGAAACGTGCTGCGCGAGGCGATGAAGAGCATGGAGCTGATGGGGATGATCCAGTCCCGTCCCGGGCGCGGGACGGCGGTAAAGGAGTTCAACCTGGATTTCATCTTCCAAAACGTGCTGTTCTTTACTATGGGGGAGGAGAAGAAATCCATCCGTGAGATGCTTGCCATCCGCAAGATGATCGAGCTGGGCTATATGCGCCAGGCCTACCTTGCGCTTAATACGGAGGATATCCGCAACATCCGCGCGAGTCTGGAAACCATTAAGGCAAAGTGGCAGCAGCGTATTTTCTTCCACGCGGACGATAAGGCCTTCCATATGACGCTGTTCAAGCATCTCAACAACGGCGTACTCAACTCGTTGCTGGAGGCGATCTGGGCGGTGGATGAGAACTTTCAGCCCGAGGAGAAGATCAGGCACCTGGGAGATACCATCGGCAAGCACGAAGCGATTGTGCTCGCGCTGGAAAGGCACGATTACGAAGCCTTCGCTAAGGCGATGGAAGCGCATTTTGCGTCGGGTAAGTATTCGGACCTCAATACCTTTGAGGAATATTAATGAACCAAAGCGGGGGAGGAAACGACAATGGACAGGGAATTGCTTGCGCGGCAGCGCGCGTGGATTAAGGATGAGCTTGAGCGCTGCGCGGATTTTTGGGTGAAAAACGGCTGGGACCGGGTGAACGGCGGCGTGTACACCTGCCTGGACCGCGCCGGTAAAATTTACTCGACGGATAAGAGCGTATGGATGCAAGGCCGCTGTGCGTGGACGTTCGCCCGCCTGTGCATTCTGTACGGCGCCCGCCCGGAATGGCTGGATTTTTCCAGAAGCTGCCTTGATTTTGCCGACAAATACTGCGTCAACCGTGAAAAGGGCGGACGCATGTACTTTACCGTAACGGCGGAGGGCAACCCCCTGCGCCAGCGCCGCTACAATTTTTCCGAGGGCTTTTACGCCATCGCCAACGCGGAATATGCCGCGCTGACGGGCGACGGGACGCGCATGCAACGCGCCCGCGACTATTACGAGATGATCTGGAAGCTCAATCAGGGCCTGATGGACGACCCGGTGGGCATGGGCCCCAAGACCATTGCGGAAACGCGCTCCGGCCGGGCGCTGGCAAACCCGATGATCTATCTCAACCTAAGCTCCGTGCTCAGGCGGTGCGACCCGGACAACGCGGCGCTGTACGACGAACGCTCCCGCGCGTGCGTAGATCAGATCTTCCGCTATCATCACAAGCCGGAAATGAAATGCACGCTGGAGAGCGTGGGCGTGAACGGCGAGTTTATGGACGACGTGACCGAGGGCCGGGTGGTTAATCCCGGGCATGACATCGAGTGCAGCTGGTTTTTGATGGAGTATGCCAAACATACCGGCGACGCGGAGCTGCTTAAAAAGGCGTGCGATGTGTTCAACTTTGCCATTGAGGCGGGCTGGGACAAGGAGTACGGCGGGCTGCTTTACTTTATCGACTGCATGGGCCTGCCCACCGAGGCCTACGAGCATGATATGAAGCTGTGGTGGCCGCACAGCGAAATCCTGATCGCGTCCCTGATGGCGTACCGTGACACGGGCGACGGGCGCTACCACGAATGGTTTACCAAAACGCTGGACTACTGCCAAAAGGTATTCAGCGACCCTGAATACGGCGAATGGTACGGCTACCTGCGCCGCGACGGCAAGCCCACCATGCCCCCCACCAAGGGCAGCACGTTTAAGGGCCCATTCCACCTGCCCCGCGCGCTGATGATGGCGGACGGGATGATTGGTGAGCTGTTGGGAGAGGCCTGAAAGGCGTCGGACTGACGACAAGGGGCGGGGTGAAAGCCGGGGAGTGGCGCGGCGCCTCAAAGCCATGCAAAAAAGCGCTTTTGCGCGAACCCCGTCAGCGGACGGCGGGCGCGCGAAACGCGGCTTTATCTACCTGCGGTTTGGGGCCGGAGCGGTTTGAAGGAACCGCTCCGGCCTTTTGCGCGCGCCCCGCTGCCGAATTGCTCCGCGCGCTTGCCGGGCCTCTTCGCGCGTGCTATACTGCGGATATGGTTTGGGCGCGGCCGCGCCCAAGCACGAATATAAACCTGTGGAGGGAACGTTTATGATTGGCGACAGGGAGTTTATGAAAGAGGCCATCCGTCTGGCCGGGCTTGCCGTAGCGCATGGCAACGAACCGTTTGGAGCGGTGCTTGTGAAGGACGGCGAAATTGTATACAGCAATGAAAACCAGATATATACGGCCTTCGACCCGACCTTTCACGCGGAAGCCGGGCTGCTGCGGCGTTTTTGCGCGCAAACGCGCATTACGGATCTGCGGGAATATACGCTGTATTCCAGCTGCGAGCCCTGCTTTATGTGCTGCGGCGCAATGGTGTGGGCAAAGCTTGGCCGGCTTGTATATGGCGCAAGCGATAAGGATTTGTGCGGCGTTTTGGGCGAGGCGGGGGCCGAATGCTGTAAGGTTGTGTTTGGAAACTCCGGCTGGCGGCCTGAGGTTACCGCCGGGGTTCTCAGGGAGGAAAGCCTGGAAATGCTGACGCGCTATTTCTCAAACCATGGAAAGGGCTGAGGGCTTGTCTGCTGCATGGGCATTTCAAACCGCATGCCGCGTATTAGATCGATAGATAACTATGGGTATTTATATTTTTTAAGAAGCTTTTGTGCCAGCAAAGTTTTGCCTGTATGAGAAGCGCCCGTAATTAAAGCGATCTTTTTCTTATCTCCTATGGCCTTCAATTTATCAGTGTCTTTCCATGCTTGAAAAGGCATCTAACCTTATCGGCGCGCCCACCCTGCCTGATTCAGTCAAACACCGTTGTCCAATGCTTGCCGCGATATGCTTTAAGGGGGAGCCGGAAACTCTGCGGGACGTTTATACGCCGAGGCCGCTCAGAAGGGCCTTGAATGTCGCCGCCCACCTTCAAATGAAGATCAGCGTGTACGCGAAGCTGTGTAAACGCTGGGGAGTTGCCGTATACGAGCTGGATTACAGCCTGCCGGAAAGCGGCAAAGCGATGGATGATGGCAAAGCGGATTCAGGCGCGTGTCGGCACTGGCTGAAAGGCCGAGAGCTACTCTGAACCCAGCGCGCATGTCGCTGGTTGAGAATACAGTCGGAGGGTTTAGACCCTCCGACACATCCCATAGGGTTCTTCGATAGGCTGAGAGGAGGACGGAGCGGGCCTCCGCGCGCCTTTTCACTACCTTGACAAAAAAGGTCGAGACACGGCGGGGACGGATGCGGTATGATGAGCGCGGAACAGGGGGGACGGACGGTGGATGAGCAATTGGAGGCCGTGCAACGGATGCAGGATTACATCCGCGGGCACCTGTACGGGGAAATCACCCTGGCTGACCTGGCGCGGGTATCGCTGTATTCGCCGTGGTACGCGCACCGCCTTTTTCAGCGCTGGACAGGGCTGACGCCGTCGCGTTACATCCGCAGGCTCAGGCTTTCGGAATCCGCGCTGAGGCTGCGCGACAGAGGCGGACGGATTGCGGATGCGGCCTTTGAGATGGGCTTTGGCAGCGTGGACGGTTATCAGCGGGCGTTTATGCGGGAGTTTGGCGTAAACCCCGGCGAGTATGCGCTTCATCCCAGCCCGATCTACCTGTTTACACCGTATGGCGTCAGCTATGCTGCGCCGGAAAAGAGGCAGGACGTGGAACAGGTGAAAACGGTATTTGTGCAAGTGGTGGAACGGCCGGCGCGAAAGGCGATTATCAAGCGGGGCGAGCGTGCGGAGGACTATTTTACCTATTGCGGCGAGGTGGGCTGCGACGTGTGGGGACTGCTCAAAAGCATTTCCTCCATCGTGGGGGAACCGGTGGCCTTCTGGCTGCCAAAGGCGATGACCCTTCCGGGCACCTCTACCTATGTACAGGGCGTGGAGGTTGAGACGGATTACGCGGGCACGGCGCCCGAGGGGTTCGACCTGATTGAGCTTGACGCGTGCAAATACCTGATGTTTATGGGCGAGCCCTTTGATGAGAAGGACTACGCGCAGGCCATCGAGCAGGTATGGGACGCGATGGGGAAATACGATCCCGCAGCGCTGGGCTACCGGTGGGACGATGAAAACCCGCGCATCCAACTGGAGCCGATCGGCACGCGCGGATATATTGAGCTGAGAGCGGTGAGGTAAGGCCCGCGCCGGTCCATGGCGCGGCGGACGGAAAACGGCGGATCCGGCCGTGCAACCCGGGAGGGAAAATGACACCTCCATGCATCCCGCGCATATCCTGAAAGCAAGGTGGGCGGAGGTCTGCTCTTTGCCCGCCACTGCTGATGGATAAGGTGGTGCGGTTTGATGCAACAACCATTCACATTAAACGCGCTGGGCGGCGGCCAGAGCGCCGTAATTACAGCGGTACATGGCACGGGTGAGATGCACGCGCGCCTTCGCGATTTGGGCTTTACGGAGGAAAGCCGGGTGACGTGCCTGTTTTCCTCCGCTTTTGGCGATCCGCGCGCCTACCGCGTAAAGGATACGGTGATCGCCCTGCGTGGCGACGACGCGAGGTGCGTTTGCTGCGAGCGCGACGAGGACGGCGCGCTGGTGTGCCGGCGCGCCGAATGCGGGCGCTGTGACGGACGGGAGCTTATAATTGACGGGAAGGAAGAATACGGCGGCGGGGCGGAGGGCTCGCCGCAGGCCGAGGATATGGAGGAGGCCGGTCAGGAGGCTCCACGAAGCGCGGAAGGAGCCAATGGCTCCGGGCGCCGAAGCCCAAAGCGCCCCGCGGGGGGGATTTGGGCCGACAAGGAGGCGGAAGGACTGTGGGACGTCGGGTCGGACGCCCTATGGAGCGCCGATAGCCGGAGCGTGGAAACCAAAGAACCCGGGACAGCCGCCGGAGGTGAGCCATGAGCGCGCTGCGCGTGGCGCTGTGCGGTAATCCCAACGTTGGCAAAAGCACGGTGTTTAACGCGTTGACAGGCCTCAGGCAGCACACGGGCAACTGGGCGGGCAAAACGGTGGAAAGCGCGCGCGGCCGGGTACGGGACGGCGTGAACGAATGGACGCTGGTGGACTTGCCGGGTGCATATTCGCTGCTTAACGGCTCGCCCGAGGAGGTGGTGGCGAGCGACTACCTGAACTTTACGGCGCTTGACGCGGCGGTAGTGGTGTGCGATGCGACGTGCCTGGAGCGCAACCTGAACCTGGCCCTACAGGTTGCGGAGGCGTGCCCGCGGACCGTGCTATGCGTCAACATGATGGATGAGGCGGCGCGCAGGGGCATCCTGATCGACCTTGTACGGCTTGAAACGCTGCTGAAAATGCCCGTGGTGGGTGTGACGGCAAAGAAAAAGCAGGGCCTTCGCGAACTGAAGCGCCGCGTTTTGGACACGGCGGCGGACGATGCGCAAAGCGGCGCCATGGGCGCCGTGAAGCGGCTGCGCTATCCTCAGCCCGTTCAGGATGCCATGGAGGCGCTTGCGCCCGCGATGATGGAGGCGCTGCCCCAAGTACGAACAAAGCATGCGGCCCGCTTCGCGTCGCTGCGGCTGTTGGTAAGCGGCGAGAGCTTTTTGCAGCGGCTTTTGGAGGACGCACAGCCCGAAAAGCGCGGCGCGCTTGCCGCGGCGGTGCGCGAGCGCCTCAAGGTGCTGGCGGGAGAGGGCTATGTGAACGAGCGCCTTGTGGCCGAGGTGATCGGCGAGGGGTACCGGGCGGCGGGCGAGCTATGCCGCGCTGTGGTAACAAGGCCGGAAAAATCAACCGAGGAGCAGCGGCAGCTACGGCTGGACCGCTTGCTTTCCAGCAAGCGCGTGGGTATCCCGCTGATGCTTTGCATGCTTGCGCTGGTGCTTTACATTACCATTTCGGGCGCGAACGTGCCCTCCGCGTGGCTCTCGGAAAAGCTGATGGGATTTGAGCCGACGCTGCTTGGATGGATGCGCGGACTGGGCGCGCCCGAATGGCTGACGGGTGCGTTGGTGTTGGGTGTGTACCGTGTGGCGGCGTGGGTGATTTCCGTGATGCTGCCGCCGATGGCGATTTTCTTTCCGTTGTTTACCCTGCTTGAGGATTTAGGCTTTTTACCGCGCGTGGCTTTTAACCTGGACAAATGCTTCCAGAGGTGCAAGGCGTGCGGCAAGCAGGCGTTGTGTATGTGCATGGGCCTGGGCTGCAACGCGGTGGGCGTGATGGGCTGCCGCATTATTCAAAGCCCGCGGGAGCGGTTGATCGCGATTTTGACAAATGCGATGGTGCCTTGCAACGGGCGGTTTCCGACCCTGATCGCACTGCTGAGCATGTTCTTTATGGTTGCGGCCGGGTCGGCGGGGGCGCTGCTGTGCGCGGTGATGCTGGTGGGGCTGATTGTGCTGAGCGTTGCGGTGACACTTTTGTGCTCCAGGCTTTTGTCGCAGACGGTGCTAAAGGGCGTGCCCTCGTCGTTTTCACTGGAGCTGCCGCCGTTTCGTCGACCCAGGGTGGGGCAGGTAATCGTACGGTCGGTGTTTGACAGGACGCTGTTTGTGCTGGGGCGCGCGGTATCGGTGGCCGCGCCGGCCGGGCTATGCGTGTGGGTGTTGGCCAATGTATACGTGGGCGATACGCAGCTCTTGCGGTTATGCGCGGATTTCCTTGACCCGGCCGGGCGGCTTATGGGCATGGATGGCGTGATCCTGCTGGCTTTTATCCTGGGCTTTCCGGCAAACGAGATCGTGCTGCCCATCATGCTGATGACCTATCTTGCGCAGGGTACGCTGATTGAGCCGCAGGGGCTGGATACGCTCAGGGCGCTGCTGGTGGATAACGGCTGGACGGTATGGACGGCCGCATGCGTGGCGCTGTTCTCGCTTTTCCATTGGCCCTGCTCCACTACGGTGCTGACGATCTATAAGGAAACCAGAAGCGTGCGGTGGACCGGGCTTGCCATATTGCTGCCCACGCTGGTGGGCTGCGCGATGTGCATAACGCTGGCGTTTGTAAGCAGGCTGTTCTGATAGAAACGAACCGTTTTGGCGGGACGCTGGGCCGCCGCGCATTTGCGCGGCGGTCTTTAAAGCATGCGGCACGGGCGGCGGGCGCTTCCTGGCTGGGGTTGAGGTACCGGCGGGAAGGATTGACAATCTAATAAAATTAGAATATAATTCGACGGCATGGAGATTTCGCCGGGGTTGGAGGACCTGCGGCTCGTGACGAACAGAGGATTGAAAGAGAATCCGAGCGGCCTTTCGGTGTTTAGAGGTGGATAACGGTGACTTTTTAGCACTAAAAATCTATTTTAAATAGAAATAAGAAGTTGATGAAAGGGTGATGGCATATGAATAACGGGATGGGGGATGGACGCATTATCAACTATCTGCTGGAAATCAGGGCGTTTCACGACAGGCTGGAGGCGGGAGGCCTGTCCGCGCAAGCTATTGCGCTTTGGTACGCGCTGATGCACATTGCTAACAAGACCGGGTGGAAGGATGAGTTCAGTGCGGCGGCATCCGCGCTTTCGCTGCATGCGGGCCTGTCGGCCTCGGGCGTGAAGCGGGCGCGTGAGGCGCTACGTTCGGCAGGGCTGATCGAATGGAAGGCCCGAGGTGGGAACCGGGCATCCCTATACAGATTGAAAAGCTGTGCGGTCCGCTATGGGGCGAGGGATGAGCGGGAGCTTGGCAACGGGATGCGGGCTGGCTTTAGGGATGGGCCTTGGGATACGGAGGCGGACGGAGGCGCGCCGGATGGCGGTTTGATGGCCGGGTCATGGGCCGAACCACAGCCCGGACGGAAACGCGCGCCGCGTGACGGCCTACGCTACGGGCCGCATGACGGTTCGGAAGGCGGAGGGAAAAGCGGCGAACCGTCCGGTCCGCGCAATGGGCCGCAATCCGGTTGCGTACCTAAACAGGACAGAGAAAAACAGCGAAAGCATCAGCCCCCATTATCCCCCGCAGGGGAGAGGACAGGGGAGGACGATGGATTCGAGGACTTTTGGAAGGCCTATCCGCGTAAGGCGGGCAAGGAGGCGGCACGGAGAGCGTGGGAGAGGCTGCGCCCGGACGGGGCGATGCGTGAGACGCTTGGGCGCGCCGTTGAGGCGCACGCGCAAAGCGAGCAGTGGATAAAGCAGGGCGGTCAATATATCCCCTATCCGGGAACGTGGCTCAGCCAGCGGCGCTGGGAGGACGAGCTGCCCAGAGCAACGGCAGCATATGCGCCAATACGCGTGATTGAGCATCAGTACAGTCAGAGAATCTACGACCCCGCGGAGGTGGACGGCATTCCACCAGAGCAGATGGCGGCGGTTCAGGCTCTGATTGAGCGGGAAAGGAACGGGGAGGCAGGGTGAGCCTCCTCCTCGTTTTTCTTTCCCAATTGCGCGACATGGCGGGACTAGGCGGCGGGGCTGCGGGCGTGTTATGATAAGCTCGTCAAAGGTGGGCGGAGGGGATTGGCCAAGGGCTTTCGCCCTGAACACAATAAAAATTTGAAAGGCGCTTGCTTGTCAGGCGCTTTTTTTGACGCATTGTCCGGAGGCGCGCAGCCGCCGGCAAAGAAGGAGGCGTGAACGCTTGCCGGAATGGGGAGCGATCAGGGAGGAATACGCGGGAACGGGCATCAGCCTGCGGGGGCTGGCAAAAAAGCGCGGGGTAAGCTATTCCACGTTGCAGCTCAGGGCCTCGCGCGAGCGTTGGGCGGAGCTGCGCGGGACGGCCGCGCGGGCGGAGGGCGACAGCCCGGGAGGAGCGCCGGAAAGCATGGCGCGGGAGAGGATTTTATCCGCGCGCGACGCGCTGCTTAAGCAGGTGGAACGAGCCGCCGCCGAGCTGGATCGGACGGCGGTGAAGCTGACGACGCGCGAGCGGGCCATCGAGTACGGCGACCCGGACGCGCCGGGCAAGCCCACACGGGAGATCACCACCGACCGCGAGCAGGTGAACGTGGTGCGAACGCCCGTCGACCTGGCGGGGCTCAAGCAGCTCGCGGCGGTGCTGAAGGACCTGACCGACGTGGCGCAGGGCGCGCGGGAGCCGGGACAGGAACTGACCGCCGTGGAGCGCATCATGCGGCGCATGGACGCGGAGGCCGGAGAGGACGGCGGCGCGGCATCCGGTGGGGATTCGGCCGCCGTTGCGGGATTGGACGAACTGAGCGGCACGGGAAACATGGGAGAGCCGGGCGGCGCGGACTTTGGAACGCTTAGCGGCGAGCGTGCCAGCGTGCCGGGCATATTCCCGGCGGATGGAGAGGACGGCTGATGGCGTTTCAAAGCGAGATGCAGCGGGCGTACCGCCGAAACGCCACCCGCCGTTGGAACGTAAAGACCGGAGCGACGCGCGCTGGCAAGACGTATGGGGATTATTTCCTCATTCCGAAGCGGCTTTTGGACGGTCGCGGGCGCGACGGGCTCAACGTCATCCTCGGCAACACCAGAGGTACCATCCAGCGCAATATCCTGGACCCGATGCGGGATATCTGGGGGCCGGAGCTGGTCGGGCCGCTGCGAAGCGACGGCACGGCCGAGCTGTTCGGCCAGCGCGCCCACTGCATGGGCGCGGACAATGCCCGGCATGTGGACCGCATTCGCGGCATGAGCGTTAAATACTGCTACGGCGACGAGGTGACGACCTGGCGGCAGGATGTGTTCGAAATGCTGAAATCCCGCCTGGACAAGCCTTACAGCCTGTTTGACGGCACATGCAACCCCGCCTGGCCGGAGCACTGGTTCAAGATATTTCTGGACGGCGCGGCGGACGTGTACGTACAGCACTACTCAATCAACGACAACCCGTTTCTGCCGTCCGCCTTTGTGCAAAGCCTGAAGCGCGAATACGCGGGCACGGTGTATTACAACCGCTACATCCTGGGCGAGTGGACGCGCGCGGAGGGGCTGGTGTTTCCGCGCTTTGCCGACGCGCCGGAGCGCTTTGCGGCAACGGGCGCGCCGCCCTACACCCGCGTGGTGATGGGTGTGGATTTTGGCGGCATAGGCTCGCGCACCTGCTTTTGCCTGACGGGCTACCACGGATACGAGCGGCTTTTTGTGCTCGCGGAGGACGCGGTTCCCGATGGGCGCGGCATTGACGCCAACGATATCTGCGAGCGCTTCACCGCCTTTTACCGGGACGCGCTCAGGCGCTTTGGACGGCTGGACTGGGCGCTGTGCGACAGCGCCAGCCCCACCATGATCAACAGCCTGATTTCGGCGGCGCGCGCGGCGGGGCTTCCCTGGCGCAACATCTCCGGCTGCCGCAAGAACCCGCTCAGCCAACGGCCGCTGACAGTGGACCGGCTGCTTTCGCAAGGGCGGCTGTTTCTTTCGCCGGAATGTGTGGAAACGGCGAAGGCGCTGAGCCGGCTGCGCTGGAGCGACGCGCGCCCGGACGAGCCGGAGGACAGGAACCTCGGCAACATCAATGACCGTTGGGACGCGTTTTGCTATACCTGGCTTGATTTTGTGGAGCTGATAGACAGGCGGTAGGGGAAGGAGGGGGGAAAGAGTCGCCGCCGCCAGGGAGCCGACGGGCGAACATGAAACGCGGTACAAAAACGCTTTTCGCTGAAAACGGTGAGAGGCACGACCGGCCCCGGGCCGGGAAAAAGCCCAACGGGCCAGAGAAAGGAGAAGAACCATGGCATCGAGCAATGTAATCCCCAACGGGAGCTTTGAAAACAATTCGGGATGGGTTTTTTATGGGACGAGCACCCCAAGCTATGTGACGGATGTGCATTACGACGGCAGCCGGAGCTTGCGCTGCACGCAGATTACGAATGGGGAAACCTTTCAGGCGTACATGAGCGATATCTATGTGACGCCCGGAAAGACCTACCGCATCCGGTTTCACGCGACGTTCCAGAATGAGGGAAACGTGACGGTAAGCATCAACTGCCTGCCGATGGCCGGGGGACAAATCCCAAACGCGAAGTATACCGTACCGCTAAACGAAACGGTTACCGGCATGAAGGGCTATGAGCTTACCATACCGGAGGCAAGCGGTGAAAGCGTCAGAATCATGCTTGTGATTTCCACCTCCTGGCTTGCCGGGAGCACCATGACGAACGTGTGGCTGGACGCTTTGGAAATGTGTGAGGCGGAGCCCGCCGTGCCGGTCGCGTACAGGAGAAGCGAGGCGGTCGCTTACGCAAAGCAGTTTGCGGATACGTATTCGACAGGGTTTCAGACATTAGATCAAGACTGCGCTAACTTTGTTTCACAATGCCTGTTCGCCGGCGGGGTGCCGATGGAGGAGCCCTGGTGCTACTATACGCCATATGCGGCGGGGACGCCGAATCGCGGAGACGCCTGGCCGTTGACGGTTCAACAGCGGAATTACCTGGTTGACAGGGGTTATGCCAGCGAATGCGGCAAGGCGCAGGTTAAAAAGGGCGATCTGGTGTATACGGCTGCGACTAAAGTTGAGAACAACACTACAATCGTCGATATGAACAATTTGCCCCACGTAGTGTTGGCAAGCCGGGATGTCGGCAGCGATGGCGCTGTATATGTTTGTGGACATACCGCCAATCAAAACGATGTGATACGGAATCCGGACACGCTTACCGTCTATTATCACATGGCCGATACGCTGAACGCGCCAGCGAGCAGCGACCGGTTTGTGGGGTATAGCGATGAGGAGGACTTTACCACCGCCATGTCCGACTTCGGCACGGAAACGTTTACGGAAGGAGACTCCAACGCGTATATCGCAAATGTGCAGAGGCGGCTAAACTGCCTTGGCTTCTATAGCGGAACCGTTACGGGCGCGCTTGATACGGCTACGGTGAGCGCCGTGGAGGCCTTTAAACAGGCGAAGGGCATTACGCCTGTCAATGGCACGATTGGCTCCACGACAAAGGCAAGGCTTTACCAGCCCATGTAACCATTAAACTGACGGCGATTCCAAGGGCGGCCGTGGTTCGCGAGGCGGCCGCCCGCCTATCTCCAGAGCCATTCGCTTCGGTCCGCGGGGGTGGCGGAAAACCGCTCTAATACAGCTTCGATGGTTCGGGGGAAGGCGGCGATATCCAGCGTGTTGATATCCAAATCCAGGATTCCGTAAAAGGGCTGCTGATCGTACAGGAGCCGGCCGTTTTTCCTCTCCGTGACGAAGAATTCATGATGGTCGTTTACGATGGCTTTGAATTCGTCTACGCGTTTTTTTCGGTCACCATAATATTGACTGGTCAAATCAAAACACAAGCCAAAGTATTTTTCCACATCAAGCCGGACCTGGAATTCTTCCTGTATCGGCTCTTTTGCGCAATATTTGCGGTATTCCCCAAGATACCAATTCAGTCCGTCGAATCGCACAAAGGTCAGTTCCTCGCGATATCCATTCGCAAGCTCATACTCAATCCATACCCAATTCAAATCATCACAGACGGTAATGACCGGAGCCGCATCCTCATCGTAGGGCAGGAGCTTCTCAGCTTTGGCACGCCACTGCCACTCGTCATATTCCTGTTGAAGAACACAGAAGGTATAGGCTTTGTCCTTGCGCATGATCAGGAAAGCAATGTTGGAGGAATATTCGCCGCTGGGTTTGTCGACGGGATAAAAGGCAAAACCGTCCACACAGGTATACCCCTCCCACTGCGGCCCGGTAAAAGCGGCTTTAAGGGCTTGCGGGATTTGCGACGTCCATTGCTCGCTGCCGCTGGCCAGCGCGGACGCGCCGTTGAGCAGGCACAGCACGCAGCAGCAAGCGACGGCCAGGAACGTTCGCGGGCTTTTTCTGAGCATGTCTTTTTTCTCCCTTCATATAGCGGCTTGGGATGGGGCGCTTTCGATCTAAAAATAGAAACGAAGGACGTTTCTTTTTTCTTCCCAATTGTTGCTAAAAGGATGTACGCGGTTAAACTGCGGGGAGAGCGGCGGCGGAGTGGGGCAAGGCGTAGGGCATGAGGTTGAGCACATGGGAGATTGCGAGAAGGGGGAGGACGTAAATGGATTGCAAATTGTTTGAGAGGCTTCAGCTTTGGATACCTGAACCCGGCGAGGTTGCCGGCCCCTATGGCATTCCGATCATTCGCGCGCAGGCGCTTCCTTATGTGGATGAATGGAGGCCGTTTAACGACCTTTCCAAGCCCTTTGATAAAAATATGGGCGTGAGTATGTATGTGGACGACTACCGCATTCACAGGCTGTGGGCAAGTCCGGACCGGTATGTGCCGATCCTCGCCAAGGCGGGGGTGGCGCTATCGCCGGACTTTAGCATTTACACCGATATGCCTGTTGCCCTGGGAATCTACAACCATTACCGCAAGCACTGGTTGGCGGCGTACTGGCAGAAGCATCGCGTTACGGTGATTCCGACGATTTGCTGGGGCGATGAGGACAGCTTTGCCTGGTGCTTTGACGGGGAGCCGACGGGCTGCGTGGTGAGCGTGTCCAGCGTGGGGACGCAGCGCAGAGCAGATACCAAAGCGGCGTTTGTCCGTGGATATGACGCGATGATGGAACGGCTGAAGCCGGAGGCGGTTTTGTTCTTCGGCATCATTCCAAAGGAATGCCGAGGCAATATCTGCCCGGTGGAGGCGTTTTACAAAACAGTTGAACGGAGATGCAAAAGGGAGTAAACTATGGGCGGAAGAGGCTCGGGATTTGACAAGCAGAAGAAGGGTACGCCACGGAATAACAAGGCGCAAAACAGACAGAGCCGGAAAGTGGTTCAAAAAACCGATTTGACCAAGGATGCCGGCAGCAAGTTTCATCATGAAATCAGTCATAAAAACTATGGATATAAGGAACTGCTGGAAGAAGCGGAAGCTTTGAAGAACGAAAGCGTGGGTAAGCAATGGAAAAGAAACATCAAGCAGCGATAAACAAGAAGCTCTCTAGGATCATTGGGATGAACCTGGAAAGGTTCTATCGGGCCGGAGATATGCCCTGTATCGCGTTTCAAGGGAAAGGGCCGAGCTTTCATTTGCACGCGCAATGCCCCATAAGGCTGACCGACGAAAGCCGGATGCTGATCGGCGTGAGCGATATGTACGAACCCGGAAGCAAGGTGGCCGACAGGGAGAATTATGACAACTCTCAAGATTGGGACAGCCTGTATGACGAGCGTACGCAGGCGTTTTTAGCGGAGGGCGAGCATCGGGTGATCGCCGCGTCGGTCAGTATTTATGGGGATGTGAACGTGAAGCTGACCGGAGGGTACGAGCTGACGGTGACTCCTTACGGAACCACGCACGACGAGGAATGGCGGTTTTTCAAGCAGGACGCGAAGAAGCACAGCGTATATTATGGGGACGGAGTGCTTGAAGAGGAATAGGGCGCGTGCGGCACGATGGGCTGAGCGCGGATAGGAGAAAAAATGGAGATTTCAATGCAAGCGGCGATGAACAAGAGGCTCTCCCGGATCATCGGGATGAAAGTACAGGACTTTTACCGGGCCGGAGATATGCCCCGTATCGCGTTTGAAGGGCAAGGGCAGAGTTTTCATCTGCATGCGCAATGCCCCGTGCGGCTGACCGACGAAAACCGGATATTGATCGGTGTGAACGATATGTACATCCCCGGAAGCGAGGCCGACGAGGAGACCTTTGACAGCGACCAAAGTTTCGACAGCCTGTATGACGAGAGCGCGAAGGCGTTTCTGGCGGAGGGCGGGCATCGGGTGATCGCCGCGTCGGTCAGCCTTTATGGGGACGTGAGCGTGAAGCTGACCGGAGGGTACGAGCTGACCGCAGTCCCCTGTGGAACCTCGCATTGCGAGGAATGGCGGTTTTTCGAGCAGGGGGCAGAGAAGCACAGCGTGTATTATGGGGATGGGGTACTTGAGGAGGAACAGAGGACCGGAGGGGACGCCCCTTCGACTAGCCGCGCGGCGCGCAGCTAGATCTGGGTTTCCAAAGGGATGAATCCCTTTGGCGCGGGGTTTGGGGGCGCCGTGCCCCCAACGTCCCCAACGGTTCTTTCAGCGTTTATCTCTTACCGCGCTATGGCATGAGCCACGGCGCTTTTTTTGCGCCCAAAAGGCGTTGGAAATAAAGGAGGATAAGGTATTTGCATTCGGCTATTGTAAGCGTGTTGAACGGAATGGGCTATGAGGTAAACCAACGGCCCTACGAGGTGATTGACCGCTGCGACCGCTGGTACCGCGCGGACGAGGCGCAGGAGCACGCGCGCGTGCGGGTGAACGGCGAAAAGTACGAGATGCTTCAGATGGGTTTTGCCAAGCGGGCCTGCGCCGACGATGCGAACCTGTGCGAGGTGGTCCAGATCAACGCCGGAGGAGAGGGAGCGGACGCGCGGACGCAGTTTGAGGCGGTGAACCGGCTGCTGGAGCAAAACGCCTTTCAGACGCAGTACCGCCGCCAGCTTGAGCTGTGCGCGGCAGAGGGCACCGTGGCGTGCTACTGGCGCGTGGAGGGCGCGGAGGAATACCAGAACCCGGACGGCTCGCTATGCTACCGGGGAGGGACGCTCAGGCTCAACTATATCGAAGCGGGAGGCTTCATGCCGCTGAGCGCGGAGGGCGAGGATGTGACGGAAGCCGCGTTTGTGGGCGATTCGCTTGTAAGGGGTGAAAAGCGGCATGTGCTGGTGGTATGCACGCGGGATGCGGCGGGCAATTACGCTTACCGCACCGTAACGTTTGACCATACCTGGCGCGCGGTTTCGGACGAGCGGGCCGTTCTGGGCCCGGTCAGGCCGTTTGCGGTGATGCGCGTGGCGGAGGTCAACCATCTGCGAAATATGGAGGGCTTCGGGCTGCCAAAGATCGCGGCCGCCATCCCGGTGCTGCGCGCGCTGGACATGGCCTTTACCGCGCTGTACGGCGACATTGACACGGCGGAGAAGATCGTGCTGATTAACGAGGTGCTGTGCAACTTTAAGCGCGTAGTATCGACCGTGGGCGGCGTGGCTACGGAGCAGCTGGTACCCATCACCCCCAACGAGCAGCTGCGCCAGCGGTTTGTGATGCTGGGAGCCGACAAGCTGCCCAGCGCCGACAGCGTGATTAAGGAGATTGTGCCTGAAATCCGGGCGGGAAAATTCCGCGACGTGATTGAGCTGCTGCTATCGCTTTTGTCGATGATGTTTGGCTACGGCACGCGGCGGTATACGTTTGAGCGCGGGCAGATCACGACTGCGACGGAGTACATCGGCCAGCGACAGGACCAGATGCAGGAGCTGAACCGCCAGCGGCAGGAGGCGCGAAGGTATATCGCGGACGTTGTGCGCGCGGGGCTGTGGTTTATGAACGCTTTTCAGGGAACGGCGTGGAACGTGGATGCAAACGTGCTGGTGGAGTTTGACGACAGCTATGTAACCGACCGAAAAAGCCGCATGGAGGACATGCGCTGCGACGTGCTGGCGGGTATCGGCGGGCGGTTTGTGCGGGAGCTGTATTTGAAGGAGCGCTACAACCTGACGGACGGGGAGGCGGCGGCCTGGGCGGGGGATGGCGGGGCGCGGTAGGCGGCGGTCGCGGGGAATGGGCGTGGGCAGCGTGCAAGCCCGCCAGCTCTTTGCGCGGTGAACACAAAAGCACGCTATTGCGAAACAACGAAGGGAGAACAACCATGGGAAACAACAACGAATGCCGGGGACGCTTGGAGCACCTGAAGAAAAAGCCCCTCGACAGGCCGGTGACGCCTGACGAAATGAACCGTATGCCCGGCAGAGAGAACCATGCCAAGCGCACCCGCTTAGGCAAAATCTTTTCCCTGGGACGCGGGTTGTATCAATCCGTGCTTTATCCAGAGCCGGTCCACTATCAGGACAGGGACACCGGCGAGTGGCGGGAGATCGACAACACGCTGATCCCCATGACCGACGGCGCGGGCGAAACCTACCTTATCAACCGCTCAAACGACGAGCTGCGGGCGGAGTTCCATAACACGGCCGACGCGGCGATGGTGCTGCTGGAGGACGAAGAGGGCCGTATGGTCTCCTGGCAGTTGGAGGACGCGCGCGATATCCAGCCGCGGCCTGTGGAGCGCCAATGTCCGCGGCATGAGGACTGCGACCGCCGCCGCGACGTGCTGGACCATCTGGACGGCGAGGTGGTATTTGAGGGAATCCTGCCGGGGGTGGATATCCGCTGCCGCGTGCAGAGCGTTTCCTTCAAGGATGATATCATCTTTTTCACGCGTCAGTCCGCGCGGCCGCTCTCCTTTCTGCTGAGCGTGCCGGACATGGTTCCCTCGCTTAAGGAGAACGGCGACATCCAGATCATCGCGCCTACGGGCGACGTTCCTTTTGTGCTGCCCGCGCCCTTTATGAAGGACAGCACGACGGAAGGCGCGTTTGGCGGGGTTTTGGTTACGCTTGCGCCCACCGGCGAGCACGATGTGTGGCGCATGACCTATACCCCGGACGAGGTCTGGCTTGATCAGGCGCAGTTTCCCGTGGTGTTGGACCCGGCGGTGATCTCCAAAAAGCATTCCAGCGCCATCGAGGATAACTTCGTTACCAGCTACAGCCCCAATACGGTTCAGCCCTACGCGGGCGTAGGTATGAAGGTTTCCTACAACAACAGCAGCTGGGGAACCAGCAAGGCGTTTATCAAGTTTCTGGGCTCCGGCCTGCCGGAGATCGACTCCTCTTACTATGTGACCAAGGCGTATTTCAGCGTTTTAACCAAGACGACCCCCACCATGGCGGCGTCCATCTACCTGAAAGAGGCGCTGGGCGACTGGAGCAGCCAGACCATTACCTACAACAACGCGCCCGCGCTGAACAGCCTGGCGCTGGACTACGCCTACATGGAAGCCTACGGCACCTGGTATACCTACGATATTTCCAACCTGGTGCGCAAGTGGTACGCGGGCACCAACTACGGCTTTGCGCTGGAAGCCGGCACAAGCACCTATTTTGAGCTGTACACCAGCGACCACGCCACCTACAAGCCGTTTGTGACCATCAATTACGTAAGCCTCGCGGGCCTGGAGGATTACCTTGCCTACGAGGACCAGCCGGCGGGCAGGGCGGGCGTGGGCCATGTGAGCCTGTATAACGGCAACCTGATTTTCGAGCACCAGGACACGGTGACGACCGGAAGCCGCATGCCGCTTTCCGTCAGCCATGTATATAACTCCTGCTACCACGACATCGACCCGTTTGCCTCCGGCTACGGATGGAAGCTGAACTTGCACCAGTGCTTGCACAAGGAAACGCTGGAGGACAGCTCCGGCAGCGTTGTGTACTACGTGTATACGGACGGCGACGGCACGCGCCACCACTTCAAGCTGGTTTCCGGCGAGTGGAAGGATCTGTCCGGCCTGTCGCTGACGCTGACGATCACGGGCAATATCGCCACCATTAAGGATAAGATGGATAACCAAATGGTATTCCCGACGCCGACTGCCGAATTTAACGGGAATTATAACAACGTCGCCATGCTTCAGGAAATCCGGGACGCTTGCGGAAACCTGGCGACGCTTGAGCAGCTGTACGGACGGACGATGATCCGCGCGACGGACGGCGCGGGACGCTTGACGGCCTTCCGAATCCTGGAGGATGGCAGAACGGAGGCGATTCTCGCACCCGGATATACCGACGAAACCGGACTGCACTATGAGTATAACGACGATGGGAAGCTCATCCGCATCCTTCATGAGGACGGCAACGCCGCGACCTATACGTATAACACGCTGGGTCTGCTGGAAAGCGCGCGAAACGCCGACGGGTTGACCGTTACCTATGAGTATTACACGGAGCGGGCGCCCTACCGCGTGAAGAAGACAACCCTGTCAAACGGCGAGACGGTGGGCGACAGCTGCCTGTACGAATATGGCGACATGCTGACCGTGGTGACGGATTTGACCGTTCCCAACGGGAAAAAGCTGTTTTACCATTTTAATGATTTTGGCAATGTGGTATCCGTTAACGACGGACTGGGATACGCCTACTTTGCGAAGTATTCGCCGGATCAGCCCGTCAATCATCCCCAGGTGGTTTCCAAAATGCAGCACGTGGTGAGCAACTACATCAAAAACCACAGCTTTGAAGGAACGGCCGACTGGTATTTTTACAATCCAACGTCCGGCAACAGCGCGGGCTACGCAAGCGATTCCCACTACCTGGGAAGCCAGAGCGCGAAAATCACCATCGGCCCCAATTTGGGCTTCGCGTCCGCGAGCCAGCTGATTACCCTGGAAAAGGGCAAAACCTATACCTTCTCCTTTTACGCGAGGCGTACCGGCAGCGTTGACGTGCGCATCCAGGTGAACATCGGCGATTACGTGGTATCCAGCGCCTGCTATGGGCCGGAGCTGGGCAGTGAGTATACGCGGCTGAGCTATACCTTTACCGTTCCCGCGGACGCGACCACCAGCGACGCAAGAATTTACCTGGTAGCGGAAAACGCCGTGGGTACGGCCTGGTTTGACTGCGTTCAGCTGGAGCAGGGGCCGCTGATGAACCAGTACAACGTGCTGGTGAACGGCGATTTCAACTTTAACCTGGGCGCGCCGCAGGGATGGAAGGCGAATGCTTCCAACACCTCGATGGACGCGGTGTACGCCACCTATGACGGCGTGAAGCCGGAGTGCCTGACCGCCAACACCTTCCGAATCTACGGCGCGGGCCGGACCAAATACGCTGGCATCTACCAGGACCTGTCGCTGTCCGGCAGGAAGGGCGACGTTTATACCGCGGGCGGGTGGTCGATGAACCACAGCATGCCGCGCAAGGGGGAGAACTTCCGCTACAACATCCGTGTATCTTTCCTGCCGACAACAGGCGGAACGCGCCAAAACGCGCCCTCCATCGAATGGAGCGAGGAATGGTCGGACTGGCAGTTCGCGGCGGGGCCTGTGATCGCGCCGTGCGATTACTCGTACGTGCGCTTTAACGTGGACTATGAGCGCAACATCAACTATACGGACTTTGACGGCTTTTTCATGTTCCGGGAGGAGTTCGGCCAGACGTACCAATACGACGGTGAGGGCAATATCCTGGCCACGAAGGATCTTGCCAGCAAGCAGGACAGCGCCGTTTACGACAGCTACAACAACCTGACCAGCTACGTGCGGCCGGGGCGCGCAAGCACGGTGAAAACGACGCTGGAATACGGAACGACGGTCGATGAAAAGAAAAGGCACCTGCTGAAAAAGAGCGTAAGCCCGCTGGGCGTGATCCAGGAGTTCAGCCATGACGAGGCGGGCAACGGAATGGAAAGCAAAACCTCCGCCTCCGCGACGACGGCGTTTATGAAGAGCGTCGCGAGCTATGACAGCAGTTCAAACTACCCCGTTTCGCAGACGGATGCGAGGGGCAAGAGCAGCACGACTAGCTACGGGGCGGTTTCAGGCACGCTTGATTCGGTGACGGACGCAAACGGCCAGCAAATCACCTATACCTACGACGTGCTGAAATTGCTGACGGAAACCTCCGCGACGACCGGCGGCAAGACGTACAGGAACGAGTACGCCTATTCTGACGCCAGGCGGCTTACCACCGTGAAGCACAACACCACCAGCGACATGGAGGCGGACGTATGCTACGGCTTTGCCTACGACGAGCTGGGCAACCCCACCACGGTAAAGGTCGGCGCACAGACGCTGTCCACCAACGTATACACCCTTACGGGCGACAAGCTGCTAGAACGCGTGGAATACGGCAACGGCGGCAAGGTGCGCTATACCCGCGACGATTTTAAGCGCGTGACGGGCATGCGGTACGATGAGGAGACGGCGGACCGATACCTGTACGAGTTTGGCGCGAACGGACAGGTGGGCAGGTTGCGGGACATGAACCTGCTGCGCACGATTTCGTACGGCTATGACAACGCCAACCGCCTGATGCGGGTGCGGACAGATTGCGAGGATGGGACGGCGTACCGCACGGAGCTTGGGTACGATACCTACAACAACCTGTCCTCCTTCAAGGAATGGGCGGATACGCGCGTCTATACCACCACCTACGCCTACGACAACGAGAGCCGCCCCACAACCGTGCAGTACGGCTCCGCGTCCGACAAGGTTGCCTATACCTACGACGCGCTGGGCCGCGTAAGCAAAAGGACGCTCACCGTGGGCGGCACCACCTATGGCACGGCGTATGCCTTTGTGGAGGGCGGCCAGGGAGATCACAGCACGACGCCGCTGACCGGCAGTATGACGCAGGCCGGGCACAGCTTTGCCTATACCTATGACAACGTGGGCAATATTGCCACCGAGGCCCGAAACGATCAGGCCACGGCCTATGGCTACGACGCGCTGGGCCAGCTGATCCGCGTGGACGATCCGTTCCAGAACAAGACCTTCACCTATACCTATGACCGGGGCGGCAACCTTCTGGCGGCGAACGCGCACGCCTACACGACCGGCGAGGCGGTGGGCGAGGCCACCCCAACCCATACGTACACCTATGGCGACAGCAACTGGAAGGACAAGCTGACCGCCTACGACGGAAAGGCCATCACCTATGACGCGATCGGAAACCCGCTTACCTATGACGGTTGGACATATGCCTGGCAGGCCGGGCGGCAACTTGCGGGCATGAGCGGCGCCGGCGGCAGCGTGGCTTTCAGCTACAACCATGACGGCCTTCGCGTAAAGAAAACGGGTACCGCCGGCACCACGGATTATGTGCTGCATGGTAAGCAAATTATGGAAGCGAATATGGACGGAAACCGGCTGCATTTCTTCTATGACGCACAGGGCAGGCCCGCGATTGTGGAGTTTAATGGAAATAAATACGGGTATGTGCACAATTTACAGGGCGATGTGGTCGCGCTGATTGATTCCACGGGCGCGACCGTTGTAGAATACAGGTACGACGCCTGGGGCGCGCCGGTAAGCAAGACGGGCGGCCTGGCGGGTACGCTGGGTACGTACAATCCGTTCAGGTACAGGGGGTATGTGTTTGATGAGGAGACGGGGCTGTATTACCTGAGGAGCAGGTATTACAATCCCGGATGGGGACGGTTTGTGAATGCGGATACGAATATGGGGAAGATAGGCTTGCTTATGCAACATAATCAATTTGCATATTGCGGCAATTCACCTTTGCTGTTTTCAGACCATTCTGGAAATAGTTTTTTGGAAGCGTTTTTTGATGAACTTTTCTTCGGAACGATAAGAAGAGTGTGGAATAAAGTCAGCATAGCGTTGAGTGTCGCTGGTTTGAAGCATTCAGCTACATTGTTAAGTCATTCAAATCAGTACAAATCGTCCAATCTCCATTTTGACAATAATAGTTCTCTTGCAAAAGATATTAAGAATGATCCGGATTTTCAGGCTGAGTTTAATAGACAAGTGACCGCCAGAAATTTCAACAAGACGTTTTCTGTAACATTCAATAGCAATATGGATATGTTTGGGTCACTTCACAACGTGGATGCACGTATATCAATCGTAAAAAGTGGTGTGAAGGAGAAGTATTATGTCAGAATGCATGATACATATGATTTCAAGTATGAAGAAGAGTATACAACACCAAACGGTTCAACCATGAAAAAGGCAGTTTATCCTTTAATAATGGCAGGAAACAACTTTGCATGGAATGATATGGATGCTGGAGTGCTCAATAGTTATGAGATATTTATTAGTTTCTATATTGATAAATAACAATGTGGATGTCGAATGGATAAATATGAAATAACGGTGGTATAGAACAGCGCCGGTTTCTATGTCTGGCGCATCCTTTGAGCCATTCCACCAGCGCTTCGGCGGGCATGCCGGGGCGCTTTTTACATGCGCGAAGGCGCGGCAAACCATTGTCAGCACAGACGTTAAAAGCGTAAGGAGGAACACATGACCCGACAGGAAATGGAAAAGCTTCTGGGCGACGCGGCGGACAAGGAGACGGTGGACGCGCTTCTAAACGCGATGCACCAGGAAATCAGGGCCCACAAGGACGCGGCTGCCGCCGCACAGGCTGAATTGCAGCGGAAGGAACGGGAACTGGCCGAAGCTGCCGGAGGCGCGGAGAGCGCGAGAGAGCTTCAGGCGAGGTTGGACGCGCTTCAGGCCCGGTACGACGCGGATGTTCAGGACGCGCGGCAAAGGCTTGCGGATGCGGAATTCGGCGCGCTGCTGGACGGGGCCATCCGCGAACGGGGCGGACGTAACCCCCGGGCGATCAAGTCCCTTTTGGACATGGACGCGCTGCGCGAAAGCGACGACCAACCCGGGGCCGTTTGCGCGGCGCTGGAGCAATTGCTTACGGACGAAGGTTACCTGTTTGAGCGGGCCACGCCCATCCCCACAGGCGGCAGGCGCGATATTGGCGGCAATGCGGGCGTCCCTCCCGACGGGGACGGGGACGCGCGCATGCGCGCGGTGATGGGGCTATCCGTTGAAAGGTGTGGCTGACGCGAAGCGGCTTTCGCGCCCTCAGGCTATCCAACAAGGTTTGTCAAGAAAAGAAAGGATGGAACAAAATATGGCGATTACCAATACTATTGCCCAGTTTAAGGCCTATGTGCCGCTGCTGGACGAGGCGTTCAGGCTGGCGTCGCTTTCCAGCGTGCTGGAGAGCGAGCCGTTTCTGGCGCAGCAGGGCGCGAATGCGCATGAAATTATTATCCCGAAAATTTCGATGGATGGGCTGGGCGACTACGACCACGAGGACGGCTACGCGATGGGCGGCGTGACGCTGAGCACCCAGAGCAAGCCCTTTAATTATGAGCGTGGCCGTATGTTTACCGTGGACGCGGTGGACAACGAGGAAAGCGCCGGGCTTGCGTACGGCAGGCTGGCAAGCGAGTTTATCCGCATGAAGGTGGCGCCGGAACTGGACGCCGTGCGCTTCGCCGCTCTGACGGCGAAAACGCCCGAGAGCAACCGTGCCGTGAAGGCTTCCTTTACCGACGGCAAGGCCGTGCACGCAGCGCTTAGCGCCGCCATGACCCAGATGGACGAGGCCGAGGTGCCGCAGGAGGAGCGCTACCTATTTATCACCCCGACGCTGCGCGCGATGCTGGACGCGATGGATACCTACCAGAGCCGCGCGACGCTTGATTTGTTCGCGGGGGTGATCAAGGTGCCGCAGAGCCGCTTCTACAGCGCCGTGACGCTGCTTACCGGCGCTGACGACGACACCAACCGCGCGGGCGGCTACACGAAGGCTACGGGCGCAACCAACCTGAACTTTCTAATTGCCTACAAGCCGGCGGTTATCCAGTTTACCAAGCATGTGGCGCCGAAGGTCGTCACTCCCGAGCAGAACCAGACCGCCGACGCGTGGAAGTTCGGTTACCGGGTATACGGCCTCAACGACGCTTACGACAACAAGCTGGGCGGCCTGTACGTATCCAGTGTGGCGGCGGTTACAGCGTCCGCCGGGGCGTAAAGGGGGACCGGGCATGTATGGCGTGACGTGGGAGCGCTGCGGCGCTATGATTGACGGAATGGACGAAACGGCGTTTGACGCGCTGCTGCCCGTGGCCACCCGCAGGCTGGAAGCCCTGACGGCGCGGCGCGTCGTCGGCCTGAGGCCTGACGACTGGCGCTACGGGTTGGTGGGGGACGCGCTGTGTGCGATGCTTCGCGTGATGCATGCCCAGATGCGGACCGGACAGGGGCTTGGCGTTAAAAGCGTGTCAAACGACGGCTATGCCGAGAGCTATGGGAGCGCGTCGGCGGCGGAGGCGGACGCTGAGGTTTGCGCCGCCGCGCGCGCGAGCCTCTGTGGAACGGGGCTGGTGAGGGCGCTGTGAACAGGGCTATGTTTGGGGATACCATCACCCTGTATAACCACTGGCGCGAAGGGGGAAGGGGCGGGACGGACCGCTGGCAGCGCACCGTGATGCGCGGCGTGCAGATACGTCAAAGGGCCGAGTTGGCCCTGTCACAGGACGGCAGGCTGCTGCTGGCAAAAACCGTGAGCATTACCATCCCCGAGGGCGTGGACGCGGGCGGGCGGCGTTACCTTACGCCGCCCGCCTTTGCGGCGGACGACGGGCGGGAGATGGGTTGGACGCTGGACGCGTCGCGAAACCTGGATGTGATTGTTCTGGGGGAATGCGTGGTGGAGCCCGGAGACGGTTATCCGCTCCAGCGGCTCCAAAAGGAGCATGGCTACGCGTCGGTAAAGGCCGTGAGCGTAAACACGCCGCGCGGGCGGCTAAGGCACTGGCGGGTGACGGCGGTATGAGGAACAGTCGAAACGCGGCGCAAGTCCATAGCCGCCGCGGAAGGAGAACGGGATGATAAAGCTGAGCGCGAAGCTTACGACGGCCCCGGTGGAGAACATGCTTAAAAAGCGCGGCCTGGAGCCAGGCGGCCCTGCCGAAAAGCTGATGGGCGGCGAGGCGCTGAGGCTGTCCGAGCCTTATGTGCCAAAGGGCGGCGGCACGCTGAAGCGCGCAGGCACGGCCCGCGCCGGGCGGGTTGCCTATACCGCGCCCTACGCACGGCAGCATTACTATACGCCCGCAACCTTTCAGGGCGCGCCCATGCGGGGCAACCTGTGGTTTGAGCGCATGAAGGCCGGGGGCGGCAAAGAAGCCATCCTTGCGCGGGTAAAGAAACTGGCGGGTGCAAAATGACAGTATCCAAAGCATTGATCAATTGGCTGTACGGGTTTGGAGATATCGCGATCGACGAGGAAATCTCCACCGAACAGCTCGCGGCGCAAGCCGAGGCCTACGGCCTGTACAAGGACCAGCAGACCAGCATCCACTGCTATGTGGACGGCACGCGCGACGTGACGGCCTATTACCTGCTGCTGGCGCGCCAGCCCGCGCAGGCCGAGCGCCAGCGCCAGGACGCGCAGGCGTGGCTGGAGGGCCTGGAACGCTGGGTAAGACAAAAAAGCATGGCGGGCGAGCTGCCGGAGCTTCAGCACGGGCGGGAATGCCAGCGCGTGGGAGTGAGCGGTTCGTTTACCATGCAGGACGCGTCCACCGGGGACGCGGTGTACCAGCTTACGCTGGAAATCAATTATATCGACAAAGGAGAAGCCGTATGAAAAAGATTATGAGGTACCAGATCGCGGATTACCTGGGCGTGAAGGGCGCGGGGGAAGCAGTTGAATTTCACCTGATGGGCGCGGGCTTTACCAGCTTGAACGAGAGCCCCAGCCCCAAGGTGGACACCCAGCCCTACATCAACGACAAAAACGCATCCTCCACCGTGACGGGGTATGAGAACAGCTTCAGTTACGATACGCAGTTCATCCAGGATGAGGCGGCCGTGGCGGCGCTGATCAGGGTGGCGCACGACCAGCTGACCGGCGAGGACGCAGAGTTTGAGTACGTGCGTGCAGACCTGTACGACCCCGTGGCCGAAAGCGCCAACACCTTCCGCGCCCGCAAGTTTAAGGTGTGCGTGGAGCCGGGCGATATCAGCGGCGAGGCCACCGAGGTGGTAACCGCCAGCGGCACCTTGCACCAGATGGGCGACTTTGTAGCGGGCGCGTTTAACACCGCGACAAAGGCGTTTACGGAGGATGGGGCAGGCGAATAAGCTGCTTTACGCGTGGCGTTGGGGGCTTCACGCCTCCAACGCCACCTTTTGCCTTTCCTTGCGCCGCTACTCCTTGCTTACGATGGTGCAGCGGTTGAGCACAAGGTACTGACCCTTTTTGACGGTGACATAGGCCTGGCCGGAGAAATTGTCGTTGGCGACGATTTTATCCTGCCGGCTTGATTTATAGATGCAATAGTAGCCCTTGCCGGAGCTATCGGCCTTGATTTTGTACTCGCCGGGCTCGAGGGTGACGCCTACCTTGAACATGCTTCCGCTTTTGGTGGTATCCATGGTGCCGGTGGCGGCGTATTCGTCCATGGGATAGAAGGAGCCGCGCGAAACCTTGAGGTACTCACCCTTTTTGACGGTGATGATGGAGTTGTAATCAAAGTTGTCGTTGGCGATGATCTTATCGCCGTTGCTATCCCTGGAAATGGAAAAATAGGCGGGGAAGGAGCCGTCCGCGAAGATGATGTACTCGCCCGGGTCGAGATCGCTGCCTACCTTGTAAATGCCCTCAGGATATTTGACGGGGTCCTGCTTGGCGACGAAGGTGGAAAGGAACGCGTCAAACTGCTTTTCCTGCTGCTCGGGCGCTGAATCGTCCCGGATGCTGAACACAACGGTGAGCGCGGAATTGCGATTGAGAATCGTCGCGGTGGAAACGACGCTTTCCTCACCCGCGAGCTTCTGGCGGCGGGTGTAACGGGAGGCTGGGCATTCATCGACTGTGACGATGGAATAATTGGAGACTTCGGTGCTTTCCATCAGCAAGCTTAGGAAGGCATCGGCACCCTTCTGATCGGTATAGGCGGGGGTGGCGAGATCCATCAACAGCACGACGATGGCTGCGCCGGTGCCGGTACCGTCGGAGCGTTCGTAGCAGTCCAGACGGGCGCCGTCGTCATCCAGATAAACCTTCCAGCCGGCGGGAACCTTGAAGGAATACTGGCCGAAGGTTTGTTCCTCGGTAAAAGGCTGATCCTCATAGGCGAGGGCGGCGCAGGGAAGCGCGAGCAGGGCGGCCAGAAGGGCGCAAAGAAATCGTTTCATGAATAAATCCTCCTTGGTATTCATTTTTTTGAATTGCTGAACCCATTGTAACACAGCTAAAGAGAAATAGCAACATATGTTCGCATTTAATTTGGGAAACTTCAGCCCACCGAGCTTCCAAAACGGGTTTTGCACACGCCGGGAAGGCGGCGCGCCTGTAAATTTCACGTATTAAAGGGTATTTGTCATACATAGAAAGGATAAAAACATGCAGAAAATTATTTATGATTTCCGGCCCGCGCCGTCCATCGAGGTCAACGGGCATGTGTTCACGCTACGGATGAGCGACGCGGATATTTTCGACCAGGCGCTGAAAATCAGCGCGAGGTACGCCAAGCTAAGCGCCAAAACGCCGCCCGCGCAGGTGCTGAAGGCCGTGCGCGAGTGCGCCGCCGCCGTGGACGAGATGCTGGGCGAGGGCGCGATGGCAAAGATCAGCGCCGGACGGCCCGTGCGCATGGCGGACGCGCTGAACGTGATGACGCTGATTGCCGAGGCCGCCGCGCGCAGCTACACCGAGAAGCTGGAAAGCTATGAGTGAGTGGAAAAGGGAGAGCGAAGCGAACCGAGGCGCCGAAATTCGCCAGGGGCGAATGAATGCCGAAGCCCAAAACCCGCAGGGGTTTGGGCCGATACGGAGGGAGAGCGAAGCGAACCGAGGCACCGAAATTCGCCAAGGGCGAATGAATGCCGAAGCCCAAAACCCGCAGGGGTTTGGGCCGAAGTGGACGTTCAGCCTGTCGCAGCCGCTTGCGCGCGTATTGCCGGAAACGCTTGACGCGGACGGCGTTGCGTACCCGGTCAACGGGGATTTTCGCGTCGCGCTGAAAATCTTCCGGCTTTTGGACGACCCGGACATTGCGGACAGGCACAAGCCCGCGCTGGCATGCGGGTTGTTTTATCCCGGCGACGTTCCGCCCGACGGGATGCGGCTGATGCTTGAATGGCTAAGCCCGGGCGATAAAAGCAGGCGGCGCGATCCCAACGCGCCGCCCATGGATTTTGAGTTTGACGCGGACGTAATGTACGCTTCGTTTTTGCAACAGTACGGGATAGACCTGCTGCGCGTGGAGCGGCTGCACTGGTACGCGTTTTTAACGCTTTTGCGCGGGCTTGGAGAGGGTACGGCGCTATCCGCGCGGCTATACGTGCGCGGGCGCGATACAAGCAAGCTAAAGGGCAAGGAAAAGCAGAGCGCGGAGGCAGCAAAGCACAACGCCCAGATACCGCGCCGCGCGGGAGAACGCGAGATTCAGCGGCAAAAGGCGCTTAACGACGCGCTGATGAACGGCGGGGATTTGAGCGGGCTGGTGTAGGGCGGTCAACCATCGGGGCGGCGGATTTGCCGGTTTAGTAGAAAATCAAGCCGCTTTCGCTTGCATAAACTTCCAGATATAAGAAAAGCTCTCCGTCATCAGGAACCAAGGTCAATGTGATGTTTTTCCATCTGGAATTGAGACTGACTTCAAGTCCGCCGTCAATGGCGACCTGTACAACAGCCGCGCTGAAACCGTCCGAAAAAACGGGAAAGGTCTGATCTGTCGGAGTGGTACCTGTGAGCCCCAGCCTATTCGTTGTAAACGCCGCCGAATCAGGTTCGCCATACGAGGCGCAAAGCGCATCATACAAAGTGCCATAGGAGCTTGCGGCAGCGGTTGTATCAAAAATTATGGAGATTTTTTCCCACGCGGCGGCCGTATCGTTGGCGGGAATGGGCCTCCCCTCGGGGTAGATAAAAATGTTCTCGAGTTTTACGCCCAGCAGAGAGCTGTTTTCCCCTAATTTTGCATAGAAAAACGCAACTTCTTTTTCATCTGGGGATGGCAGCGGCATGACGTCAAAACCGGTTGACTTTTGAGCCGCTGCCGCCGCATCGTAAGCGCTCATGCCAATATCAATTCCCCATATTGTGTTTAGGGCACTATTTGCTTCGGCAAGGCAAACGGATGGAATAAGAATTAAAATGAGGAATAGGCAGAGTGATTTTTTCATGAGGTTACCTCCCAATTATTTTTCGAGATGTATTTCAGGGCTACGAGCCGCAAAGGTCAATCTTCGTCGATAGCTGACGGGGGGAAGCGGATGCTTGACCAGCCTGTCCAGATTCTTGTGAATTTTGTTAAGCCGGTCCAGCGCATATCCGGCGGAATAGAGAGCGAGGAAAACAAAGATCGTGTACAGCAAATTGGCGATCAGCTTTTCAAAATCCAGCTTGTATCTTCCATACAGGTCCGCTTCGGTTGAACCTGAGGTTGGAATGGCGGTAAGGAGCATAATAACCAAAAGAATCCACGCGAGAATTTTTTAGAAGCTTTGGCATGGGGTACCTCCTGTATGGCTGTAGCGGAAGGATTGTATTTTTATAGCCCAATATTCGGCGTTTGATTTAAAGCTGCCTAAGTTATCATCCGTGGGTGGAAGATGGGGAATATGGTTATAACCCCGCGTCAGAATTCTGATACTCCATCGGCTTGGCAACAACATCGGAATAATAACCAAGGCTATCGACTGACCTAAAAGGTTTTGGCAGCGTATCAGATATCAACAGCCGCTGAGAATAAAACCCATCTGCGAAGAATCGGATGTTTTTCCAGTCAAGTGTCAGCGTTATCCATGAGTCCTCAACAGCATCCACCTGTTCAAACACGTCCTGATCAAGCTTGCCGTCTTTGATTGGCAAATCGTAGCGCAAATCACCGTCGGCATCAGTTCTGACGGAAAACCAGCCATCTGTGGGTAAGCCATATTTTGCACTTAAACCGCTATAGAGAGCGTCGCGTGTTTTACTTTTATTAAAGCGGTCACGTACAACGGTTAAATGCAAGGAATAAAACTTCCCTGTGGAACCATTAAATATCGCGATTGCATTATGAAGAGCACAACCAAGAAGAGAGATGCTTTGTTTCCCAACGTCAACAACAAGAGTGATGTCGTTCTTGTCAACCCCCCATAATGTCCAAAAATTCTTATCCTCTGGTTTGCCCGGAGCAAAGACAAACCCCGTTTTTTCATAGGCCGCTTGAATGAATTCCTCCTGCGAGCATCCAAAGGGGATGTCCCAGAACTCGAAAAGCTCAGGCTCGCTGGCATTATTCGCTTGCGCGAGAGCGGCACAGGTACAGGATAGTGAGAGTGTGACGGCAAGAATGGCGCAGAACAGGCGCTTGAACATAGATTAACCTCCGAATTTTATCGAATTTTGGAATTTGTTTAATTGTAGCACGATTGTGGCGTAAAAGCAAGGAAGGGAATTGCGGATACGATATCGAAAGCAGGTAATTCTGTGAATGTTTTTAGTGAAAGACCAGTGGCGTTGAAAAAAACGGGAAGCAACTAAATTCCGGCATCAGAGTCCTGAATTGTCATAGGTGGTGTAGTGGATTTTTCTGGTATGGAGACAGGAGCGGAATAATAACCATTCGATGGTTCGTCGTCTGTAAAAGTCTTGCTGGAATCGAATATGACAAGACGAGGTGCAAAATACCCATAGGCATAAAATATGATGTTGCGCCAGACAAGGGTTAGTGTAGGAAAATCGTTGTTTTCCCGTACCTTAATCAAAGTTTCAATATCAATCATCTTATTCTTAATTGGCAGGTCGAAGTCGATACGTTGTCCGCTATTATCAAAAAAGGAAAAAACACCGTAGGTTGGCTCGCCATACTTTTCCGACAATGCCTTGAACAGATCAGCACATCGCCGCTCGTTGAGATTTTTTTCGTCGCCTGTTTTAGAAAAGGTGAAAAGAAGCCGACAAAAGCCATTGCTCGAACTGTTAAATGCGGCTGCGGCATTGTCGATAGAATAACCAAGCATAGATATATTTTGCTTTTTTGTATCAACAGATAGAATTCGACTATTCTTCTGAACACCAAAAAAATCTGCCAGAGGGAAGTCGTCTATTGTAGCCGGAGAAAACAGAAAGCCGCTTTTTTCATAACCTAAGCGAATGAATTCTTCCGGCTCGCATCCAAACGGGATAGTCCAAAATTCAAACGGGCTTTCGGTAACCTCTGTAGCAAATGCAAGTGGCATAAATGTACCAGCTAAAGTGAAAATAAGAATGAAACATATAACTCGTTTTGTCATTTTCAAATTCTCCTTAATCTTTTGTTCACGATATAAGAATTGTAGCATGAGTTATAAAGAATATGCAAGCTTAAATTAAAGCGCAAAGGAGTGTACCAGGCATGGCAACGGCAAAGGACGGGAGCCTAACTTTTGATACCAAGTTTAGCACCGCCGAGTTTGAAAAAGGGGTCAAAAGCATTGAAACCCTGCTGGGCAAAGTGGCCGTCAATCTGGTTGGCAAGATGGGCCAGGCGGGCAGGGAAACGGAGAAAACCGTGAGCACAGCGGCGGCGGGCGCGGCGAAGGAAGCGGGTAAAAGTGTTGCTTCTGCTTCAAGCCTGATTACCGGCTTTTTGAAAAATGACTTGATTACCGCCGGAGTCTCTTTTATGCTGGACTTTGTGGATCAGGGTATCGGCATGGCGTCCCAGATGCAGATGGTTCAGCAGCAGGTAAACGCGACCTTCGGCAAGGAGGCGGGAACGCTGAACGGTTGGGCGCAGGACGCGTCCAACAGCTATGGACTTAGCGAACAGGCTGCCAAGGGCTACGCCAACGAGGTTGGCAAAACGCTGAAAAAGGCGGCGAAAAGCGATAAGGACGTCGCAAAAATGAGCAAGGGCATCGTCGGGCTTTCGGTGGATATGGCGAGTTTTTACCAGCTCGACCACAAGGAGGTTTTGACGGCGCTTGAAAAGGCTGTCAGCGGTGACGCGGCGGCGCTGGATAAAATGGGCATCAGCATGGGCGATACGGAGCTACAGGCATTTGCCCTTTCGGAGGGAATCACAAAGTCCTATGGCGAAATGTCAGAGGCCGAAAAGGTCGCGCTGCGTTACGACTATGTGATGGCGCAGACCGCGCAAGCGCAGGGGGCTTTCGCCGAGTCCAGCGGCACGCATTCCAGCCAGATGCAGATTTTTCAGGCCAATGTACAGAATCTTGCGACGGGTCTGGGAAATGTGCTGCTGCCCGCTGTGAATTGGGCGCTTACGGGGTTAAACAGTCTGTTTGGGTATAATCCCGGCCCCAAAAGCGAGCTGGAACAGAGCATTGAAAATGCCAGACAGGATTTGGACGCTGTAAAAACCTCGATCAAGGACATTAAAACGGACTATAATAAAACAATGGTGGAAATCGAGGTGAAATATAACAAATCCAATGAACTGCTGACTGAATTGCAAGCTCTGCAAGACTTAAAAACAACACGGCCGCTTACCGAGGAAGAGAGCCAAAGAATTCTGCAAATTTATGACACATTGAAAGAAATGTTCCCTGATCTGAAAAATATTTCTAATATGAAGGCTGAATTGTATAAATTCCAAGAGATGGAAATCAAGGGCCTGCTGAGTGACGACGACAGACAGAAGATGGAAGCGCTAAGAACCACGCTGGAACAGATGGACCCAGAATTGGTAAAAATCTTTGGTGCTGACGGCACTTTTGATGTTGGCGCGGGTATGCTGCGGACTTTGACAGACGATTGGAAAAAGCTTGACCAGCAGATAGCCATGAGCAGTATGGTGACACAGATTCAGGCCCAGCAGATGGGAATGGATGTACAGGTCAAGACCTATAAGCAGATGTATGACGATGCCTATGCACAATGGACGGCTGAAAAAAATAAACTGGCGTTTGTCGACGAAGGCGCAAAGATGCTCTTTGATCCCTTTGTTGACATTGAAAGCGCAGAGGGTATTCAAAATGTCCAAGAGTTATATCGTACGTTTGCAGAGCAGTATAAAGATGAATGGAATGCAATGGACTTCAGCGGAGTGGATAATATCTATGATTTAATGTATAAAACCAATCCGGAAGCCATTGTCGGAGACGAACAGCTACTCGAACAGCTAGGCAAGGTGCGATCTATCTTATGGGATGAATTGCAAAAAATGAGTATCGAGGGTGGAGAGCGTGAAAAAACGCTATCTGCAGCGGCAGTGGAGTCGTTGGATATCTATAATGCCGCCTTGGAGCAATATCAGGCGGGTTCAAAAGAACTGACCGCTATGCAAACCGTCGCGTTGAAAGAATTCAAAGGAATGACAGATCAATCAATCGCAAACGCTGCCCACGACGGCGAAACCCTCCAGCAGACAGTCGAACGCCTGTATAAAGAGCTGATTACAACGGCGGATAACGGAACAACGGACCTTGAAGACGCGGGAAACGATCAGGGCGAACTTGTTGATGGAATGGGTGATACGAAAAACGACGCAAAGGATATCACAGATGAAACAGATAAACTTGCGGGCGAGCAAAACGCCGCTATCGGCGAACTAGAGGCTCAGGCCCTCACGGTAGAGCAGCTCGCGGCAAACATTCAGGTTGCACAGGAGGCCGGGGCCACCGCGCAGGCAGACCTTGCCGCCCGCAAGGAAACCGTCGTCGCGGACGCGCAGGCCATCCTCACCAGCATGAACGACCTGATTGCCGCCCTCGCCCTGGATGTGGATACCATGGTAACCACCATGAACACCATTGTTACCAACGGCGAGGTGGGAGCCGCCACGGCGGGCAACGCATTCGCGCAGGGCGCGGGCGACGGATACCGGGCAAATACGGCTTTGCGCGACGCGGTCGGCGCGTCGGCCCAGCAGTCGCTGGCCGCGCTTAACAGCTATGCCAACGCCTTTGAAACAGCGGGGTCCGGGCTGGTGGGAAGCATCGCAAGCGGCGTTACCGGCAACGCAAGCGCGCTTTCCGACGCCGTGCGCGACGCGGTGCGCGGGGCGCTGGCGGCGGCACAGAGCGCGTTTTCAGGCAACTCGGTCTTTCGCACGGCTAGCCGGTACTATCCTCACCGCACCGGCCTTGAATACGTCCCCTACGACGAGTACCCGGCGCTGCTGCATAAGGGCGAAAGCGTGCTGACCGCCAGCGAGGCGGCGCTTTGGCGCGGCGGGCTGTATGTGCGCGAGCCGGGCGCGGCCAGGGTGGATTACGACGCGCTTGCGGCGGCCATCTGGCGCGGCGCGCCGCCGGAGGGCGGGCTTGCCATCAGCGTAAACCTAGACGGCGAGGAGGTGGCGAACGTGCTGGAGCCGTCGATCTCGGCCTTGCAAGGCCGCCGGCTGGCGTTGCAGAGGCGGTAGGCCGGACCGCGTGGCGGCGGCTCGGCTTTGCGCCGCCCGCATCAACAAAAAGGAGGCATCCATGAGCGTATGGCTGGACGGCGCGGGGCTTGAGGACATCAGCCCGCGCGTCAAAATCAAATCCATCGAGCCGGGCGTGCCCGCGCTCACCCTGAAAACGGCGGACAACGCGAAATATGGCGGCGTCCGCTTTTTATCGCAAAAGGAAGGCGGAAGGACGGTCAAGATCACCTTTCATGTGCTGGAGGCGAACGCGGAGCGGAGGCGGCGCGTGCTGGAGGATGTGACCGCCTGGGCGCTGGGCGCGCCGGGCTCCGGCCCCGGGCACGCCGCGCGGCTGGAAATTGCGGACGAGCCGGACAAATACCTGGGCGTGCGGTGCACGGCGTTTCCAAGCCTCGACGTGCGGCGCGACTATGTTGAGGACGCGAGCGTTACCTTCACGGCGTTCGACCCGTCGTGGAAGGCGCTGCATCCCACCACGGCCAGCCTGAAAACCACGGCGGGCCGCGCGGGAAGCGCTTATCTCACGCCTCCCGGAACGGCGGATACGGCGTTTCTCGAGTTTGAAATCAAAAGCATAGCCGCAGGCGCGATGAACACGGCGGCCGTCACGGTAAACGGACGGTCGTTTTCGTTTGCGGGGCTTGCGCTTGCGGCGGGAGGCACGCTGGCGGTCCGTTACGACGATGACGGCCGGCTCTCCATCGCCACGCTGGACGGCATGAGCAAGCTGCATTGCCGCACCGCGCAAAGCGACGACGACCTGCTGCTGTATCAGCGCAAGCCCAACAAGGTAACCGTGATCACCCAGACGGCTGCGGAGGTCAAACTAATCGGAAGGGGGCGCTACCGGTGACGGAAGCCATCGACATCCGCCTGCCGCGCCTGATGGACGCGGAGCTGCGCGAGATATGCCGCATCCGCCCTGAAAAGCTTGGCTACACGCTGAACATGGTTCCGCTCTCCGCCGCGACGCTCACCATGCCGCTGGGCGAGGCCGAGGCAAGCGTAGGGCAGTTTATGGAGCTGTACGATACGCAGGGCTCCATTGGCGTGTACCGGGTGGAGGGCGTATCCTCCGCGGCGAAGCAGGGCGGAAGCGTTACGCTTACCCTCAAGCACGCGCTGTGCACCATCGAGGACGGCATCGTGTTTGGCTACCGCGAGTTCGGCGGTACGGGGGTCAAGCTGCGCGCGGTGCTGGCCAGCCTGCTCGCCCTTCAGCCCGTCCGGCGCTGGCAGCTTGGTACGGTGGATTACACCACGGAGTTCCAGTACAGCTTCGAAAACGAGTCAAACCTGCTCTCGGCGGTGCTGAGCACGGCGGAGCCGCTAAGCGACGAGTACCTGTGGACGTGCGATTTCTCCACCGCGCCATGGACGCTGAACCTCATCACCGCGCCGGAGGGCGACGCGTGCGAGATGCGCATGAACCGCAATATCGACAGCGTGAAGATCGACGTGGACCGTGACGGGCTATGCACGCGCATCTACCCGCTGGGGTACGGCGAGGGGGTGAACCAGCTAACCATCGCGGGGATCAACAACGGCAGGAAATACCTGGAGGATACGGCGGCGCAGGCGAAATGGGGCATTGTGGAGCTGCCGCACGCCGAGACGACCATCACCGACGCCGGAACGCTGCGGGGGGTGGCACAGGGCATTTTAGACGCGCGCAAGGAGCCGAAGGTGACCGTCACCGTGAACGGAATGGATTTGTCCGCGTTGACGGGAGAGCCGTTCGACCGCTTTTACGTGGGGCGCAAGTGCCGCGTGCCGCTGCCGGACTGGGGCACGGCGGTGGACGAGCGGGTGGTGAGCATCCAGAAAAACGACGTGTTCGGCGACAATACCAAGGTGACGGTGACGCTTGCAAACAAAGGCGCGGACGCCGTCGGCGAAATGGCGAGCCTAAGCCGCAAAACGGCGGTCGGCGAGCTGTACTCGCAGGGGGCGACGAACCAGTACGCCGTGCATTACGCCGATAACGCCGACGAGGGCAACGCGCTGGATTGCGAGTTCTATATCGACCGAAACGCCGTGTGGATTAACTCGGTGATGTGCAAGTTCAAGGCCGAGGGGTTCAGGGCGTATTCGAAGGGGGCCAAGAGCGGGGGAGGGAGCACGGGAACGGGCAATAGCGGAAATTTGAGCATCGATATTTCGGGTACGTTTTCGAAAACATCCAAAACAAGCACGCCGTTGGAACCCGGAGAGAGTTTCGGTAAAATTTATACGGATTCTGGAGGCGCCGGGGATGCCGCGCATGTGCATAAGTACATCCACGAGCATTCGGTCTATGTGGAAATTCCCGCAAAGTCATACGAAATAAGCGGCGGTTCGCATAGTCATTCACTTCCCGAGCACGCCCATGATATCGAATACGGAATCTACCGCGGCCCGACCGCGTCCGGCGTGGCGGTCAAGGTGGACGGAACCGCCGTGCCCGCGTCCGCTATCGCAAACGGCGAGTTCGACGCCGTGCCCTACCTCAGCAAGGACAGCGAGGGCAAGATTACGCGCGGCACATGGCACAGGATAACCTTCACCCCAGACGGTCAGACGCGCATCGTGGCCGATCTGCATGTTAAGACCTTTATCCGCTCCATCACGGGCGGCAACTACTAAGAAAGAGGGTGGTAAAGCGATGCTGACCATTGACATCAACCGGAAAATCGAATTGAGCGAGGGGGCGCTGGAACAGCCGCTGGGCATCAAATTCATCAGCGGGGACAAGCAGGCGCACCGTATCAACGCGGAGCTGTACCGGGGCGGAAAACCAGCCGGCCTGTCCGGCGCGACCGTACTGGGACGCTTTTTGCGCGCGGACGGCGCGACCGTGGAGGTGCAGGGGCAGGTGACCGGAAACGTCGCGAGCGTGACCTTTGACGCGACGTGCTACGCCGTGCCGGGCCGTCTGGACGTAAGCCTCCAGCTTACGCAGAGCGGCGTAATCACAACGCCGCTGATCTTGCATGCGATGATCAGGCGCGGGGCCACGAACGTGATTGTGGACCCGGGCAACATCATCTCCGACCTGAGCGAGCTGTTGGAAATGATCGACGATATGGACAGCGCCAGGGAGGCCGCGGCGGCAGCGACGGAAACCGCGCTGGAAGCCGCCGGAGGCGCATCCCGGGCGGCTGGTACGGCGATTGCCTCGGCCGAGGCCGCCGATACGGCGGCAGACGGCGCGCTGGGGGCGGCAGCCGGGGCGCTGGCGGCCGCACAGGAGGCCCTTGACGCGGGCGCGCGGGCGGACGGCTCCGCCGCCAAAATCGACGGCATGACCGTGGCGGCCTCCACGCTGGGGGCGGGACAGAACGCCACGGCCGTGGTTTCGGAGGTTGACGGCGTCATTCACATTGCCTTTGGCATTCCGCGCGGGGACAAGGGAGATAAGGGCGACCCGGGACAGGGATTGGATATCCGCGGCACTTACGCGACCGTTGAGGCGCTTGCGGCGGCGGTGCCCAGCCCGGAGCAGGGGTGGATGTACAACGTAGGTACGGAACCGCCTTACAGCATCTACATGTGGGACGTAACGCTCACGCCGCCCGACTGGCGCGAGCTGGGGCAATTGACGGCCCCGCCTACCGTGCATGTGGGTAGTACGGCTCCTACAGGCGGGGAAACCGTGTGGGTGGACCCTGACGCGCCGGAGGCCGGGACGACGGGCGCGGATATCACGGTAGGGCTGGGGGATACGCGGACGGTGGCGGCGGCCATTACCCAGCATGATAACACAGTGACCGTGATAACCGCGGCTGAGTGGGCTTCGCTGGACATGGCGGCACGGGCGGCGCTTTATACGGCGGGGATGCGGATGATCGTGGTTGCCACGGACGATGGCGCATCAATAATCCTCTCCCTTAATGCCGATGGAGGGACGTGCAAATCTACAGGCGCGGAAATCGCGATTGGAGGCGGAGATGAACGGACAGTCGCGGAGACGCTGGCGGGCAAGATAGCCATTCTACGTAGTGGCGCGACACCGTTTGCGCTGGTACGGTTCACCGCCGATGTTGGCGGAGTTATTCCGCTGCCCACCGCATTAGGCGCACTGTATGCGCCAGGCGCGAACGAGGTGGCACGCTTTGGCGTGTTGCCGGTTAGCTGCGGCGGTACAGGACGTGCAACGCCAGCAGGGGCGCGTGAAGCGATTGGAATGGAAAACGGAATAATCAATGTCACCGTGCCGGCCAGCGGCAGCAAGGACACCAATGTACCTTTTAATGCGGCATTTTCGGCAAACCCAACAATGTTAGTAACCAACATGACAACCGGAATGACCGGATATGCACGTGTCAGTGCGTCGGCCACTATGACCAGCGCGATTGTACGCGTTATTAACGAGAAAACAAGCGAGATCGCGATGTATGTCGGCTGGGCGGCTATCGGCTCGAGATAAGGAGGGATGGAGAGTGTACGTTATTCTGGACGAAGATCAGCGCGTGTGTGTGACCTATATGAGACACGCGCCTACTAAGGCGATCGAGGTGCCGGAACCGGACGGTTGGGATGCGGAGCATCAGCGCGACTGGCAGATGGAGGGCGGTGTGCTGGTCTACAATCCACTGCCGGTGCAAGAGCCGCCAACTTCGCCTATGGAGGCGCTGCAAGCGGAGGTTGCCGACCTGACGCTGGCGCTGGCGAGGCTGATCGGGACGGGATTCGAAGCGGAGCGTGGCCCCGGTGAGGCCTTGCCCGAGCAAGGACAGGTTGCCGGTACAAGCACCGACAACCTGTTCCGGCTAAAGGCTGGAAACGCACGTCCCGAATTGGAAATTCGGGACGCGCGACCGTTCCAAAGCGATGCAAAGTATGCGGTCGAAACGAGCGGAAGCGCGGCAGGTCGCGCCGCGACGATTGAGGGAGGTGTTACCTGATGAACGTAATCAAATTCAAGAGCACCGATGGCCGGTGGCACGTTATCCCGGCGGTGGGGCCTATCGGGCCTGACGGCGCGGATGGCGCACCCGGTGCGAGCGCCTATGAGCTGGCAGTGGCACAGGGATACACAGGCACGCTCGCGGAATGGCTGGCGGAGATGCTGCGGACGGCGGACATCGCCAACAACCTGACCACGGAGGACTCGGGCAAGGTATTAAGCGCGCTACAGGGCAAGCTGCTTAACGACGCGCTGGCGCTAAAAGCGCAATATACGCTGCTCTATACAAACGCCAGCCCTGGAAGCGCGTTTGCGGCGCAGACGCTTTCACTCGACCTAAGCAAGTTTGATTCTACGCTTGTTGAATATTACGTCAACGTATCGACGCTGGGTTATTTGCCGTCCATCAGAGTAGTAATAGGGCGGGAAAATCTGATGGCAATAACGATTGCTGACGGCAGCAGATATACACGAAGCGTGTCGGCCGCTGGTGCCGGCCTTACCTTTGGCGATGCCTATCTTAACGGGCAGAGCGTAAATAATGCAACCAGTGTTCCATTGCGCATCTTTGGCGTGAAAGGAGTGTAAAGGATGAACTACGCAATTACGTTTGACATGGAAAATCGAATATTGCAGTCGGCGGACCCGGAATATGCGCCGCTGGACGCGGTGCTGGTGGACACGCTGCCCGACGGGGATATCCACGATTACCGCTATGCGAACGGCGCGTATGTATATGATCCGCTGCCTGGTCCCGAAACGCAACCCGATCCGTTGGCGGCGCTGTCTGCGCGCATAACCGCCATTGAGGCCGGGCAGGCCGGCCAGGCGGGCGCGCTTGATGACCTTGTTCTGTATATCGCAGCTGAGATTGGAGGATTCGAAGCGGAGCGTGGCCCCGGTGGGACTTTGCCTGGGCAAGGGCAGGTTGTCCGTGCGTGCACCGACAACCTGTTCCAGCCAAAGCCTGGAATCGCACGTCCCGAATTGGAAATTCGGGACGCGCGACCGTTCCAAAGCGACGCGAAGAATGCGACCGAAACAAACGGAAGCGCGGCAGGGCGCGCCGCGGCGATTGAGGGAGGTGAGCCACAATGACGATCAAGTTAATTATCATGGCGCGCGCATGCCGCATTCGCATGCAGCGCGGCGAGCTCCTTGAGGACATAATGGCATCCTATACGGTGCTAACGGAGGACGATAAGGCTCAACTCAGGGCGGCGATTATACCGGAATCTGCGGCGGAGAGCGGCGTCAGGGCGTGAGCCTGACGGCTTGGCTTGCCGTGGGATGGGTGCTGCTTGCGGCGCTGGCGCTGCCGGTTGGATACGGATACGGACGGGACAAGAAAGCGGCGGCAGCGCTGTTTTATGACTTGAAAAGGAGCTGAGAACATGACCAGAATAACAAGCGCCGCTTATGTGGCGGCGGGAAAGACGCTGCTTGGGCAGGCGCAGAAGCAGACCATCCCGTATGTGGCAAACGGCATGAGCCTGGGCGGTATGGACTGTCAAGGACTGGCCGAATACCTGCTTATCCAGTGCGGCGTGCCGAAGGCGGAATGCAACCTTGCGGGCAGCAACGCACACTGGCGCAACTGCGTGTGGCGGGGTACGCCGGAGCAGTGCAAGGCGGCGTTTGGGTCCGTGTCCGAGGGGGCATGGCTCTTTATTCTATCTGAAAGCGACGGCGGCGCGCCGGAGAAGTACCGGGGCGACGGCCTGGGCGATGCGTACCACATGGGCGTATACCTGGGCGGCTGCGCCATTCATGCCAGCTCGTCGCGTGGATATGTAGCTGAAAGCAAGTTCGAAGGAAAAACCATCAAAAACGGCGGTTGGAACATGATCGGGCTGCCGCCCTGGGTGGACTATGGCGGGCATGTTAACGCGGTGCTTGCGGCGCGGACAGAGAGCGCTTCGGAAGCGGATGGCAAAAGCGGGGACGATTCTGGCGGCGCAACGTCCCCATCCGCCCCTGAGCGGTACTTGGCGCGCATTGTCGCGCCCAACGGAGGCACGGTCAAGATGCGGGCAAAGCCTGAAAAAAGCTGCAATCTGTACAAGGAGGTTCCCTGCGGCGAGGTTGTGCCCGTCGTCGACCGCACCGTTAAGGGTGGCCGCGCATGGTGCAGAGTGGAGCGCGGCAGCCGAAGTTGGTACATTATGGAAGAATTTATGCAGAGGATTGAGGGATAGTATGGAAAGGGTCTGGAAATGGATTTTGGGCTCGCTAGGCACGCTGGGAGCGTGGCTGGCGTACCTGCTGGGCGGATGGGACTTGGCGATGCAAATTATGGTTCTGTTTATGGCTGCGGATTATGTGACGGGGCTGGTCGTAGCGCTGATGTGCAAAAGCGGCAAGACGGAAAGCGGCGGCGTAAGCAGCAACATTGCCTTCCTGGGCGTCACCAAAAAGCTGCTGATGCTGATGGTGATTATTGTGGCCACGGCACTGGACAGGATGATCGGTACCGAAGGCGTATGCAGGTTCGCGGCGATTGGGTTCTATGTGGCAAACGAGGGTATCTCGGTTATAGAGAACGTTGCTCTCATGGGCGTGCCGTTCCCGCAAAGCCTGCTGGATGTGCTGCATAAGATTAAGGACCGCAACGATACCGCGCAGCTCCCGGACGGCGAAGAGGAGAAGAACAGAGACGACGGCCGCGCGCCCAGGCTATGACGGTTGCGTAAAAAACGGCGCGCCGGGTCCTGGCCCGGAATATCCAAAAGACGTTGTGACGTGAAAAGACCGCGCTTCCCGCGCCTGCCGTGTAACCGCACCGAAAGGCTTGCGCGCTGTGCCCAAAATACAGGAAGAGAACCACGGCTCCTACCGCGCTTTGCCGTGTTTCCGTGCCCGCCGGGTCAAAACCGGCGGGCTTTTTTGCGTTCTCAAAACAGAAGCGGAAAGCCGGGTGCGTCCTTGGCATTGTGGTACGGGCGTTCAAACACGAGAAAGAACGCGCAATACAGGATGAGGACGCTTGGTCTGGGTTTCACGGGCAGCTTGCGGCCGATGATGCCGTCAAGCTTTGCGTTTCCACCGTCCATCCAGCAATCCTCCACCGCGCGGAAAATCGCTCGCTCCACCGTGCTGTTGGAACGGTGGAGAAGATCGGCCACATGCGGATAAATTTCCTTGGTGAAGTGGATATCGTCGGTTCCGTGGTCCCGCATGCGCTCTCCGGTTAGATAAATGGCGCAGGCAAGCGGCCGCTGGCGGCCTGGAGCAATGACCGGGCTGAGGTAAGACACAAGGGCGCATGCATCGTTCATCATGGAGATTAACCCCTTCTTTTGCGTTTTGACAGATTACTTTTTATCTTAGCCTAAACGATGCTTCTTATGGGTGTTTTCGACTGTTTTAAGCGTTTTTACCATGAAATCGGTGTAAAAAACACATTTGCAGTAGATGTCAATCATGTTTCGCGAGGCCGTTTATCGTTTGAAAGATAAAAAAACAGGCCGCGCAGGACTGCTCAGCTATTGCCGGTTCGCATAGCGTCGGCAAATTGCGGCGTGCCTAGGCCGTAGCCTCCGGCGACGTCCAGCATGTGCCCGGTGATGTAAGCGGATTCGTCCGAGGCAAGGAACAGCGCCGCGCTGGCGATATCCTCCGGCGTAGCCATACGGCCCAATGGCACATGGGAAAGGAACGATTCTATAAACGCCTCCGGCATGCTTTGGAGGGCTGCGTCCGTGGCGGTCAGGCCGGGAAGCACCGCGTTGCAGCGGATGCCGTCGCGCGCGTATTGCATGGCGATCTGCTGCGTCAGGTTGTTCACCGCTGCCTTGGATACCCCGTATCCCGTACGTGTTATGTCCGGAATCAACCCGCCGATAGAGGAGATGTTGACGATACTTCCGCCGCCGCAATGGAGCATCAGCGGTACGGCAAGCTTTGATATGCGGTACACGCTGCCCAGGTTTAGGCTGAGCAGGTCAAAAAAGGCGCTCTCCGAGCCGCGTACCAGGTCGAGATCGTCCTCCGGCCTGCCTGCGCCAAAGTTGTTGATCAGCACGTTTAGCCCGCCGCCGTCGCGGACGGTCTCTTCCACCATGCCGGCATAGGTTTCCGTACGCGTGGCTTCAAAAAACACGGGCCGCATGTCCCGTCCCAGCGTCCGGTGCTCCTCGCACAGTCGTTGCGCGTCATCCACGCGCCTCACGCCCAAAAAAACCCGCGCACCCTCATCCGCCATTTTCAGCGCGCAGGCCAGCCCGATGCCCCTTGACGCCGAAGTGATCAGCGCCACCTTGCCCTCCAGCTTTTTCATGCGTTTACGCTCCCTTATCGCTGTTCGCTACGCGTATCCGTCCCGCGCGCGCTTTCAGGATTCCCGGAAGACGCGGGAATAATGCCGCCCCGTTCCACCGATAATGAAACCGGAAACCGCCATGGAAATAGGGAGGATAAGCGATGGAGAGCAAACCTTACGACCTGTTGATATTGGGGGGCGGCTGCGCGGGGCTGACCGCCGCCATCTACGCCGGACGCGCGGGACTTATCACGGCGGTCGTGGAAAAGCAGATGCCGGGTGGACAGGCCGCCCTGACGGGGGAGGTTGCCAACTACCCGGGGTTCAAAAGCATTTCCGGTGCGGAGCTGTCCGCCCTGATGGCGGAACAAGCGAAGGCCTTTGGCGCGGAGTTGGTTTCGGCGGAGGCAACGGGACTTGAACTTGGCGGGCAAAGCAAGAGGCTTTTGCTTGCGGACGGCGGCGGGCTTACGGGCCGCGCGGTGATTTTAGCCTGTGGCGCAAATCCCAAAAAGCTGGGTTTTCCGGGCGAGAATGAGTTTTTCGGCAGGGGCGTGAGCTATTGCGCCACCTGCGACGGTTTCTTTTTTAAGGACAAGGAGGTTCTCGTAATCGGCGGGGGTTACAGCGCGGCGGAAGAAGCCCTGTACTTAACGCGCTTTGCTAAGAAAATTTCCATAGCGGTGCGCGGGGAACGCTTCCGCTGCGCGCGTACCCTTGCCGGCCGGGTGCTCAACCACCCCAAAATCGAGACGCTGTTCCATACCGAAATTGTGGAGGCGCATGGCGGAGAGGCGCTTGTGGGCGCGCGGCTAAAAAACAACCAAAGCGGGAAGGAGTTTGATTTTCCGGTATCCGGACAGGGCGGGGGAATCGGGATTTTCGTTTTCGTCGGTTACCAGCCGTCCACGGAGCTGCTGCGGGAGCACGTGGAGCTGGATGCGGAGGGCTATGTTCCGACCAACGAGCGTATGGAAACGGGCGTCCCGGGTGTTTTCGCGGCGGGAGACCTGCGTCCCAAGCCTCTGCGCCAGCTCGTCACAGCCGCGTCGGACGGCGCGGTCGCCGCAACGCAGGCGGAAAAGTATCTCTCCGGGTATCAATAAAGGAAGGAACCGGCATTTGCCGGTTCCTTCCTTTATTGCGTTGCGATTACAATGCTTACTCGGCGTAAGCGCCCATGACGTCCTTATAGGTTTCGGGGGTGACGACGATGGCGTCCACGGCGGTCCTCTGCTCGACTTCCTCGCCGTTGATCATCTTTACCAGCACCTCGATGGAGCCGCGGCCCACGGAGTCGGAGGAGAAGTACGCGGAGGCCTTCATGCCGCTCACGCCCTCCTTCTTCCACTCGTCCTTAGCCATGTAGGCGCCCAAGCCAACCACGCACGCGTCGGCGTCAAGGCCGGCGGATTCCAGCGCGCGCAGCGCGCCGATGCAGCCTTCCTCGTTGGCGCCGGTCACAAGCCACTTTTTGATTTCCGGATGGGCGGTGAGCACAGCGGAGGCGGCGGTGTTGCCCTTATCGGTGGTTCCGTCGTAGTCGGCCTTGAAAATCTTGGCGGTGTCAAACTCGGGGCAAAGCTCCACGAACTTGTTATACTCGCCCTCGGCGCGCGGCACGCAGCTGGACACGGTGTCCATCGTCATGATCAGCAGCGCGCACTCGGGATCGGTCACAAGGTTGTTGGTCTTGGCGTATTCCGCGATCCACGTACCGTTGGCCTCGCCGATCACGTACGCGTTAATGCCCACCCAGGGAGCCAGCAGCTCGCCCGCCGCGTCCTGCAGCGCGTCGTCAGCCGCGACGACGGGAATCTTCGCCTCGGCCAGCTTGTCAACCGCGGCCTGAGACATGGTCTGATCCGGGATACAGGTTACAACGCCCACGGCCTGGTTGGCGATAGCGTTGTCGATGGCCTTCAGGTATTCCTCGGGGCTCATCTTAGCGTCCACAAAGGTGAAATCGTAGCCTGCTTCCTTCGCGGCTGCCTCGGCGGCGGCTCCCTCGTCGATAAACCAGGTCTGATCGCCGGCCTTGTAAATGCCGTAAATCATGCCCTTGCTCTCCGCCATCGCGGAAGCGGCGCCCAGTACCAGTACCAAAGCCAGAACGATCGCCAATACCTTTTTCATAATATGGACCCTCCTCAATTTATCATGATATGCCTGCCGGCATATTCACCGAAGGTTTCGCGTCAGCCTTCTTGCTGGCCTCCAGCAGCTGGCGCTCATGGTTTTGCTTACGGATGTAGTCCGACGTCAGGGCGAACAGCAGCAGCGCGCCGCGCGCCACATACTGCCAGAAAGACGGCACGTTGACCATTGTAAGGCCTGTGTTGAACGCCTGAATCAAAAACACGCCGATAATGGTGCCGCCCATGGTGCCAACGCCGCCGGTGAACGACACGCCGCCCAGAATAACGGCCGTGATGGCGTCAAACTCCAGGTTGACGTTGGCGGCGGGCTGCCCGCTGTTCATGCGGGCGGAAAACACGATGCCGCCGACGGCGCACATCACGCCCATCATGATGAAGCTCAGCAGCACAATGCGCTGCGGGTTAAGCCCGGCCAGCCGCGCCGCGCTCTGGTTGCCGCCGATGGCGTAAATGCTGCGGCCGAAGCGCGTCTTTGCCAGAATAAATCCAAAGACGAGGAACGCGACCACCATAATCCACACCGAAACGGGGATGTCCAGAAACCGCGCCTTGCCAATCTGGATGAAAACCTTATCGCTGATGGCAATAGGCTTGCCGCCGCACAGGATGTAGGCGAAGCCGCGCACGATGCTCTGCGTCACCAGCGTGGCGATAAACGCCTCAAGCTTGATTTTGTTAACCATAAAGGCGTTGAATACGCCGACCAGCGCGCCCGCCGCGATGGTGATGGCAAACGAAAGGTACAGGTTCATCCCCTGGCTGACGAGCAGCGCCGCCAGCACGCCTGAAAACGCCGCCACCGAGCCGGGCGAGAGGTCGTTTTGCCCCGCGATGATCAGGTACGTGTGCCCGATGGAGACCAGGCCCACCAGTGAGGTCGCCACCAGAATATTGACGATGTTTGTCCAGCTGAAAAAGTTCTTGTTCAGCGCCGTGAAAAGAATGAATACCACTACCGTCGCGCCCAGCAAAATCAGCTTGTCGCCACCGAAAACCCGCTTCAGCCGTTCCTTCATGCCAATGCCTCCTGTGTATCGCTTTCCATCATGCCCAGCGCGAGCAGCCTGTCCTCTGTCGCGTCGGCGCGCATAACCTCGCCCGCCACCTTGCGCCCGCGCATCACGATGATGCGGTCGCTCAGCCCGATAACCTCCGGCAGCTCCGACGAAATCAGGATGACCCCCAGGCCTTCCTTGGCAAACGCGCAGATCATGCGGTAAAACTCCGCCTTGGCCCCCACGTCGATGCCCTTTGTGGGCTCGTCCAGAATCAGCACGCGGGGCTTTGTGCACATCCACCGCGCCACGATGCACTTCTGCTGGTTGCCTCCGGAAAGCTCCACGATCTTCTTTTGCGCGTTGGGCGTACGGATGCTGAAATCCCGGATGCCCTTTTCCGCCGCTTCATCCTCGGCCCGCCGGTTGAGCATACCCAACCAGTTGGAGTGCTGGTCCAGCAGCGAGATGTTGATGTTATCCCGCACGTCCAGGTTGGAAAGGATGCCCTGGGTTTTGCGGTCCTCGGGCACCAGTACGATACCCTTTTGCATCGCGTCGCGCGGGCTGCGGCAGATGATTTTTTCACCGTCCAGCCATACCTCGCCGCCGGTCATGCGGTCCGCGCCGATGATGGCGCGCATGGTTTCCGTCCGTCCCGCGCCCACCAGCCCGGAAAAGCCCAGCACCTCCCCGGCGCGCAGCGTAAAGGAGATATCGTCCACGTAGGCGGAGGAGATGTGGCGCGCCTCCAGAAGCACGTCCCCGATCTGCTTGTCGCGATCCAGCGAATTGTAGATATCGCCAAGATCGCGCCCCACCATCATCTGGATCAGCTGCCCCTCGTCCACCTCGCCGGTTACGACGGTGTCCACATAGCGTCCGTCCTTGAACACGGCCACGCGGTCGGTAATCTCGAAAATTTCGCTCATGCGGTGCGAGACATAAATGACGATTTTATCCTCGCTCTTCAATTTGCGGATGATGGAAAACAGGCTTTCGATCTCCGAGTCGCTCAGGCTGGCGGAGGGCTCGTCAAAGCAGATGACGCGGAGATTTTCGCGGCTGTACGCCTTCATGATCTCCACCATCTGCTGATAGGCCACGCTTAAATCCCTGACCTTGTCTGTGGGCCTAAGAGGCAGGCCGAAATCCGCGATGATGCGCTCGGCCATCTCGTTGGCGCGGCGCTTGTTAATTACGCCAAGCGCGTTTGCGGGCATGCGGCCCAAGTAGATGTTTTCCGCTACGCTCAGCTCCATCAGGATCTGGCGCTCCTGGTAGATGACGCTCACGCCCGCCTCGATGGCCTCGTGCGGGTTGCGAAAGTGCATCTCCTCGCCGTTTAGCAGATACTGGCCCGAGCTGGGCTGGTAATCGCCGTTGAGGGTTTTGAGCAGCGTGGATTTTCCCGCACCGTTCTCGCCTAAAAAGGCGAGAACCTCACCGCTGTGCGCGGTAAAGCTGACGTCGTCCAGCGCCTTCACGCCGGGAAAGTATTTCGTTATGTGCCGAAATTCCAGGGTGTTCCCCATTCCTTCGCGCCTCCCTGATCGTATTCCTTTGCGCGTCCTGTGGTCAGTATATCATGCCGGAACGCCAAATTCTTCCGCGCCGTTGCGCATTCATTTTGATTTCTTGCGCTTTCTTTCACAGCGCCTTGCACCCACTTGCCGCCGCGTTATACTGAAGGCGAACGCCGCGCGGAGCGGCGGACGACAAGGCTGGGGAGGAACGCTAAAATGAACGAAACCGCAGTGTATTCGCTTGAAAATCCCGGCGGCGTCCGGGTCGGGTTATCCGCCATGGGCGCGTCCATCCGCGAGGTTGTGACGCCGGACAGGGCGGGCCGGTTTGTAAATGTTGCGCTGCCCCAAACCATCCCGCCGCACGGAAGCTACGCGGGCGCAACCCTCGCGCCGTTCGCCGGGCGCATTCGCGGAGGCCTGCTGCCCGTGGAGGGCGGGGTTTGGCGGCTTGCCTTAAACGACGGCCCCAACCAGCTTCACGGTGGGCCTCACAACCTGGCCAATGTCCGCTGGAAAACGGAGGGCGCGCGGCAGGAGGCGGGCTTTCAAAGCATCCGCTTCTTCGCGGAGGCGGCGCATGGGCTGGACGGCTTTCCGGGCAACCGCGCGTTTGCCGTCACCTACCGCCTGTGGGAGGATAACCGGCTGGAAATCCTTTTGTATGCCGAAAGCGACCGTTCGACGCGCATGAGCCTGTCCAACCACGCCTACTGGAACCTGAGCGGGGATTTTTCGCATGCGCCTTCAGGGCAGCTTTTGCAAATCGCGGCGGAGCGGGTATACTGGAACGACGGCGCTCACCTTCCGGTGGAAAAGCGGCCCGTCGGGGGCACGCCCTTCGACTTTCGCGCTCCGGCCCCGCTGGTGGAACGCGTGAGCGGCAATCATCCCCAGCTTGCCATCGCGCGCGGCTTCAACCACGCCTTTGCGCTGAACGCGCCGGACGGCGCGCCCGCCGCCACACTCACGGACCCGCGCGGGGGCAGGCGGCTTCGCCTGTATACGGACCAGCCGGTTCTGTGGCTGTATTCCGGAGGATATTTGCCCGTGCCGTCCTGCGCCGTAGCGTTGGAGGCGGAGGGAACGCCGGACGGCCCGGGCGAGCTGGTCGCGCCCGGCAGGCCGTACAGCCGCCGGATTTGTTTCGTGTTTGATACCGCAGCCGCGCCTGAGCCTTAACGGTATTCCAGGCACCGCTTTCTGAAATGAAGATAATTTTCCAGCGGTACTTCCTCCGGCACCCCATGGTCACAGGTGGGCAGATAGCCGCCGCGCTGTTGCATCACGGGGAAAATCCGGTCGATCATGCGGTCGATTTCCTCCGGCGTGGTCGCCAGCACGCGCTTGTCGATGCCGCCGGAGATACGAAGCTCAGGATATTTTTCGCCTGTGCGGATTACATCGCAGCCGGAGGCCACCTCAAAGGGGCTCATGTGCGTCATGCCCAAAGTGCGGTAAAGGTCGATCACCGGCTCGCACATGCCGTCTGTATCCACCTGAAAATGCACGGGTCGGCTTTTGTCCATCTGCCGGGCGCGGATGTTGGATAAAAGCTGCTGATAATAAGGAAACAGAAATTCCCTGATCATATCGGGCGAAATCAGAGGACCGTGGTTATAGCAGATATCCTCCGCGATAAACACCTCGTCGATGCATACCGCCCGCTGGTGGCGCTCCGTGACGGAATCGGCAAGCTCAAGCCATGCCCGCATGCACGCATGCACCAGCTCGGGGCTGTCGTAGAACATGTACAAAAGCTCCTCAGGCCCCATCAGAGAGCGCAGGTACATATATCCGCCCACCAGCGACTGGCCCACAAACATGCCCTGCCTGGCCTTTTCCACCACCTTGGGCAGGTATTCGGCCATTTCCGCGTTGCGCGCGGGCGTGTCCGGGTTCATGCGCCACAGGCAGCCTTCCTCCCAGGTTTTCATATCCTTAACCGGATGATCCACATATTCGGGCATAAAGCCGTCGCGCCGGCCCTTGAAGCACAGCACCGAGCGGCCCGCGAAATCCTGAACCAGCTCGTAATCGCCGCGGTCCTCAAGCACCTTGGTCTCAAATACCGGCTGAAAGCCCGCCTCGCACCAGCCCAGGCCGAAAAGCTCCGCGCGGCCCTCGGGATCAAAGCCAAACAATTTGTTCAAATCGGCACTTTCGTCCAGACCATCGCGCTCGCGCCACTTTTCCAGCGAATAAAAGCCGAATTCGCGCTGGTAAAAGCCCGCTCCGGGCTTCATATTGTAAAAATCCCAGTATTTTTTCGCGCCTTCGCACATTTCGTCGCGCGAAAGCATGCCGTAAATGCCGTCGCCCATGCTTTTTTCCTCCTAGTAATGTACCGATTTATTGTATATAGTATACAAATGAACGTGTGGGCCTTCAATTGTTTTTTCGGAATGGAACCTATCTTTTTCGGCAAAGTTTTGCTATACTGGCGGAAAGGCTTAAAAGGAGGATGACCGGCATGCGAAACGAGATGGCTATGAGCCAGCAGCCCGCGCCCCTGCCTACAGTTACGCTGCGCACCATCTGGCATGTGGATGGAGATGAAAGCTACCGCATCACCCCGAGGCTGATGAAGCCGGGGGGCGACACGGTGGCGCTGCGCACGCTGGACGGCGTGGGCGAAATGCTTTTAAGCGGTGAAAGCCCGCTGACGCTGGCCAAGGGCACGCTGCTGCTTGTGCCCAAGGATCACATCGAGGCCTATCAGGTTAAATACGACCGCTGGCATTTTTACTGGTTTGAATTTGAGGGAGCGGGCGCGGACGCGCTGCCCATGAAACGCGTGCTGGAGCTGCCGCTGGCGGCGGGGGAGGAAGGCGAGCTGGCGCGCTGCTTCGATTCGCTGAAGGTGGAGAAGGGAAGGATGGCCGTTTTGTCGCAGGCGCTGTTCCAGTACCGGTTGGCGGATTGGCTGGCGCGGGCGGGCGGGCAGGACGGGCGGATTGGCGGCGACGAGCTGGTGCTGCTTTTATCACAGGGCGTGCGCGAGGGGTTGAGCGTAAGGCAGCTGGCGCAGCGCGCCTGCGTGTGCGAGCGGACCTTTCGCATGCTGGTGCGCAAATACACGGGCAAAAGCCCAAAGGAATACATGCTTCACGACGCGCTGGACGCCGCCCTTGCGATGCTTCGCACCACGGGCCTCACCGTGGGCGAGGTGGCGGAAAACACGGGCTTTGGCAACGCGTTTTATTTTAGCAGGGCGTTTAAGAACCGGTTTGGAATTCAGCCCTCCAAGGCAAGGGGATTGTAGAAAGGACTATCTGTACCGGTTGGGTGAAATTCCGGTTATCTGCTTAAAAACCTTGGAAAAGTAGCTTTGGTCGGAAAAGCCCACCGATACCGCGATCTGCGACAGGGGGTAGTCCGTGGCGGTCAGCAGGCGCTTCGCCTCCTCGACGCGCACATGGTTTATATACTCCCGCAAGCTCACGCCCATCACCTTGACAAACAGCGCCGAAAAATAGGAGGGGCTAAGCCCGGCCGTTTCCGCGAGCTGCGCAAGCGTCAGCGGCTCGGCGTAGTGCCGGGCGATGTGGCGCACCGCCGCGCGAATGGCGGAGGATCCGCTTTGCGTATCGGGCAGGGAAACCGCGCTTACAAAGCTTTCTACAATTTCCTGAAGCTGGTAGCAAAGGTCCTCGTAGCCGTCAAGCTCGCGCAGGCGCGAAAGAAACTGGTGGTTGAGCCGGTAGATACTGCCCGCCTGCGCCCCGCCCTCAATGGCCACGCGCGACAGCAGGGTCGTCAGCTCCAGGGCGCGGCTCTTAATCACGTCGGTGCGGCCGCCCTCGGTAAACAGCACATACCCCAGCAGGTCGTTTAAAATGGCCTTTGCCGCGGGAAGATCACCGGTTTTTACCTTCACCAGCAACTCCCGCTCCTTGTCGTAGGGGTAGGGATCGGTCTCGAAACGGTCGGCGGAGCCCTTGTACATCTGGATTGTTTCGTTTATGCGGGATTGCTGGTACAGCTTTTCCTGCTTTTCCAGCAGCAGCATGCGCTCGGAGGGCAGAAGGGGCGTAAGCAGGTGGTCGATCAGCCGGCTGATCTGCCCAACGCGCGCGGGGGCCAGCACGCGCAGGCCGCGCAGCTCGTCGTACAGCGAAAGGCTCAGCGTTGGCGACAGGGCGTAATGCTCTGCCAGATCCGTGATAAGCGTGCTGTCCGGCTCGTCCATCAAAAAGGGTCCCACGATGATGGACCCCAGAAGCGCGCCGTGGCTTAACAACGGAAACGCGATATGGTTTAAATTGGCGTGGCAGGAAAAAATATAACTCTCGCCAAGCACTTGGGCGTGCTGGCCGGCCTTTAAGTGGATGGCGGCGCATTCGCCCGCGCGGAACACATCGCGCTTAAGCAGCGCGCAATAGCCGGTCTCGCAGCCGTACTGCTCAAGCTGCGCGCCCTTTTCGTCCAATAGCTGAACGGGCAGCTCCAGGCAATCGGAAAGCACGCTAAGCAGCTCGTTAAGCTTTCCCCGTGGAATCAACGCGTCAATGGCGGCAGACATAGACACCTCAAAACATTACAAAAAATCGTATAAAAGTACAAGAAGATATCGTGCAAACGAATTATACTATGATCATCCACAATAGGCAAGGGCCTGAAAGGAGAAAACAAACCATGGATTTGAATCAGATTTCCGAACTGCTTCAAAAGGGCAAGGCAAAGGACGTTAAGGTGCTGGTGCAGCAGGCGATCGACGAGGGTATCCCCGCGCAGACCATTCTGAACGAGGGCCTGCTGTCCGGTATGGGCATCATCGGCGAAAAGTTCAAGAATAACGAGGTTTTCGTGCCGGAGGTGCTGGTTGCCGCGCGCGCGATGAACCAGGGTGCCGCGCTGCTCAAGCCCCTTCTGGCGGAGCAGGGCGTGAAGGCCACCGGCAAGGTATGCATCGGCACCGTCAAGGGCGATCTGCATGATATCGGCAAGAACCTCGTTAAGATGATGCTGGAGGGTAAGGGTCTCGAGGTGATCGACCTGGGAACCGACGTCGCGCCGGAAACCTTTGTGCAGACGGCCCGTGACCAGGGCTGCCAGATCATCTGCTGCTCCGCGCTGTTGACCACCACCATGGGCGTCATGGCGGACGTTGTCAAGGCGGTTGAGGAAGCGGGCATCCGCGGCCAGGTGAAGATCATGGTCGGCGGCGCGCCTGTAACCGAGGCGTTCTGCAAGCAAATCGGCGCGGACGCTTATACGCCCGACGCCGCCAGCGCCGCGGACGCGGCGGCCAAGTTCTGCGCCGCGTAAGCGGTAGCGGGGCAAGACGGACAAACCAAAGGACGTCGGGCGCCCGAAAGGGCCTAACAAGGAATCAGGTTTCAAGCCTGAGCGAACTCGTCGCCGTAAGCGGATAGAATGCGCAAACGCGCCACTGCTCCATGGGGTGGGAAGGCTGTGCAGACAATGACCCGCGAGCCGGAAGACTTGCCCGATGCTTCATCTATGTCCCGGCACGAGTTCCTGCCGGGGACATGCCCTCTTTGGCGAGGGCGAAACGCCGGAAAACGCCTGCCTTGCGCCTTTTCCGACGCGCCGCCGCTCTCCCGGCACGGATGATTTCCTTTTGGTTTCACGCATCATAAGTCCATTTGAAAGCGAAAGGAAAGAAAACAAACCATGAAGAACAACAAGAAGCTGATCTGGGGAATGATCGCGCTGGTGCTGGTGGCCGCGCTTTTGTGGGGCGCCTACGCCCTGTTTATGCCCAAGGGTACGGCGGGCGCAAAGCACATCGCCGTCACCGTGGTCCATCAAAACGGACAGAGCAAGGAATTCCCCATCGATACCGACCAGGCGTACCTCCGCGGCGCGCTGGAGGAGCACAAGCTTGCCTCGGGCGATGAATCCGAATACGGGCTGTTTGTTAAAACCGTCGACGGCTATACCGTGGACGATTCCAAGCAGGAGTGGTGGTGCTTCACCAAAGGCGGAGAAACGGTCACCACGGGCGTGGATGCCACCCCCATCGCTGATGGCGACCACTTCGAGATTACCCTGACTACGGGGTATTAAGCCGGTGGCCGCGCGTGGGGAAACCGGCCGCGCCGTCAATGTGCGCGAGCTGGTGGCGATGGCCCTCCTGTCGGCGCTGCTGCTGGGCGTTCAGGTGGCGCTGGCGGCGTTGCCCAACATCGAGCTGGTGTCGCTGCTGGTGGTGCTCTACACGCTGTTCTTCCGCTGGAAGGCGTTGCTGATTATCTACGTGTTCGTGCTGCTGGAAGGGCTGATCTACGGCTTTGGGCTGTGGTGGGTCAACTACCTGTACATATGGGCCGTGCTCTGGGGAGCGGCTATGCTGCTTCGCAACATGCGCGCAACCCTGGGCTGGGTGATCCTGCTTGCGGGCTTCGGGCTTGCTTTCGGCCTGCTGTGTGCGATTCCCTACCTGTTCATCGGCGGCCCCGGGCTGGCTGTCAGCTATTATATCAGCGGCATTCCCTTCGATTTGCTCCATTGCGCGGGCAACGCCGTCACTGCGGCGGTCTTGTTTGCGCCGCTCAGGCGTTTGTTTGCGCGCGCGCTTCCCGGCCTGGCTCAATAACCGGAATTGCGTCATGCCGCACCCTGTGTTTTCTTGCCCTTCGGTCGGAGTCTGCGAGAGCTCCGCGCCGGAGGGCCGACTTCTCGCAAGCATGAACCATCTTTTCTATCAAACCAGACGAAAGGCAGGACATTTGAGATGAATTCATTCGAGCGTGTTGTGGCGGCGCTGAACCATCAGGAGGCGGACCGCGTTCCCGTATATCCCATTTTAAGCGGCGTAACCCGCAGGCTGGTTGGCGCGACGTACGAGCAATGGTCCACCGACGCGGATATCTGCGCCAGGGCGTTCCTGAAATCCACCGAGGATTTTGACATCGACTGTATCGTTACGCTGATCGACCTTTCCATTGAGTGCGACGCGTGGGGCCAAAAGCTGATTTTCCCCGAAAACGAGGCCGCGCATCCGGATTATTCCCAGTCCGTTATTCAGGATATCGAGGACTACGCCAAGATCAAAAAGGTAGATTACCGCCAGAGCAAGCGCATGATGATGCATATCGACGTGTGCAAAAAGCTGGTGGCGGAAAAGAAGGGCAAGCTGCCCATCGTGGCGTTCGTGTTCGGCCCGATGGGGGTGCTGAGCATGCTGCGCAACCAGCAGGACATGTACATGGACCTCTACGACGATCCCGACGCGGTGAAGCAGGCGATCAACGCCGTGTCGGAAACGTTGGAGGAGTACGTCGCCGCGCTGTGCGAGACGGGCGTGGACGCCATTATGTTTGATACGCTGTTTGCCTCCGGCTCCATCATGAGCAAGGAGATGTGGCGCGATATGGAGGCCGAGCCCATGCGCAGGCTCGCGCAGATCGTACGCGACCACGGCTGCCTGAATATGATTCATAACTGCGGCCAGCGAATCTACTTCGACGCGCAGATCGAGTGCATCCAGCCCGCCGCCATCTCCTTCCTGTTCCCGCCGGATGATTGCGTGGATTTCGCGGAGTGCAAGCGCAAGTACGGCGACGTGACCACGCTTATCGGCTGCGTTACGCCCGCCAACGCCGTCATCGGTACGGATGAGGAGTGGGACCGCCAGTGCACCGACCAGATCGACGCCATGGCAAAGGGCGGCGGCTTCATGCTGGCGACGGGGTGCGAATATCCCGCCAACGCATCCTTCGACCGCGCGCGGCGCATGATCGACATTGCAAAGACCTATGGGGCTTACAACAAGGCCTGAACGGCTTTTCATGATTTGAAGCTGGCCCTGAAAGGATCGTAACATGACCACGCTGGACGTTATTACCGGCTTTCTGGGAGCGGGCAAGACTACGTTTCTTGCCCGCTACTCCAATTGGCTTAAAGAGCGGAATATTTCCTTTTGCATTATTGAAAACGAGTTTGGCCGCGCGGGTGTGGATGGCGCGCTTCTGATGCGCGACGGGCTGCGGGTTAAGGAAATCTCGGGCGGCTGCGTATGTTGCACGCTAAAGGTTACCTTGCACGATATGCTCCGCGAGCTTTCCGGCGAGGTGGAGCGGGTCATTCTGGAGCCCTCCGGGCTGTTTTGCGGCGACGACCTGTTGGATATCCTCCATAGCCCGCAGATTGAGGGAAAGGTGCGGCTGGGCATGTGGGTAGGGATTTTGGACCCGCTATGCGCGCCCGTGCTGGGCGCGGAGGATATCGAGGTGCTGCGCAGCGAGCTGATGGCGGCGGGCAGCCTGGTGCTGAGCAAGGCGCAGCTTTGCCCGGCGGAGGATATGGATGGGGCCGTCGCGTTCGCGGACGCGCTGTTTGAGGGCGCTCCCCCCATGCTGTGGCGGGAACCGTGGGATACGTATCCGGATGACGAATGGTTTCCCGCGCTTTGGGCGGCGGGGGCGGTAGAGCGGCCGCACGAACGGCGGCGGTTCGATCACGCGGCGATGTTTCAGAGCGCGTCGTTCGGCCCGGATGCGCCCTTGGACGGGGATGAGCTGCGCGAGCGGCTCGCACGCCTGCTTGACGGCGCGGCGGGCTGCGCGCTGCGCGTAAAGGGCACGCTGAACGCCCGGGGCGGAGGAAGCTGGCAGATCAATTGCACGCCGGGCTGCGTGCTGCTAAAGCGGGGGGAGGAACGCCTTCCCGCCATGTTAAACGTGATAGGCCGGGGACTTGAACGAAAGGCCGTCCGGCGCATACTGGAGGATAATGGCGATGATTGAGCAGGAAATGATTGCGATGGCGCTGGATTGCGGCGCGACCAAGGCGGCGCTGGTGGACGGCAGCGGCGTCGTGCTTTCTGAAACGTTCCGCGATATCTGCAAGGGCAACGGCTGCGGAAACTACGGCAAGTGCTACATGTGCCCGCCGGACGTGGGCGAAATCGGCCCGCTGATGGACGAGGTGCGCAAGTATCCACGGGGCCTGCTGTACCAGACCGTGCGCGAGATTGAGGATTCCTTCGATATTGAGGGCATGTTTGAGGCCGGCAAGCTTCATATGCAATGCTCGTTGAAAATACAGGAGGCGGCGAAGGACGCGCTCGCGCCGGGCTTTCTGCACCTGTCCTCGGGCGGCTGCCGCATCTGCGACACCTGCGCCAAGCGGGACAATTTGCCCTGCCGCTACCCGGACAAAGCGCTGCCCTCGCTGGAAAGCTATGGCGTGGACGTGTACCGCACAACCGAGCCCACGCCGCTTAAGTACATCAACGGGCAGAATACGGTGACGTTTTTCGGAATGGTGCTGTTTACGGACGGTGTTGAGCAAGCGCGCTGATGCGGGCTTCAGCGTAAGCAAAAGGACAAAGCGCTTTAAAAGGGGATGGGCAATGCTTTCGCCATAGCCGTAAATCACCCGCCCAAGCGAAAACAACGGAGGATGGATGCGAAATGCCGGTGCTGAAGGTATACGAGGAAGGCGGCCGCGCGGCGGAGCTTACCTTTGTGGGCGCGCCGCTTGTGGCGGAGGTATTGGCCGCGAATGGGTTTTACCAGGCCCAGCCGTGCGGTGGCCGCGGCACGTGCGGCAAATGCGCCGTGCGGCTTACGGGCGCGGTTGCGCCGGAGACGGACGCGGAGCGGCGCGCCGGTACGCGGCTGGCATGCCAGGCCCGTCTTTTGGGAGATTGCGAGGCCGTGCTGCCTGAAAAGCGCGATATGCGCCAGATTGAGACGGGCGGAGAGGCGCGCGTGGAAGCCCTGCGCCCGATGGCTGGGCGTTACGGCGCGGCGGTGGATATCGGCACCACGACGCTGGCGCTTAGGCTGTACGATTTAAAAACCGGAGAGCCGCTGGCGAAGGCAGGCGGTATCAACCCGCAGACGGCTGTGGCGGCGGACGTGATGGGCCGCATCGGCGCGGCGCTGGACGGAGGGCTGACACGGCTCCAGCGCTTGGTCGTGGACGCGCTGAACGGGCTTGTCAACGAGCTTTGCCGGGCTGGGAAGGTCGCGCCGGAGGAGCTGGACGTGCTGACGGTTACGGGCAACACGACCATGCTGTACCTGCTGACGGGCCAAAACCCGGAGGCGCTTTCGCACGCGCCCTTTGATGCGGACCGCCTGTATGGTGAATGGACGACGCTGCTTGATAGGCGCGCCTATCTGCCGCGCTGCATGAGCGCGTTTGTCGGCGCGGATATCGCCTGCGCGGTGCTTGCCTCCGGTATGTGTGAAAGGGCGGAAACGGCCCTGCTGGTGGATGTGGGCACCAACGGCGAAATCGCCCTGTGGCACAGGGGCAAGCTGCTTTGTAGTTCCACGGCGGCAGGCCCGGCGTTTGAGGGCAGCGGCATTCACATGGGCGTAAGCAGCGTGCCGGGTGCGATTGACCGCGTGTGGGTGGAGGCCGGCGCGTTGCGCTGCCATACCATCGGGGACGCGCCGGCCGTAGGCGTATGCGGCTCGGGCCTGGTCGACGCGGTGGCGGCCCTGCTTGCTCTGGGCCAGATCGACGAGACGGGCGCAGTGGAGGCGGAAAAATTGTTTCTTACCCCGGAGGTTTATTTGCTTGGGCAGGACGTCCGAAGCGTTCAGCTTGCAAAGGCGGCCATTGCGGCGGGCATTCGAACCATGCTGGAGACCGCCGGCCTTACCGCTGGGGACGTTGCCCGGCTTTATATAGCGGGAGGTTTCGGCAGTCACCTGAACTTTGAGAGCGCGACGGCCATCGGCCTGTTTCCCGGGGAGTTCGCGGGACGCGAGCGGGTCATCGGCAACGCGGCGCTTGCGGGCGCGGGCATGCTGCTGCTGGACGAGTGCATGGCTGAGCGGGCCGCTGCGCTGGCCCACCAGGCCGAGCATGTGCCGCTTGGCGGCAGCAGCCGTTTTTCGGAGCATTATATGGACGAGATGATGTTTGAATAAGCGGGAAACCTTGCTGTGCAAGGCCGGGCTGTCGAGAAGCACGTTCCTGGCGTTTTTAATGCGTTGCGCCCTTCGGTAAAAGCCGGGGGGCGCTTTTGTGTTTTCTGCAATTACAGATTGACGTTTTTCGATTTGTCGCATATAATAAATCGAAGTTTATCGATGTGAGGTGATCAGATGGGCGAAACCTATGCGGAGCAGGCACGCGTGTTTAAGGCGTTTTGCGATGAAAACCGGTTGAGGATTCTTGACCTGCTGCGTCCGGGAGAGCTATGCGCCTGCAAGCTGCTGGAGGCGCTGGATATCTCGCAATCCACGCTTTCCCACCATATGCAAATTCTTTGCGGCGCGGGGGTTGTGACCGGGCGGCGGGAAGGCAAATGGACGCATTATACGCTGGACCCGGAGGGTATTCAAAGGGCCGGGCGGTTGCTTGAAAAACTGGCGGACGGTCGGTAGGAGGCGCGGATATGGCAATGTTTATTCAGGAGCAGGTGCTTGGGATGAAATGGCTGAACGCGCTCATCGGGGACGCGCTTGGCGGGCTGGGTATGGATACGGCCTCGCGCTGGGGCGCAAGCCTTCAATTCTGGATTTATGACGTAATCAAGATTTTTCTGTTGCTGGGCATTTTGATTTTTCTCATTTCGCTTGTGGAATCATACTTTCCGCCGGAACGGGTCAAGGCGGTGCTGGGCCGCTTCCGGGGCCTTGGGGCCAACACTGTGGCGGCCCTGCTGGGCACGGTTACGCCGTTTTGCAGCTGCTCCTCCATCCCGATTTTTATTGGCTTTACAAACGCGGGCCTGCCCATCGGCGTTACGTTTTCGTTTCTTATCTCGTCGCCGCTGGTGGACCTGGGCTCGCTGGTGCTGCTGACGTCGGTGTTCGGCTGGCGCGTGGCGGCGCTGTATGCGGCCCTGGGCGTGGTGCTTGCGGTGATCGGCGGAACGCTGATCGACCGGCTGCATATGGAAAAACACCTTGAGGCCGCGCAGGATGAAAAGGCCGCGCAGCGGGCAGACGCATGGGAGTGGCTTCAGGCGCACCGCGTCCGCTATGCATGGAGCGTCGTGGCGGGTACGGTCAAAAAGGTGTTCTGGTACGTGCTGGCAGGCGTGGCGGTCGGCGCGTTCATCCATAACTGGATTCCCAAGGATTTTATAGAAGGAGCGCTGGGCGGCGGCAATCCGCTTTCCGTAATTTTCGCGACGGTACTGGGTATCCCGATGTACGCTGATATCTTCGGCACCATTCCCATCGCGGAGGCGCTGTTTTCCAAAGGCGCGGGCCTTGGCGTCATTTTAAGCTTTATGATGGGCGTCACGGCGCTTTCGCTGCCCTCGATCATCATGCTGCGCCGGGTTGTCAAGCCCAGGCTGCTGGCCTTCTTTGTGGCGGTGGTAACGGTGGGCATCATATTCATAGGCTATTTCTTTAACGCCTATCAGGCGCTCTTTATGGCGTGACGGGCTTGACGGAAAGGGATGCAAAGGATGAAGCTGGCAATCAGGGAGATGCTGCCCGGCGACTGGGCGGCGGTTAAAGAGATTTACAAAAGCGGCATCGAAACAAATCTGGCGACCTTTCAGACCGGCGTGCCCAGCTATGAGGAATGGGACGCGGCGCACAGAAGGGAATGCCGGCTCGCCGCTGTGCGCGGGGAGCGCGTGGTGGGCTGGGCGGCGCTTTCCCCGGTATCCAGCCGGTGCGTTTACGCGGGCGTGGCGGAGGTTAGCGTATATATCGCGCCCGCCCACCGGGGTACGGGTGTCGGGCAGGCGCTGCTTAACGAGCTTTCGCGGAGGGCGGAGCGCGCGGGAATATGGACGCTTCAATCCGGCATCATGCGCGACAACGCTGCCAGCATTGGCCTGCATGGCAAATGCGGCTTTCGCATGGTGGGATACCGAGAGAAAATCGGCCGCGACCGCTTTGGCGTTTGGCGGGACACCGTGCTGATGGAAAAGCGCTGCGGGTTGAGGCTGGACCGAAAGGGCGCGCAAAAGGTTGCTTTCATTTGCGTGCATAACGCGTGCCGCAGCCAAATCGCGGAAGCGTTGGGCCGCCGGCTGGCTGGCGGCGTTTTGGAATGCTACTCCGCCGGAACCGAGGCCGGGCAGCGCATCAACCCGGACGCGGTTGCGCTTGTCAAGCGGTTGTACGGCGTGGATATGGAAAGAACCCAGCGCTGCAAGACGCTTGAGGAGCTGCCGCCTGTGGATACTGTGGTGACGATGGGCTGCAACGTGCGGTGCCCTTCGCTGGCTTGCGCCCACAGGGAGGACTGGGGGCTGGAGGATCCGACCGGGCGGGGAGTCGAGGCCTTTTTGCGGGTAATCGCGGAAATTGAGCGACGGGTTTTGGAATTGAGCGGACGCGTTGCGGCGGGCAAGGCGGACTGATATCTGGACGATTTGCCTGTGCTCGTGACGCGCCGCTTAGCCCCGCGTGGTGCTGAAACCGAAATTCGCATACCTCTCCCCCAAAAAGAGCATCCTCACCACAGGAGGCGAGCTAAATGCAAAACCATCTGAGCGCTGAAACAAGCCCATACCTATTGCAGCACGCGGGCCAGCCGGTGGAGTGGTATCCATGGGGCGCGGAGGCCTTTGCCCGCGCGAAAAAAGAGGATAGACCCGTGTTTGTCAGCATCGGGTACAGCACCTGCCACTGGTGCCATGTTATGGCGCATGAAAGCTTTGAGGATGAGGAGATTGCCGAGCTGCTTAACCGGTTTTTTGTAAGCATAAAGGTTGATAAGGAGGAGCGTCCGGATATCGACAGCGTGTACATGGCGGTATGCCAGGCGTTCACCGGCGGCGGAGGCTGGCCCACCAGCGTCTTTATGACGCCGGAACAAAGGCCGTTTTATGCCGGCACCTATTTTCCCAAAACATCACGGCATGGCATGACCGGTTTTCGCGAGCTTTTGCATGCCGTTCATGAAAAATGGACGGACGGCAGGGAGTCGCTGCTGGCGTCCGCCGACGGCGTGCTTGCGCTGCTTAACGAAGGGACTGAAATGCCTGGAGCGATCGACGAAGGTTTGATTTCCGAGGCGCTCGACTGGTTTAAACGGGCCTTTGACGAAACATGGGGCGGCTTTGGCCGCGCGCCGAAGTTTCCCACGCCGCACCACCTGCTGTTTTTGCTGGACGTGTACGAGCGCAGGGAGGACCGGGCGGCGCTTCGTATGGCTGAAACCACGTTGGAACACATGTACCGTGGCGGGCTGTTCGACCACATCGGCTACGGTTTTTCGCGTTATTCCACCGACCGGTATTTTCTTACGCCCCATTTTGAAAAGATGCTTTACGACAACGCGCTGCTCCTGTTGGCCTACGCGCGGGCGTATGCCGTCACGAAAAACCCCCTGTACCGAGCTGTTGCAGAAAAGACCGCTACCTATGCGCTTTGCGAGCTGCGCGGCCCGGAGGGCGGGTTCTACAGCGCTCAGGACGCGGACAGCGACGGCGTGGAGGGCAAGTACTACGTTTTTGAGCCGGACGAGGTTGAAAGGGTGCTTGGCCGGAATTTGGGCAAAGCGTTTAACGAACGCTACGGCATCACGCCGGAGGGCAATTTCGAGGGTAAAAGCATCCCCAATCTGCTTCGCGCCGAAGCGCTTGACGGCCGGCTTGAAGATTGCCTGCCCGCGCTGTACAAATACCGAAAAAGCAGGTGCCGCCTGCATTTGGATGATAAAATTCTGACCGCATGGAACGGCATGATGATCGCCGCGCTCGCCGGACTGTTCCGCGCGACAGGGGAGCGAAGCTATCTGGAAGCCGCGCGGGCCGCGCACCACTTCGTTGAGGAAAGGCTGCGCGAGGGCGATACGCTCTATGTCAGCTATCGTAAAGGAAAGCGCGGCGGCAAGGGCTTCCTGGATGATTACGCCTACTTTGTTTTCGCTTTGCTTGCCCTGTATGGCGCCTCGCCCGACGCGGCCGTGCTGGAGGACGCGAAGCGTCTGGCAGACAAGGCCTCGGCTGATTTTGAGGATAAGGTAAACGGCGGTTTCACCCTCTATGGCCGCGAGAATGAGGCGCTTGTTCTAAAACCGAAGGAAACGTACGATGGAGCGACGCCGAGCGGAAACTCCGTCATGGCGTATAACCTTGTACGGCTCGCGGCGCTCACTGGCGACGAAAGGTTTCGCGCGGCGGCGGAAAGGCAGCTCTTCTTCCTGAGCGGCGCGGCGAAGGAAGGCCCGTCTAACCATAGCTTTTTCCTGCTGGCGCTGTCGCGGCACCTGTCGCCGCCGGAGCGTGTCGTCGTGGTGCTTGGGGAGCCTGGGGAGCGCGAAATGGCGCTTTCGCAGGTAAATCCATGCGCCGACGTGCTTGTGCTTGACGGGCCCACGCCGGAATACAGCCTGCTGAACGGCCGAACGACATTTTATGTATGTAGGGGCCACGCCTGCTTGCCGCCCGTAAACGCGATGGACGGGACAGGAAATGCGTAAATTCTCGCAAGCGACAATCGGCACGCTCCATGCGGTCCGCGCCGCCATTCAAAATTCACAGACGCCCATCAGCCGGCGTCTTTTTTGTTATTGACATATGACAATAATCGTGTATAATCAATCGTATAATCGGCATATGTCAGAAAGGAGGCTTCCAATGCCAAGACCGTTAAAGCGTCGCCGCATCTGCGCGGAACCCTCGTGCGGGCGCTTCGGCCCCATGGAGGGCGCATACGTCCAGCGTCCGATGGTTACCATGGCGCTGGACGAGTTCGAAAGCATCCGCCTGATCGACCTGGAGGGCCTGACGCAGGAGGAATGCGCCGCGCGGATGAACGTCGCCCGCACAACCGTTCAGGCGGTTTATGCCAGCGCGCGGGCGAAGGTGGCCGAATGCCTTGTCAATGAAAAGGAGCTTATGATTGCGGGGGGAGAATACGTGCTTTGCGACGGCGGGGCGGCCGGATGCGGGTGCGCCGGACGGTGCGGACGGCGCTGCGCGCATGGCGGCGCGGTGGGCGCACCCGCGCCGGAAACTGGGCTGAAATAGCATTCCGGCAGTAACAACAATATAAAATTTTTGAAAGGATGGGATTGAGCATGAGAATCGCGGTGCCGTATGAAAATGGAGAGGTATTTCAGCACTTTGGACACACGGAGCGTTTTAAGGTGTATGACGTGGAGGACGGCGGCGTTAAAACGACCGTCACCGTCAACACCAACGGCAGCGGCCACGGCGCGCTGGCGGATATCCTGAACAAAATACAGGTGGATACGCTGATTTGCGGCGGTATCGGCGGCGGAGCGCGCCGGGCGCTGGACGAGGCGGGCATACGGTTGTATGGCGGAGTGACGGGCGGCGCGGATCAGGCGGTGGCGGACCTGCTCGCCGGCAACCTCAACTACGACCCCGATGCGATGTGTGATCACCATGGTGCTCACCATGGTGAAACCTGCGGCGAGCATGGCTGCGGCGGAAATGGGTGAGTATTACCGCTCGTTTAAACGTGACGCGGCATATCCGGTGCAATTGACGAAAAAGCAGAGGAACGGCATGCCGCTCCTCTGCTTTTGACTCCGCGTTTAAACCGCGGCGCAACCGAAATTTATCCTCGATTAGCTTTTTACGGCGCCGGAGGATAACCCCGCCAGGAAATACTTTTGCGCGAACATGTAAATCAGGATGATGGGCAACGAGCCAAGCACGCTCATGGCCATCATTTCGTTCCATTCATATGTGTGCTCGCCCATCAACAGTTGGATGCCCACGGGCACGGTGCGCATCTCCGTGCTTTTGGTCAGGCACAGGGCGAACAGATACTCGTTCCAGCACAACAGGAAGGTATATATACCTGTGGCGATAATGCCCGGCAGGGAAATGGGAACCAGGATTTTCCAAAGTGCGCGTGATCGTGAACCGCCGTCCATTTGCACCGCCTCATCCAGTTCGCGGGGTAATGTGTTAAAATAGCCCGTCATCATGGTGATAGCGTAGGGAAGTGTAAATACCAGGTAGGTCAAGATCAGGGCAAGATAGGTGTCGTACAGCCCCAGCGTTACCACCAGCCCGAAGTAGGGAATCAGTAGCGTCATGGTGGGCACGCCTTGTGTGCTGATGATAAAGACGTTCAGCGTCTTTTTCAACCGGAAATCATAGCGGCTGAAGCCGTATGCTGCAAAAATGGCGATTATCAGCGTAAGGGCGGTAGCGATAAAGCTGACGATGTAACTGTTTAGAAAAAAGCGCATCTTTCCCGGGCTGGTGAAAATATTCTGATACGTGGAAAGCGTAAATACACGCGGCAAAAGCTGCGGAGGCTGGGTAAAAATCTCGTTGTTTGACTTGACAGAGCTGCTTAGCATCCATAAAAACGGGAAGCAAGCGTAGGCGAGACCAACCAGCAGCGCGAGCAAAATCAGGCCGGAAATTAAGCGCGAACGGTTCTTTTTGCTCATCAGGCGTCACTCCTTGTTTGCTTGCGCACATAAAACACGCAAACCAGCATGCAGATAAACAGAATAATCAGCGCGCTGGCCGAAGCACGGGAAAACTTCATGCTGGAAAAGGCCAGACGATAGGTGTAGGTGCCTAGCACGTCCGTGGAGCGGGCGGGCCCGCCGCCTGTGGTCATATAAATCAGAGAGAACTGCTGCATGGTCCAGATGAAATCAAGCATCAGAAGGCTGGAGAGCACGGGCTTTAACTGCGGCAAGGTGATGTAGCGGAAGCTGCCAAGCCCCGTCGCCCCGTCAATACGCGCGGCTTCATACAAATCCTTGCTGATTCCCTGCAGGCCGGCAAGAACGCTGACCATATAGAACGGATAGCCACACCAGACGTTGACGAATATGGCGGCCCACATGGCCGTGGAAGGCGTGCCAAACCAGTCCGTTCCGGGCGTGTTTAGCAGGTAATTGACAATGCCGCTGGGGTTGAGCATCAGCCGCCATAGAATGGCTACAATGGTAACGGTGAACGTCCAGGGTAAAATCAGCGCGGCACGAAAAAAACCCTTTACGTATTTGTTAAGCCTGTCAGTGTTGAGCAGAAGCGCAAAGAGGATACCCAGGCCCAGGTGACAGGCGACCGACACCCCGGTAAACCATGTTATGTTGCCCAGCGCCGACCAGAAGCCCGCGTCCGAAAGGATCGCCTGAAAGTGGCGCAGACCTACAAACTGCGGATTTTTATTGGTGATTACGTTATCATACAGGGAATAGCCGCCAACCGTCAGAATGGGGTACACCAACAGCACGCCAAACAGCAGCAGAGCGGGCAGCAAAAATAAGTATGGGGACAGCCTGCCAACCTTTTTATGATGGGTCATCGCATTTCACCTCGGTTAAGACGCGGCCCCGGAAAACGGGTTTCCGGGGCCGCTTGTGATGGAAAGCCAGAACGGTTAGTCGGTGAGCTCGGCCTCCCAGGAGGATTGGATGTTGGCCAGCGTGTCTTCCACACTTTGGTTATCCTGAAGCATCATCTGCACCTGCTCCATCAGCAGGCGGTTGAGCTCGTTGGAGGAAGGCATGCCAATGAACTCGTTGATCAGGCTGCTTTCCTGGAACAGGCGGTAGCCGTTAAGGAAGGCCGGATCTTCGGAGGAGGCGGTGGATTGCTTGTTGCCGGGCAGACTGTTGGCGATCTCTGCGATACGGGTGGAAACCTCGGGGCTCATCAGGTAGCTGACAAGCTTCCAGGCCTCATCCGGATGCTTTGAGCTGGCGGATACGCCGATACCCCACGCGGCGTAGAGCATGCCTTTGGTGCCGGTATAATCATCGGCGACGGGCATGTCCAAAACATCGAACTCAAGATCAGTGTTGCGCTCATGCAGGGATGCGATTGCACTCAGCCCATTGAGCATAAAGGCGCTGCGTCCGCTGGCAAACTCCTCGAACATATCCTGGCTCTGCTTGGAAAAGACGCCGGGCGACATGATGCCGTTATCATAGGCCTGCTTGAAGAACTCGAAGGTCTTTTTCATGGTTTCGTTGCCTACGAAATTGGGCTTTCCGTCCTCAGTCAGCATCTTGCCGCCGGTAGCCCATACCCAGCTCATGAGCTGATCCTGGCCCGCGCTGCCGTAGAGCGAGGAAAAGGGGAAATCCCAACCGTGGGCGTCAGGATTCTTTTCGCTGACAGCCTTGCAGACCGCTTCAAACTCACTCCAGGTTTTGGGCATTTCATCGATACCCGCCGCTTTGAGCAGACCGGTGTTGGCAAACAGGTGATAGGTGAAGCTTGCCACAGCAAACATGTAGGTTTCATCGTTTACTTTCACGCTGGCAGCCACATCGTCGGCGTTGAAAGCCTCATCGGCGGCCATGTAGCTGTCCATGGGCAGCAGCGCGCCCTGCTTGACAAGGTCGTTGATCCAGGCGCCATCCAGGCCGACCACATCGCTGAGTGTGCCGGTCGCCGCGCCGGAAACCACCAGGTCGCGGGTGCTGGCGAAAGGATTGCTGATGAGTTTTACCTTGATACCGGGGTTTTGAGCCTCAAAATCATCCATGATAGCGCGGAAAGAACCTTCCGGAAGCTCCGGCTCCCACCATTGCACAAACTCGACGGTCACCTCTTCCTGAGCCAGAGCGGGAGAGAACACCGCAAGCAGCAGAGCGGCGCATAGAAGAATGCTGAAAAACTTTTTCATCGTGACGGTACCTCCTAACGTAATCGTATGTACAGGGTTACTCCCTTAACGGGAAAACGGCGTTTTTGGAAACGGGGGCTGCGGTAAGGCTTTGCCTTGCCTTTTTCACATAGTCGTTGACAATGGTATAGCCGCACCGGCAGCCCATGGCCAGAAGTCTGTTCCATACGGTTCTGGCCGGCAGTGGCTCCAGCGCCAGCCAGCGCTGTATGGTTGGCTTATACGGGTCCAAAACCGAGGGAAAGGGACGGTGTTCCAGCTCGTCCAAGGGAAGGTTTTTTTCCGCGTAGCGTTTAGCGGTGCGGGGATCAATGCGGTATTTCCTCGCGATTTGGGTGTACCGCATGCCGCTTAAACGGTCGAGGCGGATGGGATGTATGATGCTTGAGTCTCCTTCGCCCGATTCCACCCCGCCGCGCGCCGCGCGTTGCATGGGCTCCATGGCATGTGCTCCTTACCGATGTGTGCTTGTGTGATGGTTTTCCGGCGCCGTGGGTATACTATAACATTGTACAAAAACAATTGCAATGCCATATGCTGCCTGCGTTTGCGCGCTTCGGACACCAAAGGGGGCAAAATGGAAACCTGTTTCACATATCCGGTCTTTTAGGACGAATGTCCGCCCCGCCCCAATAGGCCGCCGCTGTTTCTTTCGTCCGCCAGACAGTATGTTAAAACCCCGCCTGGTTTACCAGGCGGGGTTTTGGCTTTTAATTATTCAAATTTAGAAACCTGTTTCTGATCCTGCTGCACCGCCCTGGGCGCACCGTACAGGTCTGCCTTGCCCGTGCAGCCCAAGGGGTCAAACCAGCGAATCAGCTCGTCGCGCCAACTTTGGATGATTACATCCCAAATATCGTAAATACGGTCGCCCTCCAGATCGGCGGTGCGTACCGCGTGAAGGGCCGCCTTGAACAGGTCGGTACCGATATTCACCTTGTTGATACCCATGGAGCAGGCGCGGCGCAGGTTTTCAGTACCGGTGCCGCTTCCGCCATGCAGCACAAGCGGAAAGCGCGCCGTAGCCTCTTTGATGGCAGCCAGACGCCCAAAATCCAGGCGCGGCGTTCCCTTGTAGAGGCCATGGGCGGTGCCGATGGATACAGCCAGGCAATCCACCCCGGTGCGTGCAATATAGTCCACAGCCTGTTCGGGCTCGGTCAGCACCATGTCAGATCGGGTTTCATAGTTATCGCCAGAGCCCACGTGCCCTAGCTCCGCCTCTACCGTTACACCCAGCGTATGAGCTAGCGTGACAACGTACTTCACCTGCTCCACGTTCTGTTCATAGGGCAGGGCTGAACGGTCCATCATTACCGAGGTAAAACCCGCGCGGATACAGGTCATCACATCGTGCAAGCAGGGCAGAAACTCGCGGTCGTTGCTGCCGCCGTGGTCCAAATTGATGGCGATGGGCATGGGCGAAGCCTCGGCAAGCTTGCGCGTTTGCGCGGCAAGAAAGGGAATGTCGGGATGAATGGGAAAGGCGATATCGATAATCAAAGGAGCATGACACTTTTCGGCCGCCGCGATCACGCCGCGCGCGGTCAGCTCATTTTGGATATTGGGCGCCGCAATGGCAAAATTGTGCGCATTGGCTACGTCCATCAATTCTTTCATAGAGTAAAGCACGAGGGGGAAACCTCCTTCATTATTAAGCGGTTTATGGATCGGGACAAAAGGCGGAGGCAAAGCCGCCGACGAAGCTGTCGCCCAGGCCTATGGTGGTCGCCTTCTGCGGATGAAGCTCATACGCGGGAAGGCATACCGCGGTTTGCGGCAGTAGCGCCCTAAGCTCAAGGGAGAACTGCACTGATTGTGCCTGCGGAAGCATAGAGCAGGTGCGCGCGACATCCCCGGGCGTCCAGCCATCGCCCAAACGGTAGCGGGTACCAGCTACGGCGATGCCTCGTGCAAGAGCGGCTTCTGCCGCACGGGCTCCGGGACCATAACCAAGCGCCCAATGCCGCGTGTGTACAGTCAGGCAGGGTACAGGAATGAGCTGCGAGAGCTTTTTTAACGCCTGCGCAACCTCGGCGGCGCAAAGCAGATTGACGGGGCCGCCCGTATAACGGGCAAATTCGTCTTCGTTCATGCTGTACACGTCGATCAGAGGAAGAAGCTTGTTCCAGATAAGAGGCGGAAACTCAGGGCGCGTAAAATGCGCGTCCTCGTAAAACACAGCGTGACGGCTTTGCATGCCGGTTAAGCCGTGGTGCACGGCCGAAAGCCTGTCAAGCAAAATCTCCCGGTCCTGGATGATGTCAAAGCTGGACAGCACCATCAACCGACACCCGTCCGCGCGTTCAAAGAATGCATGGGAGATATCCAAACGTGCGTTGTCCTCGTCCTTGGTATATATGACACGGTTGGACGACGGTGCCATGAGGCGCTCGCCCGCTACGGAGAGAGACGCGCCCACGGGAAATTGGATGGTTAAATGAGGATAGTGGGAAACGGTGCCGCGGCTGCATATCCAGTCCGCGCCCGGGGGAAGGAGCTCAAGGGTTTCAGGGTTTTTGGATACCAGGTGCAGGAGTGTGCGGTGGCCAAACGCGCTTAACACCTGCGCGGCACGCACAGCCGTGCCGCCGAGGGTCACGTGGTATTTAGCGTCCGCCAGAACCCTGTCCAGCAGCGTCCCGTCCTCCACATAGGTGCCAAGGCCGGTGCCATAACGGAAATGGTAAAGAAAGGAACCCAGAAGCTGCCGCATGGTTCCGATGGACGCATGCTCGCGCACATCCCCGGCTTCCACACGCGCCAGGTCAATAAGGGATTGAAGGTACATGGGATCCCAAACCATTTCATAGTCAATGGTGTTGGTAAAACCCAGCGCTACTTCGACGCTATTCATTGGGACGCCTCCTTCGCAGGAAAAACCGGCGGGATTTGCCATCAGGAGGATTCCCGGGGCGGTCATCACTCCGCCCATATCCGGCGGGCAGCACGGAACGGGAAGCCAACATACACAAGACACGGTCTTATTATAGTCTCCCCTTTTGCTGGGCACAACAACATCATGTCCGTAACCGCGCGCGTGTGGACTGCTGGAAGTTGCGCGCCGGGCAGTCGCGGGGTATAATACGTTTAAACACATCAAGAGAGGAAGTGGCGGCATGCCCCATTCCGACAAGGCGATTCTTTCAGTCATCCGCGCCGCCTATGACCGCATGACTCCTATTGAGCGGACCATCGCGGATTATTTTCTGGGAGAAATTCCCCTGGAGGATCTTTCCGCCAAAACCATAACGGGCAGGCTATACGTATCCAAGGCGTCGTTATCGCGCTTTGCCAACCGTTGCGGGTTTGAAGGATACAGGGAGTTTGTATACCGCTATAAGGAGGATATGCTTGCCTGCCGCAACAGCTCATCCTTTACGTTGATGACGCAAAAGGCCATCGAAACATACCAAACCATTTTTGACCGCACGCTTTCGCTGATTAATGAGGAGCAGCTGCGCCGCGTGGCAGGGCTTTTAATGAAAAGCCAGCGCGTTTACCTGTACGGAAGCGGTTCCTCGGGCCTGGCAGCGCGCGAGTTCCGCTTGCGCTTCATGCGTCTGGGCATGCCTGTGGAGGCTATCGACGACTATTTGCTGATGAAAATCAATTCCGCGGTGGTGCAGCCGAATACGCTGGTGATCGGCATGTCCATCAGCGCGACAACAAAGGTGCTTATGAGCAGCTTGCGTATCGCGCATGAACGCGGGGCGCGGGTGCTGCTAATGACCGCCAACACTTCCGAACGGCTGGTGCGGGAGTTTGACGAGGTGCTTCATATCGCATCGGATACTATGCTGGATGCGGGGCTGTCTATATCGCCCCAGTTTCCGCTGCTGATTATGGGGGATATTCTGTTTAGCTATTATATGAATACTGATCTGCTCAACCGACGCGCCATTCATCAGGAAACGTGCGAGACGCTTAATAGGGAACGGATGTAGCCAAAAAGGCCGGAAGCGGCGGCGGATAGGGCGCTTCCGGCCTTTTTCTATAGATTGATCATCCAAGGCGCTTCTTTTACCCTTCCACCGCCCGCACCGAATCCCGTTCGACCAGCCCCACGTCCAGCACGCAGGTTTCGGCGGGCGCGGAAGCGTTTTGCAAGCGCCGCTGAAGGATATCCACGGCCAAAGCGGCCTTCTGGCGCAAATCCTGTGCGATGGTGGTAAGCTGAGGGGTAATCTGCGTGCTGACGGGCATGTTGTCAAACCCAACGATGGACAGGTCGCGCGGCACGCGCACGCCGCGCGCGTACAGGCCGCCGACCAGCGAGGCCGCCATCTGGTCGCTGGTGACGAAAGCAGCGGTAATTTCCGGACGAAGGGCGCACAGGGCCTCCACCGTTTTAGATACGGAGCGCTGGTCCACGTCGGATTCCAGCCGCAGGCGGCGGCGTGGAGGTAGCTCTACGCCATGCCGCTTAAGCGCGGCCTCGAATCCCTCCAGCCGGTGGCGGATTACGCCGTTTTCGCCGTCCGGCGGGCTGACGAAGGCGATCGCCCGGTGTCCCTTTTCCAGCAGGTGCTCGGCAGCCAGCCGCCCGCCCTTGTGGTCGTCCACACCCACGCTGGATAGCTGGCGAACGGTGCTGTAGCTGTCGATAAACACCATGGGGATGGCGCTTAGGGCGTAGATTTCCTCAATTTCATTGTCAAACATACCAAGGAAGATAGCCCCTTGCGCATTCCAGCTTTTCAGGTTGCGGGCGATATCCTCGCGGCTTTCCACGAGGTTTACCATAGCGTAGCAGCCCAGCGCCTGCACCCCTTCGATAATGCCGCCTACCAGCGCCGCGTTGTGCGGGCTGCTCAGCGAGTTTTCACCCGCGAGGCTGCGCAGCATAATTGCCACAATGTTGGAATTGGCCCGCGCAAGGCTGCGCGCAGTGGCGTTCTGGACGTAGTTGCGCCTCCTGATGATCTCCTGAATTTGCTTTGCCTTTTGGGGAGACACCTTGTCCAGCCGCCCGTTGACGACGTTGGAGACCGTCATGACGCTGACCTGCGCCTCCTGCGCGATATCCTTTAACGTAACCACAAAAATCCTCCCCAAATTGGTTTATAAACTTATCATATCATCCGAAGAAGCGAAATGCAAGCGTTGAGCCCCAGGTTTCCCAAAAATCCTTCTGAATCAAGAAAAATAAAAAACAATAATAAAGAAATCAAGTGAACCGTCTTGAAATTTCTTCTGAGAAAATTGGAAAAACCGCTTGACAACGGAGGGGATATTGGTATAATAAAGCTAGTTTAGCGCTATACCTAAATACGACGTACACTATCGACAAAACAGAAAGGAAGAACCTCCATGAAAAACAACCTGACGCGCATGGTAGCCCTGGCCCTTACAGCGGTGCTTACCGCGATGCTCATGCTTGGCGGCGCGGGCGCGGAAACGCTCGGCGGCGCTGTACAGTACGATCCGGCCCAGCCTGTCAACAACGGCGAGCCCATCTCCATTGAGTTCTGGTATTGGACGGGCGCTGAAAACCTGTTTAAGTCCGTGGTTGAACAATATACCGCCATCCACCCCAACGTGACAGTCACGTTGGTGGAAAACCCGTGGGACGATTACTGGACCAAGCTGCCCCTCGCCCTTCAGGGCAAGGATGGCCCCGCCATCTTCAACGTTCACAACAGCCACCACGAGAACCTCATCGGCTACATGGCGCCCTATGACATCGCCCTGGAGGATCTTGAAAAGGATTTTGTCGGCGTGTCCGCCCACGTGATCGACGGCAAGGTGTATTATACCGATTACGGCCTGATGACCGCCACCATGTATTACAATAAGGCCATGTGGGAAGCGGCGGGCCTTACCGATGCGGATATCCCCACTACGTGGGACGCCTTCCGTGAGGTCGCTAAAAAGCTGACCATCCGCGACGAAAAGGGCGGGCTTGTTCAGGCGGGCTTCAGCTTCAACGGCGGCGCGCAGGGCGATGTGCTGGGCATGCAGTACCAGTACGGCCAGAACCTGTTTACCGCCGATAACAAGGTTTCCTTTAACAACGAGGCCGTCCGCACCGTCGTTAAGCGCATGAAGGATATTTATGAGGTGGACGGCAGCGGCGATTACAACTTCGGCAACAATTCCGGCGATAACTTCGGCCAGGGCATGGTCGCTATGTATCTGGGCTGGGGATTTATGCACAACCTGCTGAAAAACAACTTCCCCGATACCGAGTTCGGCAGCTTCGAAATTCCCGCGCCCACGGAGGATACGCCCTACGCCTACCACCGCTACAACGGCGAATCCACCTTTGGCGTCAACAAGAATGCCCCGGCGGAGCAGCAGGCCGTGGCGCAGGATATCGTCCGCTTCTTCCTGGCAAGCGACAGCCTCCAAAAGGAATTTTGCCTGGCGAACTCCGTGTTCCCGGCCAAGAATTCTCTGGCAAACGACGCGGATATCCTAGCCGTATCCAGCATCGCGGTGCTCGCCAGCCATATTGACCGTTACATCTGGCCAGGCCCCATGCCCAGCGCCGTGGAAAACAACATGAAGATCGCCCTGGAGGACGTCTTTTATAACGGCGCCGACCTGGAAACCGCTTTGCAAAGCGCTGAGGACGCCTGTAACGAGGAGCTGGCCATGAGCGACTTCGCGTCCGTAGAGCCGCAGTACAAGTACGCGGACGAAGCAAAATAAAATAGAACGAATAGGGGCTTTCCCCCTATAACCCCGATAAGGGCTTCGCCCTTGACCCGGCGGGTGTGCCCCCCCCCCCCCGGGGCACC
>JAEYOW010000052.1 GCA_023411375.1 Bacillota bacterium | reverse complement strand
CGGCAAAGCTGTCCGGCGTAAGTGTGTTTCTCACCACCACCAAGGCCTATCTCGTATCCGCCTTCTGCGCCTTCGTCGTCGGCCTCATCCTGTGCGCGCAGGCCGGCATGGGCAATATGGAAGCCGGCAACATGTACGAGATGTACGCGGTTGCCGCAGGCGTCATCGGCGGCATCTCGCCCCTTGGCGGCACGGGCCTTTTGCTTGGCACCTTCGCAGGCGCGGCCGTATGGCAGACGCTGGAAAACGGACTGAACATGATCGGCGCGCAGGTCGGCTTGCAACGTATCGTGATCGGCGTGATCGTCGTGTTCTCGGTGCTGCTGGATGTGGTAGTGCGCCGCGGCGCGTTGATCAAAAAGCGTTCCAAATGAATTTGTAGGCGGCTAAAAACCGCTTATGGATAAAATATTAGGAGGTTAAACCATGAAAAAGACTCTTGCGATCCTCTGTGCTCTGTGCCTATGCTTTGGACTGTTCACCGCCGCCGTGGCCGAGAGCGATGCTAAAATCGCCCTGATCACTATGGATTCCATCGACCAGCACTGGGTTACCCTGAAGGAAGGCGCGGAGGCCAAGGCAGCCGAGCTTGGCGTTACCGTCACCTTCATGGCCCCCAACACCAAGGACGACGCGCAGCAGATTGAGTGCGTCAACAACGCCGTAGCCGGCGGCTACAATGCCATCATGGTTGCCGCGAACGGCCCCGACGCCATCTCCTCCGCGCTTAAAGAAGCGCAGGCCGCCGGCGTGAAAATCGTCTACGTTGACTCTCCCGCCAATGTGGAAGCCGAAGCCACCTTCTCCACCGACAACAAGGCCGCGGGCAAGACCGCCGGCGAAGAAATGGTTGCCGCGTTGACCGCCGCCGGCATCACCGAGGGCAGCATCGGCATCATCAACGTTAACGCCGCCACCGATTCCACCGTGCAGCGCGAGGCCGGTTTCCGCTCCGCGTTTGAAGGTACCGCCTACACCCTGCTTGAGACCCAGTACGGCGAGGGCGACGCCGCCAAGAGCCAGACCATTGCCGAGAACTACATCACGCAGGGCGTGGTTGGCATCTTTGGTTGCAACGAAGGCTCCACCACGGGCGCCGGCAACGCCATCAAGGCTTCCGGCAAGACGATCATCGGTGTGGGCTTTGACAAGTCCGACGCCATCCTTGGCCTGATTGAGGACGGTTATCTGCTGGCGACCATGGCGCAGAACCCCGATGTGATGGGCGCCATGGGCGTGGAAGCCTGCGTGAACGCGCTGAAGGGCGAGAGCCTGGGCGGCGCTGTGACCGATACCGGCGTCAGCGTTCTGAAGAAGTAACCTAACAGCGGCTCCCCACTATCCAAACAAATGTAGGAAGCCAGGCGCCGGCCCTTGCTGATTGCGGGCCGGCGCTTTTCTTGATCGCACGGATATGCTATACTGTGAATACCAATTGAGGCCAGTTAACGCAGATACACAAAGGAGGTACGCAGCATGCTTCGAGTGCTGATTGCCGACGACGAGGAGCGCATTTGCCAGCTGATTCAGGTGCTTGGCCAGTGGGAACGGCTGGGGCTGCAGGTGGCGGGCGTGGCGTCCAACGGTCCGGACGCGTTGGAGCTTGTGCGAAGCCTTCATCCGGATATTTTAATTACGGATATCCGCATGCCTGGCTGTGACGGCCTGGCGGTCATCCGCGAGGCGCGCCGTTGCGCCCCATGGCTTGAGGTGATTATCATCAGCGGGTACGCGCAGTTCGATTACGCGCAAACGGCGTTGCATTACGGCGTCGGCGAATATCTGCTAAAGCCCATTAACCGGGACGCGCTCAACCATACGCTGGAAAAGATGGCGGGACGCTGTCTTGCGCGCCAGCAGAAGGAAACGGACATGGAGTGCCTGCGTCTGAGCCAGGACGACGACAGGCGGCTTCTGCGCGCAAAGCTGATCGCCGACCTGACCGTTGGGCGTTATGCCGCTCAAACCTCCGAAGAGCTTGAGCGCGTTTATCATTTCACCGCCCTAAACGACGCGTATCAGGTATTTTTACTAAAAATCGATTATGATACCGAACAGTTTGGCGAGGCATCCGTCAATATTGTGCGGAATAAGGCGCGCGACGTGCTTGCGCCCATTTTGGAGGCCGGCTGCGGAGACGCGGTGCTGGACTGCGCCGGGGCCTCTATCATCGGCGTGATGAACTATCCGCGCGAAACGCTTGATCATTTGCGCGCGCAGCTCAGGGACGGGCTGAACCAGCTTGTGGCGCAAAAAAGCTTGTTCGGTCCGGTAGATTTTTCGCTGGCGCTCGGCCCCGCCTGCTTTACCCCAGCCGTCCTCTCCGAATCCTTCCTGGGCGCGCGCGCTGTGATCGCGGAGCGGCTGACCGAAGGAACGGGCCGTATGCTGGAGGGAAGCGTCGGTGGCTCGGACGTTTTAAAGCTCGGCTTTCAGATGCGCTACGATCAGGCTGCGACGCACGCCATCGATGTGATGAGCTTGGAAGAAGCGGACCAGGCGGCCGAGGCGCTGAAGCTGGCGGCGGGGGTACAGGGCGCGCGCGGTTGGGAGCTGATCGAGCTGGCGCGTGGTGCCGGCCTGCTGTTTATGACCCGCCTGGGAGCGGACGACAGCGACCGCATCCTGAGCGCGTATAATGAGCGCTGCGGCCAGTGCGGCACCGCCGAGGCGCTGTTTGCCTGCTTGAAGGATTTGCAGCGCAGGCAGATGCTTAACGCGATCGACAGGCGCAAGGAGCGGGACAATCAGCCCATCCGAAGCGCAAAGCTGTATATTCGAAAGCATTTTTCAGAACCGATTACGCTGGAGGAGGTAAGCGACGCTATCGGCTTTAGCGTCAACTATTTCAGCACGCTGTTTAAAAAAGAAACCGGCGAGGGCTTTGCGAAATACCTGACGCGCATCCGCATGGAAGAGGCTCGCGCGCTCCTCAGGGATACGCGACAGCCCATCGCTGAAATTTGCAAAGGCGTCGGCTATGGCGATATCAAGCATTTTACGCGGACCTTCAAGGCGGAAACCGGTCTGACGCCCGGCGAATACCGCAAGCTATACGGCTGACGGGAGGAATGTCGATGAGAAAGCATATTCCCGCTCGGCATCTAAGCGGCAGGATTGGTGTGCTGGCGGTACTTCAGGGGCTGATTGTCCTGCTGCTGGCGGTTTGCTGCCTGCTTGCGGGCCGGGACAATTCCAGCGGCTGGCCGTTGCTGCTGTCCGTGGGACTGGCCTGCCAGTTTGGTCTTTGCGCAGCGTTGTATTTCTGGGTCTTACGCCCCTACCGCCGCGCGGAGCGGCGGATGGAGCTGTTTTTGGAGGGCTATTCGCTTGCCGTGCTTGAAGATATCACGGGCGTCAACCTAAGCCCCGTCAGCGAGCGCATGATGTGCCGCGTGCGTGAGGAATTCAACGCCTCGCACCTGCTCAAATTCAGCAAGCGGCAGGCGCAGTACCGCGCGCTTCAAAACCAGATCAACCCGCACTTCCTGTACAATACGCTGGAAAGCATCCGCAGCGAGGCGCTGGTAGCCGGGCTTGACAGCGTGGCCGATATGACGGAGGCGCTGGCCGTCTTTTTCCGCTATACCATCAGCAAGCTGGAGAACCTCGTCACCGTGGAGGAGGAGCTTCAAAACTGCGATACGTATTTCCGCATCCAGCAATACCGCTTTGGCCCCAGGTTGAGCCTCAGCATCGAATGCGACCCGGAGGATAAGGAAGAAATCTACCGCTGCCGCATTCCAAAGCTGACGCTTCAACCCATACTGGAAAACGGTATTATCCACGGCACGGAGTTTAAAATCGGCGCCGGCAAGCTGACCGTCAGGCTGGAACGGACGGAAAAGCTGCTCAAGATTCTCGTATCCGACGACGGCATGGGCATGAATGAAGCGATGCTCGCCCAACTGAACGAACGGCTGGATAAAAGCGGCCGCGCCTTTCAGGACGAGCAGGAAGAGCATGGCGGCGGCGTGGCGCTGGTCAACGTCAGCAACCGGATACATCTGCTGTTTGGCGAGGAATATGGACTCCACGTTTTTTCCATGCCCATGGTGGGCACCGACGTGCAAATTACCTTGCCTGCCATCACAAGCGACCGCGAGTTTTCCAGGGAGGTGCTTCCATGAAGGAGGAAGTGCTCCGAATGGACCGCGTCACCTACCTGGAACAGGGCGTGACGGAGCTCAACCATTTTTGCTTGACAATTGACGCGGGCGAGATCGTAGGGCTGATTCCCGTAAACGATACGGGAATAACATCGCTTTTCAAGCTGCTCAGGCAAAACCTGCCCATTCATTATGGGTACGTGTATTATCACAGCCAGCTTGTGAATCATTGGCAGTATTCCGACGGCAGCTACAACCGTATCGCCCTGATTGAAAACCGCAGCGGGCTTGCCGACGACCTGACCGTGGCGGATAATGTGTTTGTGCTGCGCCAGGGATTTAAAAAACGCGTTATCCGGCGCAAGGTATTAAGCCGCCAGCTCCAGCCCTTTTTAAACGAAATCGGCGTCAAGCTTTCCGCCGATGTTTACGCGCGGGAGCTATCGGCGTTCCCGCGCTTTGTGACGGAGCTGGTTAAGGCGGTTGTGGCCGGCTGTAGGCTGATTGTGCTCATCGAGCCGGGAACCGTCGTCAGCGAGGCGCGGCTTGGCGATTTGCATGATATTCTTCGCCACTACGCAGCCAAGGGAATCTCTTTTTTGTATGTGAGCCGCCATTATGAGGAAGCGCGCCAAATCTGCGGGCGCGCGGCCATGATGCTCAACGGACAGATCGCCAAGGTGCTTTCCACCGCCGATACCGCGCCGGAGCTGCTACAGTGCTTTGGGGTGGAGGCATTCGCGGAGCTTGTCCGGCGGCAGGAGCGTACGAAAGCGGCATGTGCATGTTTGCCTCCCGCTCTGGAATTGCGCGACCTCAGCTGCGGGCGTATCAAGGCCCTGACCGCGCGCCTGATGGCGGGCGAATGCGTTGTGGTGCAGGACCTGAATAACCACATTCTCAACGACCTGATCGCCCTGCTTGACGGCGAGCAGAAGCCCGACAGCGGACAGATTTACGTTGGGGGCGAGCCCTTTCAGGCTTCCCGAAGCCGCGAGATCGCCGTCATCCAGAAGCTGCCTACACAATCGATGCTTTTCCCCCACCTGAGCTACATGGACAACCTCTGTTTTACGATGGATCACCGTTTCCCCGGCATTTGGAGGCGAAGGGCCCCGCGTGCCGGCGTGCGGCGTGAGTTTGAGCCGTTGCTCGGCCGGGAGGTATTTGACCTGCCCGTGGAGACGCTTACTGAAAAGGAAAAATACGACCTGATCTATTCTCGAATCCTGTTGCAGCGCCCCAAGGTCGCCGTTTGCGTGCAACCCTTTATGCGCGCGGACGTGGAGCGGCGCATGCAGATTTGGAAGCTGCTGGACCGGCTGCTTGAGAAGGGCGTCGCCGTTGTGATTCTGGCCGTCAACCTTGCGGATTCGCTCGCGCTGGCGGACAGGCTGATACAGGTGAGGGACGGCCGCGTGCTCGCCGTTTACAACCGGAGCGATTTTGCCTCTCTGCCACAGAATACCCCATGGCATGATCTTTGGAGCGCCGTCGCAAAAAACTGAATTGCTGAATCATAAAACGCGGCCGCATTCACCTGTTCGTGAACGCGGCCGTACGCTGCCTTTTTCCCTTATAGGGTTTTCATGTAGTTTGCATAATGCGCAAATACGATGCCCGGCTCCTCAAGCGTGGTATCCCAGCGCTTGACCCATTCCAGAGAATAGAAGCCCTCGTAACCGCCAGCTTTAAGCACGCCGACGATCTCCTCCAACGGTAGGTCGCCAAAGCCCGGCAGTGCGTAACGGTATCCGTCCCCATTGGCCACGCTGTCCTTAAAATGGGTATGGCACAGCCACGGACGAAGGTTTTGAAAGGTCGTCTCGGGCCGCTCGCCCTTAAAGCGGTACGGATGATGCACGTCCCACAGCACGCCCACGCCCTCGCAGCTGACGGTGCTCATCAGTCGCGCAAGCTTTTCACTATCACTCCAGACGCCGTGGGTTTCGATCAGCAGCCGAACGCCATGCTCCAGCGCAAAATGTCCAAGCTCAACAGCGCGCTTTTGCACATAGCCTTCGTCCACGCTTCCCACGGGCTGTGGCACGGGGGCCGTCGCCATAATCCGCACGTAGGGCGCGCCGAGCTTGCGGGCCAGGCGTACATAGGCTCTGATCTCCTCGTTGGTGGTCTGCTCCGCCTCTCGCAGGTGGATGCAGCAATCGCTGTCCAGGCACGGGATGGTAAGATCAAGGCGTTCCAGATCCGCCTTTGTTTTTACAATGTTGTCATCCGAGAACGCGGGGACGCTCGGAACGGAAATATCCTTGCCGACGCCCCGCACCTCGACGCCGCCATAACCCAGGTCGCAGGCCGTCGCGATGATCTCCTGCCAGCTCCAGCGCGGACAGCCGAGGGTGGAAAAGCTGATCTTCATGGCCGTCACTCCTTATCTTGCATATCGGATGGTGATATGATATCATTGCTACATCGGTTGGTCAAGCAAAACCTTATGTTTGCGGGTACGGACCGTATCTTTTTCATCCTTTTGCGGACGGAGGTTCCAGCATGAAAAAACGCAGACGCGCGCGGCGCGGGGTTTCCTTTGGCACCGTCGTCATGCTTTCGCTCACAGCGCTCGTACTTGCCGGTTTCTGTACAATTTTGCCCAAGCTGACGGGAAATACGGATGTGCGCATCGACGCCTCTGAGCTCGCGGTTGCGATCGACAGTTCCTTTTCCCAGATCGCCGCGGTCTCAAACGCGGCGCTGAAAGACCGTCCCGCCACGCAGGGCCCGCAGGCGACCATTTTGCCGCCCGAGAGCCTTGCGACCGCCGTGCCGGTAACGCAGCCGCCCAAGCTGAGCTTCACGCTTTGCGCGGCAGGTAGCATCAAGATCAATTCAGCGGTTCAAAAGGCTCTGACGGACGAAGACGGCTACCGTTTCAACTATCTCTTTGAGCATCTTGGCAACGCCATGGACGTTGATCTGAGCATCGCCACGCTTGAAAACAACGTCATTTCCACCGCGAAGCTTACCGACGCCAATATCCCCGCGGATGTGCTTGCATCCATCCGCCAGGCGGGCGTGGACGCGCTGTGCCTTGGTTATTACGGAGCGCTGGACGGCGGCGTTGAAGGGCTGGATGAAACCAAGCGCAACATTGAGGCCGCCGGCATGAAGCCATACGGGGTGTATGCCAGCGAGGCGGAGCGCAACCAGCATACTGTCATGAACGTGAACGGCCTCTCCGTCGCGTTGCTTAGCTACCAGAACGAGCTGAGCGGAACCGGCAAGAAAAAGACGACCAAGGAGGAGCGGGCCTTCGCCATTGCCAGCCAGCAGCTGCCCACCATTGCCTCCGATATCGCCGCCGCGCGTGAGGCGGGGGCGCAGGTCGTCGTGGTATCGCTTTGCTGGGGAAAGGTGGGAGCGACCTCGCCCACCAACACCCAGAAGGAGCTTGCCCAAGGCATTGCCGACGCGGGCGCTGATATCATACTTGGCACCCATACAGGCGCGCTTCAAACCGTGCAGATTTTAACCGCCAACCGCGGAGACGGCAAGTATCACCCTGTGCTGTGCGCCTATTCGCTTGGCAATCTTTTTACCTATGACAGGGACAAGCGGGTATCCCTCGCGAGCATTCTGCTCAACGCCGAAGTTGTGTACGACGCGGTAAACGATACCGTTGCGTTTGACAACCTCTCCTATACCCCTACCTATTCCTGGCGGGACAAGGAAGATGGCAAAACGCGCTACCGGGTTCTGCTTAACAACGGCAATTATCCGGAATACGTGGATAAGGATCAGCAAAACGTAATGGAGCGCTGCCTGAAACTTGTCGATGAGGCGATGACGGACGCGCCCCTATCGGCAAAGCAGTAGCACAAAGCCTCTATGCCTTTTGATTTGCGTAATACTCGCTTGCCAAAAGGCTATACATGGCCGCGTCAACGATGCCCCTGTTGTTGAAATCGGCTTGCCGACGCGTGCCTTCATATCTCATTCCGCATTTTTCCATTACCTTTCCAGAGTTAGGATTATCCGGGTCATGCTGCGCTTCGATGCGGTTAACCTTGACCGCGTTAAAAAGGAATGAGATAACGCCGCTGAGCGCTTCGCTTGCGATCCCCTGTCTCCACCATTTTCTGCCGACGCAATAGCCAATATGCGCCATGCCGAGCCTTTCATTTTGCTCAACGACGCTGATGGAACCAATAGGCTCCTCCACTTTTTCTTTAAATACGATTGCCCATTGATAATAATGCGGTTATCCATTCATCCAAAACACGCTGTGTAGTTTCAACGGATTTATGAGCGGGCCACCTTAAAAACTCGGTGGTTTTTTCGTCGCTTGCCCAATTGCGAAAAACCGCGGCCGCATCGCCGGTCTTGAAGGGCCTTAACAACAATCTGGGCGTTTCAATTTCAGCCGTGCCCGAATGGCGCATAGACATAACCTCCATTTTTATGCGCAACGGCGGATGGGGCGTTTATCCTGCCCGCATCCGCCGTTGTATACCGTTGATAAACAGCCCGCCGCCATCAGTCCAGGATGAGCGACGCGCCTGTCATGTCAGTGGGAACCGCCATGCCCATGCTGGAAAGCATTGTGGGCGCGATATCCGCAAGCCTGCCGTTGCTGCGCAGCTTTTTGCCCACCATATCCGCGCCGATCGCGATGAAGGGCACGGGGTTGGTGGTGTGCGCGGTGAAGGGCTCGCCCGTTTCGGGGTCCATCATCTGGTCGGCATTGCCATGATCGGCGGTCACAAACACGCGCCCGCCGTTGGCAAGGATCGCGGTAACCACCTTGTCAACACACTCATCCACCGCCGCTACGGCTTTCATGGCGGCGTCCATCACGCCGGTATGACCCACCATGTCGCAGTTGGCAAAGTTTAAGATCATCACGTCGTATTTCCTGTCGTTAATCAGCTCGACAGCCTTTTCCGTAACCTCGTAGGCGGACATTTCGGGCTTCATATCAAAGGTGGCTACCTTTGAGGACGGAATTAGCACGCGTTCCTCGCCTTCATTGGGCTTTTCCACGCCGCCGTTGAAGAAAAAGGTTACATGCGCGTATTTCTGCGTTTCAGCAATGCGCAGCTGCGTCTTGCCGTTGGCGGCGAGGTATTCGCCCATCGTATTGGTGAGCGCCTCGGGCGGATTGACGATTTCAATGCCGGTAAAGGTTTCGTCATACTGCGTCATGCTGACGAAGTTGACGTGGAAAAAGCCCTTGCCACGTGAAAAGCCGTCGAAATCCTGCTGAATAAACGTGCGCGTCAGCTGGCGCGCGCGGTCCGGACGGAAGTTGAAGAAGATCACGCTGTCGCCCTCGTTGATGGTCGCGGTCGGCTTGCCGCCGCAAAGCACCACGGTAGGCTTGACAAATTCATCCGTTTCTTCCTTGGCATAGCTTTGCTCAACGGCTTGAACGGCGGTTTCAGCCACGGCCTGCCCGTCGCCCAGCACCATTGCGTCATAAGCCTTTTTTACGCGGTCCCATAGGTTATCGCGATCCATGGCCCAGTAACGGCCCATCACCGTGGCGATCTTGCCTACGCCGATTTCCCCGAGCTTTTCTTCCAGCTCGGCCACATAGTCAATGCCGCTGGAGGGCGGCACGTCGCGCCCATCAAGGAAGCAATGGACATACACATCCTTTACGCCGCGTTCCTTGCACATTTGAAGCAGCGCGTACAGATGCGTGTTATGGCTGTGCACGCCGCCGTCGCTTAACAGGCCCATCAGGTGCACGGCATGCCCCGTTTCCTTGGCCAATTCCATCGCGTGGATTAGCGGCTTCTTTTTGAAAAATTCGCCATCCATGATGTCCTTGGTGATGCGCGTCAGCTCCTGGTAGACGATGCGCCCGGCGCCGATGTTCAGGTGCCCGACCTCGCTGTTACCCATCTGTCCGTCCGGCAGACCCACATCCATACCGCTGGCGCCCAGCTGCGTATGCGGGTATTTCGCCATCAAAGCGTCCAGTTTGGGCGTTCCCTGCTGGTAAATGGCGTTTCCCTTATGAGCGGGATTGATACCGAAACCGTCCATGATGATAAGCGCCGTCATGGTTTTATCCATATCGCTTACTTGCTCCTTCTTACTTGTTGTACATCACCACGGAGGTGAAGTCGGGGGCCTTGAGGGAGGCGCCGCCGATCAGGCCGCCGTCGATCTCGGGCTGCGCCATGAGGCCCTTTACGTTGCCGGGGTTCATGCTGCCGCCGTACTGGATGCGCACGGCGTCGCTTACCTCGCGGCCATACTTGCGCTCAATGGCCTTACGGATAACGCCGATGGTTTCGTTCGCCTGCTCGTCGGTGGCGACGAGGCCGGTACCGATTGCCCAAACGGGCTCATAAGCGATAACGGCGTTCTTAACCTCGTCGTTGGTCAAGCCGTTCAGGGCAATCAGGGTCTGATACTCCACCAGCGCGTCGGTATAGCCGTTTTCGCGTTCTTCCTTCAACTCGCCCACGCAGATGATCGGAACAAGCCCGGCGGCCACGGCAGCCCTGGTACGCTGGTTCACAGTTTTATCGGTTTCGCCGAAATACTGACGCCGCTCGCTGTGGCCGATCACCACATATTCAACGCCGCAGGCCTTGAGCATATCCGCGCTCAGTTCTCCCGTATAAGCGCCGCTCTTGGCAAAATGGACGTTCTGCGCGCCCAGCTTGATGTTGCTGCCAGCCGCGGCTTCCTTCACGGCGGCAAAATCCGTGGCGGGAACGCATACGACCACGTCGCAGTCCGCGTTCTTTACGGCGGGCACAAGCGCGCTGACAAGCTCGCGGGCCTCATCGGGAGTTTTATTCATTTTCCAGTTGCCGGCAATAATGGGTTTACGCATCGTTCAGTACCTCTTTCCTTTGGAATGGATACGCCTTCAATGTATCCTTTTTGCTTCGTTTTGAAACGGACAATCGGGCTTTTGGCAAGCATTGCGCAGGCCGACTGTGAGCGGCCTGCGCAATGCGGGTAAATTCTTGGTCAAATCACTTATCGTCCAAAGCGGCAACGCCGGGAAGGGTCTTGCCCTCAAGGAACTCAAGGCTCGCGCCGCCGCCGGTGGATACGTGGCTCACCTTATCGGCAAAGCCCATCTGCTCCACAGCCGCCGCGCTGTCGCCGCCGCCGATGATGGTTACGCCCTTGCACTCGGCCATCGCCTTGGCGATCTCGCGGGTACCCTCAGCGAAGTTCTCAAACTCGAATACGCCCATGGGGCCGTTCCAGATTACAGTGCCAGCGCCCGAGATCTCGTTGGCAAAGATCACGCGGGTCTTGGGGCCTATGTCCATGCCCTCGAAGCCATCGGGAATCTCCTTGCTGTGCACGGTGATGCGCATGGCGTCGTTGGAGAAGCTGTCGCCCGCCTCGTTATCCACCGGAAGCAGAAGCTTTACGCCCTTGTCCTTTGCCTTCTGCATCAGCTCCTTGGCCAAATCCACCTTATCGGCCTCCAAAAGGCTCTTGCCAATTTCGCCGCCCAGCGCCTTCTGGAAGGTATAGCTCATACCGCCGCCGATGATGAGGGTATCGACCTTTTCCAGCAGATTGTTGATAACGCCGATTTTATCCGAAACCTTCGCGCCGCCCAGAATCGCCACAAAGGGACGGGCCGGGTCCTCCAGCGCCTTGCCCATGATGCTAAGCTCCTTGCCGATCAGGTAACCGGCAACGGCGGGATGCAGCAGATGCGCCACACCCTCGGTGGAGGCATGCGCGCGGTGCGCGGTGCCAAACGCGTCGTTTACGTACATCTCGGCCAAAGAAGCAAGCTCCTTGGAAAAGGCGGGATCGTTCTTTTCCTCTTCCTTGTGGAAGCGGACGTTTTCAAGCAGCATCACTTCGCCGTCATTCAACTCGGAAGCAAGCTTCCTGGCAGAAGGGCCGATGACGTCCTCAGCCATCTTGACATCAGTACCCAGCAGCTGGCTCAGACGGTCCGCCACAGGCTTGAGCGAATACTTCATGTTGAATTCGCCCTTGGGACGGCCCAGATGAGAGCACAAAATGACTTTCGCGCCATGCTCCATCAGGTACTTGATGGTGGGCAACGCGCCGCGGAGGCGGTTCTCGTCGGTGATGACCTTATTCTCGTCCATCGGCACGTTAAAATCGCAGCGAACGAGCACTTTCTTTCCAGTTACCTGAATGTCCTCAATGGTTTTTTTCGCCATAATGCACACTCCTTAATCGTTTGGTTCTATTGCAAAGCCCGATACGGGCAAGCAAACGGATGGTTCCGGCATTGCAAGAATCGCCTTGGCGGCGCCCTCGTCGATTACCAGCATGGCATGGGGCCGGTTTTTCATCACGGCCATGATCGCTTCCGCCTTGCGCGCGCCAGCAGCGACGGCGATCATCGCGCATTTGGGCTTGAGCGCCCCAAGGTCGTGCGCCACGGTAGAGGCGGAATACACAAGCTTGCCGTTGCGGTCAAAGTAACAGCCGTATGCCTCCGCGACCGCGCCTTTACGAAGCACCTCGGCCTCCACCGCGGCGGGCAACTGGCGTTTTTGCGCCATATCGTCCGCGCGGCCTACGCCATGGAGCACGACGTCCGCGCGCTCCAGCAGCGCGAGCGTTTCGTCAATTTCCTTAAGCTTGCGCATTTCCATCAGCGCCTGTTCGTCCAGGCGGTCAGGCAGGTGCATCAAGCGGTGGTGTCCCCCAATACGCTTGGCAATTTCACACGCGACGGTGTTGGCCTGCGTTTCAAGCGCCCTGCCGATACCGCCCCGCGCGGGCACCACCATCACGTTCATGGGCGTGCCTTGCGGCACAGAAAAAGCAACCTCGTGAATCGTGGAGCCGCCCGTGACCGCCAGCGTGGAACCGCTTTGCAAAAAGCCGCGTAAGCGCGCAGCCGCGCTTCTTCCCACCTCGTGCAACACATGGTCGTCCTCGTCGGCGTCTCCGGCGACGACGCATACCTTCGGCACCCCTAGGCGCTCACACAAGCCGGTTTCGAGCTTTGTAAGACCTCTGAGGTCGCGGCTGAACAGCCTTGCCATCGGAAGAATCGCATCCGCCTCAGGCGTTAAGCTCATTCCAGCCGCGTCCAGCGACACCAGCCCATGCTCCTTAAGCAGCGCGGCGACGGTCCTTACCTCGCGTTCCGGCAGGTTGAGCCTTGCGGCTAAAAGCCGCCTGCCCACGGGCTGAAGCGCGCCAATGCGTTCCAGCACCAACGCCCGACGCTCGATCTGCTGCGCCAGGTCCGGCGCTAGCTTCTGCATCAGGGTGAAATAATCATCCTGCATAGTTTCACTCCTGATCGGGGCATTTTATGTCCCGCATGACAAAATTTATCCCACGTTCAATTATACAACATTCCCCTTTTCCCCGCAACCCTGTTTTGATATTTTCTTCACAAATTTATCGTGAAAATCTACCGTGCCCGCGTTCTTTTCGCCAGCTCAGGTTCATAAACTGAACCACAAGGGGTGGATGATATGCTTCAAAAGCTGATGATCATTCTCGGGTTTGCCGCGGTGTTGAGCGCCGTTTATTTCTGCTGTATGCGCTCTACGCCCCGGCGGGGCGTCATGCGGGTAATCGAGCGCGTGTTCATGGGCATCATCCTGTGCTATCTGTGCGGCGTACTGCTCACGCCGCTTGGCGTAGAAGTAGGACAAGGCCCGCTTCCGGCCGTAACGGCGGGCTATCTTGGCCTGCCCGGCGTGGCGCTTACGGTGCTGGCGCGCCTTTTGCCATAGCTTACAGCTCGAAAACCTCTGTGTTTTCCAGCGCCGCGGCAACCAGCGCGTCCGTGTCAAGCTTGCTTTCCCCGTCCAGTATCAACTCCATCTTGGGCTTGGTGGCGGGATGACGGGGCGTGAACACCGTGCAGCAATCCTCATACGGAAGCGACGAGGTTTCGTATGTGCCGATTTTCTCGGCAATGTTGATGATTTCCTGCTTGTCAAAACCGATCAGCGGCCTGAATACCGGAATTTCCGCCACAGCGTCCGTGCAGCTCAGCGCATGCATGGTCTGGCTGGCGACCTGTCCGATGCTTTCGCCGGTGACCAGTGCCTGCGCGCGCTCCTTGTAAGCGATGGCGTTGGCGATGCGCATCATATAGCGCCGCATGATGATCGTGGTATAATCCTCGTGGCATTTTTCATGTATCTGCATTTGAATTTCGGTAAACGGCACCACATGCACGCGGATACCGCAGAGACTTTCGCTTAAAATGCGCGCTAGATCAAGCACCTTTTCCTTCGCGCGCTCGCTCGTATAGGGAAAGGAATGAAAATGCACAGCACTCACGCTTACGCCGCGCTTGGCGATCATCCAGCCCGCGACAGGGCTGTCGATACCGCCGGACAACAGCAGCGTCGCGCGGCCGTTGGTGCCTACCGGCATACCGCCCACCGCCGGAATCGGATGCGTATACAGATAGGCCATTTCGCGGATTTCGACCGACAGCACAACGTCGGGATGATGGACGTCCACCCGTAGCCCGGGCAGGTGGTTTAGAAGGTACTCCCCCATTTCCACATTCATGGCAGGCGAATCCTTGGGATAGCGCTTATCGCTGCGGCGCGCATTTACCTTGAAGCTGCCGCTGTGGCCGCGAAGAAGCTCGGCTGCCTCGGCGCAAATAGCTTCAAAATCACCCTTTTCCATCTCGATGGCGCGGCAGACGCTGTGAACGCCGAATACCTTGGTCACACGGCGTACCGCCTCGTGCATATCGGTTACGTCGCTGACGTATACACGGCTGTCATTGAGCCAGACATGCCCGCCGACCTCACGGACGGCCGAACGTACCCGCTCGACCAGCATGCGCAAAAATTGAGGACGGTTGAGCCCTTTTAGAAAAATTTCACCAAAGCGAACCTGTAAGACCTCGCGCAAGGGTATCCTCTCCTTATCCCTGGTCGCGGCCGCGTTACCTGCGTGTAAATCTTCGCAGCACGGCCACCTTTTCAATGATCTTTTCCCCGGCATACCGTATTTCTTCCGCTGTGTTCCAGGGGCAGAGGCTGATGCGGATTGCGCCGTCCATCACCTCAGGGATTTGCTTCATAGCGGTCAGCACGGCCGACCGCCTGCCCTTTTTGGACGAGCAAGCGGAGCCTGTACCCACGCAGATACCGTCCGCCTCCAGCGCGTGCAAAAGCGTCTCGGCCCGAACGGGCGGAAAGGCGACGCACAATATATGGCCTGCGCTCATCGGGTCATCCGCGGGAAGGCCGATCACCGTCGTCTCGGGCAGCGCCTCTTTCAGCTGTCCGGCAAGTCGGCGCTTGAGCGCGGCCATTTGCGCGGCGCCGCTTTCTGGATAGCTGGCAACGGCGGCATGAAGCCCCGCGATACCAACCGTGTTTTCGGTGCCGCTGCGCAGGTTGTCCTGCTGTCCGCCGCCCACCATCTGCGGATGGATACGAAAACCGCCTCGATAGACAAGCGCGCCGACCCCTTTGGGCCCGTGGATTTTATGCGCGCTCAGAGCATAGCTTTGCACGTTTATATCCCGGAAAGAAAACGGCTCGCGAAGGTAGCCTTGCACGCCGTCCACATGGATAGCCGCGCTGGGCGCGAGGCGGTCCCGCAGGGCGCAGATTTCGCCAAGCGGCATAACGACGCCCGTCTCGTTGCAGACTTGCATAACGCAAATCATCCGCGTGGCCGGAGAAAGCATTGCTTCAAGCGCCGGAAGGTTCACAGATCCGTTTGTCAAAAGTGGTATTTCCCTGGCATTGCAAGCAAAGCGTTTTTCGGCCTCCAAGCATGCGTTTTTAACCGCCGGATGCTCGGCGGCGGTATAGAGCAATTCGCCCCCACGCCGGCCTTGCATATAACCTAAAATGGCAAGATTGTCGCTCTCGGTGCCTCCGGAGGTAAATAAAACGTTTTTTTCCGCCGCGCCAAGGCTTGCCGCGATTGCGCGCCGCGCATCCGAAAGTTCGCGCTCCACCCTCATGGCGGGCGCATACAACGCGGATGGATTGTAAAATCCCTCGCGCATGCTTTCGGTCATGGCTTCCACCGCCCGCTCGCAGGGCCGGGTCGTCGCGCTGTTGTCAAGATAGACTTCCATCGCGCCTAAGCTCCTACTCGCGGTACGCGCCGCGCGGCAGATACTTGCGGATCATCTCCACCAGCTCGGCCGAGGGCTCCAGAACGATCATTGTCTTGTTGCTTTCCTTCTGATAGTAGAAGTAATAAAGCTTTGCCTCACGGTTGAGAAACCAGTTCTTGCGCTTGAGCCCAGGCATATTGAGCAGCTTACGGAATTCGTTTGAATCCACCGGGCCGAAGGCCTCCACGTTCTTTACGCGCATGGTGCCAAGGCTTTTGCGCTTCTGGTTGTTGAATACCTGCGCAAAATCCAGTTCGCCGTTGGTAAAGGTATACTCAAACTCAGCGCGCAGGCGATCCTTGCGCAGGAACAGCAGCACCGCGCCGCCGATCATAATGGCGGTTTCAATCAGGCCGAAAACGGAAAAGCTGCTGAACAGCATGGGCAGCATCATCATGCCCAAAAGCGCCATCAACACCATCAGCACGTTCGCCATGATATAGAGTACCTCTTGCATTCCCCTGCGATGCTTGACCACTACTTCTTCCATGAAATGATCCATTGAAATCCCCTCCAGCATTTATCAGTGATTCATCAGAACCGCAATATAGACGCAGGCGACCACAAAGCCAACCAGCGCGCCGCCCGCAACCTCCACGGGCTTATGGCCGACAAGCTCCTTGAGCTCGGCGTCCGAAATCTGCTTTCCGTTAAAGATCGCATCCTTTAAAATCTGGTTGATCACGGTGGCTTGTCTGCCTGTTTCCCGCCGTACGCCCGCCGCGTCGTACATGACGATCAACGACAGCACCACGGCCAGCGCAAACAGGGCGGAATCAAAGCCGTATACGGAACCTACCATTACCGCCGCCGAAACCACCAGGGCGGAGTGCGAGCTTGGCATACCCCCGGAGCCGTGAAAGCGGTGAATATCCCACTCATGCTCCACCAGATAATGAATCGGAATTTTTAATCCCTGAGCAACAAACCACCCGATTAGTGCGGCAAACAGCACATGATTTTGCAAAACCTCCAATATGGAATGCAAGCGTCCATCCTCTCCCTCTCTACGCACTTTTCATCATACAACATTCACATCGTGCGCACAAGGGTTTGCTTTGCCAAGCCGCACAAAAATTCCGCCTTTGGGCCAAATACAGCCAGGGCCTCCACCGCCAGCCTGACGGCTTCGTGCGCGTCCGCATGGGACTGTTCCACACCGTAAACAGCCGGCCACGTCATCTTGCCGCGCTGGGCGTCCATTCCCGTTTCCTTGCCAAGCACGGCCGCGTCGCCCTCCAGATCCAGCAGGTCGTCCACAATCTGGAACGCGAGGCCAATCTGCCGCCCATATGTGCGCCCCGCTTCCAGCTGTTTCCCGGTGGCCCCAGCCAGCGTCAGCCCGGCCGTTAGCGGCGCGGTCAACAGGTCCGCCGTCTTATGCAGATGGATGTAACCTACGCTTTCGGCGGTTGGCGCATGCCCTTCCAGCTTTACGTCCAGCGTCTGGCCGGCGATCATTCCCCGCACGCCTGCCCGAAGCGCGATTTCACGCGCCGCCCGAAGCGCGGCAGCGGGCCGTTCGTCCGCGACCGGCGCGGAGAGCATCGTTTCATAGGCCAGATTGAGCAGCCCGTCGCCCGCCAGAATCGCCATATTCTCTCCGAATACGATATGGTTTGTCGGCTTGCCGCGCCGCAGCGCGTCGTTATCCATCGCGGGTAAATCGTCGTGGATAAGCGAATAGGTATGAATCATTTCAAGCGCGCAGGCAAAAGGAAGCGCGCTTTCCCAATCCTCACGCACAAGATGGTACGCGGCCAGCAGCAGTACGGGCCGGATACGCTTGCCCGGCAACAGCAGGCTGTAGCGCATGGCGCTTCGTAGCGGCTGGGGAATTTCTCCCTCGGCGGGGTTCAAGCAGTCCACCCCGGTAACAGGGGTGCCGTCCTGCTGCCATAACGGCGGATAGGCTTGTAACGCCTTTTCCACCGCCTCTCGGTATGCGTTCATTCCTAGTTGCATCCTTTCTCGGGCTGCCCGTGGCATCATCTCTGACGCGCCACATGCGCCATAACGCAGGGAGCGTGGCCCGCCGGTGGCTCCGCAGAGGGATTGATACCCCCTTATTCCACACTTTTTAGCCTTCTTCTTTTTTAAGCGCGTCCAGCAGGCTTCCCTGCTCCGCCACATCCGACGCGGCAAGCGTGGGTTCGCCATTCTTGCCCATTCGGATTTCCTGCATGCGGCCCTTCGCGGCCTCCAGCTTTTGCGTAAGCTCCGAGGAAAGCTTCATTCCTTCCTCATACATTTGAAGAAGCTGTTCCAGCGGGAGCTCGCTTTGCTCCATCTCGGAGGCGATTCGCTCCAGCCGCTCCAATCCCTGCTCAAAGCTGATTTCCGGTTTCTTTACGGCCTTTGAAGCCATGAGTCTTCCCCCTTCCGGATATCCGTTACCGCCGCTTGCGCGCTGCCGCCCGTCATCAGCACCTGCAGCGCGTCACCTGTGCTCAGCTCGTCCACGCTTTTCACGGCGCGTCCGTTCTTTGTAACCACCGCGTAGCCGCGGCGAAGCGTATCCATCGGACCTGAGGTTTTCACGCGCAGCGCCATCCGTTCGATCCCATGCATACGCCGGGCAAGCTGGCTTTCCATCAACGAATCGATCCTCGCGGCGGCGGCGGCGACGCTTGCAAGCATGCGTTCCCCGCGCTGCGCCGGCGAGTTTTCGCCAAGCCGCCTCCGCATCTCGTTTAACCGAAGGCGTTTCGCGGAAAAGGCGCTTTCAAGCGCCCGGCTCATACGTGCCTCCAACGCTGAAACGGCGTCCGCCAGCGCGGCCTTGTCCGGCACGGCAAGCTCGGCTGCCGCAGAGGGCGTGGGCGCGCGAAGATCGGCGGCAAAATCCGCAATGGTAAAATCCGTTTCGTGGCCGACCGCGCTGATCACAGGCGTCCGGCATTGCGCGATGGCGCGCGCGACTGCCTCTTCATTGAAGGCCCATAAATCCTCCATGCTTCCGCCGCCACGCCCGGCAATGATAACGTCCGCGCCGGAAAACGCGTCCAGCAGGCGAATGGCGCGCGCGATTTCATCCGCCGCACCCTCGCCCTGTACCTTTACCGGGCAGAGGTACAGCTGCATGCCGGGGTTTCGCCGCCAGGCCACGCGGGCGATATCGTGCACAACCGCTCCGGTTTTGCTGGTGACGATACCGACGCCCCGGGGCAGGAGCGGCAGCGGCTTTTTAATCGACGGGTCAAATAACCCTTCCGACGCAAGCCGCTCTTTGAGGGCCTCAAACCGAAGATACAATTCTCCCAGTCCATCCCGCTCCATGGCGTCGGCGTAAAACTGGTAGGAACCCGTTTTGGCATAAAGCCCCACGCTGCCGAACAGGCGCACCTGCTGTCCGTTTTCCGGCTGGAAACGAACCGTCTGCGCTGCCTGGCGGAACATCGCGCAGTTGACCGCCGCTTCCTCATCCTTTAGGGTAAAATACCAGTGCCCTGATATGTGGCGCTTCAGATTGCTGATTTCACCGCGCAGGCAAAGCCCGCGCAGCATCGGATCGGAGGCGAGGGTTTTACGAACGTATTCGTTCAGCTGCGATACGCTCAGGCTAATTCCTTTCACATTGCCGCCTTCTCCGCCGCCGCTACGGTATTGTCCATCAACATGGCGATGGTCATCTTACCCACGCCGCCCGGAACGGGCGTAATATAGGAGGCTTTTTGCGCGACGGGCTCAAAATCCACGTCGCCGCACAGCTTGCCGTCCACGCGGTTAATCCCCACATCGACAACCACCGCGCCCTCCTTAACCATATCGGCGGTGATGAATTTCGGCTTGCCGATGGCCGCCACCAGAATATCGGCGCGGCGCGTATGGGCGGCAAGATCCGCCGTGCGGCTGTGACAGACCGTAACGGTTGCGTTTTCCTGTAAAAGCAGAAGCGCCATGGGCTTGCCTACGATGTTACTGCGCCCGACGACCACCGCCTCCTTGCCGGAAATAGCGATACCCGCGCGCTTAAGCATGTGAAGCGCGCCCTTGGGCGTACATGCCACCACGCAATCAAGCCCGCGCGACAACCTGCCCGCGTTGATGTCATGGAAACCGTCCACATCCTTCTCCGGCAAAATCAGCGCCAGCGCCCGGTCGCCGTCCAGATGGTCGGGCAATGGAAGCTGCACCAAAATGCCGTTTACGGAGGGATCTGCGTTCGCCTCCATAATTGCCGCCTCCAGCGCCTCCTGCGTGGTTTCCGCAGGCATGCGAAGCGTTCTGGACGCGATGCCCAACCGCGCGCAGGCTTTCTCCTTATTGCTCACATAGGTTTGACTGGCCGGGTCCTCTCCCACCAGAATCACCGTCAGGCCGGGCACACAGCCCTTCTGACGAAGCGCATCCACCCGCTTTTTAAGCTCTTCTTCCAATTCCGCCGCCATCAGCTTTCCATCCAGCAGTTGTGCTGCCATAGCTTCAGCCTCCTTCGTTAATTGGGTTTTCCAGTTGTAAAAGCCGCCGCATCCCGATAACGGCGACGCCCGCCGCGTTATCGGCGCTGAATTCCGGTTGACCAAATATGACGCGGATATGCGCCCGCTGCTTTTGAAGCCGACTATTAAGCCAGCTTCGAAGCAACGCGGAGGACGCTACGCCGCCGACTACCAGCGCCTGCCGCGCGCCGGTTTTCCGGCATCCCGCGGCCAGCAGCCTGGCAACCGTCCTCGCGAGCACATCAAAGACCTCCGCCGCGATTTGGCCGTTGCACAGCTCGCCCGTCCTTAGCAGCTGCTGCGCGCGCGTTTCCACGCCGGACAGATGGCAAAGCAGGTCGCCTTGCTCCATGCTGACGGGCAAAAGCGCCTGCGCCTGCCCTCCATACCCCATGGCGAGCGCCTCCAGCGCAGGACCCGCCGGGAAGGGAAGCCCCATCGCGACCCCGACGCGGTCCACCAGCTGTCCCGCATGCAAATCGGCTGAACCGCCGATGATTGAAAGCCTGTCCCCCTGACAATCCAGCAGCTCGGTGGTGCCGCCGCTTAAATGCAGCGCCACAAAGCGCTCGTCCATACGCGGATTGCCAATTTGTCCGGCCACGATATGTCCCTGTTGGTGCGTGGTCTCAAACAGCGGCACGCCCAGCGCGCCGGCGACCACCTTCGCATGTCCGAGCCCGACCGCAAAGACCGGCATGTAGCTGTCGTTTTCATCTCTGGGGGAGGCCGACGCACAGACAGCGGCAATCTTACCGCCGCTTTGGTTCAGCGACTCCGCCAGCTTGTCCATCACCTGCGGCATTTGCCGTACATGTGCAAAAACGGCCTCGCTTTGGCGAAGGCCGCGCTGTCCCTGTGTAACGGGCAATAGCATACGGGAGGAGCAGACCACGCCGCTCCGCTCGTCCACCGCCGCTACGGAGGTGGTATAGCAGCTTGTGTCAAACCCAAGCACGACGCGCATCCCGTCAACCATCCTCTCGTGAACATGGGTAAGTGACTAACCCGGCACGCCCTCAGCCATCTTCTCGCTTGCCGCGCTCCATCGCGCCCAGCACACCGTTGATATAACGGCTGCTCTTTGGCTCGCTGTACTGGTCCGCCAGCTCCATCGCCTCGCTGATGGCTACGTTATCCGGCACATCGTCGCGGTGAAAGATCTCATAAGCGGCGAGGCGCAATATGCTTAAATCCACATGGGGCACGCGTTCCAGCGACCATGAGCCGGTGCTGTGCCGCTCGATTCGGTGATCCAGTTCATCCTCGTGCACATGCACGCCCAGAAGCACATCGCTGATATACTCCCGCTCATCCCTGCTGGGGTTAAGCCTGCCCGAGCCTTCCGGCTGCGCCATGGAAAGCTGCTCGTAAACCAAATCGAGGGATTCATCATCCGCATCTCCGCCCGACAGGCGTTCGTACAAAAGCTGCATGGCAGCCTGTCTGGCAATTGAACGCGCCATTGTATACAACACTCCGTTTCAGAATCGAATTATTCGCCTTTGGGCGGAAAAAGCCTGTTGATCCACCCCTTCAAAATCTCACCCTTATGGGTGTAAGCGCCAAACGCATACCCGCCCGCGAAGAACAGCGCGACCAGCAGCGTTTTCCAAAAGCCAAGGAAAATTAACATCAGCGCGATTGCCGCGCCCAGCAAGCCGGTGATTAAGCCGCACCGCGGCGTGCCCACGCGGAAAAAGCCCTGCTTGTTATCATTGCGGTCTTCCATCAGTCAGCTTCCTCCTCTTTCCCCGTCGTTTCCTTTCCATCTTCTTGCACATGTTCGTCGTGAATTTCCGGTTCCAGACTTGAAACCTCCTGAACAGGCGGCTGCGGCTCGACGGCGTCCACCACGACAGGCTCGCTTTTTTCCGGCTCCATTGGAACGACCGCCGCTTCCCCGAGGGATGCGGTATAGCTCTGCGGCTCCTCGGTATGCCTGAAAATGCGGTGCGCAAAGCTTTCGCGCGGCTTCTGGCCCGGCTCATCAGAAACGATATCGCCCTTGGGAACGTCGGCCGCGCAGGCCTGCGCCGGTTCTGGGCAGGCGGCTACGGCCGCGTTGGTTTCCACCATCACACGCACCTCCTGTACATCCACGCCGCTGCAGGAGGTAATGTACTGCTTGATCTGCTTTTGCAAAGCGTTTACCGTCAGGGGAATGTTGACGCCGCTCAGCAGCGTGATCTTGATATCCACAACAATCCCCTCGCGTCCCCGGTGGATGCGCGTTGCGTTGACCGTAAGCTCCTGATGGGAGTCCACGCATTTTTTGACCATGTTCTCCATGGCGTGCATGGAGATACTCATGTCGCCGAACTCCGTATGCTGGATGATGAACCCCTTTTCCCTTCCGCGGCGAAGGAGCATCCAGATGCTGTGAAGCCCCAGCGCGCAAAGGGCGAGAGCTGCCGCGACCATCACGGCGCGCTGCCAGAGCTCAAACGGTCCGTTCAGCATGGAAACATCCAACCTGAAAGGGAACACGCCGATTCCGAAAACAAACAGCCCGACGGAGAGAAGCAGAATCAGCAGACCGCAAAACGCAACCAGCAGCCGGTCCCAAAACCTGATTTTCATTGGTGAACCTCCTTGCGTTCCATGGGGCACGCGAGCGGAAAGGAAAAGCAATGCCTGCTCAGAGCTTATGCCCGACCCTAAACAGGTATCGCTTTTGACTGGCGATTATTCGTTTTCAGGCGCGGTTTCCTTTTGGACGTCCGCCGCCTCGGGCATGTCCGCATCATGATCCTCTGCAGGCGTAGGCTCGCCCTCAAATTCCACATGCACAGGCTCCGCGGCCTTCGCCGCTTCCGTTGGCTTGGAATCGCTCTGAATGCCGCTGAATGATTCCAGCCCAACCAACGTTTCCTTCTGTTCCTTTTCGAAACTGACGCCCTGAACATGAACATCCACGCGCACCACATGAAGGCCCGTCATGGTTTCGATGGCCTTACGCACGCTTTCCTGCACGTTGGCCGCCGCCGTCTGGATGGGCGTGCCGTACTCGATGATCAGGTAAACGTCCACCGAGGTTTCCTCGGTGCCCAGTTCCACCTTAACGCCCTTGGTGATGTTTTTATTGCGGCCAAAAACATCCGAAATGCCGCCGCCGGAACACATCCCGGCGACGCCCTCCACCTCATTGGCGGCCACGCCGGCAATGATCGCGATCACTTCATTGGCATATGTAATGGTACCCGTGGAATCGCTGTCGTGATCCAGGGTTAAAGGCAAATTGTCCTTTTTGGTGGCCATATTCCACACCTCCTATGGGATTGAGCCCGCGCGTCCTGCGAAGGCTCCGCAATGCCTGACTCAACTCTTAGTATAACAGATATTGCATCTCTTGACAATCGAATGCGGTATTTTGTTACTCGACGCTCTTGATCTTCAACTGGTCAAGCTGCTCCTTCTGAACGGTTGACGGCGTTTCCATCATCAGGCAGGTTCCGTTTTGAATCTTGGGGAAAGCCAGCACGTCGCGAAGGCTCTCCGCGCCGCTCAAAACCATCACCAGACGGTCTATGCCAAAGGCGAAGCCGCCGTGAGGCGGCGTGCCGTACTGGAACGCGCCCAGCAGGAAGCCAAACTGCTCCCAGGCTTGCTCCTTGCTAAAGCCCAGCAGGCTGAACATCTTCTCCTGCACGTCGCTTTGATGGATACGGATGGAGCCGCTGCCCATTTCCAAGCCGTTCATCACCAGGTCGTAGGCCTTGGCGCGGACAGCGCCGGGGTCCGTGTCCATAAGCGGGATGTCCTCCTCCATCACGTTGGTGAAGGGGTGGTGCATGGCCAGGAAGCGGTTGTCCTCCTCGCTCCACTCAAGCAGCGGGAACTCCGTCACCCACAGCAGGTCGTAACGCGAGGTATCGATCCTATCAAGCTGCTTACCAAGGCGCAGGCGAAGCTGGCCCATGGCGGTGAGCGCCACATACTTCTTGTCCGCGATCACAAAAATCGCGTCCCCGGGCTTTGCGCACATACCGTCAATCAGCCGCTGCATGCTATCGCCCTGCATGGCCTTGGCAAAGCTGGAGCGCAGGGTGCCGTCCTCGTTAACAACAGCCCAGGCAAGCCCCTTAACGTGATAGGTCTTGACAAACTCGCCCAGAGCGTCGATCTCCTTACGGCTGAGCTTTCCTGCGCCTTCGGCGCGGATGGCGCAAATCGTCTGGCCGTTTTCCAGCGCGTCCTCAAACACTTTAAAACCGCAGCCGCGCACCGTCTCGCTTACGTCGCTGATCTCCATGCCAAAGCGCGTATCCGGCTTGTCGCTGCCATAGCGCGCCATAGCGTCGCGCCAGGTGATGCGCTTGAGGGGCAGTTGAACCTCGATATTCATGAGTTCGCTGAAAAGCCGGGCGTACGCCCCCTCCACCACGCCTTGGATATCCTCCGGGTCGATGAAGCTCATCTCCATGTCGAACTGGGTAAACTCCGGCTGGCGGTCCGCCCGGCCGTCCTCATCACGGAAGCAGCGGGCCACCTGATAGTATTTGTCCAGCCCGGCAAGCATCAAAAGCTGCTTGTAAATCTGCGGGCTCTGAGGCAGAGCGTAAAACGTACCGGGCTTTACGCGGGCCGGAACCAGATAATCTCGCGCACCCTCGGGCGTGGATTTGCTCAAAATCGGGGTTTCCACCTCGATGAAGCCCTCGCCGTCCATGTAATCGCGCAAAAGCTTGATCACCTTGTGGCGAAACATCAGCATGCTCTGCATGCTTGGGCGGCGAAGGTCGAGGTAACGGTATTTAAGCCGCAGGTTTTCCTGCTCCTTCGTATCGTCCTCAATATAAATCGGAGGGGTTTTGCTCTGGTTGAGAATCACGGCGGACTCCGCCATCACTTCAATCTCGCCGGTCTTGAGCTTTTGATTGACAGCGTCCGCGGCCCTTTTTTGCACCCGGCCGTGAACCTCCAGCACAAACTCGCTCCTGAGGCTTTCCGCCAGCGCGAGCAGCTCGGGCGAAATGGCGTTGCCGTCAAAAACGATCTGAACAATGCCGGAACGGTCGCGCAGCCACACGAAAACAATACCGCCCAGGTTGCGGGAACGCTGTACCCAGCCCTTTAAAATCACTGATTGCCCAGCCGCCTCCGCGGTTACCTCGCCACACATATGCGTGCGATTGTTCATATGGATATTCCTCCTCGTATTTCGCCCGATTCGGGGCTTACGCCCGCTCCTGATGCAAGCGGAGTGATTTGCCATAAAGAAGCGCGGTTAAAGCCGTGCGCTTAGCGCGGCGGCGGCATCCGCAAGAGGAGCCTCCCACTCTTCCCTGGTGGCCATATCGCGAAGCTTCACAACGCCCTTGGCAAGCTCGTCATCGCCTAAAACCGCCATATACTTCGCGCCCAGCTTGTCGGCATACTTAAACTGCGCCTTCAGGCTGCGGCCCTGATGGTCCATATCGGACCGAAGCCCCGCCCGGCGGAAATCCTCCATTAACGAGAAGGCGTTCGGCGCCAGCGCCTTGTTTAGGCACGCGACAAATACCTCTGGAGCCTCGTCCTCGGTTTTAAGCAGGCATTCGCCTTCGCCAAGCGCGTCCAGCAGCATCAGCACACGCTCGATGCCCATGCCGAAGCCTACCGCCGGAATGGCTGGGCCGCCAAGCTCCTCAACCAGCCCGTCATACCGGCCGCCGCCGCAAACAGTCAGCTCGCCGCCCTGCGCCGCGGTGATCACCTCAAAAACGGTCTTGGTATAATAATCAAGTCCCCGTACGATACGCGGATCGATGGTGTACTGAATCCGCGCCCGCTCCAGATACTTTTGAAGCAGTTCAAAATGCTCCTTACACTCATCGCACAGGCTGTCAAGCATCACGGGCGCGTCCGCAAGCGCCGCCTTGCAGCCCGGCTCCTTGCAATCCAGCGTGCGCATGGGGTTTAATTCCACGCGCTCCTGACAGGTCTTGCAGAGCGTATCCTTTTTCTGGTTAAGGTATTCGCGGAAACGCTGCTGATAGGCCGGCCGGCAGTTGGGGCAGCCGATGGAATTGATACGCACAGACAGGTTTTTGAGGCCAAAGCCCGCCAGCAAATGGACGACCAGCACAATCAGCTCCGCGTCCGCCGAGGGCTGGGAAGCGCCAAAGCATTCCATGCCAAACTGATGATGCTCGCGCAGCCGTCCGGACTGCGGAGCCTCGTAACGGAAATGCGGCGCGTTTATATAATACATTTTAAGGGGCAGCGCCTGCGCGTACAGGCCGCTTTCCAAAAACGCGCGCACGGTGCCGGCCGTGCTCTCGGGCTTAAGGGTAACGCTGCGGTCGCCCTTATCCAGAAAAGTATACATTTCCTTGCGCACCACGTCGCTGCTCTCGCCGGCGGAACGCGCGAAAAGTTCCGTATGCTCCACCACCGGGGTGCGAATTTCGCGGTAGCCCGCCAGCGCCGCCGCCGCCCGCATTTCCCGTTCAGCCGCCCGCCAGCGCGCGCTTTCCGATGGCAGCACGTCCTTCATTCCCTTGAGTACCTTTACCAGCATCGTGTTCACCTCATTCAAGCTCTGTGAAAAATCCACAGATAAATGAATTATACACGCCTGATTTGTTGATTGTCAAGAATTTGGGAGAATATCGGCGGAGAGGGACACCAAAAAGGAGAGCGGCCGATGGTAGCCGCTCTTCCTGCCCGTCCCTTCTGTTTTCAGTTTATAGATATCAACTCATAATCTTCTTCAAACGCGTGTCTGCCGCTGCGTCGAGCTCTTGGAGTGGTTAGTGAACGCTTCAATATACTTATTTACAAAGAGGGAACGGCCTTTTCGGGCCGTTCCCTCCATCCGATTGTCAATGCTTATAGGATATAGCGCTTCATATCCATGCTGACCTCGTTCTTTCCAAGGTGCTCCAGCACGTATTCGCCGTTAATGTTGAGGTAGACGTTTGGCATTTCGTCCCCGCCGGCATTGAAGCTGATATCCTCCAACAGCCTTTCAAACACCGCATGCAAGCGTCGCGCGCCAATATCCTCCTTGGTTTCGTTTAACACATACGCCGCGTGCGCAATGGCGTCGATGGCGCTGTCCTCAAAGGACAAAAACACCTTGTCCACGCTCAAGAGCGCTTCATACTGGCGGGTGAGCGCGTTTTCAGGTTGGGTAAGAATGGCCTTAAAATCCTCCTGCGTAAGGCTTTTTAGCGTTACATGAACGGGGAAGCGGCCCTGAAGCTCGGGAATCAGGTCCGTCACCTTGGCGACGTGGAACGCGCCCGCCGCGATAAACAGCATAAAATCCGTGCGGACCGCGCCATACTTGGTGTTGACGGTGCTGCCCTCCACAATGGGCAGGATATCGCGCTGTACGCCCTCGCGGCTGACGTCCGGGCCATGACCGCCCGCCGAGCGGCCGGCGACCTTATCAATCTCATCGATAAACACGATGCCCTGCTGCTCCGCGCGGCGGATGGCCTCCTCACGCACGTCGTCCTCGTCAATCAGCTTGCCGGATTCCTCCTCAAGCAAAATCTTTCGCGCTTCCTTAACCTTTACTCGACGGATTTTGGTCTTTTTGGGCATCATACCGCCCATCATATCGCCGATATTGATCGAGTTGCCGCCTACCTCCAGCTGAGGCATGCTGTCCTCGACTTCGATCTCGATTTCTCGGTCCTCCAGCCCGCCGTTTCTAAGCTGGACAAGCACATCCTCACGGCGCAGGGCAAGGCGTTCCTGTTCCTCCTTGGGTACCTCTGGCTCCTTTTTCCCACCCATCAGAAAATCAAAGGGATTGCTGTTAACATTTTTCTTTGGCGGGTTAACTAGCAGCGATACCAGCCTGTCCTCCGCAAGCACCATGGCGCGCGTCTCCACCTTGCGTGAAAATTCGCTGCGCACCATGCGAATGGCGTTCTCCACCAGGTCGCGGATGATGCTCTCCACATCGCGTCCCACGTAGCCGACCTCGGTAAACTTCGTAGCCTCCACCTTGATAAAGGGAGCGCTTACCAACTTGGCCAGCCTGCGGGCAATCTCGGTTTTACCAACGCCCGTAGGGCCGATCATCAGTATGTTTTTGGGGCTGATTTCATTGCGCATGTCCTCGTCCAGCTGTGCGCGGCGGTAGCGGTTGCGAAGCGCCACGGCCACGGCGCGCTTGGCCTCGTCCTGCCCGATGATGTAGCGGTCAAGCTCCCGCATTATTTCTCTTGGCGTTAATTCCTTCATGTCGGGCCTCCTAGAGCGTTTCCACAGAAATGTGGTCGTTGGTGTAGACGCAGATGGAGGCTGCCACCTCCAGCGCCTTTACGGCGATATCCTCGGCGGACAGGTCGGTATTCTGCACGAGCGCGCGGGCGGCGGCCAGCGCGAAATTTCCACCCGAGCCAATGGCGGCGACGCCGTCGTCGGGGTCGATAACCTCGCCGTTTCCGCTTAAAATCAGCAGAGACCGCTTGTCCGCCACTATCAGCATGCTTTCCAGCTTGCGGGCGATGTTATCCCCCCGCCAGTCCTGCGCAAGATTGACGGCCGCGCGCTCCAGATTGCCACCGCACTGGGTCAGCTTTTCCTCAAAGCGCTCGCAAAGGGAAAACGCGTCCGCCACGGAACCGGCAAAGCCCGCGACCACCTGCCCGTTATACAGCTTGCGCACCTTTTTGGCCGAGGATTTAAATACCGTGTGTTCCCCCATCGTCACCTGGCCGTCGCCTGCGATTGCCACCTGATCGCCGCGCTTAACGGCGCAAATGGTCGTGCCCATCATTTTCATATGTCAGTCACCCTCATTCCAATTCCAGCCTTATTTTAAGACCAAAATGTATTAAAAACTATTCTTCTTCCTCTTGCGCGAAAAGGCCCAAAATCCATTGTGAAAGGTTGCGGCCGGCCTGCGTATCAAGCGTCGCGGCAACGTTATATTCCGGTTTTTCCTTCGCGCTCTCGCTCAGGTCTTTCATCAAAAGATGATTCAGCCCACGGAAGGATTTGAAGCTCACAAAGGTAATGTTGTCCCCAATGGCCTCAGAATACGCGCGCCAGCCATCGCTTTCAGATACGACCGGGTCCTTCTGCCCCTGGACGATATAGGTTGGCAGCTTCAGCTTCTTTAAAAGCTGAATGGGATCGTACTGCTCCATCTCCCAGAAATAATACCCATTTTTACCAAACAGCGTAAGCTCGCGGGTCTGGCTCTCCTTCATGGAGGACATTTTGCGAATAGCGGCTTTGAGTTGTTCAACCGCGGCTTCGTCCATCGCGGCCATCTCATCGGCGGATTCCTCAAGCAAAATTTCCAGATAGGTCTTGGGCGTGCCTCCAATCATGATCATCGCGCTGAACAGGCCGTCGGCCTGGGAGACGATTCTTGGCGTAAGCGACGCGCCAAACCCGTGACCGATCACCACAATGCGTTCCCGGTCCACTCTGGGGTTCGCCTGAAGTAGCTTTCCGGCGGAAACGGCGTCCTCAACCACCTCTTCCCATACGGTCATGTCCTTTGTTTCACCATAGGTAAAGGTGCGTTTGTCATAGCGGACGGAGGCAATGCCCATTTTTGCGAGAGCGTGCGCAAGATCGGCGAAAAACGCGGTTTGTCCCATCGTGCTGTTGCGGTCCAGCGCACCCCGGTCATGCACCAGCACGCACGCGGGCACCGGATTGCCGGCGCTCGCCTCGGCGGGCATCGTAAGGGTGCCGCCAAGCGCGCAATCCGCGCTTACCACGGAAATCTCCGTCTCGGTATAGTGATCCGGGGCCAGCACGCCGCCGCCTTCGCCGCCCACAAGCATATCGCGCCCGTCGCTGATGAGTTGCTTTTCCGAGGGAACAAACTGGACAGCCATGATTTCCCAGTCGTCCTCCTTGTTCTTATGGGTAAAATACATATCTAAATCCTGCTTTTCCATGCACAGGTGAAGCACGTGCGTGCGGGTTTTGCGCTCCGGTTCATCAAAGCTGCGGTAGGTGCCAAGCTCGATAAACGCGCCCGTCATCCATTCCAGCTCCGTCAGCAGGGCTTCGTAGGTGGTCATGGGCATATAGCGGCGAATTTGCAGATCATAGTAGCCCCACAGCCTGCTCATGCTCTTGCCTTCCACAAAATCCAGCGCGTACTGGCGCACCGTTTCCTCCGTCCAAACGGGCACGCCGTCGTTCATCTGGGTGTTCTTCTTTGCCAAGGCGGGCGTCGTCAGTCCAAGCGCGAGCACCAGCGTCAAAAACAGAGCGATCAATCGTTTCATTGGCAGTCTTCCTCCTTGCCGAAATGAGCATACCATCCGGCTTTGTATTTTACCAGGTTTCTTGCTCCATCTGTCTTAAAATAGCGTCCACTTCCGCTAAAGCGCGTTCTGATATCTTTTCATACCGCTGCTGTTTGTTGCGAATTCTTTTCTCTCCAGGCGCGACATCCAGCGGGTCGATCAATCCAAAGGCGCAATTCATGGGCTGAAAACGCTTGTTTGGCGTGCTCACATACCTTGCCATCGCGCCGATGGCGGTCCTGCCGCTAAAACGCGGCGGCTCCTTCCCGTGCTCGCGGTACGCCAGCGTCAACCCGGCAAGCAACCCGCTTGCCGCGCTCTCCACATAGCCCTCCACGCCGGTGATCTGCCCGGCAAAATACAAGCGTTCTTTCTCAAGCACACGGTAGGTATTATCCAAAAAACCGGGGCTGTTGAGAAAGGTATTGCGGTGCATAACGCCCAGACGGGCAAATTCCGCGTTTTCAAGCCCGGGAATCATGCCGAACACGCGGCGTTGCTCCGGAAAGGTGAGCCGGGTTTGAAAACCAACAATGTTATAAAGAGAGGCGGCAAAATTATCGCACCGAAGCTGAACCACGGCAAAAGGCTCCTTGCCCGTGCGCGGGTCGCAAAGCCCGACGGGTTTCAGCGGCCCAAAGGCGATCGCCATATCCCCGCGCTTTGCCATGCTCTCAATCGGCATGCAACCCTCAAATACCGATTTTTCCTCAAAGCCCTTTACCGGCACGGTTTCAGCCGTTTTCAACGCCTGAACAAACGCCATGTACTCCTCTTTGTTCATGGGGCAGTTTAGATAATCCTCTCCGCGTTCATAGCGGGACATGCGAAAAATCCGGTCCATGTTCAGGCTTTCGGCGGTCACGATCGGCGCGGCCGCATCATAAAAATGAAGGGTAGAAAGGCCGTCCATTGAGGCGATAGCGTCCGAAAGCGCGTCGCTGGTCAGCGGCCCGGTCGCGACCACTACAGCGCCATCCTGTGGAATTTCTTTTACTTCCCCGTGATGAACCTTGATAAGCGGATGCTCGCGGACAGTGCGGTCGACGGCGGCCGAAAAGCCTTCCCTGTCCACCGCAAGCGCGCCGCCCGCCGGAACGGCGGTTTCATCCGCCGCGCGCATGATCAGCGAATTCAGCCTGCGCATTTCCGCTTTTAAAAGGCCCACGGCATTGGTGAGGCGGTCGCCGCGCAGGCTGTTGCTGCATACCAGCTCCGCCATGGTGGAAAGCTGCTGCGCCGGGGTTTTTTGCCCCGGTTTCATCTCATATAGGTCCACGTAAATGCCTCTTGTGGCAAGCTGCCACGCGGCCTCGCAACCCGCCAAGCCGCCGCCGATAATCGTTACGCTCATTCGTCCTTCTCTCCGCCGTCAGGCACGGCCACCTTGCAGCGGCAGGTTTCATTCGCGCACAGGTGAATGAGCTCGCCGCGCTTGCCGCGCTTTTCGACCATGTAGCTTCCGCATTGCGGGCATTGATCCGTAATGGGTTTTTCCCAGCTCACAAAGTCGCATTCCGGGTATTTTTCACAGCCGTAGAACTTTCGGTTCTTCTTGCTGGTTTTTTCCATCAGACGCGCGCCGCATTTGGGGCAGGGCGCGTCGATGTAGTGCAGAATCGGCTTTGCGTTTCGGCAGGCCGGAAAGTTCGGGCAGGCAAGGAACTTTCCAAAGCGGCCCATTTTGTAGACCATCATCGCGCCGCACTTGTCGCACTGAACGTCGCTGACCTCGTCCTTGACCTCCACCTTCTCGATCTGCTCCTCAGCGACGCCGAGCATCTTTTCAAAAGGCGGGTAAAAATCGCGGAGGATCTGCCGCCATTCCGTCTGCCCCTCCTCCACGGTATCCAGCTTATCCTCCAGGGAGGCGGTAAACTCCGTATCCACAATGGGGCCGAAATATTCCGTCATCATACTGGTAACCATTCGCCCAAGCTCCGTGGGGTACAGGCGCTTTTTTTCGCGGCTTACATATCCGCGTGCGATAATTGTTGTGATGGTTGGCGCGTATGTGCTAGGCCTGCCGATGCCTTTTTCCTCCAGCGTCTTGACCAGGCTGGCCTCCGTAAAACGCGCGGGCGGCTGGGTAAAATGCTGCGCCGCGTCCACCGAGGTAAAGGATACCTTGTCGCCCTCCTTGAGAACAGGCAGCACGCATTCAGGCTGCTCCAGCTCGTCGTCCGTGCTTTCGATGTAGACGGCCCGGTAGCCCGCGAACAGCATGTGCTCGCCATAGTAGCGCATATCCACGCCGCCGCCGCCGATATCCAGCGTCAGGGTCTGGAATACGGCGGGCTTCATCTGGCTGGCGATGAAGCGGGCGTAAATCAGGCGGTAAAGGTTGTACTGCTCGCGCGTCAAAAACTGTTTGACGCTGTCCGGAGCATGCTCCACATAGGTCGGGCGGATGGCCTCGTGCGCGTCCTGCGCGTTTTTTCGCCCCTTATACTGGTTGGGCTGATCCGGGCAATACTCTCCGCCGTACTGCGACGCGATCAGGGTACGGGCGGCGTCCACCGCCTCGGCTGCCACGCGCACGCTGTCGGTGCGGATATAGGTAACCAAGCCGACCGTGCCGGCCTTGCCCAAATCGATCCCCTCATAGAGCTGCTGGACGACCTGCATGGTTTTTGCGGTGGAAAAGTTGAGCTTGCGGCTGGCCTCCTGCTGCAGGCTGGAGGTGGTAAACGGCGGCTGAGGACGCTTCAGCTTTTCGCCCGTTTTCATGGACTTGACGGCAAAAGCAGCGTCCAGGATGCGCTTTTTCGCCGCCATGGCGTCCTTTTCATTGTTGATGACGGCTTTTTTACCGTCCAGGCTGACAAGCTTGGCCTCGCAGCTCATCTTCTTGCCCTTTTGATTGGGCGCGGTAAAATGGCCGATGATATCCCAATACTCCTCGGGAATAAAGGCCTCGATCTCCTGCTCGCGCTCCACTACCATGCGCGTGGCGACGCTTTGCACACGTCCGGCCGAAAGGCCTTTTTTCACCTTTGCCCACAAAAGCGGGCTGATCTTATAGCCAACCAGCCGGTCCAGCGCGCGGCGGGCCTGCTGCGCGTCCACACGGTCCATATCGATGGGCCGCGGATGCTCAAGCGCTTCCTTGACCGCTTTTTTGGTGATTTCGTGAAACTCGATGCGGCAGGGTTTTGCCGGGTCTAAATCCAGCGTGTTGGCCAAATGCCATGAAATTGCCTCTCCCTCGCGGTCAGGGTCTGTCGCGAGGAAGATGCGGGAGGCGTTTTTGGCTTCCTTCTTGATACGCGCTAAGATTTTGCCGCGCCCACGGATGGTGATATATTTCATATCAAAGTCGTGGCCCGCGTCTACGCCAAGCTGCGATTTGGGCAGGTCGCGCACATGTCCCTGCGAGGCCTCCACCTTATAGCCCTTGCCCAAAAATTTTTCGATGGTTTTTGCCTTGGCTGGTGATTCCACAATCACCAGCTTCGGGGTTTGCGTTGTGGTTGCCAATCTGTATTCCTCCTCTATCTGCCTGTGGAAACCGGCAGTGCGAAACGGTTTCCGGCTTCGCGGGTAACTCTTCCGAGTATCTCCAACATGCCAAGCTCCGATATCAACGCCTCCGGACTTTCGCAAAGCCGACACGCCAAATCCTCCACGTTTAAGGGCTCCGTCCGCAGCGCGCCCAGCATACGGACTTGCAAGGCGGACAAGCCGTCCGTGCCGGACCTGTCGTCCCCGCCGGGACGCGACGGTTGAAGACCCAAATCGTCCAGCACGTCGCCTGCGCAGGTAATGATGCGCGCACCCTCGCGTAAAATGGTGTGCGGCCCCTCGCTGCCTACCGTGCCGACGCGGCCCGGTACCGCAAACACCTCGCGTCCCTGAGAGAGCGCCGCGCCCACGGTATGCATGCCGCCGCTCTTGATTTTTCCCTCCACAAACACCACGCCGAGGCTAAGCCCGGAGATGATGCGGTTGCGGTGGGGAAAATGGTAAGCGACAGGTTCCGCGTCCAACGGGTATTCGCTGAGAACCAGACCGATTCCTCCTGCGATTTTGCGAAGCATGGGCGTATGCTCCGACGGATAGGGCACGTTAATGCCGCTTCCGAGCACGCCGGCCGTATGGCCGCCGACGGCGAGCGCGCCCTTGTGCGCCGCCGCGTCGATCCCACGCGCCAGACCGCTGACCACGCATACCCCTGCATCGCAAAGACCCTGAGCAATCACACAAGCCATTTCCTGGCCATAGGCGCTGGGCTGCCGGGTGCCTACGACGGCAACCATTGGCCTTTCCAGGCAGCTCAGCCGTCCCGCGTAATACAGCAGATAGGGCGGGTCGGCAATGGCCTTTAGCTGTTGCGGATATTCCGGGTCCGTCCTGAAAAGCAGACGCACATTCCGCTCCTCAAGGCGCCCGCAAAGCTCGTCCAGCATGTCGCGGGAATGGAACCGCCTGAGCTTTTCACGCGCGGCCAGCTGAAATTCAGGTCCGCCTGCGCCGTCAAAGCTTTCCCATATGCCTTCCGCGCCGTGATAGGCCGTGGACAGCTCGCTTACCCTGCCGGGCGTGATTTCGGCGGAGGACAGCCACAGCAAACATTTTTGTTCGCCCGATAAAATCATATGCTACCCCCAATACTTTCCATCCGCGTTGCGATACTGGATGGCCTGCGCCACATCCTGCGGCAAAATGCGCCCGTGGCCGGACAAATCCGCGACGGTGCGCGCCACTTTTAAGATACGTCCATATGCGCGCATGCTGACATGAAAGCGTTCTACCGCCTGATGCAACAGCTTTTTCGCGCTTTCATCCATCGCGCAAAAGCGTTCGATCCCGGTTTGATCGAGCTGGGCGTTGCAAAAATAGCCAAGTCCCGCAAAGCGCTCCTGCTGGATTTGCCGCGCGCGTACCACCCGCCGCCGAACCGTTTGGCTGTCCTCCTGCTCTCTGGCCGTCTCTATCTCCTCCAGCGTAACCGCGTCCATCTCCACCTGAATATCAATGCGGTCCAGCAGCGGCCCGCTAAGCCGGCTCTGATACCGCCTGATTTCGGCGGATGTGCAACGGCATTCGCCGCGCCTGCTTCCCAAATTTCCGCACGGGCACGGGTTCATGCCCGCCACGAGCATGAACCTGCTCTGATAGCGGTTTTGGCCGTTAATCCGCGTAACGTTGACAAACCCATCCTCCAGCGGCTGCCGAAGAGCCTCCAGCGTCGCGCGCTGGAACTCCGGCAGCTCGTCCAGAAAAAGCACGCCGTTGTGCGAAAGCGATACCTCGCCCGGCTTTGCCCTGCTTCCCCCGCCAATCATCGCGGGCATGGAGGTATTGTGGTGCGGAGAGCGAAACGGCCGCTGCGTCAAAAGCCCGGCGTCTTCGCTCAACTCCCCCGCCGCGGAATGAATCAGCGTGGTTTCCAGCGCTTCCTCATACACGAGGGGCGGCAGGATACCGGGGAGGCAGCGTGCCAGCATGGTCTTTCCGCTGCCCGGAACGCCCACCATCAAAAGGTTATGTCCGCCCGCAGCCGCAACCTCCAGCGCTTTTCTGGCAACGGTTTGACCTCTGACGAGTTTCAGGTCACAGCCGGTTTCCCGCCCGGCCAACAGCTGCTCGTAGCGGACGCGCCGCTGCGCGGCCAGGGGCGACGCGCCCGTCAGATGGCCGCATGCCTCGCCCAGCGATTCGGCCGGATAGATATTCACGCCGCCGACGCACGCGCATTCCCTGGCGTTTTGCTTTGGTAAAATCACATTTCGAACGCCGCGCTCCGCCGCCGTGATCACCATGCCCAGCGCCCCGCGCACGGGCATCAGCTTTCCTTGAAGCGACAGCTCCCCAAGCAGCATGGTCTGGGTTAAATCCCCAAAAGCCTCCGGCCTTTTGGCCGCGAGCAGGGCCACGGCGATTGCGAGTTCGAAAGCCGTACCTTCCTTGCGCACATCGGCGGGAGCGAGGTTGACCGTCACCTTGCCAAAGGGAAACTCATAACCGCTAACGCTGATGGCGGCGCGGATGCGGTCGCGGCTTTCCCTGACCGCGGCGCCCGGCAGGCCGACGATTTCAAAGCCAATCATGCCGTTTGTGATAAACGCCTCCACCTCTACGGGATAGCCGATCACGCCGTTCAGACCGCACGAAACCGTCCTGGCAAGCACTTTTGTACCTTCTTTCTCAATCAGCCTCAGTAGTACAGCTTGGAAAACCACTTCATCGCGTCCAGCCATTCGGTTCTGGTAAGCCAACCCGACGCGTACGGGAAAAACATGACGAAGAACGCCGCCGCGCCGATCACGTAAAGCGCCATCACGCCATGCCGAAGTTTCGGCCTGCTTTCCGAAAGCAGATTAAGCATCCATGCCGTGGCCAGAATGACAAAGGGCACGCTTGCGAAGTAATGGTAAATATACATGCTGCGGGGTACCAGCACCCAGGGCAGATATTGCGCCAGCATGCCGATCACGAGCACCGCAAGCGTCAGGTCGCCGTCGCCGTGTCGAAGGCTCAGGCCGGTTTTTACCCGGACATACTTGGCGATGAACGCCGCGAATACCGCGACCATGCACACCGCGCCGATGTAAAACACCCATGGGTTGCCCATGCACATGATGGTGGAGGCGTAGCCCGCCGGTTCAAACTTATCCTGAGAGAACCACATGGGCTTCATGATCAGGGGCCATTGCCACCAGGGTGACTGGAACGGGTGGTCCATGCCCAGGCCGGGCGTGCTGTGATAGCTGAGCATCCCCTCCTGCGCGGCGATGATGCGCCTGAGCGTAACCGGCCCCGTTGGCGAAAGGTACGGGATATAGCTCAGATAGTAGATCACGCAGGGCACCAGAATGAAGAAGCCGACGCAGAAGCCGCAGGTGATCAAAATCCGCTTGAGGGTAAACTCCTGCGCACCGAGAATGCGCTTGCGTTCAGGCTCCATGCGCCCGGAATCATCCGCCGCGTCCATGCCGCAGGCAATATTGCTTGCGCGGTACTGGCGGTAGATGGCTAGGAAAAACAGAATTGCAAGCCCGGCCGCAGAGTAAATGCCAATCCACTTGCTGGCGATTGACAGGCCCATGAACAGCCCGCTTAGCGCCAGCGGGATCAGGCTTTTCCAATAGGTGCGGTTAAGCAGCCGGGGCCGTTCGCCCTCAGGCACGGAAAACACGTCGAATTGCAGATAACGCGCCATGCACAGATAGCTCAATATGATGAAAAGCACGGGGAAGGAGTCGATGGTGGCAATGCGCGTCTGGGCGTAATGCATCAGGTCCAGCGCGAAGGCCAGCATAGAAACCGTCGCAACGTCACGCTTTTTGGACAACTGCAGTGCGAACAGGTACAGCGCCGGAAGCATCAGTACCCCGACAAGCGCGCCCGCGAAGCGCCAGCCGAAAGGCGTCATGCCAAAAATCGAGATTCCGACGGACATCATCAGCTTACCAAGCGGCGGATGGGTGGTTTCATAGGGCTTCTGTCCATGCAGATGCTCATAGGCCGTGCGCGCGTGATAAATCTCGTCAAAATAGGTGCCGTTATACCAGCCGGGCTCGCCCACACATGTATCCTGCTCGTTGATAAGCCTATCGGCGGGCTTTGCCTCGCTCAGCAGATCGGCGTTTGCGCCGGTATGGCTGAAAAGCTTCAGGGGAATCTGGTTACCCCCCTGGTCGCGGGCGACGATTTCAAACAGGTTAAGCCCAGCCTGCTCGGCGTTTATGCGGAGGTATTTGCCGGTGAGCCACAGCACCCCGTCCGGCGCGTTGTCCGCGTATTGGACCTTACCGTCCACCTCCTCGGACTGCAAGGCGTAGTTCCACCGGTAGCAAAGCCCTTCCCGCATCTCGCATGGAAAGGCGTTGGACCAGTTGATGCCGTCCTCGCTAACGGAGATGGAAAAGCTGTTATAGCTGACACCCGCGTAATACAGCACGCTGAACGTCTGCGGCTGGTCCAGCTCAAACGTTACCTGCTCCTGGGACGATGTGGATACCCACCCATCCTGCGGAGCGACCGTGCTGCCGAGGTTGGCAAAAGCAAGCACCGCGTATAAAACCGTGGTCACGCCCATGATCAGCCAATCGCGCGCGCTCAGGTGAAGCCGCGCGTCCTTGGGCGAAAGCAGCATGTTGCGGTAGGACGCGGGAATGGAACCGTCGGCTGCCGGCTGCGCGTCGGACGCGGGTTCCAGCTTGCTCTGGCGCACGCCGCTCAAGCCAATCCATCCGGCGAAACCGCAAAGCAGGAGGTTCGCAACGCTTAGAACCATATTCAGCCCATGCGTATCCATGTTCAAATGTCCCTGCGCGGAGCCAAAGAGGATGGAATTATCCAGCACAATCGCGGTGTTGACAAAGGTGGTGGCGGAAAATCCGACGCACAGCCACAAAAGCCGCCTGTCCCTTGTAGCGGCGTAGCCCATCAGCAGCAAGGGCAACGCCGGAAATAGGTAACGCTCATGCACCTTAACGCCCAGAACATACACGCCAACCAGCGCCAGCGCCATATAGAAGGGCAGGCTTTCGGCGCGCCCGTCAAACAGCAGGCACAGGATGGCATATGCGAAGGCGTATGCCATCATCACATACCCATAGGCGCTGTACGTGCCGGAAAACACCCAAAGCCCAATCTGCACCAGCGCCACCGCAAACGACAGCAGCGCGATGAGCGTCCGCTTTTCCTTCCACTGAAAGGGTTTGCCCTTTGCCCGGCCACCAAGCAGCAAATATGAGCCGAACACACCCAGCGCCAAGGCAGTCAGCGCGGGCAACACGGCCGGAAGCTCGCGGCTGAGCGCCACCCAGTTGGCCCCGGCAATGTAATAAAGGTTGGCGGTGTTAAGCGTCGCAAAGGCATAGGAGGACAGCGTGTCGCTGTACAGCTTGAACAGCCAGCCGACGGGATTTATCTGCCGGATGGAAAAGGGAATGGCAATCGCAAGCGCAGCGGCGATGGCAATGCCAAGGCCGATTCCCACGTTCTTCCACTGCGCGGCGCGCTCCTTTGCATCCTGCTTTTGAAACAGGCACATAATCAGCCAGATGCCGCCTATGGGTGCGAACAGCAGCGCCTGCGGCTTCATCAGCATGGAAATAACGAACAACGGCAACGCGGCGCGCCAATTGCGCTCCATCGCGAAGCAGGCCGTCAGCAGCATAAGCAACGCAAGTACGCTGTCCACCTGTCCCCAGGCGGCGCCGTTTACCAGCACGGCAGGGTTCAGCGCGTAAAGCCCGGCTACAAAGGCGGCGGCCGTATTGCCGACGCGCTTTTTGGCAAAGGCGAAAAGCCAGATCGCGCCGAGCATGTCGCACAGAATGGGGATTGCCTTGACGATCAATAGCGCGGCGGGCGTATTGGTATAGCCCACAGCGTTAAGCAAAATACCGCAGGGCCAGAGCAGAAGCAAATATCCCGGCGGATAATCGCAGAAATAGCCGTTCAGATAGAATCCCGCCGGGCCCACATCGGCCATGCGCATGCTCCACGCAGTAAAGCAGTTGATATCCACCTGATATCCGGGCACGCTACAGGCGATCACAATACGTCCGGCAAGCGCTACGGCAAGCAACGCGGCAAACACAAAAACCGTGCGTCTATGGTCCTTTTTTTCAAGCAGGGGTTTTGACAGCATGAACAGCAGCGCAAACGCCAGCGCGCAAAGCACAAAAAGCACCGTGCTCTTTTCAGCGGCGGCATCCTCCTCCCCGGCGGGCTGAGGCGCCTCCTGACGGGTAGAGTACCAGATGGAAGCCACGACGCCCTGGGGCAGCGCGTCAACCTTCTCAAGCGCGATATCGTCGAAATACGCCTTACCAACGCTTTCCGCACCATAGCCTCCGACGCGGACGCCAAGCGTTATCTCCGTTTGATTTTCACCCGTCTCGCCATACCATTCCACGTATTTCCATTCTCCGGCGGTATCGTAGAACCGGTCGGAAAAGGCGTAAATATCCTCTATGGCGAGATTCGCGCCGTTGCCTTCCTCGCCCATGCCGTCCACCAGCACATAGCCGGACAGGCGGTAGAGCGATTCCGGCTCCACCTTAACGGCGCAGGTAAAGCGGGCGTCGTTGAGGCTGGCGTTCTCCACCAGCGCGCTGTAGCGGCCGGTATGCGCTTTTGCGTCCGTCACGGCGATGCGCGAATAGCCCTCCTGATTGCGGTAGGCCGTGGCATACCAGTCAACGGGTTCGCCGACAGGGGTTAGCCGTTCAAAGCCTCCGTTTGTCAGCAGGCTGGCTGCGTCCCCAGCGAAGGCGAGCGCGGGCAGCATACATATAAACGCCGTTAACAGGCAGAGGAAAGCGCGCGTTTTTCTCATCCAACCGTTTCCTCCCCAACAAAATTTCCAATAAAGCTCCGGCGGTGTTCGGGCGTGGCTCCGAATGCCCGCAGCGCGGAGATATGCTCGGCGGTGCCGTATCCCATATTGCGCTCAAAGCCATACTGGGGATAGCTTTCGGCATACGCCTTCATCTGTCGGTCGCGCGTCACCTTGGCGACGATGCTCGCCGCCGCGACGTTATAGCTTGTCGCGTCGCCATGGATGATGGGCATGACGGGAAATGGCAGGTACAGGCCGCGCACCGCGTCCACAAGGCAAAGCGTGGCGGGCGCTTTTTCGGCGGCGCGCTCCATAGCCAGGCGGGTCGCGTTGAGAATGTTCATTTCATCGATCTCACGCGCGCTTGCCTCGCCCACGCCGACATAAACCGCCGCTTCAAGAATCTGATCATACAGCTCCTCCCGGCGTTTGGGGCTCAGCTTCTTGCTGTCGTCAATCCAGGGAAAAAGCGGGTCGGCGGGCATGATGACGCAGGCCGTCACCACCGGACCGAACAACGGCCCTCGCCCGACCTCATCCATGCCGGCGAGGGATGTGCCAAATCCCAGATGCGCCTGGTCGTACGCGACCAGCTCTCGAAAATGAGCCATGCGCTTTTCAGACGGCTTAGGCATTCGCCTGCGCCCCCTTTAGCGGCTGAGGCCCGCCTGCGTCGGGCGCGTCCTCCAGGGTGAGCTTCCCCACCTTACCCTCGCGAAATTCATCCAGGATCACCGCGCAGGCGCGTTCCACGTCGCATACGCCTCCACGCATCAAAAATCCGCGTCCTCTACACACCTCGTCCAGCAGCTCGTAGCCTCCCGCGTCGGGATTTTTAATTTTATAGCGCTCGGCGGTTTCCTCCGGCATGACCGCAAGCAAATCGCGAAGAAGGCTTACGCAAAGCGCCTCCTGATCGTACACGGCATCCTTGATGGTGCCGATGTAGGCCAGGCGCGTAGCGGCGCGCTGGTCGTTGAGTTTAGGCCAGAGCATGCCGGGCGTATCCAGCACCTCCAGAAACGGCGAAACCTTTACCCATTGGTTGCTTTTGGTTACGCCCGGACGGTCGCCTGTTTTGGTGATGCCGCCGCCGTACAGGCGGTTGATAAAGGTGCTCTTGCCGACATTGGGCACGCCCACGACCATCGCGCGGAGCGTTTTTTGAATGCCGCGACGCTGGTTGCGCTCAATTACGTCCCGGGCTGCCTTCTCGATCAGCGCCTTGGCCTGTTTGGTTTTTTGTGCGCTTTTATCATACGCCATGGCCTCCAGCCCGGTATTTTTGAAATATTGCAACCAGCGCTGTGTTTTGGGCGGCTCCGCCAAATCGGCCTTGCACAAAAGCAGCACGCGGCGCTTATGGCGGATTAGCTCGTCAAGCGCCGGGTTGCGGCTTGAAAGCGGCAGGCGCGCGTCGCAAAGCTCGATTACCAGATCAACCTTGGAAAGCTGCGCGGACAGCAGCCGCTTGGCTTTCGCCATATGACCGGGATACCATTGAATATCCAAATCTAAAAACCCCTTCCGCTTCGGGCGCGAACGTCGTATAGCATAACGCAATCCCTATTAAAACATTCTTTAAGCAAAAGCGCAAGTGCAAAAGCGGAGGCCTCCTCTTGAAAACCCCATCGTTTCAAGAAAAATCTCCCTCTTGTAAAGGTTTTATGAACAAGGAATTTGCATTTGTGTTTTTCTTAAAGAGAATTCAATCCAAGTGGCTTCCGACAGATACGGTTATGTAAGCCATACGGGCGGGCAAGCCGCGCATTCCCATCTTAAAGCATCCTTTTTTATGCCTTCCATTTTTCTCTGTATTGTGCTAATATGGGATACAGCGCTACTTGCAAATACGTTTCGCCTACCATACATGACTGCTGATAAAGCGGTTGGCAGCGGCTGTTCTGGCTGCGACGATGGTCTTTGCCGCCTGGGAACAACAACCAAAATGCGGTGGCGCTGCCTGCGGTGGATAACGGCGATGACGGTCAAGCCAATAAGCACATTGACGGAATACCACAGCTCAACCGGTCTTTCTGCGCTCGATGTAATTTATTCGGAATTTAAGGAGGTACCTGCTATGCAATCCGGATTGATCTTCCTCTACATCCTCATCGCCATTGTCGTCCTTGTGGTTAACGGCCTTCTTGCAAGCAAGATGAGCAAAGCTGCGGAACAGAAGGGACATTCGGAGCGCACCTTCTTCCACCTCTGCTTTTGGCTTGGTATTTATGGCTATCTCGTGGTTATTGCGCTGCCCGATCTCAAACTGCGTTCCCAAAACGATCAGATGATTATGCTTCAAACCAAGCTGGTGAACAGTATCACAACGTTATCCCAAAAGGAAAAAGATGAAAAAAAGACGTTTTCCCCTTCCATGCCCTGACCGGAAAACTTTTTTGCTTGTATGCTTAGCTTTGTCTTTGGCCATATAGCGGTTCAATGTCCTCCATTTCGCTCAGCTTTTGATGAAGCGCGGTAAAAAAGCGCGACAGAAGCTGCTCTTTGTTTGGCTTCTTTAAAAGCGCATAAATAATGCGGTCCGGCGGCGCGCCGTCAATCCGGCGCGATTGCATTTCCATCTGACGCGGCAATTGCCGCGCTACCGAAGCGGGCGCAATGGCCCATACATTTTCAAGATATAAAAAATACTCCATCAAAGACATCTGATCCAGAAACACCCTTGGCTGTGCCGTGCTACGAAACCAATATTCATGCCAAAGGTCGTATTCGGGATTCCATGGCAGGCGAACCACATCCGCTGGGTCCAGCGCGAATGGATGGCCTGCCTGTCCATATTTGGAGCCGCGCGCCGTTAACCGCAGCATCGATTCCCTGAATAGAGGAAGGGTTTCCACTTCCCGTGAAAAACGGTCGTCGGAAATCAGCGCGAGGTCAATATCGCCCGAAGCCACACAATCGTAAGCCTCATTTGAATGGCAGTGGTGAAAGCTGATATTGTATCGGGGATAGTGGAGCGGAAGCTGTTTCCATTACACAAAAGCGGCGGGAGAGCACTCTCCCGCCGCCGCAAACGTTTTGATTTCAACGATCAGATGTAGATATCCCTCTGCTCGTACGTAGTGTGAAGCAACTCATGCGCCTTGTGGCTATTGGGCTTTCCGAGATAATCCGCGTAAATCTGCTTGATTTCGGGATTTTCATGGCTCTTGCGAAGCGTCTTTGCCTCATCCTCGGTATAAAGTGCCTTGGCGCGCTCGGCACGGATATCCGTCCAGTTGCGTACCTGCGCGGAGACGATCGGCTGTCCGCCGCCGTTGACGCAGCCGCCCGGGCAGCCCATCACCTCGATGAAGTGGTACTTCTTCTCGCCGCGCTTAACAGCATCCAGTAGCTCGGCTGCCTTACCGGTGCTGGAGCAAACAGCCACGTTCACATCCAAGTCGCCGATCTTTACGGTCGCTTCCTTGATGCCTTCCACACCACGCACAGCGGTGAAGTTGACATCCTTGAGTTCCGTGCCGGTAATCAGCTCGTACGCCGTGCGCAGAGCCGCCTCCATCACGCCGCCCGTCGCGCCGAAGATAACGCCCGCGCCGGTGCTCTGGCCCATCAGGCTGTCAAAGTCCTCATCCGGCAGGTTGACAAAGTCGATACCGGCTTCCTTGATCATGCGGGCCAGCTCGCGCGTGGTGATAACCATGTCCACATCCGCCATGCCGTGACGTCCTAACTCCGGCCGCTTGGCTTCGAACTTCTTGGCGGTACAGGGCATAACGGAAACAACCACGATATTCCTGGGATCCACGTTCGCCTTTTCAGCGTAGTAGGTCTTGACCATCGCGCCCGCCATCTCGTGCGGGGACTTGCAAGAGCTCAGGTTGGGGATGAACTCGGGGTAGTAATGCTCGCAGAACTTGATCCAGCCGGGAGAGCAGCTGGTGATCATCGGCAGCACGCCGCCGTTGTTCAGGCGGTCGATCAGCTCTGTGCCCTCCTCCATAATGGTGAGATCGGCTGCGAAGTCGGTATCAAACACCTTGTCAAACCCAAGGCGGCGCATCGCTGCGGCCATTTTGCCGGTTACGCTGGTGCCCATGGGCAGACCAAACTCCTCACCCAGCGCCGCGCGCACGGCGGGAGCGGGCTGTACCACCACGTGCTTTGTAGGATCGCCGAGCGCGTCCCAAACCTCTTTGGTGTTGTCCTTCTCGCTAAGCGCGCCCACAGGGCAGACGGTGATGCACTGCCCGCAATTAATGCATGCCATTTCAGCCAGCTTCATATCCCACGGGCTTTCGATAGCGGTTTTGAAGCCGCGATTTACAGGGCCAATCACGCCGACCTTCTGCACCTTGGAGCAGGCGCCCACACAGCGGCGGCACAGCACGCACTTGTTGTTATTGCGCACGATGGACGGAGAAGTCTGGTCAATTTCGTGTTCCGAATGCGCGCCTTCAAAGCGGCTGCCATCCGCCACGCCCAAATCCAGGCAAAGCTTTTGCAGCTCGCAGTTCTGGCTGCGCACGCAGCTCAGGCATTCCTTCTGGTGATTGCTCAGAATCAGCTCAAGGTTCAGCCTGCGGGCCTCGCGCACGGCGGGCGTGTTGGTCTTGACAACCATGTTGGGGCTGACGGGCAGCACGCAAGCGGCCTGCAGGGCGCGCCCGCCGCAATCCACCACGCAGAGGCGGCAGTTGCCCGTGGCATTGATATCCTTCAAATAGCAAAGCGTGGGGATGTTGATTTTTGCGATACGCGCCGCCTCAAGCACCGTCGTACCCGCAGGAACCTCGACCTGCACGCCGTCAATGGTAAGCGGAATCATCTGTTCCATGTTCGTTCCTCCTTATGCGGATATTAGTTCTTGACGATGGCGCCAAAGCGGCACTTCTCCATGCAGGAACCACACTTGATACACTTGTGCACGTCGATGTGGTGCATCTCCTTGACAGAACCCGAGATAGCGTCCACCGGACAAACCTTGGCGCAGGCGGTGCAACCGCGGCACTTATCAGTGATCTCGTAGTTAAGGAGCTTATGGCAATGGTGCGCCGGGCAGCGCTTTTCCTTGATGTGCGCCTCGTATTCGTCACGGAAGAAATGCAGCGTGGACAAAACGGGATTGGGCGCGGTCTGCCCAAGGCCGCACAGAGCGGTTGCCTTGATGTTCTCAGCGAGCGCCTCAAGCTTTTCGATATCGCCCTCCTCGCCCTTGCCTTCCACAATGCGCTCCAAAATCTCCAGCATACGCTTGGTGCCGATGCGGCACGGCGTGCACTTGCCGCAGCTCTCGTCCACGGTAAAATCCAGGAAGAAGCGCGCGATATCCACCATGCAGTTGTCCTCGTCCATAACGATCATACCGCCGGAGCCCATCATGGAACCGATGGAGGTCAGCGAATCATAATCGATGGCGATATCCAGATGCTCGGCGGGAATGCAGCCGCCCGAAGGTCCGCCCGTTTGCACGGCCTTGAATTTCTTGCCGTTGGGAATGCCGCCGCCGATGTTAAAGATAATCTCGCGAAGCGGGGTGCCCATCGGCACCTCGACCAGGCCGGTATTGTTGATCTTTCCGCCCAGAGCGAACACCTTGGTGCCCGTGCTCTTTTCAGTACCGATGGAGGTAAACCAATCGGCGCCGTTTAAAATAATCTGGGGAATATTGGCGAGGGTTTCAACGTTGTTGATGTTGGTGGGCTTGGCGAACAGGCCTCTCACCGCCGGGAACGGAGGCTTGGGCGTGGGCTCGCCGCGGCGGCCCTCGATGGAGTGCATCAGCGCGGTTTCCTCGCCGCAGACGAACGCGCCGGCGCCAAGGCGAATGAAGATATCAAAATCAAAGCCGCTGCCGAAGATATTCTTGCCCAGAAGGCCGTACTCGCGAGCCTGCTTGATAGCGATCTCAAGGCGCGTAACCGCGATGGGATACTCCGCGCGTACATAGATGTAACCTTCGCTGGCGCCGATAGCATAGCCGCCGATAGTCATGGCTTCCAGTACGGCGTGCGGGTCACCCTCCAGCACGGAACGGTCCATGAACGCGCCGGGGTCGCCCTCGTCGGCGTTGCAGACCATGTATTTCTGATCAGCTTTGGAGGCCGCCGCAAACTGCCATTTCTTGCCGGTGGGGAAACCAGCGCCGCCACGTCCGCGCAGGCCGGACTTAAGCACCTCGCTGACGACCTGCTCGGGGGTCATCTCGGTCAACGCCTTCGCCAGCGCCTTGTAGCCGTCAAAAGCAATATACTCGTCGATGTTCTCAGGATCGATCACACCGCAGTTGCGCAGCGCCAGGCGCTTTTGCGTGCGGTAGAATTCGATGTTTTCAAGGGAGAGGTGATGCTCATCCTCATGCGCCTTTTCCTTGTAGACAAGGTGTTGCACAATACGGCCCTTCAAGAGGTGCTCAGCAACAATCTCGTCGACATCCTCGGGACGGATACGGCTGTAGAACGTACCCTCCGGATATACGATTACAACGGGGCCGGCTTCGCAAAGGCCGAAGCAGCCCGTGCGGACAACCTTGACTTCCTTATCCAGACCGTGCTTCTCGATCTGCTCCTCAAAGCGCGTGATCAGTTCGCCGGAACCGCTCGAAGAACAGCCGGTACCGCCGCAAACAAGCACATGTGCGCGAAAAAGATCCATGTTCGTTCCTCCTTAGCGTTCAACTTATTTGCCTTCCGCGGCGCCGATGGTGTACTCCTCGATCGGGCGGCCATTGACGATGTGCTCGGCGACAATACGCGGCACCATGTCGGGCGTTACCTTCACATAGGTCACCTTTTCCTTGCCGGGGATCATCACGTCCAGCATCGGCTCCAGGCGGCACATGCCGATGCAGCCGGTCTGGGAGACGGTCACATGCTGCAGGTTGCGCTTTTGGATTTCCTCGAGGAACTTGAGCATAACAGGGCGCGCGCCGGCCGCGATACCGCAGGTCGCCATGCCGACAACTACGCGGATAGAATCGTCAGCGTCCTTGCGCATTGCCACTTTTTCAAGGGTCTTGGCGCGGATAGCTTCCAGTTCAGCCATGGATTTCATGAATGACTACACCTCCAAAATAGGTTTAAACTCTTTATCAATGCTTTCCTTCATCCAGGCGATCACGTCCGGCTCGTTAAGCGCCACGCCGCCCAGCACGGCGCGAATCTCGCGCGTGTCAAACGACGCATCCGCCTCCGGCGAGGCCGCGAGGAACAGGAATTCCGGATATTCCGGGTTAAGAACAACAAGCGTGAGCAGGGAATCGCAGATATCGCCCATCGGGATGCAATCGATGTTCGCCAGATCAAAGGTAGCGCATATGGTTGTGCCAACTCCGCGTTCACTCTGGATGCTGAAGAAGCCGCCACACATCTCCGCGCTTTGCTTGAGCATCGGTATTCCCAGTCCGACCTTGCGCGTGGTGCGCGTAGTGGTAAACGGGTCCGTGACCCTTGAAAGGAACTCAGGCGTCATCCCGCAGCCGTCGTCCTTGACCGTCATGGTTAAAACGCGGCCCTCCCCAAATAGAAACGAAACCGTTACCAACTTTGCGCCCGCCTTGATGCTGTTTTGGGCGATATCCAAAACATGCATGCTTAGGTCGCGCATATTAGGAAGCCTTGTATTTCGCCAGGATCCCCGGGATTTCCTCAGGCGTCAGGCGGCCGTACACCTCGTCGTTGATCATCATAACAGGCGCGAGCCCGCACGCGCCCAGGCAGCGCGTCGCATCAACAGTGAAGCGTCCGTCCTTCGTGGTTTGCCCAACCTCGACCTCCAACTCGCTTAGCAGCATATCCAGAACCTTCTGCGAGCCCTTGACATAGCAGGCGGTACCTAAACAGACGCCGCAGACGTATTCACCCTTGGGCTGCAGTGAAAATTGCGAATAAAATGTGGCTACGCCATACACCTCGCTCAGTGTCACGCCGAGACTGTCGGCAATGATTTCCTGAACATCGAGGGGAACGCAGCCAAAGATGTTCTGCGCTGCTTGCAACACAGGCATCAGGGCACCTTTTTGCTCCTTGTGCTCCCGAATGACCTCCGCCAGCTTTTCATACTTCTCGTTATGATTGGACATGGCAGCCTGAGACCTCCTCCATTTATAATACTGTTTAACATACGCCACGCATATATGCGCAACGTATATAGTTTACCATATAACAGAATGAATTGCATCCCATTTTGCCACAATTGATAAAATTTTATTTATCTCACAGTCGAAGAAGGAGGATTTAGGCCGAATGGTACAGAAACGGCGGGAACCGGAAGCCTTCGCCGCTCCCCTCCCGCCATTTTCTAAATCACTCCCAACAGGATAGCAGGCCCGTCATCCAGCCGTGCACATCCATACCGTATGCCGCGCCAAGCCGTTCCCGCGTCAGCGCCTCGCGCGGAGGGCCAAGGGCGGCCTGCTTTCCCTTCTCCAGAAGCATCGCATGCGTGCCAAATTTCATGGCAAGGCTTAAATCGTGCACAACCGAGATCAGCGCGCGATTTCCTTTGCCAAGCCATCTCTGTAGCTGCGTAAACATCTGGCGCTGATACACGATATCCAGATGGTTGGCGGGCTCGTCCAGCAACAGAATTTCCGGCCGCTGCGCGAATACCTGCGCCAAAAAAACACGCTGGAGCTCGCCGCCCGAAAGCGTGAGCACGCTTTGACCACGCAATTCCAAAAGGCCCGTATCCTTTAGTGCCGCCTCCACGCAGCTCTCCCCGTCCGCGTCCGGGCGCGAGAAGAATCCCCCGCCATGCGCGTAGCGTCCCATGCGCACGACGTCTTCCACAGTGTAGGCGTATTCCACCTTGTGCATCTGCGAAAGCACGCCGACGCGCCGGGCATATTCGCGCGGCTTATACTCGCGCGAGTTTTTACCGTCCAGCAGCACCGTTCCGTCGTAAGGCGCGCACGCGGCCAGCGCCGAGAGAAGCGTGGATTTGCCCGCGCCGTTCGGCCCTACCAGCATGAGCCATTCCCCGGCCCGCAGGTGGAAACCGACGCGCTCCACTGCCACCCGACCGCCATAGCGGACCGTCAACTGCCTGGCTTCTAGCATGCGCCACGCCTCCCCCCGCCTCTGCGAAAAAACACAACGACGAAAACCACCGCGCCCACCAGCGAGGTCACAACACCGATAGGCAATTCAACCGGATTTAATATTGTGCGCGCCAGCAAGTCGGCCAGCATCAAAAACACCGCGCCCGCGAACAGGGAGGCCGGCAAAAGCCGCCTGTGGTTGGCTCCCACGAGCATTCGCGCCATATGCGGCATGGTAAGTCCCACAAAGCCGATACAGCCGCCCATGGATACGCAGACGCCGATCAGCGCCGAAACGGCGATCATCACCGTCAGCTTGACGCGCCGAACCGCAACGCCGATATGGCGCGCCGCGTCCTCACCCAGCGAAAGAGCGTTAAGCTCCCGCGCGTGAAATAATAGCGCGCCGCCGCACAGCACGAGCGCGCCAAGCAAAACAAGCACGCTCTCGTACCCGCTTCCGGCAAGCGAGCCCATCGTCCAGAATGTGATGGATTTGATTTTGTCCCCGGAGAAGGTGATCAGCAAGCTTACCAGGCTGGCCGCGAACATGCCGAAGATAACGCCCATAAGAATGATCGTGTTTGTGCTCAAGGAACGGTCGGCCGCATAGGCAAGGGCGAGGATCAAAACCAGAGAACCAAACGCGAAAAGCATCGCCATGATGGTTGTACCCGCAAAGGGAAGCCCAGGAAAGCGCAGGCCCAGCACCATGGCCGCCACCGCGCCAAGGGAAGCTCCCGAGCTGACGCCCAGTGTGGAACCATCGGCCAGCGGGTTGCGCAAAAGCCCCTGCATGCCCGCGCCGCAAAGGGAAAGCGCCGCGCCCGTAAGCGCCACGGCCAGCACGCGGGGCAGCCGAACCGACAGGATGATGGACCCACGTATGCCCTCCGGAACGGGCAGCCCCCAAACGCTGTTCCACACGGCCGTCAGCGTATCGCCAACAGGAACGGCCACGCTGCCCGCGCAGACGCACAGGCAGAGCGTGGCCGCCGCGACAGCCGAAAACGCTATATATTCATACCATCGAAAGGTTTCGGTCCGTCTTTTCATCGTATAATCCCATCAGGCGGCGGGTTCCTCAGCATCCGCGCCGTTTACAAAATCAAACAAAGCCTGCGCGGCGTCCAGCAGACGGGGGCCGGGACGGGATACGCTGTCGCTGTCGGCATTGTAAACATTACCGTTTTGGACGGCCTTCATGTTTTCCCAGCCGGAACGTCCCCGAATCTCCTCCACGGGGGTAGGGCCATCGTTGTAGTAGCCGGTTGTGGTTACAATGTAATCAGGGTTGCGTTCAATTACCTGTTCCTGGGAAATTTCCGCCCAGCCGCTTACGTCCGCAAAAGCGTTGGTCAGGCCGCAAATCTGCGCAAGCTCGTCCATAAAAGTATCGGCTCCGGCAGTCCAAAGGCCCCATTCCAGCGGAGAAACCTCAAAGTAAACGGTCTTTTCGGACGCCTGCGCCTTTTGGGCAATGTCATCAAAGCCCATACGCATATCAGCAATCAGAGAATCGGCCTCCTCGGCTTTGCCCGTCAGGCTGCCGATCATGCTGATGGCCTCATATACGCCTTCGATATTCTGCGCGTCGGAGATCACCACGCGCACTCCCGCCTTTTCCAGCGCCTCTACCTGCTCCTCGGTTTGCGCCATCGTGCTCATGACGATCACCTGCGGCTCCAGCGCTAAAATCTGTTCGACGTTTGTGTTCGCACCACTGTTGACGGACGGAAGCGCGGTTACCTCCTCCGGATAGTTGCAGTATTCACCCCGGCCGACCAGCACGTCCTGCGCACCCAGCGCGTAGATGATTTCACAGTCGGCGGGGCTGAGCGCGACCACTCGCGTAGCGGGAGCTTCCAGGTTGATTTCGCGCCCGGTCATATCCGTAAGGACAAGGCCGTTTTCAGCAACGGCAGGCAGGCATGTCAACGCAAACGTAAGCGCCAGGATCAGAGCAATCAGTTTCCTTTTCATTAGGGTTCCCTCCATGCGTTTATTTGCAAATGAAATCGCGGGGGAAACGCAAAGACCGCGCCTCCCGATACAGGAGGGCACGGCCAAAAAACCTCGCGGCAGCGCTTTGGTTCGATAGCATATCCCATCCCCGGGGCGTACGGTGTAAACAGGTCTCCCGACTTGGCCTCATCCTACTCAAGCGCCTTCCCGCAATGATTTGCAGTGGCTGGAGAAACGACGCTAGGGCTTTACGCCCGCGCCTTTCCCCTGCTTTTTCGTCCGCTTCACGGTTACCGGGACAGTTCGGAAATTTCATCCGATTCCCATGACGGGGCATCCCCCGCCGCGTGTTTCCACGCAGATACACCGGCTATTCATTTGTCGGTTGCTATTATACTATTACGTGCGGGGTCCGTCAATGCCGCTATTCAAAAAGAAAAAGCCGGTTATGCTCGTCATACTCATATCCGGCCGCAAAGAGGGTGTTTCGCGAAGCGGTATTATCCTCATCCGGCTGAACGATCATCCTTTCCGCATCCCCGATGTCCGCGATTTTAGCGCCGAGCAGCCGACTGCCTCCGTCGCGCAGCCCATACGCAGATAGCGCGCGTCACCAATCAGATAATCAATGCTGTACGTGCCTTGTGAAGGGAGGTTCCCATTCCAGTCCTCGCCGCTTTGCCAGAAAGGGTAATATTGACAAAAGCCAACATGGATACCGTCCGCAAGAATAATGAAATGCCGAATCCAATTAAACGCTCCCTTGCGCCCGTTCATTTCGTCCAACCAGCTTTGCGGATGGGTGAACCAGGATTTGACATGCTCCTGCTTAAGCCAACCGGCAGCCAGCGGCAGGGCGGAATCGCCAAGGGCCTTAAACAAAGTTTCAAGCTTTATGCTCCTTTGGATAAAAACGCGGCTTCAATCGCCCTGAGCACCGCTCCGGCGGTCGCTTCCCCCGCCTCCAGCGCAAATACGCGCTCCTGAATATCCTCCAACCTGTGCGCGTCGCTGGAGTGCAGCTGATAGCGGCCGCGCACTGCGTATTCCGGGCAGGGCACCTGTGGGGACACCTCCACCACGGGATGTTCGGGCAAAAAGGGCATCAAGCCCAGCGCGCCGATCATCCCATTATTGCCCCGGTTAATGTGCGCGGGCACCGGAATGCCGTTATGCGCGCGGATCAGCGCGCATACCTCGTCCACGCCCAAATCCGTCGCGGCAATCAGCAGTTTGTCAAGAACGCCGGAGGGCGTATCGCCATCCCGCATGATCAGCTGGTTGCCAAACAACTCCGAATTGTTCATAATGTCCGGCAGGTGCGCATAAACCTCCTCCCCGGCCGACAGCGCGCCATCAAGAGTGTGAAAATAGGCGAGGATATGCACTTCCTCCCGGCTGGTGATCTCCATGCCGGGAATAACCTGAACCCCGTACTCCGCGCCTGCCGCTATCGCGTCCGGCACGTTGAGCGCCGAATTATGATCGGTCAAAGCAATCACATCCAGCCCCTTGACCCGTGCCATGCCCGTCAGGTTCCACGGCGTCATCTCATCATCCCCGCATGGCGACAGGCAGCTATGGATATGCAGGTCGCAATAGACCTTCATCGTCACGCAACGGGCGGCAGCACGCCCGCTTCGCGCATCAGCCCGCAGACCTCATAGGCGGTTTTATCCGTTGATAAAACGGGCATGCCCTCATCAAACGCTTTTTTGAGCGATGCATCCTCCGGTTGTACGTTTTCAACCATAATTACACACGCCATTTCCATCAAAACCGACACCGCGATGACGTTTACGTGCGTCTGCACCGTACACCAGGCCATGCCCTGCCTGCCGTGCGCAAGCACCCAGCTTAGCAGATCGCACGCGTAGCCGCATGTGATTTTCCCATCCATATTCGCGCTCTCAACAAGGTTTTTTGCGCCAAGAAGCTTCGCCAGTTCGCTAACCTTCATTCAAATCCCCTACTCTCTGGTTGTTTTAGCCAGTTCGACCATCTTCTGCGCCATGATCTTGAGCTGATCCTTTAAAACATGAATGCAGTCCATCTTATTGCAATACCCGCGTACAATATCCTCCGCGAAGGTGCGGCAGGTTGGGCTGCCGCAGCTGCCGCAATCATACCCTGGCAGACTTCGCACAATTTCCTCCAGCTGTTCCAGCTTGCGCATGGCCTCCACGATATCATCGTCCAGACGCATCACGCTGTTGGGAGAAATCTGCTTGTCCGCCATCAGGTTATATTTGGTCAGGTAGGAGGCGCTCACCCGTTCGTCCGGATGCATGATATCGCCGCCGCTCATGAGCGCCCGCACGGCTCCGCGCGCGACATAGCTGTTTTCAAAAGTAAGCGGGCCGCCAACGCAGCCTCCCGTACACGCCGCGCCCTCAAAAAATACAAGATCCTGTAGCTTGTTGTTCTCAATTTCCTCCAGCACACGTATGACGTTCTCAATCCCATCCACCGCCATGCTGCGCTCCGGGCAGACCGCCGCGGCCTCGCCGCCGCTGTTGGCCCAGCCCACGCCGTACGCCGTGGCGCGCGCTCGGTGCGTATCCACCGGGAAATTCTTAATCTGGCTGGCGAGCAGCCCATAGATTTCCAGCATGGAGATCGCGCCGTCCACAGCGGAGGTTTCATGCCCGATGGGGTTGCGGATGGCGGTCATCTTCGCGGCGCAGGGGGTGATGAAGAAGCAGCCCACATCTTCCGCAGACACGTCGTTCTTTCTGCAAAACTCGCGCTTGGCGACCATCGCGGCAACCTCCATGGGCTGCCTGACGTCCACGATATGGGGAATCAGCTCCGGAAAACGCACGCGAATCAGCCTGACGATGGCAGGGCAGGCCGAGGAAATCACGGGGTACTGGTCCCGCTGGAGGTTGCGCATGCGCTCGCGAATGGCGCGGGTAACGATATCCGCGCCCTCCGCCACCTCAAACACGTCGTCAAAGCCCATCTTCAGCAAGCCCTCCAGAACCTGAGAGGCGCTGATCAAATGCTTAAACTGCCCGTAGAGCGAGGGCGCGGGCAGCGCGATCTTGTATTTGAAGCGGTTGATGCTCGCCAGAGGATCGGTCTGCGCGTATTTGGCATGGTAATCACACACTCGGATGCATTCGCCGCAATCGATGCAGCGCTCGTCGATAATATGCGCCCGCCCGCCGCGCACGCGTATGGCCTCCGTGGGGCAGCGCTTGAGGCAGTTGGTGCAGCCCTTGCACTTATCCTTGTCCAGACGGACGGAGTGGAATCGTCTCTCGTTCATCGCAATAAGTCCTCCAAAACAAAAAACCGGCCCTATTTCACCCGGAACGCCATTTGAATACGCGTTCCCTTTCCCAGCTCGCTTTCAATTTCAAAGCCGTCGGCGTTTCTCTTCATATTGGGCAAGCCCATGCCCGCGCCGAAGCCCAGGTCGCGCGCCTGCTCGCTGGCGGTGGAAAAGCCCTCCTGCATGGCTTTGCCGATATCGGCAATTCCCGGCCCGACATCCCTGGAGATCAGTACGATCTTCTCCGGGCTCATTTCAACGGTGAGCTGTCCGCCCATGCTGTGGATGATCAGGTTCAGCTCCGCCTCATAGCTGGCCACGGCGATGCGGCGCAAGATGGTACTGTCGATACCGATCTGCTTCAGCTTGCGCTTAATGCTGGCGGACGCGTCGCCCGCGGTCTGGAATTCTCCCGCGCATACATCATACGTATCAACTAATAGGTTCCCTTGCATAGTATCCCTCTTTCGCGCGTTCAAGCGCCGCTTCGTTCATTTGTACCGCGAATGCCGGCCTCGTAGAGCAGGCCGCAGGTGGTATAGGTCGTATGCCCGGTCGCCAGCACCACGATTCCAAGCTCGCGCGCCTCGTCAAGAATATCCTCCGCAGGCACCTTTCCCCGCGCAAAAATAACGCAATGAATATCCAGCATTTCGGCCGTGCGCATCACATGCACGTTGGTCAGGCCCGTGATGAGAACCGTCTTGTCCTTCACAAAGGCCAGCACGTCGCTCATCAGGTCGCTGCCGCAGGCGCTGCTCACCTCCTGCTCCAGCTTGTCCTCCCCGCACAGCACCCTTGCGTCCAAAACGGGAATCAGTTCCTTAATGGTCACAAAAATCAACCTCCTACGTATTGCCAAGCTCATCGTACACGTTTTTCAAAATGTAAAGAGAGCGAAGGGTCTGGTTTTTGATCTTCGTCGCCAGGACAACCGCGCTGTCGGTAGCCTCAAGCGTGCCGGAAAACTCCGCGTAATCCTCGAAACAATCGATCAGCCCCTGTACGGTGTTGTGTCGGGGCGCGGCGAAACGCTGCTTTAAGCGTAAGGAGACCGTCTCCATCTGCGCGCGCAGGCCGGAAATAAGCTCGACGGCTTCCTTTCCGTTTTTTTCCTGCCTGTCCATCATCACGCCGATTGCCTGGAGCTGCGCCACAAGATCGTTGGCATGGATGAAGCCCGCTTCCAATATGTCCAGCTGTCCCTTCATGCCATGAATACGCAGCGTCAGCGTCGGTAAATCAATCTGGTACAAATAGGAATCAATCGTATGCTGCTCGCTCAGCTGCCGGCGCACGTTCTGCGCGTCCTCGCGCGTGGGATAAACGGCGGCAAGCGTCCGGTACCGCCCGTCCTGCCATACATAGCCCGCGGCCCCGCGCTGCATGAACTGCCGCGCAAGCTCATCGGCGGCTTTCTCATTTTCAAAAGCGCCGAGCTGAAGGGCGTACCATGTGCTGGACGGCAGGGCGATTTCACGGCTTTCCACCGTTTCATCAAACACCTCGTCCGTAGGGATAGGCGTGGCGGTCTGCGCGAGTTGAATATCGACATCCTCGCCGCCGCCGCCCCAGACAAGTCCTGATAGAAGCACCACGGCCGATAAAAACAAAAGCAAGTAGCTCAACCATTTCCCAGGGAAAGCCTCCCTTGGGTATACGCGCTTGTTCCCCTGCATGCTTTTTCCCTCCCGCATCCCGTATCGCGAAACGATATGCGGCCCGTAAACGGGATATGAGAGGTTGCGCTTTCAGCGGCGTTCTGCTACCATAGGTTGAACCTATTATACTGGACGGAGGACAAATATGCAATATCATCTGGACACCATTCCCGTCTGGGAAGCGATGGAACAGGCATGCGGGTGTCCGCTCTGCACCCTATTTCAGAAATCCGAGCATACGGAGATAGAGCGCAGCCTTGGCGGCAGCGTGATGGAGCCCGACAGCCGCATCCGCGTCAACGAGCGCGGCATCTGCGCCGCGCATCATCAGCAGCTCTTTCAGATGCAAAACCGCCTGGGTCACGCCTTGCTGACCGACTCGCACACAAAAGAACTGCTGAAAAAGCTGAACAAGCTGGAAAAGCTTGCGCCGGAAGGCAAGAAAGGCCTTTTCAGCGGCAGGGGCGGCGATTTGGACGGGCTGATTCAGGGGTTGAACGCGCTTACTGAAACCTGTGTGGTATGCGAAGCGGTCGATCAACACATGAACCGCTATCTGTATACCTTTTTGCATCTATGGAAAAACGATACGGCCTTTCGCAAAAAATGGGAAAGCTCCACGGGCGTATGCATACCGCACGCGGCGGAGCTTTTAAAGCACGCCAAAAAACACCTGGGGGGAGAAAAGCAGCAGGCGTTTGCCGCGTCGCTTTTGTCGCTCTTGAAAAAAAACCTTGCGCAGGCTGAAAAGGATTTGGAGTGGTTTACCCTCAAATTTGATTACCGCAACCAGGACAAGCCCTGGGGCAACAGCAAAAACGCCCTGGAGCGTACCGTCAACCGCCTGCGCGGCCGCTGCGTGGGAGAAGATAAGAAGTAGAGGGCGCTAAACAGTCAGGGGTTTTCCCATTTCCAACCGCACCTCTCCCCGGCTGATATCCTCATTGGAATAGGCCAGCAGATCGCAACCAATCACCCCCATCCCCATTTTTTCGTAAAACCGGATGGCCGGGACATTACAGCTCTGCGTTTCCAGCACAACCGCGCGCGCCTTCACTTCGCGCGCGCGGTTTTCAGCCTGTTCAAAAAGCGCGCGCCCTACGCCCATACCGCGAAAGGGCGCTTCCACAAGAATGTTGGATATGCGAAGCCGGTTGTTCCACCGCTCATGGCTCGTTTCCACATAATCGGCCAGCGTTCCGTCCACGAAGGCGCCAAATAACGAGGGTTCCTCCAACCAGCCGGAAAGAAGCCTGTCCTCAAAGCACTTCTCGACCGGCGCTGAAAACGGTTTCAATCGAAAAGAAAGCGCCCAGCCCTCCGGCGTCTTTTGTAAAACCGTATCATAAAAGCCTTCCGTCTCATAGCGGAAGGTCAGTTTTTTTCCACGATTCTCCGAATCGAGCGGCTGAACCGTTATTTCCATGCGCGCTCCTTTTCCGCCGCCCTAAGCCAGCGGCTCCTGGAACTGCTCCAGCTTGACCCCGGCTTCCTCAAAAATTTCCAGCGAAAACTTATCCGGATAGCCCTGCTGATACACAACGCGCCTGATGCCGACGTTGACGATCATCTTCGCGCAGACGGAACAGGGCTGGTGCGTACAGTACAGCGTGGCCCCGTCGATGGAGATGCCCAGCTTGGCCGCTTGTAAAATGGCGTTTTGTTCGGCATGGATGGCATAGCATACCTCCGCGCGCGTGCCCGATTCGATGTTCAGCTTACGGCGCATGCACTCGCCGCGCTCCTTACAAGTTTTAAGCCCGGCAGGCGCGCCGTTATACCCCGTGGTCATAATACGCTTATCCTTGACAATCACCGCGCCGATGCTGCGGCCCTCCACAAAACAGCTTGTCCACTCGGAAATCAGGTACGCCATTTTCATGAACCGGATATCCCATTTATCCATTGCGCAAGCCCCCTTTCGGCTGTGTGCATTATACTCCAAGGCCGTCCGTTTGGCAATCCGCAGTCATGCGCTCCCGCCCGCCTTCATACCATGCCCTGTGGAGGCGAGGTGAAAGTATGAAGGGCGGAGCAAAGCGGCAAACCATTTTTCTCACAGCCGTCAACGCCATCGTACGTGCGTTGGGGCTTTTTCTGCGCGTGCTGCTGTCGCGCTTTCTGGGCGCGGAAATTATGGGTATCGCGGAGCTTGCGCAGGGCGTGCACATGCTGGCGATCACCCCGCTCACCTCCGGTTTACCTATGGCCATCAGCCGCATGACGGCCCGCGCGAAGGATACCGACAAACAAAAACCGCTTCTGGCGGGCATGGCGCTGGTGCGCATTGCGTCCGCCATGCTTATCCCGGCGCTGCTGCTGTTTTCACCCCTGATCGCGCGGTGGATGGGCGATATCCGGGTGCTGCCCTCGCTGTGGTTTACGGCGCCTTGCATCATCATCCTGGGCTATTCGGCGTCGTTTAACGGCTACTGCTACGGCATGGAGTGGAGCCGCGTGCCCGCTTTATCGGAGTTGATCGAGCAGGTGGCGCGCTTCGCTTTCTCGCTACTGATGCTGTTGCTGCTGCGCAGGCTGACCGCGCCGTGGATGGCCGCTATCCCGGTCGCCGCCACCATGGTGGCGGAGGCGCTGGGCCTTTGCTTTGTGCTTGCCGTGTTGCGCATCCCCAGCCTGAACACCCGGCCCGCGCGCGCATGGCGAAAGCCCGTTTTCAGGCTGGCCGCGCCCACGACGCTCACGCGCCTGATTCAAACCCTGTTGCGTTCCCTAACCGCCATTATGATTCCGCTCAGGCTTCAGCAGTCCGGCCTGTCCGCGGCCGAGTCCACCGCGAGGCTCGGAATGTTAAACGGGATGGTCATGCCGATTCTGATGCTGCCGTGCATCTTTACCAGCGCGCTTTCCATGGTGGCGCTGCCCAAGCTGGCCAAGGCGGAGGATCATCTGCATGAACTCAAACGCCTGCTTTTCGTGTGCTTTGGCTCCTGCCTGCCCGTAGCGGCTCTGAGCGGCGCGGCGGTATACCTTTCCGCCCCGGTGTTGGCAAACAGCGTGTACCGGATGGCGGAGCTTGGCGACCTTTTCCGCCTCTGCGCGCCGCTGGCCGCACTGTTTGCGCTGAGCCACCTGTCCGGCGGCATCGTCGCTTCGCTGGGACAACAGAAGCGCTCCATGTTCGGAGCGCTTCCCATTTCCGTGATCACCCTGGCAATGACCTATATCATGACTGCCGACCCCGGATTTCGGCTAAACGGGGTCGTCGCCGCTCAGGCGTTCAGCCAGGTGGCGACCATCCTGTGGAACCTGGGTATTCTGGCGCTGTGGCGGCGCGACCGTCTGCGGCCTCACGCCCGGTGATAGATGCGCGCGATTTCTTCTGTTTCCTTGCCGTCCGAATCGTATACCACCAGCGGCGGAAGCCACAGCAGGGATGGACGCGCGTTTTTAACCGCCTCCAAAAGCAGCAGGTAGGGCGCGCGGTCCGCCTTTGCGCAAACCATCCGAGCGCGCTTTGGCTCCAGACGTTTTTCCCGCAGCGCGTCGCAAAGCTCCAGCATACGCTGGGCAGGAAATACGATTGAAAGCCGCCCATGGTTGCGCAGTACAGCCGCGCACGCGCATGCCACTCCTTGAATGGAGCAATCCGTTTCATGGCGGGCGATCAATACGCTTTCGCTTTCGCTGACGAGCGTGCCGCCGCGCTTGCCATAGGGCGGGTTGCATACCACCGTGTCCATACTCTCCCGCCCAATTTGCTCCGCTGCCTCGCGCATATCCGCCACATGCACGCGGATACGCTGTTCAAGCCCGTTCAGCCTGACGGAGCGATCGGCCATGTCCGCCATTTCCGGCTGAATCTCAAACGCTTCAAATACGGCTTCCGGCTCCTTCTGGCTCAAAAGCAGGGACAGAATGCCCGTACCCGTGCCCATATCCGCCACCTTATCGCGCGGACGCAGCCGCGCGAAATCCGCAAGCAGTACCGCGTCCATACCAAAGCGGAACGCATTGGTATTCTGGATGATCTGAAGGCCGTTTCGTTGCAGATCATCCACGCGTTCATTTGGTCCGATCAGCGTTTCCATCATTCACCCTCAACGCTCAGGTATTTAAGAGGACAATAGCCCTGCTTGCCCATATATTGCACCATGCACCAGGTTTCTCCCCGCAAAATCACCTCAACCCGCTCTCCGCGCGGCACGCTTTCAACCAGCCCGCTGTTTTCAAGGCATTGGTTCCAAAGCGTGAGGGCATCCTCTCCCTCCGCGGGGGAAACGGCCGCCCAGGTTTCCCGGCTGGGAACGGCAAGCGTGATATCCAGAGCGATTCCGCTGGAGGTATCGACGCTTCCGCTTTCTCCGCCCGTTTGCGATCCGTCGGCCTGGGAACCGCCGCCCTCGCTTTGCGCGGCAGGGTCCGTTTTGGTCAGGAAGCGGGTCATGGCATAGCCGTATTGGCCGCCGTACTCCAAATAGCTCCACCCGTTGTTTTCCAATAACAGGTTCACTTTAGCCAGGCGTGGAATTTTTATCAGGATACGCGCGCCGTCCGAGGGGGTTTCGCGCAGGTTGAGCGCCCCGGAGGCTGTAAGCACCCAGGCATCCTCGCCTGTATCGGTCGTTTCCGGGGGCTTCACGCTTTCCCCGCCTCCGTCCGGCTTGTTTTCCCCTCCGGCTTCACCATCCGTTGGGCTGTCCCCTCCGGTTGACGTTTCCCCCTCCGCCGGGGTATCGCCCTGGGCGGGGTACTCGGGCGTTGTTTCCGCAGGCGGCTTCGTGATTACGGGCGTTGTTTCAAACCGCAGGAACTGCGTCATCACATGCCCCGCAATGCCATTATAGGTGATATGGCACCACGCGCTTCCATAGGTGTTGACCGTAACGGCAGCGTTGCGTGGAATGGTCGCGAGCACACGGCTGCCGCCGTCCGCCTCGGCGCGGAGATTAAGCGAGCCGGAAGCAGTCGACACATAGGCCGTCTGCACGGTGCTCCCTGATGAGGAACCTCCGTCCGTTCCGCCGCTATTCGCGCCATTATCAGGGGTTTCTCCCGCAAAGGTTAAAAACTCCGTCATGGCATAACCGAAGATACCGTTATAGCCAATGTAGCACCACGTTGCGCCGCGCTGCTGGACAGAAACGGCCGCGTACTGCGGGATACGGGTAAGCACGCCCGCGTTTTTGGACGGCTCCGCGCGCAGGTTCAGCGAGCCCGAAGCCGTCGTCACCGTGGCGGTTTCTCCCTCCGACGTATCCGGCTTTCCCTGCCGGAAGATGAGGTACGCGTTCATCACGTAACCGGTCTGCCCGGCGTAGGTGGTGCGGCTCCACGCGGCCAGCTTATCATCAATTACAATGGTGGTTCCCTTTGGAATGCGCGCCAGCACGTCGCTGCCGGGCATCGCGTCCCGGCGCAGGTTAAGCGAGCCGGAAACCGTCGTCACCGTGGCGTAAAGCGTATTTTCGTCGCCCGTGTCCGGCGTGATGGGTTCGTCCGGGTCGTTGATATCCGGCTCCTCGGGAAGGTTTCCCCCGCCAGTACCGTCGCCCGCGTCTCCACCACCGGGCGTTTCCTCACCCGTCCCGTCATCCGGGTTCCCGCCGGGCGTACCGTCGCCTGTTCCATCATCCGGGTTTCCGCCGGGTGCTTCCTCATCCGCAAAGGTCAAAAATACGGTCATCACATAGCCCGTCGTACCCTGATAGGTGACGTTGCACCACTCGGCTCTGCGCTCATGCACCGTAACGGACGCATATTGCGGTATTGTTCGCAAAATCGCGCTGCCGGCGCGCGCCTCGGCCCGCAGGTTAAGCGAGCCGCTCTGCGTGGTAACCACGGCGGTTACGTCGCCTTCGCCGCCGCCACCGGGCGTCTGGTCTCCCCCGCCCTGCGTAAAGGTTAGGAAGTCCGTCATCACATAGCCCGAAAAGCCGCCATATTTGACGCCGCACCACGATGCGTCAACCGACGTCACCTCAATCTCGGTTCCTCGCGGGATGGTGGTCAGAATTCGGCTTCCGGCCCTGGCCTCGGCGCGCATGTTGAGCGAGCCGCTCTGCGTGGTAACAACGGCCCTGGCGACCGTTTCTCCCCCGTCTGTAAAGGTAAGGGAGGATGTAAGCATGTATCCGGTCACGCCGCCATAGGAAACGGCGCACCACTCGCTTCCGCGCTCCGTTACAAGCACGGTTTCGCCGCCCGCCACCAAAAGCTTGGAGGACGCGTCCACGCTGGGCTGCTCCCGGAGATAGCCAAGCTCGCCGCTGACGATGGCGTTGACGCCCGTATTTTCGCCGCCCGTTCCGCCTTCTCCGCCGGTTTCCCCTCCCGGCCCGTCGCCCGTTCCGCCGCTTCCGCCGCCCTCCAGGCTTTCGCCCGTATAGGAAACAAACTCCGAAAGCAGATAGCCGGCCGTTCCGTTATACGTAACCCGGCACCAGGAACCGTCGTCCGCCGTAACGGTGATTTCCGTTCCGTGCGAAAGCTGCGCCAGCACAGCGGCATCGGTCGAGGCGGAGGCACGCAGATTGACCGTGCCCGTACCGTCCCCGGTAACGATGGTCGCGGTAGCGCTGCCGGTAGAAACCACCTGGGAGGGATATGTTGTTGTGACAGAGGAAAGATAGCCGGTATTTGCATAAGCGACCGTCGCGTTGTACTGCACATGCGCCCATGATCCTGATTTGTCAAATACCGTGAGCACCGCTCCAGCGGGGGCGGTGGACAGCACGTTACCGCTCATGCTGCCGGAGGCGCGGAGGTTTACAAAGTCGCTTGCCGTAACGGTGACAAAGCCTAAAATTGACGTAGGCTGGCCCTCGCTGCCCGAAGGCGTGCCAGTAATGGTCAGCGCGTTGGCCGGAACATAGCCGTTGAGGTTGCCGTACTTGACAAAGCACCAGGTACCGTCGCTCCACAGCACGCTCATAATGGCACCGTTGCCCGCCGTGCCGATCAGGCTGCTGGACGTTGATTTTCCTGTACGGATGGCAAGCGAACCGCTGGAGCCGACAAGCCTGACCGTCCCCCTGCAGGCGGTTTCATCCCCGCCGCCAAGCTCTGCCGGGTCCTCCACGGTGGTTTGCGTATCGCCAACCTCGTTTAAGATGGTATTGGTAAAGCTGTGCTGTACGCGCTTGCAATCCACATAGTAAAACCCGAGAATCTGATCGTAGGTATAGCCCAACTTGGCCATATACATCGCGCCGCGCTGGCTCATGCCCCAGCCGTGCCCGTAGCGGCGCGCTTGCAAAACAAAGCTCGAGCTGTTTTTCTGTACGCTCCAAAGCTCGTTTTGCGAGGACTGGATGCCCATGGATAGCATGCTTTCCAGCTCCGAAAAAATATCGCAGGTTACCGTAACCGTAGCGGTGGAACCGCCCACGGAAGCCGTCATGGTAAAATCCATTTTGGTGTACAGGCGGCTTGGCGATGCGTACTTAGGCGTGTGCGGAGTCACGCTTTTAAGCGTTAAAAGCGTTGTGTTGGCCGTGGTTGCGCTATACCCGCTGCTTTTGAGCTTATTAACGGCCTTGCTTTTTAACAGGCTCATCAACGAAGCGTTGTTGGAGCCGCCGGACAAATCCGTGTATACCGTCGCCTTTTTTACGGTCGAGCTTGGGTTTGCATAGTCGAAGGGGTCGTCCTTCACAATCAAATAGGGATAGCTGCCGCCGCTGCGGACTGCCTCGGTCTGGCCTCCGTTTGAGGCGGAATAGTAGGTAGTGATATAATTGGAGCCGTACATCAGCACAATGCCCTTGGTAGCGTCCACCGCCGCGACACAGTTGGCGTTGCCCGACGGCGTGCCGCGGTACACCTGGTCGCTGGTGGTGTCGTACACGTCAAAATAGCCTGATGCGCGGCTTTGCATCTGCTTAACGGTATAGGTGCGCGCGGCGACGGCCTGCGCCTTCAGGGCCTCGATATTGGTGGAGTTGCCCATTTCATAGGGCAATACGCCGTAAAGGTAGTTTTCGATGTAAATATGCGCGACGGTATAAAGCTTATAACCGCTACCGCTCTGAACAGAGCGGAAGGAAATATCGCCGGGGTAAAGGTTGTTGCTCTCCCTTGCCTGGGCGATTTTGACACCGTTTGCACCGGAGGCGCTATGGCGGCGTAGGGCAAAATACGTGCCCATGTTGGTTTTAACGCCGTTGCGGGTGAGGGTGATCGCGCCTGTGGAGCTGCTAAAGCCTACCGCAACGCTGGAGCCGTTGGCAATGGACTGGCTCGCGTTGCCGTTGACGCTGTAATTGCCCGAAATGGTCAGGTTAAGCGTGCTGGGATTGCCAAGCGAGGATAAATAGACGCGTACCATGCCGTTGGTCGCGCTGGAACGGCTGGTAAGCGGCGCCGACATGACCTGTACGCTGTCCAGCGAGCTGGTGGCCAGCGAAGCAGGCAGGCTTGCTGTTAAAATCGTTAGAATCAACGTCAAGGCGACGGCTATCTTTCGTATGTTCCTTCCGGAATGCTTTGGCATGGAATAGCGGCCTCCTTCGTTACCTTGTAATACTTTCGTAACTATTTTGGATTGTATCACATAATGTGTGCTTTGTCTACTTCCTGAATGTAACCAAATCGTTCCTCACTTGGTATTTGACGTATCAGAAAACAAATTTCCTGCCATCTCCTGCTCGGTGAGCAGTTTTTCCACCCTGCCGCTTTCCCGGTTGACCACATACAGCAGATGGAAGTGGGTCGGAGGCATGCGCGACAGCAGCCGCGTGAGCGTGAGCGACGTGGGCTCGTCCGCGCATGCGAGCGCGCGCACGGGCATGACGCCGCCGTGCGGGAGCTTTTCACCCGCGCCCTGCGCCCGCTGCATCCGCCGAACGCTCTGCGATATCGCGCTTTCGTGCGCGGCATAGCACAGATAGGGCCCCAGCAGGAGCAGCGACACGTTCATATGCCCAAGCCATATCCCATACAGCCCAAGCGCGGCCAGGCAGCCTCCAAGCACATAGGCTAGTGCGAGCATCGCCCGCCGCAGCGCGTTTTCCGCGCCAAAGCGCGCCGCGACAGCCATCACGGTCCGCGCGCCATCCAGCGGCCAAACGGGTAGGCAGTTAAGCACCGCCAGTGAAAAATGCATGTTGCCAAAGGCAACCCAAAACGGCGCGTGCGGCGCAAGGCGGATGCACAGGAACGCACCAAGCGCGCTGGCAAGCACGCCCGAAAGCGCGACCACGGCCTGCCTGCCCGGCGAAAGCCGCTCATAACAGCTTGCGTCCGCCATGCCGCCAAAGGGCGTCAGCTCCACGGCGCAATTAGGCACGCCGCAAAGCGCCATCGCGATGAGGTGCGCACCCTCGTGCCACAAAAGCGCGAGCACGGCGGCAAGCACCGGGCCGCTGGGCGCGAAGAAAAGCGCGGCCGCCAGCATCGCCAGCCCGGCGGGATGCACGCGGAGTGAAAACCGCATACGCCTGTTTGTCCCGCTCATTCCATCTGCGGCTTCATCAGCCCCTCGGGATTAATGGAACGCCCGTCCTTGCGAAGCTCAAACGCAAGCGGCTTGCCGTCCAGCACCCGCGCGATGATATCCCCGGCGTATACGCGGTCGCCCTCCTCGCCGTAGCACATGACAAGGTTGCCGTAAATGGATTCCGTCTCGTCGTCGTGACGCACACGGAGGATCCGTTCCTCGTCGACGCCGTGGGCGATGCTCATGATCTCGCCGTCCGCGACGGCGCGCACGTCCGATACCGTACTCATCACTTCCAGATAGGGTTCCTGCTCCGTCCATACATGCACGGTTTCGCCCACGACAGGCGAAAGCACCGTAACGCTTTCCTTTTCGCTCCACACCGCCCGGATGCCCTCGGGTAAAAAGCCGCCCACAAAGCTTAGCTTGCCCAGACTCTCGTCCCACTCCATATTGGCGCTGTCCTGAAGGGCCGAAAAGACGCTTTGCGCCTGCGGCGCTCCCGCGTTTTTCACGGCCACGAGCGTGAGCAGAAGCCCGCCCACCACCGCGAGGTTTCGGATCAGCTTATCCGTTTGAAGCAGCCGCTTGCCCCAGCCGCTTTCCTTTGGATAATCGATGAGCGTTGCGCTGGTTTCCTCCCGGTCGCTTAAAAGCGTTGGCTCGCTTTTGACCTTGATGTTCCTTACCTGCGTTTGACGGTTCAAAAAAATCCCTCCCCTACGCCAGCATATGTGACGTGGGGCAGGGAAAGAACTATGTTACAGGCAGCCTTTCTTCGCCATATACTCCAACGTTTGCGTGAGCGCGAGCTTTCCGTGGCTGTAGGTAAGCCCGCCTTGCAAAAAAACGGTATATGGCTCGCGCATGGGCGCGTCGGCGCTCAGCTCAATAGACGCGCCGCTGACAAACGTGCCCGCCGCCATGATCACCTGATGCTGATAGCCCGGCATATCCCACGGCTCGGGAAGTGCCATGCTGTCGATGGGAGAGGCCGTCTGGATTCCCTGGCAGAAAGCGATCAGCCGCTCCGGCGTGCCCAGCTCCAGCGCCTGAATGATATCGGTGCGGGGCGCGTCCAGCTTCGGCGTGGTCATCATGCCCAGATCGTCAAAAATTGCGGCGGCCAGCGTCGCGGTTTTAACGGCCTGCGCCACCACGTGCGGGGCCATGAACAGCCCCTGATAAAACGGCTGGTAGCTGCCCGCATAGCTGCCGACCTCGCGCCCGATTCCAGGGGCGGTCAGGCGGTAGCTGATACGCTCAATCAGGTCGGCCCTGCCAACGAGATAACCGCCCGTGGGCGCAAGCCCGCCGCCTGGATTTTTGATCAGGCTGCCCACGCACAAATCAGCGCCGTGTTCGGTAGGCTCGCTTTCGCAGACAAATTCGCCGTAGCAGTTGTCCACCATCAAACAGGCGTTTGGAAACTCGGCGTGGAGCATGTCGCACAGAGACTTCACATCCTCCGGCATCAGGCTTGGACGCGAGGAGTAGCCCCGGCTGCGCTGCACCGCCACCACGCGGGTTTGTGGCTTCATGGCCGCGCGGATGGCGGGCAAATCCAACCGCCCGTCTGCATCAAGCGGTACCTCGGCGTAGCTTACGCCCATTTCCCGCAACGAACCCTCCGGACACCCGCGAACGCCGATCACATCCTCCAGCGTATCGTAAGGCGCGCCGGAGGCATACATCAGCTCGTCGCCGGGACGCAAAAGCCCGAACAGGCACAGCGACAGCGCATGCGTGCCGGAGGCGATCTGTGGCCGCACGATGGCCGCCTCCGCATGAAACAGCTCGGCAAAAAGCCTTTCCAGCGTGTCCCGGCCCACATCGTCGTAGCCATAGCCGGTGGTGGGTGCGAAATGGCGCGCCGCCACCTGATGGGCCTTAAGCGCGTTTAGTACTTTTTCGGTATTGAACAGCGCGATCTCCTCAATGCGCTCAAAAATGGGCTGGCAGCGTTTTTCCGCTGCCTGAACCTTTGCTTTCATCACGTTTTCCGCTTTCCTTCCTATTTGTCCTTTCCCGATAAAAACGCCTCGGCGGTTTCATACGCGTGGTCCGGCATCTCGGACGCTGCCGCGTCAAACCAGCGGATGGCGGGCTCGCCCTTTAGCCAGGTTTCCTGACGCTTCGCATAGTGCCGGGTGTTCAGAATAATCTGCCACACCGCGTCCGGTCTTCGCGCGCGCCCCTCCGCCACGGGAACCAGCTCCTTGTAGCCGATGCCTTGCATGGCCTGCGCATCAGGCGGCACGCCGCGCTCCAACAGGCTTTGCACCTCGGCAAGCAAACCCTGTTCCATCATCTGGCTCACGCGCCGGCCGATGCGGTCGAACAGTACTTCTCGCGGCATGCGCAGCCCAATGGGCAGGATTTCAAATGGCAGCTCCGGCTCCTCCTGCTTTTGAGCGCTCATGGGAATACCCGTTAGCTCACGAATTTCAAGCGCCCGTATAACCCGGCGAACGTCGTTTGGATGCAGCCGCTTCGCCGCCTCCGCGTCCACGTCCGCAAGCATACGGTGCAACCGCTCCCTGCCATCCGCATCCGAGGCGATGGCGGCATACTTCGCGCGCACGCGCTCGTCGCTTTTGACGCCGCCGAGCGACAGGCCGTGCATCAGCGCTTTCAGGTATAATCCGGTGCCGCCGACCAGAATGGGCGTTTGTCCCATAGCCGCAACTTCCATCACCGCCCGCTCCGCAAGCGGCGCATAATCGGCCACGGCAAACGGCTCGGACGGCTCCACAATATCAAACAGGCGGTGCGGCGCCAGCGCCTGTTCCCCGGCCGTGGGCTTGGCGGTGCCAATATCCATGCCACGGTACACCTGCATGGAATCCATACAAATGATCACGCCGCCAAGCCGCCGTGCCAGTGTGAGGGCGAGTTTGCTCTTGCCGCTGGCAGTCTGCCCGACGACGGCGATCGCTCTGACTTTGTTCACCGGGGGCACGCTCCTTTATTGCACCCGCTTGAAGCGCTTTTCCAGCGCGTAGCGCGTAATTTCAGTCATGATGGGCCTGCCGTGCGGACAGGTCGGCATAGCCTCGCTTTTAAGCATTTCACGCAGAAAGCCCTCCACCTCCACAGCGCTGAGCTTATCGCCGCCCTTGATGGCATGCTTGCAAGCCATCTGGGCGATCTGCCCGCGCATACGCTCGCGCGTAACCTGCCCGCGCCCCGCCTGCCACCCGTCAAGCGCCTCCAAAAACAGCTCGCGCGGCGGCTCGTTTCGTCCAAACAGCGTTGGTATGGCGTGAACGGCCACGCAGGTATCGTCAAAAGGCTCAATTTCAAAGCCCGCTTCGTTGAAAACCGGGATGAGCTCGGTCGCGAGCGCCAGGTCGTGCGCCGTCAGGCGGACGATCTGCGGGGAGAGCAGGCGCTGGGATATATGTCCGCCCTCAAAACGCGCCATGAGCCTGTCGAACAGGATGCGTTCATGCGCCGCGTGTTGATCCACCAAAAGTAACCTGTCATCCGTCTCGAAAATCCAGTAGGTGTCAAAAACGATTCCCGCAAGCCTTAACTGCCCGCCGCTTTCTTCCCGTTTTTCAAGCAGCGTGGTCTGTTCCGCCTCCGGCACCTGCGCGGCTTCAGGCGCGGCTGCGGGCAAGGATTCCGGCGCGGGCGTACGCGGCGGCATATCCGCCCGCTCCCAGGTGGGCGGCGGCTGACGAAGAACCGGGTCGGCCGACCGCATGACCGGGTCGTTTCCGGGCACCGATGTTTGGGGGACTTTGCTTTGCCGCCATGGAACGTCAGCCGTTGTTGCGAAAGGCGCATGCTCCGTCTGTGGGCGTTGCGGCGCTTCTACCTGCGGCGTTGGAAGCATAGCGGGGCGCCCGGGCTCCCCCGCCGGCTCGCGTTGTGAAACGAATGACGAAACCGCCCTTGCGTCAGCGTGCTCCACGCCCGCTTCGCCCGCGCCGTCCGGCGTGCTTTGCGCTTCCTGCCTGTTGGAAGCTTCCGCCCCTTCGCCAAGGCTGACCACCACAAAGCTTTCGTCCGCCCGCTTTTCTTCGGCTTTCCGCGCGTCCTCTTCCCGTGCGGACATGCTCAGCCTTTCGCCAAGGCTCTCCCGACGCATGGCCTCTTTAACCAGCGTTTCCACAGCCGCGGCCACGCCCGGCTCGTTCTGAAAGCGCACCTCCAGCTTGTTGGGATGCACGTTTACGTCCACCTGTTGGCCGGGCAGTTGCAAAAACAGCGCGCACATCGGAAAGCGCCCGATCATCACACGGCCCTCGCAGCCGTTTTCAAGCGCCCTGCTCAATAACGCGCTTTTGAAATAACGTCCGTTGATAAAAAACGACTGCTGCTGCCTGTTTCCGCGCGACAGCTCCCCCACGCCCACATAGCCGTCGATCAGCGCGCCGTTCATGTGTCCGCCGACCTTGCGCATCTGCTTGAGCGCATCCTTTCCATAAAGGCAAAAAAGCGCGGATTCAACCTTGCCGTCGCCCATGCTGTGATAGACGGTCTTGCCCTCGCTGACAAAGCGGAAGGAAATCTCCGGCTTGGATAAAATCAACCTGAGCATGTAATCCGCGACCATGGAAGCCTCCATGGCGGGCTTCTTTAAAAATTTAAGCCGCACAGGCGCGTTATAAAAAAGGTCCTCCACTACAATCGTGGTGCCCACGGGCGAAGCAGCCTGCCGGATATCGACAAACTCACCCGCCTCCACCCTGGCGCGCGTACCAAAGGCAGCCTCCTCGGTGCGCGTGGTCAGCGTGACCTTTGCTACCGCCGCGATAGAGGCCAGCGCCTCGCCCCGGAAGCCCAGGGTATGAATATCATATAAATCCTGAATTTTGATGAGTTTGCTGGTGGCGTGGCGTTCAAACGCCAGCCGGATTTGCTCGGCGGGAATGCCCCTGCCGTTATCCGACACGCGCAGGTAACGTATGCCGCCCTCGCGCAATTCCACGGTGACGCTGGTCGCGCCCGCATCGATGCTATTCTCCACCAGCTCCTTAACCGCCGAAGCCGGGCGCTCCACCACCTCGCCCGCCGCGATCTGTCCGATAATTTCGGACGAGAGCTTTCTGATCTCAGGCATGCGTTCCTCCTTCTTAAACCGTTAAAACGCTTGCTAGCGCAGTCTTTTTCACTGAAATATTGTGCAATGTTTGGCAACTGCCCGTTCGGCAAAGCCGGGCAAATGAACATCCACCCGCGCCTCTATGGGGATTTGCCAGTCGTCCGGCGTTTCAAGCATCACAGCCTGCGCGCCTTTTCGCGCAGCCGAAACAGGATGTTGAGCGCGTCCATCGGGGTAATGGAGAGCACGTCCAGGTTTTGAAGCTCCTCCAGCAGATCGTCCTGCGGAAGGTGGAACAGGTCCGTCTGCTTATCCTGTTTCTTTTTCTTTTCCAGAATGTTGGAGGATATACTCTCCTGATTGATATCGCTTACCTCGAGCCGGGCCTGAATCTCGTGCGCGCGGGCCACCACGGGCGCGGGGATGCCCGCCAGCCGCGCAACATGCACGCCGTAGCTCTTATCCGCGCCGCCGGGCATGATCTTTCGCAGAAAAATGACGTCCTCGCCGTGCTCCATCACCGAGATGCAGTAGTTCTTCACGCCCTGGAAACGGCCTTCCAACTCGCTTAATTCATGGTAGTGGGTTGCAAAAAGCGTTTTTGCGCCCACCTTTTTTCTATCCAGAAGGTATTCCACCACCGCCCAGGCGATGGCGAGGCCGTCAAACGTGCTGGTTCCGCGCCCAATCTCGTCCAGAATGATCAGGGATTTGGCGGTGGCGCTTCGCAGGATGCCCGCCGTTTCGCTCATCTCCACCATGAAGGTGCTCTGGCCGCCCGCCAGGTCGTCCGACGCGCCGATGCGCGTAAAGATGCGGTCCAGCAAGCTGATCTCCGCCTCGGCGGCGGGCACGAAGCTGCCGATGTGCGCCATAATGGAAATCAACGCGACCTGCCGCATATAGGTGCTCTTACCAGCCATATTCGGCCCAGTGATGATCAGCATCCGGTTTTCGTCGGTGTCCAGGTTTACGTCGTTGGGTACAAAGGGCGCGTCCGTCACCGTCCTTTCGACGATCGGATGCCTGCCCTCCACAATGCGAAGCGTTCCGTTTTCGTTCAGATTGGGCTTAACATATCCGTTCTCCCGCGCCACCTGTGCCAATGACAACAGCGCGTCCGCGGTTTTCAGGGCCAGCGCGTTCTGCTGGATAGCCCCGATCTCCCGCGCGATCGCTTCCCTCACCCCGGCAAAGAGCGTGCTTTCCAGCGCCAGCGCCATCTGCTGCGCGCCTGTAACCTTGCGCTCGATCTCCTGCAGCTCCGGGGTGACGAAACGTTCGCAATTGGCAAGCGTCTGCCGGCGGGTATAGCGAAGCGGCACCATACCCAAATTGCTCTTGGTTACCTCAATATAAAAGCCGAACACACGGTTGTACTGAATTTTGAGATTTTTGATGCCGGTTTCCTGACGTTCGGACGCCTCCATGTCCAAAATCCACTGCTTACCGCTTGTGGCGGCGTCGCGGTATTCGTCCAGCTCGCTGCTGTAACCCTCGCGGATTACGCCGCCCTCGCCCAAAGTCAACGGCGCGTCGGGACTGATTGCGCGCTCAAGCAGGCCGCACAGCGTATCAAGCGGCGTGAGCGTATGCGTGAGCGCCTGAATGGGCGCGGCAGAAAAACGGGATAGCAGCTCCTTGATAGGCGCGACGCTGCGAAGCGACCGGTTGAGCGCGAGGCAGTCCCGCGCGGTCAGGCTGTTGTAGCTGATTTTGCCAAGCAGCCGCTCCATATCCGCAACGTCCTCCAGGGCCTGCGAAAGCTCCCCGGCGGTCATGAAATCATTTTTAAAGGCCTCCACAGCGTCCAGCCGCGCCTGAATACGCTCGCGGCTGAGCATGGGGCTCTCCACCCAGGAGCGCAGCAGCCGCGCGCCCATGGCGGTATGCGTTTTGTCCAGTAGCCATAAAAGCGAACCCCGGCGTTCACCCGAACGCAGGCTCTCTGTCAGTTCCAGGTTGCGGCGCGTCATGCGGTCCAAAAACATCGTATCCGCTCCCTGATAGACCGTTAACTGCGTGATATGGCACAACGCGTTTTTCTGCGTGTCGTTCAGGTATCTAAGCAACGCGCCCGCCGCGATAGCGCGCTTGTCCCTGTCCTCCAGGCCGAGGGAAGTCAAGGACATCACGCCAAAGTGTTCAAAAATAGCCTGCTCAGCGTTCTTTTTTTGAAACGCGCTGTCGGGCAGGGCGGAACAGCTCACCGACTCGCTGAGATACGGGGTGAGCTGCTCGATATTGTTTACAACAATTTCGTGCGGACGTATGCGCATCAGCTCGTCCCGTAGGGTGCGTTCCGCGTCCGCAAGCAAATGCGCCACCAGCTCGCCCGTACTTACGTCCGCGTACGCCAGGGAGGCCGCCTTGCCGCTGAACGCTACGCACAGCACATAGCTGGCGCTTTTTTCATCCAGCATAGCGGGATCCACCACCGTGCCGGGCGTGATGATGCGAATGACATCGCGCTCCACCAGCCCTTTGCTCAGCGCCGGGTCGGTCAGCTGCTCGCAGATCGCTACCTTATAGCCTTTATCAATCAGCCGGGTAATGTAGGTGGTGGCCGCATGAAAGGGCACGCCGCACATGGGAGCGCGTTCGCTCAAACCGCAGTCCTTGCCCGTAAGCGTCAGCTCCAGCTCCTTGGACGCAAGCGTGGCATCCTCGTAAAACATCTCGTAAAAATCCCCGAGACGGAAAAACAGGATGCAATCCTTATGCTTTGCCTTGATATCGAGGTATTGCTGCATCATGGGGGTCACGCCTGCCAAAAAGCTCGCTTCCTTTCCTTTTGTGCTTCACATATGCCGGATCAGTGATGGTGGCCGCAGCCGCCGCAGCTCCCACACGAACCGGAGCAGCCGGATTCTTCCTCCTCGTTTTCGCCCGTCACAACGTATTTGATGATGGCGTTAACTTTTTTCATCATTTCGGAGAAATCCTCGCGGCTCTGGCGCATTTTGTGGATGATCTCGTTCTCGTCGATGGCGTGCTCCACATTTTCCAGCTCCGCACCCGCCTCCGCAAGCGCGCCGTGATCCATGTTCGCGTCTGCCAGAATTCCTTCCACCTTGCCGCGCTTTTCGCTGTACGAGGCAATCAGCTGTGTCGCCCGTTCATCCTTCATGGCCGCCTGCTCGGCAAGCCGCATGGCGATATATTCCTCGCTCTCCAAAATCGCTTCCGCGAGCAGTTCCGCCTGATTAAGTACCTTTTCCATTGTTTAAATCACCTTTCTGTTCGTTCTCCGCGCAGGGTATTAACCGCCGCGGAGGTAATGGTTACCGGAATCACCTTGCCAATGTCTTCGGCCGTGCCGTTCAGGGTAATGGTGATGTTGCGCGTGCCCTTGCCGGACACCTTGGTTTTATCGCGTTTGGACAGGCTTTCGACAAGCACGTATTCATGCTGCCCCAGCATGTCCTGATGCACCCGCGCGGTAGAAGATTCCACCTCGGAGATCAGCTTATGAATGCGGCGGCTGGATTCCTCCGCGGGAACGCGGCCTTCCATCCGGGCCGCCTGCGTACCCTCGCGCGGGGAATAGATAAACGTAAACGCCGCGTCGTAGCCGACCTCCCGCACCAGCGAACACGTGTCCTCAAATTGCGCCTCCGTTTCACCGGGAAAGCTTACGATCAAATCCGTGGTAAGACCGATGTTGGGAACCGCCCGGCGCAGCTTTTCCACCTTGCGCAGGTAATCCTCGCGTGTATAGCGGCGGTTCATCAGGCGCAGGATTTCATCGTTGCCGCTTTGAACGGGCAGGTGCAGATGGTTTAAAATATGCCGGCTTCCCGCCATCACGTCGATCAGCTCGTCGCTTAAATCCTTGGGATGCGAGGTCATAAACCGGATGCGCGGCACGCCCAGTCTGTCCAACGCGCGAAGCAGGGCCGGAAAGCTTTCGCCGTTTGATAGCCCGCCTCCATAGCTGTTGACGTTCTGGCCAAGCAGCATGATTTCCTGCACCCCGCTGTTTACTAAACCGTCCGCCTCGCGCAGAATATCGTCCATTTTACGCGAGCGCTCCCGGCCCCTCACATACGGCACGATGCAGTAGGAGCAAAAGTTATCGCACCCGTACATAATGGTGATGTAGGCGTGGTAGGGATGAAGCCGCTTGACGGGCAACCCTTCGGCAATCAGGTTTTCCTGATCGACAATGCTGACGACGGGCGCGTTTTGCGTAAGCAGCGAAAGCATCAGCCCAGGCAAATTGTGCAGATTATGCGTGCCGAACGCCAGGTCGATAAAGCGGTACTGCTTTAAAATACGCTCGGCCATCTGGGGCTGCTGTACCATGCAGCCGCACACGCCGATCAGGAGGTTCGGCTTCTCCTTTTTAAGCTCCTTAAGCCAAGTGACATTGCCAAGCGCCCGGCGCTCGGCGTTATCGCGCACGCAGCAGGTGTTAAACAGCACAAAATCGGCATCCCGGCGGTCGTCCGCCTCGGCCATGCCCATGTCCAGCAACAGGCCCGCAAGCTTTTCGCTGTCATGCGCGTTCATCTGGCAGCCATAGGTAACGATATGAAACGTTTTGGGACGGTTTGGCAGCGTGAGAATTTCAGCAATGGCCTCCTCCTGCTTTTGCCGCTCCTCCTCTGTAAAGTAAACGGGCGTATGCTCCACGAAATCGATTCCTTTCCTCTACTGGCCGCGGGAAACGCGGCCACTTTCATGGCAGTACCGGCAGGGCTCGGTCAGGGCGTCGCGCAGGGTATCGCGGGTACGTTTGCGCGTCATTTCCAGAAGCCCCAGGCTTGTGAAACCATGCACGACCGTCTTGATGCGATCATCGCTGACGGCGTCCTCCATGGCCGCCTTCACCTGATCGCGTTCATCGTTCGTGCACATATCAATAAAATCGACCAAGATGATGCCGCTCAGATTCCGCAGCCTGATCTGCCTGGCAATTTCGGCGACGGCCGACAGGTTCTGCGTGAGCGGAAGCCCGGCTTCCGCATCCGCCTTGACCACGCTGCCGCTGTTGAGATCGACGGTATGAAGCGCCTCGCGCTCGTCAATCACAAGGCTACCGCCGCCCGGAAGCTCCACGCGCCTGCGCAGGGCTTGCGAAAGCTGCGCGTCGATCCGCTTACCCTGCCAGAGAGCATCCAACTCAATAGCGCTCAGCTTTTGCCACGGAACAGTCTCATCAAAGCCCGCAGGGCGCTGAATGGCCGCGCTTACCTCTACGGCGTGGCGCGCGGCGTAATCCCGCGCCAATGCCGAAAGCATCGACGGCTCGCTATGCAACTGCGACGGCGCCTTTCTGTGCTCAGCCGCAGCCGCTATTTCACGCCACGCATCCCACAGCGCCTCCACCTCGGCGCTCACATCCTCGCGCCTGGCAAACAGCGCCGCATGGCGCATGATCAAGCCGAACCGGCCGCCTGAAAGCTCCTCGCCAAGCGCCCTGGCGCGCTCGCGCTGGCCGTCCTCATCCATACGCTTGCTGGTGCCGATAAATAGGTTTTCGGGCATCAGCAGCGCATATTGCCCGGGAAGCGCGATATCTCGCGTGAGGAACGCGCCTTTGCCGCCTTTGGGGTCTTTTTTCACCTGAACCAGGATTTCCTGACCGCTCATCAGCGGCCGTCCGCCCTGCCGGCGGTGATAGCTCTCCGCCTCCTGCAGGGGCAAAAAACCGTTTTGCGGCAGGCCAAGGCGAACAAAAGCAGCCTTGATATCGGGCAAAACACGTTCGACGCGCCCAAGAAAAATCGAGCCAACAAGGCTTTCCGCGCCTGCTTCCTCCTGATAGAACTCGCACAGGCCCCGCTCTTCCAGCACCGCGATCTGTACCGCGCTGGAGGACGCCCGCACGATTAGCCGCATCGGTTCATTCATGCCTTAAGTTCCTCCATGGGCACGAGCGCGCCCTGCTTGCCGCGCGCCAAAATCGCATCCCGGTAGATGACGCGGGCAAACGGCTCCACACCGGCAAACTGGCAAAGGCAATCCATCCAAAGCGAGGGCTTCAGCGCCCCGGCGTCCGTACAGACGGTTTCCAAATGGATGGCGTAGCCCCCGCCGTCCGTTTCCAAGGCGGCGCTTTTTACAAAGGCGCGTATATCGCAGGGATTCTCGCCGCTCTTTGTGCGCCTGACGGCGATATACTCCGACAACGCCATAAAGCCGTCCAGCGCCTCCACGGCCTTTTTTCCATCAGTCGACTGCCCGAAACGGATCGTATAGCGCGAGCCCGCCACCAGCGACATCAGTGTGGGAAAATCATCCCCGACGGCGCGACAGGCGCGGATTTGCAGACAGTCCGGCAGGGCCGCGTTCATGCTTTGCATGAATGCTTGTCCGCTAAGGCCGTCCTCCACGGGAACCTCCATCATTTCCCGCAGCCCCACGACCCCTACGCTGAGCGGCGCGGCGAAGCTCAAGCGGATATGAGGGTTAAAGCCGTTGGAATACTTGATGGGAAGACCGCTGCGACGAAGCGCGCGCTGCATGGTTCGCATCAGATCCAGATGGCCGATGTGACGCAGCTCCGGGCCTTTTTCAAAAGCAACCATCATTCGCATGCCTTGCATACCCCCTTGACGGTCTGAAGGCCGCAGCCGTTACAGCCCTCGCGGCAGTCGCGCGTTGTCTCGGCGCGAACGGCCTTTTCATACTCGCGCCAGAGAAACGCCTTGCTGACACCCGCGTCGATATGGTCCCAGGGAAGCGTCTCGTCCTTTGTACGCGCGCGGTGGGCGTAAAACGCGGCGTCCAATCCGCAATCGCGGAAGGCCCGCTGCCACAGGTCGTAATGAAAATGCTCGGTCCAGCCGTCCAGCAAACAGCCCAGTTCCCACGCACGGTAGAGCACATCGGCAAGCCTGCGGTCGCCCACGGCAAAGCACGCCTCCATCTGGCTGACGGCGGAATCGTGATAGTTGAAGCGCGCGGTTTTAAGGGGGAAAAACAACTCGCGCACCAGCCGCTGCTTGCGTTTGACGGTTTCCGGCTCGTCCTGGGCGCACCATTGGAAGGGCGTAAACGGCTTGGGCACAAACACCGACGCGCTGCATGTGATACGAAGCCCTTTTACCCGTTTTTCGCGGGGTACGCTGTAATACGCGCCCGCAGCCGTTTTGGCAAGCTCCGCGATACCCTTCAAATCCTCGTCGGTTTCGGTGGGCAGGCCGGTCATGAAATACAGCTTAACAGCGTTCCAGCCGTTGGAAAAAGCATTGGTCAGGGTTTTGACCAAATCCGCTTCCGTTACGTTTTTGTTGATAACATCCCGCAGGCGCTGGGTACCCGCCTCAGGCGCAAAGGTGAGGCTGCTCTTTTTAACCTGCTGGGTATGGGACAGAGTGTCCTGTACAAATTTATCCACACGCAGGCTCGGCAGCGACAGCGACACGCGCTGCTCCTTGAGTTCCTCGGTCAGGCGAGCCGCCAGCTCCGAAATGCAGGAATAATCGCTGGAGGAAAGCGAGGACAGCGAAATTTCTTCATAGCCGGTGTTTTTGACGGATTCCTTCGCCATCTCCACAAGCTTTTCCACGCTGCGCTCACGCACGGGGCGGTAGAGCATGCCGGCCTGGCAGAAGCGGCAGCCGCGCGTACAGCCGCGCATAATTTCCAGCATGATGCGGTCAAATACCACCTGGACATACGGCACAGGCGGATGAACGGGCGCGTAGGCGGCGTCCAGATCGCGGACGATGCGTTTGCGCACGCGGGACGGCGCGCAACTATCAATGGGCGTAAGGCTTTTAAGCGTGCCGTCGGGATTGTATTCATCCCGGTAGAGAGCGGGGACATACACGCCTTCGATCGCCGCGAGGCGGCGCAGGCGTTCCCGGCGGGGCACGCCGTTTTTCTTGCAAGCGTTAAGCACATCGGTAAGCTGGATGATGACCTCCTCGCCGTCGCCCAGCATAAACGCGTCGATAAACAGGTGCAACGGCTCCGGATTAAAGGCGCAGGGGCCGCCCGCCACCACGATGGGATCGGCTTCGCCGCGCTGCGCGCTTTTGACGGGCACGCCGCCCAGGCTTAACATTTCCAGAATGTTGGTATAGCTCATCTCGTATTGAAGCGTAAAGCCGACAATATCAAAGCGGCTTAGCGGCGTGCGGCTTTCCAGTGAAAGAAGCGGCACGCCGCTTTTCTTCATTTCATCCAGCATATCCACCCAAGGCATGCATACCCGCTCGCACACGGCGTAGGGCAGGTCATTCAGAATGCCATATAAGATTTTCATGCCCAGATGGCTCATCGCCACCTCATAGGTATCGGGAAAACAGAACGCGAATGTGATTTCCGCCGAATCAAAGGGCTTAATCTCCGCGTTCATCTCGCTGCCGGTATAGCGCGCGGGCTTTTCCACCCGGGCAAGCAGCGCGTCCAAATCGTACGTCATAGGTCCTCCTTTGCCAAACTGCATACATGGTTATCATACCATGGCGGTCAATGGGTTTCAAGGTGGTGGGAGGAAAAAAAACGCACGGCGGGAGTTTACTCTTGATTTCCGTGATAAGTTATTGTCCAATTTGACTTTCGACAAAATTTATTGTAAACTTATATAGTATAGGTACACAGATTTTTTAAGGAAGCATTTTTTCATTTACTCAAATGAAATGCTTTTAAATAAAGAGTGAAATTGATTAGGGAGAGCAATCAGATGTTTGAATTTGAGCAGTTGGACGAAGAACTGAAAAAGCAGCTTTCTCTTTATGCTCCAGACTTTTACCGAATTGTAGATGTCGTTACACATGATGTCTTTGATTACAGGAAGGGCGAGTTAATCAAAACGCATCAAAAATGTTATCAGATATGGAATATGAATACTCCTTGCACAAATTGCACCTCCAGCCGTGCGGTAAAAGAAAATAAAAACGTGATCAAACTCGGGTTTTTGGATAACCATATTTTTTTGATTCATTCTGTTCCCGTGAATATTGATAACCGCAGCTATTCTGTTGAGGTTATACAGGATGTAAGCAGCAGCTTCCTGCTGCAGGAAAATAATTTGCAGAAGGCCGACGAAGCTGTATGCTTAATCTCCCTTTTTAATGAAAGAATTATGAAAGACAGCTCTACCAATTTATTCAATAAACAATATCTGTTTGAAAGCCTGCCCTCCATGATGAAGCATGCACAGTGCGAAAAACAGCCGTTATCCTTGGCCGTTTTGGATATTGACCATTTTAAGCGTGTCAATGACCTTTATGGACATTTATTTGGTGATGAAGTGATTTTAAAAATTGCAAACGCGCTTAAAGCCCTGATGAACGAAAGCGTACATTCTGCAAGAGCCGGCGGGGATGAGTTTGCGGTTATATTTGAAAATATTGATCAATCAGAGGCTCTGGCTATATGTGATAAAGCTACCCGACCGTTAGCCTCTCTCCGTTTTGAATTGCATCCGGAATATAGCATCGCGATTAGCTACGGGGTTGCGGCCATGCGTGAAAATGACACGGTAGAATCCTTTATAAACCGTGCCGACCGCATGATGTACGCAATGAAAAAGAAGAAAATGTGTGCTAAGGGATTTTAAAATACAGCGCGCTGTATTGACTCAAATAAATGGAAGTGGGGAAAAACGTGTGAATGTTGAAGAATGCTATGGTAAAATAGGCGAAAACTACGCCGAGGTTATCCGCCTGTTTAAGACCGATGAGCGGATTATCAAATATTTTAAGCTCATGCAAAAAGACGCCAATCTGGATGCTGTTTGCAAAGCCTTGGAACAGAGTGATTACGAGACGGCATTTCGCGCAGCGCATACGCTCAAGGGGCTGGCTTTAAATATGAGATTTACTGCGCTTGCCAACGAGGCAAGCGAGCTGACGGAACTGCTGCGCTCCAAAGAAGCGAATGGCAATATCCTGCCCCTGCTCTCAAAAACAAAGCGTACCTATCAAACCATATTGGCTTGTATTGATATTTGTCTGAAAAATACGGCGGAAGGGAGCTTAGGGCATGAAAACTCGCGATATGATTTTAATTGTAGACGACGCTGAGCTTAACCGTTCACCATTAGCGGATATACTTGGTGAGAAGTACGATATCATCGAGGCCGAGAATGGTCTTCAGGCAATTTCACAAATCGAGAAAAATAAGCACGATCTCTCCCTTGTGCTTTTAGATATCATGATGCCGGAGGTAGACGGCTTTGGAGTGCTGGCGATCATGAACAAAAGCAAGTGGCTGGAGCAAATTCCGGTTATTATCATTTCCGCTGAAACCGCTCCAACCTATATTGATAATGCCTATGATTTAGGGGCTCTCGAATATGTCAGCCGCCCCTTTGATCCCAGGACGGTACAGCATCGTGTTTCTAATGTGATCTTGCTCTACTCCAAGCAAAAGCATCTTAAAAATATGGTGACGGAGCAGATGTTGGAAAAGGAAAAAAGCAATCAAATTATGGTTAATGTGCTGAGCCATATTGTAGAGTTTCGCAATGGAGAAAGCGGAATGCACGTTCTCAATATTCGTCTGATTACCGAGCTGCTGTTAAAACAGCTTTGCGCAGTCACAGACCAGTACTGTGAGATACGGCCGAAAATACCGCTCATTGCGAATGCTTCAGCCTTGCATGACATCGGCAAAATTTCCATCGACGAAAAAATACTAAATAAACCGGGCAGGCTGACGGCTGAGGAATACGAAATCATGAAATTCCACAGTGCTGCCGGGGCCAATATGCTGGAAAAAACACAGTATTATCCGGATGAAGAACTTGTTCGGATCGCCCGGGACATTTGCCGTTGGCATCATGAGCGATATGACGGCATGGGCTATCCTGACGGGCTTGTGGGCGATGACATCCCCATTGAAGCACAGGTTGTTGCGCTGGCTGATGTGTATGACGCGCTGACGCACAAGCGTGTTTACAAGGAAGCCTACTCTCACGAAAAGAGCTTGCGGATGATTATGGACGGACAGTGCGGCGCCTTTAACCCGCTTCTTTTACGCTGCATGGCTGATATTGGTACAGATTTAGAAAGGGAGTTGAAAGTGTGTTCCTTAGGCAAAATCCCCAAAATGGAAGCGCAGGATCTTGCCCAAAGCCTGCTGCAAAGCGGTAACGCATCTAACCGGACTTTGGCGCTCTTAGAGCAGGAGCGTATCAAGTACCAATTTTTTGCGACCATGTCCAGGGAAATTCAATTTGAGTACAATTTCCAAACCGATCTGCTGGTACTGTCAGAATGGGGCGCGTCTCAACTGAACCTTCCTGAAATTATGATATATTCCGCTGAAAGCCACAAGCTTCAGGATATGATCGAGACGGATGATTACCGCAATCTGCGGGATGAAATCCTCTCAGCTTCGCATAGCGAACCGGCTGTCATCAAAAGCTACCGCCTCAATATACGGGGAAAACGGCGATGGCACAAAATCTTAGCCCGCCCTCTTTGGCCGGGAGAAGACACGACAGAAATCATCGGCATCATCGGAAAATGTATTGATATTCATGATGAGCTTACGGAAATGGATAGCTTAAAACGAGTGGCGATCACAGATGAATTGACCGGATTATACCGCCGGGAATTTGCGCGGAGGAAAATAATCGAAACGCTTGCCGCAGACAAAGCAGCACACAAAAGGTTTTCATTAATGCTGTTTGATGTGGATAATTTTAAAAATGCCAATGACCAACACGGGCATGTATTTGGCGATCAGGTGCTTCGCACGGTAGCTCGCCGGGCACAGGAAGTTGTTCGGAACTCCGATGTTGTTGCCCGGGCAGGCGGTGACGAATTTATGATATTCTTTGAATACAGCACAGATATAACCTCCGTTGCAGAGCGGATTTTTAATTCTCTGGGCGGCGTATATAACGGTTTTGATACCACAATCAGCATGGGGGTCGCCCTTGCGTCTACGGACGCCATGGAATATGACGAGTTGTTCCAGCATGCCGACCAAGCTCTTTATTCCGCAAAGCATAAGGGACGAAACAGATATTGTTTTTATGACGAGACAATGGCGAATCTATTCTCCGTCCTGTCCCCAATCGCCGACCAGATGACTTTATGAGCCACAAAGAATTTCAATATCAAAGAATCTTTCAAGTTCTAAAAAATAAAATCGAATCCGGTTCCATTCCCCAAGGCTCATCCTTGCCTTCCTGCGCCAAGCTGTGCAAGGAATATGCTGTATCGGCTAAAACCATGCGGCGTGTGCTTTCCATGCTGTCCGATGGAGGATTGATCGAAACCAGCGAGCGCAAGCGCGCTATTGCCATCAATCAACCGTCGCCGGCTTACCCCTCGAATCAACTAAAAGAACCGAATCCCGTTGCCATAGCGGATATTGTAAAAACAGCAGAGCTGCTCTGCTATCCCTTGATTTCCCGGGGCGTTTCTTTGTGCTGCGGAACAGACTGGCTGATTCCTGAACAACTCATTGATCAAATGAATCCGGAACAGCCGGCTCTGTTCTGGAGGAAGTCAAAGTTGTTTTGGCGGTTCTTTATTGCAAGATGTGAAAATGAGCTGGCTCTGCGTATACTGGACAGCCTTGGCTTTGAGGACTTGGAGTATTTGAATGACACAACGAAGCTACGCACGGCCTATCGGGAAAGATTGCTGCATTTTATAAAAAAGTTCCGGGTTTCCGGCTGCGCAAGGGATGCTGTGGAAAAGCTGCTTGCTGATGTTTACGATTTAACACCCATATCTGCAAATCCGTTAGAGTGCGCCGTTCCTCCAAGCTCACCGCTCAGAACCGGGATACAAAGCAATGAACAATGGCTGAAAACAGCAGAAGAACAATACTCCGCCGTATATTTGGATATCTTGGGGCTGATTTCCGTCGGGCACTATCGGGCGGGGGCACAGCTTCCCTCTCATACCGCGCTGCAAAAGCAGTATGGCGTCAGTGTATTCACCACTTTGCAGGCAATTAAGACGCTCAAACAATGGGGCGTAGTGGAGACAACCCGGGGAAAGGGTATCTTTGTATCGCAGCATCCGCCGATGGTGGATGAACTTCCCATTTCCACACAATTGATTGCAAGCTATACCAAACGCTATTTGGAGAATATCGAGCTGCTCGCCCTGACCGCGGAGGGAGTTGCATTTTATGTTGCCCAGTCTGTATCCCCGGCACAGGCACAGGCATTGCAGCGTGAACTGTTCAATTCAGAAAATATTAGACGGAAATGTCCGTCGGCATCCATCACAATTCTGGAATTCTTAACAGCGCATATTCCCTATAAAGCGATGCGGGCAGTTTATGCGGCAATTCTGGAAAACCACCGCATTGGTATCAAAATACCGGGGCTTGCCAGCGTCAGAAGCTCATCGCAAAAGCAGGAAATAGCTAGCAGATGCATAGGTTCTGTAGCGTTTTTGATACGCGGAGACGCTTCGGAATTTGCAAAACAAGTGGGAGAACTGTTTCGATACGTGCAGCAGCTCGTTATCACAGAGTGCGATAAATTAAACTACCTAAATGCGGTAAAGGCGATTTATGATACATCGCAGCTTTGGAGGTAAGATACAAGGAGGTTTTATAATTAAAATCACAGCAAAAGATATTTTGCTATTAAGGAGTATATATAATGAAAAAACATTATAAAGCATTGTCGTTAATAATGACTTTGGTTTTCGTAGTGATACCGTTTCCAAGCCCAGCCTTCGCAGCAAAAGCCAATGCAAAACCAATCCGAATTGCCTACCCCATTCAAGAGGGCTTAACGGAAATAGATGAGAATGGTTATTATACCGGCTATACCTATGAGTATCTGGAGAAAATTGCGCAAAACACAGGCTGGGATTATGAGTATGTCACCGTACCCGGCACACTCACCGAGCAAATTGCTATGCTCATGGAGATGCTGGAAGCCGGTGAAGTGGATTTGATGGGCGGTATGGTATACGACGAAGACACAGCCAATCGTTTTACCTATTGTCGAAATAAGTATGGCACTTCTCACACGGTGCTGCAAGTATTAAAGGAAAGCTGTTACAACAGGGAGGAAGAGAATGCCGCTTTTACGGAGAATTCGCTTCGTATTGCTATTCGGTCTAAAACAGGCCGTATGGCTGATGAAGTAACAACAAATTGCAAAAGAGCGGATATAGAATTTTCCTTTCTTGAATGCGATAGCCTGGACGATGGAATTGATATGCTCAAAAAAGGAGAGGCAGACGCATTGGCAAGCAGCGAAATGTTTGTGCGAGAGGAATTACAAATCGTCGCCAGCTTTGCACCGAAACCGTTCTACTTTGTGACAGGAAAAAACATTGATAGCGATTTGATGAGAACCTTAGATACGGCAATTATCAATATAAAACGATACAATCCTACCTACCAGCAGAAGCTGTATATTAAATATTTCAGCCCTTATGCAAATAGTTTGAGTTTATCCGAATGGGAACGGGAATATACTGCAGCATTGCCAGCACTCAAAATTGGTATGGATTCCAACCGCCCTCCTTTTCAGCACTATAGTTATGACGCAGGTTGGCATGGCATTGGTATTGATATTTTAGCGTATATTACCGATCAAACCGGGATTCATTTTGAACTGATTAATGTTACCGACCGGGCAGAACAGTACGCCATGCTGCTGGACGGTGAGTTGGATATTTTGTTGGGAGTTCCATACGACTATGCCTTCGCCAGAGAGTATAATGTGATATTGAGTGAACCGTATCTTATTCAGTCTACCGTGCTGGTCAGCAGAAAAGACGCCGTTGATTTAAATAGCATTGAGCGGCCGAGGGTTGCGTTAATCAAAAATTCCTATACAACAAACCAGGCGCTGCCGGAAGAAATCTTGAATTATGAAAATGCCTATGAATGCTTGAATGCGGTTTTAAATGGCGAGGCTGACTGCGCTTATCTCGATCAATTATCCGCACAGTATTTTTTAGAGGATCCGGAGTTTTCCAAACTGAAAATAGCGACCTATGCCACCCGGGAATCAAGTCGTTGCTTTGCCATGAGAAAATCAACAGACCCGGCGCTGTTAAATATCATCAATCGTTCCATTAACACCATAAGCCATGAAGAACAAAATACTATCGTTTTGCAGAATCTTTCTACGCGACACAAATTAACTTTGAGAAGATACCTGCAGGAGAACCCCATGGCAATCGTTATATTTCTTTGCATTGTTGTGGCTTTGGTTATATTGATATCTACGCTTTATATACGACGCAGAGCAAAGGAAGCAAAACTCACCCAAATACGGCTTGATAAGCATCTGAATCTTTGTTCCCTTGCCGGTGATATCTTTATAGAATATGATTATGCTACGAACCGTCTGATGGCAAGTTGCCCCAGCAGAAAAAATGAAAAGCCTGCAGAGTTTTTTGAAGTTGATTTGATGACGTCTGATGAGTATATGAAAAACAAAGCGGCGGTTAATGCTTTTGTTGACATTCTAAAAAATGGAATTTCTGAACCAATGGAGATACAGATACCGTTTTTTAATGGCAGTACGCACTGGGTAGAGCTAACGGTTTCCAAAATGTACGATGAACAAAATAAGCCTCTATATTCTATGGCAAGATTAAAGTTGATCGACGAAAAATTCACAGCGCAGGAAACGCTGCGCCATCAAGCACAGAGAGACGGCTTAACACAGCTGTATAATATCGGATATTTTACGCAGCTGGTTAAGGAGCAGTTGAAAGCTTTTTCAGATGGTCAAACCGATGCTCTTATTATTGTGGACATTGATTATTTTAAGAGCGTAAACGATACCTATGGACATATGGCGGGAAATGAAATGCTGCAAAAGGTTGCTCTCATATTGCAGAGGGTCTGTCCTGATTCTGCGATTATTGGCCGTATGGGCGGCGATGAGTTTGTCGTCTATCTCTCTGAGGTACGCGACTCTGCCGAAGTGGAAACGGTATGTAAGGCACTGTGCGAAGATGCAGAAAAAATCCAAGTGTCAGAAACGGTAACCTTGAGCTTTAGTATTGGCGCAATCATAATGGACAGGCCTATGGAGCGGGAGACGGCATTCGAAAAAGCGGACGTTGCTTTATATGATGTAAAACGCAATGGACGCAATGGATTTAAAGTATTGCCTCTATGACCGTTTGGTTTGATACAAGATAAAATGAACGATTTTTAGTGGAGGGTGGCAGTCAAATTGATTCAATAATATCCGTCATAATGAATGCCGGCCCCTCCAAAAAGGATGGGTGGATCATCTTGCAAAGAAATAACGTAAATAATAGGAGGATTCATCATGAGAAATCAGCTTTCAATAAAACGGTTTGGCGCCGCTTGCATTGCTTCTTTAATTCTTATCGTTTCATCTGGTACGATTGCCGCTGCGGAAAATCCTGCTACCCTTCGTGTGCCATTTCCAGAGGTTCCGGGGTTCACCATGATGGATGATAAGGGCCATCGGTATGGCTTGGTGGTAGACTATCTTAATGAAATTGCCAAATATACCGGCTGGAACTACGAGTATGTTGAAACCTCCGGGAATGAAATGGTGAAGGACTTTTTGAAAGGTAAATATGACCTGATGGGCGGAAATTATTATAGCGAGTCCTTGGAAGAGTACTTTGCATACCCGGATTACAGTTGTGGCAGCACAAAATCTGTATTGCTAGCACGCTGGGATGACCGCAGCATTCGTGGTTATGACTCAAAGGATTTAAGTGGAAAAACCATTGGTGTTATAGAGCGCGCAGCAGAAAATGTGCGCCGCCTGGAAGCGTTTTTATCCATGAATGGAATTGACTGTACGATAAAAAAATACTCTTCTGAAGAAGTTGCCGCCGGCCAAATTAATGAAGATTTAAACAAGGGAACTATTGATATAAAACTTGGCAATATAACGGACGACAACGGTGAATTTCGTGCTGTTGCCTATATCGAGGCGCAAAGCCACTACATAGTAACGCAGCCGGGCAACCAGGAGTTGCTGGATCAGCTAAATTGGGCAATGAGTAAAATTTTATCCTCAAACCCCGATTTTCCCAGCCAACTCTACGATAAATATTTCGGGGATTCCGATGCACGCATTCTTCTGCTGACCGAGGCGGAACAGGAATACATTCAAAAAAAAGGAATCATTACCGTTGCCGTCCCAGAGTACTTTCATCCTTTCTACTGCATTGGTACTGGTGACGGCAGACATGACGGCATAATTCCCGAATTGTTAAACAAAATAAGTAAGCTTTATGGTTTGGAATTTTCCTATGTCTTTACCGACAGCTATATTGAAACACAGCAGCTTGTTATAGAAGGCAAAGCTGATATGGCAGGCTTTTTCTTTGATGATGCTCACGATTCTTTGAACAGTGGGCTGGCGGCATCAACACCATATTCCACGCTGAACGATCTGGTGGTCCGTAATAAATCGGCAACCTATCCGGGAGAAAATCTCACCTGCGGCTTGCTAAAGGGATGCTTGTTGCCGGAGTATGCGAAGGCAAGCCATGTGAAATACTACGACAGTATTTATGAAATGCTGCGAGCCGTAAATATCGGTGCGGTTGATTTTGCCTGCGGTCTGTCTGCACATATAGAACAAGTAATGCAGGATCATATATTTAATAATGTTGTTCCCGTTACTTTGTCTGAAAATCAGACAGATGTATGCTTTGCGATGTCTTTTCCCGCCGATTCCAACTTACTTACTATCATCAATAAAGGCATCAATAGTCTATCCGAAAAAGAAAGGAATGCTATTCGGGATCATAATTTTGTTTCAATTGGCAACGATGCCTACACGCTGCGAAAATGGTTTGAAAGCAATCCTTTTCTCTCTGTGCTGATCATTGGTGTTTTTTCGATACTGATGATTGTGGCCATCACTGTCATTGCCAGAGCACGAGTTAAGGCAGCGAATATGCAAAAAGCAGTCATCCGGGCGGAGGCGGAGAGCGTGGCAAAAAGTGAATTTCTATCTCGCATGAGCCATGAAATCAGAACGCCTATGAATGCTATCGTCGGATTATCCACCCTCATTTCGATGAAAGAGAATGTCCCGGAAGATATCAAAACAAGCCTTGCAAAGCTGAACACCTCATCCCAATATCTATTGGGACTCATCAATGATATTTTAGATATGAGCCGTATTGACAGCGGTATGATGAAGATTTCTAATGAAAGTTTTTCCCTCGGCCGAATGCTGGACGAGCTTTTCAGCATGATGCAGACGCCGGCGCAGCATAAGCGGATACGGCTCTCCTGCGAAGCAAATTTAGAACACTCTGATTTGATTGGCGACCCGATTCGCCTAAAGCAGGTGCTTATGAACCTGATTTCTAACGCCATTAAGTTTACACCGTCAGGTGGACAGGTTCAATTGACGGTTGAGGAAGTTGAATCAGCCGACACCGAAGCGACCTATCTGTTTCGTGTATCTGACAGCGGCGTAGGGATTGCCGAAAAGGATTTATCTCGCATCTTCAACTCTTTTGAACAGGCGGGAACAAACCATTCTCGCAGCCAAGGGACGGGATTGGGTCTGCCGATCAGTCGAAATATTGTGCAGCTTATGGGCGGTATATTAAATGTAAAAAGCGAGGTTGGATCAGGCAGTGAGTTTTATTTCGAAATAACCCTGCCTCTTGGAAACCCAACAGAGGTAATCATCAAAAATGCTTCGCCAGAAATTTTTTCAAACGTTCGTTTTTTGCTTGCAGAGGACAACCTGCTCAATGCCGAGATAGCCTCTGATCTGTTCGCTTTACAGGGGATACAGGTTGAACTTGCCGCAGATGGCGCAGAGGCTGTGAAAATTTTTGAACAAAGCTGTCCCGGTTATTTTGATTTGATTTTAATGGATGTGCAAATGCCCAACATGAACGGATTGGAAGCAACAAAAGCCATCCGAGGATCCGGCCATCCGGATGCAAGGTCAATCCCGATTGTTGCATTGACGGCAAACACATTCCAGGAGGATCGGGATATGGCAAGAGCAGCGGGTATGAATGACTTTCTTGCCAAGCCTTTGGACATTGAACATATCCACGTTGTCGTGCAAAGATGGCTTAGCGAAGGGAAGGATTCCTATGAAGGATAATGAAAGAGACTATCCCCCGGGAACTCATCCTTTTAAATCCGACAGTCTGATATACCCTCCATCCCCATTTAAAACAAACCCGTCTCCATTGCTCACCTGATACTCATAATAGCGCCCCGCGGGGCGCGCGAAACGCTCCATGACGGCCATAATCGTACCGCCATGCACAATAAATGCATACGTCCCATCCGGCACCCCGGCAACGCACCCTTCAAATGCGCACACGCATCTTTGGGCAAACGCCGCGCGGCTTTCGCCACCTGGAAAAGGCATTTCACCGCCGGAATCAATCCAAGCCTGATAGTCGGCGCTCCCGTTTAGTTCAGCGTAGTTTTTGTTTTCAAACGCCCCAAAATCACATTCCCGCAGGCCGTCCGCCAGTTTTATTGAGATGCTGGGATACAAAAGCTCCGCCGTTTGTCTGCAACGCGTCAGAGGGCTGGCAAACACCCCGTCGACCTCGGGATACTTTCGCAAGTACAGTTCGACGATTCCCTCCAGGCAAAGCGGCTCGTCCGTCAGACAGCCGATATAGCGGCCCTCAAGGTTGCCTTGCGTTTTGCCATGGCGGATCAGAACATATTTCACTTGATCCTCACTCCAATTCCGCACACGACCCGCGTAACCGTTTCCGACCGTTGCGCGACAAGGCAGAGCACCCGTCCAACCGCCTCCCGGAACGCCCGGTCCGCCGCGCTGACGGGCACAACGCCGGCACCAACTTCATTAGCGACGATCACCGCGTTCTGATGCCGCCGGCAAACCTCCTCCGCAAACTGCCGGATGTCCTCGCCACGCTCAAGGGCCTGCCGGATGATTTCATGAAAATCCTCCAGCACCTCCATGCCGGGATTCTCGCTTACGGCCAATTCGGCTTGACCCTGATAGGCTCCGCCCACATACAGCTTCATCCTAATTTCCCTCCGATCATAATCAGCGTCAGGCACGCCAGCTCCGTCACCTGAACAAACCACCCCGCCAGGTCTCCGGTTAAACCGCCGAAAAAGCGTGCGCTAAAACGCCGATAGTAAAGCGTGCACAAACCCGCGGCGGCCAAAGGCAGCGCGCCTCTCCAGCCATATGGTAAAATCAGCGCAAACGTGCAGCCCAGCAACAGCGTGCAGCATGCTCCCGTCACCGCCCATCGCTGCGCAGACCTAGCAAAGCCGGACAGCATGCCCGTCTGTTTTGCCTTGGGAAGCCATGTCAGCGTCAGGGCGCTGAGCGCGCGGGACAGAACAAAGCAAACGCCCACTGCGGCATATTCCGGCGCTTTAAGCTCGCTAAGCATGCCCGCCGTGAGCAGTAAATACAGGCCGCACCCCATCACGGCAAACGCGCCCGTATGCGTATCCTTTAAAATTTCCAGCCGCTTTTCCCTTGGATGCCAGGAGGCCATAGCGTCCAGCGTATCCATAAAGCCATCCATATGAATGCCGCCGGTTACCAGCAGCGGAATTGCCGCGCCCACAGCCCCCCGAAGTAACCCGCCCAGCGCAAGCGTGTCGCAAAGCCACAGCCATATCGCCGCCGCCAGGCCGACCGCCGCGCCGACAAGCGGAAAAAAGCACATGCTGTACCGCTTGTTCTCCTCCGACCATTCTACCTGCGGCATGGGAATCCGGGAATAGGTGGAAAAGGCGATCACAAACGCCCGAATCAGATGCATGGCGCTTCTCCTTTCAGCACGACCGGGATGGAATAGACCGCCTCCGCCAAATAATCGGCCATTTCCGCGGCAAATGCGTTGAGCGCGGCAAGTTGCCGAATATATTCGCAGGTATCGGGACCGTATTGCGCTCCGTCGGAAAAAACGTCGTTGGTGACGATCACAAGATGCCCGCTGATTTTCGCTAGGCGCTCAAGCGCGGGTAAAATGCGCCAGACGTCTCCGCCCGTATCAAACAACTCGTTTGCCAGCAGATTGGGCAGATCCTCCAGCAGCACCGTGGAGCCTGGCCGGATGTGTGCAGATGCCAGATCTATGGGGCGTTCGACCGTCTCAAACCCCATTCCCGCCCGCTGTAACCGATGGCGGGCGACCCTACGCCCGGATTCCGCGTCGTATACGCGCATGGTAGCGATATAGTATCGCTTCTTCTCCGGTAGCGTCTGGACAAGTCGCTCCGCATAAGAGGATTTGCCGCAGCCGCTTCCACCCGTAATCAGCGCGATCATGCCATCCCTCCCTGAGGCGTATAGGCCTCCATTCCCAATTCACAAAACGTATGCGTGCCTTGATAGACTTGCAGCGCCATATCCAATAGCGGAAACAGCATGACCGCGCCCGTACCCTCGCCCAGCGCCATCCCCGCATGAATGACGGGCGAAAGGCCCAGCGCGTCCATTACAAGCCGGGCGGCGGGCTCTTTGCTGATATGCGATGGCAGCATGAACTCCTTTGCGCCGGGGCAAAGCCGGAAAGCCAGCAGGGCGGCCACAGCGGATATGACGCCGTCGATCACCACCGGAACGCGGTGCGTCATACCGCCGAGAAACGCGCCAGCCATCCCCGCAATTTCATAGCCGCCCACCTTTGCCAGCACGTCAAGCGGCTCGCTCGCATCCGGCTGGTTGATGGTGATTGCCCGTTCGATTGTCCTGACCTTTCGTTCCAGACCGGCGTCCGATAATCCCGCGCCACGCCCGGTAATTGTATGAACGGGTTGATTCAACAGCACGCTGGCCATGGCCGCGGCAGCCGTTGTGTTGCCGATTCCCATTTCACCGGTTGCCACAGCGCGGTATCCGCGCCGCTTCATCTCCCCCACAAGATTGATGCCGTGCGCCATTGCGCGTTCCGCCTGGGCGCGTGTCATCGCCGGCCCGTGCGCCATGTTTGCCGTGCCGCGCGCTTCCTTACAGACAATCATGTTTGAATGCTCTATCTCCTCAAGCATGCCTATATCAATCGCAAACACGTCTGCTCCCACCGGCTTTGCCATCAGGTTTATGTTGGCCTCCCCCTCGGCGATAGAGCGGGCGACCAACGCCGTCACACTGCCGTCGGACTGTGTGACGCCTTCGGCCACAACCCCGTGGTCGGCGCAAAACACCAGCGCGCATCTTGGGGAGAGCGTCACGTCCGCCGTTCCCTGTATGCCCGCCGCCTGCGTAATCAAGTTTTCCATTTCCCCCAGTGAATCCAGCGGTTTGGCTACGCTGTTCCAGCGCGACCGCGCCTCCCTCTTTGCATCCTCGTCCGGAGATGATAACGTCCACCGATTCATCTGTATCCCACCTTGCCGTCAATAGTAGCGCTTACCTTTCATCCTGCCTGCGGATAATTTCCATAATTTCCGGATAGCGAGCCAGAACCTTCTGGTAGTTTTCCCGCTGGTGCGGAAAGGCGCAATCCGTGCAGACCTTATTTCCTTTTCCGTTATAGTAAAAGGCGCCTCCGCACCCTTTGCCCAGCGCGTACAGGGGACAGTAACAGAAAAGGCAGTTGAAGTTTTCAGGATGCTCCATCCTGTGGCATGGAAAATACTCGCAGCCCGTGTTTTGAAAAAAGCAGCTATGCTTTATTTCCCCGTTCATTTTTGGTTCCCTCCGTTTTGCATTGCAAAGATATACACCGGGTTTTGCGCCGTCATCAGATGATACCGCCCCGCAATGCGCGGCTTCGACACCGCCAGTTCCGCAACATCATAAAAGTCAAATTCCTTTGCAATTTGCATCAGCTCCGAAAGCGTTTCTACCGTCACCGTATTGGCGACAATGCGCACGTTCGGGTTTTTATGGAGCAGGCATACGACGATCTCCCGCAGGTTTCCCGCGCTTCCCCCGATGAAGGCATGCGTGGGGGGCGGAAGTGCTTCCAGCGCCCCGGGAGCTTTGCCGGGGACCGTTTCAACATTTGCCAGGTGAAACTTCTCCGCATTTCGCCGGGTGAGCGCGACAGCCTCTTCCCTCATTTCAACGGCATATACCCTGCCCCCCGACGCCACAAGCGCCGCCTCCACCGAAATGGAACCGCTGCCGGAGCCAATATCGTAGACGGTTGCTTCCCGAGTCAATTGCAGCTTGGACAAAGATACGCTGCGCACCTCCGATTTTGTCATGGGTATGTCGCCGCATTCAAAGGCCTCGTCCGGCAGCCCGTGAGTTACGACGATTTCGCCGTTGCTTTCGTTTTCAATCAGCAATACGCCGAGCGCGTCGTAACGCCTCTCCAGCAATGCGTCAACCGTTCCGCTGGTAATCTTTTCGTCAGGATAGCCGAGCCGCTCCCCCACATGCGCCCGCAGGCCGCCAAGCTTCGCGGCCTTAAGCCGTCCAAGCGCCCGGCCGACGCCGTCGCTCCCACCTACCAGCGCAAATACCGCCGCGTTGCGGCGCACCTCTCCAACCAGGTCGCAGTCCCGTCCATGCAGACTGACCGCGCGCACATCCTCCCATGAACGCCTCAATTTCGCACAAAAATATTGTATGCTGCTGATACCCGGAAGCACCTCAACCTCAACGCTCGAAAGCTTATCCAGCAATCCGCGCGCGCCGCTGTAAAAGCCCGTATCTCCCGAAAGCAGGATGGCAAACCTCCTGAACGCGCCGTTCTCCTGGATGATACGCACAACTTCATCCGGCGTACCGGCCGCAAACGCCTGCCGGCCGGAGGTATCCACGCTTTCCAGCATACGCCGCGCGCCGATCAGACAATCGGCTTCACGCAAAGCGCGCTCCATGCCCAGCGTTCGTGTTTCAGCGTTTCCCATGCCAATGCCAATTAATGAAACCCGTTTGAAAACCGGCTTTAACGGTAACCGTGTCTCCAAATAGCGAATTGTCTCCTCAAGGCCTTTCCCCTCGCGCTGCGCGGGCCTCCCGATAACGACCGTACGAACGCCCGCGCGTTCCGCGGCGCGAAGCTTTGCCGCATAACCGCCTTCATCCCCGGTATCCTTGGTTACCAAAATCTCCGCGCCTGTTGAGCGCAGCATAGCGAGATTCATTTCCTCGTCAAACGGCCCTTGCATCGCCAAAATATGATCCGGCGGAATACCGCAGTCCACGCAGGTCTGCACCGAAGCCGGCACGGGAAGCACGCGCGCGTAGAGCCGGTCTCTGAGCGACGCATTCCCGCAAAAGACCGGCAGTTCCTTGCTGCCGGTGGTGAGCAGGATTTTTCCACGCGTTGCCATTAGGTACTCCACACAAGCCCCTGCGTCGCTGACAAACACGCCGTCCTCGCCGCCGGCCGCGCTGTTTCGCAGTAGGCGCAGGTACTCCGTGCGAACCGCCCGGCAAGCCGCGGCAATGTTTTCCGTCACGCGCGCCGCATAGGGATGGGTCGCATCCACAACAACGTCGAACGCCTCGCCGCGAAGAAACGTTTCCATTTGCGATTCTTCCATCCGGCCCTCGTAAATCCGCACGTCGGGATGATCTCCCAGCAACGCCTGCCCGTATTCCGTCGCCACACATACGGCGATTTGTACGCCACGCGCCGCGAGCAGGCTCATCAGCTTTCGTCCTTCCACGGTACCCGCGAAAATACAAATTTTACACATTCCGATATCCTCTGGGCGTAACCATCCTGCCATCGATTACTCGCGTCTGACGGTTGCCGACAAACACGGTTGTAAACATGTCCGTTTGATACGACGCAAGCTCCGCCAACGTCATCACACGCACCGCCCCGCCCTCACGGCCGGTGTTGCGCGCCACGCCGCATACGGTTTCAGGCGCCGCGTGGCGCAAAATTACGTCACAGGCGCGCCGCAGGTAATCCGCCCTCCGCGTGCTGGAGGGATTGTAGATGGCGATGCACAAATCCGCCAGTGAGGCGCATTCCAGCCGCTTTTCAATCTTATCCCATGGCGTGAGCAGGTCGGACAGGCTAATAACGGCAAAATCATGGGTAAGCGGCGCGCCCAAAACCGCGCCTCCGCTGAGCGCCGCCGTCACGCCGGGAATTACCTCGATCTCCAGTCCCTTTCCTTCGGCCATTTCCAAAACCAATCCCGCCATGCCGTAAACGCCTGCGTCTCCGCTTGAGATCACAGCGACGCTTTTGCCCGCGCAGGCGGTATCGACGGCCAGCCGACACCGTTCCGTTTCACGCCGCATAGGCGTGACAAGGTATTCTTTATCCGGAAACAACGGCGACACCAGATCGGCGTATACGCCGTAGCCTACGATTACATCCGCGGCTTCCAGCGCCCGCGCGGCGCGCAGCGTCATCTGATCGGCCGCGCCGGGCCCAATGCCAACCACATATAGCTTATTCAAAACAAACGCTCCAATTCTCCTGCGCGACGGCCACGGTTACACCGTCCAGACAGGTCTTTTTTACTAGCAGCCACGCCTTCTGCCCGGCGGAAAGCATCGCCGCTCGCTCGCAAACGTTATCCACTCCGACGGTGTTTCTCACAAATTCCGAGGAGGAAAATATGCCCGGAACCGTGTTTAATTGCCCGGCGGAATAAAACGCTACAGCCAGCCCCTGCTCCCGGCAATAATCAATCAATCCCTGTTCGCTCCGCTTCATATCGACCGACGCGACAGAAGCGACAGCCCTGGGATTGATCTTTTCCCGCGCAAGCGTCGTTTCCACAGCCGCGCCGATCTTTTGAGCGGACGCGCCCTTTTTGCATCCAACTCCCAAATGCAAAACGCGGGGAATGAGCGAAAGGGTCATATCAAAGGGGTTCAGCTTGCGGCAGGAAATCAACAGGCCGCAATCGCCGTCATGTCCAGGGAACAGCCCGCCGGGCAGCGCGCCCTCAATGGGAAAATCGGAATAAAAGGGCAAATCCATTTTAAGTATTTCAGAAGAAAAAAGCTTTGCGGCCCGAGGCGATTCGATTAAAAGCCCCTTTTCAGCCGCCCAGGCGTCCGCCGCAAAGCGGCGGTTCACATCCGTCGCCGTGGTGACGACGGCTACCCCCCCAATTGCGGACGCGACCTTCCGGGCAAGGCTGTTTGCGCCGCCGACATGGCCCGATAAAAGGGAAATAATGTATTTCCCCTTTTCATCCGCCACGATCACGGCCGGATCGCTCAGCTTGCATTCAAGAAAGGGCGCGACGCCCCGCACGGCAATGCCGCACGCACCTATAAAAACCAGCGCTTCCACGTTTCCAAACAGGCTCTTTACAAGCGGTTTCAGCCCGCCCTCCGGTGGCCTGTGCAATTCCGGAGTATACGCGCCTTCAAGCGACCGGGCGATTATCTCCGCCGTGCCCGCGCCTCGCGCGCTAAAATACAGGATTGCCGCGCGCTTCATTTTTGTGCCCATCCTTCCTTATTTCACAACAGACTGTGAAAAAGCCCGTCAGATTTGCGCTTTTCTGTACTCTGTAGAAAAATCGGGATCGTAAAGTTTGGAGCGTTCATACTCCCCGCCCAGGAAGCCGCCAACCACAATCAGCGCGGTTTTCTGCACGCCGTTTTGTTCCGCCGTCGAAGCCAAATCGCTTACATGGCAGCGAAAAACCCTTTCCTCCGGCCATGTGGCTTTATAAATAATAGCGGCGGGCGTTTCAGGCGCATAACCTCCCGCCATCAGCTCGTTTTGAACCTCATCAAGCAGCCCGGCACTTAGAAAAAGCACCATTGAAGAGCCGTGCGCAGCCAGCGCGCGCAACTTTTCCCGCTCAGGCACGGACGTGCGGCCCTCCATACGGGTGATGATAACCGTCTGCGACACATCCGGCAGCGTATATTCCGCCTTCAGGCTGGCAGCCGCCCCGCAAAACGAGCTTACGCCCGGGCAGACGTCATACGCTATACCGAGGCTTTCCAGCAGGTCGAACTGTTCACGGACCGCGCCATAGATGCTTGAATCGCCAGTGTGTAGGCGAACGGTGGTTTTGCTCCGCGCCTCGGCGTTTTTGACGATTTCAATCACCTGCTCCAGCGTCAGACGCGCGCTGTCGTGAATTGCGCAATCCGGCCCTGCGTATTTCAAAACCTCCGGGTTTACCAGCGAACCCGCATAAATCAGCACATCCGCGCCTGCGATCAGCCTTGCGCCGCGTACCGTAATCAAATCCGGCGCGCCGCAGCCCGCGCCTACAAAATGTACCATCTGTTATTCCTCCCTTTCACATAGCTGATAGAGCGCGGCGTTTACGATGGCCGCCGCGACGTTGCTTCCTCCCTTGCGCCCACGGGCGACAATTGAACAAAAAGGCATATTTATGATTTCCTCCTTCGCCTCCACAACGTTGACAAAGCCGACCGGCACGGCGACAACCACCTCAGGACTTAGCTTGCCCGCGCGCGTCAAATCACAGATGGAGCGCAGCGCGGTCGGCGCGTTGCCGATGGCGAATACGAGCGGTTTTTGAAGGCGCGCAGCCTTTTCCATGGAAACCAGAGAGCGTGTGACCCCTCTGCGCTTTGCCTCCCGCGCCACGTCCCCGTCTGCGATAAAGCAATGAACCTGCCCGCCGAAACGGGCGAGCATCCGCTTGTTGATTCCCGCCTGCGCCATGGTGGTGTCGGTTACGATGTCGCAGCCGGCCTTAATCGCGTCCATCAGCCTCACGACGGCATGCTCCGAAAAAACCAGGCTGTCGCAATACTCAAAATCCGCCGTCGTATGAATAACCCGCCGGATCACAAGATCGTACTCGGGATCGAGTCTACGGCCACCCAGCTCCTCTGCGATAATCTCAAAGCTGCGCTTTTCAATTTCCATCGGCTCCACGGCGCATCTTCCTTTCCATGCATTTTAAAACAAAGCGTTCCGCGGCGTGGGGATTGCTGCAAAAGTACAGGTGCGGATAGCCCGCGTACAGGGTATCGCTTACCCATGCGCATTTCCACGCCCTCCCGGACGGCTTGCGGGCGGTGAGCGCCTCCCCCGGCGCCTCCGCATCCCAATGGTGAAATTCATGTCCGCGGATTCGGTCTCCCTTGTTAAACAGCAGGCTGTCCTGACTGGCCGTAAGCTCGGCATAGCCAAAGCGCGTCAGCCGTTGCCGGTCATGGCAGGCGGTACGAATCACCCCCGCCATGGAATAAGCCCCTATTTGTCCGGTCAGCAGCATAAAGCCTCCGCACTCAGCCACGGTGGGAAGCCCGCCCGTTACGGCCCGGCGGATAGATTCAAGCATTGAACGGTTCCCGCTGATTTCCCGCGCGTGCAATTCGGGATACCCGCCGCCCAGCAGCAGCCCGTCGCAATCCGGCAGCCCGCCGTCGCGAATCGGACTGAAGGGGACAAGCGTTGCGCCCAGCTCCTCAAGCAGCTTTAGGTTATCGCGGTAGTAAAAACAAAACGCCTCGTCCCTGGCAACGGCAATCCGCACGCTGCCCAACCGTTTTACAAGCCTTTCAGGCGCTTCCAGCACCGCCTGCGCCCGCATCAACTCGATTAATCCGTCAAGGTCGATCGTCTTTTCCGCCTGCGCTGCCAAAAGCGCCAGCTTTTGCTCAAGCCCTTTCACTTCCTGTGCAGTGATAAGGCCAAGATGGCGGCTTTCCAGCGCGCACTCCGGACAGTCCGGCAAATAGCCAAAGACGGCGACGCCGCACTCCGCTTCCACTGCCGATTTAAGCAGCGGATAGACCCCGGACGAAATATGATTGAAGATAACGCCCTTTATACCGCTGGGCTTGCGCAGTTCCACAAAGCCGCGAACCACCGCGGCGGCGGAAAGCGCCATGCCGTATCCGTTTACCACAAGTACGGCGGGCGTTTCCAAGGCCTGCGCCATGTGATGGCCGGAGGCTTCCGCGTTATCGAACGCGACGCCGTCGTAATAGCCCATCACGCCTTCAATCACGTTTAAATCGCCCGCATGCTTTAGAAAGAGCGATTTAACACCTTCCGCATCCAAAAAGAACAAATCGATATTGGTTCCTCTCGTTCCGACGACCTCCGAATGGAACATGGGATCAATATAATCTGGGCCGCATTTAAACGAAGCGACGTCATACCCCCGGTTCTTCAACGCGCTTAGCACGGCGCAGGTAACGGTGGTCTTGCCGCAACCGCTTCCGGTTCCGGAAATCAGCAAGCGGGGCGCGGGCTTACGCATCGTCCCACCTCCCGCAGGAAACCGCCCCTCCTCTGATGATTTTATAAACCGCGTCCATATCCAAGTTTTGCCGCACAATGGATGCCAACCTGTCAAACTCCCGGCTTCGGAACTCGGCCATTGTCAGCACGTCGCTCTCGTCGGCGGCCATCCCCTTTTCCGCGCGCATTCGGTTTACAATCGCGCGCCAGAAGGAGCCCGTATCAAATATTCCATGCAGATAGCTGCCAAAAACATTCCCTTGTATATTGGACACGCCGTCTGGCGTTTCACGGCCATTCAGGAAAAGAAACGGCACGCATCCCACGCCGAAGCTGTTTATGCCGCTGTGAATCTCGTAGCCGTCCAGCATCAGCCCGTTTAGTCCGCTTAACCAGCCTGTTTCACAGCGGATGCTTCCGGCGGCCTGAACGGTGGTTTTTTCCTCGCGAAAGGTAACGTCAAAATCCAACAAACCCAACCCCGCTATTTCCGGTATGCGCGACTCCACATGAAGCGGATCGCGCAGCTTTTGTCCCAGCATCTGATAACCGCCGCAGATGCCGATCACCATGCCGCCGCGCCGCGCGTGGCGCACAACCGCGTCGGCCATCCCTCTCTGCTTTAGCCAGTTCAGGTCCTCAATGGTGTTTTTGCTACCCGGCAGGATAATGACGTCCGCCTGCTCAAGCTCGGACGCACGGGACGCATAGCTTACCGAAACGTCCGCCTCGCCGCCCAGAAGGTTAAAATCCGTAAAATTGGAAACATGCGGAAGGTGTACAATCGCGGTATGGATCTGTCCGCGCCCGGAGGAACGCGAAAAGCGCTCGGTTACGCTGTCCTCATCCTCCATATCAATATCCATCCAGGGGATTACGCCTATTACCGGAATGTGCAACAACTCCTCCAGCATTTTAAGCCCCGGCTCCAGTATTTTAACGTCTCCCCGGAATTTGTTGATCAGAACGCCCTTAATTCGGGCCTGCTCATCCGGCTCCAGAAGCTTGACCGTGCCGTAAAGCGACGCGAACACGCCGCCGGGATTGATGTCCCCAATCAGAATGACCGGCGCATCCGCCGCCTTTGCCATGGACATGTTTACAATGTCGCCCTTTTTCAGGTTGATCTCGGCGGGGCTTCCCGCGCCCTCAATCACCACCACGTCCACGTCGCTTTCAAGACGATCATAGGTTTCGCGCACCATCTCGCGAAGCCTCGGCTTAAAGCGCTCGTATTCCATCGCCGACATGACGCCCAGGGGCTTTCCATTCACAATCACCTGGCTTCTTCTGTCAGACGTGGGTTTTAGCAACACGGGATTCATGCGCACGGACGGTTCAATGCCCGCAGCCTCCGCCTGAGTAACCTGTGCGCGCCCCATTTCCAAACCTTCCGAGGTTGCGTAGGAGTTGAGCGCCATGTTCTGAGATTTGAAGGGCGCGGCCCGCAGCCCGTCCTGCCTCAGGATTCGCAGCACGGCCGCGCAGAGCATGGATTTTCCCACAGAGGACGCCGTCCCCTGAAACATCAATGATTTTCCGCGCATGTTATTTCCTCCCTTAGCGCATCCATAAGCCGCCTGTTGGACGCATCGTCCTTCACAGCCAGCCTCAGATGGCGGCCGTCGTCGATTCCGTCAAAATTCATACAGGTTCTAACCAGAATTTTTCGCTCCTTTAGCCGCCGGGCAATGAAGCCGACGGGACGGCCAAAATCGGCGAGTAAAAAGGAGGCCTCGCTGGGATAGACGAAAACCCCCATCGCTTCCAAATCCGCTCGCATCCGCTCGCGCCGGAGCGCGTTGGCCCTGGCCTCCGCCTGGATTTCCCCCTTATGCCACGGAAGCGCGCAGGCCACCGCACCGGCAAAGCAGTTCAGTTCCCAGTTAAGCTGGTAGCGGTCCAGGCTGGCAAGCACCTGCGGCTGGCCGCAGAGATAGCCAAGCCGCACGCCGGGGATGCCCAGAATTTTGGTCAGCGACCCGGTAATCAACAGCCTCTCATACATCCCGACAAGGTCCACGGACGAGTGCTGCCGGCAATATTCGATAAACGCCTCGTCTATAATAAGCCAACCATGCACTTCCTCCACACGCTTAAGCAGCCCTTGGATTTGCACGCGGGAATAGGCGTTGCCCACCGGATTAAGCGGATTACAAAGCCAAACCGCGCAGCCCTCAAACAATGCGCTTTCAACCATCTCCGCCGGATCGCCGGGGCAATGGCGCGCCCTTAGCAACGAAACTTTCCGCGTGGATTTTGCCCAATTGGCACATTGAAAGGCGTATTCCGCGAAGCATGGCGTTAAGATCACCATTCCCGCGGCATCAAGATGGGCCGCCATGTCTATGGCGGATATGCCGCCGGCGGTAGGTCGGACAAATTCCGGCCCGGTTTCCAGATACCGCGCCATGGAGGCTCCCGTCCGCTTCATCTGCGGGTCCGGATAATAGGATACATCCCTCATGCCTTCCCCAAGCGCTGCCATTACCCATTCCGGCGCTCCGCCCGGCCTGATATTGGCCGAATAGTCAAGCCACTGCGATGGGCTGTTCCCCTCCCAGACATTGCCGCCATGCGTCATTCAACCGCCTCCAAGCACTGACCCAATATTGCTCCCCGCGCGTCTGTAAACACAACTTCAATTCTGATTTCGTCCCGCGCACGCAGAAGGCAATAGTGCCGCGCCGCCTGCGCCAAACGGTCCCAGACCGCGTTTAGACCCGCCTCGTCAATCAGCCGGATTGCCTCATCCGTGGTTACGCAGGCATATACGTTTTCAATCAGCGTGTGCGGCGCTCCCAGCAGCGCGAGGTGCGTGACGACCGCTTCCCGACGTGCGTCGGCGGTGCGGCTGTGCGTCTGCATCACGCCTGCGGCTACCTTGGCCAGCTTGCCCGGATGCCCGCCGATCAGCAAATGGACGGTCCCAAGCTCCGCGGCGGCATCCAGCATAAAGCCAAGCTCGTTGCTGACCTGGATAACAGGCAGGCCGGGAAACAGCTTTCGCATAACCTCCTCCCCCTGGTTGCCGAAGGTAAAAATCAACTTGCCGGCCTTTTGAGCAACTCGCATTTTCAGCTCAACAAGCAGCGCTTCCCTCAACGCCTCGTCGCTCATAGGCCTTACGACTCCGCTGGTGCCAAGAATGGAGAGCCCGCCCACAATACCCAGACGTGGATTAAATGTTTTCCGGGCCGCTTCCAGTCCGCCGGGGATGGATACCGTAACCACCGCGCCGCGAGCGCCAAGCACGCCGCGCACCGCGTCGCAAATCATTTGCCTGGGCACAGGGTTAATCGCCGGCTCACCCCTGGAAATCTTAAGTCCCGCCTCTGTTACAACGCCTACGCCTTCACCAGCACGGAACCGGATTTCACCATTATCCGGCAGCGGTTCCACATGCGCGATTACCTCCATGCCTCCGGTGATATCCGGGTCGTCTCCGCTATCCTTGATAACGCCGCAGCCGCCGTCCGGATGGGCTATGATCGCCGTGGTATAGGTCCTGCCCTCCGGAACGACAACGCTCACCTGTGCCGGGCACCTGCCGTCCCGCTGCCACAGGCAACAGGCCAACGCGGCCGCGGCCGCGCAGCTGCCCGTCGTAAATCCCTCGCGCAGGCCCATCACAGGATCACTCCAAGCAGCAGGGCAAACGCCGCCATCATAGAGGAAGTGGCATACAACAATCGGTTCGCCCTTACGATATCCTCGCGCTCAACAGGCCGCCCGGCGTCGCCGATGACCGGCTTTTCCACCGGCTTGCCAAAATAAAGATGGGTGCCCCCCAGCTGAATATGTAGCGCGCCCGCCATCGCAGCTTCGCTCCAGGCGCAGTTGGGACTTAAATGGTTGGCATGGTCGCGCCGCATAATGCGCAGAGCGTTTTTGGCATCCAGGCCGCAAAGCCCTGCGGACAGGCACATCAGAACCGCGCAAACCCGCGCGGGAATATAGTTAAGCGCATCGTCAAGCCTGGCGCTGGACCAGCCGATGTCGCGATATTTCTCATTCAGATAACCCACCATAGAATCCAGCGTGCTGACGGCCTTAAACCCCATCGCAAGCACCGGACCGCCGAGGAGGAGGTACATGATCGGAGCGATCACGCCGTCGTTCGTGTTTTCAGCGACCGTTTCCACCGTCGCGCATATGATTTCCTGTTCGGAAAGCCCGTTGGTATCCCGGCCGACGATGCGGCCTACCTGCTTTCGCCCACGCCCCGTGGATACCTTCAGCGCATCCGCCACACCCTTGCTTTCCTTTGCAAGACACCTGGCCGAAAGCGTCGTCCAGGAGATCAGGCACATACCGATGAATAACGGGATTTTACCCAGCAGCGATAGCAGTAGCAGCGCCACGCCCGTTACCGACATGGCCAGAAGCGCCGTCGAGCCCGTAAGAAGCACTGCGGACAGGCGCAGATTTCCGCCGCGCGCGCGCAGCTTTTTCTCCATCCAGGAGATGTATTTGCCGAGCCATACGACGGGATGAGGCCAGCCCGCCGGGTCGCCGGCAAGCAAATCCAGCAAAAAGCCTACAAGCATTGCCGAAAGATTCCACAGAAAAAAAGTCTTCATTGCATTCCTCTTTCCAGCTTTCCCATTTTTATTGCCGAGTCGATCAGGTCCCGCATACGGCGGTTGCACGGGCCGATTTCGATGCCGGCGTTCACCGCGCGGCGGCAGTTATGCAGCCTGTCCAGCGCGCGGTCAAAAGCGGCGTCGCTGATCTCATGGAAGGGCCTTTCCTCGATAACCTCCGCCGCCAGCAGCCTCGCAAGCCGGTAATCCACGTCGTTGGTATACAATATTCCCGCGCTGAAGGGCGTGTTCTCCTTTTGCAAGGCCCGATAGACCGGTATCCCACTCCCGCCGGAGGAAAGCACCATCACCCGCGGCTCTCCGCCGGGTCGCGGCAGCTCGACGCTGCCAAAGCAGGGGTCGAAAAATCCCTGTTCGATTTCGTACAGCTTCCGAATGCCTTCTTCGCTGAAAACCTCCTCCGGCGTGCCGTACTGTGAAATCGTTTCGCCCTTCACACATAGTATTTTGTCGGAAATTTTCTGAGCCAGGTCGATCTCATGCAGCGACATGATCACGGTGATGCCCTTCTTTTTTGCCATGTTGCGAAGGATGCTCAACAGTTCCAGCTTGTGGCGGATATCCAAAAATGAAGTGGGCTCGTCCAGAACAATGATTTCCGGCTGCTGACAGATGGCGCGCGCCAGCAAAACGCGCTGTCGTTGCCCGTCGCTAACGGCGTTGAAATCCCGGGCCGAAAGGTCCAGCGCATGGACGGTTTCCATGGCCTCCGTCACCTTTTTTTCGTCGTCCCGGTTAAGAATCCCCAGCCGTCCGGTGTAGGGATAGCGCCCGGCGGCTACGATATCCCGGCAGGTCAACAGCTCCGGTTTCATGCGTTCGGTGAGAACGACCGCCATGCGGGTGGCGAGGCTGCGATGGGACAGGCGGTTCAAATCATTTTCGCCAACCGTTACCGTACCGGCAAGGGTGCTGAGCTGGCGCGTAATGCTTTTGAGAATCGTCGATTTTCCCGCTCCGTTGGGGCCGATCAGCGTGACGATTTCGCCTTTTTGAATGCCTAACGAGATGTCTCGGATCAGCGCCCGGCCATTATAGCCAACGGCCATGCTCTTCGTCTGGAAATAAAAATCCGGCATGTCCTCACTTCTCCTTTTGCCGTCCGAGCATCATCGCGATAACCACCGGCGCGCCAAGCACGGACGTAACCGTGCTGATGCTGAGCTCGTTCGGGGCGAACGCCGTGCGCGCAATCAGGTCGCACAGCATACAAAACACCGCGCCGCCAAGGAAGGTGGCGGGAATTACCACAAACGGCTTTGAGGTGTTCAGCCCGCGCTTTACCAAGTGAGGCACGGCGATGCCCACGAAGGAAATCGGCCCCGCAAAGGCGGTTACGCACGCGGACAGCACGCTGGACAGCGTAATCAACGCCACGCGAAAAACCCGGATATTAACACCCATGCTTTGTGCATAAGCCTCCCCAAGCTGGTAAGCGCCGATGGGCTTGCTCAGCAGAAACACGGCCGCAGAAGCGTTGCTTACGGTGACCGCCGCAATCAGCACGTTGTCCCAGCTCATACCGGAGAAGCTGCCCAGCGACCAGCCATGAAGGTTTACGATATCCGCGTCCTGCGCAAAGGTGATAATGAAGTCCGTAACGGCGGAACAGATGTAGCCGATCATGATGCCCGCCACCAACAAAACCGCCATATGCCTGAGCTTTCGCGAAAGCAGCAGGATGAACCCCACGGAAAGCAACGAGCCGGCAAACGCGGCAATCACCAGCGTCCAGGAGGATACCGCGCGGAAATGATCCAGAAAGTAGATCATCGTGAGCGCGACCACCATTTTCGCTCCGGAGGAAATCCCCAGTACAAACGGTCCCGCGATGGGATTGGCGAAAAAGGTCTGGAGCAAAAAACCGGACAATGACAACGAGCCGCCAAGGAGCGCCGCCATCAGGATGCGCGGCAGGCGGATTTTCCAGATGATGTTAACCTGCGTGGGATCGCCCTCACGCCTTAAAAGGATTTTGACAATTTCCGATACCGAGATCGGCACGCTGCCAATATTGATATTAAGCACCGTGATGACGCAAAGCCCCGCAAGTAAAAAGAGGAACACGCACTGATATCTCGCGGTCCGCCGGAAGCGGTCGCCGCTGTGGTCCAGATAATCCATCACGATTCTCCGATCACTTGAGCTTGTTCATAAAGGTCATGCCGTCCTCATATCCGGTTAGCATTCGGTGGATATCGGTAATCAGGCTGCCGACAATATCCGTGGCCTGGTACAGGTACTTTCCCGTACACCAGACATTGCCTTCCTTGACGGCCTTGAAATCGGCGAAAAGTCCGCTTTTCGCCAGCAGACCGCCGATGTCTGAAAGCGGATTATCAATGGTCGCGTTGTAAATAAGGTAATCCGCCCCAACGGCAGCGGCGTAAAATTCCTCCATGGTCAGCGATATGGATGAGCGCTTGCCCTCCGGATCCGCAATGCCGCCGGGAACGTAGCGCCCGCCCGCAATTTCAATCATACTTGGCACATAATCCGTCGAGCTTCTCACCGTTACGGTACCGTCTGAACCCATATAGAAGAAGGCGACGGTTTTTTCGGTATTCTCAAAATCCTTCAGCTCCTCTATGATCTTTGTCTGCGTATCAAAAAACGCGGCCGCCTGCGCTTCCTTATCCACCAAAACACTGTACAGCTTGATCCACTCCGTACGCCCCAGCGGATGCGTTTCGTAGCTGGAGCGGTCAATAAACACCGGCACGCCAAGCAGCTCGATCATCTCCCTGGTTTTGGGGCTATGTAGAATCATTGTGGATTCAATGGCCATATCGCAGCCCTCGGTAAGCAGCAGTTCAAAATCAGGTTCGTTATATTTGCCGGCATAAAGCATCTCTCCGCTTTCCATCCGTTGAGCAATCCCGTCGATATACCAGCCGGACTGCTGCGTGCCCACCAGACGGATTACATCCAGCGCGTCCAGCGCGTCAAACAGCGCCATTGCCGAAGCCGCCGCCAAATAGACCGTATCGACAGGCTGCTTAAGCACGGTGACGGACGCGTCCAGCCCGTCAGGCACGGGCATGTCTGCGGGCACCACCAGATAGCGCCCGCTTTCCTTAACATTGATCAGCGCATAGCCGCCTTCAAAATAGTCCACCGCAAAACCGTCCGCATAGGACACTTCCATGCTTGACTCATACGTTAAGCCCTCCGGCTGGGCAGCGTCGGAGGCGTCCAGCTCAACGCAAACCGTGTACTGAATCTCCCGTTCCTTGCTCATGGCAGTGGTTGTGGCAAAGATCTGCACATTTTGGTTAAGCGGAAGCGGAAGCTCAAACGCCGACGTTTCGCCATCGTGAGCAGCCTCATAGTCGCCGCCGTCCAGCCTGACGCGGCTGTAGTTTGGGCTGCTGAACACGATGGTGGCCGTCGCGTTTTCGCCTGATAGCACGACTTTCTCGCAGGAAAGCGATATACGGCCCGAGCCGCCGGACCAGGTAAAGCCATCCGGCTGAAAAACGCCGTCCCCGACTTTTTCAGCTTGGGCGCAAGCGCATCCGAAGCCGACGCACAGCATAAGCGTCAGCAAAAGGAAGAGCATTCTTTTCATAAAATCTCCTTATCGCAGTACGGGAGCCAGCGTCTCAAAATCAAAGCTCAGCGTGCGGTCGTACCACATCTTCTTTTTAGCGGAATAGGTCGCGAGCGGAGACCCGCCGTCCAGCGATGGAATCTCCAGAACATACGTATATGCGCCGGCCGCGCCGGGCGAGGCGGGAATCCAGCCTGCCTCGTCGCCTGGGGCATCCTTCGAAATGCCCTGATAAAGATAATCAAACTGATTGCTTTGCACGGTCAGCAAAGCGGTCATTTTGCCATCCCGGACCGTCAGCAGGCAGCGCGAAAAGCGTAAAAGGCCAGAATCCGTTTTTGCATCTACGGTATAAACACCGTCCTCAACCGCAATGACACGCTCTGTCAGCGCGGCGGAATCCAGCCGCAACCAGCCTTCGCGCCACTCGCCGCCAAGCTGCGCGGCGAACGGAACCTTCACATCCAGAGATTCCAACGCAAAGCGGCCCTCTCCGTCCGCCAGCGCCACATCTTCTCCATTTACGCGCAGCGCCCGCACGTTCCCGTCAAACCGCGCTTCAACCATCATGCTGCCGGCCGCGGCGCTCAGCAGGCACGGCGCGCCATCCAGCGCGGTATCCGACGACAGAGCGCAATCATACAAACCGTCCGGCGCGATTTCCCGGTATGCGCTCACCGTTTTGGAAGAGAAGTGGAGCGTACGGTCGTACCATTTGGAATACTTGATGGAGTACGCGGCAACCGCCAGATCGGTATCCAGCGCGGGGATATCGATGACAAAGGCATGCCTGCCCTCCGAATCCTGCGTATAGGGCGCCCATGTGTCACGAGGCGCGGCGGCGGCTTCCTCCGCGCTGCCGACAAACAAGTATCCGTAGCCCTTTCCGCTTAACGTCAGCGAGGCGGAAAGCCGGCCGTCCTCCACGCGAAGCACGCATTTAACAACGCGAAACATATTGGAGTTAGAGGTTACGCCTACCGTATACAGCCCGTCCACAGGTTCGCCGGCCGCAAGCGTTCCGTTCCACGAGCAAATGAAAAGCGCCATTGTCAAAGCAAGCGCGGCCAGCCTGATTCCCTTTTTCAACATGATCACTCCATCCATTATGCAAAAAGGAGGGCCGCGCCCGGGGCACGGCCCAACTTCGCGTGATTTACAGCCCGTTTGCCTCGATGGCGTCCTGTACATGCTCCACATACAGCGCGCGAACAGCGGAATTTTGTCCAAGACCCTCAAGGACGCATTCCACCTCATAGCCCGCCGCGGTGAAGGCCGTCTTCCAGGAATCGGCCTCGTCGCCAGCCATATCGTTGTTGGCGTGATCCCCCGCAACAACCATCAGCGGCGCGAGCACAACCTTTTGGGCGCCGTAAGCGGCAATCTTTGCAAGAACGTTGTCAAGCGCCGGAAAACCTTCCACTGTACCCACAAAGGCGTTCTCGTAGCCATCCGCATGCATCATGTTTTCAAGCTGGCTGTAGGCGGCGTTGGCAAAATGCTCCGTACCATGGCCCATATAGACCAACGCCACATCCGTGGAGCCCGCGTGCTCGTGATTGGCCAGCAGCGCTGCGATCACCTTCTCATAGTCCTGCTCGTGCGTCAAAAGCGGCGTGCCGACGGCGAAGGCTTCGAACCGGTCGGCGTAGGGTGCAATTTCCGCCATGACGTCGTCATACTCATAGCCGTTCATAATGTGGGTAGGCTGGATGACGACCTTTTTTACGCCATCCGCCACGAGGCGCTCCATGGCCTCCACCACATTGTCGATTTTGAGGCCGTCGCGCTTATCCAGGATGTCGATGACCGTCTGTGCGGTAAACGCGCGCCGCACCTCCCAATCGGGATAGGCCGCTTGTACGTCCTCCTCGATCGCGCCAATGGTGATTTCACGGCTGTCGTTGTAGCTTGTGCCGAAGCTGACCATCAGGATGACGGGTTTGGTTTCCTCCGCGCCGGCAAAGCCGGCGCACCCCAGCAGCAACGCAAGAGCAACGATAAGAACGAGTACCTTTTTCATAATGGATTCCCCTGCCTTTTCCGGGCTTTTCGCCCATTATCTATGAAAGCGACGGACCCGTTACACGGCCGGGTTGCCGCATCACAGCCTTTCGGAATATGGAAAAAAGGCGTTCGCCTTTCTCCCGAAAAGCGAACGCCTATATATGCACTGAAACAAAGCCATATATGGCTCATCAGGGCAACCCGCTTTCTTCGGAAGCTGTGCACCGGATATTTCAGCAGGTTTCCTGACTTGCGGATCATGGATGCCGGCCGTTCCTTCTCATGCTCTTAGCACAATGGATTCATACGGCCTGTCTCCCCGCTCACAGTGACCGGATCGCTCAGGACTTTCACCTGATTCCCTTTTAACCAGACCAGGTTTTTTCAACCTATCTGGCACTGAATACCCATCTATTCAATTATCTGTATTATAATTCACCTAATTGCGTTCGTCAATCGTCATTTTTTGCAGTTTCTATGCGTATTTTTATATTTTCCAATTCAAAATAGGACACCTTTGTCCATCAGATGCGCGTGGGCTTTCCAGCGCTCGGCAGCACACGCTCCAGCGCCTCCCGGATTTCCTGATAGCTTGTACAGCGGCAGATGTTGGATTCCAACCATTCCTCCGCCGTGCATTCGTCAGCGTCCGGGTGGCGCTGTGAAAGCGCGTGACAAACCATTAAGAAGCCAGATGTGCAATAGCCGCACTGAAACGCGTGACAATCCACAAACGCCTGCTGGATGGGCGCGTTTTGAAGCCCTTCCACCGTCGTGACCTCATGCCCACAGGCCTCCACCGCGAGCACCAGGCAGCTCTTGACGGGCCAACCGTCCATTATGACTGTACAAGCCCCGCAATCTCCATTTTTACAGCCGATTTTGGCGCCTGTCAATCCGAGCTGCTCGCGCAGCACGTCCACCAGCACGTCCGATGGCCATACGGCCGCCTCGCGTTCCTCGCCATTTACGTTCAGGGTGATCAGGCTCTTTCCCGCGTAGTGCTCCACGCCAGTCCCCTCCTTTTCAAGCTTAGCAGGATGCTTTCACGCCTCCATCTCCAGCGCCGCAACGGCGTCCTCCACCGTATCAATAAATACCTTTATCCGATAATCCGCCTGCGCTCCAACGTCCGCAAGCACATCCGCAGGGGCCTGCGCCGCCATTTGTTCGGCACGGTCCCGCGCGCTTAGACTTCTGTCGTTCATGGTTGCCTCCATAGGAGCGGGCGCGCGAAAGGGAAAGCCGCAAAAACCGGAAACCGCGAGGCGAAGCCGCCCGTCCACCTTCATCGCAGCCACCGTTACCAGCGGATAACCGATTTTTTCCACAGGCGCTTTTTTTACATGCACCCAGGGCGCATGAAGAAACTTGGCGTCTACAACTACCCTCGCAAGGTACTCGTCCTGGCCCCGCAAAAGGCGCTCGCAAAAGCCATGCGCTATGGGCACAGGCCGTTCGCCGCCCGGACCGCAAAATACCAGCGTGGCGTCCGCAAGCATCAGCGCCAGCGCAGTCTCCCGGTAAATGACCGTGCCCGCCAGGTTGCCTCCCAGCGTAATGCGTACCTGGTTGGTATGGTCCGCAATGCGCGAGGCTACAGCGCCCAGCAGCGGAAACAGGTTGGTTTCATGCAACGCCGACAGCGCCACACAACCGCCGATGGTCAGCTTGCCGGCGTCCATGCGCAGTGTGGACAGCTCGGGAATGCCCTTTAGGTCGATAACCGCAGCGGGCTGGATGGACGACATGCGCGCCATGGTGATTATCTCCGTGCCGCCGCCGTAATAGAGCGGTTCGCCGCGTGCGTCCCTCACTTCGCCATATGCCTGCGCCGCCTCCTGCGCCGTATGCGGACGGTAGTATTCGAACGGGTGCGCGATCATCTCATCAGCTCCTTTGTCCGGCGGCGCACGTCTGTTCCCGTGCAAGCCGCCACAGGCTTTCGTTGGTCGCGGGCAGCATATCCACCTCTTTGCCCATGGCGCGCGACAAGGCGTTTGCCAGAGCCGCCGGCATACCGATAATGCCGTGCTCGCTGCATGCGCGGTTGCCAAACGGCGCGTCAAGCTGCGGCGTTTCCACAAAGCCGACGAGGTAACGCGGCTCCTGCCCAATGTGTAAAAGCTTGTAGGTGCGAAAGCTTGTGGACAGGCTGTCGCATGCCTGGCCGTAATGAAGCGTTTCTTCGCGCGCCAAGGACAGGCCCATGCTCATGCCTCCGCGCACAAGCCCTTCATAGGCCGAAGGATCGACGGCCTTTCCCACGTCCATCACCGTCGCCGCGCGGATGAGGCGGTAGGAGCACTCCCGCCTGTCAAATTCCACCTCCACCATCTGCGCTCCAACCGTCCATCCAGGACCGGTCTTGCCCTTACCATTGTCCGTTGCCAGCGGCGTCAGGTGGTTGAACACCGCGCCGCCTCGTCCCACGATCTGCCGCCCGACCGTATTGCCGTCCGGGTAGCTAAGGCCAAAGGCAAGATCCTGATAACCGATGGAAAACTTTGGCTGTGCCTTGCAAAAAACGCGTTCCTCCCCATAATCCAGCTCATCCTCCGGGCAGCGCAGCGCGACGGCCGCCGTTTCTTTGAGCTGGCGTACTACGTCCTCCGCCGCAGCCATAACCGCACGCCCCACCAAATAGGTGCTCATGGAGGCGACCGTCTTGTAGTATTCGGGCATGATGCGCGTATCAACCTCGAGGGTTACATGAACGCGGTCGTAGCCCATGCGCAACTTATCCGCCAGCATCTGTGCGATCACCGTCTGCCCTCCGGAGCCCATCTCCACCGCGCCTGTGATCAGGTTGACGCTTCCGTCCGAGTTAAACGTAAGCGTCGCCCCTGCGGAGGCATTCGCTGGCGGATTGGGCGTTTTCCAAAGGCAAGCGTAGCCCCTGGCGCGTACCTTGCCGTCTCCGATATCAACTTTATCATCCCCGCCGCCGTCATCCGCCATGACCGACAATTGATCGACGCATGCCTCAAGGTTTCCGAAGTTGGACGGGGTAAGCTCCACCTGAGTAGGAGAAAAATGACCCGGGCGAAGCGCGTTTTTGCGGCGGAAATCCAATGGGCGCATGCCAAGCTGCTCAACCAGTCCGTCCAGCGTGCGCTCAACGCACAGCGTCAGCGATTCGTGCGCAAATCCGCGAAAGGCCGTAGCATAGTTATGGTTGGTATACACGCAAAGGCTGTCCACAGAAAGGTTTTCGATGTTATAAGGCCCCGTGCAGTCCACGGCGATGGCTTTGGCCATATACGGGCCGATATCCGCATACGCGCCCGCATCCAGCCAATAGGTCATCTCCCCCGCGCAAAGCAACCCATCCGCCGTCGCGCCAAGCTTGATTTCCGCTTCCAGCGCGAGGCGCGAGGGCGCGGTGGTGAACTCATCCTCACGCGTATAAACAAGGCGGACGTTTCGGCCTCCCACCGCACGCGAGGCCAGGTAGGCAAGCAGCTCAATCTGTACCGCCGACTTGCCGCCAAAGCCGCCGCCGACAAGCGGCGTTTCCACCCACACCTTGCCTTCTTCCAGCGAAAACAGCTTTGCAAGCTGCTGCTTTACCTGATAGGGTGACTGGGACGCGGTAATCATATGAACGCGGCCGTCGGGCAAAATCTCTGCCTGCGCGGCGTGCGTTTCCATGGAGGCGTGGGCCGAGGCGGGCAAGGAAAAGCGCTTATGCGCGGTATGTGCGGCGGCCTTCCAGCCGGCCTTCATATCGCCTTTGCGGATTTGATAGCTTGAGGCGACGTTCGTGCCAGGCTGCGGGTAAACATCCTCCGCAACGGTATCGTAACTGCCAAGGCCGTCGTGGATCACCATAGCGTTTGGCGCGAGCGCGTCCGCGACGGAGCCCACGACCGGCAGCGGTTCATACTCAACCTCAATCAGCGCTGCTGCTGCGGCGGCCTCCCTCTCCGACTGCGCGACGACGACGGCTACCACTTCGCCATAGCAGCGAACGCGGTCCGTTGCGATAGGTGGCCTGTCCATGATGAGCGCGCCGCTCAGCACGGCCGCGTCCCGCCCCGTTACGACCGCTCTGACTCCCTTTGCGCGCCGAGCGGGCTCGACGTTTAGGCTCCTTATCAACGCATGCGCGCTGGTGGACGTAAAAAGCCCGGCATATAGGGAGCCTGGCCTTAGAATGTCCGCCGTATAGAGTGCGCGGCCCGTAACCTTGTCGCGGGCCTCCTTGCGCATCACGCTTTGTCCAACGCTCATATGCTTTCGTCCTTTCTGTCGGTATTCTATGCTAGCATGAGCAAGAACGCGAAATGGTATTCTTTGAGCGATGGAATGGTTCTGTTTGACAGAAAGAACGCGAAATGCTATCATTTACCAATACAGACGGCGGCGGCGCTTCGTCGCTTTACCGTCCCAACATTCTCTTACGTACTCCCACGCGGGAAATGCGCGAAAAAAAATGGAGGGGAGCATATACCATGCTGGAATTCAAATTTGATACCCAACTGCTGATCGAGGGACAGAACCTTTCGGAGGACGGCATCAACGAGTACATTACATCCCATTTTGAGGGCGACTGCCTGCTCGCCGTGGGCGACGAGGACCTGGTTAAAATTCATTTTCACACCAACGAGCCCTGGAAGGTGCTCGAATACTGCGCGTCGCTGGGCGACATTTACGATGTGGTTATTGAAAACATGGAGCGCCAGGAGAACGGCCTTCAGGGGTGAGCGGACGTTCGCCCCTTCTTGATTGGAAGCCTGAAACGCTCAGGTTTTCTACACGGCTACCAAACGTATTTTTGAACCAAATCACGCGTTGGCGGAGCGGCTAGAGGCGTTAATCTTAGGGCAGGGGTATACACCGGATGGCGATACGGCGGGAAAAAGGCGGCGAGGGTTCGCGTTTGTTGCATTCACGATGGTATATCATCCAAAGGGATATCAACCCATAAAAAAACTTGGAGACTGAAAAACATGAAAAAGATAATTGGTCTGTTTTTGGTATCTGTTTTGATGTTCATACCTATTGCATCTTTATCTGCCGATCATGTTATTTCGGCAGGCGAGTCGGGAAATCAGGCAACTGTCGTGACGGATAGCGCGGTCATGGGAGTCACCGTAGGGCCGCCGTCTCACGTGATCAGTACCGTAAGCAGTATTGCAAGCCGCGCTGACGGCACATTGTTATGGGTGCTCTCTTCCTGTGGCGAAAGTGCAACGGAGACCGTGTATTATACGCTGGATGGTTCGTCTTGGACCAGTACCGCCTTTACGATAAGCCTAGGCGAAGAAAATTCTGTATCTTCCGCGTCCGCAACCACGGCAAATGAGGAATCTTGGCCCAGCATGAGCTTTGACGCATACTCTGCTGCAATGTATGCAGAAGGAGAAGACCGAATCCAGTCGCGTCTCGGGCCCTCAAAGGACTATTGCGGCGGCGGTGCGTATAAGCCATATAAAATAACGTCGCTTTACGCTTTGTTTTCTGAGAATGGCTATGTATTCGTTGATATGGACTACTCAACGGTAGGGCATCGCAGGCTATATTTCCCCATAAGCAAGGTGTACAATTTGGAATCTTCAATGCCGTCCAAGCAATGGAGGGGATATGCGGCTACAACTACAGTTGATATCACGCCAAGCTTCGGCCCAGGCTTCGACTATGATCTTTTCGATTCTGCCCCGCTCGCCGCAGGCAACCATGTCACTGTTTTTTTTGAAGAGAATGGCTACGTATTCGCAGAGTTCAACACAACGGTATCCGACACAAAGAGCACGCGCGAGGAAACGATCCGTTGTTATTTGCCTGCGGACAAAGTTCAGCCGCGCTGATTAAGCTTTTCCTTGTACGATTATAGCAAACGAATGCACCGATTAATCTTGCCGGCCACGCGCCGCAAGAAATACGAACGAAATACTTGCCTTTTTTCAAAACGTCATGTAAAATAGAGAAGCCGTGTGTATGATGACGGTTGAGTCCTGTGCGATTTCAATGCGTGAACCCTGTCAGGTCCGGAAGGAAGCAGCAGTAAGCGCGGTTTGGAATGTGCTGCGGGGTCGCTCAGCCTGAGTACACTCGGTTTTTCATAAGAAAACAACATAGGGGGAGCAACGATGAATTACAAGCATGTCATGGAGACCGATCCCGAACTTTTCAAGTCGATGGCTGACGAGGTAGAACGCCAGCGCGAGCATATCGAGCTCATCGCGTCGGAAAACTTCGTTTCGCCCGCGGTCATGGAAGCCATGGGCTCCCCCCTTACCAATAAATATGCCGAGGGTTATCCCGCCAAGCGTTATTATGGCGGCTGCCAGTATGTGGACGTAGCTGAAAACCTGGCCCGTGACCGCGCCAAGCTTATCTTTGGCGCTGAGCACGCCAACGTACAGCCCCACAGCGGCGCGCAAGCCAACACCGCCGTTTATTTTGCCATGCTGGAGCCGGGCGACACGGTGCTTGGCATGAACCTGTCCCACGGCGGCCACCTGACGCACGGCAGCCCTGTCAACATCAGCGGCAAGTATTTCAACTTTGTTCCCTACGGCGTGGACGAGCAGACCGGCCGAATCAACTATGAAACCGTGCGCGCGCTTGCCCGCGAGCATAAGCCCAAGATGATTGTCGCCGGCGCCTCGGCCTATCCCCGCGCCATTCAGTTCGCACCCCTGCGCGAAATTGCCGACGAGGTGGGCGCGCTTTTGATGGTGGATATGGCCCACATCGCGGGCCTTGTCGCGGCGGGCATGCACGAGAGTCCCGTCCCCTATGCCGACTTCGTAACCACCACCACGCACAAAACGCTTCGCGGCCCCCGCGGCGGCCTGATTCTGTGTAAGGAGGAATATGCGAAGGCTATCGACAAGGCCATCTTCCCCGGCACGCAAGGCGGCCCGCTGATGCATGTAATCGCGGCAAAGGCCGTGTGCTTTCTGGAAGCGCTCCGGCCCGATTTCAAGGCGTACCAAGAGCAAATTATCAAAAACGCGAAAGCGCTTGAAAACGCATTCCGCAAAAACGATATCATGATGGTGTCCGACGGCACTGACAACCACCTCATCCTGATCGACCTGACCAACACCGAGCGTACCGGTAAAGAGATGGAGGCGCTTCTGGGCGAGTGCAACATTACCGTCAATAAGAACACCATCCCCGGCGAGCAGCGCAGCCCGTTCATCACCAGCGGCGTGCGCGTCGGCACCCCCGCCGTAACCACGCGCGGCATGACGGAAGGCGATATGGATCTGATTGCCGGCTTCATCAAGCGCGTGCTTACGGGCGGCGAAGCCGCCTGCCCGGGCGTGAAGGCCGAGGTTGTGGAAATGATGAAGCGCTTCCCCCTGTATGAGGGCTTCCCGAATGACTGACCGGCGTGTGAGCGCCTACGCCAAGGGCGTTATGGGCGAAAACCGCGCATGTGAATATTTGCGCCGAAGGGGAATGGTTCCGCTATTTCAGCGGTACCATTCCCCTTTTGGCGAAATCGACCTTGTGATGCTGGAGGGTGAAACGCTGGTGTTTGTGGAGGTAAAAACCCGCGAACAGGCCGGGGAAACCAGCGCGCTATACGCCGTCACCCCTGTCAAACGAAGACGTATCATTGAAACCGCGCGCTGCCTGCTGGGCGAGCATCCCGAGCATCGGGCGCGAATGATGCGCTTTGATATTGCGTTGGTTACGCGCGAGGGCGTCTGTCATCTGCCAAACGCGTTTGAGGGCGCCGAATGGTAGCTCCTTTCTCACCCGCTCGCCTCGTTCGCGCCGCCTGCCTTTCCGCTATAGCCTTTTTGCCCGAAAAGCCGTTAGCGCGCCAGCCATGGACACGCCTGATAGCGCGCACGAAACCACAATTGGAACCGTCAGCTCGGAAGCCGCGGCCGCCCCCGTGAGCAGGCTCACGTTATCAGACGCAAGCCTGTACGGATTGCAAGCCCGCAGCCCGGGCACAAAATTTGCAAGCATCATCAGCGCTACAAAACCGCCTATAAGCAGCAGCGAACCGTACACGTTCGCGAAAAGGACGCCGCCAAGCAGCATTACGGCAATCAGTAGAATGCCGAACAGCCACATGCCAAAGGCGGCCAATCCGACGTTTGAAAGCTCCCCCGGCAGCAAGTACAGGGTATATCCGTATGTCGCGCCGAAAGCGAGCAGATAGCATAGCGACCATACGGCCGTGATGGATGCAAACTTCGCCCACAGGACCGTCGGGCGCGCAAGCCCCTTCGTAAGAAGGTTGATCAGCGTTCCACCGGAAAGCTCGTTGGGCAGCGAGCCGCTAAACAGAATGATAAAGAGAATGAGTTGAATGCCCGTCATATTCTTGTAAAACTGCGTCCACGAATCAATGGCTCCGGGCTCGGGAAGGGACAACGTCAGGCCCTCCGGCATGACGGAACCAAGAATACTGGGCATAAGCTTTGCCGTAACCGGGTTTAGCAGCCCAAGCAACAGAAAAACGGTGCTGACGACCAGCAGCTTATATGTTCGGGTATACTCCAAAATTTCTTTTTTACCAAAGGCGAAAAAGGCTCTCATTGCACCGCCTCCAAAAAAAGATTTTCCAGAGTGGGCTCTCCTACTTCCACCCTGACTGGATAGATCCGCGTTTGTGCAAACGCGTCATAAAGGCTGTGCTGCGCCTGCGCCAAATCGCTTGAGTGAACCATGACCGCGCAGTTACCGGAAGGTTTTGCGTTTTTTTGTAGCTCTTTAAGGCTTTCTATCCGCATAAACGCTTCCAAATCCGCCGCTTTCGCAAACTCAACGCTTATGACGTCCTGCCTGTGGCTTTGCTTTAGCTCCGCCAGGGAACCGTTCAGCGCCAACCTTCCGTTGCGCAATACCGCTACTTGGTCGCAAATTCGTTCCGCGTCGGCCAGAATATGCGTTGAAAAGACGATGGTCGTCTTATTGCGGACGGAACGCAGGATATCCAGAATTTCTTTTCTGCCAACCGGGTCAAGCGCGGATGTGGGTTCGTCGCAGATCAGCAGTCTTGGCTCGTTCAGCAGCGCCTGCGCAATGCCTAGGCGCTGTTTCATTCCCCGTGAAAAGCCCCCGATACTCCGGTTGATCCCCTTCAGTCCCACAAGGGTCAGAAGCTCCGCCGACCGTCCCTTTACCTTCTTGCGGTCAAGCCCGGAAACTTCCCCGCAAAGGGCGAGGTATTCGGCGGGCCTCATATAGCCGTAAAACGCGGGCACATCCGGCAGATAACCGACGTAGCGGTTGGTTTTGGTTTCACCATAGCTAACAGGCTCGCCCAAGACAAAGATGCTTCCATCCGTGGGTTTAAGCAAACCCAGCGCCATTTTCATCGTGGTTGTTTTCCCGGCGCCGTTTTGTCCCAGCAAGCCGTAAATGGTATGCTCCGCGACGGAGATCGTCAGGCCGCGTATGACCTCCCGCCCGTCAAAGCGCTTGCTTACGCCTTGAAACGAAAGAACGGTCATTCCTCTCCCCTCCCCACAGTAAAATAGAGAACAGGGCCAATTAGCTGGACCAGCAGCACAACGGCTATCCACACGGCCCGGTTGCCAAAGCGGTAATGGGGATGGCGGAGCACATGAACCAGCGCGGTTACGGCAAGCGCAAGCACAATCAAAATCAGCGGGAGCAGTACAGGGAAATAGCGGACCAGCTCATTCATTTAAAGGCATCCTCCGTTTCCGCTACAGGTTTCTTCGCCGGAGCGTAGGTTTCAACGCAAAAGCCCTTGTACCCGCATTCGCCGCAGGTAAGCCTCCTTGTCCTGGGCGTATGCGCGGAAAACAGGAATTCCCTGAGCTTTGGCCTGAACACGGCATGGCACTGCGGGCAGATATAAGCCGTCTTTTGATAATACAGCCATATGACGCCCACGCCGCACAGCAGCACAACGGGCATGCCGATGATAAACGGAAGCCAAACGCCCTTCGCAATCGCATAGAAAAGCGCCACCACTTCGATCACGTCCATGACGATCCCCAAAGCGAGCATGATAAGATGGACTCTCCATAGTTTTTTTCTGTTTACCATGGTATAAGCCATGTCATGAATAGCCTCAACCGAATAGGACGAACAGGTTTTGATTTCCTGCGCAAATTGCTCTACCGTATGAAGCCTTGCTTCGCGCTCCGCGATTTCCTGCCTGAGCGTCCGGCCCTGCTCCTCCAGCAGCAAAGTGATGACGTTGCTCGAATTTTCCTCCGCCAGAATGCTGATGATGCTGTTGATGGACAGCCCCATCTCGCGCAGGAAGCAAATCATTTTCAGCTTTTTCAGATCGGCCTCGGCGTACAGCCTCCGTCCGCCCTCGCTCAGCTCGCTGGGGACGAGGATTTTACGGGAATCGTAATACTGTACTGTCCGCACCGTTACGCCGCAAAGCTTCGCCATTTCTCCGGTCGTATATTTTGACACAGCCTCCACCTCCTTTCAGCCCCCATGCTAGCGCATTACGCAGCGTCACAAGCAATGGGTTACGCGGGGTCGCGTTTAAAATTTTCAATGAATTTCGGCCTCAGCGGCCTCCGGTCCAGTATATCACATGCGACTGGCTCCCGCCGCTTATTGGCGGAAATTCCCCGCGCACGCAAAAGGGCCGCGCAAGACAGGAATATCGCTTCCTGTCTTGTGCGGCCCGGGAGGGGGTTATGGTTCGTATTTAGGACTTAGGCGAAATTTCTTCCGCAGTTTACTTGGCCAGGAAGGCCTCCAACTGAGCGTTCGCCTCGTCCACGATCTTCTGCATGCCGGCAGCGTCCAGCTTCTGGAGGAACTCGGGCAGCACGGTGGCGGGATCGGCCGCGCCCATGTTCAGGGTCAGCGCGTAGGCTTCCGTCACGTTGACGCAGGCGGCCACTTCGTTCTGCACATTGCTGGGGTCGAAGGAGAAGCCGTAAATGGGCAGCTTCTTGGAGCCAGCGTAGAAGTCCGCGAACTTCTGCTGGAAGTCGGCGCCCTGACCCTTCTGCGGGGGCAGAATGGTCACGTTGCCCAGACCGTTGGTCCAGACGGTGTATTTATTGGTGCGTTCGTCCGTAAATTCCACTTCGCCCTGATCGTTCAGGTTGTAATGCACACCCTCGATGCCGTAGTTCATCAGGGTCATTACATAGGGATCGGTGTTGAGCAGGTTGAGGAATTTCATGCACTCAACAGGATGCTCGGAGTTGGCCGAGATAGCGATGATAGCGCCCTGAACGGAGGTGTTGTCAATGTAAGGCTCGTTGCAGTACACATACGCAACGTCGATGCCGCGCTTGGCGGAGGTGGTGAACTCATAGCCGTACAGCGTAACCTCGGAGGAGATCAGGTAGCTGGCGGAATCCTGCGCGTTGCGCCAGGTATCGGTCGCCTGCTCGCCGATGGCCAGGGAGGGATGGATGTAGCCGGCCTGATAGTACTCATGGGCCTTTTCAACATAGGCTTTGTACTCTTCAGTAGCATACTTGTTGAAGAACTTCACGCCGTATTTGCCCGGCTCGGAAACGTTTTGCGGATCCATGTAGTAGGACAGCAGCAGGTTGGAGTCGCCATTAACGATGGGGGTGCCGGTAACCATGCGCTCCATGACTGCGCCCTCGGTGTACATCGGGTAGAAGGCGTCGCCTTCGCCTTCCTTAACCTTGGCCATGATTTCGCCAAAGCCGAAGAAATCGGTGTTCCTGATATCGTCCAGGGTGTAACCATACTTCTCAAGCAGCGTCACGTTGATATCCCAGCTGTTGATGGTGGCGAAATCCTTAAAGCCAGGCACGCCATAAATGCCCGCGCCATCAGCGCCATCCACCACCGCGCCTTCCATCAGCACTTCAGGCAGCAGGGCGGTCAGCTCTTGGCCATACTGAGCCAGCAGGTCATCCGCGGGATCATCCAGGCGGACATAAGCGCCTTCCTTGGCGTATTTGGCATACTCGTTCTTCGTCCACGAGCAGGTGAACATCATGTCGATAGAGCTGTCGCCAGAGTTGATGGCATTGACGGCCTTATCGTCAAAATCCGCCCAGGTGCCCCAGATGGGCTTCACGGTTACGCCGATCTTTTCGGACAGATAGGCGTTGAGCTTCTCCATCACGGCAGTGTCGTCGCTTACGTTGTTGCCTTCCAGCAGGATTGTGACTTCCACAGGCGCTTCCGCCAGGGCAGGTGCCAGACCCAGCGTCATCATGAGTACCAGCAGCATTGCGAGGATCTTCTTCATGTTGTTTTCCTCCATATTTTTATTCTTGTAAGCGGCCGCATGCCAGCAAGCCGTCATTACCAAAAGGGGATATCAGCCCTTTACGGAGCCGACCGTCAGTCCAGCCACCACATAGCGCTGGAAGAAGGGATAGGCGCAGGCAATCGGGATTACGATGAATACGACGATCGCCATTTTCATGCTTTGACCGGGCAGGGAAGCGACGATGTTGGCGCTGTCCGCACCGATCATGCTGCTGTTGCGAGCCAAGAACTCCGAATTGCGTTGCATCTGCATCAGCAGATACTGCAAGGGAATCAGCTTGTTATCCGTGATATAGAGCAGCGAAAGGAACCACTCATTCCAATAGCCAAGCGCCGTCAGTAACGCGACGGTCGCGATGCCCGGCTTGACGATAGGCAGAATGACCTTTATCAGCGTGTTATACTCGCCGCTGCCGTCGATGGAGGCCGCCTCAATTAAATCAAAGGGCACCGAGGTTTGAAAGAAAGTGCGCATGATGATGATGTTAAACGGGTTCACCAGCATTGGCACGATCAGCGCGGCATAGTTATTATTTAATCCCAGCAGGTTTTTACAGATAATGTAGGTGGGGATCAGGCCGCCGCCAAAAATCATGGTGAAAAAGCTAAAGAAGCTGAACAGGCCGCGGTACTTAAAGTCCTTACGGAACAGAGGGTAGGCATACAGAACGCAGATGCCGACGCTTAATACCGTACCCACAATGGTGATAAAGAAGCTGTTGAAGTAAGAGCGCCACAGGGCGTCGCCCAGCCTGAATACGTATTGATATGCCTCCAGCGACCATTCGTTGGGAATAAAGGAGAACCCATAGTTTTGGATACTGGCCTTGGATGTAAAGGAGATGATGATTACGAAAATAAAGGGAACGATGCACAGCAGCGAAAACAGCCCCAGGATCAGATGAAAGCCTGCTTCCACCGGCGCGGAGACCGAATTTAATCGAAACGCTTTTTTCTTTTGGGTCATATAGCCCACCCTCCTTTCACGCAATTTTAGAACAGGCTGCAGTCCGCGTCCATTTTGCGCACAATGGTGTTGGCCGCCATAATGCACACAAAGCCCACCAGGTTTTGCAGAAAGCCCGCCGCGGTACTCATCCCCACGTTATGGGTGGAGTCGTAGGCCCGGTATACATAGGTATCCACCACCTGCGTCGCTGGGAACAGGGGTGCGGAATTCATGGGCACGGAGTAGAACAGGCCAAAGTCGGCATTGAATATCTTACCAACGTTCATGATCAGCAGAATGATGATCATGGGCTTTAGATGCGGCAACGTAACATGGCAGATTTGCTGCCATTTGGTCGCGCCGTCCACGGCGGCGGCCTCATATTGCGTGTGGTCGATGCCAGTGATAGCCGACAGGTAAAGCACGCTGGAGTACCCGACGTTCTTCCACAGGTTACAGATGGTCAGGATTACCGGCCAGTATTGCGGGGAGTTATACCAGTCGATGGGCTTTACCCCTATTGCCCGCTGCATATGAACAAGCAGGCCGCTTACCGGATCCATAAACGCCAGAAGGAAGTAGCTGGCCGCCACCCAGCTAAGGAAGTATGGGAAGAACATGATCGTCTGATAGCATTTAGCAAGAAACTTTTTGGTAAGCTCGCTCATCATTATGGCAAAGGAAACGGCGACTATAAGTCCCAGAATAATCCAAACGATATTATAACCCAACGTATTACGGATCATTTGGGCGCTTTCGCTGGAAAAGAGGAACTTGAAGTTGTCCAACCCCACCCACTCGCTGTTAAACAGGTTGATTGGGAACGGCATCTTTCTTGTGGGCACCTTGTATTTCTGAAAGGACATCACAATGCCGAACATGGGCAGATAACGGATCAATAAATACCAGATCGCACCGGGAGCGACCATCGATAACAGAAAGAGGGTTTTCTTCCTCCCGGAACTCCCCATGGATGCAAGCCTTCCATCCGGCCGCACCCGTCCCGTTCGTTGCGTTATCATGGCATGAACCCCTTCCGGTTTATTTTTTCGCTCGTACCTTAACTGCATTTGTATTGTAGCGCAGGCCAAAAAAAATTGCATCGTTCAGGCTTGCCGTTTTTTGTACTCTGTTGCGCACTTGGGCACAAGGGTATACGTACTCATGCGCGGCCTTGTTTTTGCCAGGCTTTCATGCTATGATGTCTGCATTGAAACCAACCTTTAGATTGAAGAAACGGCGGTGTATTGAATGATCGTTCGCACAATCAGGGAAACGGAGCTCAAGCGCGTGCAGGAGTTTTGCGCGCTCGCATTTGAATATGGCATGAAGGACAGCCAGCGCACACCGCAGGAGGTTTATGAACAGACCGTCGCCAACCCCCGCACGCGTCAGGACCTGAACTGGCAATCGCAATGGGCGGCCTTTGAGGACGACGACCGTACCATGATGAGCACGTTTACCGTCATCCCCTACCGCGCGCGTTTTGACGGTCACGATATGCTCATGATGGGTGTCGGCGGCGTTTCCACTTTGCCGCAATACCGCAGGCGCGGCGGCATTCGCGCCTGCTTTGAAAGCGCGCTGCCCGACATGTACGCGCAGGGCGCGGCGTTTTCCTACCTCTACCCTTTTTCCACGGCCTATTACCGCAAGTTCGGTTACGAGCTGGGCTGTGAGCGCAACGTCTACCGGTTGCTGCTCAGCGGCATGCCGAAGGTTTCCGTCAACGGACAATGCGCGCTGCTGGAGCCGGGCGCGGATATGAAGGCTGAGATCAGGCGTGTATATGAAGCCTGGCAAAACCGCTATAATCTGATGACCATTGACGGGGATATCGAGTACCGCTGGATTGACGAGGCAAATCCGTTCCGCGATCAGGAGTATACCTATTTGTATAGAAGCGCGGATCAATCCCCAAAGGGCTATGTCAGCTTCAAGCTGCTGGTGGAGGGAAATGAGCGGAACCTGCTTTGCACCCGTTTTTGCTTTGTTGATTTGGAGGGCTTTTGGGGCCTAGTCGGCCTGCTGGTCAGCACGGCGGCGGATCATAAATACGCCATGTTGCATTTACCGGTGGACGTTCAGCTTGGGCCGCTGCTGCCGGAGTGGAGCTTCGGCACGGTGCAATGCACTCGGGAACAGTGCGGCATGGCGCGGGTGGTCGATGTGGAGCGGGTGCTGCGTATGGCGCGCATGCGCGGCACGGGGAGCATTACGCTTGAAATCAGCGATCCGCAGATCAGCCGGAATAACGGCTGCTTTGAAGCCGTGTTTGAAAGCGGCGTAACGACGGAGGTGCGGCCAACCGGTAAAACGCCCGAAATGCGCATGAGCATTCAGGATTTCTCCAGCCTGATCATAGGGCGCTATGATACGGAGGCGCTGTCCAGTTTTCAAAACGTGACGGTTGACTGTACGCTGGAAAAAGCGGCGCAGGTGTTTTACCGCAAGCCGCTCTATATCAACCGTTATTTCTAACCGTATTCAAAAAGTGAACTGCACCCCTAATGTTAGACAGTATGATATACTACTAACATTAGGGGTGATTTATTATGCCAAAGGGAGTAGCAAACAAGCGATACACAGCCGAGTTCAAGCAAATGGTAGTAGAGACCATG
>JAEYOW010000050.1 GCA_023411375.1 Bacillota bacterium | reverse complement strand
TATTTACAGTTCCATTTCGTATGTGATAAACTCTTATTGTCATTTGCCATACAAATGACCTCCTTTTGCTTTTGTTGCAGTTGGCAGACCGCAACTTCATTGTAAGCAAAAGGAGTTTTCCTGTCTTTCTCATCGCTTTAAGCTCTTCCGAACCCCACGCCTTGCGTGGGGTTTTTATATACAAAAAAGCCGCCGGATGCTTTTCCAGCGGCTTTTGCTTTATAACCGTTACTTCAGCGTGATCACCACATGGCGGTTGGGCTCCTCGCCCTCGCTGTGCGTGGTCACGTTCTCGTTCTGCTGAAGGGCGCTGTGTAAGATGCGGCGCTCGTAAGGATTCATGGGTTCCATGACCACCTTGCGGCCCGTCTTGACGGCGCGGTTAGCCATGCGGTTTGCCAGGCGCATGAGCGCCTCCTCACGCTTGGCGCGGTAGTTCTCGGTGTCAAGCGTGACGCGGGTGTAATTCTCCTGTCCCCGGTTGACGTTCAGGCTGGTCAGGTATTGCAGAGCGTCCAGCGTTTCGCCCCTGCGCCCAATTAGGATGCCCAGCGTATCGCCGAACATATCCACGCGGACGTTTCCCTCTTCGTCACGCCTGGCGTTTACGCTTACATCCACGCCCATCAAACGGGTAACCTCAAGCAAAAACTGCTGCGCCTTGCCCTCCGGCGTCTCAGGGTCGCATAAAGGCGCGGCCTTGGGGGCCTCGGTAGTCTGCGCCGCAGACTGCTCCATACGGGCCGGCTTTGTGGGCTTCTCGGCCTGGATAGGCTTTTTCGCCTCGACCTTGACGGGTTTCTCTGCCTTCGCGGGCTTTTCCGCCTTTTCGCGCGCCTGCTTTTTCGCTTTCTCAGCCTTTTGCTTCACGTTTTTTTTCTCGGGCGTGGCAACGGCCTCGTTAAGACCGATCGTCGAAAGCACGTCCGTCTCCTCGGCGTCCTCGCGAACCGTCAGGCGCACCACCACCGGCTTGCCGCCCAAGATACCCAGAAAGCCTTTGCTGCCTTCGTCCAGAATGTCGATCTTCACATCGGCAAACGACACGCCCAGCTTTTCCAGTCCCTGAGTTACGGCCTCTTCCATCGTTTTGGCACTGGATTCCACAGACCTCATTTCAGTGATCCCTCCCCTATGGACGTCTCCGCCGCTTTCTCCTTTGCTTCAAAGATTTTGTTCATCACAATTCCCTGAATCCAAGCAAAGACGTTGGAAACCACCCAGTACAGCGAGAAAGCCGCGTTGTAGCTGGAGCATATCCAAAGGGAGAACAGCGGGAAGAAGTACTTCATAAACTTGCCGGTACCCGCCTGCGGACTGTTGGGGTCGGCGGTCGGCTGCGGCTGCGTGAGCGTCATCAAAAATTGCGTCGCGGCCGCCAGAATCGGCAGGATAAACCAGCCGTTGTTGTTTGCGTAAATATTCAGATTGGTGAAAATCAGGTTGACGGAAGGCATTACCGACCAAAGGGCCGTCTCCTGAGCGTAGTTGGGGATATTTTGCAACTGGGCAAAAATCATATCGCCGGTAATGTTTGCGCTGGTAATACCCAGCTCTGCCAGCGCTGAAACCTTGTCCGGAGAGAGCGCGCTCATCACCTTTGCCCAAATATCCGCCGGAATCAGCTTCAGGTTGGCCGCGTCCGCAATAACGGCGTTAAACGGACTGTCCGGCATCCAGATGTTTTTAACCCACAGCCAGCCCTCGTTTGTCTGCACACCGGTTGTCAGCAGGTCGATGGCCTGCTTCGCAAGTTCCGTATTGGCAATAATACGCATGGCCGCGAACATGATAAACAGGATCGGCATGGTAATCAGCATCGGAACACAGCCGCTCATGGGATTGATCTTCTCACGGCGGTACAGCTCCGCGGTCTTCTGATTGAGTTTTTCCTTGTCGTTGGCATATTTTTTCTGAAGCTTGGCCACCTGCGGCTGCAACGCGGTCATACGGCGCATGCTCTTGCGGCTCTTATAATCAAAGGGTAACAGCAGCATTTTAATCAGAATGGTAAAGACGACCATGGACCAGCCGTAGTTATGAATCACGGAATTGATACCGCTCAGGACATTGGCCAGAAATTCATTCATCGGGGGTCATTCCCTCCTTAAAGTCGTGTATGGATCCTCGGGCACGGGGTCATAGCCGCCCTTACAAAATGGATTACACCTCATGATTCGCCAAAGAGCCATCCAGCCGCCGCGCCACGCGCCAAAGCGTTCGATCGCGGTGACGGCGTATTGCGAGCAGGTGGGCTGAAACCGGCAACTAGGTGGCGTACCGGGGCTGATATGATGCCGATAAAAGTGGATAAGGGCAAGCATAACGCGTTTCATGGCGCTTTGACTTCCCCGGTCCCGGGCTTCACGGCGTCCAGTTTTTTTACAAGCGACCTGACGCTTGCATTGAGCTTTTCATAGGAGCATTCGGCCGCCGACGGACGGGCTACAAATACATACAACCCGTTTTTCATCTCCGGCAGAAGCGGACGCACGCATTCGCGCAAGCGGCGCTTGACGCGGTTGCGCACGACGGCCACGCCGACCTTCTTGCTCACCGAAAAGCCGACGCGCTTCTGATTGTTTTTGACGAAAACCAAAGTCAAATCCCTGCATGAAGCCCGCTTGCCACGGCGGTACACATAGCTGAACTGCCTGTTGGGGCCTAATCGGTGCTGCTGCTGCAAGGTTGCGATCGTCCTTTCCGGGTGGTATCGGAAAAGCCCGTACCCACTTCACCCGATATCAAGAAATGGGGCGGGCTTTGCCGATCTCACTATGAAGCATTCGTCTGCCGCGCTCAGGCGCTGAGCACCTTGCGGCCGCGGCGGCGACGGGCGGCCAGCACGCGGCGGCCGTTTTTGGTGGACATACGGGCACGGAAGCCGTGCACTTTGCTGCGCTGACGCTTCTTGGGCTGATAGGTACGGAACATTAGTGAACACTCCTTGCAGTTTCAATGTATGGCGTTGCGCGGTTGCATCCGCAACGCGCAGAATACCACAAAACAACCATTATAGTATACCGATTGCACGTGACGATGTCAAGATGAAGCGTAATTTTTTATTCCTTTCCAACTTCATTTGAACATTCGGGTTAAGTAAGAAAAAATTGGGAACAAGTAATGTTATTTGTCGTCTTTTATGGTATGATCTAGAAAAAGGAGGCGTTTCCCATGAAAAGAGTATTCCTTTCCACGCTAGTCACGCTGCTCATCTGCCTTTGCATACCCGCCCTTTCCGAAGGCGGCGACCCGCCCACAGCGCCTGACCTTTATTTACGCGGAAATCCCACGACCGGCTACGAATGGCTCTATCAGGTGGAGGATGATAGCATTCTTGCCGTAACGGACAATGGCTATCAACAGGACGAGGCTGCAGAGGGATTGATCGGTGCCGGCGGAACATTTTGCTTCCGGCTGGATGGTGTAAAGTCCGGCATGACGCGCGTGAGCTTCCGCTATGCTCGCGCCTGGGAAAACGAGGTCTCCGCGCCGGCCGTCACCTACGACGTTCTTGTGGATGATGAACTGAACGTGATGATCTTTGGCAACGAGATTGATCTCGGCGCCTGACACCTGATTAAAAAGAGGTGTTTAGGCCCCGTTTTATCCTAAAATCGGATCGCCGTACGCGGCGGTCTTTTTTTATTGTTTTCCTTCGAAAGACACCGTCCCGCATACTTTTTGTCCCGTGATGGCATACTTTTCTCGCAAAGGAAGTGGAAGCATGTCACCCAACAAGCATCAGCAAATGACCCCAACCGATCTTGCGCATCATCCCCGTCCCGCCGAGCGTGAAATCTATCGTAAACCGGCCTCGCAAACCCACCGTGAACGTCCGGCGCTTTTAAGCGAGGGAGGAAGCGAAAATGGATAAACAGCGCGTCCACACCGATCCCAAACATTACAGCCAACTGACGGACCAGTTCTCTCCCCCGTCTAAAATGTGGATGGGGCTGCTTAACGCCTTTTGGGTAGGCGGCGTGATCTGCGTGCTAGGGCAGGGCGTCATAGACCTGGGAGCGCATGTGTTCAAGCTATCCGCGCGCGACGCGGGCAGCCTGGCAAGCATCGTGCTGGTGTTTCTCACCGCGCTTTTGACCGGCATCGGCGTTTTTGACAAAATTGGGAAATATGCCGGCGCGGGCTCTTTTGTGCCCATTACAGGCTTTGCAAACGCCATGGTTTCCCCCGCGCTGGAGTTTCGCCGCGAGGGGCTTGTCCTAGGCCTGGGCGCAAAGCTGTTTACCATTGCCGGGCCGGTGCTGGTATATGGCGTTAGCGCGTCGGTGATCGTCGGCGTTATCTATGCGCTGTTTATCTATTGATGGCCGGGAGGAAATTGCAACCATGCAGAACAAACGTATTGGGCAGCAGACCGTTGAGCTGCCGCTTCGTCCGACGCTGTGCGGCAGCGCCGCCTATGTGGGGAAAAAGGAGGGCGAAGGCCCTTTGGGGGCCGATTTTGACTTTGTGACCGACGATGAGCTTTACGGCCAGGAGAGTTTTGAGCTGGCTGAAAAGCAGCTTTACCTGGACGCAATCAGGCGGGCGATTGAAAAGGGCGGCTCCAAGCCGTCCGAGGTACAATTTCTGCTGGGTGGCGACCTGCTCAACCAGATCATCACCGCCTCCTTCTCGGCGCGGGATCTCGGCATTCCTTTCATCGGGCTCTACGGCGCGTGCTCCACCATGGCCGAAAGCCTTTGCCTGGCCGGCATGCTGCTGGATGGACAGCACGCAACGCAGGTGGTGTGCGCGGCCAGCAGCCACTTTTGCACGGCGGAGCGGCAGTACCGTTTTCCGCTGGAGTTTGGTTCGCAACGCACCCCCACCGCTCAATGGACGGTCACGGGCGCGGGTGCGACGCTGGTCAGCCTCCAACCCAAAGCGCCGCCGCTGGCGCATATCGCGCGCGTATGCATGGGCCGCGTTATCGACCTGGGCATTACCGACGCAAACAACATGGGGGCAGCCATGGCTCCGGCCGCCGCCGACACCCTGCTTGCCCTTTTCACCGATACCAAGACGACGCCCGCAGATTACGATTTGATCGTTTCGGGCGACTTGGGGCAGGTCGGACACGATCTGCTGATGCAATTGATGCGCGAGCAGCGGATACCGCTGCCCGACGACAGGTATACGGACTGCGGCCTGTTGATTTTTGACCGCAAGGAACAGGATACGCACGCCGGCGGCAGCGGTTGCGGCTGTAGCGCTTCCGTTCTCAACGGCCATCTGCTGCCGCGCCTCCAGCGCGGAGAGCTCCGCCGCATTATCTTCATGGCGACAGGCGCGCTTATGAGCCTCACCAGCAGCCAGCAGGGCGAAAGCATCCCCGGCATCGCCCACGCGGTGGTGCTGGAATCCCCCACGGGAGGAAGCAAATCATGATGATGTTTTTGATGTATATAAAAGCGTTTCTGGTCGGCGGCCTGCTCTGTGCCATCGGCGAGGTACTCGTTTTGCGCACCAAAATCACGCCCGCGCGCATTCTGGTATGCTACATCCTGGCTGGCGTGGTGCTGAGCGCCGTGGGCTTATACGGCCCGCTGGCCGATTTTGCGGGTGCGGGCGCAACCGTTCCCCTCACCGGCTTTGGGCATGCCCTCTGCCAGGGCGTTTTGTTCAACGTACAGGAAAGCGGTCTGATTGGCGCTTTCACCGGCGGCCTATCCGCAACGGCAGGCGGTATTGCGGCGGCGATTTTCTTTGGTACGCTGGTCGCTCTCATCTTTAAGCCGCGCGCCAAGTAGCGGACGCACGCCTTGCGCGCCCACCCGTCTATCTGCGTTTGCGCACAAACAGCCTGAGAAATCCGCTCAAAAAGCGCGGCGCGCGAATACAAATCATCTTCACTGACATCACCCGTCACCTCCATGCCTTGCTGAGTTTAAGCAGAAGCACGCCCGCGATCATCAGTCCCAGGCCCAGCAGCGCCAGCCACGCCCAGCAGGGGATGCACGCGAACAGCAGGATGATCCCGAGAACCACCAGCGCATACCCCGCGATCATCAACGGTTTGCTGTTTCCCGTGGGGTAGCATTTTTGAAAGGGTCCGGGCATGCGGCTTCACCTCGCTCAATCCAAGTGTATGCGGGAAAGGGATAAAATGTGCGAATGAATGTAAACCACATTTAAATCGTTTGCAAGGCCCATTCAACGCCTCTGAACATAAAACGCCTCCGGCTTTGGCCGGAGGCGTTTTGTTTCATAATATCAGCTATCCCGTTGCGATTAGTTTACACCGAACACCGTCAGCCACCCGCCGATGATCAGCGCGGTCATCAGCGTCATTACGCCGCCATACATAGCCATATCCTTTGGCGTAAACGCCCTTGCCGAATACGGGATGACGTTGACCGGGCTGCTTGAAATCACAATCAGCGATAGCGCGGAGGAGAAGATGCACGGCGCGACCAGCCCCCAGGGCGAAAGTCCATAAGCCGACGCCAGCGAGATCATGATCGGCACCAGCACAACGCCGGAAACCGTATTGCTGGAAAACAGAATTTTGAGCACCGATACGGACAGAACAATGTATACCCCCCGCACAAGCAGTCCGCTCTGAAGCAGCGCGGGCACAAAGAACAGCCGCGCCAGCGTTTCCGCCACACCCGAGGAATACAGGATATCTCCAATCAGCACTCCGGCGCTGATAAGCAAAATGGAATCCCAGCTGATGTTTTGGATCGCCTTCTTCCATTCCACCACCTCCACGCCGGGCAAAAACAACGCGACCGCGCATAATAATGCCACATGGTGGCTACCCAGCCCAAACGAACCCCCAAAAATCCATAACGCCACCGCGCAGCAGAAAATGACGGTCAACCATTTTTCCCTTCGGCCAAAGCACGCCGCTTCCCCGCCTGTTTCCAAGGGGGCGCCGTCCTTTAAGGGCCGCGACAAAATCAGCCAACCAACCGCAATCAGCGTCGCGCAAATCGGCAGGCCAATCGTCATCCACTGCCCGAAGCTCACCGAAATACCGCAATATTCCTTCAGGTAATTAAGCGCAATCAAATTTGCGCCCGTGGCGATCGGGGTCGCCACACCGCCGAAGGCACATCCCCACGCAACAGCCAGCATCATGGCCCTGCCAAGGGTTTCGTGGTCGGCCCTGTCTCCCGTCTTGTCCCAGATAGACAGCGCGATGGGAAACACAATCGCCGCCGCGGCCACCTCCGTCACCCACATGGCAAGCAGCGCGCCCGCGATCATAATGCCCAGCACAATGGCCCTGGGCCTGCTGCCAAACAGTCGGAAAATTCCTTTGGAGATCAGCCTGCCCAAATCCGTATCACGAAACGCGAAGGACATCAGCAGCACGCCTAGAAAAAAACCGAAGATGGAGTTGCCAAAGCTTCCCTTTACCGCCGCCTCAAAGCTCATCAGCCCCGTACAGGGTACGAAGGCGATGACCGCCAGCGAGACGACGGCGACAGGTGCGGTTTCCAAAATCCAGTTGAGGATCGCAAACGCCAGCAGAGCCGCCGCCATCGTTGCCGGGCCGTTCTCCCCAAGCTGTGTACGAAAGGCGCACAGGCCGCCCAAGGCGAGAAGCGTCGCATAAAATACGACGTGTTTGCAACGGTCCCGCCTCATTTTTTCACGCTCTTCAATGCCTGAACCGTCGAGGTGATCGCGTTTTCAATGGGCAACCGCTCAATGCTGGAGGCGGCGACAAAGCCCGCGGCGCAGGTTTCGGCTAACACGCGCCCAACGTCCTGCGGCGTTACGATCGGCCCGCCATGACATAGCGGGATGATATTCTTCTTTACGTTGACGGCGGCGCTCAAAATGGCTTCAGTTTTTTCAATGGCGGTATCCAGCGGGCTAACCGTTTTGACGCCCACATCGCCTCCCGCCGTCAGGCCCACATGGGAAACGATGATGTCGATATCCGCGCGCGCGAGCATTTCGGCTTCCTCCGGATTGTAGCAGTAGGCGAGGGTAACAAAGCCAAGCTCCGCCGCCAGCTTCAGGCTTTCAACCTCCCGTTCAAAGCCCAGTCCCACCTGTTCCAGCTCCTGCCGGATAGGGCCGGAAAGCTTGCCGATGGTGGGAAAGTTGATGACGCAGCGATAGCCAAGCTCCCAAAGGCTCAACAGGAATTTCCGCATGTCTCGGGTGGGATCCACGCCATAAATTCCGGCGGCCACAGGGGTATGGCGCACCATGGGCAGAATTTGGTCGCGTCCCATTTCATATACGATCTGGTTGGCGTCTCCGATGGGCAGGTTGCCCGCGATGGATGCAATGCCGTTCATCCGGTAGCGTCCGGAATTATATACCACAATCAGGTCGGCGCCGCTCTTCTCCTCCAGCCGCGCGATCAACCCGGCTCCGGCGGCGCAGGCGATTACCGGCCTGCCCTGCCGGATGGTTTCGTGAAGGGCGCATAAAATCTGTTCCTTGCTCGTCATCGGGCATTCATTCCTTTTCCTTGCCGTCAATCAGCGCAAGCAGCGTTTGCACGCATGCCTCCGCAAACGCGGCGTCGTTGTGATGCGTATCAAGAACCGTTACGGGCACCCGGGCGGGCATACGCTCCGTCAGCTCCCTCAGGAACGCCGCGTCCGCCTCCGGATCGTAAAACACCTGGCCCTCACGGTTTACCATTGAAAAGCCTTTCTTCGCGGCCAGTACGGCGACGTTGCCCTGTCCCTGCGACAGCCGGTCCGCAAAGACGCGGGCGCATGCGCGCAATTCCTCCGTGTTGGCGCGCATCTTAACGGAGGACGGGCTGTGCCTGTAAAGCACGCGGCCCTGCTGCTTCTCTGTCAGCGTATCCTCGGTGCCCAGGTTGATCATCTCCAACGCGCCCGGCGTAACCACATATGGAATCCCCAGCCGCGCAGCCGTGCTCAACCGTTCGGGGCCGACGGCATAAATCCCTCCGGCCACCTCGTCCGCGATTTCGCTGGTGGTTAAATCAAGCACGCCCGCAAAGTGGCCTTCCGCAATCATCTTTTCCATGATTCGCCCACCGGACATGCCCCGCGCGTGAAAAACCAGCACCTCGTATCCCTCTTGCTCCAGCCGCTCCACGCAGGCGTCCACACAGGGCGTTGTCACGCCAAAGCCGCTGATCGCAACGGCGCGCTTCGCCCCATCACGCTCAAGCGGCGCTTTCAGCATCGCGGCCACCGTCCCCGCAGCGCGCCGAAGCGCGTTGCGGGTAAGAAAATTCAGGTTCTGGATGTCCACCACTGGGTTGATCAGCAAAATATCCTCGCCCTGTATATAGGGCAGCGTGTTACCGGAGGCCATTGTAGAAACGATCACCTTGGGCACGCCCAGCGGAAGCGCTCGCATAGCCATGCTCGCCAGCGCCGTGCCGCCCGAGCCGCCCAGCGAAACGGCCGCCGCAAGCTCTCCACGCCGGTACAGCCTGTCCACCACCCGGCACAGACCCCTTCCCATATAGTCGGAGGCCTCAGCGCGGGTTTTGGCCCGCTTTACTTCCCCACAAGACGCGCCCAACACCTCGCTTTGCGAAATATCAACGTCTTCCGGGCTTTCCTTCAAAATGCCGGTGTCCACCAGCGTAACCAGAAGCCCGAGCCGTTCCAGCTCGCTTCGCAGAAAGCGGGCTTCCTTGGCTTTGGTATCCATGGTTGCAATCAGGCAAATCCGTTTCGCTCTCATTCAGGCCTCCTGTGGAACAGACGCGCCGGACCTGTTCCGGTGGAAATTGCGGATGTGCCACGCCAGCAGCGCGGCAAACAGCGCAATGCCCGCAAAGTCAAGCACATAAACCGGAATCAGGAAGCATACGGCGCTGACCGCCGCCAAGGCGCGCTCCTGCCACTTCATCTTCTGCAAGAAGAAACCCTCCGCAGCGATGATGAACGCAAACATGAAGATCGCCACCATCAAAACCGCCCAAACCGTCTCGTACCAAGGCCCCTGCAATAGAATTGCCGGACGGTAGAGGAACAGGAACGGCAGCACAAAACCGCCGATGGCAAGCCGCATGGAGATGAGGCAGGTCTTCATAAACTTGGCCTTTGCCAGCCCGGACGCAACCAGGCACCCGATGGCGACCGGCGGCGTAATCGCGCTCAGCTCCGCATAGTAGAACACGAAGAAATGCGCCACAATCAGCGGTACGCCGAAGGTGGTCAGCGCCGGTGCGCCAAGCAGCGCCGCCAGAATGTACGCAGAGCCGCTGGGCATACCCATGCCGAAGATCAGGCAAACGCCCGCCACCAAAAGCGCCAGAACAAACAGATTATCCCCCGCCAACGAAAGCGCGAACTGCGAAATCTTCGATGGAAGGCCCGTTGCCGTCAAAATCTCCACCACGCAGCCCATGGTCGCCATGCAAACGGCGATACCCGCCACGGTCTTGCCGCCGGACGCAAAGCCCGCGAACACCTTTTTTACAAATTCCCTGAGCGCGTTCACCGGCCCGCCGCTCTCCCGGTCGATAAGCTGGAGCGCCAGACCCATGCCGATCAGCGTCAGGATGGCGATGAACAGAGCCTTCTGCGGCGAGTAGCTCATAATCATCAGCACCACCAGCACGATTACCGGCACAATGAACATCATCAGCTTGCCAAACGCCTTGTGAAACTGCGGCAGCATCTCGCCCTTGACCTTTTCGTCGCCCAGCTTAAGCGCTTTGATATACACGCTGATGGCGATGCCCAGATAGTACAGCAGCGCGGGCGCGACGCCCACCGCCACGATATAAATGTAAGGAATGCCCGTCCAAGATGCGATGATAAATGCCGCGGCGTTCATCACCGGCGGGAGGATCGCGCCGCCCGTGGAGGCCGTCGCCTCGCAGGCCGCCGCGAATTCCGGCGGGTATCCGCGCTTCTTCATCAGCGGGATGGAAACCGCACCCGTAAGCGTAATATTGGCGGCTACGCTGCCCGTAATGGAGCCGATCAATCCGCTGGAAAGCACGGCAACCTGAGCGCCGCCGGAGCGAATCTTGGTGCTGGCCGCCATGGCGACGTTCATGATGGAGCTGATGGCCCCAAATGCCTCCATCAGCCCGCCGAAAATGGTGAACAGAACGATCGTATTGGCTGACACGGAGGCAAGCATGCCGTATACGCCCGTGAAGTTGGTGGTCACATAGGTGATCAGGCGCGGCAGGCTAAGCCCGGAATGAAAGAAAACGCCGGGCATGTATGGACCAAAGTAACCGTAGGCCAGCGCCACGAGCGCGATAATCGGAATCACCCAGCCCCACGTGCGCTTTGTGGCGATCAAAATAACAACCAGAAATACCGCGCCTGAAAACACCTTATCAAACGGCTGGCGGCCAATCGCCATCTGAAAGCGCGTGGAATTAAAATGAATGTAGGCGGCGGTTACGATGCTCGCCAGCAAAAAAACAATCATGAAAACGCTGCGAACCTTGGATTTGGTATCCGTCAGCTTAATGGCCTGAAGGAAGATGATGACTAATGCAAAAGCGATATGCAGATTGATATGCTGTTCCGAAGCAAAAATGGTGAAATTAGCCGCAAGCAGGTGATAGACGCTCATAACGACAGCGATGACGGTCGTCGCGCGGTCCACCCAGAGTTCTACCTTGCTCTTGTCTTGTACAGCGATGGTTTCGGACATGGAGAGACGTTCCACCTTTCATAAAGCGGCGGGCGTTTCTGTGTGAAACACCCGCCGTGGTTTCAGACGCTTGCGAACGCCGTAAGAATGCTTGAAGCAATCAAGCGGTTTTACTCGCCGTATACGGTAAAGCGGTCCTCCCACATGCCCGCTTCCTTAAGGGCACGGGCCGCGCCGGGATGGAAGGGGATGGTTTCGACACACACGGAAACCGCGACGTCCTCGAACTTGTCAAAGTAGGTGGAGATGTTTTTAAGCTCATCCAGATTCTCAATTGCCGCTTTGGTATAAGCATAAGCGTCTTCCTCGCTGACGTTCGCACTGAGAATCACCACGCCGGAGTTTGCGGCGGCCAGATAGCTCTCGCCCTCTGGGATGGTCGCACACTCAGCAGAGGTGAGCTTTCCCGTGCCCACACCGGCATTCATTTCCTTTACCTTCGCCGCCACCTCCTCGGACATGTTCAGCACGCGGATGGGATTTGTAGCCTCGATTTCCACAATGCCGGAGATGGGGCTTAAGTTGGCGTAAGAGCCGACAAAGGCGTCCACCCGGCCATCCTTGAGCGCGGTATAACCCTCTGACCAGGTGAAATAGTCAATGGTGCATTTGCCGGTCAGGCCATAGGCCTCCATCACAAGGTTGAGCACGGCGGTAGAGCTGGAAGCGGCGGGCGGGAACCCGATATGCTTGCCCTCCAAATCCTCGTATGACTTAATGTCGGAGCCGTCCAGCACCACAATGGGAAGCGCCCAGGTCACGAACCCGAAACCCTGCAGCATATTTTCCACACCGATTGCCTCGGTGAAGGGCGCAGCGCCGTTCATGGCGTTTACCAGGTCAATCGTGCCGGAATAGCCCCCCTGAACGTCGCCGGACTCAATCAGGTAGATGATCTCCGCACCGCCGGAGGTGGTCACGGTGGAGGTGCGCAGACCGGTTTTGCTGTTAACTACGGAGGACAGCGCCTCCAGCACCACATTATCCGTGCCGCCAACCGAACCGGTGCCAAAGCTCAGAATTCCCTCAGAGAAAGCGGAACCTGCGGCGCACAGCGCCAGCATCAGGGACAGTGACAGGCATAACCATTTCTTCATTTGAAAACCACTCCTTCGTAATATAAACGTTTTGGACTTGGGCACAGCATACCATACATTCAAGCCTACGTCAATACCATTTTATAAAATGGTATACCAAAATTTCTATAGCAAACCATGATTGGCTTTCTACTCATATCATCATCTTTCAAAGAAGCCAACGAAAAAAACACGCTCCCGGCATATGGAAGGAAAACCTTCCCATCCCGGAAGCGCTCGTATCTCTGTCGTTTCAGGCGTCCGTACCGCCGCCGCGCGGCACGGGCGCAAACAGCAGGTTGATATCCCGGATAACCGCCGGGTCCTTCTCCATATTATGAAAAGTATGTTCATGCGTTGCCAGCAGCGTAATCAGCCGTTCCTCATCACGGTCGTAGAGCGCCCTGATCATTTCCGCGTGCTGGCGGTATTGCTCTTCCTCGGGCTGCACATTGCTGTAGTGGCATGCCTGCGCAAACTCCAGCTTCAGATACAGGCGCTTCTGCATATCGTAAAGCTCCGCGTTCTTGCCGATACGGCTTAATTCCAGATGAAAAGCGCAGTTCATTTTGATGCGTTGCGCCACATCCCCGGCGCGCGTGGCGCTCAGGCATCTTTCGTTATACGCTTCCATCACGGAATAGTCGTAGTTGCTTCCGTGCAAAATGGCAAGGCGCGCGGCAACCGTGTCCAACGCCAGGCGAACGATGCCCACCTCCTGGAGCCATTCTCCGGAAAAGACGGCCACCTCCGCAAAACGGTTGGGATAGAGCGTTACGATGCCGTCGTTGGCAAGCTGCTTGATGGCTTCGCGAATGGGCGTGCGGCTGAAGCCGAACTGCGCGGCGATCTTCGCCTCGGGAATTTTCTCGCCGGGCTTGATCTGCTGCGATAAAATCAAATCTTTCAGGTGCTCGTAGACCTGATTGCTCATGGCGTTTCCGTGTTCCTGTGGCATGGTGGTTCCTCGCTTCGTATCAACTGCTGGGATAAGGCGCTCATGCGCCGCCTCGCTGGCCGCCAAGAAAGCGCCGTCCATTTCCCAGTTGAATCCAGAGTATATCATTTTGCTCGCCTCCACGCAAGCGAGGAATTCCACCGCGTCGCGTTCAAATTCCGCTGCGCCGCACTTGAACCGGAGGATTATTCCGCTTTTTGGTTCAGCAGCCCGTCAAGGCCCCGCAAATATTCCTCCGCCCCAATCTTGCCGGAAAAATACCGGTTTTCCAGACTTTTGCGCGTCTCCCCGTCCTCCCCGCACAGCTCGTACCTCGGATCCGGCGGCGCATAAAACAGGTATGGCGCGATTCGCTCCGCATAAACTTGAAGCTCCTCCCGATCTTTCTCCTTCAGCTCCTCCGCCTGTACGGGATAAATCTTCCACATCCGCAATTCCTTCATGCCCGTGATAGCGCACTCCGCGTAGCGCATCGCCTGCCCTAGGCGCACGCTGTTTGCGTTGACGACGTACAGATCGCTCCAAACCTCCGCGATCAGCGGCGAATCCGCAAACAGGCGGTAGGGAATGAACGAATCGATCAGCAACACCTCCGTGCCGCCCGCCCCTGCCGGCGTCCCCTCCGCTTCCAGCAGCCTTGCGGATAGCTGTTCGATGCGCGCAAGCAGCCTGAGCATTTCAGGTGTGCTCAGTGTAACCCGCTCATTCAGATACTGGCACTCCGCCACCCGCATGCGCACGGCCTGCTCTGTCAGGATGCGCTGGTAAACGGGTTCGTACATCACATAGCCCGTGCGCGCCTCCCTGGGCAGCGCCAGGTAGCGCTCGATAAAATCCAGCAGCCCGTCAAACGTCGCCGGGTCGGCCCCGGCCTCGATGCCAAGCTTTTCCGCGGCCTCTTTTCGCGGCGACAGATACCATTTCTGGCCCGGCCATCCCGGCACAGCGTATACCACCCCGCCGCTTTGGATGTGTTCCCGCACGCGCGGGTACATCCGCAAGGCGGCCTCGGAAACAACGCCGCTCTGGGACAGATCCGCGAGCATTCCGCGCTTCAAAAGCTCCCCAAGCAGCGGGTCGTTGCCGTCCACACACGCAACGTCCCATTGAAGCGTTCCATCCAGCATTCGGCTCAGGGTCAACTCCCCGCCGTCGTCCCCGTATTCCCGCTGCCGCAAATCCACGATCGCGTCCGGCTCCGCCTCATGGAACGCCCGATAGATCTCACTGCTTTCGTGATCGCCAATCACGGCCAGCGTGTTTTCCCTAAGCGCCTCGGGCAGGGGCGTGGCGGTCGGCTCCGGCGTGCGCAGCTCCTTCGCGATTGCCGGTACGCCAAACGTCCATTTTTTCCGCACGCAGGTATCGTCTATTTCCGCGTTTTCGGCGGTCATCTCCCACTGGGCTCCCGTCAGCGTAACGGTGATCGCGCCATCGTCCCCGATATGCGCGGAAGCGTCCTCCGACGAGCTGATGAAGGAGAACGTGCCGTCCGCGTATTGCTTATAATCGGCCAGCCCGCCGCAGTTTTCCTCATGCGCCTGCGCATGGACCTGAATCAGCCGTGCGCCGTCCTTCTCCGCCACCTCGGCGTAGCTTGGCGTTCCCTCCGGCACCTTCTCCCCATAATGGTAATCGATGCCAAACGGGTCTGTCGGCAGGTAGTTCTCGCTCATGATCACAACGCCCTGCTTTGGCTCCACAAGCCCCGTCACATACAGCTCGTTTCCCTCAAAAATCGCCTCCGTCACGGTGATCGTCGCATCAGGCAGCTCATAAACCTGGTGCTGAGGCTGCGCCGTCTGTTCCTTTAGCGACCTGAACACGTCGCTGTCGTCCTCGTTCCAACTTCTAAGCACATCCAAAATTCCCGGCGCATTCACCGCAGCCAGCGCCACCGCCGTCAGCAGCAGCACAATCAGCAGGGCCAGCGCCGCCGTGCGCGCCGTCAGCCTGCGTATCCGCACGTTGAGCGCGAGCGCGTCAAGTGCACGCTTCAGCCTGTCGTCCGTTCGCTTGGTCAACATAAATACCTCTTTCTGCGCGGAGACGCGCACAAAGCGGTCAAATTCCCGGTTCGTCATTGCGCGTCCCTCCCTTCCGCCTCGTACAGGGCCTTTAGCTTCCGGCGGCCCCGACTCATGCGCATGAGCACCGTGCTCAGCGGGATGCGGAGAATTTTTGCGATTTCGCGCGCCAGATAGCCCTCGTAGTAGTACAGCGTCAGCACCTGAGAAAGGGACGCGGGCAGCGTTTGGAGCTTTTGAAACACCGGGTTATCCGGCTCGGCCTCAAAAACGGGTAAATCAAACAGGCCCACATTACCGGTGGGCTGTTCGCGCTTCTTTTTGCGCAGGCAGTCGTAGCAGCAGTGTGCCGTAATGCTCAAAAGCCATTGCCTCAGCCGGCTCTCGTCCCGCAGCCCATCCGCGCTACTCATGGCGCGTACGGCGGCCTCGCTTACGGCGTCCTCCGCATCCTGACTGTTATGCACAATCGAAACCGCCAACCGCATCATGGACGCGCGGTGTTCCCATACACCCCGCCCCATTTCTTCCTTCGTCATTCGGTTACGCCCCTTCGCTTGTTTGTCGCGACAATTGTTAGGCGGTTTCAATTGCTGAATTATCACATTTTCTCAAAATTTACTTGGAATTTTCCGTTCGGGCTCCGTCAGGCTCCCCTTCCCTGCGCTTAAGCTCCCTAAGCACGGACAACGTAAGCGGCACCGCCAGGATAAAGGATAACAGATCGGCAACAGTCTGGCTCATCTGCACGCCCAGCAGCCCGAAGCACCTTTCCAGAATAAAAACCGTCGGTATGAAGAAAAGCCCCTGCCTGGACGCAGCTAGCAGCGTGGCCTTGCCCGCCATGCCCATGGTCTGTAGCATCATGTTGGAGATAATAACAAAGGAAAAAAGCGGAAGAAACAGGCATTGCAGCCGCAGCGCCAGCGCGCCGATTTCCTGCACCAGCATATCGTTTTGCAAAAACAACCGGACGATCTGCGGCGCAAAAAACATGGCGACCGCCGCGATCACCAGCAGCATACCAAAACAGACCTTCACGCAAAACCAAAAGGCGCTTCGTACGCGTCCATAAAGCTTCGCGCCGTAGTTAAAGCCGCAGATGGGCTGAAAGCCCTGCCCAAATCCGATGATGGCCGAGCCCGCCATTTGCATGATGCGCGAAACAATGCTCATGGCGGCAATCGCCGCGTCGCCATAGCCGCCGGAGGCCACGTTCAGGCACACGGTCGCCAGGCTGGCAAGTCCCTGCCGCGCCAAAGATGGCACGCCTCCGCGAAAAATTTCGCGGAAGTTTTCAGTCGTGGGCGTAAAGCTCTTAAAGCGGATGGGGATATTGCCGCCCCTTCGCGTGCCGATCAGGAGCAGTACAAAGCTTACGATCTGGCTGATGCTGGTCGCCAGGGCAGCGCCCGCAACGCCCATCTCAAACACGAAGATAAACAGCGGGTCCAGCGCGACATTGAGTACGGCGCCGGAGGTGATGCCGATCATTGCGTAAAACGCGCTGCCTTGAAAACGGAGTTGATTGTTAAGCACGAGGCTCGCCACCAAAAACGGCGCGCCCGGCATCAGGTAGGCGATATATTCGCCGGCATACGGAGCGATCGTCTCGGTAGAGCCGAGCGCGAACACCAGCGGTTCGGCCGCCAGCAGGCCCAAAAGCATAATGATAAGCCCGGCGATAAACGCGCTGAAAAAGCCGGTCGCGGCCATGCGCTGAGCATCCCCGGTATCGCCCGCGCCCAGCACACGCGACATGTGGTTGCCAGAGCCGTGCCCGAACATAAAACCAACCGCTTGCATGATGGACATCAGCGGAAACACCACGCCAACCGCGCCCGTCGCGCTGGCCGAGCCGATCAGGCCGACAAAATAGGTGTCGGCCATGTTGTAAAACGAGGTGATCAGCATGCTGATAATGGTGGGTACCGCAAGGGTAAACACCAGCTTGGGCAGCGGTGTTTCGGTCATGTAAACAAGCTTTTCCTCGGCCGTCATCTGCCTGGGCATTTTGCGTACTCCTTTTGTTCTTATACGGTTTTATTTTGAGCGGGCGGCAATCCGCCACCCGCTCAAAGCATCCTCCGAAACAGCTTTTCCTCCGCGCCTTCGGCATATACGCCGGAGGTAAGCGCCGACCCAATGGATCATTTGATAAAAGCGTAAGGTTAAACGCTTCCCGACAATCGCACACTTTGCGGCCTAACAGTCGGAAGCACGCGGCTATTTCAGCCGTTTTTGGCAGTCTGGAGCAGGCGGCCGTTACCGCCTGTCCTGCCCCGTGGCCAACGGCCTTTTAGGCGCGCGGCGCTGTGGAACCATCGGTTCTGGCATCGGCTCGCGCACATAGGCGCTTTCCCGTGCCTGCGGACGTTCCTCCGTTCTGGAAAATCTGCCGCCGTCCGCGTGGTTTGAAGCAGCTCGAAGTGGGGTTGCACGCACCGGACGCTCCAGCGGCGTTGCCTTCGTCATTTGCGCCTGCCGCGCCTCGGCGCCACGTTCCTGCGGCTCGTGCTTTTCCTGCGACCGCCCACTTGGCTTTGCGGCTCTTCGCCGCTCGTCAATCTGCTTCCTGGCAAGCTGCCTTTCGGGCTGGGCGGGGGCGGGCTTCCCCCTTAGGTCGCGCCCTGGCGCGGACTGTCGAACGCCGCGCTCCGGCTGGACCGTTTCCACACGCCGCGAAGGCCTTGGCTGGCGTGGCTGCTTGACCGTTTCTGTAAAAACCTCCATGGGCCAGGCGCTTTCCCTGCGCGGCAGCGCCCTTCCAATCAGCTTTTCAATCGCGGAAAGCTCCTTCATCTCGTCTATGCAACAAAAGCTGACGGCACTGCCCTCCATGCCGGCGCGTCCCGTTCTGCCGATGCGGTGAACATAGGCCTCCGGCTCGTTTGGCAGGTCGTAGTTGAACACATGGGACAGCCCGGCGATATCAATGCCGCGGGCGGCGATATCCGTCGCCACCATTACATGAATCTTGCCGCTCTTGAACTCCATCAGCGCCTGTTGGCGGGCGCTCTGGCTCTTGTCGCCATGAATGGCCTTGCTCTGGATACCCGCGCGCGACAGCTCGCGCACAACCCGGTCCGCGCCATGCTTAGTGCGGGTAAACACCAGCGCGCTTTCCACCTCCGGCCCGCGCAAAAGCTCGGCCAGCAGGTTCTTCTTGTTCGCCTTATCCACCAGGTAAAGGCTTTGTTCGATCGCGTCCACCGTGCTGGACACAGGATCTACCTTCACTGTGACGGGCTTGGTAAGGATGCCCAGCGCAAGCTTTTCCACCTCCGCCGGCATGGTCGCGGAAAACAAAAGCGTCTGCCGCTTTTCAGGCAGAAGGGCGATCACCTTGCGCACATCGTGGATAAAGCCCATATCCAGCATGCGGTCCGCCTCGTCCAGCACAAAGATCTCCAGATGCGAAAGAGAAATAAATCCCTGTCCGATCAGGTCGTTAAGCCTGCCGGGCGTAGCAACCAGAATATCCACTCCACGATTTAACTGGTCCACCTGCGGTTGCTGGCCCACGCCGCCAAAAATGACGCAGGCGCGTAACGGCAGGCGCTTTCCATAACTGGCGAAGTTCTCGTAAATCTGCAAGGCAAGCTCGCGCGTTGGGGTCAAAATCAGTGTACGGATGGTGCGCTTGCCCGTGTGCTGCTTACGCTCGGTATGCAAGCGCTGCAAAATAGGCAACGCGAACGCCGCCGTCTTGCCTGTTCCCGTCTGCGCGCAGCCCAACACGTCGCGTCCCGCCAAAACGGGCGGAATGGTTTCGCGCTGAATGGGCGTGGGTTCATCATAGCCGCATTCGGTCACGGCGCTCAGCAAGGGTTCAATCAGGTTTAAATTGTTAAAATGCATATCTTCAGTCCAATCTTCATTTTCTACGAAACGCGGCCGGGAAGCCCCTATAAGGAGTTGCACAGCGCTTTCGAAATTGCCGCATATACCGCCGTTTTCGGTTTGCGACCGGAGGGCGCCGCCCTCCGGTCCCCTTCCGGCAGGCCAACGCCTGTCAGTGCTTGACGGGCGCACGCCCCATGCGTTTTTTTTGTTTGGTCAGGGTAAATAGCGCGCGCTTCTCCTCTTTTATTTGTTTGCTCACTGGCATGGCCTCCTTTTTTCGGGATTGGCGGGTATAACCCGCCATCCCTGTTAGCATGCCCGAAGCGCCTTACAGCCCATGCACGCGGCGCGCGACCAGCGCGGGATCGTCCGCGCGGAAAAACGCCGTTCCCATCACAAGCACATTGACGCCCGCCTTTGTCAGCAGTGGCGCGTTTTCAACGCCGATACCGCCGTCCGCCTCGATATCGCCCGCAAAACCGAGCGCGCGGAGCTCCCGCGCCTTATGTAACACCTCCGGCATTAGCTTCTGCCCGCCAAAGCCAGGCTCCACGGTCATCAGCAGCACCCGATCCAGGCGGTGAAGGCATGGGCGCAGCGCTTCCACGCCGGTCGCGGGTTTCAGCGACACGCCCGCCTGAACGCCACGCCCGCGAATTCTCTCCAAGCACTCCAAAAGGCCGTCCGCCTCAGCGTGCACAGTCAGGATATCCGCGCCCGCGTCAATAAAGCCGTCCACAAACGCGGCGGGGTTTGAAATCATCAGGTGTACGTCGTAAACGATCTCCACCTCGCGCTTCATGGCCTTAAGAATGTGCGGCCCAAAGCTCAGGTTAGGCACAAAATGCCCATCCATCACATCAAAGTGCAGCTCGTCGCAGCCAGCGGCCTCCACAAGGCGCGCCGCGTCGCCCAGGTAAAGCGGATCAGCTGCCAATATCGAGGGTGAAAGCTTAATCATATCGGTTCCTCCAAGCCTCCTGCGCCTTTTTAAGCAGCAGGTGATAACGTTCCAGCCGTTCAGCGCCAAGCTCGCCTTTCTTTGCGGCGGCAAGCACCGCGCAGCCCGGCTCGCTCAGATGGTAACAGGGTGAAAACTTACATTGTCCCTCATACCGCGCGAACTCTGGATAGTACTCCTTTAGCTTTATGGGTTCCAGGCCCTCCCACAGCTCCAGCAGGCTGAAACCCGGCGTGTCCAGCACGCGGTAATCTCCGCTGTACAAAAGCTCCGCGTGGCGCGTGGTATGCCGCCCGCGGCCGATCTTTCTGCTGATTTCACCCGTTTCAAGCCGCAGCCCGGTCGCCGCGCCGACAAGGGTGCTTTTTCCCACGCCCGACTGTCCCGCAAAGCAGCAGATTCCTTGCCGGATCAGCTCCCGCAGGTCGTCAATCCCCTGCCCTGTCCGTGCGCTCACCGCCAAAATGGGCGCGCCCAGGTGCGCATACTCGCGCCGCACCTCGTCGATCAGCCCATCGTCAAGGTCGCATTTGTTCACCACCAGCGCGGGCGCAATCCCCTGCCGGGCCACCATCACCAGCAGCGTATCCAAAAGCAGGTAATCCGGCGCGGGCTGCGGGGCCAGCACCAACAGGATATACCGGATGTTGGCCACCGGCGGCCTGATAAGCTCGCTCTCTCTCGGCAGGATTTCCTCCACCCAGCCATGCTCGTCGCCATGGTCGGGCGTATACAGGATACGGTCGCCCACCATCGGCGTCACACGCTGCTTTCGAAACTTGCCCTTTGCACGCAGCACATGGACGGTCTCGTCCCCGCCGCGCGCGTAGTACAAGCCGCCGACGCCCTTTACAATCACGCCCTCGCGAACGGCTGTTTCCGTCAACCTCTCATTCCCTCCCAATCGCTATTGCAACGTCGCCGTTTCTTCCGCGAACAGCTCGCCGTCCAGATAAATCCGGCACGTTAGCTCGCCGCCCTCGTCGGATGATACCGGAATCAGCATCGCGGTGTTCGTGCCCGCCGCGATGGTTCCCTCGTACTTGACAACTTCCTGGCCGTTTTCCATGAGCGTAACACGCAGCGTCCTGTCCTTATCGCTCTGGGGTGGATTAATGCTTATCTCACCCTGATAGCGCTCGCTCGCGACCGCCACGGTCAGGGTAACCGGCGCGTCCAGCACGGCCATCGTCCCCCCCGCCGGGCTCTGCGCCATCACCAGACCCACCTGCGACTCGTCCGTTACCTCGACATAGACGGGCTCCCCAACGGTCAGGCTGTTTTCGTGAAGGACGGAGGTCGCCTTCTCCTGCGTCATGCCCGTCACCTCGGGCACCATGGTGCTGCCGCCGGAAATCGTCAGCTCCACATTCTGCCCAACCGTATAGCTTTGCCCCGCCTGCGGGCTTTGCGCCAGCACCGTTCCCACCGCCTCCGTAGAGGTGGTCTTGATCACCACAATGCCTCCAAGGTTGCGCTCCTTAAGCCGCGTGGCCGCCTCCTCATAGCTCCGTCCCGTCACGTTTGGCATGGTTGCGTTTACCGGCCCCAAACTGACCGTTACCAGCAGGCTGTCGCCCTTTTCCATCTGCGTATCCGCTTCGGGAATCTGTGAGATCACGGTGCCCTCTGGCAGGCTCTCGTGATTAATATCGGTCTGCTGCCAGTTAAGTCCTTCCCGCCGGGCCAGCGCCATAGCGTCCGTCACGTTCAGGCCCACGATGTCCGGCGCGATGGCGCTGTTTGCGATTTGGTTGTAAACGTTTATCACGCCCAGCACCAAAAGCGTCAGCACACCGGCCACCGCAACGGTAGAAAGCGCGATCTGCGCCGCCTTGCTGCTGCCTTTCCTGCGCACGGGCGCGTGGCGCGACGTCTGTCCCGGCGCGGGCCGCCTGCCCGAGCCCTGAGCGGCTGGGCGCGGGCTTAGCTCACGCACGCGCCTGACGGACTGCTGTACGTTTTGCGTCCTTCCGGAATTCTGTACCGGCGGCATCGTCGGGGCAATCAGCGCGGGATCAAGCTTGCCTTCCTTTGCCCGCATCAGCGCGTCCGCCATTTCCCGGGCGTTCTGAAAGCGGTTTTTCGGGTTCTTCTCAAGCGCCTTCATCACCACCGCCACCACGGCGGGCGGGGCTTCCGGCGCGAAGTCGGTAATGGGCGGCGGCGCGTCCTGAATATGCTGCATGGCGACGGAAACGGGCGTGTCGCCTACAAACGGTACCCGTCCCGTGAGCATCTCATACATTACGACGCCCGTGGAGTAAATATCGCTCGTTGCCTCCACCACGCTGCCGGTGGCCTGCTCGGGACTGGAATAGTGCACGGATCCGACCACCGTGTCCCCCTTGCTAATGGTAAAGGCGTTGGTCATGCGCGCGATGCCGAAATCCGCCACCTTCACATGTCCGTCCGAATGCACGAGCACATTCTGCGGCTTGATGTCGCGGTGGATAATGCCATTGTCGTGCGCATGCTGAAGCGCGCTTAAAATGCGGATGGTAATCTGTATGGCGGTGCCCGTGTTGAGCCTTCCGCGCTGACGGATAATATCCTTGAGCGTGTTGCCGCTTACATATTCCAGCACCAGATAGCGGTAGTCGCCCTCAACGCCCACATCCAGCAGATTCACGATATTGTGGTGCGACATCAGGCTCGCAGCCTGCGCCTCGCGCTGAAAACGCTCGAGAAACTCCTTGTCGCTGTTGTATTCGCTTTTTAAAATCTTGACCGCCACGCTGTGGCCCGTGCGGATATCCACCGCGCGGTACACAAGCGACATGCCGCCCTGTCCAATAAAATCCTCCAATTTATAACGCTCGGCAAAAACCATGCCCTTCATCATTGCGCGGCCACCTCCGTGACGCGGCAGATAACGAAGCTTATATTATCCGTTCCGCCATGGTCCAGCGCAAGCTCAAGCAGCCGGTCTGCGGCCGCCTCCTGTGAAAGCACGTCCAACGCTTCGGCTATCGCCTCGTCGCCGACCATGTTGTAAAGGCCGTCGGAACACACAAGCCAGAGATCGCCCGCGCGCTTGTCCGAGCAAAACACATCGGGCACCACCGCCGGGTCGATGCCCACAGCCCGGGTAATGACGTTTTTGTAGGGATGGTTTTTCGCCATTTCAGGGGTGATGACATTATTGCGCATCAGCTCGGCCACAATGCTGTGGTCCTCCGTAATCTGCTCCAGCCGGTGTTGACGCAGCCGGTAGGCGCGGCTGTCTCCCACGTGCCCAATCAGCACTTGTCCGGCGTCCTCCCAAAGCAGCGTAACGGTGGTGCCCATGCCGCTCAAGTTGCCGTCGTGCCGGGCCATATCAAAAACGCGGCGATTTGCCGCCTCGATACCCACGCGGAGCGCATGCTCCTCCGGCTTCTTGCCATGCAGAGCGTTTTTCAGCACCTGAACAGCCACGCGGCTGGCAGTCTCGCCGCCCTTATGGCCGCCCATACCGTCCGCCACGCCGTAGACGTGCTCGTCCACAAGCAGGCTGTCCTGATTACTGGCCCGCACCAAGCCCTGATGTGTCTTTTGCCAGACCCGCATGGTACCCTCCCTCTCACAGCGCGCTTGAAAAGCGCGGCTGTCCGCAATTTCCACCGTTCCTGCTATGGTAGCAAGTTATGCCTCCGATTGCAAGTGCCTTCTTCGCAGTTGACCGCACGCGCCGCCGATGTCCGTCCCCATCTCCCGGCGCACGGTAGCCGATACGTGCTGCTCTTCCAGCGTGCGAAGAAACGTCCTGACCGCCTCCGGCGCGGCAGGCGCGAGGCTTCGCTCGTCCACATGGTTCAGGGGAATCAGGTTAACGTGGCATTGCAGCCCGCGTACCAGCCGCGCAAGCTCCTTCGCCTGTGCGGGCGCGCTGTTGAACTTATCGATAAGAGCATATTCAAACACCACGCGGCGGCCCGTTTTTTCCACATATTCCCTAACCGCGCCCATCAGTTCCAATATGGGCCATGTGTGCGCAACGGGCATGATCTGCCGCCTGATTTCATCGTTTGGCGCATGCAATGAAATGCTCAGCGTAACCGCCAGCCCTTCCTCCGCAAGCCGGCGAATCTGCGGGACGAGTCCGCAGGTGCTCACGGATATGTTACGCAAACTTAAATTCAGGCCATTCGGATCGTTGACGAGGCGAAGAAATCGGACTGTGTTTTCGTAGTTGTCCATCGGCTCCCCGCTACCCATCAGCACAATATGCCCAACCTTCCCGCTGCCGTCCAGATAGCGGTTGGCCAGCAGCACCTGCGAAAGCATCTCGCCCGCGCTCAGGTTGCGAACGCAACCGCTCAGCGTGCTGGCGCAAAAGGCGCAACCCATCTTGCACCCCACCTGGGTGGAGATACAAAGCGAATAACCATAATGGTAGCGCATCAGAACGCCCTCGATCAGGTTTTGATCATGGCATGCGAATAGAAACTTGACCGTCTCGTCCTTCTGCGACGGAAACGTCCGATGAAGCGACATGGGCAGATCATAACATTTTTCCTCAAGCGCTGAGCGAAGCTCCTTGGGAATGTTTTGCATCTGCGCAAAGGCGGCGCCTTTGTGAAGCCATTGAAATACCTGCCCCGCGCGGAAGGCGGGCTGGCCCAGCTCCGCCAGATAGGCCTTCAGCTCATCGAGCGTCAGGTCGAGCAAAACGCGCTTTTCCGCCATCAACGTTTCCTCCGCATGCGGGCGATGAAGAAACCCTCCACCCCGTCGCGGCAGCCCAGCAGTTGCAAGCCAAACGACGACTGCTCGCGCCTGAGCGCCTCTGGGAATGAAAGCGGCAGCGGCTCCACGCTGAATTCCGGATGCCCTTCCAAAAACGCCTCGACCTGCTCCGCGTTTTCCTCCGGCAGGATGGAGCAGGTGCTGTACACCAGCGTACCGCCCGGCTTTACGTAGCGGCAGAGGACGGAAAGCAGCTTCTTCTGCGCCTGAACAATGGCCTGAACATCCTCTTCCTTCACGCGCAGTTTCACATCCGGCTTTTGTACCATCACGCCCAGCCCGCTGCATGGCGCGTCCAGCAGGACGGCGTCCAGCGTGCCGTCCATATCCGGACGGTGCTCTGAGGCGTCCCTGACGGAAATGCGCAGGTTTTCCAGCCTCAGGCGGCGCTTAACCCCCTCCAGCAGCAAAGCGCGCTTTTCATGCAGCTCCCATGCGAACACGCGCCCCGTCATCTGCATGCTCTCGCACAGGTAGGCGGATTTTCCGCCCGGGGCGGCGCAGGCGTCCAGTACCTTCATGCCGGGCTTTGCCTGTACGGCCTCGGCCGCGAGCATGCTGCTCTGACCCTGAATGGAGAACAGTCCGCTCTGATAGTCCTTGTCAAACGTGATTTCGGAAGCGCCGTAAACCAAAAACGAATGCGGAGCAAGGCCGCGCTCAAACCGCCATTCCTTCTTTTGCAACATGGCCTCAAACGCCGCGTCATCCAGACGGGTAAGGTTAGGCCGCATCACGACAGGATGCTCATTTTCGCGGTACATCACCACGCGCTCGGCCTCTTCCCCGCCATAGGCTTCGGTCAGCCTGTCCACAATCCACAGGGGCATGCTGCCCATCACGTTGAGGTATTCCCGCAGGCCGTCCTCCCGTTGGGGCCATTCCATCTCCGCCTTGCCCCGGGTGAGATTGCGCAGCACAGCGTTGATAAAACCGGATGCCGCCTCCATGCCCATAGCCTTGACCAGCTTGACGCCCTCGTTGACGGCGGCGCTGTCCGGCACGCGGTCCAAAAACAAAATTTGATACGCGCTCATACGCAGGATATCGCGTTGAACGGGTTCGTGCGTGGGATGATCCATCAGCCTGTCCAGGGCAAAGTCAATTCGAATTTCGTTTTCCAGCGTACCGTAGACGATGCTCGTCACCAAACGCCGGTCCTCCGGGCTGAGGCGCGCGGCGCGAAGATGTTCGTCAAGGCTCAGGCCCGCAAACGCGCCCTTCTGATGGACGTCGCACAGCACGTCGAGCGCTACGCGGCGCGCATTCATGCTCAGGCCTGTGCTTTCCTCCGGCTCTCTCTGCACCGCTTTGACCACCGGGCGGGCGAAACCGCCTTTACCCTGCGCCGGGCGCATTCCAGCCGTACCCGACGGCCGCCCGTAGCGCTTCTCCCCCGGCTTTGCCCCACCCGCAGGACGCGCGTAGCCAGTGCGCGCGGGCTTGCCGCCCTCACCGTAAACCGGCTTTTCTCCGCTTGCGCCCGCGGGCCGCCCGTAGCGCTTCTCCCCCGGCTTTGCTCCGCCTGCGGGACGCGCGTAGCCAGTGCGCGCGGGTTGTTTGGCGCCATTCTTCTTCTCAGGCCTGTTTCCACTGGCTCCGCGCCTCTGATCATCCGTCATAAACGTACCTCACTCAATAATTTGCCGGGTGTGATTGGGTGCCCAAGCAGAAACGCCCTTGCGTCCATGCGCTTGGCATTGGGCGCCTGAATTTCGCACAGTTCCATTGCACCATCGCCCGTGGCGACCACCAGTCCATCCTTTTTATCTGCCCGCAGCACGGTTCCGGCCTTCCCACAACCCTCGGCGGCACGGGCGCGCCAGACTCTCAGCACGCCCTCCGCAAGCGGCGCATAGGCGCATGGCCATGGGTTCATGGCGCGAACCCGGTTTACGCACCGCGAAGGCGCCTCCGTAAAGTCAATCAGGCCCATTTCCTTTTTAAGCATGGGATCGTAGGTGCTTTGCGCCTCGTCCTGCTTTTCACGGGGACAGGTTCCGGCTTCCAGCCGGCGCAGCGTTTCAATCAAAAGGCCTGCCCCGGTATAGGAGAGCTTATCCAGCAACGATCCCGCCGTATCCTCTTCCCCGATGGGCAGTTCCGCCTTGAGCAGCATATCCCCCGTATCAATCCCGCGGTCCGTCAGCATGGTCGTCACGCCCGTGAGGCTATCGCCTTGCAAAACGGCCCACTGCACGGGCGCCGCTCCCCGGTGGCGCGGCAACAAAGAGGCATGCACGTTTACCGTGCCCAATCCCGGCACATCCAGCACTTCCTGCGATAAAATCTGCCCAAAGGCCGCCGTCACACACAAATCCGGCGCGAGCTCACGAAGGGGCTCCAACCCGTCCACCCGGATCTTCAGCGGCTGAAATACAGGAATGCCATGTTTCAGCGCGCATTCCTTCACCGGGCTCATCTGTACCTTTCCGCCGCGCCCTTTGGGCCTGTCCGGCTGGGTAAACACGCCGATGACCTCATAACCCGCCTCAAGCAACGCCTGAAGCGACGGCACCGCAAAATCCGGCGTACCCATAAAAACCACGCGCAAGCTCATTCGTTAGCCATCCCCTCTCCATGTACAAACAGGCCGAAAAAAGCATTCTCAGGCTTCTTTCTCCCCGCCGCCGACCTTTTCAGGCTCTTCTTCCTGTTCCTCCTCCGGGAAAATCTCGCGCTCCATTTTGTCCACATACAGGATGCCGTCCAGATGATCAATCTCGTGGCAGAAAGCGCGAGCCAAAAATTCCTCTCCGGACACCTCGAAAAAATTCCCCTGCGCATCCTGCGCGCGAACAGTCACGGAATTGGGCCGAATGACAATTCCGCTGCGGCCGGGTACGCTCAGGCAGCCCTCCGGCCCCGTCTGCTCGCCCTCCACGCGGATGATCTCCGGGTTAACCAGCTCAATAAGCCCATCCCCCACATCCACAACCACCACGCGGCGCAGGATGCCCACCTGCGGCGCGGCAAGGCCGACGCCCTCCGCCTTATACATGGTTTCAGCCATATCGCGCAGCAGCGTCTGAAGACGCCTGTCAAACTTCTCAACGGGCTTTGCGTGCTTGCGCAGCTTGTCGTCGCCAATTTCCACAATTCTTCTCGTCGCCATATGAAAAACTCCTTTACATCATCGTCGCCGGGTTAACCTCGCAGTAAACCCGGCACTGCTCGTCGCTTACGTTGCTCAGCTCTGAAAGCAGCCTCAGCACCGGCGCCGCGTCCGCATGGTCGAACAGCTTCATAAGCACATGATAGCGGAACTGACCGCGTATGCGCTTGACGGGCGCCTCGTCCACGCGCACCATCAGCACGCGCTTTTTCTGCGCCGGGTGAGCCAGCAGAAAGGTCTGCACCGTTTCGTACAGGCGGTCGGCCATTTCCTTCGCATCCGCCTCCCGCCCGCTCTCCACCAAAAGGCGCGCCAGCAACGTAAATGGAGGATACAGACCGGCGCGCCGCCGGCTGAACTCCATCTCAAAGAAAGCGCGGTAGTCCTGATCGGCCGCCGCCAGCAGGCAAGGATGATCAGGCTTATACGTCTGCACAATTACCTCGCCGGGGCTGTCCGCGCGGCCCGCGCGGCCCGCCACCTGCGTAATCAGCTGAAACGTGCGTTCCGGCGCGCGATAATCCGGCAGATTCAGCGTCATATCCGCCGCCACCACGCCCACGAGCGTCACACGCGGAAAATCAAGTCCCTTGGCAATCATCTGCGTGCCGATCAGCACCTGCGCCCTGCCCTGCCCAAACTCAGCCAACAGCCTGGCATGAGCGTCGCGGCCCTTCGTGGTATCAATATCCATGCGCACGGTTTTCACATTCGGGAAAAGCTTTCGCATCTCCTCCTCCACGCGCTGGGTGCCGCTGCCGAAATAGCGGATATACTTGCTGCCGCATTCGGGACATACGCCGGGCGGAGGCTTGACCGCGCCGCACATGTGGCAACGCAGCTCGCCCGCGTCCTCCCCGCCGGGTTCGCGGTGCAAGGTCATGCTCAAATCGCACTGCTCGCACTTGACCACATAGCCGCAGCTGCGGCAACTGACAAACGTATTAAAACCGCGCCGGTTTAAAAACAGCATCGCCTGCTCGCCCCGCGCCATGCACTCGTTCAGTTTCTGTGTGAGCAGCAGGCTGAAGATAGAGCGGTTGCCCGCCTCCAGCTCGCGCCGCATATCCACGAGGGTAACGCCCGGCAGCGGACGGTTGTTAACCCGCTCTGGCATTTCCACCAGCGTGTAATCACCGCGCCTGGCCATGGCAAAAGAAAGGATGCTGGGCGTCGCACTGCTTAATACCAGCGTCGCGCCCTCGCGCCGGGAGCGGCTTTTGGCCACGCGGCGCGCGTCATAGCGCGGATGCTTATCGCTTAAATAGGTTTGCTCGTGCTCCTCGTCGATAACGATCAGCCCCAATTTTTCCACCGGCGCAAAAATGGCGGACCTGGCGCCCACCACCACCCTGGCATGTCCAAGGCGGATACGGCGCCATTCGTCATAGCGCTGGCCCTCCGTCAGGCGGCTGTGCAACACGGCGGTTTCCGGACCGAAACGGCCCCGGAACCAGCGCACCATTTGCGGAGTCAGGGCAATTTCCGGCACAAGGACGATGGCCCCTCGCCCAAGCTCAAGCGCCTGCCGGACCATGGCGAGGTATACCTCGGTCTTGCCGCTTCCGGTAACGCCGTGCAGTAAAAAGCAGCCTTTCCCCTCGCTAAGCGAAGGCAGCATGCCGCGCAGCGCCTCACGCTGCCCGTCCGTCAATGGAGGGGCGACGGTGCGGGGCTCGTCCGCAGCCCCGTCCGGGGCGCGAAACACCTCGCGTTCGCTAAGGCTGATCAGGCCGCTTTCCACGAGGGCGCGCAGCGCGTCGCGCGGATTTGCCACCAGCTCCGATAGCTCGCTCATGCCATGCGGCTTTCCATCGGCCAGCAGGCGCAGCAGCGTTGCGCGCTTGGGCGCGCGGCGCTGCCCGGCCGCCTCCGCCTCCGCGTTGACTCCTGTCGCTAGCTGCGCGAAAGTCTCATGCTTCTGCTGAATGCGGCCTGTACGCATGGCGGCGGGCAGCATCAGGCGAAGCGTTTCGGAAAGCGGACAGTGCGCCTCCTCCGCCAGCTCGCGCGCCAAAGCCAGCAGCGGGGGCAGCAAGGCCGGATAATCGTCCAGCCGCTTTGAAACAGGGCGCAGCTTTTCCCTTGGAAGCTCCCGGGGCAACTGATCATCACCGATCAGCTCCACTACGAAGCCGTCCACCTGCCGCCTGCCTAGGGGCACGCTCACACGCGCGCCAACCTCCAGCGCCATGCCGTCCGGCACAAGGTAGGAGAAGGGCTTGGCGACATTGGTATGCACCACGTCCACAATCACCTGCGCGACCATTCGCCCTCTCCTTTCTCACTTAGCGGAAATAGCGGTTTCTTGGCTTGGGCACGCGGCCCTTGCGGTGCCTGCCCGTCCTGCGCAGCAGGCGCATCAGCAGCCGGATAACAAGGAACAGGCCCGCAAGCGGCAAAAGCACCATCAGCGCCAGTTCTATGGAAAGAGGCGGGAACGGATTAGGGTCCGCGTAAACCTCCGCCTCGATCTCCTCGATGCTCTTGGGCGCGTTTTCCCTGCGCAGCACGGTGCGCCCGGCAATAAGGTTATACACCACCGGGCTGCCGCCGTCGGTGGGATAATAGGTCATCGTACCCATGACCTCGCCCCGCTCAATGGGCGCAGTAAAGTCCCTCGTATATTCAATCAGCACCGTTTGCTTGAGGTTGCGGGCCATGGCCTCCATCTCCGCCTTTGTGGCGACGATGCGAACCGTGCGCATACCCTCCGTAGGCTGAACCTCAAGCGCAAGCCGCCCCAGGTTTTCATCCTCCAGGGAAAAGCCCGACGTTTCAATCGTGATTGGGCTTTGCTCGTAAAGCTCCTGCGGCGTCATGCTGACGAACTGCGAAAAGCCGTATTCCATCATCTTTTTGCTGTCCGTCCAGCGCCCTTCGCTTCGGGTATAAAACACGACGGAAATCAGTTCCACGCCGTCCTTTTCAGCGGAGCCGACGTAGCAGTAGCCCGCGCGGGCATGGTAGCCCGTCTTAATGCCGGTGGCATACTCGTAATAATAAGAGGTTTTGCCGTCCGAGGTATCCTGGTTCATGTTAAGCCAGTTGCTCGAAACGCCCGTCAGCACGCGCGAGCGGTGAAGGTTGGTGCGCGGCAGAGTATAGGTGAAGGTTTTGGCGATATTGCGGAAGGTTTCATTCTGCATGGCGGCCTGAGCGATTTTAGCCATGTCGCGGACGGTGGAATAGTGATTATCGTCATGCAGACCGTTGGGGTTGACAAAGTTTGATGAGGTGCAGCCGTACATTGCCGCCGCCTGGTTCATCAACTCCGCAAACGTATAAATATCGCCGCTGATGGTTTCCGCAATAAGGTTTGCGCCCTCGTTGCCGGAGCGGACCATGGTGGCATACAAAAGATCCTCGAACCGGACCGTCTCTCCCACGTCCAACGGAATTACGGAGCTGCCCGCCTCCACGTTGGCCGCGCTCTCCGTCATGGTGACTTCCTGGTTTAAGTCGCCCATCATAATGCCCAGAAGCACCGTCAATATTTTTGTCGTGGAGGCGGGATACATCACCTCATCCGCGTTTTTTTCAAAAATAACCTCGCCCGTCGTCGCCTCAATCAAAATGGCGGACCGGGCGTAAAGCTGCTCGGCCTGTAAATCCTCCGGGTGCTCGGGGTCATAGGGGTCGGCGTCCGGCGAAAGCGTCGGCCTGACAAACTCAACTTCGTTACCGGTATCCTCAGCGGCGGCGCATGGCAGAAAAACGGTAAGCGCGGGGCTGAAAACGGCAGGCAGCCACAGCGCGCACGCAAGCAGCACAGCCAAAAACAAGCTGCCAGCACACCGCAACCACTTCCGGCTCAAATGCATTGCGTTACCTCCCATGGCTGAATTTCAAGGGGCCAGGCCTGGATGGCCACACCTTAACAGTTTATTATACCACCCAATGCGTGTTTTGTACAAGCCTGGGCGGGTTTTACAACGTAAACAAAGAACGCGGCGGGCAAAACGCGCTGCCCGCCGCCGGATTCAGAGTAATTTTTCCGTACTAGGCCGTAATGTTCCGCACCCACTTGCCTCGCCTCAGCACCAAAAGCGCAAGCACAACCTTGGAATTCATTAACAGTTGCACCACAAAGGCCGCCGCCACAACCGAGATGCGCCCGGGCAACAATACAGCCATTGCAATGGAGGCCGGCACGGGCAGCAGCCACATATAGCCGCTGTCCAAAAGCATGGCGTTTCGTGTGTCGCCGCCGGCTCTCATGCAGTAAAAGCAGAACGCGTACACAAAGTTGAACGGCGCCATCACGCCCATGATCAGCGTGATCTGCGTCGCTAGACGCCTGAGCTCGTCCGATATCTGAAAGGCGTATGGCAGGGCAAGGCCCAGAACGCAGCATACCGCCACGCACAGGAAGCCGATTGCGATCACAAGCGTCAGAAGCTTCTTGCAGTTGGCTTTCGCTTCCTGAAGCCGGTTCGCCCCAAGCTCTGTGCCGATCAGCACCGATACGGCGGAGGCCGTTCCCATCGCCATTACCGCGGCAATCTGGCTGCACTGCTCCGCGATGGTAACGGCGGGCAGCGCGGCTTCGTTCAGGCGCGCGTAGCACCAGAAGTAGATATTCATGCCAAACGTCCATAAAATCTCGTTGACGATCAGCGGAATGGCCTTTAGCATAAACGCGCGAACCGTGCTCTTGGAAAGCTTCAGAAACGCGAGGATATTCAGCGTGAAAACCATTCGCTTTCGCATCAGCAGCAGGAGGTAGAAGCACATCTCAAAAAGCCGTGCGATCAGCGTGCCCCAGGCCGCGCCCTCTACCCCCAGAGCCGGAAAGCCCAGCGCGCCGAAAATAAGCAGATAATTGCAAACCGCGTTCACGCCCATGGTCGCGAGGCTCACCAGCATGCTGACGCGGTTCTGCCCCAGCGCGCGCATGGAAAAGATGCATGTATTGCTGATGGCGACAGGGATATAGCTCAGGCAGATAATGCGCAGATAGCGCACGCCAAGCTCAATGGTGCGCGGGTCGGTGACAAAAATGCGCATGACGGTTTCGGGCATAAAGCCGAGCAAAGCGCAAAAGCCCACGGAAACAACAAGCCCGATGACGAGCTGTAGCGCGAATAGCCCCTGACAGGTCTTGATATCCCGGGCGCCGTAATACTGGCTGATCATCAGCCCCGCCGCGCCCGTCATACCGAAAAACACGCCAAAGAAGATTACATACGGCTTATTGGCGACGCTGACGGCGCTCATAGCCAGGCCCTCAATGTCAAGGCTGCCAACCATAAGGTTATCGATTACATTGAACAGGTTGTTAATCAGCTGCTGAATCGTTACCGGGATCATCACCCGGAGCGCGTCCGCATAAAAGGAGCGCGTGCCCAGATACGGGCGGCACGCTCGTTGGATGGCCTGCATATCCTTCCTCCCATCAGTGCCGGACGCCGGGAGCGTCGCGGCCATAGCGCGCGACCGCTCAGCGGCGCGCTTACAGGATAATACCGTATTTCCCGCAAAAAGGCAACCCGCTGTTTTGTTTTTCCAATCACCCGTCCCGCTTGGCGAAAGTCCTGACTCCCCCTTCAAAAATCAGCCGTTCGGTGTTACAATAAATTTGAACCACTGACGGAAAGGAAGATAGATGAAATGATTGATTTTATTTTTCAAAACCCGGCGAAAATCATCTTTGGTAAAACCGCTCTTTCGCACCTGGGCGAAGAGGTTGCCGGCTACGGACAAAAGGTGCTGATGATTTACGGCGGCGGCAGCATCAAGCGCATTGGCCTGTATGACCAGGTCATGGCCATACTGCAAGGTGTGGGCGCGCAGGTATGGGAGATTGGCGGCGTAAAGCCAAATCCTCGCCTGGATCTGGTTTATCAGGGCATTGAAATTTGTCGCGAACAGGGTATCGATCTGGTACTGGCCGTAGGTGGCGGCAGCGCTATTGATACCGCAAAGGCGATCGCCAACGGCGCCTGTTACGACGGCGACGTATGGGACCTTTTTACGGGTAAGGGGAATAACGCCGATGTGCTACCGCTTGGCGTTGTGCTTACCATTCCCGCCGCCGGCAGCGAGATGAGTAATTCCAGCGTCATCACCCGCGAAGAGGATCTGTGCAAGTGCGGGCGCAACACGCCGCTGAATATTCCGAAATTCGCCATTTTGAATCCCGAATACACCTATACCCTGCCCCCCTTCCAGACTGCCTGCGGCTGCGTGGATATCATGGCGCACATGATGGAACGCTACTTTACGCAGACGGAACACGTCGAGCTGATCGACCGAATGACGGAGGGCGCGCTCAGAACCGTCGTGGGCAACGCCGCCATCGTAATGCAAGAGCCGGACAATTATGACGCGCGCGCCGAAATCATGTGGGCGGGCTGCCTCGCCCACAACACGCTGTTCCAGACCGGGCGCGTGGGCGACTGGGCCAGCCACAAGCTGGAGCACGAGCTTAGCGCGCTTTACGATATCGCGCATGGCGCCGGGCTTGCGATCGTTTTTCCAGCGTGGATGAAATACGTGCTGCCCCGCGGCGGCGCAAAGAAGCTTGCCCAATTTGCCGTGCGCGTGTTTGACGTCCCGGAGGATTTTGGCACAGAGGAAGATATCGCATCGGAGGGCATCGCGAGGCTGGAAAAGTTCTACCGCTCGCTTGGGCTTGCGACCACACTGCATGAGGTGGGCATTGACGACCGTAACTTTGTTCGCATGGCGGAGCATTGTGTAGCCCTGATGGGCGGTACGGTCGGCGCTTTCGTGCCGCTTGGGGTGGAGGATTGCGTGGAGATTTACCGGCTGGGGAGGTAATTGGAAGCCATCCTTGAACAGAATAAGATGAACCCTTTCCAATCCGTTTCCGTCCTGTATCCAGTTGTTATACTGCGTATGGAAGGAACGGAAACAAATTGAAATTGGCAATAAGGGTTCTTATCAGGGCCGCGTTGCTGGTGGCGATCGCGACCGGCATTGCCCTAATGTGGAAGTTAGGCTATTCCCTGGCCAAAGCCGCTGGAAAACTCTAATAGCTAAAACCCGCCCGCCGTGCTTTCGCACGGCGGGCGGGTTGGTTCATCCAATCATATTGCAAACACCAAAGGTCTTACGCCTTGGGGCCGGCCTCGACGATCTTCTGATCCATGTTGTCATACTTGCCAAAGTTCTTCTGGAACAGGCCGGCCAGCTTCTTGGCGGTTTCGTCATAAGCGGCGGGGTCGGACCAGGTCTTCTTGGGCGCGAGCACCTCGTCGGGCACGCCGGGGCAGGCCTTGGGCACCATCACATTGAAGATGGGGTCAAGCTCAAACTCGCTCTTCTCCAGCTCGCCGTTGAGGCACGCGGTAACCATGGCGCGGGTGTAGGGCAGGCTCATACGCTTGCCGCCCTTGCCGTAGCTGCCGCCGGACCAGCCGGTGTTAACCAGGTACACATTCGCGCCGCTCTTGTCGATGCGCTCGCCCAGCAGCTCGGCATAGCGGGCGGCGGGCAGGGGCAGGAAGGGAGCGCCGAAGCAGGTGGAGAAGGTCGCCTGGGGCTCGGTCACGCCACGCTCGGTACCGGCCAGCTTGGCGGTGTAGCCGCTGACATAGTGGTACATGGCGGCCTCGCGGCTGAGCTTGCTGACGGGAGGCAGCACGCCGAAAGCGTCGGCGGTCAGGAAGATAACGGTCTTGGGGGTAGCCGCAACACCAGGAATCTGAGCGTTGGAAATGTAATCGACGGGATAGCCAACGCGGGTATTCTCGGTCAGGCTGTCGTCATCAAAATCAAACTCACGGGTCGCATCGTCCATCACGACGTTTTCAACCAGCGCGCCGAACTTGATCGCGCCGTAAATCTCGGGCTCGTGCTCCTTGCTGAGCTTGATGCACTTGGCATAGCAGCCGCCTTCGATGTTGAAGATGCCGTCGTCACTCCAGCCGTGCTCGTCGTCGCCGATGAGGTTGCGGTTGGGGTCGGCGGACAGGGTGGTCTTGCCGGTGCCGGAAAGGCCAAAGAAGATGGCGCTGTCGCCATTGGGGCCCACGTTGGCGGAGCAGTGCATGCTGAACACGCCAATTTTGGGCAGAATGTAGTTCATCACGGAGAATACGCTCTTCTTCATTTCGCCCGCATACTGGCTGCCGGCAACGATGACCATCTTCTTCTCAAAGGACACAATGATGGCGGCTTCGCTGTGAACGCCGTCCAGCTCGGGGATGCACTTGAAACCGGGCGCCGCGACGATGGTGAAGTCGCTGGAGAAGTTGTCAAGCTCCTCCGCCGTGGGGCGAAGCAACAACTGATGCATGAACATGTTCTGGCTGGCCAGCTCATTTACCACGCGCACGCCGATGCGGTACTTGGGGTCCGCGCCCGCAAAGCCGTCGAACACAAACAGCTCTCGGTTTTGCAGATAAGCGCACATGCGGTTGTAGATGTTGTTGAACTTCTCGATGCTGATGGGCACGTTCACCTTGCCCCAAGCGATCTCATCATGGATGGAAGGCTCGTCGACGATGAAACGGTCGTCGGGAGAGCGGCCGGTATACTTGCCGGTGGTGACGACCAGCGCGCCGGTGTTGCTCAGCTTGCCTTCCCCGCGCGCAAGCGCGAACTCGGTCAGCCGGCTGACGGGCAGGTTGCGATAGACAGCCTTGGATTCAATGATGCCGAGGTACGAGAGATCCAGACTCATGGTAGGTTCCTCCTCTATAATGATGGGTATGGCAGCGGACTGCCGAGGCACTTTAACCGGGCAAAGACACAATTTCGCCCTAATTCAAATAATTCGCGCTTCACTCTATTTTTCCTGCCTTATAAAAAAATTTGTTTGAAATTTCACAATGTAGATAAAAACCTTATAATAAAGGGTTTGATGTGTTTCCTTCAAAATTTCCTTCTGTTTTTTAACTAATTTCTTAAAAAAATCGCTTTCCATCCCCTCAGCTGGCGTCCGCAAAGGAGGATCAAAGCAAGGCAGGCCATCCTGCTTGAAGCGCCGGCGGCCTGAATGGCATTTTATCATTTTTTTTATACGCACGCAAAATCCGTTGAAGCGCTTGCCCTTGGACCGTCAAGGTATCCTTTGGCGCATCCGAATGTATCGCCCGACTTTATCAACCTTTCGCAAATTCGCATAGTCCCATTCAGGGGCAAAAAACGGCATATCCTGTTTCCTTGCGTTTTTTCGCATCATACATAGCGCAATCCGCTTGTCGGTAAAGCGTTTGAAAGGAGGTTTCCCCCGCGAAAGCAACAGCCATTCCGATGCTTACACTGGGACCGTTCTCCCGCCCGGTATTTCGATCACTTAAGCGTAACGCGGCATCCCTGAGCATCACTGTAGCCTGATCCCGCGTTTTAATTTTTCTGATCAAAACCATGAACTCATCCCCGCCCACACGACCGACAATATAACGCGCTCCGCCAAACAGCTCCCGCAGGGCGCATGCAAAGCTTTTAATCACCCGGTCCCCTGCCGCATGCCCCAGCGTGTCGTTGATTCCCTTTAAGTCGTCAATATCCATTAGCATCAGCGCGCATAGCCCGTTTTTCTTCTCCATTAAAGCGTCCTCAATCAGCCGTTCTGTGGCGTCCTTGGCGTACAGGCCGGTAGGGCCATCCGTCCGAACCCGTTCTTGCAGACATTCAATTTCTCTGCCTTGCTCCTCAAGCTTTGCAAGCATGGCCGCGCTGTCGGCCTCCATACTAAAACCTCGCAGGGTGACATACGCTGCCGCAAGACAAATCGCCGCAAAGCCGAGGCAAATGCCCGCCGCCCGCCTTTCCTGCCGGGCTGGCTGAAGAATTTCCGCTATCCACTCCGCCTTTGTGAACAGTACCAAGGATATCCGCCCATCCAAAAAAGGCGTTTTGGTAACGAATCCACCATCCAGCCGCCATGTTTCTGTGCCGCCCGGTTCGCTATGTTCCACCCCCTGGCGATTATAAACGCTTTGATCCAAACCGGTGTCCCCGCCGCTAAGCAGGTTTACAAGCACTATTCCTGATTCATCCGTCAGAAGCCCGCCGACACGGGCGTCCGCCGCCGCCCGCCTCAAAGCCGCCAGCGCGGTGGCATCCTTATTTTTCAACGCATCCGTTATATCCCTTGGCGTCTGTTGAAGCTTGCTCTCCAACGCAACGCACAGTCCGCAACTTCGCTGCCGCGCCAGCTCATTGAGCATCGTTAGCCCGCTGCGATTGATCCCCTTCGATTGTCCAAAGCAAAAGTAAATTCCAAAAACGGCGGCGCAAAGGCTCAATAGCACCAGGAAAAGACGTATGGCCCGCAAATACGACGTCTTTGCTCTCATAGGCCAATTCTCCTCCTTTTTCAATGCCGCTTGCAAAACTTTACGCTTTATGTAACTGTATCTGAGGCGTACCGCTATTTGTGCATTTATTCATAACTACAATATATAGTATATTTTGACTACATCATTCTAATATATTTTTATGTTTCGTGTCAAGCTACAATCGATTGGTGAGAATGGGGTGATGCATTTGTCGCGGGAGATCAGAATAACAAAAAAAAGCACACGCAGGGGCGACGACGGACACAAGGTTGTCTCCGTGCGTATGCGGGATGAAACAATCGCCCGTTTGGACGCTTTATCGACGGAAACCAACCGCTCACGTAACGAGCTGATAAACCTTTTAATTGAGGCCGCTCTGGACGTGGTGCGGATTGACGAAGAATAAGGGGACGCTTCCGGGCGGACAGATGCCGCCCGGAAGCGTCCCCTTATTTACAATTCACAAATGGCTATCCATTGCACGCCGCGCGCAGCGGATGCGTCGCGCCGCTTTTACGGTCAGTCGGATAAATCGTCCGTGACATTATAAAGGGTATAGCCATCAAGGCTGCTGAACAGGATATTTTCTTCATTGGCGTCGCTGCGAAGCATCAGTCCAAAATGGACGGATTCGTACCCCGACGTTTCAAAAAGCTCAATCACGGATTTGCCTATGCTATTCATGTTTTCGGTCATACTTTCCCAACTGGTAAGGCTGTCTTCATTTTCAAGCATTAACGCCATCGCGGAACCGTCGGGCGATGCAAGGCTCACAATAAAGACGGAGCTCTCGGCGTCGTATTCAAACTCCGGCTCATAGTCTGTAAAGTTTTCTTCAAAAAGAGCGGTGATGGAGTCGTAGATGACGCTTTTTTCGAAGGCTACGGCGGCAAATGCGCTTTGACAGCAAAGCACAACGGCAAGAGCTAAAACGAGCGACAGGAACCTTTTCATTGGTATACCCCCTAAGAATGTTTACTTTTCCCCATTGCCTGGAAACGATCGCTTTTTTTCCTGCTTCTATTATGGATAAATCCGAGAAAAATGTCAACATATTTTTTTAGATAACATAAACCCAAACGAAAAAGCCCGCGAGTTCTTCGCGGGCCTTGCCGTCCCAAATATGGTTGGCTTTCATCCGGTTTTCACACGAACCGCCTTTAAGCCGGCGTTCAGTTATCCGCAGAGCCGGAGGTTATGGAAGGTTCCGTTTCGTCCGCCACCTTCCTGCCAACCAGCCCGCCTGTGGAGATATCCTTGAGCATCTTTGGGATATCCAGCCCAACAGCGCCCTTCATGGCCTCGAATGTCTGCATCATGGAGCCGGTCACATCGCGCGTCAGGCCCGTGGCCGCGCCCTCTCCAAACATCAGAATTTTCTCCGTCTGCGCAAGCGGTTCGCCAATCGCCTTCGCCACCTCCGGAAGCTTGTTGACCACCATCTCAAGCATTGCGGCCTCCCCGTATTTCTGCATGGCGTTCGCCTTCAGCTCCAGCGATTCCGCCTCGGCCTTGCCCTTCATCAATATGGCTTCCGCCTGCTTTTGGGCTGCGTAAAACTCCGCGTCCGCCCTTGCCTGCTGCTCCGCCTTCTCCGCTTCTGCCTGGGCGATACGCGCGTCGCGCTCCGCCTCCGCCTTTTCGCGAATTTCTACATTCAGCTTCTGGCGTTGAATTTCCACCTGCTGGCGCTCCAACTCGGTCTGCTTCTGCAAGCGGATCATCTCCGCCTCGGCGCGCTCCTCCTCGAAGCTCTTGCGCGCGATTTCCTGCTGAATCTTGTAGGCGATATCCGCGTCCGCGCGGGCGCGGTCCGCCTGAATCTTATACTCCGCCTGCTTAAGCTCCAGCTCCTTGACCTGCTCCGCCATCAGCGCGTCCGCCTCCACCTTGGACTTGTGCCCCTGTTGCAAAGCGTCGGCCTTGGCAATCTGCGCGTCGCGCTCCTTTTCAACGATGTTCTTCGTCGCCATCGTTTCCACAACGCCTTCGTTATCGGCAAAGTTCTGAATGGTGATGTTGATGATCTCCAGCCCCATGTTTGCCATATCCGCAGCGGCGGCACGGCTGGTTTCGGTGGCAAATTTATCCCGGTTTTGAACGAGATCGGCAATGGTCATACGGCCGATGATCTCGCGCATGTTGCCCTCCAGCACCTGTTGCGCGATCGCGGCGATATCCTCCTGCTTCCAGTTGAGAAACTGCTCGGCTGCCGTGGCAATGGAAACATCGTCCGACCCAACCTTGATATTCGCCACACCATCCACCATTACAGAAATGTATTCCTGTGAGGGAACCGGCTGCGTGGTACGGATATCCACCTGCATGATGCCAAGGTTCAGCTTATCGACACGCTCGAAAAAGGGAATAACCATCGTGGCCCCGCCGCGCACGATGCGATAGCCGAATTTCTTGACGGTCACGTTGCCATCCTCATCCTTTACCTTGTAGCGCCGCCTGATACCACCGGATATGACCAGCGCGATGTTTGGCGGCACCTTCCTATAGTTTACCAGCATGATGAGCACAACCGCCGCCGCAATAATGATAAGCACCAGCAAATTGGTTTCCAAATATGATTCCTCCTTTTTGATATGAATGAATGCTTTCGCCCATGATATGCGAATAGTATAGCAAAGACGCGCGGCGCTGTCAAAAGACCCATGGAAGCATAATATACGGAAGCGGGATATATTGCGCGTTTCACGCAGCGGCAGCGCGGGTATTTTTTTGTTAGATTCCATTTTCTCAAGCAAGGAGGAACAGGGATGAAGCGTTTTATTTCCGGACTCATATCCGTACTTTTAACAGTTTTCCTGCTGCCACATGCATATGCTCTGGATTATGCTTTCAGCGGAGCGCCTGCCTACGAATACCAGTCGGAAGAGTTGACCATCGGCATCCAGAAGGTTCAGGAAAATGGGGTTACTTATTTTCTTGCCGACATTCGAATCCACGAGCCCGACCATATTAAAAGCGCAATGGCAGGCAAATACGAGGGCATTAAGAACGGCCGCAAGAGCGAGCCGACCTCCGTCATCGCCGAGCGCAACAACGCCGTGCTCGCGATCAATGCAGACAACTTCAAAAGCCATTCCTATGGGATTATTATCCGCAACGGCGAGGTGCTGCGCAAAAAGGACACAACCCGTCACCTGATGGCGATTGATCCCAGCGGCAATCTCGACCTCTATAATGAACGTTCCGCCACGAAAACCCTGGCGGAGGCTCTGGTCTCGGAAGGCGTCCTCAACTCGTTTGAGTTCGGACCGGTGCTGGTGAAGGATGGGAAGCCTACGGAATTGGGCAAATCCTTTAAGCTGATCGCTACGCGGGACTCTATTTTAGAACCCCGAACGGCCATCGGCCAGCTTGGAACGCTCCATTACCTAGTCATAGTGGTTGATGGACGGCGCGAGGGGTATAGCAAAGGCATGAACTTGCATGATCTGCAAGCACTGTTTCTACGCTATGGCGCGCAAAACGCTTTTAATTTGGATGGCGGCGGTTCCACCACCCTGTTTTTCAACGGAGAGGTGATCAACCGGCCGTCCGGCGGCCGCCAGCGCTCCGTATCCGATATTATTCTGTTCCGTTGAATACAAATGAGGCGGGAATCCTACCCGGCCCAAAACGGTGTTTTAACACGTTCAAAGCGCCGCATTCTGACCGCTGCGGCTTAAACGGTTTCACAGGGCCGGTGATGCTTCCCTCGCTCATTGCCATTCAGGTACGGCTTCCCTTGCGTCCGAAAGCGCCCATTGGAGTTCCGCCAGCCGCCTTTCGTCGTCTCTGCTCATGGCTAACGCCTTGCCATCCGCCGTTTCCCGCAAGGGAAAGAATTGGATTTGTTCTTCCAGCGTAAAATAGGTTTCCATTTCTTCAGAAGCCGCCGGAATGGTTATTCCCTTCTGCCATACCACGTAGTATTCCTCTGCCGTGCCTTCGCGAATTTCAGCATAACGCTCCACATCATCCGAAGAGAGGGTCAAGCAGCTGTAATTGGACATGGGAATGCTCATAGATCGCCTCAAAAACGGCCTTTTCGCGCACACGTACAGGATCGCGTTCCCCTCTTCCGAGCGTTCTTCCACATCAATCAGCATGTATGAATCGCTTCCACGAAAATCCACATTAACAGCAACGCGTCCGTCGGACAACCGCGATAGAAAAACGCCATATTCGCCATAGTAGACCAATGTATTGCAGTCCTGTGTCAGATACCGCCAGCCCGTAAAAGCGCCGGTTACAAGCAGCGCGCCGATTAGCATGCCGATCAGCACATTGCGCCAGATCCGCCACCGCCGCCTGCTCCGCAAATGCCGTGCGGCTTTGTCAAAAGCCTGCCGTTCTTCATCATTCCGTTGCGTATTCAGCTCCAATGTGGACTTCATTCCATTGTAGTACTCCGCGCAGGGGGCGCATTCGTCCAGATGTTGCTGAACCAGCCGCATGCTTTCCGCGCTGGCCACGCCGTCAATCATCAGGGGGATTAAGTCCCGGGTCACATTACAGTCCATCTTCATCATGCTCAGACTCCTTCAGGGTGTCCGCCAACATTTTCCTGGCACGGTAGTAGGTGACGCGCGCCCATTGACCGCTCTTGGCAAACAGCTCACCGATTTCGGCGTGGGTCAGGTCGCAAAAGGTTCGCAGGGTAAAAACCTCCCGGTAGGGCTCCGGCAGCCGGTGCAACAAACGCTGGGCCACCATAGCCCGGTCACGCCGTGCAAGCTGCTCGGTAAAGTCCGGCACGCTTGGCTCCGTTTCCGTTTCAAGAGAAGCGGCAGCTTTCTTGCGCAGGGAAGACCAGTACAGGCGCTTGACAATGGCGCACAGCCAGGTGGGCACGCTGCTTTGATTGTGAAAATGGAGCCATCCCTTGACAGCCCGGTAAAAGGTTTCCTGCGTCAGCTCCTCCGCCAAATCTTGGTTGCCGCACAACCGTAAAAGGAAGGAATGCACCATGCCGCTGTAATCCTCATACATTTCCTCGATTTCGTGCACGCATTTCACTTCCTCATCATTATGTTCGGAAAGCTCATTTCATTTGATTAGTCGCGAAACAGACCGATTCGTTACAGAGCTCAGCAGATTTTTTGTATAGCTCATTCATAGGCAAAAACCCCTCTTTCCTCCTGCTCTTACAGTTGGAAAGAGGGGTAAACGCCTATCGTACCCAGCAGGCGCACTTTCGTGCAAGCCTACCGAGGTAGCTCAACATTTTATCTGTCCGACGGGATTCCCCCCATCGGCCAAAGCAGCGCAAAGCCTTATGCTATGCTCAGCCCAGCTCGGCGAAGAACTTGATGGTGCGAACCATCTGGCTGGTGTAGCTGTTCTCGTTGTCGTACCAGGATACAACCTGCACCTGATAGGTATCGTCGTCCAGCTTGGCAACCATGGTCTGGGTGGAATCGAAGATGGAGCCGAAGCGGGAGCCGATCACGTCGGAGGAAACGATCTCGTCCGTGTTGTAGCCGAAGCTTTCGGAGGCCTGAGCCTTCATGGCCGCGTTGATGGAATCCTTGGTTACATCCTTGCCCTTGACAACGGCCACCAAAATGGTGGTGGAGCCGGTGCAGACGGGCACGCGCTGCGCGGAGCCGATCAGCTTGCCGTTAAGCTCGGGGATAACCAGGCCGATCGCCTTGGCGGCGCCGGTGGAGTTAGGTACGATGTTCTGCGCGCCGGCGCGGGCACGGCGAAGGTCGCCCTTGCGGTGCGGGCCGTCCAGAATCATCTGGTCGCCGGTGTAGGCGTGCACGGTGGTCATGATGCCGCTCTGGATGGGATACGCGTCGTTGAGCGCCTTGGCCATGGGAGCGAGGCAGTTGGTGGTGCACGACGCGGCGGAGATGATCTTGTCTTCCTTGGTCAGGTTCTTCTCGTTGACGGAGAACACGATGGTGGGCAGATCATTGCCGGCGGGCGCGGAAATAACGACCTTCTTGGCGCCGGCGTCAATGTGCGCCTGAGCCTTGGCCTTGCTGCAATAGAAACCGGTGCACTCAAGCACGACGTCCACATCCAGCTTGCCCCAGGGCAGGTCCTGCGCCTTGGGCATCGCGTAAATGGTGATTTCCTTGCCGTTTACGGTAATGGAGCCGGGCTCCTTGACAGTCTTGCCGTCCTCTTCAAAAACGGGCTCCTTGGAGGAAACGGTATCCTTGTACTCATAGTTGCCCTGCGCGGTATCATACTTGAGCAGGTGGGCCAGCATCTTGGGGCTGGTCAGATCGTTGATGGCGACGATCTCATAGCCCTCGGCGCCGAACATCTGGCGGAAGGCCAGGCGGCCGATGCGACCAAAACCGTTAATAGCAACTTTAACCATTATCGTGGTACCTCCTAAAATTGTTTTATCCCAAAAGTTATTTTACCAAAAACACGCCATATTTTGCAATAGCAAACACAAAATCTTTGTGAAAAAAATTGCAAAGTTCTTAAATTCCGTCTTCACGGGTTACTTTACGCACCCAGCGATAGCTGTTCACCTGCCATAACGCTACAAAGCACTTGATAATCTGATCTGATTTCAGGCAGAAAAAAACCCAGACCGGGCTCCAGCCCCATGCGAAGGCTGCCAGCAGGCTCGTTGGCAGCACTATCCCCCACATGAAAATCAAATCATTGTAGAAAACAAATTTCGTATTTCCGCCGCCGCGCACAATGCCCGTCAGACAGCTGCATTGATACGCCGTGCCGACAACCGTTACGCTTAGCACCGTCAAAAAATCACGCGCCATTTGAAGCGCCTCGGGCGTAACGGCGTAAAGGCCGAGAACCAAGTCCGTGCCGACAAACAGCACCAGTCCGGACGCAATGCCGATACCAAGATACATCAATTGCAGTGAGTTGACATAGCCCATGAGGTTATCGCGGTCGTCGCTGCCGACCGCCTTGCCAATCAGGACGGCGCTGGCGCTGGCCATGCCGTACGCCACCACGGACACAACCTGAAACAGCGAGTTCGCAATGGAATTGGCCGCGATGGCCCCCGATCCCATATGGCCCAGAATGCCCGTTTGCACCGCCTGCGCGATACCCCAGCTGCCACCAGAGAGGATCACGGGCACCGCCACGCGGAAAAAGTCGCGCAGAAGGGCGCCATCCGGGTGCAGAAAATCCCGGAGAGCCGCCGCCAACTTGCGGTCGGCGCGGTACGTATACAGCGCAGCCACGCCGCATTCTACCACCCGCGCGATCAGAGTGGCTATCGCCGCGCCCTCCACGCCCATGCGCGGCGCGCCCAGGTTGCCGAAGATCAGCATCCAGTTGAGTGCGATATTTACCAGCAGTCCGGCAATGGAGGCGTACATGCCCACACGCACGTTTTCAATGCTGCGCTGCGCCGATATCAAAACCATGCTAAGCCCGAAAAACAGATAGCTGTAGCTGACGATACGCATATATTTGGCGCCTTGCCCGATTGCTGCCGCATCCGCCGTCAAAAGCCCAAGCATCCCCTCCGGGCAAAGCTGCGCCAACGCCAAAAAAACCGCACCCATGGCGACGGCGAATTCAGCCGCAATGGCGACTACCCGGCGGATTGGCTTGATGCGCCGAGTGCCCCAATACTGCGCCGCGATGACCGCCATCCCCTCGCCGACGCCGCTGACCAGCATCTGCAACAGAAACTGAATCTGATTAGCCAACGCCACGCCGGAAAGCGCGTCCTGAGAGTACGCGCCGATCATGACGTTATCCGCCAGCCCCACAAAGCACACGATAACATTTTGCAGGGCGATGAAGCCCGTGAGCCTGACGGCCTGACGGTAAAAGGCCCTGTTCCTTGAAAGGATCATAGGTGATCAACCTCTTTCGTCTTATCCCGCGAAGAACTTTACAGCAGCAGCACTCCCGTGCCCGCTACCAGCAGCGCAAAGCCGGTCATGGCGCGTCTGGTCAGCCTCTCCTTGAGGAAAATACGGCTAAAGGCGATCGTTACCACAATGCTCAGCTTGTCCAGCGGCACCACAACGCTTGCCTGTCCATCCTGCAGGGCGCGGTAATAGCACAGCCAGCTCAGCCCAGTCGCTACGCCCGAAAGCAGAATAAATTTCATATCCCCCTTATCAATCCGGCGAACCTCGTCCTGCTTGCCTGTCACAAAAACCATCGCCCAGGCCATGATCAGCACAACGATTGTGCGGATGGCCGTGCCCAGGTCGCTGGGAACGCCCTCGATGCCCACCTTGCCCAAAACCGCCGTTAGAGCCGCGAAAACGGCGGAGAACACCGCATAGACCAACCAGGTGCGCTTACCCGCATGCGTAGCGCTTTGCACGGGCTTCCTCTCGATCATCAAAAGCGTTCCGGCCGAAATCAGCACGATCGCCGCGCCCTTCGTCCAGCCGATGGGCTCCCCAAGGATCAGGAAGGCCAGCAGCATCGTAAGCACCGTAGAGCTTTTATCAACAGGCGTTACCTGGTTGACCGTGCCCAGCTTGAGCGCGTGAAAATAGCACAGCCAGGACGCGCCTGTACACAGGCCGGACAGGCCTAAAAACAGGTAAGTTCGCGCGGAGATGCCCGCCATTTCCACATGGAGCCCACGCAAAAAAACCAAGAGCCATGAAAAGACGAGTACCACCGTTGTGCGTACCGCCGTCGCGACGGTAGAATTTGTATTTTTGATTCCCATTTTGCTCAGAATAGCCGTCATACCCGCGAACAGCGCGGACAAAAGCGCCATAATCACCCACATCTTCTTCCGTACTCCTTTCGCCGACGGGCAGGGAGTCGCCGCCCGCCCGTCGAAATCCTAATCATTTCATCAAAGGATGTGTCCCATGAAGATACGCGCGCTGTCGGAAAAACTTCGTCCCATTTTGCCCCTGCTGCGCTGCCCGCTGTGCGGCTCGTCATTCTCCCTGACCGGCCAAAGCCTGCTGTGTGGAGCTGGACACTGCTTCGATCTTTCCGCCAAGGGCTATGTTAACCTGGCTCCCACGCATAACCAAAGCGGTGATAAATACACAGGAGAGCTGTTTGATTGCCGGCGGCAGGTATTTGCCGACGGGTTTTACGCCCCGGTTCTGGATGCGATTACAGCCCTGCTTGAGCGTACCCACGGCAACCGTGACTTTTCTCTCATGGATGTGGGCTGCGGTGAGGGCTACTATGCGCGCGGCCTTGCTCAAGCCCTGCCCGGGGCGCGGATACTGGGCGTCGATCTCAACCGCGAAGCTATTCAGGCCGCTGCGCGCGGCGGAAATCCCGTCCACTGGTTTGTGGCCGACCTCAAACGGCTGCCCGTGCCAGACGGCGCGCTGGACACGGTTCTGGATGTGCTGACCCCTGCCGATTACGCCGAATTCCGGCGCGTGCTCGCGCCTGGCGGCGAGCTATACAAGGTGGTGCCCGGAGCGGATTACCTGCGGGAGGTGCGCGCCGCGGTGTCGGGCCATCTGCGCGGCGGAGACGCCTATGACAATGGCCGCGTGCTTACGCATCTTTCCCAGCATGCCGTGATTTTGGAACACGCCGTTATTCATGAAACCTTCCCCCTCTCGCAGGAGCAGGCGGAACGTTTCTTGCGCATGACGCCCATGACCTTTTCCGTCCCGGAAAATGCGCTGGAAGCCCGCGCGCTGGATCGCATCACCATTCACCTGGAACTGCTGAGGTGCCGTATGGGCTGACGGTTTCCACCCATGCGCAGAAAGGAGCCGCCGCACGCTAATTCACACGTGCAACAGCTCCTGAAATATCCGCTCCGCCGGTGGTTATTCCTGCCCGTCGGCGTCAAACAGGCCGTTCTCGTCCTCCAACATACGCTTATGCTTATTCACAAGTTCAAGGAAATTCTTTCTGTATTCGCCGGCGGCGCTTCTAAGCGAATCCAGTTCCTTGCTCAGCGTATTTTTCTCCTCCTGCGCGTCGTCCACAATGCGGCTTGCCTTGTCCTCCGCCTCTTTGACGATATCCCCCGCGCGGCGGTTCGCGTTTTCAACCGCCTCGTCAGCGAGACGCTGCGCGCTAAGCAAAATACTCTCCAGCGTTTCGCTTGTCTTAGCGACGGCCGGCTCCGCCTTTTCAACCGGCTGCGGAACGGGTCTTACAGCCTCCGCCGCAGCCTCGGCGGCGGCCTGCGCCTGTTTGAGTTCGGCCTCCAGCGTCTGGATACGCTCCTGCATGTTGGTCATTTCGTCGCAGATTTCATCCAGAAATTGATCCACGTCGTTGCGGTCGTATCCGCCGCCCTTGAGTGCAAACTCTTTGTCGTAGATATCATCGATCGTCAAGCCCATGGTCATTCTCCTTTCGTTTTCCGTCGTTGGTATGGCCTTAGCGCCCGCGCTTTTCACCGTAGCGCATCAACCTGATGGGAATCCTTCCTTTTTTGGTGAGTGTTCCTGCTTCCTCCAGAACCAGCCTGCCAAATCCGCGTGCGGATATCGTGTCGCCCGGCTGAACGCGGGCATCAGCCCGCTCTGTGGGCAGGTGCCGAAGCTTTACATGGCCGGCCTCGATCAGTGCGGCCGCCTTCGCGCGGGACAAACCAAAACCACCGGCGAGCACCGCATCCAGACGCAGCGTCATAACGGTGTCCCTAACCTCGGCGCCCTCGGGCAGCGTCAGCTGCGGCAGCCCGTTCATCTGACTAACCCGCAGCTTTACACGCCCGGCGCTGATAAGCGCGTCCGCAATATGCCCGCCCATCGCGCACTCGGCAAATAGATAACCGCGCCCGGCCTCCAACACAATATCCCCAATACATTGCCGCTTCACGCCCAGCCCCATTACGCTGCCAAGCACGTCGCGGTGCGCGGGCGCGCTTTGGTGCGGCCAGTCAAGCGCCAGCGCAATCAGGGGAAACGGCCCGGCTTCCGCCTCATCCGGCAAAAAGCAGGCCATGCGGCGTTCCGCATCCTCATAGCCGCCGTTGAGCAAAACCCTGACCCGCAGCCTTTTGCCGGCGGCTACGGCCCATTCCGCCTCCGGCGGAGAAAGAAAGCCCGTGAAACACGGCCTTCCCGATTTCTCCGCGCGTTCAGCGAGCTCCTCAAGCCGCCTTGCCGTTTGCGCGGCATCCCCCTCGCCGCGCATCAGGGCAAAATCCGGCTCAGCAGACGAAGCAGCCAGATCGCGATGTCGATCACAAGCCACATAACAAGGGGAGAAAGGTCAAACGCAAAGCCGCGAAGCTTTGGAAAAATGCGGTGCAAAAGGCTTCTGAAGGGCGCGAGCATCGGTTCAATATAAGCGCCGGCCTTGCGGACAAGCTCATTTTGCGGAACCACTAGCGTCATGACGCAATAAACCAGAATAACGAGGCTAAGCGCTTGCAAAATCCAGGTGGCAATGCCTACGATAGCTGAAATTAACATTTGTCTCCTTTCACCGCAGTGGAACTACTGCGGCCCGACAGAATAGCGGCCTGTGGGCGCGTTGCCCGATCCCATACCGCCGGCGGGGGAATAGGATGAAGTCACGTTGCCCGCCATCACGCTGCCAAAGCTGGCGGGCGGCGTCCGCTGCGTACCCTGCGCCTGGAAGCGCGTGGTTGGCGATCCTGAAGAAAAGCCCGTAACAGGCCGCTGGCGCTGTGTTTCCTGCGCCGCCTCACCCTGCTGATAGCCGCTGTATCCCTGATAGTTCTCGTTCTCATACCGCTGCCTGACAAAGCCCTGCGCTTCGGGCGCCGAAGCAAATTTCTGCATAGCGGGATCAAGCACCACGCGTACGGAGGGTGAGGAGATCAGATAAATGCCCCGAGGCGAAATTTTGTTCAGCGCGCAGCCAAGCGTATAGGCGGCGCCGCTGAGCATATCCACGCAACGCTGGCGTTCATTATCGCTGGCGATAAATTCCATGTTGAGAAACACGGACGCGTTGAGTTTGATATAGGCAATCACGTCCTTACATTCGTTCCGGCTACGCAGTAAAACAATATATTCCACATGCGCGTAAACAGAACCGTCCTGCCCGCGCTGCATGCCGGGAAAAGGCACCACATTGCCCATGGGCTGCTGCGCGTATCCCTGCGCATAGCCGGGCTGCTGCCCCATATTCATCTGCTGCTGTGCCATGGGCCGCTGAACCGGCGGCTGCATTCCCATCTGCATGCCCTGCGCCTGTATGGGCTGCTGAACCGACGGCTGCTGCTGATACGGCGGCTGCTGGGGTTGCTGCTGCGCTTCGCGCTCCCTGTCATACCGGCTGCGGTACGGCACCCTGCCGCCATATTCTCCGCCGCCATACCCGAAGGGATCGCCGGAAGGCTTATGCCCCGTATCTTCCCCGGCCTCCATATCGCCATGGTCGGCCTCGGGCTGTTCGGCGCCCATATTGCTGTACGCCTGCTCCGCTTCCCTGGAACCATAGTATCCATTGGACATTTCAGATTCCCCGCGAATGAAGCGGTCGCTCTTTTCGGTCAGCCAGTCTCCGACCTTGCGAAAGATTCCCAATCGACGAACCTCCTATGTTATACCGGCGGCCCAGCCTAACGGCGGTAAAGAGCCGTACCGATACGAACCATCGTCGCGCCTTCACGCGCCGCGATCGCATAATCATTTGACATACCCATGGACAGCTCGCGCATTTCAACGCCGTCCACAGCCTCTTCACGAAGCTGTTCAAACAGGACCCGCATGCCTCGGAAAAGCGCCGTAAGCTCCTCCCCGGATGCCTGAAGCGGCATAATGCCCATCAGACCCATTACGCGTATACCGGAAAAGTCGCGCATCCGCCTGAGAAAGGGCAGTACCTCGCCGGGCTCCATTCCGCCCTTCTGAGGTTCGCGCGCGATATTAATCTGCACAAGGGCCGGCATCACTATGCCATGCTCCTTCGCCCGCCTGTCCACCTCCTGCGCAAGCGCAAGCCGGTCCAAGGTATGCAGCATACACACATGTTCTATTATATATTTAACTTTGTTTGTTTGCAACCTTCCAATCCAATGCAGCCGGAATTCCGGCGCGATTTTTGGCAGCTTCGGTATGGCAACCTGCGCCCGGTTTTCCCCAATATCCAAAACATTTAAGGGTTTGAGGGCGTTGATCACCGATGGACCTACCGTCTTGGTAACGGCGATCAAGCGGGCCGGGGGAGAATTTTGATATTTATTTTTGTTTAAAGTATCCAATACGTCCGACACATTTCGCGCAAGCGTCTCAGGGCTTATCTCGTCCAGAAGCTGGGTTTTATCTGAATTTCCCGACAAATTCTGCGCCACGCCGTCCATTTTTAATCCCCCCTCTTGTCCTTATTTGAATAGCCTTACCGTTTGCCCGGCAGTTAAAACACCGGTCTGAATTGCCGAAATATACGCCTTGCCGCCCTCCTGCCTGAGCACGTTGACCGGTACGAAGAGCTGCTTTTCCCCGGTAATAATAACGACGCCCGTAGCGTTGTTCTGCTCATAAAGCGCGCCGCTTGGCACCACCATACAATCCACATATTCGCCAAGCTGCGCCTGACAGGTACGCATATACAGCACATCCGAAACATCGCCGATCACCGCCAGACGAAGCAACAGCTCGCCCCCGGAACGGGTGAAGGATAGAACCTGCGCATTAACAACGGTGTTTGAAAACTGCTCCAGCACCAGCTTGTAGGTGGTTCCCTCCACAGGGTTCCAGGTATTGTCGCGCACCAGCATGAGCACCGCATAGTTGTTTTGCTTAACCAGCCGGTACAGGTCCGTGCGCCCGCGCGCCGCGGTGGAGGCTTCGGGTTTTTCACCGTTGATCATCGCGCGCACCTGCGTGGGGGTGTACTTCTCAAATTCCGCGGGGGTCAGCGCATGCTCGAAGCCGTCGGTATAAAAACTTACGATGCTTTCCTGGGTGGCGACCTTCTGCTTAATCCAGCTGTCGATGCGCTGTTGCTGCGTTGTCTCGTCGTCAAAAAGCCGGTTTAAGCGCATATCGCTTGAATACTTGCTGCGGAAGTAGTTTTGCCGCTGCGTGATCGCCGTTTTCAAAATGTTTTCCTGATTGGTCAGGTTACCGCGCGCCCCTTGTACCAAACTGCGAACCTCCAGGCCGCGCTCGGTAACATCGCCTTCCAGCCTGGTCATCTTCTGGTCGTAGGCCGTTTCGCTTTTGAGCAGCGTGCGCTGATAATCCTTGATTTGGTCGCGGTAATCCTGAAGCGCGGTCATTTCCTTAGCGCTATAGCCCGTGGAGTAGACGTAGCAAACCACGTCGCCGCGGTAAACCACGCTGCCCTCCTGCGCCACATAATCGATACTTTGCACGCCCTCGTCGTTATACGCCGTTTCGTTTCGAACAATCAGCGCATCCCCGGTATAGGAGGTACCCAGCGTGCCCATCTCAATCTGGGCGGTGGCCTGACTGCCGGCGCCCATGTCCTTGAGAAAAAACCAAGCGACCCCGCCCGCCACAGCCAGCGCGACCAGCACCTTAAGCACCGAGCCGATACCCCCGCCGCCGCCTTTATTCTTTTTATGCGGCTTTGAACGGCCCCGCGGAGGTTGAACGGGCGGCTGTTGCATGGTAGGCATGGGGGGCATCTGCTGCATCTGCCACATATAGGCCTCGTACTGCATCTGCTGTATCTGCTCCGGCGTCATCTGCTGAAGAGGTACCGCCGGCTGGCTCTGCTGCCACATCTGCTGCCCCTGCCACATCTGCTGCATCATATCGGGCGTCATTTGAGGCGGCATTCCGGATTGCTGCCACTGTTGCATCTGTTCGGGCGTATAGGGCATGTAACCGCCGCCCTGCTGCTGCCTGTTATCCGACTGCATCCGTTTCGCTCCCTTCGCCCGTTTTTTCGCTCACGCCCGTCCGCCCGCCTCAATCGCGCGCAGCCTGGTCAGCACGCGGCGCTCCATTCTGGAGATCTGCATCTGTGAAACACCCATCTTCCGGGCCGTCTCGCGCTGGCCAAGGCCGTCCCGGTACCTAAGCGTCAAAAGCTGGCGCTCCGAATCGTTCACCTTGGAAAGCACCCACTGCATCCATTCGCTTTGCTCAAAGCGCTCATAGCCAGCATCCGCGCCGCCCAGCATTCCTTCCAGCATCGCGTCGCCATCCTCGCCCACAGGGGCGTCCAGGGAAACCGTATCTGTCTGCGCCCGCAGGCTGAGCAGCATCAGCAGCTCGTCGGCAGAAATATGCATGCGCAGAGCAAGCTCGGTAGCCGTAGGCGCGCGCAGATGCTCCGCCTCAAACCTTTCCTGCTCCCTTGTCATCAGATAAAGCTTCTGCCGGGAATCGCGGGGCATACGCAGAATGCTGCCCTTATCCCGCAAATAATTGCGCACATCACCCGTGATGGTCGGCACGGCATAGGTCACAAAGCGGTAACCGCGCGCCGGTTCGTACCTCTCCAGCGCCTTTAACAGCGCCATGCCCGCCACCTGTTCCAAATCCTCCAGCTCAACGCCACGCCCCATAAACTTGCGCGCTACCGCCTTTGCAAGCGGCAGGTAGGCCTCAAACAGCTCGTCCCTAAGCGCGGTATCGCGGGTCATGGCGTATTGCTCCAATAAAGGGATCAAACGCTCGTCATTCATGGCCGCCTCCGCTTAAACAGGCATGGAGCATTCAATGCCAAACACGCCGTCCTCATCCGTATCCAGGCGCACCTCGGGCATGAGCGTTTCCAGTACGCCTTTTGTAATATCCATCTGCAAGGTCTGCTCGCAGCCCGCCCCACAACGTTTTTCCGCTCCAAAGCGGAAAAAGAGCCTTCCTCCGCCAATCCACGCATCCACCGTAATGCACGCGGGCCTGAGAGGCTGGTGCATCAAACAGTCGCAGCACTCATCCGTTACGGTGCGCAAATCGCCGATCAGGTCCACATCGAGGCCGGCGAGCATTGCCAGCCCGCTCAACGCCATACGCGCCACAAGCGCATACTCCCCCTCAGCGGGAATGGTCAGCTTAATCGCCTTTGCAAGCATGGGTTCGGTCATCGAATCGCACCTCCGCGCATCAATGGATTCATCGGTAATCTTTATTGTAACATATCCGTAATCATTTTGGCAAGAAGAAGTATTAAAACACATATCATCATCATCCGCACCAGCTTCCCGCCGCTGCGGATGGTCAGCCTGCTGCCCAAAAAGCCTCCGACCATGGAGCAAACTCCGGCAGGCAGTCCCAGAAGAAAAAGCACATCTCCCGTCGTCAGCAGGCTTGTCAGCGCGGCAACATTGCTTGCCAGATTCACCAGTTTTGCTGTGCCGCTGGCATCCACATCGTCCATGCCAAAAATATGAACAAAAAGTAAAATCAAAAAGGTTCCTGTTCCCGGCCCGACCAGCCCGTCATAGAAGCCAATCAGACAACCGATACCGAGCGAGACAGCCAACGTGCGCCGCGCGGAGAACTGTTTGCAACAGCCATGTTGCCGCCGTCCGCGAAGGGTAAAAACAGCCGCGATGGGAATGCAGCAAGCAACCAGCAGCCTCACCGTCCGGTCGGGCAGTTGCTTCATCACAAGCACGCCCATGGCGCTTAAAACAAGCGCGCCGATAGCGGCGGGAATGCCAACCCCGCGGTTTATCTTACCCGAACGTTTATAATTGTACGCCGCCAGCACGGTTCCCATCGTTGCGGAAAGCTTATTTGTGCCCGCAGCCACGCTCGCGGGCAGACCTGCCAGATAATAGGCGGGCAGCGAAATCAACCCGCCCCCGCCCGCAATCGCGTCCACAAAGCCTCCCAGCAACGCCAGAGGGCATACGATCCACAGCATTTGCACGGTGACAGCCACCGCTTACGCCTCCTTCTCCGGGGACGCAAACAAAAGCGCGACAAGGGCCGGTAGACAGACCGCCATAGAAAACTGGAAAAAGCGCGCGTCGTTGCCGCATAGGAGAAGCATGGTGCCAAGGTCATAAATCAGCACCGGAAGGGCAAGCGTCAACGCGCGCACCCCGACGCGGTACAGCGCCCAAAGCGCGCCAAGCAGCAGCAGCAATAGCTGAACGCCGATATTTTGAAACAGGTAAGCGAGCGGAGCGGCGTTCATCGGTGCCGATAGCACGGCGGATGCCGCCTTGCCAATGGTGTTGAGCCGTGCGCTACCGTAGCGCGCCTCCTCGATATCACCCGAGTTGCGTACATTTTCATAGCCCTCGTTTTGGCCCGTTACATCCCAGACCAGGTCCGTCACGGCGTTAAAGGCCTCAAATGCGCCGCGCGGGTCGCTTGCGACGGTATGCAACGTCATACGCAAAAGCTGCGCGGGAGGCGTATGCGCAATGCGTTCCCTGTCGTAAGTAAATTTGATGGAATTATAATCGTTAAGCACGTAGGTGTTCCGCCATGCCTCATCGTCCGCCAGCGTTGCCAAAAAAGCGCTTGTTTCTTCATCCAGCGCATCCGGGTTTTTCTGCTTTGCGTTACCCATAACGGTCATGGGAATGCCGATGCTTTCTTCCAACAGGTTTGAGGGATAGACCACGTCCAGAGCGCCAAAAAGCGGCCCCTGAATCAGGGCCGAGCACAGGGCGAATACACCGGCTGAAAGCGCCGCCCAACGCCGTGTGGGACGGTAGCAAAGCATCGCAGCCAAAAGCAGCGGCAGCGTAAACAGAACGGCGTTGTGCCGCACCAACGTCGCAAAGGCAAGCACAAGCCCGAACACGACGGCATTGCGCGGCCTGCGGAGCCATTGTCCACGCGTAAAAAGCATATTCACGCCCTGGGCCGACAGCACCAGCGCCCCAATACACATGGCGCTGTCCTTGCCCAGATACATCAAAGTATTTTGAACAGGGGCTGAAAGCGTCACAAGCGCGTGCACAATAAGCGCCAGCCAGGCAGGCACGCCATGGCGGCACAGCGTGGATGTGAGATAACCCATTGCCGCCGAAAAGGCAACGAGCTGCGCGCACACCGCGAAGGGATAGCTGTAGGAAACACGCGTGACGAGCCAGACCAGCAGCGTGTGAAACAACGGATGCCAGTTGTTGAACTCACCCGTGCGCACCTGCTGCCACTGATTGGCCGCATCGTAGCTAACCCCGCCGGGATAGCAGGCCGCAAAGGCGCAGCCTAGCACAACCAGTGAAATTCCTGCGCTCATGAAAAATACGCGCCACGGATAGCGTCCCCCCACGGCGCTCTTTCTGAGCCGCACGCCGCTTAACCTTTTGCAGGCCCATAGCAACAGGACGTAAACCGCAGCGCTGTACAGCACAAACCAGCATAGCGAGGCGGCCGTGTCCATCCCGCCTTTCAAAACGGGGCTTTGTGCCAAAAAGGTGCAATAGCCAATATACAGGGAAAGGCAAACGGCGCAAAACCCAAACCAGCGGCGGTGTGCCCTGCTCTGCCAGGGCGATTCCCGCCAAAAGCGCCTGTGCGCGCCGAAAAGCGAGTTCATCATTGGTATGCCCTCCCCATTTTGCTAAAAGAACGGTCAGTCCTTTACAAATTCATGGTAAATGGCGCGTATGGCGGCCTGAAAATCCGCATGATCCACGCCGACCAGAATGCTGAGCTCGCTGCTGCCCTGATCGATCATGCGCACGTTAACGTGCTCCCGGCTTAGCGCCGAAAACAGGCGGGCCGCCGTGCCGGGGTTGTGGATCATGCCCCGGCCGACCGTGGCGATAATGCCCATATTATCATGGATTGTAAGCGTATCAGGCGAGGTCAGCTCCATAACGCGCTTGACGACCTTTTCCTTCACAGGCTCAAGCTCCGCCGTGGATAGCACCACGCACATGGTATCTATACCGGTGGGCAGATGCTCAAAGGACAGGCCGTTTTCTTCAATGGCCTGCAATACGCGGCGGCCAAAGCCCCGCTCGCTGTTCATCATCGCCTTTTCCACCGATAGCACGCTAAAGCCGAGCTTGCCCGCGATACCGGTGATAACGAAGGGATTCTTCTCCTCAGCCGCCCCGTGAGAGATCATGGTGCCCCGCTCGCCGGGCTCGTTGGTGTTGCGGATATTGGTGGGAATACCCGCGCGGTGCACGGGAAAGACACTGTCCTCATGCAAAACGGTCGCTCCCATATAGGACAGCTCGCGCAGCTCACGGTAGGTAATGTTGCGGATGGCCTTGGCATCAGGTACCACACGGGGATCGGCCATCAAAAAACCGTTGACGTCCGTCCAGTTTTCATACATATCGGCATAGGCCGCGCGCGCGACGATCGCGCCCGTCACATCGCTGCCCCCGCGTGAAAAGGTTCGGATGCCACCATCCGCACCCAGGCCGTAAAATCCGGGAATGACCGCCCTTTCGGTCCGTGCGAGCAGCTCCGCAAGCGTGCTGTTGGTACGCTCGCTATCGAAGCTTCCGTCACTGGCAAAAAAGATAAAATCCTTTGGGTCAAGGAAGCAATAACCCAGATAATCAGCCAGCAGCAGGCCGTTCAAATACTCGCCGCGGCTGGCGCAGAAATCCTCGCTTGCGCCCTGGTCGATTTCCCGCTCGATCATATCCAGATGCGCTCCGATATCCACCTGAACGTTCAATTCGCCGGCAATTTCCAAAAAGCGCTGACGGATCAGCGAAAAAGCCTGCATAAAGTCCTGACCTTCGCTTTTCAAGCGATAAGAGCGGTATAATAAATCGGTCACCTTTTCATCGTCCGGAAACCTGCGCCCGGGTGCACTGGGCACCACATAGCAACGACGCTCATCCATTTCGAGTATCCTGCGAACCTTTCGAAACTGGCCCGCGTCTGAAAGCGAGCTGCCACCAAACTTCGCCACGATCTTTCCCATCGTTCTTCCCCTCCCGACCGTGCGGAGGCTCAAAGTCCTCGCAAAGCAATATTTTATCCGAAAGCGGTGGTTAAAGTCAATCCCTGCCGCCATATGGAGGCGCGACGGCAAAACAAAGCCATCCCGCGATCCGACGGGATCGGGGATGGTTCACTTTATGCCGCGCCCCCGGCACAGGTGTCACGCATTGCACTGCTGTTCATATTCTTCGCGCAATACGCTAAGAATGCCGACGTCGCAAAACTTGCCCTCGCTGAAAAACGCATGGCGCTTGACGCCCTCCAGAAAGAAGCCCGCATTCTGATAGCACTGCCGGGCAGCCTGGTTTTCCATATGAACCTCAAGCTCCAGCCGTTCCATCCCGAGCGTTCGAAACGCAAAATCCTGCATCAGAAGCAGGGCTTCCCTGCCGATGCCGCGTCCGCGGTCGCCCGCATCGCCGATTACCATACCCAGCTCGCCGCAGCGCAGCCGCCAGTCCACCCGGAACATATCCAGCTGACCGATATAGCGCTCGTCCTTTAAATCAGCGATAACAAAGTTATAGGCGTTATGGCTGCTTTGAAGCATACGGCTCAGAAACTCCTCCGAGTCCACCATGGTCTGGGCAGGCCAAAAGCGGGTGGACAGATATCGGGTTGTCACAGGATCGTTGACCCACTTGCGGATATCCCCGATGTCCTCCGCCCTGTATTCGCGCAGCATCACTCGCTCGCCTGTTACTCTTGGCATGGCCTACTCCTCGTCCCCATCCAGGTCGATAGCCTCAAGCTCCAGCGCCGCCGCCTCGTCTTCCTCTTCCTCTTCCATGGCGGCCATGCATTTGTCAAACACGGTGTTAAACTCCGCCTCGTCCTCGATGGTGGCGTAAACATCCTCGCCGCTCTTTTCGTCGCGCACAATTTTGAGGATGATGGCTTCGCCTTCCTTGCAGTCGTCCATATCCTCCGTGGCTTCAAGCACCACATAATAGGAGCCCTCATGCTCAACCGTCATAAGATGCTCAAAATTCACGTCTTTTCCGTTTTCATCCTGAAGCTGCACCAGATTGCCGTCTTCCATGTCGTTCCTCTTTCCGCCGGCCGGGGATTATTTGCCGCCCGAGGCCAGCCATTGTTCCAATATGACAGTCGCAGCCACCTTGTCGACATAGCGTCTGCGGTCCTCACGGCGCACATTCCCGCTGATAAGCACGTCCTCGGCCGTCATGGTGGTCATGCGCTCGTCCTGATAGTATACCCGGAGGCCCGCGTTTTCCAACACGCCGCCAAAATCCAATGCCTTTTGAGCCTGCGCGCCCCTGGTTCCATCCATGTTCAACGGCAGGCCAAGAAGCACGCGCCGGGTGTCAAACCGCTGGCAAAGGCTCAGTACGTATTTGCAGTCAGGCGTATACCCCACGCGCTTGTAAACCTCCACCGGCTGCGCGATGATTCCCGCGGGGTCGCTCACTGCCACGCCGATGCGCACATCCCCCACATCCAGCGCGATAATCCGTCCCGCTTCTTCGGCCATCAGCCGTCAAGCCCCTGCAGGTAGACCCGCACGAGCTCCTCCATGATCTCGTCGCGCTCCAGACGGCAAATCATGCTGCGCGCCTGGCCGTAGCTGGTAATATACGTTGGGTCGCCCGAAATGAGATACCCTACCAGTTGGGTGACGGGGTCATATCCCTTGGCTTGCAGCGCGCGGTAAACATGCGAAAGAATCGCGCTGGCGTCGCGATCTCCTTCCACAATGGGCGAAAACTTCGTCGTTCCGTTCATTTCCGTCATGGGTGCGTCCCTCCCTTGAGGTGATACAGATAATATTATACACCAAATATTATACTTTGCAAAGCGTTTATTGGGATTAGCCGGCAGGGAAACCGCATTCATGCAAAAACCGCTTATGTTTTCCCTTCCTGCGCGTGGTAAAGGCCGATTACCCTGAGCGCCGCGCGCATGCACAGCAGAAGCGGTACCGACAGCAAAATGCCGCCCATCCCGCCCGCCGCGCCGCCAATCATCACACACAGCAAAACAGCCACCGGATGCAGGCGCGTCGCGTCGCTCATCAGCTGAGGAGACAGCATACCGCCCTCCAGCTGCTGAACCAGAATCACCACACCCAGGGCCCACAGGGTGCGCGACAAGCCGCCTTGCAGTGAAAAAAGAACGACGATGACGCCGCCAAGAAATGGACCCACATATGGAATAAGCTCCAAGACTCCCATGAGCAGACCCAGCAGCAGCCAAGCCGGTACGCCGCAAAACAGCAGGCCGACCGCCGTAAGGCCGCCCACCACGGCGGATACCATCAGCTGGCCGCGCAGATAGCCGGCTGTTTCCCTTCGCATTTCCCGTAGCAGCTTAATGGTAAGACCCCGCTTGCTGATGGGGACCAGCATCAAAAGCCACTCCCCAATCCTTTTTCGGTCTCGCAGAAAATAGTAGGCAAAGACGGGCGCCAGCATCCATTTGCCAACGCTGCCGGCCGCGCCCCTCACCCATGCCATCACCGACGGCGCCGCGCCTGAAAGAAGCTCCTGCCCTTTTTCAAACAGTGAGGATTTCATCCCTTCATCCACAGGAACGCCATTTTCCACCAGCCATGCCTGGCCCAATCCAACCCATTCGTCTATGCGCGCGTACAGTGCCGGCAGCATACCCACCAGCTGCTTGCCCTGCGCCATAATCGGAGGGATTAGCAGCAGAAGCGATAGAATTAAGGAAAGACTTAGGCTCATCATTGCAAGCGAAGCCGCCAGGCCGGGCGATAGCTTTTTTTCCAGAAGCCTCATCACCGGCAGGGCTGCCATGGCGACGAGCAACCCAAAAAAGAGCTGTAATATGGCCTGCCACAGCAGTTCCCGCGCCCATATCAGCACAGCCGCCGCCGCCACTGCCGCAACGATCTGCCAGCGCAGGCGCGGTTGACTTCTCTCCTTGGCCTGCATGGTTTGCTTCCTCCTTGTCGGCCCTGGCTCGGCTTGCCACCGCGTCAAGGCTATACGAATTTTTCGGCGCAAACGTTAAATTTCGGTCGCCTGTCGGGGCTAATGCCCCATCCTCCCGGCTATACTAGAAAGCGGGAAAGGGCGGGGAATTTTCCCCGCGCCTTGCTCGCCACCGGCATTACCACATTTTCGACATTTTTATCAGCTTATCCACCTGCTTTTGCGCCTGACGCTTCATCTTCTGATTGCCAGGCAGCAGCATGGCGCTCGCGCCAACCGCAAAGCCAATCGCCCCCGCCATAGCGGTTTTCAGCATGCTCATCCGTCGTCCTCCTCTCCAAGCAACCTCTCCAGCTCCGCCCATGTCAACAGCTTGGGCACAACCACCTCACCCGCCTTACCTTCCGCGCCGCGAACACGGTAGTCCGCCGCGTAGCCGCGCCGCCCGAGCAGACGGTAGATCGGTCCTCCGCTTACCTCCAGCGCAACAAGCCTGAGCGTCGCGCCGGCAATCACCGCGTCCGTCACCTCGCCAACGCACTCGCCCGTTGTCAGAAACGCCCGCGACAGCGAGCATTCCTTTCCATCCGGCATGTGGCCCGGCTTGCGGTTGATCAGCACGCACCGCTCGCCCACCATGACGATGGCGTCCGGCGCGACCCACTTTGCGCTGCCAAGCCCGCGGCGGATCACCACGCCGCTGAGTTTTCTTGCGCCCGCGTTCGGCACGGCGCGTTCCACACAGCCGATTTGCCGGTCCTGCCATACCACGGGCAACCCAACCATTCTTTGCAGACTCGTCAGCACCGTCGCACCCTCCCTGTCCATCGGCGTACCGCTAGCTTGCCCCGTCAACCGTGCCAAGCCGCAAACAATGCTTACCAAAACCGGCAAGCGGCCGATTTTATCCCCCAATTTTCGCGGAAAAAGCCTGCCAAATTCATCCATCCTCAGATTTTGAATTGTATGATTTTTCGATGTTTTCCAGTGTGAAAGCCCACTATATTTTCCATTTATCTACCATGTTGTTCCATTATGACCATCAATTAGCCAGAATATTGATTGGAGTTCCGCAAGGGAAGCCCTTCCCCATTCGTCTGATGGGAGAACGGCGAGGGGAAACCCCTTGCCAATATCAAAAAGGAGGTATCCCCTTATGCAAAAGACCCATCTATACAAAAGATGCCTCCGGGTGTTCGCCCTGCTGCTGGTGTTGGCGCTGCCCCTGGTATCCCTGGCCGAGACCATGATGGTGGTCAAGGGCGGATCGCTCAACCTGCGCAAGGAGCCTTCGCTGACCAGCGAAGTGCTCGGGCAGTATCCCACCGGCACCTGGATGACCGTCACTGAGGAAGGCGCCGAATGGCACAAGGTGAAGGTTGACGGCAAGGAAGGTTATGTGATGAACAAGTACCTCTCCTCCTCGTCTTCCGACAGCACGCTTTATGTGCGCACCAACACCGGCGCCGGCCTCAACCTGCGCGATCAGCCTTCCCTGGAAGGTAACATCATTACCAGCTATAAGACCGGCACGGCGGTAACCGTCCTGCTGCGCGGCAACGGCTGGTACAAGGTGCAGATCGGCGAGCAGCTCGGCTACATGAACAGCCGTTACCTGAGCTCCTCCTCGCAGGGCGGCGGCAATGGCGGCGACTCCACCACGGGCTATCCCAAGCAGGGCGTTGTCAACAACCCCGGCGCGAACCAGGTGCTTCTCCTCCGTGAGACCCCCAGCACCGATGCCCGCGTAATCGGCTATTTCAAGAACGGCACCGATGTGACGCTGCGCGGCGAGAGCGGCAGCTTCTACAAGGTGACGGTCGGCGGCAAGAACGGCTACATGATGAAGAAGTTCATCAAGGTAACCGCCGGCTCCGGTGACAACGGTTCCAGCACGTTGCCTGAGGCTCCCTTCACGGCCAAGCTCGTGAACCCCAACGGCAACCGCATTGTGAACTTCCGCACCGCCCCTGGTCTGAACAGTTCCATCATCAAGGCGTACCCCGTCGGCACCGAAATCAAGGTGACCTCCGTGGGCGACGTCTGGTGCAAGGCTGAGATCGACGGCGTGGAAGGCTACGTGAGCCGTTACTTCTTCACCGTTGTAAAGTAATTTGGGTTTTCCACAAAAAGGCCGCGCTAAATGGCGCGGTCTTTTTGTATGCCGGCATATAAACGCCATGACGCAAGGGTCCGTGGAAGCTTTTGAGCGGCAGGCGTTGCCAGAGTCGGTAAAAAACATTAGGTCACCCAAATAGCCGAACCCAAGAATAAAACCCGGTAGCGTATTGTTGCAATGACCGGTCGTCAGCTTATAGAAGCTCCGCCACGCGCGACTCGCCCAAAACCACCACGCCGTTTTGGGCAAGCAGCGCCGCGCATACGCCCTCGCCCTTGCAAAGCCCGCCTGTAAAGCTTCCGTCATAGATCCGGCCATAGCCGCACGACGGGCTTCTTTCCTTGAGCAAGGCGCATTCACAGTGATAAAGCCGTGCCAGGCCAAGCGCTTCGTCCGCACCGCGCCTGAAGTTCTCCGTAACGTCCCGACCGCTCCTTGACAGGACGCGTCCGCCCCTGATTTCTGAAGGCTCCCTGGGCGTGGGCAGGCCTCCGAACACCTCGGGGCATACGGGGATCAGCGTATGCTTTTGCATCAGTTCATTCAGGCGCCCAATTGCCTTTCCCCCGCCATCGTACCGGCAACGCACGCCCAGCAGGCATGCGCTGATCAAAATATTCATGATCGTTCCGCTCCTTCCATTGGTAACGTTTGAAAAATTCCCTCCAGGCTGCCGGTGGACAGCGCCGCCCGGATACGCGGATACAGGTCGCGCGCGACGCGTTCTAGATAACTTTGGGCAAACGCGTCCGCAATACCCGCCAGCCCGCAGAAACGCCGGGCAGCGCATGCCAGAACGGTCCGCGCCCTATCCCCGTCCATATCCGCAAGCCGTTCCATGAGCAACCGCCTTTGCATGTCCGTCAGATTGAGTGAAAACGGCTCGCCGCCGGCCAGCACCAGCCCGATCGCACAGGCCGCCACAGGCTCGCAAAGATTGACCAGCAGATCTTCGTAGTCCGGGCAATAGCCTTTGAGCAGCCCGGCGGCAAGTTCGGGGCGAAACGCGCCCAGCACGCTGTTTTCCACAATGACCCGGCGCAGGTATTCGTTCACGTACGCAATGCCCAAAAGCGTATCCGGCACTGGCCGGCAAAGCTGGTAGTCGATATGGTCACAGGGGATTTCGTGCGCGAAAAACCGAAGGTCATACCGGTCAAAGAAGGAACCTATCCCCCTGAGCGTATCATGAAGGGAACGGCTTTCGATGGCCGGCATCCCTTCCAGCGAGGCAATCCAAAGCTTTTGTCCTTCCCGCACATGCCGCTCCAGCACTTCATATCCCTTTGCAAAAAGTTCTTCCAGACCCTCTCCCGCAAGCAGCCCGCGCGGCCCATCATCATTTTCCGCCAATGCGGCATTCAGCGTGTAGCAGATGGAAGCGAGCAGTTCCTGAGCGGTCTCCATCGGAATGGACGAGCTATCCCCCATGGTATAGCGCGCAACGTGCCGGGCAAGCAGCCGCCCCAGTCTGGCCTGTACCTTTTGTGCCTCCTGCGCGTCCAGCGCCTCCCAAGCAAGGGTGTCCTGCGCCGGAACGGTCATATCCGTTCCGTTCACGGCGCGCGTCACTTCCAGCCCTCGGGCGCGTCTGCGCGTATCAGGCCCCGGCCTGCCCGCGCATCGCGGCACAGCTCCTCCAGAGAGGTTCCTGCCAGATAATCAAGCGAGCCCTGCGCCACGCCGTTAAACACATCCCTCATCGCTTCGATCAGCTCGTCGTCCGACAACCAACCTGCTGATTCATTCTTGAAATAATAAAAAGAGTCCTGCAATTCTATCAACGTATCCAGGTAGTTTTCACGCGTCAGGTAGGGCGAATCGCAAAACGCGTAGATCAATACGGGCAGCACACCGCCGCCAAACTCTACGCGCCCAGTGTCGCGCAAAGCGGAAGCGCGGCACTCCGCCAGCGTCTGAATTTCAGCGTCCGTAAGCGACAGGCCATAGCGTTGAGAAAGCGAGTTACTTGCGGCTAGCTCATTCCCGGCCGCCGCCAGTTGAAGCGCAGCAGGCCGTATTTCCATGCGGTTTTCCATTAAAACCACCTCCGGTTTCGCAGTATACGCGCCCTGCGTGGTGGATGCAAGACTTGACTTTTCATCCTTTTTATGGTATGATAGGCGCAGTAGAAAAGCCGTAAACCCATGATTTTTGGTGGGTTGCGGTTTTTTGACATTCTTGATGCTCATGCTATTTTGCCGGCAAATTTGTGTTGAGAATCGCGCGACGATTGTCCGCTCATCTGTCTGCCTCCATTCGGTCGGTTGACCGATTGGAGGCAGACAGATGAGCGGACAGGATGGAAAAGAGGAGAGCGGCGTCAAGTCGCGGGCGGATACGCGGCTGCATATTCTGTCCGTAGCCAGCGACCTGATGACTGAGAAGGGCATAAAGGAAATCGTTGATTTGATCATGCGCATCAGCCATTGACAGTATAAGGGTTGGACCGTCATGCCCCAGCGGTTGCCGGACACGCCATCCTGCCAGTTCTCAATTTTGATTGAGTCAGATGAATATGGGCTTATGCGAAGGAGAAGAGAGATGAAAGAGGAAGCAGAAAACGGGCGGGCGCCGTTAGCCCCCTCGCCTCAGAGAACCTGGTTTAAGCTTGATAACGCCGCAAAGATTTACCCGGCAACCTATTCTCGGACGCAGAACCATCAATACCGTTGGACGGCAACGTTGAGTGAAAACGTCGATTCGGACATTTTGAGATCTGCCCTGGCTATCACCATGCCGCGCTTTCCGTCCATTGCCGTCACATTGCACCGGGGCCTGTTCTGGTATTACTTTGAGCCTACGGTAGCCGTACCGCCCATTGAAGCTGAAAAGGCCTATCCTCTGACGCACCGCTCCTTTCGCGAAATCCGCAGATGTGGCTTTCGCGTGCTGGTTGACGGGCCTTCCCTGTCGCTCGAGTTTTTTCACGCCGTGTCGGACGGAAGCGGTTCAATCACCTTCTTTAAATCCCTTCTCGCAGAATATCTAACACAGAAATATGGCATCGCGATTCCCTGCGAGCAAGGCGTTCTGGACAGACGCGAGCCGGTAAAGGCGGAAGAGCTGGAGGATTGTTTTCCCAAATTTGCCGGGCCATGGCCGCAAAAGCGATCCGAGGTAAAAGCCTATCAGTTAAAAGACACGCTTCCAAAAGAAAAATACCTGACTTATACAATTTTATCATATTCCCTTAAAGAGGCACTTTCATGCGCAAAGGCGCACGGCGTAACGCTTACTGGGCTTATGTGCGCCGCCATGATGCAGGCGCTTTATCAAATCCAGCGAAATCGCGCGTCCGGTTCCAAGCAGCGTGAGATTGCCATTGGCATTCCCGTTAATCTACGCAGGTTGTATCCGAGTCAAACATTACGGAACTTCTCGCTGTGCCCCACAGCCAACATCAATCCCAATCTGGGAGAATGGGATTTTGATGAAATCTGCCAATCCGTTCGATGTCAGATGGGCACGCTCATTACCCGTAAGGAAATGGCCGCATGCGCCGCAACCAATGTCAGAACCGAACGTTCGCTTCTCGTTCGCCTGCTGCCTCTGCCTCTGAAAAACCTGGCCATGAAAGCTGCATATCAGCTTTTTGGCAATGGAAACTGCTGCCTGTCCCTTTCAAATCTTGGCGAAATTGATCTTCCAGATGTCATGTGCGAATACATAAGGGACATTCGGTGCCTGATGGACGCTCATCCCCAATCAGCCAATAGCTGCGCGATGATTTCCTATGCCTCCACGGTGCGGATGCAGTTTTGCCGGTGTTACCAGGAACCAACGCTGGAATATGCGTTTTATAACGTCTTGCGCGGGCTTGGGCTTGAGGCGGGCGTGGAAAGCAACATGAGGTGACGCTGATGTATTGTGCCCATTGCGGCGTGGAGTTAATGAAATCAACAGACAGGTGCCCGCTGTGCGAAACCCCGGTTCATCCCATGCCCGCGCCGGAAACCCCCGCTCCCTGCCGCGGGCGGCTGCGCCGCAAAACTCGTTTAAACCTGCTGTTTTTAGCGCTTTGCCTGCATGTAATTGCCGTGGTGCTGGCGACTGATCTGGCACTAAACAACGGCTTGAGCTGGTCGGTATATGTCATGGGCGCGGTTGTGCTTGTTTACTTCTGGGTGATTTTTCCCCTGCTGGTATCAAAGGCGAGGGAATGCCTGTCAGGAGCCCTTAACTTTGGTCTGCTGGCCGTATATCTCTGGGCGATCGAACAGATCGCCGGCGGGCGCTGGTTTCTCACTCTGGCACTGCCAATTGTTCTCACGCTGTATTTATTTTCGCAGGCGCTGACGTTTCTGGTAAAGCGGTATCCACGGCATGCGCTTGCCATTTCCGGTGGATCATGGATGATGGTCGGCGTTTTCCTGCTGCTTTTGGAGGCGCTTCTTCATTTCACTTTTGGCGGAGAAGGCTTGCAATGGTCCCCCTATGTGATGGTGTGCTTTCTGACCGTCGGCACATTCCTGCTGACGCTCGCCTTTAGCCCGACCTTGCGTGAAAAGCTGGAGAAGCGTCTTTTTATCTAGCAAACGCGCAGGGGAATGAACCGCTTGCACAAAGCATAAATTCGATTATCCTTGCTTTTTGAAGGAAGCGCCCGGATGCCATTCCCAGACGCTTCCTTATGTTTTTTTGAGCAGTCATTCGCCCAATTCTGCCGTCGATTCACTCAGAGGTGGTGTCCCTCCCTTTTCCAGCGCCCATAGGCGCCTGTCGCAACGAAACGCCAGGCAGGTGATAACCCCCAGCGCCGCCGCAATTAAAAACAGCAGCGCCGCACCCGCGCCCTTTCCGCTGCCCAGCAGGCTGAAAAGAGGCCCGCCTGTGTCCACCGCCATCAGCGGCTCAAGCACCCGGTCCACCAGATAGCCGCCCAGCAAATATCCCAGCGGGATGGTAAAAAACTGGAGCGTATTGCGCGCCGAGTACACGCGCCCCTGCATGTCAATGGGGATATAAGTGCGCAGCAGCGCGTCCATATTGGCGTTCATCACGGGGATGAACAGCCAGCCCAGCACCGCGGCGGCGCACCACACGGGCACGCTGCGGCCGAGTGCGAGCATCAGGTTTTCAGTGCTCATGGAAAAAAGCAGCGCGTTTAAGATGACTCTCACGCGGCTTTTGGGCGCAGGCCTGATGGATACGATCACGCTGCCCACAAGCGTCGCCAACCCGGTACAGGCGTTTACCAGGCCCAGAACCGTTTCTCCCCCGTTTGGTCGGGAGAGCAGCATGGCCGGCAGCGCCGCGTTGTACAGCGAGGCGGTCAGGTTGATGGCTGCCAGAAACAGGATCAAATCCAGCACACCCCGGTTTTGCCGGAGATAGACGAGCCCGCTTTTCGCGGCGGCCAGCACGGGTTCCTTTTTCATCCGCCGGGCTGTTTTCTCGGGCAGGTGAATAAAGCATGAAAGCGTGACCATCGCGGCGGCGCAGGTGAAAAGGTCGAACAAAATCACCGCGTCCAGGCCGAAGAAAGCAAGCGCGGCAGAGGCCAGCACAGGGGTCAGCACCGTCACCAGCGCGTTGCCAAACGCCTGCATTCCGCCCACGCGCTGATACTGCTCCTTTGGCACAAGCAGGCTGACCGCAACGGCGGACGCGGGCTGCTGCACCGTGTTCATCAATCCCGTCAGCGCGTTAAGCACATACAGATGCCAGATGGCAAGCGCTCCGGTTTTCAACAACGCAAGCACCACAAGTGTGCAAAGCGCGGCAAAGCCGTCGCTGATCAGCATGGTTCGCCGTTGGTCCCACCGGTCGCTCAGCGCGCCCGCAAAAATGCTCATAAGCACATACGGGGCGTAGGAACAGATGGTCATAAGCGCCGTGGTGAGCGCGGAACCTTCCTGCTGATAGGACCAGATTACCAACGCAAAGCTGGTCATCGCGCTGCCAAGCGCTGAAAACGACTGCGTGCTCCACAAAAGGAGAAACGGCCGAAGCTGTTTTATGTTTTGTTTTTGAATTTTCATGATAGACTTTGCTCCTTCGTCAGGTTAATAATAAACCTTCAAAATGCAAAGCCCGATGGACGAAAGAGGCCGGCTCCATGCGGGTTCGTCCTACATCAGACCTTGCATGGAGCCTTTACGATGCAAAGTAACATTTGCCCGCCGCCTTTCGTTGATGGATTACGGCCATTATACCACAGGCCGGGCAGATGGAAAAGACCCATTAGTCCCCTGTATCCGCGGCCAAGGATATCCCTTTTACTTTTGCCTGAAAACAATCGCCAGCACCACTTCGCAGGCAAGTCCGAGCAGCCCCAGCCAAAAACAACAGGCGGCGGCTCCAAAGCCCCGTGCGGATAGATAAGTTGCCGCAATAAGCAGCCCGATTTCCGCCGCCACGGACACGGACTTGACCGCGACGCGAAAAGACCGGTTTTTCCATCTGCTCGTTATCCCTCTGTCAAAGCGGTCGGCAGCATCCTCCACCCTTTGTTCAAAGCGCGCCGCCGCATCCTCAACCCTCTGATCAAACCGGCCCGCAGCATGCTCTACCTTCTGTTCGAATTCTTCCTGTGTCATCATTCGTCCTTTCTTTCATACATTTTATATGAATGTATATTGGCAAGGGGAGGCCGCCCATATTGGGCGGCTCCCGTGATCATATCCCCTCGAACCTGTCAAGAATTTGGTTCATCAAAGCCATCATACCGTCGTCCACAAGCGGCACGCCCATACTTTCCAGCAATCTTGCGATAAAACGGAGCTTTTGCCTGATTTCATCCTTGGACGCGGGATAAACGGAGGGCGCCAACCAAAGGCCAGTCAGCATCGGAATCACCTGCGAAAGTTCCCTGGCGAATTGCGTATGAATCGAACCGTCCCGGTTTCCCTCCTCCATCAGCCTAAGCCATAGCGGAGCAAGAACGGTCCGGTCCGACTCGAGCATTCCGGCCAAAATACGTGGATTTTTGAGCAGCGGAACGCTTTGTCTGCTCAATTCCTCCCGCTCCCGGCTGGAATGGTACAGCCGTATGACCTCTCGCATTTTTTCGAGCCCGCTTAAATCCGTCCGGCTTTCAATCAGCGTAAACGGATTATCTTCAAAAAACATACTGTTGCCCAGCGCGTCCAGAATTTCCTCCTTAGATTTGAAGTGATGGTAAACCGCGCCCTTTGTTAACCCATCCAAACCGTCAACAATATCCTGAATGGTGGTGTTATCAAACCCCTTTTCCAGAAACAGGCGCTTGGAAACATCCAGTATCTTTTCAACGGTCATTTCAGGGTATTTGTTGCGGGCCATTTCGTTCATCAAACCTCTCATACATTCGTTTCGTATGTATTCTATCATCAAAAAACGGTTTCTGTCAAGAATACATTCGATCCGCATGTATCCGTCACATCCGGAACGCCATTGTTTTTCCTATGAAAATGTGTTAGGATAAGCGAAAGGAGGTGCAGCGAATGAACATTTATGAATCCGCCGAAGACTATTTGGAAACAATTCTGATGCTGTGCGAAGAGCACGGTTTCGCGAGATCGGTGGATATCGCCGCGCATCTGAACGTCACAAAACCCTCCGTCAGCTTCGCCATGAAAAAGCTTCGTGAAAACGGCTATATTGTTATGGGGGACGATAACCGGATTACCCTGACCGAGAGCGGCGCCGTTATCGCCGGGCGCATTTTGGAGCGCCATAAGATGCTGACCGGGTTTTTAATCCGGCTTGGCGTAAGCGAGCAGACCGCGCGCGCCGACGCATGCAAAATCGAGCATGACCTGAGCGACGAAAGCTTTGACGCTATTCGCCGCCATGCAAACGAAAAAAAATAGCGGGGGACACCTTCCCATGCAAAAGACGTTGAAAGCACTGACGCCTTTAAGCCTGCTCATCCGTTTCCTGGCCATGAGCGGGTTGGGCCTGCTTATACTGGCAAAGCCGATGAGCGTGGGACGCTCGTTAAACGCGCTGTGTATCGCGGCGCTGTTGCTTAACGGCCTACCCGCCATCGCCGTGTCCGTTTTTCAAAAAAAAGAGCCGCATCCGCACGCGTTCATCTCCGGCCTGGTATCGGTCGCGGTTGCGGTGCTGCTTATGCTGTTCCCCGATTTTCTGCGCGGCAGCGTCACGCTGGCGGTCGGGCTGTGGTCGCTGTTGGTTAGCGCGGTGCAGTTTGGCTACGTGGCGCAGCTTTCTTTTACGCACGAAAAGGGAAAGCTCAAGTTTTTTCTGCTGGGCGTAATCTCTCTGCTGATGGCTATCGCAATGCTGTCCAGCCTTTCAAGCGGCAGGGCGCTTCGTTGGACGGCGGGCGTGTTTCTGATTCTCTACGGGTTATGGCAGTTGATGGATATGTTGGGCGTGCTGATTAACCGAAACGTTGAAAGCAGCGCTCTATTAAGCCGCCTGCGCATCAAGCCGCCCGTATTGCTAACGGCGATGCTGCCTTCCATCCTGCTTCGCAGGCTGCGCGAGCAATATCAGACGCTTGACAAAAACATCGTTCAGGAAAAGCCCACGCCTCCCCGTCACGCATTTGAGGAAACACTGGACGTAATTTTTCACCTTGGCGAGGACGTGGCCTTCGGCTTTGGGCATGTGGACGTAAGCCTTCGCGGGCACACCTATTCATACGGCTGCTACGACGAGCAAAGCAACCGCATTTTTGGCCTGTTGTCGGACGGCACGTTCCTGGTGTGCGGCACGCCGCCCTATCTGCGCTATTGCCAGCAAATCGAAAACAAACTGTTGATTGGCTTCACGCTGGGAATTTCCCGCGAGCATGCCGGGGCTATGGAAGCTGGAATGGCGCGGATGCTTCATGAGGCCTGCGAGCCGTGGAAACCCGAGCAACGGCCCGAATACGCGATCGGAGCAACGTTCTATAAGGTGAAAAAAGGCAAGTTTGCCGTATATAACGCCCTGCGCACCAACTGTGCCGCCATGGCGGAAATTCTTGCCGCCAGCGGCGGGCTTAATCTGTTGCCGCCCAACGGCTTTGTTACGCCCGGCGCGTATTATGACTATCTGCAAAGCGAGCTTCGAGATCCCGAAAGCAGCGTGCTTCGGCAAACAATTTACGCACACCAGCCATAAAGCGGCGGTATTTCGTCAGGCGCTGATCGAGCAGCGATTTTTCCCGGCATGCTTCGCCTTATAGAGCGCATCATCTCCCATGCGGTAAAGTTCCTGAAAGTCGGGGCCGTTTTCGTCGCACACAGCGCAACCCACGCTGATTGCCGGCTGGTATTGTCCGGCTGACGCAATACGTAGGTCCTTTACCTCCGTGAACAGCCGTTCAATATAGTCAGCGCACTGCTCGGCGTTTTGAAGGCCGACGGCGAATATTGCAAACTCGTCCCCGCCCATCCTGATCACAATATCGCCCGGCCCGGCAACGGAACGGATTTTCCGTGCTATTGCAACCAGCGCTTCATCGCCGGCTGCATGACCGTAACGGTCGTTGATATCCTTAAAATCGTCGATATCGATCATCATAAACGCGCCACAAACCTTTTGCCGCATCATTTCTTCCAGCTTTTCAACGCCCGCTCCGCGGTTATTAAGCCCGGTCAGAAGGTCAATTTCCGATTTGTCGCGCAGCAAGATATAATTTTCCACACTGTCGATCCGCTCTATCAGCATCACAAAATTAACGCCGATTCCCAGAAAATAAAACGCGACCAGATCGATCATATCCTCCATGAAAAGCTGCCTGTCCTTAGCCAGGTAGCAGCACACACAGTACGCGGCCGCCATCAATGTAATATAAGCGGTGACACGCCGGGGTTTATCCAGAACAAACAGCGGCAGCACGCACAGAAAGATCATGATGGTGATTGACGGCTGCAAGGGGTCCAGAAAGGTTCCCATCAAAATGCCGAGCACCATCAGCGGAGAAATTGCCAGATAGCACAGCGCAGTCATACACGCCGGCCGCCAGCGGCGAAGCCGTCGCGATATCAGGCGCAGCACAGCACAATAGCACAGCATCAGTGAAAATTCCACGTTAAAGGTGACGATATCGGCCAGCGTCAATCCAAAAACCACCACCGCGGCCGAAATTACACAGCCAATCATGGCGAAGTTGCCAAAGTCACGGTGGTTTCTCTTTCTGATTTCATCCTGATACTGATCGACCTTGTGACCAAGCCATTTTTCTTTAATTGTCAAAATATATCCCCTTTTTATCTGCTGTCAGGTCCGGCGGCCGGAACCGCAGCTTCCTGTGAACGCCTCATTCGTTTCCGTCTTCCTCACTTGCTTCCCGCCGCATGCTGTCCAGCGCCAGGTCCACAGCCCTTCGCGCCTCGTCAAAGCCATATCCCCTTCGTGCCAGGGCTGCCATTACCTTGTTCATGGCCTTTCGCGGCTCCTCAGTCTCATGTTTTTTCAGCAGTTTTCGCGCCAGCGCCTCGGCCTGGTCCCCGCTCTCACACTCATCAAGCGCCTCCACAGCACGCTCGGCCAGTTCACGGCTGACGCCTTTAAGTCGAAGCTCCTGAAGGATGCGGTTCTTGCCAACCTGCCTGCGCGCGCGCGACGCGGCCCAGTCCCGGGCAAAAGCCTCGTCGTCCAGCAGCTTTTCCTTTTCCAGTTTATAAAGCGCCATTTCCACGGCATCCTCCATGTAATGGCGTTCCTCCAGCTTGCGCCTTACCTCGCCCCCGCTTCGCGCGCGAACGGCCAGAAGGCTCACCGCGCAGTTGAGCGCCTCCGTATACTGCCTGGGCAAAAGCCACCGTTTCAGCTCATCCAGGTCGATCTCCTCGCCATCGCGCAGCCCTCGCTCGCTCCATGCGGCGCGGCTGAACCAAAGCGTTTCTCCTCCGTCAAAGCGCACCAGCGCCCCTTTTTTATCCGTGTTGATTTCGGCCACGATATCGCTCATCGGCCGTCACCCTTTCTTCTCAAGCAAAAGCGAAATGAGGTCGCGGTTAATCATAGCCAGATGGCCCATTCGCTGCTCGCTGGCGCCGCTGTTGAGCATTGCAAAGCCATTTCCGCCGCCGTCGAAAAACACGCCGTTGACCGAGCCGTAGGCAAAGCCCTGATGGCCCCAGAGCGGACGCCCGCATATTTCCGCGTCGTCCAGCTGCAAAAGACCCATACCGTGGCGCATGCGCACAGCCTTCTCCGGCCACTGCGCGACGGGCTTTTGCATTTGTGCGACACATTCCCCGTTTAAAAAGCCGCCGCGCCCGTCCCATGCCGTCAGCGCCAGTTTCGCCAGCGCCTCCGCCGTAAGGTATAGATTGCCGGAGGCAAGCAGATAATGACGCTCGGGCTGCGGATCGTCAACCGGCTGAGCAGCGGCGGCCCTCGCCCTTGCGTCAAAGCAAAACGCGGGCGGAAGCACGCGGTAGCCGTTTGCAACCCGGCTTCCATCCAGCTTCGCCAGGTCAAAGGTGGCCTCTATCCCCAGCGGCAGGAAAAGCTCGCTTTGCATCAGCGCCTCAAAGCTCTGACCAAAGCGCTTTTCGAGCATACAACCGATCATGCCGGCCGCTAGGTTGCTGTACCGAAAGCCTACGCCGGGTATCGCCCGCGCATATGCGGCTTCATCCGCAAGAAGCTCGCTTAGATCGCGTGGCGTGGAAAAGGCTTCAAAATAAGCGGACGAGTCGATGATGCTGGAGGTATGCCCAAGCAGCATGCCCAGCGTTATGGGCGCATCCGGGCAATGTGGATTGCGCACAGGATAGCCCAAAAAGTCCGACACATCTTCCAAAATACTTAGTTTTCCCAGCGTTTGAAGACGAAATACAAGCAAAGCGCATGCCATCTTTGCCACCGATGCGGTACGAAACACCGTCGTCCGCGCGATGGGCCGGCTGTCAGGCTCAAGCGCTGAAAACCCGGCGGTATAGGCTTCCGTTAGCCTGCCGTTTTGGAAGCGCTGCACGCAGGCGCCCACCACATGCCGCTTCCGAAAAACGGCGCGCATCGCGCTTGCTACCGCGTTATTGTCTCCATCCACCTGTTTCCATTGGCAGCGTTTGCCAAGAATGGGCAAAACGAAACCGTAAAGCGTATTTTTCAGGGTTCCGACCGGCATTGGGAGCCCTCCTTATCCGATTAGCGATGGTCATTGTACAAAGGTCAGACCTGTGCTTCACGCGCGGCATGCCTGTCCGGGCAGGCCATCAGGCCGATATACACCGGCAGCGTCACACTGCATAGAAGGGTGTGAAGCCTGAGCGCAAACGAGGTGGAGAAGGGCATTCCCGTACAAAAGGCAACCAGCCCGGCCAGGTCCAGAAACAACGGCAGCAGCCACCACCACAGCGCCCTTCCGCCGCCGTTTGTAACTCTAAGCCAGATATACCCCGCACCGGCAAGCAGCATCAGCGTACCGTAGATCCACGGATTTCCGAGGCACGCCCAGCGCGCCAGCAGCAGAGCTGCGCCCGCCGCCGCCATACCAAACCAGGCGCGCCGCCCGCCTGCCGCGCGCCAAAGAAGCACTACGGCGGCAACGCCGCACAACAGAAGGCTCATAACCTGCGATACGCGCAGAGCGCCTAAATACAGGCTGTCCTCACGAAGCTGTTCTATAATGAAACGCCCGCTTCCATATATCAACAAATACCAGCAAAACACGTTGCCAGGTTCCCGTTGGCGCTTGCGCATCAGCCATAAGGCGGCAAAGCCGCACGCATTCCAAAGCGATTCATAAAAGAAAGTAGCCATATGCCATACCCACCGGTCCCCGGATTGAATCAAAACGCCTGCCGGGAAGAACCAAAAGACGGGGTTTTGAATTTCCGGGCCATAGGCTTCCATGTTGAAATAGTTGCCCCAGCGGCCGATGGCCTGCGCCAAAAGCAGACCCGGCGCGATTATATCGGCAAGCCGCAAAAAGGACAGCTTCTTTCGCCTTGCGTATACAAGCGCGCCGAGAGCGCCTCCAATCACGCCGCCATAAATCGCCACGCCGCCTTCCCAAATATAAAGAATGGAAAGCGGGTTTTTTGCAAAAACTTCCCATGTCATGGCGACATAATACAGCCGCGCTCCGATGATGCCGCAGGGAACCACGATCAGCGCCAGGTCGATCACCGTATCCTTGGGTAGCCCAAGGCGCTTTTCCTCCCTGCCCGCCAGCCAGACGGCCGCCAGTATGCCCAGCACAATCAACGCGCTGTACCAGGGTACGCCGCCAAAAACAGTGCGGCTGTAAGGAATAGCCATGACTTCACATCCTCCGCTCGTCGTTGGGTTCATTATATTCTTGGCATAAAGGGATGTCAAGAATACGCGCGGCTTGCGGGATTAAGCGGGAGTGTTCGCGCACGCCGTACATTTTTCGCCCATATGCGCCAAATTGGATATTGAAATTTTACCAAAGTACGTGTATACTTGAAAAGTTAGAGGAAGGATGAGCATTGGGGATGGAGTCCGCCGGTGATTCGTCCTCAACAAAAACGAGGAGGAAAGCAATCTCTATGACGAAGTACGTGTACCTGTTCAAAGAGGGCAATGCCGACATGCGCAACCTGCTTGGCGGCAAGGGCGCCAACTTGGCCGAAATGACCAACATTGGCCTGCCGGTGCCCCAGGGCTTTACCGTGAGCACCGAGGCTTGCACGCGTTATTACGAGGATAATCAGACCATTGGCGAGGACATTGTCAGCCAGATTTACGAAGCGCTTGCCAGGACCGAAGAAATCTGCGGCAAGAAGTTTGGCGATCTGGAAAACCCCTTCCTGGTTTCTGTACGGTCCGGCGCGCGCGCTTCCATGCCCGGCATGATGGACACCATCCTGAACCTGGGCCTCAACGACGTGGCCGTAAAGGGTCTGGCCAAGCAGACCGGCAACGAGCGCTTTGCCTATGACAGCTACCGCCGCTTTATTCAAATGTTCTCCGACGTTGTGATGGAGATTAAGAAGAGCCTTTTTGAGGCCGCTCTGGATGCCGTGAAGGAAGCCAAGGGCGCGAAGTTTGATACCGACCTGACCGCCGAGGACATGAAGGAAGTTGTGGAGAAGTACAAGGCGATCTATAAGAAGGAAAAGGGTGAGGATTTCCCGCAGGACCCCAAGGTTCAGCTTATGGAATCCATCAAGGCCGTTTTCCGCAGCTGGGACAACCCCCGCGCCATCTACTACCGCCGCATGAACGATATCCCTGGTTCCTGGGGTACCGCCGTCAACGTGCAGAGCATGGTGTTTGGCAACATGGGCGATGACAGCGGCACGGGCGTCGCCTTTACCCGTAACCCCGCCACGGGCGAAAATAAGCTGTACGGTGAGTATCTGATCAACGCCCAGGGCGAGGACGTCGTGGCCGGCATCCGCACCCCGCAGCCTATCTCCACGCTGGAGCAGGCGATGCCCGAGGTGTACCGTCAGTTCGCCACCATCGCCAACACGCTTGAGCAGCACTACCGCGACATGCAAGACATGGAGTTCACCATCGAGCATGGCAAGCTGTACATGCTTCAGACCCGCAACGGCAAGCGCACCGCAGCCGCCGCTCTGAAGATTGCCGTCGATCTGGTGGACGAGAAAATGCTCTCCCCGGAAGAAGCTGTTTTAAAGGTGGAGCCCAAGCAGCTCGACACCCTTCTTCACCCCAATTTTGACACCGCCGCCCTCAAGAAGGCAACCGTGATCGCCCAGGGCTTGCCCGCCTCCCCCGGAGCCGCCGCCGGCAAGGTGTATTTCACCGCCGCCGACGCCGCCGACGCCGGCCGTAACGGCATTGCCGCGATTCTCGTCCGTGAGGAAACCACCCCCGAGGATATCGAGGGCATGGATTTCTCCAAGGGTATCCTGACCGCCCGCGGCGGCATGACCTCCCACGCGGCGGTTGTGGCGCGCGGCATGGGCCGTGCTGCCGTCGTTGGCTGCGGCGAGCTCCGCATCAACGAAGAAGCCAAGACCCTGACCGTCGGCGGCAAGGTTTACAAGGAAGGCGACGAAATTTCTCTGGACGGCTCCACCGGCAACGTGTACGGCGAGCTGGTTCCCACCGTGGAAGCGTCCGTGTCCGGCGATTTTGCGCGCCTGATGGAGTGGGCTGACGCCGTGCGCACCCTGAAGGTTCGCACCAACGCCGACAATCCCCGCGACACCAAGCAGGCTGTGGCCTTTGGAGCGGAGGGCATCGGTCTTTGCCGTACCGAGCATATGTTCTTTGAGGCCGACCGCATCGCGGCTGTGCGCGAGATGATCCTGGCCGATACCGTAGAGCAGCGCGAAAAGGCGCTGGCGAAGATCCTGCCCATGCAGCAGGGTGACTTTGAGGCCATGTACAAGGCTCTTGAGGGCCGTCCCATGACGATCCGTTACCTCGACCCGCCGCTGCATGAGTTCCTGCCCCAGAAGAACATGACCGATGAGATCGCGGCTATTGCCAGCGAGCTGCATACCACCAGCGAGAAGATCGTGGAGAAGATCGACGCGCTGCATGAGTTTAACCCCATGATGGGTCACCGTGGCTGCCGCCTGGCCGTCACCTATCCCGAAATCGCCGTGATGCAGACCCGCGCCGTCATTCAGGCCGCCATCAAGGTTCGCAAGGAATGTGGCTATGACATCGTGCCTGAGATCATGATTCCGCTGGTTGGCGCGGTCAAGGAGCTGGCCTTCGTCAAGAAGACCGTGGTGGAAACCATCAACAAGGTGTTCGAGGAGCAGGATACCACCATGCCCTACCACATCGGCACCATGATCGAAATCCCGCGCGCGGCTGTGATTGCCGATGAAATCGCCAAGGAAGCGGAGTTCTTCTCCTTTGGCACCAACGACCTTACCCAGATGACCTTTGGCTTCAGCCGTGACGACGCCGGCAAGTTCCTGGGCAGCTACTACGAGAATAAGATCTTTGAGAGCGATCCTTTCGCCCGACTGGATCAGGACGGCGTTGGCAAGCTGGTGAAGATGGCCGCGAAGCTGGGCCGTGAAACCCGCCCCGAAATCAAGCTGGGCATCTGCGGCGAGCATGGCGGCGACCCGTCCACCATCGAGTTCTGCCACAATGTTGGCCTGAATTACGTGAGCTGCTCGCCCTTCCGCGTGCCGATCGCGCGTCTGGCCGCTGCGCATGCGGCGATCAACGCCAAGAGGCGCAAGTAAGGTAAAAAACGGTTACAAAGAACCCCCGGATGGGAAAGCTCAAGCTTCCCATCCGGGGGTTTTGGCATGTCTGGTTCCCGCTTCACCCTTTAGCTTTTTTACTTGCGCCGGTAATCATTCTCCGCCAATGCTTCGAAGCGCCTCGGAAATGTCCCTTGCGATCAAAGGCCGCATGCTGTCGGCATAGCCAGACAAATCCGCGCTTTGCAAAGCTTCGCGGATACACTGTCGCAATTCCGGTTTACACGCCGCGATTTCCGGCAGGCATTTGACGCATTGCCTTGCGGTAATCGGCTTGCTATCCAAGATATGCGAAAGATACTGTCGAAAGATTGAACCAAGCCGATTTTCACTGTCCCACCTCGCGTTGGCCGCGATCAGAATCAGCGCCCGCGACCGCACGTAGGAGTTCTCGTTGCTTAGCATTTCCACAAACCGGTCAAAGTAGCGGTATACTTCGTTGCTGCGCATGCTTTCCGCTTGCAGCATTCGCATGAAGCGGCAACCGTCGGACGCGGTTTTAACCGTAAGTCCCATTACCCACGCTTCCGTCTGTTCCATTGATTTCTCCTAATAGCTTTTCCTATTTTGCGGCAATGGAAGCCAGCTCCACAAGCATCCGCGCGACCGCCTCCATGTCCTCCGCCGCGATATGCTCATACGGGCCGTGAAACGCATGGCCGCCCGTACACAGGTTGGGACAGGGAAGGCCTCTGTAGCACAGTTGGGCGCCGTCGGTTCCACCGCGGATGGGCGCTTCAAACGGCTCAAAACCCGCGGCGCGCATGGCGGCGCGCGCGTTCTCAATCAGGAAAAAACAAGGGTCGATTTTCTCTCGCATATTGCGGTATTGTTCCTGGAGCTTGAGGGTCACTGTTCCTTCGCCCCAGCGGTGATTCATGATCTTTTCCGCGTGCCGCAGCTGCTCCTTGCGCATTTCAAAACGCGCGGCGTCATGATCCCTCACGATATAGGAAAGCTTCGCGCGCTCCACATCGCCTTCCATGTCGCCCAGATGGAAAAAGCCCTCCCGCTCCTCGGTATCACGCGGCGTTTCCGCTGAGGGGAGCATTGCGTTAAACTCCATAGCCAGCAGGCAGGCGTTTACCATCGTATCCTTCGAGCTGCCTGGATGGACGCTCACGCCACGGAAAACAACATCCGCCCCACAGGCGTTGAAATTTTCATAGCTGAGCTCACCCAACTCGCCGCCATCCACAGTGTAGGCAAAATTCGCGTTAAAACCTGAAACGTCGAAGTGCTGAATACCCACGCCGATTTCCTCATCCGGCGTAAAGGCTACCGCGATGCGTCCATGCGGCCGCTTTTCACTTACCAACAGCTCGCACGCGGTCATAATTTCCGCCACGCCGGCCTTATCATCCGCTCCAAGCAGCGTGGTGCCGTCTGTGGTGATCAGCGTCTTTCCCTTCAGCGTGGAAAGCAACGGAAAACGATTGGGTGAAAGAGTTTCACCCGTACCGCCAAGCGCCACATCGCCGCCGTCATAGTTCGGAATAATCTGCGGTTTCACGCCAATACCGTTGAAGGCAGGCGCGGTGTCCATGTGTGCAATCAGGCCCATGCACGGTACATGCTCCAACCCTTCTGTCGCCGGAAGCTCTCCATACACAAAGCAGTTTTCCGTCACGCGAACGTTTTGAAGGGATAGTAACCGCATTTCCTCCGCCAACAGGTTCGCCAGTTCAAACTGGCATTCGGTAGAAGGCGTGGTTTCGCTCTTTTCACTGGAGGGAGTAGAAATCTGTATATAGCGCAGCAGACGCTCGCTCGCTTTCATGGTCTTTCGCATCCTTTCTTTTAATACGTAACAGAATACCGTTATCTTATCACCGGCGCTTACCCGCGTCAAGGCCGCGTGGGCCGTCTTGTTTCTCTTCCACAATGCTCTCAATCGCGGCGTAAAGCATAAAACTATCGGTGCATCTAGCGATTGTTATCGCCCTGACACGCAGGCATGCGATTCGCCCATTTCCCAGCCGCCAACGGGCTTCGCACATTTCCTCCCGGTCATTTTGCTCAAGGTCACACAGCATTTGATCAATTTCAAACCGGTCCTCAAAAACGGCGGCATCCAACACCCGGTCTTTGATGCGTTGCATCGCCTCACGCGCGATTCCGGTCTCCTCAAAGAACCGGTTGTTCAGGCGCAGGGCCTCCAGATTCCCGTTTCTGTATTCAAAAATGCCGGCAGGGCCAATCAAGGTATTGAAAAACAGGGACACCTGCGATTGCGGGTTCCAAAGCTCCCTTCCGTCCACCACATTCACATGTTCCATTTCCATTGCATAGGTGCCAATTTTTGCATCTTGAAGCAGCATGTAAAAAGCCTCCGCAGGCATTGGCCTGGCAAACAGATACCCTTGAACATACCGGCATCCGATGCTTTTGAGATAAGCGGCCTGCTGCACCGTTTCCACGCCCTCAGCCATCACGGGAATATTAAGCCATCTGGCCATGCGTACTATGGAATGTAAAATGATGCCGCTCCGGTCGTCATCTTTGTTTTCAGAAACCAGAAATCTCATATCCAGCTTCAGCATATCCACAGGAACATCCTTCAGCGTGTTCAGGGATGAGTAGCTGCTGCCAAAGTCGTCCATCTCAATACAAAATCCTTGATCACGCAGGCGCTCCACCACCTCAATCAACTGAGACGCATTTTCCATGTATGCCGATTCGGTTATTTCCAGGCGTAACAGCTCCGGCCTTAGGCGGTAGCGTGCAAGCAGATCTGAAAACGTGACGCAAAGATCCAATTCGTAGATATCCATACGCGATACGTTCACCGAAACCGGCACCACCGCCAGCCCGTCATCCATCCATTTCCGCAACAGCTTGCAAGACTCCTCCCACACAAACTGGTCCAGTTGCACGATGAAGCCATTTTTCTCGAAGATGGGGATAAACTCCCCGGGTGGGATCATCCCCTTTCCCGGATGCCGCCAGCGCACAAGCGCTTCCACACCCATAACCTCGTTGCTGACCTGATTATACTGTGGCTGCAAGTATACCGTAAACTGTCCGGATTCAAGGGCGGATTGCATCTCCTCGACAATTTCCTGCTCGTTAAGCAGCTTTGTACGGATCTTCTCATCATAGTAGGCCATGTGCACGTTCGCCATACCCTTAACGGTTCTCTGCGCCAGCATTGCGCGGTCGATCATCGCGCCGACCGCCAGCCCGGGCGCGTCAATCACGTACAGGCCAAACCGGGGCGTCATGCGCATCGGCAGCGCGACCCGCTCCATATCATCCAGACATTCCTGAAGCGAACGTTCCAGCGCAATGCTGGCGGATGTAAGGACAAGAAAAAGATCTGCGGAGTCATGGCAGGCGATGCTTTCATTACTCGCGTTAAAGTGCGCGCGGAGGCATTGGGCAACATGATTGAGCAGCGCGTCGCCCGCTTCATGGCCAAGCTGGTCGTTGATAACCTTGAAATTTTCAATGTCGATGCTCACAATACAATAACTGCCCGCGGGCTTTTGCCGCACCAGCATCTCCGTTTTATGAACAAAGGCTCTGCGGTTATCAAGACCGGTCAGTGAATCATGCGTCGCATCATATTGTAATTTTACACGCTGCCGCCTGTTGATTGCGTAAATCAGCAGAACAAAAGAAAAGGATATCAGCATGATCACCAGCACAATCACATATCCGCTGCGGGTGGTCTGATGAACGGAGGCGTCGGCCGCCTCGCCGTCCACCACCGTAACAATCGTCCAGCCGTTGACGCCGATAGGCTGATAAACCGCGTATTTTTTTGTTCCTTCTCTCGTATAGGAAACGATCCCTGACGCTTTCCCGGCAAGATCGTCACGGAATTTCTCAAGGCTTCCGGTGCTGAACGTCTCGTTTTCTAAAAGCGTTAACACATTGCCGCCCGCAACCAAGTCGCCTTCCTGATCATTTCCGATAATGATGCCGCCCTGCTCGTCGCAAACGAAAAGATAGCCTTGCCCGCCATATGCCTGATTAATCAGCCTGCTGAGAAAGCCCTCCCTGTCAAGTATGCCCAGCAGTACGCCCTCTACCTTCCCTGCCAGCTGAATCGGCACAGAAGTGACAAAAACCTGCGCGCCGCTGCGGCGGCTGTTCACACTTTCAATTGCGCGCATTCCTTCCATGCCGGTGTGAAAATAAGCCCTGTCGCCAATAAATACGATCGTACCGTCGCTTGCATACGCAACGCCATCCGCGCGGGCAACCAAAATATCCCGAAAATTCGTCAGGCCGCCTGTCTCCCTCAGCAGGGAATACAGCGCGTCCGCCGAAATATCTTCATTCTGCGAAAGCGACAGCGCCAGAACGCTCAGCACGTCAAACTGTTTCTCCAGCCTGTCATTAAAAATAAGCGTCTGGTCTTGCGCCGAAATCCGAAGGGTTTCAAAGGTGTGCTCCTGCGCATGCGTAACCGCCTGCCCCTGAAACCAGAGCATGCTGATAAGCGCCGCAGCAAACAAAATCACCGGCATGACGATGATCGTCCACCGGCCTGCCATCTTTCCCTCCATTGCGCCACCATCCCTTGCAGAATGCAAAGGTGGCGTGCCGAGCCGTCAAACGGCGCCGCGCAGCCATCTTCACCTTTTTACGCGGAATCTCTCCTCCGCATTTCCATACACCGATGATTATACCATGACCTGCCTTGCTCCGGCAACGCATTTACGGCAAAAAAACGCGCGCTCCTATAAGGGGCGCGCATTTCGCATACCGTTACCGGCTATTTTTATTGTAACGGCCGGATCAAAATCAGCGGGGTCAGTTCGTCTCCCTGACCGCTGGGGTTGTCCGCCATAGCGTCCTGAAGCTGTTCGTCCGTAAGGGGCATGTCGCTGCTCTTGCCGAGCTGATCGCGCTGAATATCGTTGGCGTCCATCAGCACGACGGGCATACCGGTTTCCCTGCTTAAGCTCTCGCAAAGCTCGTCCGCGTTTTCAGGGTTGATAAGCGCCAGCTCATGGTACAATTCAAAGCTGGAACGGGTGTAAAACCCGTCGATACCGCCCACGCCCTTGCCGCATACCTTATAAAACACGCCCTTGACGCCGAAAAGCTTTGTGACGGCGCTCAAAACCGTCGCCAGCAGCACCCGGGGAAGGCCCACCATATCGATGACCAGCTGCAGCTTGTAGGGTTCGTGCATACCAACGCCCGTATGGTTGATACCCGCGAAACGCCACAGAAAGTTGGCCCAGAAGCCGGGCTTTACCTCGTCGCGCGTTCTGACGGACTTAACGCACATGCACATTACCTTCGCGCCAAAGCTCAGCACGTCGCCCTCCCGGTACAGCGGACGTACATACCGTTCCACCAGCTCCTTCTGATTCTCGCCCACCTTCACAAAATGGGTTTGAATAGCATACCGGTCATATTTCCGGCCGTCCCTGCCCTCAATGACGCCGCGGTCAAAATAGGTGATGCCGTCCGTCTCACGGCGCTGATCGTCCAGGTTGCGGGAAGGAATGATGCCCATGTGGATCGCCTCCGTTGAAATTTTGGTTTACATGTTTTCGAAGAAAGGCTCGCCGTCCTCCGTTACCAAAATGCCCAGCTCGCTGAACTTGAGGGGCACAGGCTTTGCCATAATATACTTGAGTATGGCGTCGAAGCGCACGGTTTCGGTGTAGGTTAGCAGCGTAAACGACACGCCGTGCTTTTTGGCGCGGCCCGTACGGCCGATGCGGTGCAAATAATATTCGTTCTCGTTGGGCAGGTCATAATTAATCACGGCCTCCACGTCGTCCACGTCGATGCCGCGCGCGGCAACATCCGTCGCGAGAAGAATTTGAAACTTTCCCTTTCGGTATGCCTGCATCACGTCGTTGCGGGCGCTTTGGCGCATATCGCCATGCAGACAGTCCGCGGGATAGCCCGCATCCTGAAGGCGCTTGCACAGGCGCTGCGTCATATCCTTGGTGTTGACAAACACCATCACGCGCTGGTACACATCGCTGTCCAGCAGGTAGAGCAAATGCTCGTACTTGTGCTCGCGCTCGGTTTCAATCACATACTGGGTAATTTGAGGACGGTTTTCCTTCGTCGCGGGTATAACCACCTCCACAGGCTCCTGCTGATACTTCCACGCGATGGTCATCACATCCTGGTTGGTGGTGGCGGAAAACAGCACGAGCTGGCGCTCCATCGGCGTGGCCTCAATAATTTTGGTCACGTCCTTAACAAATCCCATGTTAAGCATTTCATCCGCCTCATCCAGCACCATGGTGTGCACGCTGTCCAGGCGGATATTGCCGCGATTCATGTGGTCTAAAAGCCGCCCGGGGGTGGCGACCACAATTTGCGGGCATTGTTTAAGCTGAGAAATCTGCTTGGTGATGGGCTGGCCGCCATACAGGCACGCGATGCGCACCCCCGGAATAAAGCGCGCTAGCGCTTTGAGCTCGTCGGTAATCTGCAAGCTCAACTCGCGGGTAGGGGCGAGAACAAGCTCCTGGACGCGCTTATCCTTCAGGTTGACGTACTCCAGCATTGGAATGCCGAAGGCGCAGGTCTTTCCCGTCCCCGTAGGCGCGATGGCAATCACGTCGCGCCCTTCCATCATGATCGGCAGGGTTTTGGACTGTACCGGGGTCATTTCGTGGAAGCCCATCTTCTCGACTGCCTTTAGAATCTCGTCGCTCAGGTCGGCTTCGGTAAATTTCATGGTTTCCGTAACTTCTGTTGCCAAGGCGTGCGCTCCTTACTGTGCTTGATGTTCTTCAAAATACCTTTCAATGGCGCGGCTTAGCTGATCCGGACAGGAGGTGCTTCCCTGGCAGGGAATGCCGCGCAGCTTCTCCATAACATCCCTTGCGTTTTGCCCAACCACAAGCTGGGCAAGCCCGGCCGTATTGCCCCTGCAGCCGCCCGTAAAACGGCACGAGGTAATCGTTCCGTTTTCGATGTCCAGATCAATCGCGGATGAACAGGTTCCACGGGTTTTGTAATGCATGGCGATCTCTCCTTCATTGGCTCGCAAAATAAGCCAATTTATGTTGTTCGACAGCATGTCCCGTTTTTCCTGCCAACCTTTTCACATTGCACCGCCACCGGCATACGTTGGGAGTATCACATGCCGGCAGGCGAAAGCAAGGGAGCGGTGCGATGAGCATTTTGTTGACGGATTCCTCCTTCGGCGTCCGAATGGCTCCGGATGCCGGCGCCCCGCTGTCCGCAGTTCCCTGTCCCTTCATCTCGCCCTACATGCCCTGCGCTTCACGCGACCACCTGTTTTTCTGCTGCCGTCAATCGCTTGACTGTGCCTGCCTGAGCCGGGCTACTCACGGCGAGCTTTGCCGGATGCCGGCCATGCCCGCCCTTTCGGCGTTATGCGCTTCCCCATGCGGGCGTTATCTTTATCAGCTCAGCTCCGAGGCGGACTGCGTGCATGTGCGGCACACCGTTACGGGCGAGCTGCTTTACGCCGCTCCGGTGGGCGTGTTTCCCCGCATGATGCGCCTTCATCCCAGCGGACGGGCGCTGCTGGTCGCGGGCGGGGCGGTGAGCGAGGCCTATGTGCTGCATGCGCCGGAACTGACGCGCGAAAGCGTAATCCATACCCGCGGCGCATGCTTTGCCGCCGACTTTTGGCTGGGCGGCCTTTTGCTAGTGTGTGCCACCGAAGGCGAGGATATCCAAACCGCCGTCTATTCGCTTGCGCCGCGCACCGTGCGTCCCAGGGAACTTCTTGTGCTCCCCGGTCAACCCGGCGGGCTTTGCGTGTGCCCGGACGGGCTCACCGCGCTGCTTAGCACGCCGGATGGGCTGATGAAGCTGGATATTGCCACGGGACGTTTGCTATGGAACCTTCCCGAATGGCCGCTATGCATGCGGCTCGGCTGCCTGGGCGGCATGACGCTTGTTTCCGAAACGCTGTCCGGGCAGGTCTGCCTGCTGGCGCATGAGCAGCCATGGCTCAAGCGCGTCATCTGTTCCGGTCAGGACGCCCAAGCATGTTTTTGCTAGGTTGTGGGATAATTCCCGCATGAATGGAGCATCCTTTTCACAGAGTCCATACGGACTTTTCAAAAAGCCCGGCTCCGCGTACGGCGGCAGGGCGGTAAGAGGAGGTTCTATCTATGCTGGATAAGATTTCACTGGTACTGGTTATCATCGGCGCAATCAACTGGGCGCTGATCGGCGTGTTCCAATTCGATCTGGTCGCCTACATCTTTGGCGGACAGGCGGCGGTCGTCAGCCGGATCATTTACACGATCGTCGGCGCGGCTGGGCTTTGGTGCATATCGCTGCTTTTCGGCGAACGCAGATCCGCGAGGGAATAAGCCGAAAGCCGGATACGAAGCTGCTGCGCGGCCTGGAGCAGAAAAGCCCGGTTGGTGGGCTTTCCCCGTTCAGGATCCACCGTCGCGCCGAAAAACCTTTCGATGCCCAGCATGCTTCCCTGTGTGAATACGCTTTCAACCGCCACGCGCAGGCACCGTTCGACAGCCGCGGGCGTAGTATGGTGTGCGCGGGCGCACGCCGCGTATAACTCCCCCATCGGCTCCTCCTCCGCTGCCGGCGAGGGAACAAGCCGCTCCAGCAGCCATATGGCGTACGAGCGTCCCTTAAGATCGCGGCGCAGCGACAGCGTATCCAAAAAGGCCTCCGCCGCAAGGTTTACATGCCCCTGATTGGCCGCCGCCAGCGATGGCAGCGGCTTTTTGGCAAGTACCCTGAGCAGCGTGCAGATATGCTCTGGCAACGCGTACAGCGGCGCCGTGCAATCCGGTTTCAGGCATGAACCGGCGCGCATTTCGGGTTCGCACAGCAGCAGTACGCGCGGCGGGCATATGGGCCGCCGTTCTCTTAACGCCTCCACAACGCCAATACCGTCCAACCCCGGCAGGCAGGCGTGGATCAGGAGCAGGTCAAACGTTTCGCTTTCAAGGGCCTCAAGCGCCTTCAATCCGTCAGCCACAATCGAGATATCCCAGCTGACGCCATCCGCGTACAACAAATTCCGAATGGACTCCGCCTGTATCTCTGCAAGCATCGCAATTAAAAGCCGCATGCGCGCACCTCCCTCTTTGTGGAGGTACGCCGCGCGGCTTTCATTTCCTGCCGGAATGCGGTAAAACCTTTGTCGAATACCGTCGAACCGCTTTTTCTAGCAATTTTTAAGCGCCCGGGCTGCACTTCATTTGAAGTACGTCCTGCAGACTGATTCCATCCGCATAGCGCTCCACTGCCTGCTGAAGCCCAAGCCAGAAAGGCAGCACCACGCATTCCTCCCGCCTCTCGCAGCCATGGGGCGCTTCTTCGAGGCAGGGAATGGGCGCAAAACCACCCTCCGCGGCCCTCAGGACGTCGCCACATGTGCAGTTCTCAGCCGGGCGGGTCAACCTGTATCCGCCCTGAACGCCCCGCGTGCTTTCCACCAGCCCCGCCCGCACCAGCAGGTTGATAATCTGTTCCGCATACTTCACCGATATATGCTGGCGGCAGGCCGCGTCGCGCAAGGAAACATACCGGTCGGAGGGCTGCTGTGCCAGATCAAGCATCAAGCACATCGCATAGCGCCCTTTTGTGGAGAACTTCATTCGTCGCACTCCAAGCTCAAAAGATACGCCCATTTTCACATAAGTTTAAGGGAATGTCAAGAAAATTCCACCCGCGGCGTCTTTCCTGTACCCTTTAATTTTCAAGGGTTTTACATACATTCTGTATCACCTTGCCAAAAGATGGGATGAAGATTTGCGCATTTGTTGCACACCCTCCATCTATGCCTCAGGGGTTTAAAAAGGCGGCTGCCTCGTTCGCCGCGTCCACCACAGCCTGGGAGGATACGGTCGCGCCGGAAACCGCGTCGATATCGCTCAGCTGAAGCGGCGGTTTCTTACCGATAAATTGGGAGGTGAACGCCTCCTCCCGCACGCGGCTTCCAATGCCTTCCGTCTCGGAAAAGCGCTCGCCGCCCACATTGAGCGCTGCAATCACCCCCGCGTCATCCAGGCTCAGCCGCACCAGTACAGGTCCGCCATACCCCATGACGCTGGCGTTCGCCGTGCGGCCCGTCGCGCCCGCGCCGGCGGTCGTCTGCGGTTGTGTCTCGGGCTGGGCGGGCATGCCTCCGCCGGTTCCCAAAAGCGCGTTAAGTTTTGATATGCTTTCGTTAACGCCGTCCACCACGGCGCGGCTTGTGATGGTCGCGCCCGAAATGGCGTCGATGGTATCCCCCAGGGCAAGCGGAGGCTGCTTCCCGGCAAACTGGTCTGTAAAGCCCGGCTCCTTCGCCTTAGAACCCAGCCCTTCCGTCTCCTTGAAGTCGGGTCCTCCGACGCTGACGCCGCGAATCACGCCGTCCGTTCCCACCCCTGTGATAACCTCAATCGGGCCGGCATAGCCCTGAACGGTCTGCTTCACCGCATATCCGACGGCATTGCCTCCCTGCTTGGCCGTATAGGCAAACTGCAAACCGCCGCTTTCCTCCGTTGCCATGCTCTCAAAGCCCGCGGAACCCTTATCCGCCTCCGGAAACAGCCTGACAAGAGCTTCCTGCGACTCCTGCAAATTTCTGTCCGCAATGGGCTGCTCCGTAGCCATATTCGTCACCGCCAGGGCGACCGCCGCCACCACCACAATGACCGTCAGCACCAGCCAGCCAGCCCACTTTTTCTTGTTATCCAAGGCACATTCCTCCCATTGTTCGCTTCGCGCATAGCTTGTACAGAAAGCAGAGCTTCTATGCCGCCGGGATACGCGGTGAATACGGCCTGTCATTTGTTTTTCTTACACTAACGGTTATGCCGCAAACAGACAAGCGGCATTGAAGATTTTACAGAGCGTTATAGGAACCGCTGTAAAAGAAGCCGTATCGGAAGTTCTCCCGAAGGCAGGAGGCATTGGGGCGCCTTTCCAAACCTGTAAGGCAAGGCTTGCGGCTTGCGCAAATACCGCCAGCCGATTCGTATCCAATACTAGAATGTATACATCTCCCCCTGCTCCCCGCTTTCACCCTCTGTCGAAAGCGCGCGGATAGTTGACATCTTTCGCGCCCTCAATCGACACAGAGCGTAAAAGACAGTGTATATACTGGCTTTACACTTGTCATAGGGGGGCGGCATATGCAATTTGGAACATCTTCCGGCGCGACGGCAGCGAAGCCCAAAGCCGCGCCCAGGCACAAAAGGATTGATTTCCGGTCACTCATATCGCACTTACCGTCTATCGCCAGAAGCGTTTCGCGGCCGGTCGGGCTTTCCATGTGCCTGTTTCTGCTGCCGTTTGTCAAATGGTTTGGCATTCCTTCCCCATTCGCCGCGGCGATGCTGCTGTCGCGTGCGGAAGCTTCCTCTCCCTTTGCGCTGCTGGGTCTTTCGGCCTCACTGTTATTGCGGTTGCTTTGGGGAATCGATCTGGACCTCTGGCAATATGCAGGCTGCCTTGCGTTATGGCTTCTCAGGCTGCGCTGTCACCCCAAAACCGGAGTGGAAACCGCCGCGCTCGGCGGGTTGGCCATGATGCCCCGCGCCATTTCCGCCCTTGCGTCCGGAAACGCTTTGGACATTCTGCTCGGCTGTGCCGCGGTACCCATTGCGATGCTTGCCTCCGTCTGCCTGCGCTGTGGAGTGGACGCCATGGAATCCTCCGGCGCTCCGGTCCGGGCGCGGGAGCGGGCGAGCGTGGTGTTGCTCTGCCTGCTTTTGATCAGCGGACTTGGGTATTTCCGTATTCTCACGGTCAATCTCGGGCATGTGGCGGCGGTCGTCTGCACGATAGTGATCGCCAGTGCAAACGGCAGCATTTACGGGGTAGCCGCCGGACTTCTGGGCGGCCTATCCCTCGCGCTTGGCGGGCATGACTGCCGCATTGCCTTAAGCCTTGCGCTATGCGGGCTTTGCTGCGGCATTCCCTTTCTCGCTAAAAAAAGGTGGCTCTTCCCCCCCGCCGCCCTGCTTGGTAACCTGCTCGCCTTTTTTGTCACGCCGCTGCTAAGCCCGCCTCTTTCATTCTGGGCGGTCGCGTCGGGAGGCCTGCTATTCGTGCTTTTGCCGCCGCGCACGCTGGAACGTGCGCGCGCCTTTTCCACAGGCGCCCCGGCGGGCAGCCGCAATATGGAAAGCGCCTTTGTCGCCCAGCGCATCGCACACATGCAGGACGCCGTACAGCGCCTTGCCAAGGCACTCCCGCAGCGCACCGACCTCATCTCCAGCGGCAGCGCCGAGCTTGGCGCGCTTCTATGCGCGCAGTGCGCCAACCGCGAGCTTTGCTGGGGCCGCAGCCGCGGCAGAACGGAGCGGATGCTTGACGTAATGATGGAGATGTCCAAAAGCGGTCAAAAAATCGACGAGGCGCAGCTGCCTATTCTGGCGGAGCACGGCTGCCTGCGGGCGGACATTATCCCTACCATGGCGCACGATGCGCTGATCAATCAGCAAAAGCGCCGCGCCGCACGCACCAAGGCGCAATTCGAACGGGAGCTGACGCTTACGCATCTGGCTGCCATGTCCGGCACGTTGGGCGAACTGGGCATATTGGCGGCCGGTGAAAGCTTGAACGACCTGCAGGCCGCTCATCAGCTTAACCTGGCCTTAGACGAACTGCGCGTGCCCGCCAAGCTGTGCTACGCCCGGCGAGTGGACGGTCATCTGCAAATTGCGCTGGAGGCCGAAAGCGTGCTTCCCATCCAAAAGCCGCTGGAAACGCTGCTACGCTATCTGTCGGTGGAGGAGAACATTCCGCTTTCCATTTCGCGCGCGGAAAAAGGCCGCATTGAGCTGGAGGAAATTCCGCTGTACAGCGCCGTGATTGGCACAGCCTCGCTCTGCGCCGGGCAGCGGGCTGAAAAAAACGATCCGGACGTATGCGGAGATGCTTGCGTGGCCAAACGCTGTGAGGGCGGACGGCTTCTGATGATGCTCTCCGATGGAATGGGGCATGGCGATGAGGCGCACCGGCAAAGCGAAAAAACGCTGGAGCTGCTGCTGCTTTTGCTGGAAGCGGGGTATACCCGAAGGCAAGCCATCACAGCGGTAAACGGCATCATGCTAAGCGCTCAGGAGGACGAACGATTTTCCACCGTTGACCTGGCGGATATCGACCTTTGGACTGGCGACGTCTATAGCGAAAAGCTGGCCGCCTGCGCCTCGTGGGTGGTTCGCGGCAACCATATGAAAAAAGTGGACGCATCCTCCTTACCCCTTGGCATCATGGAGGAGGCCACGCCCACCGCCACCCAGTACCGGCTGCACAGCGGCGATATTCTTGTCTTAATGAGCGACGGCGTGGCCGACGTGTTCCAGGACGACGAGCAAATGCAGCGCGTATTGGAAGAAAGCCTCTACATACAGCCCCAGCGCATGGCGGATGCACTGCTGCGAAACGCCTTGCTTGCCAGCGACGGCACCCCCAAGGACGACATGACCGTAATGGTGATGCTGTTGATGGATCGCCAGCGTGGCGGCGAGTAAATAAACCGGGCGGAGGCTGTGGTTTGAGAAATCTTCGTTTCCATGAAAAAGCTGAAAACTCCCCTCGGGCGATTTGCCCGCAGGGGAGTTTTTCAATCAAAAACCGATCATTTTTTCTGTGAATACTTCTGGTTTGCTACCGACCAGTCCTTAGCGGGCGGCGCCTGAATCGCGTCCGGCATACTCTGTCCATCCAGCAACACATACCCCAGGTCATAGTTGACATTGACGCTTCCGCTTTCCACGGCAAAGGGTTCGCTTTGCGCGGCGCTTCCGTCTCCGGAAACCAGGCAGCTCGAAATCATTCTGAGTTCCGCAACGGGCTTTGTGATGCCAAGCTCGGGATAAGCCTGGGCCGCCAGCGTATACGTGCCGGGATAAACATCCTCAAAGAGATAGTACCCGTATGCGTCGGTCGTGGTCTGATACGCTTCCTGGCCGTTGTACATCAGCGACACCTTCACGCCGGGAATCATCGGCTCGCCGCCATCAATCAAACCATTTTTGTTTTCATCCAGCCATACCTGGTCGCCTACCTTCGCCGGCTTGATGAAAATGATGTTCTGGGCGAGCATGTGCTGCGCCATTTGCAGATAGAAGGGCTCGCTTGTGCCAACGCCCTCGCCGGTCGCCGCAATCACGGACGCGCCCGCCTGATAATTCGCGTCATCCGGCCGTACAAACACCAGGCCGTTAGGCAGGCTCGCCTGCAGGTGGTAATCCGCCGGCCACAGGCCGTCAAAGCGGTAACTACCGTCCTCCGATGTCACGACGGTTTTCATGGGTTCCAGCTCGCCGCCGGCAAACAGCATAACCGTTACGCCGGCAATCGGAATAGATTGCCCGTTTTCATCCAGCCATACCCTGCCCGCGATGCTCGTGCGGGATACCAGGCCCGTGGTCAGGCCCGATACCGCGCCGCCCTCGGAAACCACAACGCCCCTGTTTTGCATTGCCGCGCCATCCAGCGCAAAGGTAGAGGTCCGATCGTCCGCCGGCTCGGACTGACTGGGCAGAGCAAAACGCACGGTATAACTGCCGGGACGTACGTTTTCAAAATGGAAGCCTTCACCGTCGGAAATGGTCCGGCCAACCACGCGCGTCGTGCTTTCATCCACCAGCTCCAGATTCACGCCGGACAGGAGCATCTCTCCGCCGCCCCGTGAACCGTCCTTATTTTCATCCAGCCACAGCACGCCGGAGACGGTCGCGGGCTTTACCGCGCCAATCGCCTTTTCCAGACGGTTGGTCAAAATCCGCCAGGAACAGTTCACCGTGATTTCCCGGTCGGCGTCAAGGCTCAACCCGTCCTGATCCAGGTCGTGGCTGAAGATATAGCCGTCCGGCAGCTTGACCGTCAGCTGATAACCTGCGGGACGCAGCCCCTCCGCCACAAACGACCCGTCCGCCGCGGAAACCACGCTTACCTCCTGCGCGCCCGCATGATCGGGCGTCAGCGTAACGGCCGCCCCGGCCATGCGCTCCTCGCCCTCATCGGGTACCCCGTTTGCGTTAATATCATGAAATACATAGCCTTTGAAGCTGCCAAGCGTTACCGCACCCACCAGCGGGCACTGGTACGCCTCGCCCATTGCGACGTTAAAGGCTGCCGTAACTGTTTCCCTGCCCTGGCCTTTCAGGGTGTTGCCGCCCTCCGTCACGCGCGCAAGCTCCACATGCTCCGGCAGGCTGTACGTCAGCGTGTACTTGCCCGGCATCACGCCGTCAAAGAAGTACGCGCCGTCCTGGCCAATCTGCTTCGTCAGGTCGATTTCGCCGTCCTCCGACAACAGCCGGACGCTCGCGCCCACCATGCCCTGCTCCTCCGCACCGCGAAGGCCATTATCGTCCTCATCATGGAAAAGAACGCCCGTTACGGTGGAAGAAGGCAGCATGCCCGCGTTCACGCCCGCAACCGCCTGACCCATGGCAATCTGCATCGCGGCAGTCACGCCATACTCGCCTTCCAGCACGGTCACATGGCTGCCGCCCTCCTCGTCGGGCCTGAGGCGCGTGAACCCGTATCCGGCCTTGCGCTGGAACTGTACGGTGTAGGTGCCCGGCATGATACCGCTCAGCGTATACTTGCCCTCCGCGTTCGTCGTGGCGGTAGCGGCCACTGTGCCGCCTTCGTCCACAAGCGTCACCTTCACGCCGGAAAGCTTCTTTTCCTTGCCATTGAGCCTGCCGTTGTAATCCGCGTCCTGAAAGACGGTGCCGCTTACGCTCGCGCCAACGGCGACGCCTACCAGGGCCTCCGCCTCCCCGCCGCTTTCAATGGTGATGGGCTGGATGCTGTTCTCGCGCCGCGTTCCCCTCTGCTCAAAGAGGTTGACCTTTCCCCCGGCATTCGCGGGTACGACGGTAAAAATCGTACCGCTATCCGGAAGAATGGCGCGCAGGCGGTAATCTCCGCCCCGAAGTCCTTCCAGCACAAAGCCGCCATCCTTTCCGGATACGGTTCTGCCCATGGATTCGGAATTGCTAATCTTGATGGCCTCCAGCGTCACGCCCTCAAATCCGGGTTCGCCTTCGTCGAACACGCCGTTATAGTTGGTATCCAGGAAGACGGTGCCGCGAATGGCGCCCTTTTGAACGACGCCGACGTTTTTGTCCGTTACGCTGAGCGCATTCTTGACCTGGAATTCCCGAGCGGTGGTGGAGCCGGAGAAGATGCTTCTGAGATCGCCGCCCGTCCTGGAATAGCGCGCAAAGAGCATGCCCTGCGGCAGGTCGGCGGTCAGCACATAGGTATCGTTAGGCAGGTTGATAAAGCGGTATTCGCCCGTATCGCCGGTGGTGAGGTCGTAGCTCACGCCTGTTTTTTTGCCGGTCAGATGGAGTGTAACCCCGGCCACGCCCGGTTCGCCCTCATCCATGACGCCGTTGTTGTTCATATCCTCAAAAACCTTGCCGCCAAGCGAACCCGCCGGTTTGACGCCAACGCCCGCCGTCACCGTCTGTCCGCTCACAAAAGTGAAGGGCGCGCTTACAGCCACGTTGTCATCCGTTCCGCCGACGCAGCTGTCTCCCTGCTCAGGCGACGCTCCCTTAACGGTAAATACATAACCGTCGGGCAGCGTAACGCGCAGCGCATGCGCGCCCGGCCTGACGCCCTCCAGCGTTATCCCGCCTCCCATATCGGTTACGCCGGAAGCGATAGTGCGCTCGCCGCTCATCACCTCGACGGTTACGCCGGCCACAGCGCGCTCGCGCTCTCCCCGTGCGCCGTCCCCGTTGGAATCGCTAAAAGCCGTGAACGTAAGCGCGGCGGTTTTGCCAAGGCCAATATCCGCCTTGCCTACGCTTCTGTCGCCTTCACCAAGGGTGATGGCCGAACCACAAATCACGCCGCTATCCCCTACGCTCTCGGCCGACTCGCCGATGGAAACGACGCATAGCTCCTTCGCATCCGTTTTGGAGGCAACCCTGTATTCGCCCGGCTCAAGCTGCGTAAAGGCGTACTGGCCGTATTCGTCCGTATGGGTATCGGCCACATCCTCCCATCCCTGGCTGGAGGAGCGCTGCAGCGCGACGGGCACGCCGGTCAGCAGCTGTTCGCCGTCGCCGCGAACCCTGTCCCCATTCCCGTCCACATAGGCGCAGCCCTCAATACTCGTCATCGTTACAAACGCTATGCCCGGCAGCGCACATTCGCCGCCCGCCTGCGCGCTCACCGTTATCCACAGCATATCGCCCTGCTTGGTCACGCGCCACTCGGAATCCGCCTCCAGGGTTTTTCCCTCTGGCAGCGGCACATACACGCTGTAATCTCCCGGCGCCAGCCCGTCAAAGCGGAAGCTGCCGTCGGCGCTGGTTTCCGCCTTTGCGCTTGCGAACGCCGACGCGGCGGAAACCGGTTGTCCTCCGCCCAGCGCGGGAGCGGAGCCGGCAATGGAGGCCGCCCTGACCAGTTCAATCCGCTGCTCGTTAGCCGCGCCAGCGCTTACTTCAAGCTTCGCCTCATACACGCCGGAGGCGTTCACGCTTTCGCCATTGATGGCGAGCACGGCCATTCCGTCCGGCGGCATAACCGTCAGGGCGGCCGTCCCATATTCCGCATTTTCAAACACAAAGATACCGTCGCTTCCGGTCTGCCGCTCCACGCGCGCACCGGTGGCGTCGGTCAGCGCGACCGCCGCACCTGAAACGGGCAAGCCATCCGCCGTCACGCTACAGCGCACCTCGCCCACCCCTCGCGCTTCAAAGAGCCGTGACAGCGTCTCTCCCTGCGAAAGCGCAAATACGGCGGTCGTCAGGGTATCGCCGTCAATCGCGCTCCCCTGGTCGGCAACCAGCACAGCCCCGCTCACTCCAACGGTAGAAAGTGTCAGCGCATAATCGCCTGCTGAAAGCCCCGTAAAACGGAACGCACCCGCGGCATCGGTCTGCTGGCCCGATACGCTCCGTCCATTTTGAAGCAGCGCGACGCTCACGCCCGGCACCGCCGTTCCGTCGGGCAGACATACCTTTCCGGTAACGCAAGCCATCGCGGCATATACAATCTCAAAATCCGCAACGGGCAATGTTATATCCGTCTCAAACAGGCCTGTGCCGCCCTCGGCGGTCCGGGTGTTTTCCGGCAGCATGCACAAAAGACGCATGCCTCCCTCTGCCTGCTTGGGCATCCAGATGGTAAAGGAACCGTCCGCTTCCGCGGCCGTCCCATAGTAAATATTCGAATTCTCAGCATTAAGCAAAAGGCCCGAAGCCTCTTCCGTGCTTCCGCCCGCGTTTTTCACGCTGCCGGAAGCAGCGGCAATGCCATAGGGCTCGCCCGTCCCCAAGCGCACCTCGCCCTCCAGCGCACAGTCAAACGCGGCATAAACGCCTTTCTGACGTCCAAGCAACGTATCCAGCAGCGCGTCGGCGCGATAACCATTTGCCGTCAGGCTCGCGCCAAACGGGTTGCGCTCAGTTCGGGGCATTCCGCACGGATCGGCGGCAAAAACGGTTACTCCCGTCACATCTCCCTGGCTCAACGGCAGCGTATAGCCGTCCGCCAGATCACCAAGCGTAACGGCGACCGTATCGCCCATGCGTCCGCGAAGCAGCGCGCTATAACGGGCCTCCTGCTCGTTAACACGCGCGCCATCCGGCAGCGCGATTAATACGGGTAAGCCGGACTCCACGCCGTTTTCTGCCTGCGCCGTCAGTATAACCGTATTGCCATTCGCAACCGCTGAAAAGCTCAGCGACCGCCTACCGTCTGGAATCGGAATCTCAACGCCTGCGGGCGCGGTTTTCACGTCCTTACCGGCGACGCCGGCGCCATCCACATCCGGATATTGTCCGCTTAGTTCCGCCCATGCGGATACGGCGGCAAGCTCCGGCACGCCCTGCTCCGCGACGGCGGCCACATAGCGCACGTCAAACGCCACGCCGCTCGCCTGAAACCCCTCCGGCAACGCGTCCGTACCGCTGCCATAGCGCACGACGGCCGCGTATACCCCTTCCGGGAGCGCGACAGCCTGTCCGTTAGCCAACGAAAGCGGCGCGCCAATGGCAACGCCCGACTTGTCAAGCCCCTGGACGGTTGTTTGAACGCTGTCCGCGCCCCGCACGGACACGCTTTCAACCGTCAACACACCGCCGCACTCGCCGCCCATCGAATCGCGAAGGCCGTCCGCACTCAGCGTCATAGACAATTTGCTCAGGGGCAGGTTGTTTGTCCCGTCGCAAAGCCCATCCACCGTCACCCGCGCCGTATAGGCCTGTCCGTCCTGCGCCGGCGCAAAGCCGTCCGCATTCAGGCGCAGCTGCCCGACGGAGGCGTCCATCTCCGGAACCGGTTCGCTTTGGATCGTTATGGCCGCAATGTCCTGATCGTTGCCAAAAAAGGTGCCGACGGTAAAGGCTACCGGCTCGGACATTGGCAGCGTACCTGCCGCCGCGCGCATCTGCGCCAGCCTGTACTCGCCGTTAGGCAAGGCCTGTGTGGAGCGGTAAACGCCCGTTTCGTCCATTGTAAAGCTCAGCTTTACAGCGCCGCTTCCGTCCAGCACAGCATATTCGGCCCCACCAACCGCCGCGCCCGTGCCCGCCATTGTGTTTTTCACGCTGAAAAAACCCTGCTTTGCGTAAGCAAACACGGTTGCAAGGTTGCTCTCGCCCTCGGTGACAGACGCCCGGCTTTCGCCCGCGAACACGAAATCGCCGGAGCATTCCTTCTCCACGGGTTGAAGCACAACCTCCGTAACGCCCGAAAGCGTAAGCGTATTGTCATCCGCACCGGCCGTAACCTGGCCCAGCGTCTGGCCGTCCCCCGACAGCACGCGCACAGGGGCGCTCAGCGTAACCGACCGCCAGCCGCTCGTGCCGTCATACGTAACACCCTTGATTTGCACGGTAAGCGTGGTGTCGGCTTCAGCGCCCGCCGTGGCGCAAAGCCCGCCGGCCAGCATGCCAAGAACCAGCGCAAAGACAAGCGCCGCCCTGCCCAATTTGCCGGATCTCCGATTTTTCGCGGTGAAGTTCATAAATGCTTCGCCTCCGCTGCATAGTATGTACAAAGTCGCACAAAGTACCAAGATACATAGTAAATCATGCCCCTCTCTTTGTCAACCGAGTGTGGAGGATTGTGACAAATGCGAATGGTTCGGCCAAAAATGAACAAACCATAAAAATGCGCCGCTTCCGGACCATTCGCGTTGACATGCCGGGCGGGCATGATATAATAAGGCACGGGCCATTGAAATACATAAATAAGGGAGGAACTGAAATGTCTGAGGAACGCAAAACCGTAATCGTTACGGATTCCTCCTGCGATTTGAGCGATGAGCAGCTGGCGAAATACGGTATCCGAATGATTTCCCTGCGTGTTGTTTGTCAGAACGCCGAATACCGCGACCGTATCGATATTCAGGAGGATGAGCTTTATGAGCTTCTCACGAGGGAGCTTCCCAAAACCAGCCTTCCCCTGCCCGAGGATGTAACCTCGCTTTACGAGGAGCTGGCGCAGAGCGGCGTGACGGACGTCATCCATCTTTCCATCTCCTCCGGGCTTAGCGGCACCTTCAACATGGTGCGCATGATTACTGAGGATTTTCAGGACCGCATGAACATCCACATGGTCGACTCCAAAACGCTTTCGACCGGACTGGGCATGATGGTGCTGGAA
>JAEYOW010000046.1 GCA_023411375.1 Bacillota bacterium | reverse complement strand
CTGCTGCAATTTCTTCCATCTTCGTATAGCTTCTGGGCATACAAAAACCTCCTGCTGTAGTTTCTCTTAATTCTACAACAGGAGGCTCTCTTATTTCATTGTCCGTTGATCTGGGAACAGTCCATTTTGTTTAACCTTCCTGTTTCCTTACCCTTTCAGCACCCTCTCCGCCGCCTCCGCAAGCGACGAGTCTACCGGCACGCCCGCCTTCAACAGCGTCTCCTTGCTCTGATGGCCACGCGCTATCAGCACGCACCTCACCTGGAGCGCCCGCGCCACCTCGGCGTCATGCAGCGTATCGCCAATCATCACGGTATCCTCCGGCGCAACGCCGCACCCTTCCAGATACGCGCGGCCGATTTTCTCCTTGCTGCGCGCGTAGATATCTGAAAGGCCCAGCACCCGGTCAAAGTAGCCGTCCAGCGGATAATAGGAAAGCTGCCGCCTCAGCACCTCCAGCTTGCTCGCGGATAAAATCACCTGCGTAAGCCCGGCTCGCCGGAAACGCTCAAGCGTTTCCAGCGCGTCCCCATGCAGGGGAATCTCCGCGCAGCCGCGCACATACTCATCCATCCACGCGTGCGCGACGGCGTCGAAATTCTCGTCCGTTACACCCGCGCGCTCATAATACGTGCGAACCGGAAAGGTAAACTGCGCGTGGTAGTCCTCCACACAGCCGATGCACGACAGGCCAAATGCCGGAAAGCTCCGGTTGCGCACGCCGATGGCATACGCAAGGTCGTCCAGCAGCGTGCCGTTCCAGTCCCATAAAACCTGCCGTACCACCATTTTAGTACGCTTTGGCGAAGTAAATCACCTTATCGGCCTTTTTGCCGCAGCAAACGCAGGTTTCACCCACGGGCGTCTGGTCAAAGGGCATATTGCGGCTGCTGGCGCCCAGCTTCTCCTTGATCTCATCCTCGCAGGCGCGTTCGCCGCACCACATAGCCTTGGCAAAGCCGCCGTCCACAGCGCTGGCCAACGCCTCCATATCGTGCGCCACGGCGATACGCTCGCCGCGGAACGCATCGGCAATCGCGTACATGTTCCGTTGAATATCCTCCAAAAGGCCGGGCAACATGGTTCCAAGCTCCGTAAGCGCAACGCTCTGCTTTTCGTAGGTATCGCGGCGGAACACAACGCACTGGCCGTTCTCCACATCGCGCGGGCCAATCTCAATGCGTACGGGCACGCCCTTAAGCTCCCAATCGTTAAACTTAAAGCCCGGAGAAAGGGTGTCGCGGTCGTCCAGCTTCACGCGGATACCTGAGGCCTTCAATTCGGCAAAAAGCTCCTCGCACTTTTCCATCACGCCGCCCTTATGGGCCGCCACAGGTACGATGACCGCCTGAATGGGCGCGATATGCGGGGGCAGCTTCAAGCCCCGCTCGTCGCCGTGGGTCATGATAATCGCGCCGATCAGCCGAGTGCTTACGCCCCAGCTCGTCTCATGCACATGCGTGAGCTTGCCTTCCTTGCTCAGGTACTGGATATCGTAAGCCTCGGCGAAATTGGTGCCGAAGTTGTGGCTTGTGCCCGCCTGCAGCGCCTTACCGTCCTGCATCATGGCCTCCATGCTGTAGGTGGCGCGCGCGCCCGCGAACTTTTCCTTCTCGCTCTTCTGGCCCACAATCACGGGCATGGCCAGCTCGGTTTCGGCCACATCGCGGTAGATTTCCAGCATCTGCATGGTTTCCTCCTGCGCCTCCTCCGCGGTGGCGTGGATGGTGTGGCCCTCCTGCCAGAGGAACTCGCTGGTGCGCAGGAAGGGGCGGGTGCTCTTTTCCCAGCGCATTACGCTGCACCACTGGTTGTATTTCATGGGCAGGTCGCGCCAGGAGCTGACCCATTTGGAATACATGGCGCAAAAAATCGTCTCGCTGGTGGGACGGATGGCAAGCCGCTCCTGAAGCGGCTCACTGCCGCCCTGGGTAACCCACGCCACCTCCGGCGCGAAGCCCTCCACATGCTCGGCCTCCTTAAGCAGCAAACTTTCGGGAATCAGCATGGGCATATAAACGTTCTGGTGCCCCGTCGCCTTGAAGCGCTCGTCCAGCACCGCCTGAATGCGCTCCCAGATCGCATAGCCATAGGGCCTGATCACCATACAACCGCGCACGGGCGCATAGTCCACCAGCTCGCTCTTTAAAATCACATCGGTATACCATTGGGAAAAATCCACGTCGCGCGGGGTGATGTGCTCCACGAAGCCTTGCTTTTTCTCAGTTTCCTTCGCCATTGTTCCCTCTCCTTTGTCGTCTGAATGGTAGAAAAAAAGATTCCCTCCGCTCCCAGCCATGGACGTGCCATGTGTTGGGACGAAGGGAGCCTTCGCGGTACCACCCGACTTAAAACGCGCGCAACGCGGCGTTTTCACCTTTGCTTGGCTTGCTAACGGAAGCGACCCGTCGGGGATTGGCCGATCATACGGAGGCGGGATGCGTCCATCATCCCGTGACCGTCCTTTCAGCGCAGGGGACGGCTCTCTTGACACGGGCGCTTCCGGCGCGTTCCTCCGTGGCGCGCGGCCAGACGAAAGGACGGCCGCAACGATTGACGCTATTTTAGCATAGTTTGCCACGGATTGCAACCGCGCCTTTTTCTTTTCTCCGCCATTCAGCGCCAGTTGCGCATCAGCAGGAAAAAGCCCTCCAGCAGGCTTGGCATACCCACGTCCTCCGCCGCAACTGCCGGCAGCTTGGCGATCACCTTGTCGCCAAGCTTCACGCGCACGACGCCCAGCGCGTCCCCGGCGCGCACGGGCGCCTCCACCTCCTCGGGCAGTTCAACCTCCAGGGATAGCTGCTTTTCCTGTCCCAGTTTCAAAAGCATGCTAAGCCCGGCGCCGACCGCCGCGTCCACCTGCTCGGTCATGCCAAGCTTCACGCGCACGGTCTTTCCCAGGCGCTCGCCCTTTTGCAAAATGGTTACGCGCTTATAGCCCGCAAACCCGTAATCCAGCATTGCGCGCGCCTCGTTAAAGCGCGCCTGGCTCGCGTCCGAGCCCAGCACGATGGCGATCAGCCGCAGACCGTTTTTGGACGCGGTAGCGCTGAGGCAGTATTTCGCCGCGTCGGCGCTGCCCGTTTTCAGGCCGTCGCATCCGTCGTAAAAGCGCACGAGGCGGTTGGTGTTGGTCAAATCCGTCACGCGTCCACTGGGATGGGTCAGTGTGTCCATCCATACGGTAGCGTATGTGAAATATTCGTCATGCTTGCACACTTCGCTGGAAAGCGCCGCCACGTCGCGCGCGGTGGTATACTGGCCGTCCGCCGGCAGCCCGGTGCAGTTCATATAGACCGTATCGGTCATGCCAAGCTCGGCGGCGCGCCCGTTCATCATGGCGACAAACGCCTCCTCCGTGCCCGCCATATGCTCCGCCAGGGCGCAGGCCGCATCATTCGCGCTGGCGATGATGGTAGACTTGAGCAGGTCTCTGAGCTTGTAGGTTGCGCCCGCGTCCAGCAACGCCTGGCTGCCAATCTGCGAGGCGGCTGTCTTGCTCACGGTTACGTCATCCTCCAGGTCGATGCGCCCCGCCTCCAGTTCCTCAAGGCAGACCAGCAGCGTCATCAGCTTGGTAATGCTGGCCACCTGCCTGCGTTCATCCGCGTTTTTCTCAAAAATCACCGTGCCCGTATCCGCTTCCAGAAGCATCGCGCTGGGCGACGCAATCTGTACGGGCGTGCCCTCCTCCAGCGGCGCAGCCTTGGCCGCCCCGCATCCGAGCAGCAAAACGGCGGCAAGCAGCGCGCCCGCCCGCTTCATCCATGCCTTCCTCAAATCAAAAACTCCTTCCATGGCAGCATTCCTGTTGGATAGCATACCCATGGAAGGAGTGAAAAAACAGTCGAATTCGTGGTAATTGTTGGGGTTACAGCTCCGCGATCACACCGTCTACCAGCGCGCGGAAGGTATCCTTTACCCTCGCGCCCGTTTCCATAACCTCCTGATGAGACAACGGCTGGTCCAGAATGCCCGCCGCCATGTTGGTGATGCAGCTAAGCCCCAGCACCTCCATGCCGGAATGCTTGGCCACGATGGTTTCCGGCACGGTGGACATACCCACCGCGTCGCCTCCCAAAATACGCGCCATGCGAATTTCAGCCGGCGACTCGTAGCAGGGGCCGTTCATCCAACAATACACGCCCTTTTGCAACGCGATACCCAGCTTAACCGCCACCTCTCCGGCCAGCTTCTGCAGCCGCACGTCGTAGGCGTGGCTCATATCAGGAAAGCGCGGGCCAAACTCGTCCAGGTTGGGGCCGGTCAGCGGATTTTTGCCGGACAGGTTGATAAAGTCCGTCATCAGCATGAGGTCGCCCGGCGCAAAGGCGGTGTTTACCCCGCCGGAGGCATTGGTCACAATCAGCGTTTTAACGCCAAGCCTTTGCATTACCCGCACGGGCAGGGTGACGTCGCGCAGGTCATAGCCTTCGTACGCGTGGAAACGCCCTTGCATCATGCACACGCGCCTGCCGTGAAGCGTGCCGGCATACCAGCGGCCCGCGTGCCCGGGCGCGGTGGATACGGGGAAACCGGGAATGTCGGCGTAGGCAATGCTTTTAGCGTCCTCAAGCGCCTCCACATATTCGCCCAGCCCGCTGCCCAGGATAACGGCGATTTCCGCGCCGCCGCACGCCGCCTCAATCGCAGCGGCGGCCGTGTTGATCTTCTCCAAATACGCCTCGTTCATGCCAATAACCATCCTCTCTCAAAATCGGAAGATACGTCAGGTTTCACAGCCTGTCCGCGAACGATTCCGCGCCAAAGCGCTCATCCGCCCCGAACAGCTCCGCGATGGTAGCCGCTATATCCGCGTAGCTCCTTCGTGTGCCGATGTCATGAAGCCCTTCCATGCCCGGCCTCCACGCCAGAATCGGCACGTATTCACGCGTATGGTCGGTTCCCGTGTGGGTCGGGTCGCAGCCATGGTCGGCGGTCAGCAGCAGCAGGTCGTCCTTCCCAAGCTTTGTCTTTATCTCCTCAAGCCGCGTGTCAAACGCCTCCAGCGCCTCCGCATATCCCCGCACATCGCGGCGGTGCCCATACACCATATCAAAATCCACCAGGTTCACAAACACAAGTCCCGTAAAATCGCGCTCCATCACGCTCAGCAGCGCGTCCACACAGGCGGGATTGCCGGCGGCATGGTCGCTCTCGCTCAGGCCGCTCATGCAGAAGATGTCCTCGATCTTGCCGATGCCCATGGTGAACAGCCCGCGGTCCTGAAGCACGTTAAGCAGCGTCGGCCCGGTTGGCGGCAGAGAAAAGTCGCGGCGGCGGGGCGTGCGGGTGAACGCGCCCCTGCCCGTGCCCGTAAACGGCCTTGCGATGACCCGGCCCACCGCGTGCTCGCCCTGAAGGATGCCGCGCGCGGTCTCACACATCTCATACAGCCTCGCGGGCGGGATCACGTCCTCGTGGCATGCGATTTGGAACACGCTGTCCGCCGAGGTGTATACGATGGGATAACCCGTGCGCATGTGCTCCTCGCCCAACTCGTCCAGAATGGCGGTTCCGCTGGCGGGATAGTTGCCCAGCGTCTTTACGCCAATCGCCTTTTCAAACGCGCCGATCACCTCCGGCGGAAACCCGTCCGGATAGGTCGGAAACGGGCGCTCCAATGTAATACCCATAATCTCCCAGTGCCCGGTAGTGGTATCCTTGCCGGCGGAAACCTCCGCCGCGCGGCCGTACGCGCCCGCCGCGTCCGCTGGAACAGGGCAGACAAGGCCCTCGATCCGCCCAAGTCCCATAGCTCCCATGTTGGGCAGGACCGGATGCTCCCTCTCCATGATATGCCCCAGGGTATTCGCGCCCGCATCGCCATAATTGGCCGCGTCCGGAAGAGCGCCCGCGCCCACGCTGTCCAGTACGATTAAAAAGACTCTTTTCAAGGGATAACCCTCCTTTTTCCTGTTCTTTTATTGTACTACGAAGTCCGAAAAAAAGAAAGGGGCTCCGCTTTGACTTCGCCGCAGCCAAGTGCTATGATAGCGGCGGAACAGCTTCATCATTTTTTGCGAAGGAAGGCGCTGCTATGCGGCATGGGCTCAAAATCCGCAATGACATTCCCGGCTATATGGCGGAGCTTCGCAGATGGCTACAGGCAACGGAGGTAGACGGCCTTGAGGAAATGGCCGCTTTTTTCAGCGCCCGCCTTGACTGCTATGAGGACCATATGTCCCGCTGGCAGGAGGCGTACCGCCACATGGCGAGCCTTGTACCGCCCGACGCGCGCACGCTGCTGGATCTGGGCTGCGGCACAGGCCTGGAACTGGACGCGCTGCTGCCCCTTCGCCCGGACCTCGCCGTCACGGGCGTGGACCTGTCGCCCGACATGCTAATGCGCCTGCGCCTGAAGCATCCCGGGGTTCAAACCCACTGCGCCGATTATTTCGCCTGGGAGCTTGGCCAGGCCCGCTACGACGCCGCGCTCACCTTTGAAACGCTGCACCATTTTACGCCAGAAAAAAAGGCCCCGCTTTTTTCTAAAATCTACGCCGCGCTTCACGAGGGCGGCATTTACCTTCAGGCCGATTATTTTGCCTGCTGCGCCGAGGAGGAAGCGCTGTTGTACGAAGTCTGCCGCGCAAAACGCCTTCGTGACAACATCGCTCCCGGCCAGTTTGTACATTTCGATACGCCGCTGACGCTGGAGCATGAGATGGCGCTGCTGAGGGGCGCGGGCTTCCGGCGGGTCGAGGCGCTCTGCTGTGTGGAGGGGGCCTGTTTTCTCCGCGCAAAAAAGGAGGGCTGAACCGCATGCTGATCCGGCCCGCCTGTATGGATGATTTTTCTTTTCTTTCCGTCCACGACGCGCATCTATCCCCCGCCGAGCTAAGGGTCCTGATCCCACTTGGCCGCGTGCTGCTTGCCATGGAGGATGCGCAGGCCATAGGCTGGCTCCGCTTCGGGTTGTTCTGGGATAACACGCCCTTCATAAACCTGCTTTACGTGCTGGCCGGTGCGCGCGGCAGAGGCGTGGGCACGGCGCTGGTCGCGTATTGGGAGAACGATATGCGCGGCAAGGGCTTTGCCTGCGTGATGACCTCCACCGCCTCCGATGAACGCGCACAGCATTTTTACCGACGGCTCGGATATGCGGCTGTCGGCGGTTTTACTCCGCCGGGCGAACCCTATGAGCTGATCATGCTAAAGCCCCTGCCGCCGCAACCGCCATCCATCTGCTGATATTCCTGTTTTTAATTGATGAACATGTGTTCCTGTGCTATGCTTTCCATAGCCGTCTTATATCGAAAGGACGCGATACAATATGAATGAACCCGCTCTACCCGATTTCCGTATTGAGACGTTCTGGCAAAGCTTTCTCTCGCAAACCGGCCGTTCGCCGGATACGCCTTATTTTTCTTGCGACCATTTTGAAAACAGCGAGGAGTTATGCAACGCGCTGCTATCGCTCGTGCTCGCGGGCACGAAGCGGGCAACGTCTTCCAGCCTGCCCGCTTATCACCGCACAGGCGATCGCGTGCCCCGGGCCGGTGATCTCAGCATCTTCACAGACTGGGCGGGAAATCCGTGCTGCGTTGTGGAGACCACCGGTGTCAGCATTCTCCCCTTCCGTGATATCACCTTCGACATCGCCGCACGCGAGGGCGAGGATGCAATGCTTGCCTCTTGGCAGGAGGGGCGCCGACGTTTCTTTAAGGAGGATGCGCGAGCGCTGGGCTATTCCTTTACAGAGGATATGCCGGTGGTATTTGAGGATTTCCGGCTGCTCTACCCGCTTCCAGGCGAAGATGAAAAGGAGGACCACGGATCATGAAGCGTGAGCTTGGCTTTGCCCCCTGCGGGCTTGCCTGCTGCCTGTGCGGCGAAAACGAAACCTGCCCCGGCTGCCGCTCGGACGGCTGCCCAAACCGGGAGGCGTGCAAAAACCGCCTTTGTTGCGCAGAAAAGGCACTTGACGGCTGCTGGGCCTGCCCCGGCTTTCCCTGTGCCGGCGGAATGCTGGGCAAGCCGCGCATCCGCGCGTTTGCCGCCTACCTGAAAGCCCACGGCGCGGAAAAGCTGCTTGACCGCCTCGCGCGTAACGAGCGCGAGGGTCTGCTGTATCACTATCCCGGTCAAATTATTGGGGATTACGACCTGTTCGACACGCAGACGGAAATCTGGAGCGCCATCGAAAACGGACTTTGCTACACCGGCATGCTTGTGAAGGAAAGCCTTTCAGACGATCATATTCTCGACCTGATAACGGTTGAGCGAACCGAGCGGTGGCGCCAGGACGGCGATCCCCGCTATTGGACCGCGGTATGGTTTCAATCTCGCGACCCCCGCTTTCCTGAAAAGCTGTCCCAGGCTCTCGGGGGAGCTTGGTATGCGGTTATGAAGGCCGGCCATACCAAGCTTGTTGCATTCCCCGGCAAGGTCTTGCGCTACCGCGCGGGCGACGCGGAGGGCAGGCGCGGAGCTCTGGACTATGGCCGCTCCATCGGCATTCCACAACTGCGGATGGACTGGGAGGATTAGCGCATGAAAATTGAAATTGGAGAAACGCGGCCCGGGGAATTCCGGGAGTCCTGGCCCGGCCAGTACACGATATTTTCCCATTTTGAGTTTGCGGCGGGCATTCCGCAGGCCCTGTTCGCTATCACTACGCTCAAGGAAAACGGCCTTACCAACGTCACCTTCCATAGCTGGAGCTGCTTTCAGGGCGGCGCGAACGGCTACTACGCCCTTTTGCCCGGCATCGCAGAGGGTTCGCACGCCTATCAAAACATCCTGAGGGACAACGAGTTCTGCTTAAACTTCCTATCCGCCCGCTATTATGACGCGCTGCTCGCCACCATCCGCCACAACGGCATGGGCGACGACGAGCTGGCCGCCGCTGGCCTGTCTGCCGAGAACGCCCAAACCATAAAGCCTCCGCGCATCCGCGAGAGCTTTCTTTGCCTAGAATGCGGGCTGCTAAGCCACCAGCGTATTCAGCCCGGCGACCGCTGCGCACTTTTTATTGGCAAGGTTCGCCATCTTGCCATGGATGCGGCGTTTGCAAACGGTCTCGACCGCAAATATAGTCCCGAGGGCTTCATGTACAACGTCCATTCTCCCTTGAACCTTCACACAGGCGAATGTGGGGAAAGCGAAGCCGCCACGCTTAACGTGGAACAAACGCGTCAATAGCGCCTTATCAACAGACAATCGGTCTACGGGCACAGTTCGTCCCACTCCTTCTCAGCCGCACGGAGCAGTCCCTGCTCAGGCGCAGGGCATCAGACCGTTTTCTCAGCCTAAATGATAAAAATATCTCCCGATGGTGTTTTCAGTGTGAGGGGAGGTTGAATATCCGCGCCTCAAAGCACGCCAAAATTGGTGAACAGCCGGCGCCGCCGGCCCGAACGCCGTCCATCCGCTTCCACGGTTGACTTTCACAACCACTCTACAGTATAATTAAGGTTACTCTCGCCCTTGCGGGCAACTTGCGGAAAGGAGGGGGAACGCCGCTATGCAGGCCATCGCGCTCAGACCTCAGCGCGGGCAGATTACCGGCAATCTGGCCGGCCTTGCGCTGTGTGTGCTCGGCATGCTCGTTTTCCCCGTTGCCTGTATTCCGCTGGCGCTTCTTCTTCCGCTTTTCGCATGCCCGCTGATCGGGCACAAAACGCAGTGGGCGTCCTTTCTGTCGGCGGCTGCGCCGTCGCTCATCTCGCTCGCAAACGGCATGGACTTCCTGTATTGCCTAAGCCTACTTGCGATTTGCGGCCTTCCGCTCGCCGCTACCGAACTTCTTCGTCCCGGCAAGAAAGGAGCCTCTCCCCTCGCGTTTCTTTTCCACATCGCTGCTTACGCCGCCGCGTTGACAGCCGTTTCCTTTTGTGCTTCGCGCGTGCTGGGCGGCGATTTAAGCGCCGGGCTGGCGGATGCGCTTGTCAGCCGTGTGGAAGCCTCGCCCCGTGTCGGCGTCACGCTGTACCAGCTTGCCGCGTCGGGCTTAATCGGCGTGCCAAAAGCCTATCAGCGGGCCGAAATGCTTGTTTTTGCGCTCGACCCCGCCCTGATCAGGCAGTTGCTGATGTCGCTTCGCCTTACGCTGAACCTGTCCTTCGCTCAGCTGCTTCCTTCCCTGTTTGTACAGGCATGCATTATCGGCGGACTGTTCACGGCGCTGCGTGTGCAAAGGCTTCAGCACTCCTATCTGCTGGTCAGCGGTCAACATAACCCCAAGGCTGTGGGCGAAAGGGTGCGCGTCGCTATTCCGCACGGGTTTTCAATGCTTCAGCTTCCGCCCCCGCTGCGCTGGCCCGTATCGCTGATAGGTCTGGGCGCGCTTCTGTGCGCGATGACGCCCGGCTCGTTTGCCCAGGAGCTGAGCCTGCTTTTGTACACGGCTTTTGTCTGTGTATTCCAGCTTATTGGCGCGGCCGTGGCCATCTGCCTGCTTTCCGCGCGCCACCCCGACCGCAAGGCGCTTTACGGCGTACTGGCCGGATTCATATATATTTTCTTTCCCATTGTGCTGTTCCTGATCGGCGTCCTGGACCCGGTCTTGCACTTTCGATCCAAAACACTGTTTCAACAAGAGGAGGAGTAAATCATGAAGGTTATTCTGCTTTGCGACGTTAAAGGCAGCGGTAAGAAGGACGACATTCTCAACGTATCCGACGGCTACGCCCGCAACTTTCTGTTTCCCCGCAAATGGGCGGTGGAAGCGACCCCCGGCGCGGTGAAGGAAATTGAGCGCAAGCGCGCCGCCGAGGAAAAGCTGGAGCAGGAGCGCCGTCAGGAGGCGCAGAAGATGGCTGACGCGCTGCGCGGCAAGATGGTAACCCTTCAGGTGAAATGCGGTGAAAAGGGCAGGTTGTACGGCAGCATCACCAGCCAGGAAATCGCCGACGCGCTCAAGGCGCAGCACGGGGTGGATGTGGATAAGCGCAAGATCGAATGTGATCCAATCCGCCAAACCGGCGACGTCGATATCAACGTTTGGATTTATTCCGGTATCACCACGCCCATGAAGGTGCGCGTGGAGCCCGTCGCGGCGAAGTAAACGGTCTAATGAAAGCAGAGGGGAGGGAGCCGCATGGAATCCGGTGAAATCATCGCCGCGCTGCCACCCAGCAGTCTGGACGCGGAGCGTTCCGTGCTGGGCGCGGTGCTTCAGGATGCCGGCGCGGCTACCCTCGCCTTTGAAACCCTTCAGCCGGCGGATTTCTATTCCGCCGAGCACAAGGAAATTTTTGAGGCGATGCGTTCCTTGCACATCTCCGGCAGCCCCATCGACCTCATGACCTTGGGCAACGAGCTCACCCGGCGCGGCACGCTGGACAGCGTGGGCGGCGCGCAGTATCTGCTTCAGTCCATGCGCTTCGTGCCCACGACGGCCAACACCCGCACCTATATCGAAATCGTGCTGGAAAAATCCACTCTGCGAAAGCTGATCTCCGCTTCCCAGCGCATCCAGGAGCAGTGCTACTCGCAGTCGGACCCTCTACAGACTGTTTTACATGACGCGGAGAGGCTTATCTTCGATATTGTCATGAAGCGGAGCGGCGCTGAAACGCTTGTGCCCATCCAAAAGGTGCTGCTTTCCACCTTCGACCAGATTGAGGAGCTCAGCCGCCTGAAGGGCCGTCTATCCGGCGTGCCAACAGGCCTTTACGACTTGGACCGCATGCTTACCGGCCTTCACGGCGGCGAGCTGGTGCTGGTCGGCGCGCGCCCCGCGATGGGTAAAACCTCCATGGCCCTGGGCGTCGCGCAGTTTGCCGCCGTCAAGGGCAAAAAGAGCGTCGCCATTTTCAGCATGGAAATGCCCAACGAGCAAATCGGTATGCGTATTCTTTGCTCTGCCGCAAACATCAATATGCAGCGCGTGCGCAGCGGCATGCTGACCGACGATGAGTGGGTCAAGCTGGGCGACTGCGTCAACGAGCTCAGCGCCTACCGCCTCTATATCGACGATACGCCGGGCCTGACGCCCTCGCAGCTGCGCAGCCGCTGCCGGCGGCTGATGATGGAGCAGGGGCTTGACCTGATTGTAATTGACTATCTTGGCCTGATGGGGACGGACAAGCGGGTGGAGAACCGCCAGCTGGAGGTCAGCGAGATCAGCCGCCAGCTCAAGGCCATCGCCCTGGAGCTGAAAATACCCGTGCTGGCCTGCGCGCAGCTGAGCCGCGCGCCCGCCGCGCGCACGGACAAGCGCCCCATGCTCAGCGATTTGCGCGATTCCGGCAGCATTGAGCAGGACGCCGACGTGGTGCTGTTTTTGCACCGCGAGGGATATTATGCCTCCGCCGGCGCTGAGGACGGCCCCAAGCCCGACGACAACGCCGGCGAGGTGATCATCGCCAAGCAGCGCAACGGTCCGGTGGGCACGGTTAACGTGGAGTGGCAGGCGGAATTCGCGCGCTATACAAACCTGCCCGGCACGCGCGTGGCGATGTATATGGAAAATTAGGGTAAAGGAGTTACGCATGGCACAGCAACGAGTTTGCGATCTTACGAAAGACCAGCGCTTCGAGGGCTTTCTGCTGGTACGCACATCCGACCAACGCACAGGTGGAAACGGCGCGAAATATCTGGATATGAACCTGGCTGACCGCACGGGCGAGATAAACGCCAAAGTCTGGGACGGAAACGTCCCTCCGCCCGCACCGGGAACGGTCGTCAAGGTTCGGGGAGGCACGCTGGAGTACAACGGCCGCCTTCAGCTGCGCGTGGAAAAGCTGCGCACGGTGGCCGATGGGGACGAGGTGGATATGTCCTCCCTGACCCCTTGCGCGCCCGAAGCGCCCGAAAGCATGCTCGCCGAGATCGAGGCCGCGGTCGACGCTTTTCAGAGCGAGCCCCTTCGCCGCCTCACGCGAGAGTTGCTGCGCCGTTTTGACGAAAAGCTCCGCTATTATCCCGCCGCTCAGCGCATTCACCATGCGGAGCGCAGCGGACTTCTGCACCATACCACGGGTATGCTCCGCACGGCCCGGGCAATCATTCAAGTCTATCCCTGGCTCAACAGCGACCTGCTTTTTGCCGGGGTTATCCTTCATGACCTGTGCAAAACCGAGGAGATGGACAGCGACCAGATGGGCGTGGTGCGCGATTACAGCAGGGAAGGTCTCCTGTTGGGCCATCTTGTGCTTGGCGTGGCCCGCATCCAGGAAGCCGCGAACGATCTGGGCATTACGGGGGAGCCCGTGCTGCTGCTTGAGCATATGATGCTCAGCCATCACGGCGAGGCCGAGTATGGCAGCCCGCGCAAGCCCATGTTCCCGGAGGCAGAGGTACTTCATTGGATTGATTTGCTGGACGCCCGCATGAACGAGATGCAGACCGCGCTGGATAAATTGAAGCCCGGCGTTTTCAGTGAAAAAATCTGGTCGCTTGACCGCAGGCTCTATCACGCAGACTATGACGCCCTGTCGGGGGAAAAGACGGACAGTTGACGAACCCCGCACAAAATGTTACAATATCATGACGAATTGAAGCAATTGCCTTTCCCATTCGTCTGTTGTAAGGAACCATGCGCGGCTATCTGCCGCAAAGCCCCGCGGCCGACCGGCCGCCATTGGGAGGAAGATCGCATGAAACGTCGATGGAAGCTTATGCTGTGCCTGCTGCTTGTCCTCGCGACGCTCAGCTCCTGCGCCGGGCAGCCAAACCCGCCCATGGTTTTTGACGAGGCCACGCAGAACCTGGGGCCCAGCGCGACAGACACCCCTACTCCGCCGCCCGCGCAGGATGCGCAATCCGGCGACGGCTCAAACGCAAGCATCTTTTCCGCCAATCCCTACGATATTCCGGCGGATGACGGCTTTACGCCGGAGGACGCGTTGGGCGAGGAAAATTACATCGACCCCGGTCTGGAGGGGAATGGCGTCAATTATGTCGCACCGGAAGGTACCGTTTACCCTTACGCGGGCAGCACGCCTATTCCGCTTGACCCCGTCGACGCGCCCACCCCCACGCCGCGGCCCGAGCTCAGCTTTAGCTACACGCCTTATACCGCCGCGATTGGCCTGACGTTTGAGGCCCCTGTCGGCTGGCTGGTGGACGAAAGTGTGAATGAGGTATTCGTTCTGACGGAGCCCGTGGAGCAGATGAAGGATAACCAGCAATGCGTCGTTACGATCTCCGCGATTCCCGTCACCAGCAACTACACTGAAAACAACTTGAAGACAGAGGTTACCCAGCGCCTGAGCACAATCAGCGCGACCAACTTTGCCGAATGGAAGCCCAGTCTGACCGCTACGCGCTACCTGATGGGCAGCAAGGGCGTTTACGCCAACTACAGCGGCAAGCTTGCCGACGGCACCGAGATAGGCGGGCGAATCCATTACACATGCATCGATAAGGTGCTCTATGGCGTTGAGATCGTTTTCCCGCTGGGCTATAAGGACGATTTCCTGAACGTATTCTCCAAGGTTCGTGAAACCATCAAGCGCAACTGATATCTGAACCAGTTCGCCATTGGTTACGTGTTTTTGCCCGTGTAACCCATTCGTGTTTTCCTCAATCGCAGGAAAACAAACGAATTGGTTGCGCGGGCTTTCCTTTTGATTACATTTCCATATCCTGTATGTAACCATTTCTCCGCCATATTTTCTTTATCCAAACACAGCAGCCGTTCCGCTGATTTGACCTATCCGGTTATATATGCTATAATATTTTGCCGAAATAGGCATGGATGGTAAGTTGCGCCCCGTGGGCGTTTTCCACCCCAAGTTGAGATACAGAAAGGCTGATACGATGTCCGGACACAGCAAATGGGCTAACATCAAAGTGAAGAAGGGCAAGACCGACGCGATTCGCGGCAAGATTTTTACCAAGATCGGCCGTGAGATTGCTATCGCGGTACGGGAAGGCGGCAGCAATCCCGACAGCAACTCCAAGCTTCGCGACGTTATTGCCAAGGCGAAAAGCAATAATATGCCCAACGACAATATCCAGCGTTCCATCAAAAAAGCCGCTGGCGAGCTTGGCAATGTGGAGTACGAGGAGATTACCTATGAGGGCTATGCACCCGGCGGCATTGCGGTGATTGTTGAAACCATCACGGACAGCCGCAACCGCACCGCCAGCGACGTGCGCCACTGCTTTGCCAAAAACGGCGGCACGCTTGGCGTAACGGGCAGCGTAAGCTTCATGTTTGATAAGAAGGGCGTCCTGGTGATTGAGCGCACGCCTGATTCAGACGAGGATGAGCTGATGATGACGGTGCTGGACGCCGGCGCGGAGGACATGCAGACGCTGGACGATGCGTTTGAGGTTACGACCGACCCCGCTGATTTCTCCGTCGTGCGCGAGAAGCTGGAGGCCGAGGGCATCAGTTTCCTGAGCGCCGAGGTGCAGATGCTTCCCCAGAACACCGTCGTTCCCGCCGATGAAGATACGCTTTTGAAGGTACAAAAGCTTCTGGAAATGCTCGAGGATAACGACGACGTGCAAAACGTCTGGCATAATGCCGAGCTTCCCGAGGAAGAGGAAGAAGACTGATCCCCAGCCGCCTGAAAGGCGAAAACGGTGCGGCGGCCATTTCGTTTATTACGAATGGCCGCCGCACCGTTTTATCATTCCCTTGCTTTACGCGCTAGTCCTCCATCACGTCAAAGCTCTTTAATTCCAGGAAGTCCTTCAGCGCTTCGCGGCATCTTTCAAAATCCACCTGGCGCGTGGCCATGCCCGCGTAGGTGATGGGCTCCATCGCGTCCTCCAACGGCATCTGCATGCCCTCCGGCTCAACGCCGCGCAGCTCCATCGCATGGCCGACTGCCTCCAGCATATCCGCCATGGTCATGTTGGTCACCACGGTATTCTCCGACACTCTCGTCAGCAGCCTGAGCGCTTCATCCAGAGAAATATCGGCATATTTCCCCGCCAGCGTGCTCAATACCGTGCGCATGCGGCGCGTACGGCCCGAGTCCCCATCTCCGCCCACCTTGCGGATGCGCATGTAAATCACCGCCGCGTGTCCGCCAAAAAGATAGGTGCCTGCCTTGTCCATACTGGGCGTGGTGCTGTCCCGGCTTATGCGGTAGCGGTTTAAGTAATTGGCCTCCGCATCGGTCACGGTAATGTAGACGCCGCCCATTGCGTCAATAATCTGTTGCACGTTGTCCATGCTGAAGATGATGTATTTGTCCACCTTTGCGCCAAAATGGGTGCTGACAATTTCACACAGCGCCTCCGGACCATAATTTTTAGCAATATAGGTAAACCTGCCGATGCCGCCGTCCGGACGCTTAATAAGCATTTCGCGGGAAAAGGTTGTAAACAGCAGCCGCTTGGCGGCCACGTCGAATGTCACCAGAATAACGCCATCCGTGTTGCCGAGGTTTTTCGCGTTGCCCTGCCAGTTGTCCACACAGGCCATCAGGTAATGATATTGCCCCTCACGCGGCTCCGGCATACTTGCGTAATCCAGCGGATAAATCTCGCGAGGCTGGGCCGCAAGGGCGGTGCCGCAGCTGCCAAAAAGCAGCAGCGCCGCCGTCAGGCAGCAAAGCAGGCGTTTCAACATGTGCCTCTCCTTCCATCTAAAAAACCTTGTATACCGGCGCGCGCACCGATATACAAGGTATACGATATTCAGCTCAAAAACCCTGCTTTTTGGGCAAATTTGTTACGTTTATATGAAGCGTTTACTCGCTCAGCATTTCCATTAGTCTATTGCTGCGCTTGAGGAACGCTGTCACCTCATCCTTTTCCAGAGGGCGGGTGCTCATGCGGGCCAGATCGTAAAGCTGCGCCGCCATCAGCGTGCGCTTTTCACCCTCTTGCGCGCCAAGCAACCTTTTTACCACGTTGTTAGAGGCGTTGAGCACCAGCGTGTGCGACTCGGGCATTTTGAAGTCCTGACCATAAATCCGGCTCATTTCGCTGAAGCGGCGGCCTTGCTCATCCTGGGTGAGCAGCGCGGGCAACGTCTCGTCCTTGAGCGCGCTTACCTTAACCGTCAGCTCCTCTTTGCCGGTAGCGGCCTTAAACAGCTCCGCAAGCTTCTTCTCGTCTTCCTCGCTCTGCTTCTTTTCCTCCTCGGTCTGCTCCTTCGTAAACGTGGCGCTGTCCGCATCCACACGGGCAAAGTGAAGGTCCTCCACCCCGGCGGAATATTCCATAAAGCTTACAAAGTTCAGGTCGATCAGCGCGTCGAGCGTCACCACATCCACGCCCTCCGCGTCGTAAAGCGCAACGCTGGCGGACTGGCGGGTCGGGTCGTTGGTATAGATAATCTTCTTGCCTACCTTGCCCTCGTTTCTGCCAAGGTACTCCTGGATGGTGAAATACTCGTCCTTGGTGGTTTTAAACAGCAACGTGTCCTTTACCTGCTCAAAGAACTTATTATCCCTCATGCAGCCATACTTGACAAACGGATGAATATCATCCCAATACTTCTGGTAGTTTTCGCGCTCGCTGCCAAACAGGCCGGTCAGCTTGTCGGCCACCTTGCGCGTGATGTAGGCGGAAAGCTTCTTTACATAGCCGTCGTTCTGCAGGAAGCTGCGGCTGACGTTCAGGGGCAGGTCGGGGCAGTCGATCACGCCCTTGAGCAGCATCAGGAATTCGGGAATAACCTCCTTGATATTGTCCGCCACAAACACCTGGCCGCTGAAAAGCTTGATCTCTCCCTCCCGGGTGCCAAAATCGTTCGTCAGCTTGGGGAAATACAGGATGCCCTTGAGGTTGAAAGGATAATCCACGTTCAGGTGCACATAAAACAGCGGGTCCTCGTAGGTATGGAAAACATCGCGGTAAAAGCTCTTATATTCCTCGTCCGTGCAATCCTTCGGCGCTTTCAGCCACAGCGCGGGCGTGGCGTTGATCAGCTCCGGCCCCTTGGGTTCCACAAGCTTTTGCTCCCCGCCGTCCTTCGTGGCTTGCTCGTCGGTAGCGGGCGCGTCTTCCTTAACCACGTCAAAGTACACCGGGGTTGCCATGAAGCCGCAGTAGCGCTTGAGTACCTCGCGCACGCGGTATTCCTGCAGAAATTCCTTCTCCTCTTCGCTGATATGAAGGATAATATCGGTACCGCGCTCCTCGCGTGTGCCCTCCTCCATCTGGAAGGCCATACCGTCCTCGCTCTCCCAGCGCACGGGCGCCGCTCCCTCGCTGCCGCTCAGGCTTTCGATCGTCACCCTGTCCGCAACCATGAAGGAGGAGTAGAAGCCCAAGCCGAAATGGCCGATAATACCGCCCTTTTCGTCGCCCTCATAGTTTTTGAGAAACTCCTCTGCGCCGGAAAACGCGACCTGATTGATGTACTTTTCCACTTCCCCGGCCGTCATGCCGATACCGTTATCGCTGAAGCGGAGTTCCCCCGCCTTTTCATCCAGCGTGACGGTTACGCGGTACTCGCCATCATCGCCTGGTTTGAGCATCTTCTGCTTGGTTATCGCGTCGCAGCCGTTGGACACCATCTCGCGGATGAAGATATCCTTATCGGAATATAGCCACCGCTTGATGATGGGCATGATGTTTTGCGCATGGATGGAAATATTACCTTTCTGCCTGTCCATAGATGGTACGCCTCCTGCTTATCGTGCTATGGTGATATTTAAGCGCTCAGGCCGGAAAAAGGCGGCTTGATGCTCTCTTATTGTAGCAGAGTTTAGCTTGAATTGCAACGAAAAATTAGCACTCATTCAAAATGAGTGCTAACAATTTTTGCGGGGCGCTCTGGTTTATTTGGCCGCCCTTGCATTCCGGATTTCGCATTCCTGAAAGCGTTTGACCTGCTCGCTATCGACTTCCCGCAGCAACCGGCGCGCCTGCTCCAGATACCCCTCCAAAAACAGCTGCGCCGCGCGTTCTCTTAGGAACGCATAGCTGTCCTCCCTCCGGTGTTCCTGTTTCATACCGACCCCTCCTTATCGACAAATGAAACATGTATATTGAAGACGCTTACAGCATATGCTATTATGTTCACTTTTGCAAGAGCGTTGTTTGTCGAATGCTGTCGCTTGTCATACATATGATATAAGATATCTTAAATTTACGGATGCAAAACGCGGCCGCATGTCCAAACGGATGGACATCCGGCCGCGATCTGTCACCGGCTCAGGCAAGCAGCGCGCGGTGAATATGCGCGCCAAGGTGCGCAGGTTCTTTCTTCAGCACCAAATCATACATTTCCCTGGCGCGCTCCAAATCCCCCATGCCATGGCTGCCCAGCGCAATCAAATATTGGCAGTGGAGCCTGTTGCGGTCGGTCAGGTTATCCTCAAAGAGCTGCAAATCCGGCAGCGATACCGCAAAGTATTCGATCTTCACCTCGTCAAACAGATGCGCCTCGCCATAATCCAACAACCTGTGGTAGCGCGTTTTGGCCGCGGCCGCGTCGCCCAGGCGTTCAAATGCAAGCCCCTGGTACAAAATCAAATCAGCGGGCTGGTCGTTGTAATACATCGCCCCGGCGAGCTCGCTTGAACCCAGGGTGGCAAGCTTCCAATACCGGTCGGCCTCCTTCGCCCGCCCCATGGCGGCGCAAACGCAACCGAGATAATAATAAATGTTGTTATCCTTCGTCCCCTCCAGCTTTCCCTCGCCAAGATGCTTGGGAAAGGTCAGCGCCTTTTTCAGATACTCCTCCGCCGCCTCATATTCCTCAAGTGCGATATGCTTTTGAGCCATCCGAAGCAAGCTGATGGTATACTGGCCCGTTACCTTTCCCTCTCCGCCTTCCCAAGGATGGAACGTGCGGCCCATAATCAGACGGTACGCTTCCTCCGGGCGGTCCAGCAAGTTCAGCAGCGTGGCGATCTCGACCATGATATCGTCGCGCTTTTCTGCGGTTTGGCGGTATTGGCCCAGAAAATCCAACCGTTTGGCGGGCTCCAACCCCAGCTTCTTATGCAGCTGGTCCAGCTCCAGCAGCACGCGCGCGTCGGCCGTATCCAGCATAAACGCCCGGGTAAGCGACGCCAGCGCGCGCTCGGGTTGATTTGCCTTGTTGAAATACGCAAGCGCAAGGTTTCGGTGCGCCGTCGGATAGTTGCCATTCAGCTGGACGCTCTTTTCCCAGAGCGTCTGTGCCTCCTTACAGCGCTTTCGGTCGTAAAAGAGGTTCGCCAGATAATAAGGCGCCTTGCTATCCATGGGGTTCAGCTCCATCGCCAGGGTTAGCACGGCGATATCCTCCAGGCTGTTGGGGAAGCAGTACAGCGGCGGCGCCTTGGCCGCCAGCGCAAGCTCGCGCTCCGCGTTTTCCCGGTCTCCCAGGTATGCGTAGCTGTACGCCGCATAGTAGCGCAGCATTGGCTGATCCTTTCCACAACGGCTCAACGCGGCGAGCGCCCGGGCGTGGCAATCCATTTCCTGTAAATCGCGTGCAAGGCAAAGGTAGCTGTTCACCTCGCCGCGCAGCAACGCCTCCGTCTCCCTGCCGTCGCTTCCGGTAAGCACGTCCAGCCCCACGCGGGACACATAGTCAAAGCGGTCCACCAGCAGGTTTTCCTTATACCACGCGACTGCCTCGTCCTTTCTGCCCAGCGCCTCCAGAATCACACCCTTTAAGCCGCGCGCCTTCACGTTGCGGGTGTTTCGGGTAAGCGAGCGCTCCACAAACTGAAGCGCATCTTCCGCACAGCCTTTCCGCCGGGCGATGCACGCCAGGTAGTAAAAGGCCATCTCCTGCTGCGCGGCCGTCCACGTCGCCTTGTAGAACGCGTCAAACGCCGCGTCGCAACGCCCCTGATACAGCAGCGCCAGGCCAAGATTATAGTAGGGTTCGCTGTCATAGGGATTGGGGTTGCGGAAGGTCAGGCGCCGAATGGCCCTGCGCAAGCACATTTCCGCCTGTTCAAACAAGCCGCGGCGCAACAGCAGCATGCCATAGGCGTTGTTAATCCGGCTGTCCAGCGGGTCGCGCTTTAGCCCTTCCAGATAGTAAGCGTCGGGCTCGTATGTCGCATGGCGGTACTGCTCTAAATGCATCGCCGTCAGGTACAGCTCCTCGTTGGTCGCGATTTGCGCGGGTTCGGGCGCCGCCTGCGCGGGTTCGGGAATCTTCTCCACCTGTCTTGGACGCGGCTGGTAATCCAGCATAAGCCGTTGTCCATCGTAAACGCTGATGCGCAGCCCGCTTTCCTCCGTGTCCCCGCAGGGTACGCTCGCACGGCAGATATCGTTGGGTGACAGAACACCCTCGTACGTATACAGCGTTTCCGTTCCCCGGGTCAAAAGTATTCTGGCGTTTTCATAGCGCGCGGTCGCATACACGCAAAGCTCGGCCGCCTCACCCACCTTTTCCAGCCTGAGCACCGCTTCCGTGGAGGCGTTACTTACCCCGCCCACCTGCTTATAGGGCATAAAATACTGGGTAAACGCCTTTTCCTCAAAAGGCTTAAGCCAGGTAAAATCCGGCTGGTTATCCGTATACACGCCCGTCATCAGCTCGATATACGGTCCGTTTTCGTCCGTCAGGTTACGGTCCCAGGCCCGGCCAAAATCTCCGCAGCCCCACGTCCACTGCTTCTTGCCAGGCGAAACGTGATGATCCGCAATATGCAGTACGCCAGCCTCTACGCCGTAATCATAGCCGCCCACAAAATTATAATCGCTGTGGTATGCCATGTAGGAGGTGGGAACGGGAATATTCTTGTACCGCGAAATATCGACCCCCTCGCCATAATCATGCTTGTAATACACGCCGGTGGCAATGGGGAACCGGGAAACCGCACGCTTGCCGTGATCCATCACCGCGTGTACATCAGGCGGAAAAATGGATTGCGTGTTGTCGTTAACGGCTACGGCGGGGTTTGCCCACCATAGAAAGGTCTGCGGCAGCGGCGTGCGGTTGTAAAGCTGCCCCTTGATTTCCAGATATGCTTTATCTGGGTACAGCGTAAACGAGGCGATTGATTTTGTGCCGTACATCGCGTCCACATCGTTGATCTGCACGGTTTTGCTGCCGTCGCCATTGTCAAGAAGCAGGTAATCCGTCGGCGAATAGGTGGAAGGCCTGTGGTGCTGGGGCCAGTTGAACTCGATTCCTCCGCTGATCCATGGCCCCGTCAGCCCAACCAGCGCGGGCTTGATCACTTCGTTATAATAAACAAAATCGTATCCGTTCGTCTTATCATAGGCGCGCTGTACGCGGCCGCCCAGCTCCGGCAGCAGCATTATGCGAAGATAACCGTTCTCCAGCCATACGGCCCTATATGCCTTGTCGGCCTTTTCATCCTTGATCTTATCAATGACGGGCAGCGGGTATACCTTCCCCGAGCTGCCCTGATAGACGCGCTTTTCCAAAAACATCGGGTTAGCGTCCGGTTCCCCCACCTCGTAGGTAGGAATGATGACGGATTCCTCCCATACCTCAACCTGATGCAGAGCATGCTTCATCCCTTATCCCTCCTGTATCGCCGTCTATGAGTACGTTGTCATCATAGCATGGGGCGGTTGGGATTTGTTGATGAACCTTGCTTCTTTATTTTCTTTTTTTGCTCTGTTGCCTGTCATGCGGTAAAGGCCGGGGATTGACTTTCCACCTTTCCTCACCTACAATAACAGGTACGGTTTATTTTGTACAATTGCGCTTGATTAACAATCGGGGAGGCCCTGCGATGAAGATCAAGGAAGCCGGCGTTTTATCCAGCTCGGACATTTATTTTCATACCGCCAGTGAAACGGCAAGGCGTATGTATTTTTATATCCGGTGTACGGGGCGTTACCAGTGCGACGAGCGTTACGCCGTCCAGCGCCAGTCCTACGACAGCTTTCTGATCCTTCATGTGCTAAGGGGCCGCGGCTACTGCTACCTGGACGGCAGGCGCGTCGAACTGACCGAGGGCAGCTTTTTGTTGCTCGACTGCTACCATCCGCACCGGTATGGTACCGACAGCGGCTGGGAAATTCTCTGGATTCACTTCGACGGCGTGCTTGCGCGCGAGTATTATCAGTCCATCCTCAACGGCAAACGGCAGATGATGCTTCCGCCCAATCCCTACAACGCCATGCGCGCGCTGGAAAAGATTTACCGCATGTACCACCACGAAAAGAGGGCCGTTGAACCGCTGATATCAAAAAGCATCACCTCTGTGCTCACGGAGTTTCTTTTAGCCGATACCGCGTCCGAAAGCGGCGCGGAGCACTCCGGCAGCATCGAGGAGCTGCTAAACTATATATCCGAAAGTATCGACCAGCCGGTGACGCTGGAATCTCTTGCGCAGCGCGTGTCCCTGAGCCCCTTCTATTTTTCCCGCATTTTTAAAAAGGAAACAGGGTATACCGTGCGCGATTATCTGATTCACACCCGGGTGAACGCCGCGAAGTTTTACCTGAAAACCACGTCGCTATCCCTCAAGGAAATCTCCTACCGCTGCGGCTACAGCAGCGATTCCACCTTCTGCACCACCTTCAAGCGCGTGACCGGCACAACCCCGCTGGGGTATCGCAACCATATGCTGTAGCCATGGAAACAGGCGCGCGCCATGGCGCAAATCGTCAGTAAAAAGCTTGTGGGAGGAAAGCCAATGGAGCAGCAAACCTTTTTTGAAACCGAAGCCAGCCGGCCGCTGGCGGACCGGCTTCGTCCGCAAACGCTGAGTGAGTTTGCCGGGCAGGACCACCTGCTGGGCGAGGGCAAGGTGCTGCGCCGTCTCATCGAAGGCGACCGCATCTCCTCCATGATTTTTTGGGGACCTCCCGGCGTGGGCAAAACGACGCTCGCGCGCATTGTCGCAAACCGGACAAAGGCGAAGTTTATCGATTTTTCCGCCGTCACCAGCGGCATCAAGGAAATCCGGAGCGTCATGCAGCAAGCCGAGGATAACCGCCGTTTTGGTGAAAAAACCATCGTGTTCGTCGATGAGATTCACCGCTTCAACAAGGCGCAGCAGGATGCGTTTTTACCCTTTGTAGAAAAGGGCAGCATCCTATTGATCGGCGCGACGACAGAAAATCCATCCTTTGAAATCAACGGCGCCCTGCTTTCACGTTGCAAGGTTTTTGTTTTACATGCGCTGAAGACAGAGGATTTGACCGCGCTTATGGAGCGCGCGTTGAAGGATGTGCGCGGTTTTGGCAGTCAAAAAATCCTGATGCCGCCGGATATGCTTGAGACAATCGCGGTTTTTGCCAACGGCGACGCCCGCGCCGCGCTTTCCACCCTGGAGATGGTAATCTTAAACGGCGATGTTGATGGCGGGACCGTCGCCATATCACCAGAAACGTTGGAGCAATGCGTATCCAAAAAGTCACTGCTATATGACAAAAAGGGCGAGGAGCATTATAACCTGATTTCCGCGTTGCATAAATCCATGCGCAACTCCGACCCGGACGCCGCCGTTTATTGGCTTGCGCGAATGCTGGAGGCCGGGGAGGACCCGCTGTATATCGCTCGCCGTGTAACGCGCTTCGCCAGCGAGGATATCGGCCTTGCCGATCCCCGCGCATTGGAGCTTTCGGTCGCCGCCTATCAAGCCTGTCACCTGATCGGCATGCCGGAATGCTCCGTACACCTTACGCAGGCGGTCGTTTACCTATCGCTTGCGCCAAAGTCCAACGCGCTGTACATGGCATATGAAAGCGCGAAAAAGGACGCTTTGACCCAGTTGAGCGAACCCGTGCCGCTGGTTATCCGCAACGCGCCCACGCGCCTGATGAAGGAGCTGGATTATGGCTTGGGCTACCAGTACGCGCACGACACGCAGGATAAACTGACCAACATGCAATGCCTGCCGGACTCGCTTGTAGAGCGCGAATATTACCAGCCCACGGAGCAGGGCGTGGAAGCAAAATTCAAAGCCCGGCTTCAGGGGATCAAGGATTGGAAGAAACGGCGCAGAGGGTGAGCCTTTCGGAAAACCGCCGGTCCTAATCGAGCGTAAGGGACAGATATCCCGTCACAGAAGGCTCGGGCGGAGGGACGAACCAGCGCAGCATGCCAGATGGCGTAGCCGCGCCCGGCCAGGCGTCCGCCGCGAGCCGAACGCGGTATATTGGCGCGCCCAAGTAACGGTGGAGCAGCGCAAGGGCGGATGGAACGTCGATATCAACCAGCGCCAGCTCGCGCACAAGGACGGCGCCATCCATGCGCGACCAAGCCGCCACACCTTCTCCGCCGTCAAGCGAAAGGTATTCCGCACCGCCGTCTCCTAAAGCCCGCAGGGCATAACCGATCGCCTGCTCGTCCCAGCACGCATACAGCCCGCTTTGTGAAAAAGCCCTGTCACGGACGCGCTTATATTCTCCGGCTGCGCAACGGGTAAGCGCGCCCGTAACCGGACAGGCGGGCAGCGCGCTCCCCTCAAAATCCGATATGTTCAGTGAAAAAGCCGTATGATAGCCGCGCTTTTCATAGTAACCGAAAAGGCTGTCCGAGGCAGGCGCGAGGACCGCCGCCGCCTCGCCCAACGCGGTGATCAGCTCGCCCGCGCGCTCAAGCAACGCGGTCGCAATTCCCCTTCCGCGCTGCTCAGGCTCGGTGGCTACAGCATAGATATAGCGCGCCGGATACGCCTCTTTGCCTGTCATAAGGGTCAGGGGCAGCATCGACAGCATTCCGCCAATCACGCCGCTCTCGCTCCATACAAGCATGTTATCGTCGCGGTGGCGCATCGAAAAATAGGCCTCCACCGCTTCGGAATCATCGCCAAATACCCTTGTCCACATCGACTTCAGCTGCTGATGATCCCGACTTTGCGCCAGACGAATCATGGGTTTAACCGCTCCCCCTTCAGGGTTGCCACATACTTTTCCACCAGATGATGCGGGTCATAGGACAGCTTGGCTTTTCGCAACCCCTCAACCCCGGTATCGTCTTCGCGGTTTACATAAGCGTATTCCATACAGTTGTGAATCACAAACTGCTGGTTGATCATGGGATAGGCACCCTGAATATCGGCAAACGCCTTTTCAAAATGCACCAAAAAGGTGTCGCCGTTCAACGGGTCTCCGATTGAAAAAGCGACGACCTTGCCGCCTGTGCGGATGAGCCCGCCTGACAGCCCCAGGGCTTCAAAATAGCGAAGCGCCTGATCTACCGCGCAGTATTCCCCGTTCAAATCGGATTTCTGCCTAAGCCTTGCCTCGGCGCACCAAGCCAGGTTCATCTGCCTGGCTTCCTCCCTGTTGTCCCGTGTCAGCGGCTCATACCGCCAATCAGGATGATTTTCCACAAAACGGTTAATATGATTGCGCTTGGCTGATAGCTTCTTGCCTTTCAGGGTTGCCAAACGCTCTGTTTCATAAACGTAATCCTCGCCATCCCGATAGGATTCAAATACAAAACGGCCGGGATATGCATCCTCAAGCCATTCCTTATCCTGAGCAAGCACCGTATGAAATCTGAGGGGAACGCCCGCCGCGCGCGAATCTTCCGCCATCTGTTCCAGCACCGGCTGCAACGCTCCCCGTCCCGGCGGAAACAGAAAAGACGGATTCTCCGGGTCCGAAAGCATGAGCAGCCTATCCCCCATTCGGGCGACGCGAAGCTTGTAAATATGCCGCCATACGAAGCTGTTGGTAAAGTTATACTCCAGTGAATCGCGACCCTCAACCGCGAACAGCTCGTCCATCCAGGATTTATCCGCCAGCTCAATCTTTTGATATTGCACTTTTCCATTCGACCATGTAACACCGTCCGGATGCAGCCGCTCATCCGTCGACGCAAGCTCCCCGCAATCCTTTAACAGGGCTGTTGTCCCGCTCATCATATCATTACACCTCCGGTTCAAACGGTCCCGACACAAAGCGCATACGTTCGTATGCACTTTTAGCTTACCCATTTTTATATTCTTCAAAACCGTTTTGGCGAAAAATGGACAAAGATGTCTCCTAAACGCCGTGCAACGGAGGCCGCCGCGGAAGATAATTGATAAAAAGGGATTTTTCCATCCTGCCTATTAGCTTAAAGGCTTCTGTTTTATTTGCCGATCAGACGGTCGCATGCGCCCTCCACCATCAAGCGCATGGCCTCGTCGTAGCTTTCGCCCACATCGCCCTTGACCAGCAGCGTCATCAACAGCATGCGGATTACCGCGCACGCGGTTTCAAGGCTTGTGCTCAGCCTGACGTTGGATTTGAGCACCAGCGCCCTGATGCGGTCCTCGTCGCTTTTGTAATGCTCGCTCAACAGCTTTTCAGGCAGGCGGCGCAGAAGCAGCGGCACCTCCTCACGGATAAAGGTTATCGCTCCGTGCTTCTCTGCCACGCGGCATACCTCGCGCACCGCCAGCGCCGTGCGCTCTCTTACCGGAAGGTCGGTTCGCTCCTTAAGCACGCGCTCCGCGCTGCCGTACATCTCGTTGTGTATACGTTCCAGCATGCTTAAAAACAGGTGCTCCTTGCTTTCATAAAAGCGGTAAAACGCACCCTTGCTGATGCCGGCCTCGTGCGCAAGCTCGTCCACAGTGGCGTGCTTCATGCCGACCGTTGCGGCGCACCGCATTGCGGCATCCTGAAGGCTTTCATAAATATGCTCTCGCTCGCGCTGAGTAAATGCCGTAGCCATTTCGCCGCCTCCGTTACTTTTCCTCCACCGCGGGGAGCCACACCGTCGCGTTCATACCGGGCAGCACCTCTACGCTGGTCGTGATGGCGATTTTTACATTGTAGTAGGTCGCGTTCTGCTTCTGGATTCCCATTCGGGAGATACTGCGCACCGTACCCGAAATCTTCTGTTCCGGGTAGCGGTCCAGCACCACGGTCAGGCTTCCGCCGATAATCACGCGGCCCAGGTCCACCTCGTCCACTTCCGCCACGACATTCATACTGCTCAAGTCGTGTACGGTCGCCAACACCTGGCCCTTGTATACCTGCTGCCCCGAAACCACCTGCGGCGTATCCAGCGTTCCATCCTGGGTGGCCAGAACCTGCGCGCTCTTGCTATCCGGCGCGGCATCCGCGGCAGCCAGCTCAAACAGCAGCTGCCCCTTCTTTACCCGCTGCCCCTCGGAAACAGCGCAATTAAGCACCCGGCCGCCGGCGGTAATGCTAACGTCCGCCGAGCGTACGACCTTGCCCTGTCCAATACAGGTCTTGGTGCCCATCTTCTCATCCCGGTAAATCTTCACCGCGTCGTCCACATCAAAATCGCCTGCCGTAACCTCCACCTTATAATCGGCGCCTGTTACCGAGGTGACGCGGCCTTCCCCCTCGTTATCTTTATCGCTGGTCTGTTCAAAATAGATTTTTTCACCCACGTGTATCAGCCTGTTATCCGGGTCGTTATAGGCTCCGGCGGTGCTTGCCTCCAGCATCTGGGGCGGATCCTTTTCGATACACGCGATCATCCCGTACTGGCTTACCGCGTCCTCGCACAGCTCGCCTTCCTCAACGAACACCGCGCGAAGCGTACCGTCGGTGGGCGCGTATACCTTTACGGTATCGATGACAAACAGCGCGTCGCCCGCTTTCACGCTGTCGCCGCGCTTCCACGTAAAGGGGAGCAGAGTGCCCGAAAAGGGCGCGGTAATATCGTAGGTGTTTTCACTCTCCACTACGCCGTTTGCGGTAACGCCTGTGACGGCGGTGTTTTCGGTCGTATCCTCCGCAATGGCGGTTAACGGCAGAAGCATTGCCAAAGCAAGCAACAGGCCAAGAATCTTCTTCATTGTTCCATCCTCCAAATCTTTCTATTCAACGCTCTTCAGGGCTTCCACCATGTCGATGGTTTTTACCTTGCGCGTAAGCAACCGAGTGATCAGATAGGAAAACGCAAAAGTCACAACACAGGCGATCACGATGGAGGGCCACTCCACCGTGGAGGCAAATACCATACTATCGCTCTCGCATGACTTTAGCACCATTCCCGTCAGCCACCAGCCCGGCGCAATGCCCAGCAGCACGCCAAGCCCCGTAACCAGGTTGTTTTCGTTAATCATCAGGCCGCGAATTTCCTTCTGATGGTAGCCAAGCACCTTGAGCGTAGCGTATTCGCGGTACCTTTCCATAAAATTCAGGATGCCCATGTTGTACAGCACAACAAACGCAAGCCCGAGCGCAGCGCCTGACATCAGCGTAAACACGCCCATCATGCTGCTTAAAATGCTCAGCGTGTCCTCGTATTGCGCAGGCGGATGCTGCAGCTCGTCGAGCTCATCCAGGTCGCCAAGCCGCGCAAGGCCCTCCTCCGTGGGGTGAAGCGCCAGCAGCGCCGTGGGCGTAAATCCGCCCTTTTTGAAGCTTTCCCACACGCTTCGCCGCATCAGCACGCCCTGACCGATCGTCACATACGCAATGCCCGTGACCGTTGTTTCCACCGGATCGCCGTCGCCCGCGAGCCATAGCTCGATGCTGTCGCCCACTGAAAGCCCCAGCGCCTCAGAAAGCTTTTGCGTAAGCATGACGCCGCTTTCCGACAGCGGCGCATGGGTCTCGTTTTCACCCAGATACATCAGCCGCTGGTCATCCTCCAGCACGGTGAGCTCCGTTGTGCGCGTCCGTCCGTTTCCGCGTGCGCTCAGCGTCATCTCCATAACGCCCTCCAGGCGTTCGGATGCAATGCGCTTGCGGTAGCTTTCGACGTCTCCGGCCCCGTCTGTCAGGTTTGCGCGCACGGTATAGCGCAGCGTGCCGTTATAATACTTGCCCACAAAATACCTTACGCTGTCCTGCAAGCCAAGGGAGGTGATAATCAGCATGGTGCAGCACAGCGCCCCGACCAGCGACATCATCGTGCGCGCCTTGTTGCGAAACAGGTTCCTGACCACCATCTTCGCGTTGAAGCCAAGCCGCGTCCACAGCCCTTGCCAGCGCTCCAGAAGCAGCTTACGCCCCGCTCTGGGCGGCTTAGGCCGAAGCAACGAGGCGGTTTGCTCCCTGGCGCTTTTAAGGTATGTGCGCAGGCAGATCACACAGCTAAGCAGCACGCCCAGTCCGCATACAAACCATTGCTCCCATGAAATAGGCGCCTGCAAGCGGTTGGGAAACGTGTACTGCGCGGCCTCCATATTCCACAGCACATAGGGCAGCGTCGCCCGTCCCACAAACAGCCCCGCTACGGAACCCACCAGCGACGGATAAAAGGCATAGCTTAGATAATGCCGCATCATCTGGCCGTCGCGGTAGCCAAGCGCCTTGAGCGTGCCCATCTGCATGCGCTGGTTCTCCAGCATTCTGGTGATTGTGGTTAAAACGATCATCGCCGCCACGGCAAAGGCAAGCAGCGGGAACAGATAGCTTAGGTTGCGAAACATATCCACATCGGTCTGGATGCCATGCGTGCTGCGCTGCGCCTGCCGGTTGACGACCAGCGCGTCCGGGAACAGGGTGGCAATGCCGCTTTCCACCCGTCCGGCATCCGCGCCATCCCGGAGGGTAACAAGCGCAACGTTTAACGGCAGCGCTTCTATGCCCTTGCTGTTAAGCAACACAAACCCATAGTTGAGGGAATCCCGAACGGTATTCTTGCTCAGCGAGGCGAACTCGGCGCTCAGACAAGTCCCGCGAATCACGAAGTCATGGTCTGTTCCGTTTACCTTTAGGGTCAGCTTATCGCCCACGCACAGCCCGTTCGCCTCCGCAAAAAGCGTATCCAGCAGGCAGCCGCGCAGGTCGCTGCCATCCAGGCTCGCGCCTGTGCGGATCAGCGGCGTATTGATGCGGATCATTCCATTGTATGCCTCCGCCACCAGGCTTGGTTCGTGCGGCAAATCCACCTTAAGCTCCGCCGTGGCACGCGCCTGCACGTCCTTAACGCCGTCCAATTCCCCAATGCGGGTGAGAGCTGTTCGGTCCACAGTCCGCATGGTAATCCAAAAATCGGCGGTGTTCTGGCTGTCAAAATACGTTTGGGAGGAAAGCTCCAGCATACGCCACGCCGCGTCCAGGCCGCTAAAAACCCATGTCCCCAGCGCGCAAAGCAGGATCACGGCCAAAAACTGCATCCGGTTTTTCCACAAATCCCGAAACAGCTTTCGTCGCAGCGTGTTCTTTACCATGCGATCTCCTCCACCGTAGCGGGGTGATCGTTCATTTCCACGCTTTCGATCTGCCCGTTTCTGACGCGGATAACGCGCCGCGCCAGCGGGGCGATCGCAGCGTTATGCGTGATGATGGCAACGGTGGTCTGATACCTTTCGCTGACGTCCTTTAAAAGCGCAAGCACCTGAAGGCCCGTCTTGCTGTCCAGCGCGCCCGTGGGTTCGTCGCACAGAAGCAGGGCCGGGTTTTTGCACAACGCCCTGGCGATGGATACGCGTTGCTGCTCGCCGCCGGAAAGCTGCGCCGGAAAGTTATGCATCCTTTCGCCCAGGCCAACCTGGCCCATTACCTCCACGGGGTCGAGCGCGTTGGGACAAACCTGCCGGGCCAGCTCGACGTTTTCAAGCGCGGTGAGGTTTGGCATCAGATTATAGAACTGAAACACGAACCCCACGTCCAGCCTGCGGTACTCCGTCAGCTCCTTCCCGCTAAGGCTTGTAATCACCTTATCTCCCACGGTAATCCGCCCTGATGTCGCCTTATCCATTCCTCCAAGCAGGTTCAAAATCGTGGTTTTTCCCGCGCCGCTTGGGCCAAGCACCACGCAAAGCTCGCCCTTTTCCATCTCAAAGTTAACATTGTTGGCGGCCAGCACGCATTCGCCACCGGTGCGGTATTCCTTGGTGACGTTCTCAAAAGTAATATAACTCACGGTTTTTCCTTTCCGAACGGTTATCTTGGCGCAGCTTGTTTAGAAACGCTAAAACCAAAACCGTCCATTCGGTCATAGCTTAGCATCATTGCCAACCATTGTCAAGGGCAAAACCTGTAAAATCTTCGGCCATTCCGGATAAGATATGAAAAGAGACCGCCGCGGTATGCGCGCGGCAGTCCCCTCCTTTTTTCCTCAGTTTGCCCGTGGGTTATTCTGAATCTGCTTATACAGGTCGCTCGCCCAGCTTACCCACTCCCGGCTCTTTTCCGGAATTGAATAGGAATACTCCAGCCCTCCGTCGCGGTTATAGTATCCCGTATCCGTTTCCCATCCCGTAATGGCGATGGAGATATATTCAAGCTTGGGATAGTTGGAATGGTGGTAGAATGTGAAATTCCCGTGTCGGGTTTTCGCGCCCGGCTCCAGCGGAAGCTCGTACGCGCCATAGAGCGTATTATCCTTCGTGCTCATACGAACGGGATTTTTCTGCTCGTCGGTGCCGGTGATTTCAAAGCTTACGCTGGTGATGTTCATATCGCTTTTGTTTTGCAGCACAATATATGGCTTTCCGTCCTTGATCTCGATGGAATTGACAGACACGGCATGGCGCAGCGAGCCGATGTTGACATCCAGCGTACAGGTATACCCGCCGTCAGCGGTGGTTCCAGTCACCTGGCAACGGCCCCATCTGCGGCCCGAAATGCGCACCTTGTTATGATCGCCCTTTACGGTAGCGATGCTCTCGTCGCTGCTCACCCAGGTCATGCGCTTATTCGAAGCGTCTTCCGGCTCAATCACAGCGGTCACATACCCGTGAGCATTCGCCCCGATTCGGGCGTCCTTGTGCTCAAAATGCACGCCCGTCACCGGCACCAGCACCTCCACCGTCGTGGTTGCGCGCCGTTTGGAGCCGTCCTTCGTGGTGGCGGTCACGGTGGTCTTGCCGCCCTTTAAGCCGGTCACCACGCCATTTTCGTCCACGGTGGCAATTTTCGGGTTTTTCACCTTATATGTTACGCTCTTGTCGCTGGCGTCCTCCGGGCCGACATTCACAGCCAGCTGAAGCGTCTGGCCAATGATTACGCCGTATTGCTTGCTGCCGAAGCTGACGGACTTTGCAAGCTGAACATCGTTGACGATCACACTGGCGGATATAGACGGGTCGTCCACGCAGGTCGCGGTGATGGTCGCCTGCCCGCGCGATACGCTGGTTACGCGTCCACGTTTATCTACAGTAGCCACAGCTTCGTCCGAGGACGACCAGGTAACCGCCTTGTTATCCGCGTTCTTCGGCAGCACTGTCGCCTTCAGGGTTCCCCTCTTGCCTACGGGCAGCACCAGTTCTTCAGGCGAAACACTCACGCCCGTGGGCTGCTGAAGCACATTGATGCGCACACGCGCCTTTGCCGCGCCGTCGGCTGATTTGACGGTGATATCGGTCTGCCCGCGCGAAATGCCGGTCACCACGCCGTTTTCATTCACGGTGGCGACGCTTTCCCTGGACGAGGAGAACGTGGCCTGCTTCAGGGTGGCGTTCTCAGGCGCATATTGGCAGGTAACACCGGTTGTTTCCCCCACATGAATGGTGGTTTCGGCCGCCTCCGCCGTCACTTTTTTAACCGGAATCACGACAGATACGGGCAGTGTAAGGGCCACACCCTCATCCTGCTTACTGGTGACGGTTACCTCGCATTCGCCGGCCGCGATGCCCTTGAGGTTGCCGCGCCGGTCAACCGTCGCGGTCTGCTCGTCGCTGCTGTGATAAACCACGCCCGCCTTTCGCGCAGCGCTGGGCGTTACCTCCGTTTGAATGCGCACGGTTTTGCCAACGCCCACAATAATGCGCTCCATTTCGGCTTCAATCCGGACCGCATCCTCGGCCACAGCTGCGCCGGACGCAAGCGCGAGCACGCTCACGGCGGCAAGCACCATCAGCGCAAGCCTTACAGGTCGTTTTTTCATTTTCGGCCCTCCCTTATTCCATTTTCTCTATCCACGCGTCAATTTCCGCCGCAAGGGCGGGATAGGCATATTTTTCAACTTCCGTTTCATTTTTCGACAACAGAAGCGGTTGTTCCTGCCGCCAACTCAGAATCAGCGCCCGCAGATATTCCGTAAGAGCGGGTGCGTCCGTCTCGGCGTTGGCTTGCTCGTGGCAAAAGCCCATGCCCGTCCGTTTCAGCACGCGGCCAAGCTCGCTTCCGGCCAGATCGCCCGCCATGCAGCAGATAATTGGCTTATCCATCATCATATATTCAAACAGCTTGCCTGTGAGGATGCCCGTCTGTCCCGCCATATTCCAGGAAGCCATCAGCAGCGCGTCGGCGTCCAGCTGAAAGGCGAGCGATCTTTCCCGCGTCACGCGCCCATGGTTTTCCACACAGCGCTCAAGACCACACGCCTCCGCAGCCGCTAAAAACACGTCTCCCTCGTCCCCCGCGTATACCAGCGACAGCTCGCTTTCAGCGCATACGCCCTCGTCGATCAGCCCGCGCAACGCGCTAAAAAAGGGAGTAATATCCCGGTTTTGCACATGCTTGCGCCCCTCGCGAAGCTGTCCGCAGTATACCGCGCGAAAGCGCCGCTCCGGCCCGCCCCCCATCGAGTGAATCCCCGTCAAATCCTCGCGGTCAAAGCCATTGGACAGTATGCGTCCCACGCCGCTCAGGTCCATCATCTCTAAAAAGCCTCCTGAAACGGCACACAATACGTCCGCCTCTTGGCGGATCATGCGCATATAGCGCTTTCGGTATCCTTCCTGCCAGCCAAAGGACATGTTCACCTCGTCCCGGAAATCCGCGATCCACCGTCCGGCAAGCCCGCGGCGCTTCGCCTCGCGGGCAATTTCATGCACGCTCAGCGGCGCGTAGGAGGAAAACACCGCATCGTATCCGCCAGGCAGCCTTCCAAGCTCGCGGATAGCCCTCCGCCGGAAGCTTCTGTCCGAGAGCCACCATAGGTACAGGTACAGCGAGTCCAGCATTCTGTGGAGATATCCGGCCTTACCCGTGGCCGTCCGGGCTTTCGCCGCGCCCACCGCCCCGCCTTTTTTTCCGGCGGACGGCTCTGCGCACCGGACCGCCTTGCTCCGTTTGCGCGCCTTGTAATCCCGAAGGGGATTCCACTCTCGGATCATGTGCACGTCCGAAAGCCCTTCCAGGTCGTGCGCAAGCGTCGGGTCCTTCGCAGCGTTCATCCCCGCGCCGCAGATTACCGTAACGTCATAGCCCATTCGGGTCAGATATTTCGCCAGCTTTGTCGGCCTTACCGCGCCGATGGTGTTTTGCGGCGCAAAATAGTAGCTGACCATCAATAACCGTTTACGTTGCACCAACTCGCCCCGTCCTTTCTGTATAACCGCCGCGCGTTGCTTGCGCTACGGCTTGACGGCCTTAGCGCCCGGGAACAGCTCCGGCAGCAGGTTCTGGCTGCAATAATGGGCGTTCCAGCGTATCCGGGCCGCCTCGCGCATGCTTTCCGCGCTTTCGCGCGGCAGGGCGGCCAGCCTTTCAAGCGCCTCTCGCACGCCGTCCGCCCCGCGCTCCGGCGCGTAGAGGAATCCGACGTCCTCCGTCACCATTTCGGGAATACCGCCGACGGCGGGCGCGATCACCGGGATACCGAAGCGCATTGCCTCCATGATCGAAACCGGCACGCCTTCCTTGCGGCTGGTATTGACAAATACGTCAAAGCCGCGCGTTTCATAAATTTTCTGCACCTTCGCGCCGTCCATAAAGCCCGTAATATCGTAAATCACATTTTCCTTACGGTCCAGCTTCTCCGCAGCAAGCGCGCGCAGCGCCTCCTCGCCATCGCCTCCGCCGATATGCGTCCAGCACACCGGCCCGCCCTTCCAGCCGGCAAGCGCGTCCACCATCAGATGCACCTGCTTGATCTCGATAATTTTGGCGCAGCTTACCACGCGCAGCACGCCCTGAGCGTACAGGGGAGGTTCCTTGCACGCGGCGACAGGCGCGCCCCCGGAGCCCATAGCAAGCACATGCACCTTCTCCCGCCGCACGCGTCCCTCCATATAAGACAGGTATTGCGCCTTTGCCGTTTCGCTGATCAAATAAACGCCGTCGGCCTGATCAGCAATCAGCCGCTTCATCAAATAGGGATTCATGGGATTTCGCTCGGTATCAATATCAAAGGCGTGACCCCGTATCACAAAACGCACGCCCGGATGCTTTTTTCTGGAAAGCGCGGCGGCGTAGCCGTCAAAACTCATCCAGCAGGAATACAGGGTGGTCTGCGCATCGCCGTGCTTGCGAAGCAGCCATTCCGTCCACAGATGCATCTTCTGCCCGCGCTGCGCAAACAGGATCAGCTTGAGCACGTTTACGGGCGTTCCCTTCCGGTCCTGAAACAGGCGGCGAAGCTCGCGCCATAGTTCGCGCGCAAACGGTACCCTCAGCCAGGCCCGAAGGCCCGAAAGCCCGGGCCGGATGGTCGTCAGATAGTCCCGGTCGTTCAGCGTAAGGGTTCTCAGTCCATAATAACTGACCATCCGCACCTTATCAAAATGGCGCAGCAGCCATGGATGCTCCTGCATCATGAACGGGTCCGTCTTTCCATCCGCGCCCAACGCGCATGAACTTAAATAAATCAAAGTTCTCGGCATTCCGTTATACCCCCGTTCTTTCAAAAACGGCCTGCATTACACCCGTCCAGGACATGCGCTCCCGCGCATACGCTCGCATTAGCACCGGAGCCTCCGCGTCGCGCTTTGCGCGGACGGCGAAGGCGACCAGCGCCTCCAGATCGACGGCGCTTTCGTCGTTTGGCAGTCGCAGGCAAAAGCGCGGTTCCTCCGGGATGGACGGGTCGTCCACCGCGTAGACGAAGGGCAGGCCGCGCGCCATATACTCCCGCAGCTTCAGCGTCATGCTGCGAAACTGCCCCTTGCGGTAAAGCCCCAACCCGCCGACGCCGATATCGCACTCCGCGGCGATTTCGTCGAGCTTTTCGCCATGCGCCTCGCCATGAAAAACAACTCGCCCGGACAGTTTAAACTCCTCGCTCATGCGCTTCCACGCGGCCAGCGAGCCGTCGCCCTCGCCGCCCACCATATGCAATGTCACATCCTCGCCGCCATGATATGCCGCCATCGCGGCAATCAGACGGTCATAGCCCTGCCAGTTCGACATGCTCGCAAGCGCCAGCATTCCAATTTTTTCCGTTTCCGAACGCGGCCTGTGAGGCGCGAGCTTCTCCACATCCACCCCGTTTACGATGTTCACGGCCGGCCGGCCGCCAAGGGTTCCCTCGCACGCGTCCCCAATCAGCGCGTACAGATCGATCATTGGCTCAATTTTTTGAAATATCCCCGCGTTATAGGCAAATACCGGCCTGCGCAAAAGCGATGATGTTTTACCATTTTCAAAAGGATAGGTCGGGTGCTCCACCACAAGCCGCGCGCCGCGCGCCTTCGCGGCGGCCAGCGCGGCGGGCGCGTTATGGAACACAGGCATAAAGCGCATGTACACAAGGTCAAAGCGCCTGCTCCGCACAGCGCGCCTGAGCGCGTCCATCAGGTCGATGTACAGGAGGGTCTTTTCATAAGCGGGCATCCGCGTCAAAGAACATTTTTTCAGAAGCTCGCGCCCGCCGGCGCCGCAAAGCCACATGCCTTCGCTATCCCAGCCAATCCAGAACGCATCGTGTCCCAAGGTGTGCGCGGCGGCCAACTGCCCGTCAAACTTGATTTTCAGGTTATCGTCCCGATGAAGCGGATAGCGCATGACAAACAGGAGGGACGCCATCAGGACCCCTCCCTTCCAAGCTGCTCAAGGTAGAGCGCCGCCATCTGCTCCAGCACCTCCGTAAGCCCGTACTTTTGAATTTCTCTTCGGTTTCGCTCGCCCATCCGCTCACGCAGCGCCGGATCGCCCAGCAGCCGGGCAATATCCTCCGAATAGCCCGCTACGTCCCGTGGAGGGCGCAGCGTCCCCCCGTCGTCCGGTCCGACAAGGTCGGCATTGCCCCGCACATTGCTCACCACGCACGGCAAGCCCGCGGCCATCGCCTCCATCTGGGAAACCGGAAGCCCTTCCTGAAGGGAAGGAAAGAAGAACACGTCCGACGCCGCCAATAGCGCGGGAACGTCCCGCCTGAAGCCCAGAAAGTGCGCCCGGCTTTCCATGCCCAGCTCGCGCGCAAGCGCCTCCAGCTCGTCCTGTTTTTCACCCACGCCGCAAAATAACACATGTACGCCCGGGAGCCCGCTCACGGCGCGAAGTACGGTTTCATGGTTCTTTCGGGGAATATGCTCGCCCACGTTGATCACCACATGCGCATCCCGCGCAATACCCAGCGCGTCCCGCACCGCGTCGCGTTCCGGCGCCGCGCCAAACCGCGACAGGTCTACCCCCACGCCGTTTACCAGCGCGGCCTTCTTCGCGTGAAAGCCTCGCGCGCGCGCGTAATCCTCACCGTTGATGGTGATTAGCAAATCGGTATAGCGCGAAAGAAAGCGCTCCGCCGGATAAAAAAGCAACCAGTTTTTCAGCGGCGCGCCTTTAAAGAAATGAAAGCCGTGCGCAGTATAGACCACTTTCGTACCCCGTCCGCGAGCGTCCCTCGCGCACAGCCGCCCAAGCATCCCGCCCACGGGCGTATTGCAGTGAATCAGCGTATATTTTCCTTCATCCACAATCCGTTTCAGAGCTTTGTACACGCCGCGGTTCCCGGGGTTGAGAGGCGAACGCTCAAAGGGCAGGTCAAAATAGCGGTTGCAACAGGGCACCGTCTCCACCGGCCCGCCCGTATCGTTGCGGGCGCAGAGGTGCACCTCATACCCCTGCTCCTGAAACCATTTCATATATGGCAGGTGAAAAACCAGCACATGCCCGCGCAGCACCGTCGCGATAAAGAGCACCTTTTTTTTCACTTGCCCACCTCCGTCAAACGGATGGTTTCAACAAAACCGGGCTGGGGCTCGTCCGCAAACGCCGCGCTCATGGCCCGGTCATAGGTCAGCGTGCCGAACACCTTGCCGATCACGCCCACGCGGGGAGCCAGCGCCGACAACAGCCATCCCAGCCCACGGGGCTGCCAGAGCCGCTTTCCACGCACAACAGCGATCTGCCTGACCAGCTCGTCCGTAACCACATATTCGCTGTTTTGGGGAAAGAAAAGCCCGCCCTCGCCGCTTTCCAGCAGACGGCGGACAAAGGCGCACAGGCAGCCGATATAGAGCATGCTGCGCTCATTTTTCACGCGCGGGAATACCGGCAGCCGTCCAACCAGGCCGGACAGGCGCGGATAATTTCCCTTGCAGCCGGGGCCGTAAATCATCGGCGGCCTTAAAATAGCGACGCGAAACGCTTCGTCCGCAAGCGCCGCAAGCCCTTCCTCGGCCTGGAGCTTGCTTTTGCCATAGCTGCCCTCGGGCCGCGCCGGCGTATCCGCCGCAATGCGCCCGCAGGTAACGCCATAAACGCTCATGCTGCTGAAAAACACAAACTGCCGTACGCCCCGCGCCTTTGCCGCCCGCGCGGCCGCAAGCGCCAAATCGCGGTTAACCGTAAAATATTCGGCGGCGTTTTCCGCGCTTTCGCGCCGGTGGGCAATGCCCGCCACATGCAAAACCGCGTCAAAACCCCGAAACGCTTCGTCCGCCCATTCGCCGCGCATATCCAGCGTAGCCACGTTGAAGCGCTCCGGAAATTCGTTTAAATATGCCTCCAAGCGCGTGCCGATGTAGCTGCCCGCGCCCGTGACTAAAACCCGTATCATTCATCATCCTCCGTATCGCCAAGGGGATAGCTCTTGCTCTCTTTCCCCTCCACAATGCCCTGGCGGTTAACCACCTTGACCAAAGTGAGAAAAAAGCATTTCAGATCAAACAAAAAGCTGACGTTGTGGGCATATTCGCCGTCCCGCCGCGCCTTCTTTTCCAAATCGAGGCTCAGGTAGTCGCGGCCGTTGACCTGCGCCCAGCCGCTCAGCCCCGGCCGCAGGTCGTTAGCTCCGAATTTGTCGCGCCACTCCAGCAGCTCAAACTGGTTCCAGAGCGCCGGTCTCGGCCCGATCAGCGACATATCGCCCTTAAGAATGTTGATCAGCTGCGGCAGCTCGTCGATACTGGTCACGCGCAGTACCTTGCCCACGCGGGTAATGTACTGCTTCGCCCCTCTCAGGTCGTTGGTGGGCACGTCGCGCGGCGCGTCGGTGCTCATGGTACGGAACTTGTAAATGTCAAAAAGCGCTTTCCCCCGGCCCGCGCGTTTTTGTTTAAAAAAGACCGGCCCCCGGCTGTCAATTTTAATCGCGATGGACACGATCAAAAAAAGCGGGCTTAAAATCACCAGGCTCAACGCAGCTACAGCCACATCCAGTATCCGCTTCACCGTTCGTTCGTACATGCTCGTCCACTCCGTCCGTCGTTCATTACCTGCGCTTGTCCGCTTCGGCGTGTCCCTCGATAAGGCGGTTGACCGCGTTTAAATACGCAAGGCAGCTTGCCTCAATGATGTCGGTGGAGACGCCCTTGCCAAGCATCACCAATTCCCCGTTTCTGACCCTGACGGTCACCTCGCCCAGCGCATCCTCACCCTCGGTAACGGCGCGCAGATGATAGCTTTCCAGGCTGCACTTGAGTCCGGTTATCTGGTCCACGGCGTGGAAGCAAGCTTCGACAGGGCCGTCTCCGCAATCCGCGCGGGTAACGACGTCCGCGTCCTTTTGTAAGCTGACGGTGGCGGTGCTCGTCATGCGGTTGCCGCTGAAAATCTGAAAGGAATTGATGTGATACAGGCCTGTAGCGCCATGCATCTGCTCCCGGCAGATGGCCATCACATCACGGTCGGTAATATCCTTCTTGCGGTCGGCCAGTTCCTTGAACTTCTCAAAGGCGCGGTTCAACTCATGCTCAGTCAGTTCAAAGCCAAGCTCCATGGCATGCTCGCGCAGCGCGTGGCGGCCGCTCAGCTTACCCAGCACCACGCCGCCCTGCGGAATGCCCAGCTCCTCCGGCTTCATCACCTCGTAGGTGGCGCGGTCCTTAAGCACGCCGTGCTGATGGATACCGCTTTGGTGAACAAAGGCGTTCGCGCCCACAACCGCCTTGTTGGGCGGCACCTCGATGCCGGACAACCCCGCCGCAAGACGGCTCACGCGGTACAATTCGCGCGTGTTGAGGTTGTCCTTCAACTGATAGATGTCGCGGCGCGTGCGAAGGCCCATCAGGATTTCGTCCAGCGAGGCGTTTCCCGCGCGCTCGCCCAGGCCGTTGACGGTGCACTCCACCTGACGCGCGCCGCGCCGGACGGCCTCCAGCGTGGTAGCCGTGGCCAGGCCCAGGTCGTTGTGGCAATGCGCGGAGAGAACAACTTCGTGTCCGCCCGCCACATTTTTGAGCACATCGGCGATCAGGTCCCCGTACTCGCCCACCGCCGCATAACCGACCGTATCCGGGATATTGATGGTAGACGCTCCCGCCCTGACGGCGGCGGAGCAGATTTCATACAGAAAATCACGCTCGGTTCGAGTGGCGTCCTCGCAGCTGAACTCCACGTCCTCGCAAAGCGACCGGGCGAGCGTAACGCTCCTGACCGCCGCGTCCAGCACCTCGTCGCGCGTCATGCTAAGCTTTGCGGCCCGGTGAAGCGGGCTGGTGGCGATAAACACATGGATGCGTGGCTTCCCGGCCTCCTTCAGCGCGTCAGCCGCGGCGCGGATATCCGTCTCCACGCAGCGCGCAAGCGAGCAAACGCCCGTCTTAACCGCACGGGCAACCGCGCGCACAGCCTCAAAATCGCCGGCGCTCGCGCCCGCGAACCCGGCTTCTATCATGTCCACGCCCAGAAGCTCCAGGTTGCGCGCAAAATCCACCTTTTCGTTAAGGTGGAAGCTGACGCCCGGGGTCTGCTCGCCGTCGCGCAAGGTGGTATCCAGAAAAAGCACCGTATCCCGCATGTCGTCCTCCGTTTATTCCAGGCAAATTTGGGGAAGCAGCTTTTGAAGGGTCTTTTCCCCGATGCCTTTGACGCTGAGCAAATCCTCCGCATAGGCGAACGCGCCGCTCCGCTCCCGCGCCTCGATGATTCGTCGCGCGGTTTCCGGCCCAATTCCGGGTAGCCCGCACAGCTCCTCTATGCCGACGGCGTTAACATTGACGCTGCCCGCCGGCTGCTTTACATGCATCCGCTCCCCCTGCCGCTCGGCCGCCGTCGGCGGCGAAAACACCGTGCCGCCAAGATTGTGGTCGGGTCGCAAATGAACAATCATCAGCCCCGCCGCGCACATTGCAAGTATAGCGGCTAGAGCCCCAAGGAAAATGCGCCGCACGAACGCCCACATCCTTTCAAAGGACGTTGGGGGCTATGCGCCCTCAAATCCCCATAGGCAAAGCCCTTGTCGGGGTCATAGGGTTTCCCCCATGACCCCGACACTCATACGCCCTTGCGCACCTTCTGGCCCGCGGAGGTGTCCTCAAGGATGTAGCCCATGGCCTTGATCTGGTCGCGAAGCTCGTCGCTGCGCTTCCAATCCTTGTTTTTTCTGGCCTCAGCCCGTTCATCCACCAGCGCCTGTACCTCCGGGTCAATACCGTCCGCCTTCTTCATCAGCAGGCCCAGCACGTCGGCAAGGGCGGTAAGCTTTTGCCGCCCGTAGGCGATAGCCTCGCGGCTTACGCCGGTGCCCGGCAGCTTGAAGATTTCGCGGGCCATATCAAACAGCGCGGCCAGCGCGTCGGCCGTGTTCATGTCGTCGTCCATCGCGCGGATAAAGCGCTCCTCCGCCTTGTCGCACTCCGCCATAAAAGCGCGTTCGGCTTCGTCCGGCCCGCGCTCCGCCGCGCCGTCCAAAAGAAAAGCCAGCTGGTCGCGCGCGTTATAAAGCCGCTCCAGGCTGCTCTGCGCCGCCTCGATCAAATCGCGGCTGAAGTTGATGGGGCTGCGGTAGTGCGCGCTGAGCATGAACATGCGCACAGCTTCCAGATCAAACTCCCTGGCGATATCACGCACGGTAAAGAAATTGCCCTTTGATTTGGACATTTTCTCATTGTCGATATTGATAAAGCCATTGTGCATCCAATAGCGCACATAAGGTTTACCCGTCGCGCCAGAGGTCTGGGCGATCTCGTTCTCATGATGCGGAAAGAGCAAATCCTTGCCGCCGCCGTGGATATCGAAAGTCTCGCCGAGGTACGTGGTACTCATTGCAGAGCATTCGATATGCCAGCCGGGACGGCCCATACCCCAGGGGCTTTCCCACGCCGGCTCGCCCGGTTTCTGCGCCTTCCACAGCGCAAAATCCAGCGGATCCTCCTTCTGCTCGTCCACACTCACGCGCGCGCCGGATTCAAGGTCCTCCAGATTCTGCCCGCAGAGGCACCCGTAAGAAGGGAACGCCTTGACGCGGTAGTATACGTCCCCATTGGACTCATAGGCCAGCCCTTTTTCAATCAGCCGCTCAATCATGGCGATAATCTGCGGCATATGCTCGGTCGCGCGGGGATGCACGGTCGCAGGCCGGATGCCCAGCGCCTTGGCGTCAACGAAGTATTCGGCGATGTACTTATCCGCAATGGCCGGAACAGTGGTGTTTTCCTCCCTCGCCCGGCGAATCAGCTTATCATCAATATCGGTGAAGTTCTGTACGAACGTCACCTCATACCCGCGGTATTCAAAGTAGCGGCGCAGCACATCAAACACGATGAACGGGCGCGCGTTGCCGATATGGAAGTAGTTATACACCGTCGGGCCGCAGGCGTAAATGCCCACTTTGCCCTCGTTAACAGGCTTAAATTCTTCCTTCTTTCGGGTCATGCTGTTGTATATCTGCATGGTTTAAACCATCCTCTCTTTATCACAAGCGGGGCGCGAAGGGCCCGCGCCCCGCCTATTTACCGCTCTTTGTTTTCCGTGCTCTCCTGCTCCTGCGCACGCGGGCAACTTCCGCCCGCCTCGATACATCGCTCCCGGCACGGGGCGTTCTCGGGCTGGTCCAGGCATTCGTCGCAGCCCAGCCGCCGTGCGTGCTTTGCCAGACAGCCTTCCAGCGTGGTCAGACGGTTCACAAGCGCCTCCATACGCTCCAGCATTGGGTCGGGCAGGTTGACCTGATCAAGGTCGATTTCGCCCGCAGGCTGCGGCTTTTCCTTTTTCACAATCCGTCCCGGGTTTCCTACCACGGTGCAGTTGTCCGGCACGTCCTTTAATACGATCGCGCCCGCGCCTACCTTGCTGTTGTTACCGATGGTAATGGGTCCCAGCACCTTCGCGCCCGCGCCGATGGTGACGCCGCTGCCGATGGTGGGGTGACGCTTGCCGGTGTCTTTTCCGGTACCGCCCAGCGTTACGCCCTGATAAATGGTCACGTCGTCGCCGATAATGGTCGTCTCGCCAATCACCACGCCGTCGCCGTGGTCGATAAACACCCTGCGCCCGATCTGCGCGCCGGGGTGGATTTCAATACCCGTCCTGTGTCTCGCACGCTGGCTGAGGATTCTCGCCAGCAACACATGGCCCTTCTGGTAAAGGGCATTGGCCCGGCGATGCGCTTTCAGGGCCACAAGGCCCGGGTAGCACAGCCGCACCTCCGCCATGGATCTGGCCGCCGGGTCGCGCGCCAGCACGGCCTCGCGGTCCTCTTTGACCAGCGTTTTCCAATTGCTCATTCCGTCACAGCCTTTCGGTCGTCACAGGGCAGCGGCTCTCCGCGTTCAAAGACGCCTTCAATATCCAGTAAAAGCGTCTCCTGCGCGTTCAGCCCGCCGCCGCGTCCCCGCCTGCGCACATAGGACCCATCCGCTCTGCGCACGCGGCATTTTTCGGTGTCGTTCCATTGCAATTCTAGCACGTTTTCCACCGCCCGCCTACATCGCGCGTCCTTGACGGGAAACATCAGCTCCACGCGCTTGTAAAGGTTTCGCGGCATCCAGTCCGCAGAGGATAGATATACCTCGCGCTCGCCGCCGTTTTCAAACACAAAGGCGCGCGCGTGCTCCAGATGCCTGCCCACAATGGAGCGGACGTGTATGTTTTCGCTTACCTCAAGCCGTTCCGGCAACAGGCAACAAATGCCGCGCACGATGAGGTCCACCCGCACCCCCGCGCGTCCCGCGCAAAGCAGCGCGGCAATCACCGCCTTATCGGATAGGGAGTTCATTTTGGCGGTGATATGCGCGGGCTTTCCCTGCTCCGCGTTTTCTCGCTCCCGGTCAATCAGGTGCAGAAGAGTGGTTTGCAGACGGTCCGGCGCCTTGACGATTTCCTCCATAGGCGCGTCCTCCAGACCGTCAAGCCGTTCAAAAAACGCGGCGGCGTCGGCCGTCAGGCGTTCGTCCGCGGTCAAAAGGCCAAAATCGGTGTAAAGCCTGGCGGTGCCGTCGTGATAGTTGCCGGTGCCCAAATGAACCTCACGCTTTAACTCACCGTCCACCTCACGCTCAAACAGGGTGATCTTGCTGTGGGTTTTGAGCCCGGGCAATCCGTAGCGCACACGGCATCCCGCGCGCCGCAGACGTTCGCCCCAATAAAGGTTGTTTTCCTCGTCAAAGCGCGCGTGCGCCTCGAACAGCACCGTCACCTGCTTGCCGTTTTCCGCGGCCTGCGCCAGCGCCGCCACAATGGGGCTGTTGCCGGATACGCGGTAAAGCGTCTGCTTAATTGCGCGGACGGTCGGATCGACGGCGGCGCGCCGCATCAGGTGCACCACGGGCATAAAGCTGTGGTAGGGATGATACATCAGGTAGTCCCGCCCGTCGATGCGCTCAAACACATCCTTGCCCATGAGCTCCTCCAGCAGCACAGGCTGCGCGCTCGGGTATTTGAGGTCCGCGCGCTTCACCTGCCCATAGAGGTTCATCATCAGCTTATTCAAATCCAGCGGTCCCGTGACGCGGTAGCGGCGTTCGCGCTCCACGTCGAAGCGGCGCATCAGAAGGGTGAGCATTTCCTCGCTCATACCCTCCTCGGCCTCCAGCCGCATAACGCGCCCGGAGAGACGCTTTCGCAGCATATCCCGCACGGCGGGCACAATATCATCCTCCGTGCGTTCTTCCACGGGAAAATCCTGATTGCGAATCACGCGGAACACAGCCGCGTGCTCCACCTCATCCTTGGGAAAGAGGCGGTGCAGAAAATGCTTGACGATATCCTCCATACGTATCAGGCACTGTACATCCTTACTTTTGGACAAGTCAAACAACCGTTGCAGACCGGAGGGCAGCGCAATCAGCGCGTAGCGCGCCTCCTTCCGGCGCGGCTTAAGCAGCTTCACGCACAGGTGAAGCTGCTTTTGTTTGGGCTCGCTTTCGCCCAACTCCTGAATTTTAAGATAGGGGCGGATTTCGCTCTCAAAAATCTCCTTTTCACGAAGCACATGGTCCTCGTCAAGCGAAAAAACGGGATACAGTTGTATGCCCTGAAGATAGAGCTCGCTTCGGATACCTTCGTAAAGCAGGTACTGCATATTGTTCTGCCGGAGGATTTCCTTGTTGACCTTGCGGTAAAGCGCGGCTGCGGTCATCCCGCCCTGTACGCGCTTTTCCCCCGCCTTGCCCTGTGCGCCCTCATAAAGACCGGTATAGCGCACCTGCATGAATTCATCAAGGTTAGAGGTGACGATCGCCAAAAATTTCGCGCGTTCCAATAGGGGATTGTCGGGATTGTCGGCCTCCGACTGCACTCGCCTGTTGAATTGAAGCCAGCTCAGCTCTCTGTTTTGAATAGCCTGCCGGCTCTCTTTTCGTTTGTGCGCCGTGCCCATGTGTTCCCGTCCTCCCCGTGCTCACAATCGGTGTCAGTATTCATTATAACACAGGATTTGGGCGGCGTATAGGGGGAAATCCGGCGGACGCGGGCCTACGCCCCTGCCCGCACATGGATTTACCTTGACAAAACACCTGCTCGAAGCTATGATAAGGAATGATTTGATACGAGGAGGAACCAATGATGGCGGCTTTAACCATGGACAAGCTCGTCGCGCTTTGCAAGGGGCGCGGCTTTATCTACCCGGGCAGCGAAATTTACGGCGGCCTCGCCAACAGCTGGGATTACGGCCCGCTGGGCGTGGAGTTTAAAAACAACGTCAAGCGCGCGTGGTGGCAGAAATTTGTACAGGAGAACAAGTACAATGTCGGTCTGGACAGCGCCATCCTGATGAACCGCAACGTCTGGGTTGCCAGCGGCCATGTGGGCAACTTCAACGATCCCCTGATGGATTGTAAGGCCTGTAAGGCGCGCTTCCGCGCCGATCAGCTGATCGAGAACTTCTCCAAGGAGCAGGGCCGGGAGCTTCAGGCCGACGGCTGGACCAACGAGCAGCTGGAGGCTTATATTCAGGAGCATAACATTCCCTGCCCCACCTGCGGCAAGCACGATTTTACGGGCATCCGCAAATTCAATATGATGTTCAAAACCTTTCAGGGCGTTAACGAGGACAGCGCCGCTGAAATCTACCTGCGTCCCGAAACCGCGCAGGGCATTTTCGTCAATTTCAAAAACATCGTGCGCACCACGCGCCGCAAGCTGCCCATGGGCGTATGCCAGGTGGGCAAGAGCTTCCGCAACGAAATCACCCCCGGCAACTTCATCTTCCGCATCCGCGAGTTTGAGCAGATGGAGCTTGAGTTTTTCTGCAAGCCCGGCGAAGATCTGGAATGGTTCGAATTCTGGCGCGGTTTCTGCCGCGACTGGCTCTACGCGCTGGGCATCAAGCCCGAAAGCCTGCGCCTGCGCGACCATAAGCCCGAGGAGCTGGCCCACTATTCCAAGGCCACCACGGACTTCGAGTTCTCCTTCCCCTTTGGCTGGGGCGAGCTGTGGGGCGTCGCCGACCGTACCGATTTTGACCTGAAGGCCCATCAGACCCAGAGTGGCGAAAACATGGAATACATCGATCCCGTGACCAACGAGCGCTTCATCCCTTATGTGATCGAGCCCTCCCTGGGCGCGGACCGGGTTGCCCTTGCTTTCCTGTGCAACGCCTACGAGGAGCAGGAGCTGGATGGCGGCGATACCCGCGTGGTGATGCACTTTCATCCCGCGCTCGCGCCCTTCAAGGCCGCCGTGCTGCCTTTGCAAAAGAACAAGCTGGGCGGCCTGGCCACCGAGATTTATGAAAAGCTTTCCAAGCGCTTTATGGTGGATTACGACGAGACCGGCTCCATCGGCAAGCGCTACCGCCGTCAGGATGAAATTGGCACGCCCCTGTGCGTTACCGTCGACTTTGATACCGAGGAGACCGGTACCGTCACCGTTCGCGACCGCGACACCATGGAGCAGGACCGTGTGAAGATCGACGAGCTGGAGGCGTACATCGCCGCCAGGATGGCGTTTTAAGAAAGGATGCTGCTCCGCGTCCCGGTTATGGGCTTGACCCTTAACGCTTCCATAACGGCAGCATAAGAAAAAACAAAAATCCGGGCCGGCAGGGATGGGATCGTCCCCGCCGGCCCGGATTTACATTTACCTTGCCGCGCCCCGTCTGCCGCCCAAAAGCGCAAACCGGCCCCGCAAGCGTCTTATGGCGGCGGGCTTCTCACCCCCGCACGCACTCCTGCTCGCATACGCGGTACACGCTGGTTGCGGTGCGCGTATGGGTTCTGAGCCTGCGAACATTCAGCTTGTCTGTCTTGCTCAGGGCCCGCAGGCCTTCCGGCTGGTTAACCAGCAACACCGCTTTTGCGGTGCCGTGCGGCACAGGTTCCTTCAGCACGTCCGCGCCGAACGTGGTATCGAACAGGCGGACGTCCAGCAGCTCGTCCTGCTCGCTGACGTAGAGCGCCGCGGTAACGTCGCCCGTGTACACATGCGAAAACAGCTTGAGCGCGAGATGTTGCACGCTTTCGAAGCAAGAAGACGGAATGTTCATTTCGATCCCTCCAATTTTTATTTGGCCGTCACCGATACCGACGTCAGGGTGGCGGTCGCCGAGCCGGAACCAATTTTGCAGTAGAATTTGACAACCGCGCGGTACGTGCTGCCGCTGGTGCCGCTGTACGTCTTGGAATAGGTGTAGGACACGGTGTTAGAAGCAAGATGGTCAACATCATCCGTATATACAGTCGAGTAAGAGCCGTCGCTGTTTTTCTTTTGAATGGAATATGTCGTTATTCCCAATGTATTCGCCGTCTCCGTTGCCGTAACGTTGAACACGAATTTTGCTTTCCCGGCAGAGGGCGACGAAACATTGATGGTGTACGAATTAAAATAGCTACTGGCATAAGGCGTGATACCGCCCTCCGCGGATGCAATGCAAACGGACGCACACAACATAACAAGCGTCAAAAGAAAGCAGGAAAATCGTTTCATAAGGGTCAACCTCCGATCAGAATGCTTGCCAACTCAATTGCAATGTCTTCTGATGCGGCATTCCAAACATTATAGGAAGCCAGTAAATCCACCCAGCTACAGCTGTAATCATCGACATTTTGGTATACGGAAACCGCTACGCCATTTATCGAAATTTCCCGCAGTTTTTCGCGAGAATACTCAACAAGCGCATTGGTCAGCAGCTCATCGTTGCTGAAGCTCTGAATTTGCACATATACCTCTTTGCCGTCCGCCTCAAGGGTGAGGGTGACAAACCGCATCTCCTCATCCTCAAAAACGCTCATTTGCGTAAGCGCATACTTCGCCAGCAGGGTTTCGAACGCCTTTTTCTCGTTTGGGAACGCCTCATACAGCCCGGATTCCAAATCCGATTCGACGATGGTGCTGACCGTGGAAACGCCTTCTTCACCGTTGCTTTCCGTCATACCGCGCTCCTGCATCTGCTCGCCGTGCGGACGTCCGTACACCAGCACGTCCGTCAGCGGCCTGATGAATTGCAGCAGGGTTTCCCACCTGAACGCCTCCGCCGCGCCAGACAGCAGCGTGCATACCACGATCAGGCAGGCGCATGCGAGCGCCGCATGCCGAAAGAACGATTTCGTAGCGGATGAACGTTTTTCCGCCTCAACGCGCCTTTCAATGCGGCGAAGCATGGCCTCGACGTTTTCTTCGTTCGGGGCGGGCTCCAGCTGCCGGACCAGCGTGTCGATACGGTCAACATCCATCGCGTCCATATCACGGTCAATTTCGTCCAGAATCTGCCGCACTGAGTTGCGCACCTCATTGTGCTGTGATTGATTGGACATGAAGGAAGCTCCTTTCACTATATCCATGTCGCCAAAATCCAAAATCGGACACTTTTTTTCAAATTTCCTCAGAAATATTTTTTCGGACGCGCGCATGCATTCTCTGCACCCGCTTTTGTATCGCCGCGTCGGATAGCCCGTACTCCCCGGCCAGTTCTTTTAAAGACATATCCATGCGGTAAATCTGTTCAAATAAAAGCCGGTCCCTGGGCAAAAGCCTGCGGACGGCAGCCGCCAGCTCGTCCCGGTCCAGCAACGCGGCAAGCCTTTTGTATTCCGCGTACCCGTCGCCAAGGTCCGGCGCGTTTTCCTCGTCCAGGCTAAAGGCGTACCGCCTTTTGCCGCTGCGCATCCGGCGCTTTGCGTTGTCGCCGATGTGGTATACGGCTTTGTACAACCACTTTTTCGCCTCGGGGTGCTTGTACAATACAACAAGCCGCCTGCGGGCGGTCAAAAACACATCCTGCGTCATGTCCTCCGCGTAGGCGGCTCCAAGCCCGCCGCTTATACAAATCGCATGGCAAAGGCGGCATACGTCCGCGTAATGCTCGCGGACAAACTCTGCAAACCATTGTCGCATTTCAGGCGTTGCGTCCGGCATATCACTTAGAACCTCTTATGTATCAATTGGCAGGTACATATTATAACACAAATGTAAAATCACGCAAAAGATACTATTGGCCCGATACGTTGTTCCTGTGGCGCTCCACCCCGTTTAAACCATTTTTGGTATACCTCGGACCTTTCCGGCCTGCCTTATGCGCGTAAAAAGGGACAGGCGGTAAAGCCTGCCCCAAAATTCCGTATGGAAAACCCGGTTTTTTAGTCCCGTTCCCACTCCACCAGCCCGCCCGTCATGGCGTTGAGGGAAAACTCATACTTCGTACCGCCCATCACGGCCTTGCCTTTCCAGAAATACGCGCCGTCGTCCGCGTCAAGCTTCAGCTTCGTTATTTCCGCATCTGGCTTCAGCGAAGCAAGCGCCGCGCGGGCCGCTTCCTCCGTCATCATGCCGTCCTGCTGAAAATCGCCGAAGTAAATCTTGCGTTCCAGCACCTCGCCCGTCTCGGCGTTCAGCTCAAGGGTTCCGTACAGGCCCTCGGCACGGAAGAACACCTCAATCTCATGCAGGCCGTCGTCAATCTTTTCGTCGTGGCGCAGCACCTCCGCGCCGGGATACGCGGCCCGGACGGCCTGCGCAATCCGCGTCTCGTCCAGCGTGGCGGTTTTCGAGCCCGCCGCGCCCTTGAGCTTGCTTTCCAGCTCGATCACCCTGCCGGTATCCGGCTCAACCTTTACCTGATACTTCTCATTGGTCGCCTCTACCGTAAAGCTCGCCTCGTAAATTCCTTCATCCGTCTCTATCCGTTTCAGCGCCGCCCCGGCGGGCACATGCGCACGGGCGGCGGTTTCCACCTCGGCGTCGGTCAGGGCAAAGGCGGAGGCCGTAACCGCCAGAATCAGCACCATACAAAGCAACGAAAATCCTTTCTTCATGAAGAAGGCTCCTTTCATACTTGGGATGATGAGAGTATAAACGGGCAAGATGAAAGAAAAATGAAAAAAGCAATTAAAAACGCACCAAAATTTCCGTTCCCTCGCCGGGCGCGCTTTTCACGCTTGTCCGCCCGCCGTGGCGCTCAATAATCCATCTGGCGATGGCAAGCCCCAACCCCGTTCCTCCGGAATGCCGGGCGGCGTCCGCGCGCCAAAAGCGCTCCCAGATGCGCGGGACGTCCTCCGGCCGGATGCCGACGCCGTTATCGCTCGCGCATAGCGCCACGCCTTCCGCGTCCCTCCACAGGCTCATGCGGGCATAACCGCCGCGCTTGCCGTAGCGGATGGCGTTGCTTAACAGGTTGACGGCAAGCCGCCGCATCAGCGCCGCGTCGCAGCGCATCTGAACGCCTTGCTCAATCTCCGTTTCAAGCGCGATGCCCGCGTCCTCCGCCACGGGCGCAAGCTCCTCCGCAACCTCCTTTAGCAGTTGGGACAGGTCGGTATCCTCCATGCAAAGGGCCACGCGCTCCGCGTCCATGCGCGAAAGCGCCAGAAGCTGTCCGACCAGCGAGCTAAGCGAGTCCGTACGCTCCATGATTTCCACGATCAGCCCGTCCTTTTCAGCCCCGTCGGGCTTTGCAAGCGCCTCCTCGCAAAGCAGGCGCACGGCGTTCAGCGGCGTGCGAAGCTCGTGCGCCGCGTCGGAGGTAAACTGCCGTTCGCGGACGAATGCTCCGTCAAGCCGGGCAAGCATACCGTCAATCGTGGCGGCAAGGGTGGTTAGCTCGTCCCTCGCCCCTGTTTTCAGGCCGATGCGCCGGTTCAGGTCGCCGCCGCTCAGGATGGCTTGCGCAGTGCGCGCCATCCTTTCCACAGGCCGAAACGCCCTGCGGGCAATCACAAAGCCGCCCGCGCCCGTCAGCAAAATCATCAGCGGCAGCAAAATCACCGAAAGCCTGAGCACAGGAGCAAAGGTGGCTTCCTCCGCATCCGCGCGCTTAGCGCAGCGCAGCCACACGTCGCCGCGCCATTCAAATCGCATCAGCGTATCCAGCACATACCATTTCGCGCCCTCCGCCGTATCCACGCGCACCTCGCCCTCTTGAAAAGGCAGTGAAAACCGCGCCCGCCCATAGATAAGCGTACCGCTTTGTGTGTACAGCGAGATATGCACATCCGGTATATCCTTAATGTCGTCGTCGATTTGCAGCTCGCCGGCCTCATATTCCACCTCGCCTTGCGCGATAACCGCGGCCGCCGACAGCGTTTCTTCGTAATAGCGCTCGGAAATGCGCTGCGACCCAACAAGCAAAGCCAGACCGATCACCGCCGCCGTCGCGACTGCCAGCAGCGCATACCACAGCGTCATTTTCAGCTTAATGTCCATGCCTTACCTCTCCTCGCGCAGTACGTATCCCACGCCTCGCACAGTATGGATCAGCTTGACCGGGAAGGGGTCGTCCACCTTTTTGCGCAGGTTGCGGATGTAAACGTCCACCATGTTGGAAACACCCTCGTAATCCATATTCCATACGTTATCCAAAATGCGGTCGCGGGAGAGCACGATCCCCGCGTTGCGCATCAGGTATTCCAGTATGGCAACCTCGCGGCTGGTTAAACGGAGGGTTTTTCCACCGCGCGAGACGTTGCGGGTATCCGCGTCCAGCGAAAGGTCCGCCACGGTAAGCACGTTGCCCACCGGGGTGCGGAGACGTCGCGTCAGCACGCGCACGCGCGCAAGCAGCTCCTCATAGGCAAAGGGCTTGACAAGGTAGTCGTCCGCGCCCGCGTTTAGTCCCAGCACGCGGTCCTCAACGGCGTCCCGCGCCGTCAGAAAGATCACCGGCGTTTCAAGGCCCTCCGCGCGCAGGCGGCGCACGGCCTCCAGCCCGTCCAGCTCCGGCATCATAATATCCATCACCAGCACGTCGTATTCAACCGCGCGCGCAAGCGCCACCGCCTCCAGCCCCGTATGGCACACATCCGCCGCAACGCCGTCCGCCTTGAACCTGCCCTTGAGCAGCCCGGCCACGCGCCCGTCGTCCTCCGCAATCAAAATCCGCATCCGGCCCGCCTCCCTTAAAGCTACCGTCTTATTATACCATATTGCGTCGGGAGGAACATGATAAACCTGCCGGCCGGAAAGCCGCGAAAAGGCGGCCATTCCGGCCGGCGGTTCTATGCGCGGTACGGGCCGTCAGGCCTCATGCGTCCGGCGGTAAAAATACATCCCGCCCGGATAGATGGATACGCGGCTGAATCCGTGCTGCGAAAGCAGGCGGGCGGCGGTATTGGCTCGAACGCCCACGCCGCAGAATACGATCAGCTCCCGGTCGCGCGGCAGCTCGTTCAGCCGCGCTCGAAGCTGTCCCATGGGGATGTGCTTCGCGCCGGGGATGGCAAAAGCCGAAACCTCCCCCGCCTCGCGGATATCCAGCGCCAGCGCGTCCGGGTCTTTTTCCAGCGCGTCCCAACCGGCAAAGGCCACCTTGCCCTCCAGCACATTCGCGGCCGCGAAGCCAAGCATATTCACCGCGTCCTTGGCCGAGCCGTACGGCGGCGCGTATGCAAGCTCCAGGTCCTTCAGCGCCGTAACGGGCGCGCCCAGGCGCATGGCCGTCGCGATTACGTCGATCCGCTTATCCACGCCTTCCGCGCCCACGATCTGCGCGCCCAGAATACGCGAGCCGTCCTTGGCAAACAGCAGCTTCAGCACCATTGGCTCCGCTCCGGGATAATACGCCGCGTGATGGTTTTGCACAATGATCACGCGCCCGTAGTCCCTGCCGGACGCCATACCGCGGGCGGCGAGCGTCTTTTCGTTTACGCCCGTGCTCGCGGCCGTCAGGCCGAATACCTTGGCGACCGACGTGCCCTGCGTGCCGGAATAGGTTTCTTCGCCGCCCGAAATGTTGTCCGCCGCGATGCGCCCCTGCCGGTTGGCCGGGCCGGCCAGGGGGATCATGGTTTTACCGCCGAGCACCGGCTCGTTTACCTCAATCACGTCGCCTACCGCGTAAATGGACGGGTCCGACGTACGCAAAAACTCATCCACAATCACGCCGCCGCGCGCGTTAAGCTCCAGCCCGGCTTCCTTCGCGAGCGCGCCGTTGGGGCGCACGCCGATGGCGAGCACCACCATTTCCGCCGCCACCGTCTTCCCGCTTTTCAGCTTGACGTTTACACCGTTCCCGGTTTCCTCAAACGCCTCCACACCGTCGCCAAGGCGTAGCTTTACGCCGTTTTGCCTAAGATGGGCGTGAAGTGGAAGCGCCATCTCAACATCCAGCGGCGGCATCACCTGTTGGAGCGCCTCGACCAGCGTTACCTCCAATCCGGCAAGCCGTAGGTTTTCCGCCATTTCCAGCCCGATGAACCCTCCGCCCACCACTGCGGCGGCGCTCAGGTTTTTGGACAGCGCCAGCGCACGCATGCGCTCCGCGTCGTCCACAGTCCACAGGGTCATCACGCGCGGGGAGTCGATGCCTGGAATCGGCGGCCTCACGGGCGAGGAACCCGTAGCGATCACCAGCGTGTCGTAGCTTTCCTCATACGGCCCGCCGCCGTCCCCCCGCCGGACCCGAACCGTCTTGCGCGCCCGGTCGATCGCCACAGCCTCGTTATTCACCCGCACGTCGATGTTGAAGCGCGCGCGCATCACATCGGGCGACTGCAACAGCAGCGCCCGTTTGGATGGGATGACGTCGCTCACATGGTAGGGCAGTCCGCAGTTTGCGTAGGAGATATATTCCCCCCGCTCCAGCAATACAATCTCCGCATGTTCATCCTGCCTGCGCAACCTGGCCGCGCAGCTTGCCCCGCCCGCAACGCCGCCGATGATGACAACCTTCATCCTTCAATCCCTCCGACCCTTTCGTTTTTACGGCTATACCCATAGCGGTATTATACCACGTTTGCGCCCGGCGGTATCCCTCTCCGGGCGGCAGGTTGAGTATACCGGATTGCAGCGGGGTTTGCCGTGACGAAGTCACATAAAAGAGGCGGCAGAGGATGGGGCTTCGGCCTCGACCATGATTTGTACGGCCAAACGCGGAACTCCCAAGGGATTTCACACCCGGGAGTTCCGCGTTTGGATGACGCATTGCCCCAATATCCTTTTCCTTACATCAGCGGCATAACCGCTTCGTAACACCCGAGCTTGTGGAAATTGTACCACTCATCAATTTTGCTTTCAGGCGCGGCCTCCAGCGCCAGCAAAGCTTCCCTGGCAAATTCCAACGCCGCCGTGCCGTTGGCAGTCACAATCCCGCCGTCCCGCACCGCCTGCCGCCGGAGATAATTCGCCTCCCCGGTATACGCGGCCCCGGCCCGTTGCTTCAAATCCTCCAGGTCGTTGCTGGTATGCCGCACATGGTTCAGCACGCCAAGCTCGCCCAGATAGGCCGACGCCGCGCAAATTCCGCCCAGTACCCTGCCGTTTTGCAACGCGCTCTCAACCAGCGGCTTAACACATTGCGCCGCCGCGCTTTTCCACGACGTTCCCCCAATCAACAACAGGCCCGCAAAATCCGCGGGCGCCGACGGCGCGTCGTAATCCGGAAGGGTGGTCAGCCCGCCCAGCGAGCGGATGCTTTCCCTCGCTGCGGATACGGTTTTAACGCAGAACCGCCCCTGCCCCAGCGCAAGGATGCCCGAAGCCACATAGGCGGCCTCCCAATCCGCGTACTGGTCCAGCAGCACAAGCAGCACGGTCTTTTCCATATTCGCAACTCCTTCCATCGTTTTTTTTGCGGCTGGCGCGCAATCCGTCACGCCTGACCCGGCCCTTCCGCGACCGTAAGCGCCGCGATATCTCCCAGCCGTTCCCCAAGCTGCGCGGGCAATACGGCGCAGGCTTTGAGGCTGTGCGGCAGGCATTCCCGCTCCAGCGCCTGGTTCATGGTTTCAAGCAGCAGGTCGCGGCAACGCACAAAGATGCTGCCAATTACAATCGCCTGCGGGTTCAGCAGGTCGATCATCAGCGACAAACCCAACCCAAGCCGGCTGCCGGCCAAACGGTATACCTCCAGCGCCGTTTCATCGCCCGCGTGCGCCGCCTGCGCGACCGAAAGCGCCGTAACCGAGGAAAGCTCCTCCGCGCTGGCGCAATAGCCCGTCTGCTTCCCCTGCTGCAATTGCTCCAACGCGAGCGTCTGCCCAAGCTGCGCGATGCCGCTGCCGGAGCAGAACCCCTCCATGGAACCCGCCTTGCCGTAACCGACCGGCCCAAAGGACGCGATGCGCATATGTCCGCATTCGCCCGCCATATCCGTGGTGCCGGCATACAGGCGGCCGTCCAGAATCAGCCCGGAGCCACAGCCGGTGCCAAAGGTAATAAAAATCATATTTTTTGTGCCGCGTCCCGCGCCGTAGCGCCATTCAGCGAGCGCGCAGGCGTTTGCGTCGTTTTGCAAAAACGCGGGCCTGCCAAAGCGCTTTTCAAGCATTTTTACGACGGGCACATTGTCCCATCCAATCAGGTTGGGCGGCGATAAAATCAGTCCCCTGACGCTGTCCAGCGGTCCGCCGCAGCTTACGCCGATTCCCTGAAGCGCCTCCCGGCTTACGCCGTGCCTTTCAAGCTGTCCGTCCAGCAGCGCAAAGCACTTTTCCAGCGCTCCTTCCGGCCCGGAATAGTCCCTGGTGGCAAACGCCTGCCTGTCCAACACCTCAATTTCCCCGCCGGTCTTTTGTCCCAGTACAACCGCGCATTTGGTACCGCCGATATCAAGCCCCGCGTAAAAGCTCACGCCCGCTCATCCTTTCCGTAAAGCTCGCTTTCAAGCGCGGCGCAAAGCGCGTGGTAGACGGGCAGGTGCAGTTCCTGAACCCGATAGGTTTCCTTTTGCGGAACATCCACCAGCACATCGCACAAGCCCGCCATTTTTCCGCCGCCCTCGCCGGTCAGCGCGATAATCTTCGCGCCTCTAGCCTTGGCGGCAATCATGGCCTGGATCACGTTTTTGGAATTGCCCGAGGTCGAAATGCCCATCAGCACGTCTCCGGGGCGCGCATAGGCATACGCCTGCTGGGCGAATACGGCCTGCGGCTCCACATCATTCAAAAAGGCCGTGCTCAGGCCGCTCAGGCCGCTCAACACAAGCACCGGCACCGCGCGCTGAAGCACATTGGCCAGCATTCCGTCGTCCCCGGCGCGTGCAAGCGCCTCACGTTCCCCGTCAAGCAGGGGCCGCTTCAGTAAAAAGCCCTTCATCAGCTCGCCCGCGATATGCTCGCAGTCGCAGGCGCTGCCGCCGTTGCCGCACAGCATCAGCTTGCCTCCGTTTTGAAAGCACGAAAGCATCGCCGCATAGCATTCGGCAATTGCCCTGGCCTTATTGGCAAGCTCAGGGTGTTCGTCCACAAGGCGTTTCAATTCTTCCTTCAAGGGTGTTCATCCTCTCGCATTTTTTAGAAAGCCGCTCCATCTCATCAAAAACGAAACGGACGGCGGCAAAAACGTTTTGCCGCCGGGTTCAATGATATCATATTTTTGCGTTTTTGAAACTGTCTGCAGGTATAATTTTTCAGGTAAAAATCGTTTGCCATCATTTCTGGGGCGTTACAAAATCCTCCCGCATAGGCGAAAAAATGTCAAGCAGAATACTTTCCTCCAGCGCGACTGCGCCATGCTCGGCTCCCGGGGGAATCATCACGCTGTCGCCGGGCTCCAACACCCGCTTTTCTCCCGCCAGTTCAAACTCCACGCGCCCGCTGACCAGATAATCCACCTGATGGTGGGGATGGGTATGCAGCGCGCCGACGCCGCCCTTCTCCAGCTCCACTTCCACCAGCATCAGCTGGTCGTCGTAAGCCATGATTCTGCGCTGCGCTCCCTCGCCAACGGTCTTTGCCTCAATCCCGCGCCGGAATACAAACATTTGCGTCCCATCCTTTCATTCCTTACAGGCCGTCCCCGCCTCTATCAGCGCTCCATAAGCCTCAATCTGTTCCCGCGTCATGGTGGCGAGCGGCGAATTATGCTCGCCCGTATCGTTGTTTTCCACAATCAGCAGCTGTGTTCCTCCCGCAAGCACATGGGAATGCCACACGCCCCTGGGAACGACGTAGCTTTTGCCCGCCTCCATGGGGCAGGCCTCCAGCCTGTCCGGCGTGTCGCCCAGCAGCATAAAGCCGCCGCCGCTCAGCACAATGAACACTTCGTCTGTTAAATCATGCTTTTGAAGCACGGTCGGCCTCTCCTGCCGCTCCACACCGCTGGTCATGACGCGCCAGTTTTCAAAGTCGTGCAACCTTTCAAAGCCGCGTTGAAAAACCGCGGTTCCCGGCATCCTGTCCACGTTGTATTTCACTTTATTCTTCCCTGCCTTTCGCGCGCACCGCCCTTGTGCTGCATTCTCAATACCCGGCTCGTTCAAGCTCTTCCCGGGTGATGCTTATCAGCCTTCCCATCGCGTCCGGGTCATGGTTGACCGTTTCAACGTCCTTGTACTCCACTTCCACATAGCACCCGTTTTGCCTGAAAATATCCAACTGTTTGCGCAGCTCATCCCGGATATAGTCCTCATGGATGCCCGTGGCGATGAATGTCGCAGGGTTGGGGCGGTAGGATATAATGTAGTCGCCGCCAATCTGCTCCGCGCACTCTTTGACGCTGGCAAACGGGCTGACCGCAATACGCCGGAGATTTTTAATTCTGCGCAGGTATTTGATCTTTTGCGTTAAATCCTCGCAGCAGCCATAGGCCGACAGACCGAATTGCTCCATTAGCGGGATCTGATAGCGCAGCATAAATTCATCGAACATATCCGCGCCTACCATCGTAAATTCCTGAGCGCTGAAAAAGCACCACAGCTCGCCGCGTTTCGCTCCGTACGCGTTTGGCCGGGGCGGGCTTACCTCCGGCGCGTAAGGCATGGACTGGTTATAGGTGTTCGTCAGGCTCAGATCGCCCGCCGCCTCCGCCTCGCGCTGCACCTTCTCGACCCCTTTTGCCATAAAGCCGATCAGCCTGTGCAGAAACTCCGGTTCGTCGTACAGGCTCCACAGCATGTTCTCAAGGCCATGCAGCTTACACAGGTCGGTGGAAATATCGCCCGTCCAGGTCAAAAGGCAGGGGCCCCTGTTCAGATCAATCGGGAGGATGTCGCCGATCGCGTCGTTCAGGCGCTGATAAGCAAGCCGCGTCGCTTCCTCGTCGATCCGGTGAGCGGGCGTTACAAGCTTGTCAAAATCGGCGTCGTCCAAAATATGCGGATCAAAATGCGCCGCGCCCGTATGCCCCGGCCGCTCGCCCATATCGCAGGGCACGCCCCAGCGCATGGAAAGCGGCGGCGCGTACTCGCAGTTCATGGTGAGGTACGGCTCGGTGATCACGTCGTCGCCGAAGCCGTGGTGATAAATCGCCGCGCGAAGCTCCTTTTCATAGGCACGGAAAAACGGATCCCCGCATTTCAGTACATCCTCGCCAAACAGCTCGTTCACCCCGAAGCGGAGCGCGTATACCCGCGCCTGCCTGTCCAGCATTCCATGAAAGCGGGTCCATTGAAGTCTGCGCTCGTCCTGCACCGGGTCGCCGGCGATCTCCATATACCGCTGGGCAAGCTCACGCATGATCTGGCGGTCGTTCATTTTTACACCCCCTTCATTTTCCCGGCGCAGCGCCGCGCTTGTAGCGGTTTGCCTCGTCAAACATCACCATCAGGTTTTCCACGTTTACATCGGGTTGGATGTTGTGCGCGGCGGCAAAGATATAGCCGCCTCCTTGGTTCATGGTTTCAATCGTCCCAAGCACGGTTTCCCTCACCTTTTCGGGCGGCGCGAAGGGCAGCAGCTCCTGCGTGTCGATGCCTCCATGAAAAACGATTCTGTCGCCATAGCTTTCCTTCAGCCGCCAGGGCTCCATATTGGCGGCTTTAGGCTGAATGGGGTTGAGAATATCCACGCCGCAATCGATCAGGTCGTCGACCAGGGAATATACGCTGCCGCAGGAGTGATGCAGAAATTTCGCCTGCGTCAGTTCCTTTGTCACGCGGATCCGCTCTTTAAAGTAGGGCTTAACCAGCTCCCGGAACAGCTGCGGCGAAAAGAACGGCGCCGCCTGCGTGGCAAAGTCGTCCCCGCTGGACGTGTAATGGATATACGGCCCAAGCGCCCGATAGTAAATCTTAGTGACGCGAAGCTGGTATTCCAGGTAACGTTCAAAAAAGCAATGCACAAATTCCGGCTCTGCGAGCATGCGGTAGAGGAAATCCTCAAAGCCGCACATCCAGCAGCCCAACTCAAACACGCCGTACACCGGATGGTTGGCGCAGATGATATAATCCGTTTCCTCATACAGCTGTTTTGCCCGCGCCACATAGGTTTCCAGCAGCTTTTCGTCGATGCTGTCCGGGTTTGGGAAGGGGTAGCTGCGAAGCTCCTCAAGCGTCGCGTCCTTTAGCGGAGATTCCACCACATCCCAGTAAAGCCCGGTATACCGGTAGCGAATGCCCCATTCGTCGATATACTCCGTATCCGATATCCGGCGCGCGAGGGACTCCCGAGGGCGCATCAGGTCGCCGACTGCTCTTGTATCAACCTCCAGCGCCTTTAGCATCCGCTCGTCCAGCTGCGGGCAATCGCCAAAATGATAGACCCGGTCATCAGGCTCAGGGGTGATGCCCAGACAACGCATCAGCTTTTGGGCGCTGTTCCCTTCCATGCTGGACTGGGGACAGCCGCCAAGATCCACCAGCAGCCCGCCCGGCTGCTGGTGTCGCATCACCCTGTCAAAAATCTCCCTGCGGTTCATGGTTTCTCCTTTCAGGCTGCGGCCCTGGCGGTTTGCTGTTACATAGCGCAGCTCCGGCGGCGGGTATTACGCCTCCTGCCCGATGGAAAACGCGTGCCGGCGTTCAACGCCGTCATAGGTAACGCAAATCTCCACGTTCCGCGCGTCCTGCTGGCTCATGGAAACTTTTTGAAGCTTGTTTCCATCGCGCTCAAAGCAAATCACGTTCATATACAGGATATCGCCCCGCATCCCCTCCACGCGGTGGGTCAGGTAGGTGACGGTTTTGTCAGGCGGATTATCCGGGCCTTGCGCATAAATCAGCCTGCCCTCGCAATTGCAGCCGGACCATACGCGCAGCGTGCCCGCATCCTGCACCCATACGCTTTCCACAACGCCATGATTGCTCACGCCCACCGCGTCGTGCAAGAAGCGCTGCGGTTGAGAATCCCCCACCGTATCCGGCTTCGCGTCCTCCCGCGCCGCCCATGCGCCCTTGGGGTGAATGTTCCAGTCCACGGTTTTCCCATCAGCGCCGCGCACCAAAAACGCCTCGACAATGTACTCGTCCCTGACCAAAAGCGCCCGGTTCATCCGCACGCCCCGGTAGGCGTCCTCATCCCATTGCGTAATGGTGAGTGAATCGCGGTCCGGCAGCTCGCCCACCCAACCGGCGTAGCCCTGCACGAGGGTTTCCCCGTCGCCGGAACGGTATTCAATCGTTTTTCCATCCGCCGGAGGCTGGTTGACGCCGTTTATGCAGACGGTATTATGCGTAAACGTGTTTTTAAAATAGGGATAATGGTGGGGCGCATTATAGCCAACCGTGCCAAAATCCGCAATCACATCGCACTCACCGACGGAGTAATGGATGCCCAGTTTGTCGTAATGGTCGTGCTCGCCGCCAAATTTGCCGTGCTTGAACAGCAGGTACTGTTCCCCCGCTCCATGCACAACCGTCAGCCCCGAGGCTTCATTATCATGGTAGTTGGAAAGCGTCAGAGGCTCCACGTCCTCAATTTCATCCACGCCGTACAAAAGCGCCTGCATGCCGTCGCGCTTTTGCACGGTATACACCTTGTTCAGAAGCTGCGCCATCTCCCGGGTATGAATCAACGCGTAGGGGAATTCATAGTGCTCGGCCAGCTCCTCAAACATTCCCTCGCCGTTTCCATCCCCCAGGCAGGGCATGTGAAAGTTGGGCTTCATCAGCCTGAGCGGCATGGCGTACATTTTTTCATAAATACCGAGGTTGCGCAGCGTGTACGGCGTGTTTTTGGCAAACTTCTCAAACATCATGCACGCCCACAGGGCAAAGTAATGATAATGAACCGTGCCCTCAAACCAGAAGCCGTCCTCCAGCACGCCGTGCTCCATCTGGTATTTAAGGCCATACTTGGCGTTAACGCCAAAGTCGATCAAATCCTCGCGCTTCGTAACCAGGCCCACGATGCCCAGCGCGGAATCAATCACCACCTCGTGGTTGTGAAGCTGATTCATGCGCTGCTCGCAAAGTACGTTTGCGCTGGGAACAATCAGCTTTTCAACAATTCTTTCCCTCCACTCCGCGGGCATGGCGTCGGCCACGATATCAAAGGCCATCGCAAGCGAGCGGATGGTCAGCGCCTCGCAAAGGGTCTGGCTGTTGATCATGCCGGGATTGTTATAGGGAATGCCGCCGTGAAGCTCATAACCCGAATAGTTTTCAGCGAAACGCTCCAGGATCTCACATGCGACGTTTTTGTACTTTTCTTCCCCGGTAATCATCCAGACCACCGCGCACAGGAAGCCGTTGTCCACAACCTTTTCCACCGTATAGCGCCACCACGCGCCGCTGTACGGCTCGCCGCTGTAAACCTTTCCGCACACAGGGCATACGTACTCGAATTCCGACGCGTAGTCGTAGCGCAGCGTGGCCGAATCCTCCGGACATACGAAGTTCATAATCCAGGTGGACTGGGTGCCCACGGGCACCTTCACGCCATGCTCGAAGAAAAACGCCGTCTGCGCCCTGAGCGCCTCCAGGTGTTCGGGGTGCTCTTTCACCCGCTCCTTGATCCTAGCGATATCCGCGGTAGAGAATTGCAGCATATCTCCCGCCTCCTTATCCCTTGATAGCGCCCGCCGTCAGGCCGCTGATAAACTGCTTGTTGGTCAGGATATACACAATCAGAATGGGAACGATGGCAATGGTCGCGCCGGCCGCCATGATGTGCCACTCAGCCGCCGCGTTGACCGAATACCGTAGCGACACAACCGCCACGGTCAGGGGTTGCAACGCCTTTTTGCCGATGGTGAAAATCATCGAGGTGATGTAGTCGTTCCATGCGTTTCGGAAAGCGAACAGTCCAACCACCGCGATAATCGGGCGGATCAGCGGCAGGATAATGTGGAAGTAGATGCCAAACTTGCCGCAGCCGTCCAGCTTGGCGGATTCGTCCAGTTCCTTGGGCACTGAGTTGACAAAGCCCCTGACCAGAAAGATATTGCTCGCCTGCCCGCCGGTAATCACCAGCGCTAGGCCCAGCAGGTTGTTGGTCATGCCCATCTTGTTCATCATAATGTATACGGGGTAAATGGTGACCGAGCCCAACGATACAAACATCAGCGCCAGGTAAAGTCCGTTGAGAAACCGTTTCATCGGGAAGTCGTACCGTGCCATGCAGTAGCCCGCCATAGAGGAGACGACCACCGAGAGCACCGTGCAGATCACGCACAGCACAAAGCTGTTGTAGGTATACTGGAAGAAGTTCAGCTTTTCAAAGGCATATACGTAGTTTTTAAACTCCCAAGTCTTTGGCAGAAAGCCATCGCCCAGAACCAGCTGCATGTTTGTCTTAAACGAACCCAGAATGGCGTATACAACCGGATAGAGCGTAAAAAGGAGGATCGCGGCCAGGAAGATAAACTTTAAAAACCAGGCGATTCCTCTCGTGAGGTTTTGTTTCACTTCGCGCACCTCCTTGTTAATAAATTTCGTCAACGCGTTTGGTGCTCTTCAGGTATATCACCGTCACAATACCGATGATCGCGGCGCAAACCACGCTCAGCGCGGCGCCGTAGCCAAACTGGGATGTGGACGCGGTGGTGGCGGATACGGGGAAGAACATCCGGTAAATGTAGAGGAACATCACGTCGGACGCTCCGTTGGGTCCGCCCTCGGTCAGCACCATGATGGACTGCATGTCCTGGAAGGAGTTAATCAACGCCAGCATAATGACCGTCTTTAGCACGGGCATCATCATGGGGATTGTGATCTTGAACATTTTGGTAACAGGCGTGATGCCGTCCAGCTCCGCGCTTTCGTAAATTTCCTCCGGCACGGATTGAAGGCCCGCCATAAAGTACACCATATAGTTGCCAATCGCGCCCCATACGCCCACGATGATCACGGTCATCAGCGCGTTTTGATAGCTCAGCCAGTTTATGGGGACGGATATCATCTTCATTTGCATCAACGCCGTATTCAGCGCGCCGCTGTACGGGTTTAAAATCAGGTAAAAAATCAGCGCCATAACCGACGAGCTCATAATCGTCGGCATAAAAACGACGCTCTGCATCAGCCTGCTTCCGCGGAACTTTTTGTTTAGAATCACCGCGATCAAAAAGGAGATCGGCAAGGTGATAATCAGCTTTCCGCCGACGTAGATAAACGTGTTCACCACGGTTTTCCAGAAATATGGGTCCCGGGTAAAAATTCTAATAAAGTTTTCAAACCCGATAAATATGGGGTCGTGAACCTTATCATACTGGTAAAGCATGTACTTGAGCACCCAACTCACCGGGTAAAGCGAAAAGAGCGTGAACATGATGATGTTGGGCAAAAGCATCCAATAGACCTGAGAATTCCCAGCGAACCCCCTTTTCCAAGCGCTTAACCTGCGCGACCCTGTCACCTTTTGCACGGTAACCCCCCCTAATGCGCAGGCCACGCAAATTTGCGTGGCCTGCCTTGGTTCCTGTCCGGCGAGGCCGGAAATCAGTTCATGGTGGCAGCGGGATTCATGGGATCAAAGTTCGGGTACACCACCGGCTGCACGGTGCCGTCCGCGATCCCCTTATCCAAAGCGGCGTTGTAACGGGCGTTCAAATCCGCTGTCAGGGCGTCCAGGTCCTCATAGCCCGGGATGCCCAGAATATGGCCCGAGAACACGTTATAGTAGTTCTCGCCCTCCACCGCGACGCCGGTAGGCGGCAGGGGCCACAGGCCGTCGGTCTCCTGCTTGGCCATCAGCGGGTGAAGCTTGATCGCCTCGGGCGTTTCACTGGCCGCAATCACATCGTCGATCATGGAGATATGAAGGCCGGCCTCATAGCTGCCCACGAGCACGTCCTTGCTCTGCAGGTAGGACAACACCTCAAACGCCTGCTCGGGCACCTTGGTATCCTTGTTGATCGCGTACCACTTGCCGCCATCCGCTCCCTGAATACCAACGCGGGTGCCGTTGCCGGTCAGAGGCGCGAAATCCCACTCCTGTTCGGTGGGGAACTGCTTGTTGTACACGCCGTACTCGGCACCCGTGTAGGAGTAATACATGCCGATACGGCCGGCGGCGAACTGCGTGCGCAGCGGGTCGATATCCAGCTGGTCGCAGCCGGGGAACGTGGAACCGTCCGCGAACATCTGGCGCAGGAACGCGACGATCTCCGTCACCTTGTCAAACTCATAGCGGCCGGTCGCGAAATTATAGCCGTTGGTCAGGCCGCAGGTGGGCTGCATCATGTAATCCAGCGTGCGTCCCAACGCGGAGGCGGGAGATTTCAGGTTGATCGCGAAGCCGTAGATGCCCTCGCCGCTCAGCTTCTCGGTGATGGTCTTGGCCGCCGCGGCAACCTCTTCAAAGGTTTCGGGCACCTTCTCGATGCCGGCGCGGGCAA
>JAEYOW010000045.1 GCA_023411375.1 Bacillota bacterium | reverse complement strand
GCTCCGTATCGCTGTTTTGAAGATTTGATACCATCATTTGGCGCGATCGTGCAAGACCGGCGCGGCGGATGATGGTACAATCGTGAACCGTACCGGGAAAGCCCGGACGCCAAACCTCATTTCGCTTGATACCGGGAGGATGAACCGCAACATGACCGCCAATTACAACCGAACGCTGCGCGCGTGCTTCACCGGCTACATCGTACAGGCAATTGTGAATAACTTTGCGCCTTTGCTCTTTCTGACGTTTCAGGCGCAATATGGCATTCCGCTGAGCCAGATTACGCTGCTGATCACCATCAACTTTGGCCTTCAGCTTCTCGTCGACCTGGCTTCGGTCGCATTCATTGATAAAATCGGATACCGCGCCGCCTCCGTACTCGCGCATCTCCTCGCTGCCGCCGGGCTGGTGCTGCTTACCATCCTGCCCGGCCTGTTTAACAACGCGTTTACCGGCCTGCTGATTGCCGTAACGGTCTACGCCATGGGCGGCGGCCTGCTGGAGGTACTGATCAGTCCGATTGTGGAGGCCTGTCCCACCCAGAACAAGGAGAAGGCCATGAGCATGCTCCATTCCTTCTACTGCTGGGGGTTTGTGGGCGTTATCGGCCTGTCCACGCTGTTTTTCGCCCTGTTTGGCATTGCGAGCTGGAAAATTCTCGCGCTGCTATGGGCGCTCATCCCCATCGTGAACGCGTTTGTTTTCACCAACGTGCCCATCGCGCCCCTGATCGCTGAAAACGAAACCGGGCTTCGGCTTCGCGAGCTGGTCGGCAAAAAAGCCTTCTGGCTTATGATGCTGCTGATGGTATGCGCCGGCGCAAGCGAGCAAGCCGTCTGCCAGTGGGCCTCCACCTTTGCCGAAAAGGGCCTGGGCGTAAGCAAGACGGTGGGCGATCTGGCCGGCCCCATGCTGTTTGCGCTGTTGATGGGCCTTTCCAGGCTTATCTATGGCAAGTTCGGCGACCGGATTGACCTGAAGCGCTTCATGTTGGTAAGCGGCGTGCTGTGCTGCTTTTCCTACCTGCTGATCGCCCTTACGCCCTATCCCGCTTTGGGGTTGATTGGCTGCGGGCTTTGCGGGCTGTCGGTCGGCATCATGTGGCCGGGCACCTTCAGCATCGCCACAGCCTCCATTCGCGGCGGCGGCACGGCGCTGTTCGCTCTGCTCGCCCTTGCCGGAGATTTGGGTTGTTCCGGAGGCCCTACCTTCGTGGGCATAGTCTCCGGCCTGTTTCAGGATAATTTAAAAAGAGGAATCCTTGCGGCCGTTGTTTTTCCCGTGCTGCTGACGATATGCGTGCTGGTTGTCGGAAAGCGGCGCAAAGGCTCGGCCACTGCCCGGCTGCATCAAGCGCCCCGCCCATGACCCAGAGCGCGGAAAAGGAAAGCATCTCTACACAAGCAAGGCCCCGCCATAAAACGTGACGGAGCCTTGTTCTTTGCTCTGTTCACTTATTTGGGTCGTCCTTGGGCACGCTGATTTTTGCCGCCAGCTTTTCCGCTGATAGTTCGCCTGTTATAAATTTGCCCAAAGCGCCCTCGTACTGTTCATATGTGCGCATGGGCGCAAATGAGATAATACCCGTATACGCTTCTCTATCCTTGATCCAGCCTTCTGTGAGGATATCCGCGAAACCATCGTAGCCATAATCGCCCGGAGCTGTACTGTTGGGATATATCTCCAGCGCCAGGAAGCCTTTCTGCTTCGGAGCAGCCTCCTCCAAGTAGCGGATAGCCTCCTGCGTCCATACGCTGCCTTTGCGCAAAACTTGCAATCCCGTAAAGCTACGCATAAGCGCGGGTTGATCGCGGGTGATACGAAAGGGGATGCTATGAGACAAGCCATAGTCTCTACCGCCGTTAAACAGGCCGTCTACGCTGCTGCCTTCCTGAGCGCGGAACAAAATCATCATATTCTTGCATTTCTTTTGACTTGGCTCTGCTTTTTTAAGCAGTTTTCCCACTTTCTTCGTGCGTTCCAGCAGCGCAATAAATTCCGGCGTATCGAAGTTCAGCGTTTCTCCCGCATAGTGCTGCTGCATCTCCCACGTATTCACCAAGATAGTCAGCAGCCAGTTGATGTATGTATCTGAGGAAAACTGAAACGTCGTCAGGCACACCTCTTTTTCTTTGTGCTTTTCAACGCGTTCAGCCCACTTTTCGCAAAAATCCAAAAGTTCGGTATAGCTCTGCGGTACGTCCCCCGCCGTCAGCCCTGCCGCGTCCCATGCGTCCTGCCGCCAGTATAGCGGCTGTATCCATCCGCCCATAGGCAATGCCACAATTTCCCCATCCTTGTTGGTAACCAATTCCTGAATTTCCGGACGCATTTGGCTAACTGCCTGCCTTATTACCTCGCTTTTTGACAAATCCTCCAGTATACCCGTATCTTTTATCGCGTAAAAATCAACACCATAGGTGGGAAACGCATACAAATCAGGAGCATTTTCGCGTTGCATGAGCGCCAATCCCTGCGCCCAATGGTAATTGGGGATGTTGATCGGAATACGGTGTTCCTTCCAGTAGCCTTCGTTAAACGAACCGGCAATGCGCAGCGGCGGACGTTCCTCCGCCAGGGCCACGGTGGAAACCAAGGTGCATAAAATCAGGAATAGCGCCATGCCTCGTTTTTTCATATTGTTCATTCAATCCTTTCATCATTCCATCGGCATGCTGTGCGTCTGCTGTTTGACCAATATTTCTGCATCACCGTCGCTGATGGCAATGCTTTGCGGCAGTTCCTCCGCGGAAATCATTTTCTCCAGCACCACCGTCGGCCAAGCGTCCATATTCGCATCGCCGGACAGGCTGATGCCGCCGGGCAGCTCCTTGCCGTCACTGCCAAGAAAGGTTAAGCCATACGCCGCTTGTAATGCTGTTTCTTCACTCATGCCATCCGGCGCCACCAGGTTGCAAAACACATAAACGCCCGTCACATATTGCTCGGCGCGAACGCCGGTGAGGCTCATGCCGTTCAGCAGGACATTTCTTACCGGCCCATAGGTCTTTTCGTTAAGCATCGCAGGTACGGGAATCTCGCAAGCTTCTTCTTTTGTCCATTGGTTCAGTTCTTCCCCTGTTGCGGGATCGCATTCGGCCACCGACATGTATAGGGTTACGGGAAGCGCATCCCGAACCGCCGATGGCTCGGTCAAGGGCATGCTATAGTATACCAGACCACCCGTCTCATGCCATAAGGCTGCTCCCATGGATACCCCTGCGCTGCAATTTTCCGTTACATCAATCAAGGCGCAAACACGATAAAGAGGAAGATGGAGCTGCCGGGCCGCTACCAGCCATGTGGTGCCTGCTTCCAGCCCATAGCGCTCCAGCACGGTATCGCCATCCCCGGCGTCAACCGGGTCATAGATATCATCGCAATCGGGCACATACAGCGCTTCGCTTCCATCCGTGGTATGAATGTCGGCGGCGCTTAGACCGATTCTGCCATCCGCCAAAAGCTGACGGTAGGTAAACGTCATGGGGCCAACCTGATAGGTCAGCGGCTGGGTGGCGTTCAGGATTTCCTGCCCTGCCTTTGGCACGGTTACGCCGTCATAGCCTTTGTAAAAGTCCACCCACCCCAGTTGCTGAGCCGCAAGCGCCACCGCCACGGTAGCCAAAAGGATGACAACCGCAATCAGCACGGCGCGAAAAGACGCGCGTTTCATCGACCTTTCCTCCTTCACGGAGCAGGCTGCGCCCATCAGCGCACGGTGGCACTCCTCCGGTACGGACTTAAAAGCATTGCGAAGATTTAATTCGTTCCTTTCACGCTTCATTGCGCATCCAGCTCCTTTCTCAGTTCTGCCTTAGCGCGATGGATTCTGTTGCGTACGGTCGCCAGCGGCAGCCGCAATGTCTGCGAAATCTCGGCATAGCTCATCCCCTCCGAGTAGCACAGCACCAGCGGCAACCGCAGTTTGTCCGGCAACGCTTCCAGCGCAAAGGTTAATTTCGGATCCGGGAATGGCGCGCCGGCTTGGGGTATTTCCTCCACCAAGATAACGCGCCGGCTCTTTTTTTTCATGTTGTAGCACGTATTGATAAGGATGCGCGTGACCCAAGTGCGAAAATACCTTTCTTCCCGCAGTGCGGCACGCTTTTCCCATGCCTTGAGCGCCGTATCTTGAAGCGCGTCACTGCAAGCGTCGTCATTTCGCAGGATGGTATACGCTACGCGGTACAACAGCCCGCTGTACGCTTCTATTTCCCGAACGAAAAATTCCTTATCCACCGTATCGACCCCCTGTAACGTTACACCTGTTAGACAGCCGGGAGGAGCAAATCGTCCCATGGTGAAGAAACTTATTTTTAAAAGCGCAGCACGATGAGCTTAAAATCGCAATATCTATTTGAGATAATGGGCTGATGGCGACCGCGCATTAAAGCTCGCCGCAGCTATGCGCCGCCTCACTGCCGGCCATGCCTTTCATACACTTCATAAACGGCTTCTCCGCTTTGCGGGATATATTTTGCAAGGCGAACTCACAAAAGGAATTGGTTGATAAGCTATTCAGAATTTAAAATGATAAAAAGGCGGGAGGCAATTCCCGAAGGAATGCCTCCCGCCTTTACACGCGGAGTTAAATCTTAGTACTGGTTGCGGTTGCGCTCAAAGCACTCGCGGCAGTACACGGGGCGATCGCCCTTGGGCTGGAACGGCACCTGGGTGGTGGCGCCGCAGCCGTCGCAGATCACTTCGAAGTACTGGCGCTCCGAACGGCCGGGATTCTCGCGGTTACGACGGGAAACACGGCACTCGTGGCAGCGGGTGGGATCGTTCTGGAAGCCTTTGTCAGCGAAGAACTGCTGCTCAGAGGCGGTAAACACGAATTCCTTGCCACAGTCACGGCATACCAGAGTCTTGTCTTCAAACATTGTTGGGTTCCCTCCATTATCCTAGTTTGTTCTGTGTCCCATGTGCTTTTAGTTACTTGGTCTTGGGTTTCCATGCTTCCGAACAAACCTGAACGAAGGAATAAGGAACCTGAACCTCGTTACCTTAGCTGGGCAACGGCTGTATTATAGCATGAACCGGACGATTTGCATAGCGTTTTGAGAAATTTTTCTCATTTTGTGTGATGGGCGGGCGCTCCGGCAGGTTATTTCGCGTCCTTGATCAGCCTGCGGATATCGTCCAAAAGGCTTGCCAGGCTTGGGGATTGCTTGATGGAATCCTCCACCTTATCGATTGAGGACATCACGGTGGTGTAGTGCCGGCCGCCAAATGCGTCGCCGATCTTTGTCAGGCTCAGGCCCATCATCTCGCGCGTCAAATACATGGCGATCTGCCGCGGCACAGTGATCTCGTGGTTGCGCCGGGGGCTTTTGAGGTCGTCCACGGTGATGCCGTAGTATGCCGCCACCGCGTCCTGAATGCTGTCGCAGCTGATGCGGCGCGTTTCCGTATGGCTGAACAGCTCGCGCAGCGCCTCACGCGCCAGCTGCATATCGATGGGGCGCCGGGTCAGGCTGCTATAGGCCGTCAGGCGGGTCAGGCTGCCCTCCAGCTCGCGGACGTTGGTGTCGATCTTTTCGGCAATCAGCGCCAGGATATCGTCCCCAATGGCCAGATGCTCAAACTCCGCCTTTTTGCCAAGAATGGCCAAACGGGTTTCAAAGTCGGGGCGCTGAATATCCGCGATCAGTCCGCCCTCAAACCGGCTGCACAGGCGTTCCTCCAGCTTTTGAATTTCCTTGGGCGGCTTATCGCTTGTCATCACGATCTGCTTACCGGCCTCCCGCAGGTGGTTGAAGGTATGGAAAAACTCCTCCTCCGTACCATGCTTTCCGGCAATAAACTGGATATCGTCCACCATCAGGATATCCGCGGTGCGGAAGCGGTCGCGGAACTCCTGGTTTTTATTGGTCTGCATTGCGTTTACCAGCTGGTTGGTAAAATCCTCGCTGGTGATGTAAAGAATTTTCATATCAGGGTACAGCACATGCGCATAATGCCCGATGGCATGCATCAGGTGCGTTTTGCCCAGGCCCACCCCGCCGTAGATAAAGAGCGGATTATACGCCTTGGCGGGCACCTCTGCCACCGCCAGCGATACTGCATGCGCAAACCGGTTGCCGGAGCCCACCACAAAGGTGTCGAAGGTGTACTTGGGGTTGAGCTGCGCCAGCGAATTGCCGGAACTTCTTGCCTCCAGCTCGTTTACACGCGCCTCCAGCTCGTCGTGGCAAAGCACCTCCACCTTGAGCGAGCGCCCTGCGGCCGTAGCCACCGCGCTTTGAATCTGCCCCATATAGCGGTTCGTGCCCACCTGCTGGACGATGGGGCTGACGCACTCCAACAGCAGGCTGTCCGCAATAACCGCATACGGCTTGAGCGCGGTGTCAATCCATGTGTCGTAGCTGACGCGAATCATCTCCTCCTTGAGGATCTGACAGGCGTTACCCCATAGCTCTTCCGCGTTCATCACGTAGCATTCAACCTTCCTGCTGGTGTATATTATACAAATTTCCCTGCATTCGTTATCCACAGTGCATTGTCCCAGAGAGCAAAACAATGTGGAAAACGCCCTGTGGAAAACCACCCGAGCTTTTCCGCATTTCGTTCATTATCATAGCAGAACCATGGACTTTTGACAAGTCCATCCCCATTTCGCGTTTTTTGCATAGCTCCCGGCATGTTGAAAACCCGTTCTCCCACCGGTAGTGTAGTGCGAAGCTTTACCCACTAAACATGGCGGTTGACATTTCGCTTTTTTATATTTATGCATGTTTTGTTTAATATATATGCAAATCAAAAGAAAAGATTACTAGTTTGCTTTTTTTCTTAACCAAAAAAACAAGGAAAAACGTCAAACTCTGTAGAAATTTATCTTTTGATTCTATATTATCGGATATCGTCTTGACGACGCGGGCGGGAGGGAGCAAATCCATGGCAATCCCTGTTGGGCTGGAGGACGTCGAGCGTGTGCTCAGGCCATGGCTCGGGTCCCTGTTTCTAAGCTCCAACACGCTTGCGCCAAGCCTTACCGCGCGACTGAAGGCCTATGCGCCCTACCGGCAAACGCTGGAGAGCCTGCGCGACGAGTTGGAGAGCTACCTGCTGACCAGTCTAAACCGCATGACGCGCGGGAGCATGACGGTATTGAGCGACAACTATCACAGCCGGCGTCTTGGCTTTCGGGAAATCGAGCGCATCACGGATGATGTGATGGGCGTCATTTTTGATAAACTCACGCCCTTTTCAGCGAATTTTATCAAGCTTAACGATTACAGTCTGCGGGTGGAAAGCCTTTCGGCGCTGCGTGTTTTGTATCAGAAATACGCTTCCTATTACAGCAGGGAGGAATTCACCTTTATGGTGCGTATGATCCGCTCCATCTATCCCGCGGAGCGGTATCAAAGCTGGCTTAGGGATTCATGAACGCATCCCCCCTCTCCTGATTGGCGTTTATGGCCGCGCAGGTCCTGTGCCACGATTTACTGACGCGAAAAAGGAGACGGCGGATGATGGCGTTTGGCAATGTCTATCTGGAGCATATGCGGCAGGCCCGGGAGTTTACAGGGCTGCCTGTGGACGGGGCTTCGGGGCGGTCCGGCTGCTATGCCGGCCTGAAGGCGCGCAATGCTGAGGTTTGCCGCCTGCTTGAACAAAACAATCTTTTCCTTCAAAGCGAGGTACTGCCCTTTCTCGCGCCCGGCACGCCGCTTGACGGCGCGCGCGCGGGCGCGTTGTCGGGCTTTGCCTCGTCGCTTGCGGCGCTCAATGCCCGCCAGCCCGCCGACCCCCTGCTTTGTTGGAAGCTCCATAAGCGCCTCGGCGGGTGCGCCTGTTGCCGTGAAATACCGTGCGGACAGGTCCGGCCCTGCTCGCCGGCGGATATACCGGTCCTCTCGCAGGCGGACGCAATCCTTCGGGAATACACGGGGTGGGACGACGCCCGGTATGGCGATACCGGGGACGTCTCCCGCCTGTTTGCCGCTTTTGCAACCAGGCATGCCGCGCTTGAACCCACCTTGGGTACGGACCCGGAATGCCGCCGCCTGCTTACGCAGCTGTACCGCGATCTTGCGCGCTGCCTTCTGCGCCTGCCCCCTAATGCCTGCTCCGAGTCCTCGCGCTCCAGCCTGGCCGCTATTCTCAGCCGTTTCCACGAGCCGGAGGAAGGCGGGATCTTCTTCGCGCAGATGAGCGCCCTGGTGCTGTCGGCAATCCATCCCGCCACCTATGTCCACAGTCTGATGGTTGGCCAGATTGCAAAGGCGCTTGGCATGACGCTCATTGAGCGCGAGCCCGAACGCCTGATCGGACTGTGCGGCTGCGAAAATGCCGCTCAGGTTCGCAGCCGCCGTGTGCGCATCGCTCACCATATGTATCAGTGCGGTTTCTACCATGATCTTGGCAAGCTTCATTGCCTTGAGCTCATCGATATCAATTACCGTTCCCTTTTTAACGGGGAGTTTGAACGCATCCGCCTTCATCCTGAAGCAGGCGGCGCGCTGCTCAGGCGCAGCCCCTCCACGGCGATATACGCCGACGCCGCGCTCGGGCATCACGCCTGGTACAACGGGCAGGGAGGATATCCCGGCGGCTTCAGCCGCAACGCCTGCGCGCAGCCCGTCGCGGTGGATATCACCGCCCTTGCGGACTGTCTGGATTCCGCAACCGATACGGCCTTTCTTGGCCACAGCCAGGGAAAAAGCCTGGAGAGCTTTATTGAGGAAGCGCGGGACGGGGCCGGCAGCCGCTATGCGCCCTATGCCGTCGCGCTGCTTGACGATCCCGCCTTTTGCCGGGAGCTTGAGGCGCTGCTTGCCCGGGGTCGGGAGGAGGCATACCGGTTTGCCTGCCACCGGTGCCGTGAGCAGCTCCCCGCGTCCGGCTCCGAAGGCACGAAGGATGCCCCTCGCCCCGCCCCGCCCGAGGAGGATTTCAACGAGGTTTTCGCGCGCCTTTTCAGCCAGTTCGAGACCTCCGAAGCACCCTGCGACACGCTTCGCCGGCTTGTTTTGGCGCATTACGCGGACGACCGCGTGCGCAGCGAATACATCGGCCGGTTTTGTGATATTGCCGCGCGAAGGGGATATCTGTACAGCCAGGCGGTCGGCCGGGCCATGGCGTTCTGGCGCGACTACATCTCGGAACTGCCCGCCGCTATCCGCGCAAACGACGACGGCCTGCGCCTGATCCGCGGCGTGCCCGATTACCAGCATACGGAGGGCTACCTCTCGCTATTAAACAACGCCATCCTTGGCGGCACCATCACAAAGGACTATCCCACCGCGTACCGCTATGCGCTGGAGGGGCTCAGCCTGGTAGGCAAAAACGAAAGCGACCTGAGCTTTTATTATGCCATGCTCAACAACACCTCCATGATCCTGACGGACGTCGGGCTTTTGAACAGGGCGCGCGCGCAGGTAGAGGAAACGCTTTCCGCCATCGACCGGCTCACCGAGCAAAACGTCGTCGCGACCCGATACCGCTATGCGGAAATACTTTTGGCGCTGGGCGAGTATGACGCCGCCGAGTCCATATTTCTGGACATGCTTCCCGACAGGCGGCGCGAGGGCAAGGTTGATTCCTGGCAGATCATTCCCCGCCTGATTGTGATCGCCTACCGCCGGAAGGACGCCGTCGGACTGGATTGCTGGCACCTTGAGCTGGAGCGCGCGCTTGAAAGGACCCCTCCCGAGGGCATTGACGAGCACAGCGTCACCTATGCGCACGCGCTGTACCACGCTTGGCACGGGCATTACGAGGCGGCGGACGGCTGCTTTACCAAGCTCCTTACTTCGGCGCAGACCGCCATGCTCGACCAAAGCGCCGTCCTGCGCGCCGCCGCCGCCTTCTACGAGGGCTTTGGCCGGACGGACAAGTCCCATCCCCTGTATATTCAGCTTGACAAGCTGAACCGGCAGTCCATGCAGTTGGCCGACGCCATCACCGCCGTGGAGAGCGAGGCCGTCCAGCAGGAGGCCTCCAGACAAGCCTATGAGCTGCTCCTCAAGCGCATGCGCCAATCCGCCGAGCTGACGCGCAAGCTGGTTGCCTCCGAAAGCTACGAAGCGCTGTACGCCGCGTTGCTGGACGGGCTGCCGCCAATCCTTCCGCTTGACGAGCTGGCATTGCTTTTGGATAACGGCGTTGATTCGTTAAATGTCCTTTCGTCCCCGGGCGGCGGTATGCGCCAAATCGTCCGAAGCCATCCGTTGCTCAAAAAGCTTTGCACGGGCGACTCGCCCACCGTCTTCGCACAGCCGGAAATCGCCGCGGGCATGCTGTCCGCGCAAGCCCTGCGGGGCGGGGGTTCCCTGATGTTCGTACCCCTGCGCGCCAGAAACGGAGCCTTGAACGCCATGCTGCTCTACAGCGCCAGGCCGGCCGCCTATAACCGAGGAAGCCGCGAAATGATGGGTTCTCTGGGCGCGGGCATCATCGTCTCTCTGGAGTCTGTCGAGCGCTATACCTCTGCGCTCAGCCGCGCACAGCACGACTCGCTGACCGGCCTTGCCAATCGCGACGGCATCTTCGCGCAGGCAGGCGAGCTGCTCACCCGCCTGCGCTTCGTGCCAATGGGGCTGTGCATGATCGATATTGACGATTTTAAGCAGGTCAACGACCGGTTTGGGCACAACACGGGCGATCAGGTGCTCAGGGCGCTCGCGTCGCTTCTGCGAAAGGCCTGCCCGGATGGCGTGGCAGGACGGTATGGCGGCGAGGAATTCGTGGCAATATTCCCCTCCGGGGATGAAAAGCAGCTGCTTGATATCTGCGAGCGCATTCGCCGCGAATGTGAAACCCTGCGTTTTTTTGACGGACAGCCCGCGCCCGTCACAGTCAGCATCGGCGCATGCCTGATACGCCGACGCGAGGAAATCTCGGACGTTTTAGAGCGCGCGGATTTGCGGATGTACCGCGCCAAGCGCCTTGGCAAAAATCAGGTGTGCACGCTGGACGAGGAGAACTGACAAAAGCAACGCGCCCCGCGGGTTTTGAACCCGCGGGGCGCCAGCGTCTCAAAGTTGTTATTCCTTCACAATCAGCTTCAGGGGAATGTTCACCAGCGGCTCAAGCGTCTCGCCGCCCAGGTACTTCACCGCGTTTTCCAGCGCGGTCTGAATCTGCACATCGGGCTGCTGCTGAACGGTAGCGGCCATCTCGCCGTTTTCCACAGCGACAACCGCGTCGGCATTGGCGTCGATGCCGTAAATCTTGATCTCAGCGCTGCGGCCGGCAGCGGCCACGGCACGCACGGCGCCCAGCGCCATTTCGTCGTTATGGGCGTAGATCGCGTCCAGCTCGGGGTTGGACTGGAGGATGTCCTCGGTCACGGTCGCGCCTTCCTCACGTGAGTAGTTTGCGGTCAGGGAGGTCACGACCTCGATCCCGGTGCCTTCCAGCGCGGCGACAAAGCCTTCTTCGCGCTCGATAGCGGAGCTGGAGCCTGCGATGCCTTCAAGAATCGCAACCTTACCCTTGCCGCCCAGGTCCTTGATAAGCTGCTCGGCGTCCAGGCGGCCCGCTTCCTTGTTGTCGATATCCAGGTGCTGCACAACGGTGCCTGCGCCGGATGCGCGGGTCACGGTAATGACGGGGACGCCCTCGGTATTGCACGCTACCACAGAGGTGCCGATAGCGTCCGAATCCACAGGGTTGATGATGAGCAGGTCTACCCCCCGGGTGAGGAAGTCCTCTACCTGAGAAGCCTGCTTTTCAGCGCTGTCCTGTGCATCCAGTACCATGAGCTCAACGCCCATCTCCGCGGCCTTCGCCTCGGCGGCGTCCTTCATGGTCACAAAGAAGGGGTTTTCCAGCGTGGATACGGCAAAGCCGATCGTGTAGGACTGCGTTTGCGCGCAGGCCAGCGCGGGCGCGACGGCCAAAGCCAGGGTTAAGAGAGTCACCAGAAATTTACGGAACATGTTTGTAGCCTCCTTTAGTATTATTTGTTCGCCTTGTTCCGCTTGATCATCACCGCGAGGATGATGATAATGCCTTTAACAATGTCCTGATAATAGGAGTTGACGTTGAGCAGGTTCAATCCATTATTGATCACGCCGATGATCATGCCGCCCAGCAACGTGCCCGTTACCGTACCAACCCCGCCGGAAAGCGACGCGCCGCCCAGGATAACGCCGCTGAGCACGTCCATTTCCAGCCCGGTGCAGGCGGTCGGCTGCGCGGATAGCAGCTTGCTGGTAGTGATGAGACCGCCCATGGCGCACATCAGCGAGCAGGCCACAAATACCAGTACCTTATAGCGTTGAATTGGGATGGCTGAAAGCTTCGCGGCCTCGCGGTTGGCGCCGATGGCCTTGATGTAGGTGCCGTGCTTGGTGCGTTGCAGCAGCACATAGAACAGGAGAACCAGCGCCAGCGATATAACGGTCGCCACGGGGATAATCTCCAGCACATAGCCCGCGCCCATCGTTGCAAAGGCCTGCGGCAGGTTGGATATGGGCTTGCCGTTGGTCCACACCATGCATACGCCGCGCAGAATGCCCATGGTCGCCAGCGTAACAATAAAGGAAGGGATTCGCCCATACACCACCAGCGTACCGTTCAGCCAGCCCACCGCCAGGCCGATAAGCAGCGCCGCGCCCACGCCCAGGGCGATGGAGCCGCTTTGCCGCATCACCCAGGCGGCAGCCACGCCGCTTAAGGCAGCCGTGGAGCCGACCGACAGATCAATCTCGCCGGACAATACCACGCACAGCATGCCCATGGCGACCGTCATCACGATGGATACCTGGCGGGTGATGTTCAAAAGGTTGCGCTCCACCCAGAAATAGGGCGATACGTTCGCAAATACGATGCACAGCACCGTCAATATGAGCGCAAGCCCCAGCTCGCCCTTGAGCAGCCTGGCGATTTTGCCCCAAGCTGTTGAGATCTTTTGGTTCATGCGTTTGCGCCTCCCAATGCCAAAGTCAGCAGGTCTTCCGCCGTTGCCTGCGACGCGGGCAGCTCGCCCGTAATTCCGCCCTTGCACAGCACAAGAATCCGGTCGCAGATGCTGAGCAGCTCCTCAAGCTCCGAGGAAAAGATGATCACGGTTTTATCCGCGTCGGCAAGGCGGGTAATAAAGCGGTATATCTCTGCTTTCGCCCCGATATCGATGCCCCGCGTGGGTTCGTCCATCAAAATGATTCGCGGGTCCCCGGTAAGCCATTTTCCCAGCACGACCTTCTGCTGGTTGCCGCCGGAAAGGTTACCTGCCGCCATCTCCACATCCAAGGGATGCAGCTTCATCGTCTCGCCCATGCTTTGGGCAATAGCGCGCTTTTTTTTGCCGTCCAGCAGTCCCATCCGGTTCTGGGTCTGCTCCAGGTGGGGCAAAACGATGTTGTCCGCGATGGTTTCCTCCAGCAGCAGGCCCTGCGATTTGCGGTCCTCGGGAATCAGCGCCAGCCCATAGGGCCGCGTATCGTACGGGGTTCGGAACCGGACCGGCTTGCCTTCCACGCGCAGTTCGCCCTCCAATACGCGGTATGCGCCGAAGAGGCTCCCCGCCAGCTCGCTTTTTCCCGCGCCCACGATGCCTGTAAAGCCTACGATTTCGCCTCTATGCGCGCAAAAGCTGATCGGATGGCGCATAACCTGCGTGCGCAGCTCCCTGGCCTCAATGGCCACGGGCGCGGCCGAACGGTCGGCGGCCGGGCGGTAGCGCTGGCTGCTCACGGACCGGCCGATCATGGCGCGCACCAGCTCGCCTACCGACGCCTTGTCCATATCGAACGAATCCACGTTCATGCCGTCGCGAAAGACCGTGGAGCGGTCGCAGCAGCGGAACACCTCGTCAAGGTAGTGCGAGATGTAGATCATGGTCACGTTCTTCTCCTTAAGGCTTTCCATGATCTGAAACAGGGTGTCGATTTCCGCCTTGCTCATGCCGGTGGTCGGCTCGTCCAGAAGAAGAATGTCCGCGTTGATGGCCAGCGCCTTGACAATTTCCACAATCCGCTTTTGCCCCAGCCCAAGCGAGCCCACCAGGGCGCGGGAATCGACGCGAATGCCGAAGCGCTCAAGAAACGCGTCGCTGTCGGCGTACAGCTGCCGCCTTTTGCAATAGCCGATGGGAGTGGCGGTGGGCTCGTTACCCAGAAAAATATTTTCCGCCACGGTGAGCGAGTCGATGAGGCTTAATTCCTGATAGATGGCGGCAATCCCCTTTTTTCGTGCGTCGATGGGGTCCGCGATGGCAACGGGCTCGCCGTTGAGAAAAATCTCGCCGCCGTCCGGCCTGTGCACGCCGGTCAATATCTTGATCAGCGTAGATTTTCCCGCGCCGTTCTCCCCCAGCAAGGCGTGGATTTCGCCACGCCTGAGCCCAAAATCGACTCCTTTGAGCGCCTTCACGCCGCCAAAATGCTTTTGAATGCCATGAAGGCGCAGAATGCTGTCGTTTTGCTCCATGCTCGTCCGCCTCCTTAAAGCGCCGCTAAAACTTCGCGCGGCGTGGGAATGGAAGACTGCGCCCCCTTCTTGGTGGTACTGAGCGCAGCGGCGGTTTTGGCATAGTCCAGGCACCGCTCGATGGGCTCGTCTTTGGAGAGCGCCACAGCGAACGCGCCCAGAAATACGTCGCCGGCCGCGGTGGAATCGACGGCCTCCACCTTCATAGCCTCAATCCGGTGCTCTTTGCCGTCAAGCTTGGTAAACGCGCCCTTGTCCGACATGGAGATAACCGGATGCGCGATGCCCATGGCGATCAGCCTGTCGCATGCCCTGGCGGCCGAATCAAAATCCGTCACCTTGACGCCGCTAAGCAGCTCGGCCTCCACCTCGTTGGGCTTGGCGTAATCGATCATGGCGCACAAATCCGCAGGCAGGCCGCCTTCCGGCACAGGCGAAGGGTCCAATACCACGCGCATATGCCGTTCCTTGGCCAGCGATACCGCCGCGCGCACGGTGTCCATGGGCAGCTCCAGCGTAATCAGCAAAATGCCGCCTTCCTCAAAAGCCGCTGCGTGCGTGCGGACGTCCCGCGGCGAAATGGCCGCGTTAGCGCCCGGCGTAAAGGAAATGGAATTGCGGCCCTGCGCATCAATGCGGATCATGGCGATACCGGCAGTCTGGCCAGGTTCGTAGGTCAAAAAGCGAGCGTCCACACCGTGGCGCTTAAGCTCCTCCATAAGCTGCACGCTAAAGGCGTCGTCTCCAAGACGGGCCAGCACGCAAACGTTCCCGCCAAGCTCGCCGGCGGCGGCGGCCTGGTTGCCCGCCTTGCCTCCCGGATAGGTCGCGAAATTATCCGTCCGGACAGTCTCGCCCACACTGGGCATACTTTGCATGTACATACACAGGTCCATATTAACGCTGCCCATGCATACGATTTTTTTCAGCATCAGCCAAGCTCCTTCCTAAGCGCCGCGACCTCCTGCATGAAGGCCACGACACGCCCGGGGTCGATCTCGTTTTTCCAGTTCCCATCCTTTTTGAAATAGCTGCCGACAATCGCTCCGTCCGCGTGCGAAAGCAGCTCGCGGACGTTTTCGCGCGTAAGGCCGCTGCCCAGCAAGATGGGAAGGCTCACGCTATCCCGGCATTCGTCGATGCGCTCCACCGTTGGCGGCATACCCGTATCGAAACCGGTAACGATAACCGCGTCGCCATCCTGCGCCTCCACATCCATGGCCTGCTCGCGAACGCTGCGGTCATGGATGATGTAATGGCTGCCGTGCTTGACGTTGACGTCGCAAAGGCAGGCGATATCGGCCGCGCCCAGTCCGCGCCGCATGCGCGCCACCTTTCCGCCGATGGCTTCGATATAGCCGGATTGCGAAATAAACGCGTTGCACCATTCAAACACGCGAATCCATTTCGCGCCGCCTGCCACGGCGGCCGCGAGTGCCAGGTCCGCGCCGTTCATGTGGCACTCCGCCCCAACGGGAATTGATACGCAATGCGCCACCTCATGTACGCCCACCGCCAGCGCCGCGACGGTTTCCGGGCCGATGTCGCGTCCGGGCAGGTAGGGTATGTCCCACATGTTTTCAACCTGTACGCCGTCCACGCCGGCGTCCTCAAGCATTTTTGCCTCGTCGCGCGCGATGGACAGGATACGTTCCATGTTCATCGCCGCCGGGTCGTACAAAGGCGATCCCGGGAGCGGGCGCAGATGCACCATGCCGATGACGGGCTTGGTTTTTTCAAACAGGGCGTTGAATTTCGTCATATTCAATAAACATCCTCTCAAGACCTCAAGCGGGCCACGACAAAGTTTTCAACCTTAGGTTGATGGCAAAGCGCGGGGGAGAAGGGGTGAACCGCACCCTTTCTCCCGCAGCGTTTTCGTCTGCGTTGCAAGCGCCCGGCGGGCGTAGAAAACGCGGTTTCCCCAAACGCCGGGGTTTGTCAGCAGTCTAAAGCCCTTCAGACTTATCCCCCGTTAAGGGATGACACAGCCCTGACGATCTTAGAAATCAACGCCCGCAACCAGCGCAATGTAGCAATAGGGGCAGCGTTCGCCCGTGCGTACGAACACCTTGACCTCCTCGCCGCGAAGGGCGCCATTGAGCCAAAGGTCCTTCATTTCCACATGGGGGATACACTTTTCCACCAGCGCGTTGCCCTTGTTGTCCTCTTGGGACAGGATCGTCTTAAACTCTTCATAAACGGCCGGGCTTACAGCCTTGGTTTCATCGGTCACGATATAGCTCTCCACCACCAGCTCGCTCAAAACGGCCTTGACCACATCCGCCACGCGTGGAACACCCTCGCATACGGCCAGATCGATGCATGTGGTCATATCATGACGGGGAAAGGGGCAGCCCACGTCGCCGATCAGGATAATGTCGCCATGGCCCATCTTGCCGACGGCCCTCGCCAATTCCGCATTGTAAATACCGGACTTCTTCATTATTAAAGTTCTCCTTTCATTTTTAAACGTTTTACTGGCGGTGATAGCTTTATAGTCATTGTTTATCCACATTTAGACGCAGGCTTTTCCCCGATTTAGTAAAACGATTAAATTCTTCTTACATTCCAATCCCGCCTATACGTCCAAAATCAGCAGGACTTACGCACAATCAGCGAAGATCTCAGCGTAACGGAAATACCGGACAGGCTTCGCAAGCGGTCCAGCGCGTCCAAAAGCAGCCCGATCGCGTTGAGCGCCATATCGTGGCTTGGATTTTCCACCGTGGTAAGCGCTGGGTAGAGGAAGCTGGAAAAATAGATATTATCGTAACCGATGATGCCCATATCGCGCGGCATCTTCATCTTTTTCTCCTTTAGCGCCTCCATTGCGCCCCAGGCCATAATGTCGCTGGTTACAAAGGCGGCCGCGGGCTTGGGCGCGGGCGTGTAGGTTTCCAGCACTCCCTTCATCAGCTCATAGCCGGACTGAAAGGTAAAATCGCCATAATGGACGGCGCACTGCTTCTCGCTAACGCCATGGCGGGCGAGCGTTTCCAGAAAACCGTTCACACGCGCCTCCGCGTTGCTGACAAGCTTTGTGGGCCCGGCTAGACAGATAAAGCGATCATATCCTTTGCCGACCAGATAATCCGCCACCGAGGCCGCGCCGCGATAGTTGTCGGCATAAATGAAGGCTACGTTGCGGTCGGTTTCAATCGGCGGACGGTCCATAATCACCAGCGGCACATCCGCCAGTTCCAGCAGGCGGTCCATCTCCATGCGCGGCGCGACGCTGATGATGCCGTCCACATGGGCGCAGAGCATGCTGTTTACGTTCTGTTCCTCCGTTTTAACATCGCTGTCGGAATCATACAGCATAATCTGGTAGCCGTTTGCGTTCGCTTCGCTTTGAATAGCCTTGACGCTGTTGCTGAAAAAGGGGTTGGTAATATCCGGCACCTGTACGCCGATGCTGTGCGAGCGGTTGGTTTTGAGGCTTCTGGCGTACACGTTGGGTCGGTAGCCCAGCTCGTCGATGGCCCGATATACCCGATGCTCCAGTTCGGTACTGACGTATTTTTTCTGCGTCAATACATTGGAAACGGTGGCGGTTGAAACATTGGCCAGCCTGGCAATGTCTTTGATGGTAACGGTCACAGTAACCTCTCACTTTGCTCGGTTAATCGAGTAACTACGATTATAATACCATCCCTTTTTCCGTCTGTCAAGCGTTTTTTCGTAATCGTTAAAAATCTAACATATGCTCACCTTTGCTAATGCGCACCGAATATGTCCGGCGCTTGGACGAACCGTTGAATTTTTTCCCGAAAAAGTGTATAGTGTGAGTCGGTTCCTTTTTTCCGTTGACTGAAAGGAGGCCGTGATGATGACGTACCCCGCCGCCACCTGGCCGCTGAATAACTTTTATGCCCCCGGGGAAACCACAGCGCTCTTCGAAGCCATCTCCTGTCGGCAAAGCTGCCGCCGCTTCCATTCCGCTCCCTCCACCGCCCAGTGGAACGATCTGGCCGCGGCCGCGAAAAGCCTGACTCTTCCGGGCGCGCGCATTGCGCTTGGCCTGTGCGATACTTCGCTGTTTCAGCCATTTTTCGGTATCCTGATGAAATTTGAAAATGTGCAGCGCTACGCAGCCGTCATCACGGCGGACGATAGCGCCCAAAGCCTTGTAAGCGCGGGCGTCAGCGGTGAAATGCTGCTGCTGGACGCCGTGCGCATGGGCCTTGCGGGCGTTTGGGTAGCCGGCACCTATAAAAAGAACGGCGTTGGGCTTACGCTTGAACCGGGCGAAAAAATCGCCGCGCTAATCGCGCTGGGCGTGCCCGCCGAGCCGCCCGCAAATTCGTTCCGCCGCAAGCGCAAGCCTTTGAAAGAGTTGATGGAGAACGATTTTTCCCCCGCCCCCATCGCTTTGCGTGAAATTGCGCAGTCCGTATGGGCGGCGCCCAGCGCGCTCAACCGCCAGCCATGGCGCATGCGCTACGAGCCGGAGGGCACGCTCTATCTGCGCACGCCCGCCCCCTCCCTGGACCTTGGCATCGCGGCGGCGCACGCCGTGCTCGCGCTTGGCAACACCGCCGCTTCCTTCTCGCTTTCCGAGGACGGCACGACCGTCCGCATTGAACTGAAGCCATGAATGATTTTCAACAACAAACCCTTTGGAGCGGGGTTCAGGATCACGCGACCCTGCCCCCGCTAGCCGAACGCATGCGGCCGCGTGCGCTGGATGAGTTTCTGGGCCAGAGCCACCTTCTGGCCGAAGGCCGCCTTCTGCGGCGCGCCATTCAGGCCGACCGGCTGCAAAGCAGTATCTTCTGGGGCCCTCCCGGCTGCGGCAAGACCACGCTTGCCTCCATAATCGCAGGCATGACCAACAGCGCGTTTGAAAAGCTCAACGCCGTCACCAGCGGCGTCGCGGATGTGCGCAAGGTTTTAAAGGACGCCGAGGACCGCCGGCTGCGCTATGGACGCGCAACCTACCTGCTCCTGGACGAGTGCCACCGGTGGTCCAAGGCGCAAAGCGACAGCATCCTCCCCGCCATCGAGAGCGGGCTCATCCGCTTCATCGGTTCCACAACCGAGAACCCAATGGCAAGCATGACGCCCGCCATCGTCAGCCGGTGCCGCGTGTTTCAATTTGAGCCGCTTACCGTGGACGATGTGGTACGCGCTTTGGAAAACGCCCTTGCCGACAAGGAGCGCGGCTATGGCAACAGTGATGTGCGGTGTGAAGACGGCGCGCTGCGCTATATGGCCCGGGTTGCCGGCGGCGATGTTCGCACGGCGCTGGGCGCGCTGGAGCTTGCCTACCTGACCACCGCCGAACAGCCCGACGCAAAAACAGGCGTCCCCTTTCGCCTCATTACGCTGGAAACGGCGCAGGAGAGCGTGCAAAAGCCCATGCTCAAGCTGGATGAGGATCTTTACTACGACATGCTCTCCGCCTTTATCAAGAGCATGCGCGGCAGCGACCCCAACGCCGCCCTGCTCTGGTTCAGCCGCATGCTGTACGCCGGAGTAGATCCCAAGCTGATCGTGAGGCGCATGGTGGTGCATGCCAGCGAGGATGTGGGGCTGGCCGATCCGCTGGCCATGCTTCAGGCACAGGCCGCCGTGACGGCGCTGGAGTTCGTCGGCATGCCGGAGGCGCGCATTCCCATCGCGCAGGCGATTATCGCCATCTGCCTGGCAGAAAAGAGCAACAGCGTGATCGCGGCCATCGACGCCGCGATGGAGGACGCCAAAAAGGGCGATTTTAGCGCCGTTCCCGTTTACCTGCGGGATCACAGCTATGAAACGCCGCACCTGGATAGCCCGGATTATCTTTATCCGCATAATTATCCGGGGCATTTCGTACGCCAGGCCTACCTGCCCAAAGGCTATGAGAACGCCGTTTACTACCGCCCGACCGAGCAGGGCCACGAAGCCAAGCTCAAGCAGCGCCACGAGCGCAGATTTGGAGCCAGCCATGACCCCCAATAAGCCTCGCCTGAACCCGGATGTGAACAAAACAACGCTGTACGCCATTATCGTTAACGCCATCCAGATCGTAGCGCTGGCCGCTTTTGTGCTTCTTGTCACACTGACGGATCTGGGTTCAAACAGCCGTTTTTCCCTGCAGCTGATCGCTGTGGTGGGCGCGGTGATGGCGGGCTGGGGCGCGATGATCGATATACAGGACGCGCTCCGTACACGCCGGCGCGAGCGCACCATCAACGAGTTGCAAACCACCAACGAGCAGATGGACACGCTCAACCTGAAGCTGCGCGCGCAGCGGCATGATTTTCTCAACCACGTTCAGGTGGTTTACAGTCTGCTTGAAATGCAGGAGTACGCCGAGGCGACGGGCTACCTGGAGCGCGTGTACGACCAGCTTCGCTCCGTTTCCAAGGTGATGCGCACGCGCATGACGGCGTTCAACGCTCTCCTGCAGGTGAAAAGCGCCGCTTGCGAGGAGCGCGGCGTCACGTTTTTAATGGATATCCGAAGCACGCTGGAAAACATGCCCATCCCCTCCTGGGAGCTTTGCTGTATCATTGGCAACCTGCTGGATAACGCCATGGACGCCGTACTGACCGCCGGGGACCCGCAGATTGAGCTGACCGCCACGGAGGATTTGCGCGGCTACGTCCTGACCGTCCGCAACAACGGCAAGCCCGTCCCCCCCGATATGGAGGAAACCATTTTTGAGGCGGGCGTATCCACCAAGGGCGAGGGCCGGGGAATGGGCTTATCCATCGTGCGCCAAACCCTCGCGGAATACGGGGGCACGATTTTCCTTGCCACCGGCGAGCAGGAAACCGCGTTTACCGTAACAGTGCCCAAGGGGAGCGCGGAGGGCGCCAAGTCGCCGCAAACCACCTAAGAAGGGAGCGCGGGCTCGCCCGCACAGCCGATGGAACAATCCAAAAAGAAGTTTTTGAAAAACATGGTCGGTTTTTCCATGATGACATGGATTTCCTTTGTCATCAGCTTCATTGCCTCGCCCATCGCTACGCGGCTTTTTGTGCCTGAGGAGCTGGGCAAGGTCAATATGTTCGGCACCTATGCCGCCCTGATCAGTTCCGTGTGCTACCTGGGGCTGGATCAGGCGTTTGTGCGATTTTTTCGCGAGCCTCCCGGACGGTGCACCCGCAAAGCGCTTTTCACCTTTTGCACTGCCGTTCCGCTTTTGTTCAGCGTGCTGTCCTCGCTTCTCCTGCTTGTTTGCTGGCGCGCTCTCAGCGCCGAGGTGGTGGGCGTGGCGGATTTTTCCGTTTTTCTGTGCCTTTGCCTGTACAGCTTTTGCCTGGTTGTTTTCCGCTTTCTCTCGCTTTGCTACCGCATGGAGCAAAACGCGAAGCTTTATACCATTCAAGGCGTTTTACAGGTATTCATCACAAAAATCGCCTATCTGGCCGTGGGCTTTGGCGGCGCGACCGGCAAGGCCGCCCTTTTGTGCCTGACCGCGCTGATGGGCGTTTTCACCCTCGCGTTTGTTCTGATTCAGCGTAACCGCTTCGACGCCCGCTTTGTTTCACAAATGGACAGGCCCGCGGCGCGGGAGCTCTCCAAGTTTGCCCTGCCCCTGCTGCCCATCTCCATCCTGGCGTGGTTCAACTCCTCCATCACCCCCGTTGTGCTTAAGCAGCTGCTGGGTTTCAGCGCGACGGGCATCTATTCCAGCGCGCTTGGCCTTGCCTCCACCATCAATATCATCCAGACGGGTTTTAACGCCTACTGGGCGCCTTACGTGTATGAAAACTACCAGACGGACGAGCGCGCCCGCTTTTACACCGTACACCGCCTGATGGCCTGCCTGCTCACCTTTTTCGGCCTTCTGATCACGCTGCTTCAGTCGCCCGTGTTTTTGCTGCTTGGGAAGGATTACCGCAGCTCCGTCGTTTTCTTCCCCTTCCTCTTCCTTTCTCCCATTTGCTACTGCCTGGGTGAAACCACAGGCATGGGCATCACCATCTCCAAAAAAACCCACTGGTCCACGCTGATCTTCCTATTTTCCGTAGTGGTCAACATCGGGCTTTGTTATGCGCTCATTCCCCCGATGGGTATGAGCGGCGCGGCGCTGGCTTCCGCGCTCTCCGCCATTTTGACGCTTCTGTTGCGCACGCTGGTCGGCGAGCGCTATTACAAGGCCATCGAAAGCTACCGCTATCTCGCCTATACCATCGGCCTGATGCTCGCGGCCTCCGTGGGCAACCTGCTGCTTGACGGGCTTGCCAAATACCTGCTGCTGACGTGCGTGCTGGCGCTCGCCTGCGCGCTGTACCGCCGGGAGATCGCCACTCTGTGGACCACCGCCCGGCAGGTGCTTTCCGGCCTGCTCCGCCGCCGTGCGGGCAATCCGCCCAGAACGTAAAACCGACCCGGCGCACCCATTTCCGTTCGCGGGCAGGAGAGGAAGGGAAAGAACGTATGAACAAAAAAAAGCGCGTCCTGATGCTTGCGGACGCGGACAGCTTCTGGACGCAGCGAAATCTTGAATACCTGCTGCTTCCGGAGGGATACGAGGTGGTGCTGTTCCCCATCTGGGGCAACGGCCACCGTTACGACGCCTTTTACGCGGAAAAAGGCGTTCATGTCTACCGCGATGCGCACGCGCTGCCCGTAATACGATACATTCCACGGCTGCGCATGTGGGTACGGATCGCATTCAACTCGCGCGACCTTAAACGCCTCGGCCCGTTTGATATCGTGCATAACCACTACCTTTCCCAGCGCGACCTTGCCCTGGGCGGACGGCTGGCACGGAGCTTCGGCGCCACATGGGCGTGCAGCTTCTGGGGCAGCGACCTGCTTCGCGCGGACGAGCGGGCTCTCGCCAAAATGAAGCCGTATCTGGATCGTTGCGACGCTATCAGCGTACACAGCGAATTAAGCCGCGAGCTTATCCGCCGCGCGTACGGCGACGCGGTCGCGAAAAAAACCACCGTGCTCTATTTTGGCCAGATGGGTTATGGAGATATCGACCGCGTTCGCCGGACTCATACGAAAGGCGATTGCAAAACGCATTTTGGCATCGATCCCGGGCGCTTCGTCGTCTGCGTCGGTTATAACGCCTCCTCGGCGCAGCAGCAGCTTCCCGTGCTGGAAGCCATGCAGTCCATGCCCGGAGAGCTCCTTCGCCGCGTTACGCTTGTGCTTCAGCAGACCTACGGGGAAAACGATCCCGACTATGTGCGGCGCGTGCGCGAATGCGCCGGCAGGCTGCCCTGCCAGACCGTCGTATTCACCCGCTTTATGGATGCGACTGAAAGCGCGCTCCTGCGCCTTGCCGCGGACGTATTCATCCTCGCCATCAAAACCGACGCGTTTTCCGCCAGCATGCAGGAGTATCTCTATGCGGGCGCGTGCGTCCTCAAGGCGGCCTGGCTCGGTTATCCCCAGCTTGACGATATGGGCATCACGCTGCCCGAATTCAACGAATTCAGCGAGCTGCCCGCCCTGATTATCCGCGCCTTCAACAGCGAAATCAGCGGATTATCCGAAGCGCAGCGCGCGCTGTTTCCAAGGCTGTACTCGTGGGACGCGGTTCGCGGCAGCTGGCTGAGCCTCTATGGCAAGCTTGCCCGCGCCTGAGCCGCCGCTTCCCTTCCGGCTTGCTCAGCCTCTCGGCATGCGAAGCGGCACGCCCTGCTTCATATACTGCCATACGTTCCAGCGGATGCACCACCGGTGCCGCTGCCCCGTGCGCCTGCTCTTGACCTGTTGTGTTTTTACCATCATACATACGGCCCCTTTCGTGTCTTTCTATACCCTTTAGACGCGAAAGGAGCCGTTTTGGTTGAACAAAAATCCAAATTTTATGTTTTCTATGGAAACGAGGCGCTACCAGACCAAAGCGCCCGAAGTAAGCTCCCTGACGGATGTAAACATCGCATACATCTGCTCGCCAAGCGCCGCGTCCAGATGCAGATGTCCAAAATACCAGCGCTTATATTCCACCTTCGCCTTTACCCAGTCCAAAAAATCGTTCAGCTCCCGCTCCTCTGCGCTGAGCTGGCAAATCCCCTTCATGACGCTTGTGGGCGCTGCGTGGCTCAGGATATAGTCCACCTTCATACCGTTGGCCACCAAATTCATGCGCGCCGTCTCGTATTCGGCCTCGCCGGGCATTTCGCAGGGCCACCAGTCCACGTTTTCATGGCGGCGGTAGCGGTCCACGCTGTAACCGCCGCCCATGACAAACAGTTTTTTTCCCTCCAGCGTATACACCTGGCCGCGCATCAAATGAATAACATTGCGCCGCAGGCGGTGCACCCTGCCCCCACGCCAGCGGGTGGCGGGAAATTGTTCCAGCATGCGAAAATTCTCACGGTTGCCATCCAGAAAGCAGATGGTATAGGGAAGAAAGCTCAGCCCGCGCAGGAAAAGCTCCTCGCGTGTAGAGCCGTTCATCAAATACCCAAAATCCCCGCATACAATCAGCGTATCCCCCTTTCCCCATCCCTCCGCAAACGGCATGCTCTCTCGCGAAAGCCGTGCGGGCATACCATGGGTGTCGCCCGTAAGGTAAATCATGCCCTCTCTCTCCTTTATACTTCCGGTACAGCCTCAGCCAGCACCCGCGCGATGTTGTCGCGGATCACAAGCTGCGCCTGGCTGTCAAACGGGGTAGCCTCCCTGTTGATCAGCACCAAATCAACGCTGGGCTTGCGGTAGCCGATCAGCCCCGCCGCCGGGTGCACCATAAGCGACGTGCCGCCCACAATCAGCAGGTCGCACGCCGCCACCTCGCTTATGGCTCCATCAAGCACAGCCCGATCCAGCGGCTCGCCGTACATAACGATATCCGGCCTGAGCACGCCGCCGCAGGCCGGGCATCCCGGCGTACCCTCATGCTCAAGCACATGGGCCAGATCATAGCGCTTGCCGCATTTCAGGCAGGAATTGCCGTGCACCGTGCCATGCAGCTCCAGTACGTTGCGGCTGCCCGCCGCCTGGTGAAGCCCATCGATGTTTTGCGTAAGCACAGCCCGCAACCGGCCTTGCCCCTCCATTCGGCTGAGGGCGTAATGCGCGGCGTTCGGCCTCGCCTCCGGGTAGAGCATCACGCTTTTGTAAAACGCCCAGAACTCATCCTGATGGCCGATAAAATAGCGCCAGGACAGCATTTCCTCATAGCTCCCGCCACGCGCGCCGCTATACAGCCCATGCGCGCTGCGGAAATCCGGTATGCCGCTTTCGGTGCTTACGCCCGCCCCGCCAAAAAACACGGCGCGTTCGGCCCCGCGTATCTTTTCACCAAGCCGCTCGATATCCGGCTTCATCCCGGCCGCCTCCCAAGATTACAGTCACACGCTGGAATGTGATTTATCCATGTAACCTTCGACGTCAATGGCAAAAATTCCTGTTTTCTGTCGGCTTTTCAAAACCTTTGTCTTCCAGGGTCGAGCAAGCATAAAAACCCTCCCACAGGCCCATACTCCATGTACAAGCCTATATGCGGAGGGGAGCAAAATGGCGATAAACAAGGTAGAAATCTGTGGTGTGGACACTTCCACGCTGCCTGTCATCAGCAACGAGCGCATGCGGGAGCTGTTTCCCCTTGTGCATGGCGGCGACCTGAACGCACGCGAGGAATTTGTACGTGGAAACCTCAGGCTGGTGCTGAGCGTCATCCAGCGCTTCGGCAACCGCGGGGAAAATGTGGACGACCTGTTCCAGGTGGGCTGCATTGGGCTGATCAAGGCGCTGGACAACTTCGACGTCACCCAAAACGTACGCTTTTCCACCTACGCCGTGCCCATGATCATCGGTGAAATCCGCCGTTACCTGCGGGACAACAACGCCATCCGCGTCAGCCGCAGCCTGCGCGACATCGCTTATAAGGCGCTCAAGGCGCGCGACGCGCTGGCGGAGCGTCTGGGCCGGGAGCCAAACGTAAGCGAGCTGGCCGAGGAGTTGCACCTGCCCCGGGAGGACGTCGTATTCGCGCTGGAGGCCATCCAGGACCCCGTCAGCCTGTTCGAGCCCGTCTATAACGACGGCGGCGACGCCCTGTACATCATGGACCAGGTAACCGACGACAAGCGTCCCGATAACGCCTGGCTGGACGAAATCGGCGTCAACGAAGCCATGAGCCGCCTCAACGACCGAGAGAAGCACATCCTGAAACTGCGCTTTTTTCAGGGCCGCACGCAAATGGAGGTCGCGGGTGAGATCGGCATCTCTCAGGCGCAAGTCAGCCGGCTGGAGAAAAACGCGCTGAGCCATATGCGCAAGCACGTCGGCCGGTAGCGGAAGGCTTTAGGCCCGCCCGCGCGCAGATATCACGCGTTTCATTAAAATCCCCATGAAGGCCCACTTTGGCGCAGGGTCCGTGAGCGTACCGCCTCCGGCTCCCGCGCCAAAGCTTTTTATTTTTTTTCCAATACCCCGAACGCTTGCCGCCCGTTAACGCCGTCCCCAAAGATTTGGCGGTCAATATCCGCGATAGTCGTTTGGGACAGCCTTTCCCGGCATAGCCGGTCCAGCTCATCGTAAATTCCGCCCATAATCGCCCCCATGCCGGAGGCGATCAGGCACTCCATGTCCATATCGCCGGAAGCCCAGCCCGCGCTTACGATCCGTTCATCCAGCGCGTCCAGCACCTGAAGCAGCGTCACCCGGGCCGGGTCTCCCGCAAAAGCATATCCGCCGCCGCGCTGCCCCTCGCGTGAGGTAACCAGCCCGGCTTTTTTCAGACGGGAAAGCACCTTGCGCACGCGCGCCGGATGCGTGCATACGTTCTGCGCGATATCCTCGCTGCGCGTCACGCGGTTTTTATGATTGAGGAATACCAGACTATGCACCGCGACGGTAAACTCACTGTTCATTCCGGGCGCACCTCCCGCATGCTTTCTTTTCCCTGAAGCCGGCGGAGATCGCCTTCGATGGACAGGCTTTTACGCACGCGCCGCACCGGATGCACTCCGGGCTGTTCGGCGTTTCGTTCGCCGGAATATCCAGCTTGCACGCCCGGCGGCACGCGCCGCAGCGGGTGCACTTGTGCCCATCCACACGCAGACGGTAAAAGGCGATGGGGTTAAACAGTCCATAAACCGCGCCCAGCGGGCACAGGTAACGGCAAAACGGCCGGTACACCACCACTGATAAGAGCAGCAGAACAACTAAAATGGCGACCTTCCACGTGTACAGAAAGCCCACGGCGGCGCGAAGCCCTTCGTTGACCGCCACCAGCGGCACGCCCGCGCCCAGCGTTCCGGACGGGCACACATAGGCGCAGAACCACGGCTTGCCCTGCCCGAAGGCGTCCACCGCAAAAAGCGGAAGCAACACCACAAAAAGCGCGAGCATCACGTATTTAAGCCATTTAAGCGCCTTGTCCCCCGGCAGCTTTCGCAGCTTCTTGGGAAACGGGATTTTATGAATCAAATCCTGTACCAAGCCGAACGGACACAGCCACCCGCATACGAAGCGGCCCAGCGCAGCCCCCACCAGCATCAGAAATCCTGTCACATAGAAAGCAAACTTATAATTCCGGCTGCCAAGCGTAGCCTGCAGCGAGCCGATTGGGCAGGCGCCCAGCGCGCCGGGGCAAGAGTAGCAGTTCAGCCCCGGCACGCAGACGGCCTTTGTGGAACCCTTATAGATGTTCCCTTCCTGAAACCCGCGCGCATATCCGTTGGTTAGCGCCGTAAACCCGGTCTGCACGAGCAGGCGCGCGTGTTCCCGCGCCTTTAGAAGCCATTTAGCCAATGCCGATACACTCCAGACATATGTTGATGGCCTTTCGGAACACTGTGTTAACCTCCCCGCGCCACACGCCGATGGCGATCATGGCCGCGCCGGCAAGCACCAGCGTGAGCGCGGCGAGCCGCTGTCTTTTTTCGCTCATACGCCGCCCGTCCTTTCCGCTTTATAACACGCCAAGCGTGGTTTCGATGCGCTCGGCCCAGGTATCATAATCGGCCGCGCCCATGTAGGCGTATCCCACCAGCGAACCGTTGCTGTCCACAAACACGGTCGTGGGCACGGCGCTCACCTGCCACAGCACGATGTTGCCCAAATCCTCGGAGGGAAGCAGATGCGGATAAGCCGCGCCCGTCTTCTCCACAATTTCCCGCGCCAGCTCCGCCTGCTCCTCAGAGATGCTGCCGTCATAGTTTTGCGCGTCGCTCACGATGCCCACAATCTGCACGCCCTTGTCGCGGTAAGCCTCGCTCAGCTTGCCCAGATCCGGCATTTCGGTCAGGCACGGCCCGCAATAGGTCGCCCAAATGTTAATCATGGTCAGCTTATAATTCTTAAACAGGCTCTGATCCACCGCGTTGCCGCCGAGGTCGGTCGCGGTGAAGCTTTCCAGAAAGCGCTGGCCCCCACCCGCTTCCTCCGTTTCGGGCGTTGCCTCTGGGACCCCGGCGGCGGTCTGCTCCGGCTGCGCGACGGCCTGCTCCTCGGCGGTGGAAACCTTCTCATAGGGCCAGCTCACAATGCCGCCCATGTCGTATACGTTCTGATAGCCAAGCGCCAGCAGCTTTTCGCTGGCCTCCCGGCTGCGCACCCCTGTGCGGCAGTAAACATACAGCTCTTGCTCAAAATCCGCAAGCGTTGCGGGGGGGTCATCCCCAATCCCGTCAAGCGGCAAAAGAAGCGCGCCCGGGATATGCGCTTCGTCGTATTCCGCCTGTGTGCGCACATCCACATACAGTCCGTTCCCGCCGTTTTCAAATCGCCGGCGCGTCTCTTCCGGCTTGATCGTCTGGTATGCGCTCTCCCCGGTCTGCGCGATGGCTACCAGATATACGCCCAGCGCCGCCGCCACCGCAAACACCGCGATCCAAATACTCATTCTACGCTTCATTCCCAATTCCTCCTGTCCCCGGCGAAGGCCGGGCTCTTTCCCTGTTTTGTCACTTTCTTTATAAGGCAAACAAATCGTTGAGCGCCTCGCTCATGGTGGGGTGCGTATATACCGCGTCGCGAAGGGCCGTGTAGGGCAGACCCGCATCCATGGCCAGCTTGATCTGATTGATGATCTCGTGAGAATCCTCGCAGAACAGATGCGCGCCCAGGATATGGCCCGTCCGGACGTCCACAACGGCCTTGAGCATGCCGATGGGGTTTTGAACCACATGCGCTCTCGGGATGGCCGAAACCTGGAGCGACCCCGTCTTTACCTCAAGGCCCATCTCTCGCGCTTCCTTCTCCGTAAGGCCCACGCGGGAGAGGGGCGGGTCCATAAATACGCTGTAGGGTATCGCGCCGCGGTTTTGCGTGGTGCGTAAGCCGTCGCCCAGCACATCCGAACGCACAATCCGGTAATCGTCCAGCGAGAGATAGGTAAACTGGAGGCCGCCCGTCACGTCGCCCAGCGCCCACACGCCCGGCGCTGTGGTGCGCAGATGTTCGTCGGTCTGAACCGCTCCGCGCGGCGTCAGCGCGACGCCCGCCACCTCCGGATGGAGCCCCTCCACGTTGGGCCGTCTGCCGGTTGCCACCAGCACGGCGTCGGCTTCCAGGCGTTCCAGGCCGCCTTCCGTTTCCACGCTGAGCACGGCGGCTTCCGCCCCGTCCAAAACCTCCCTGACCGTTGCCGATCGCACAACGCGGATACCTCGCGCCTCCAGCCGTTCCAGCACGGCCCGCGCCACCTCCTCATCCTCGCGGGGCAGGAAGTCCGCGCCGTCCTGAATAATAACGACCTGCGAGCCAAAATTCGCGTACATGCTCGCAAATTCCATGCCGATATACCCGCCGCCGATGACGGCAAGCCTGCGCGGTAGCGCCTTGAGCGCGAGCATAGTTTCGCTCACGTAGGCGCGCTTGCATTTCGCAAGCCCCGGAATGGGCGGCACGAACGGCCTCGCGCCCGTATTGATAAACACCCGCTCAGCCTCCAGCTCCTCGCGCGCGCCGTCCGAAACGACCGCCACGCGGCGCGGTCCAACAAAAGACGCCTCCCCCGTCAGCACCGTCACATTGGGATGATCAGCCAGCTTGTGATAATTTTTCCCGCGCAGCATGGCGGTCAGGTCGTCCTTTCGCTCAACCGCCGCCCGGTAACGCTCTGCCTTTTCCTCAAACGCGCCGCCCCTCGCGGCGGACGCCGCAGCGTCGTTAACAAGCGCTTTGGTGGGGATGCATGCCACGTTGATGCATGTGCCCCCGTACATTTGCGAAGAGCGCTCCACCACCACAACCTGTTGCCCCGCCTGGGCAAGCGCGGCTGCCAGCGTCTTGCCTCCCTTTCCAAAACCGATGACGACCGCATCCACATGCTTCATGGCAATTCATCCTTTCTTTCCAACGCTTCGGAACAAGCATATTCTGGCTGCTCCGTGCAACAAACTGTAACTTTTTTAATTACAATTTATGTTGTTATTATATTGGTTACAGTTATTCCTGTCAATCCCCCGATCAGAATTTGGCAATAAGCACATTATTCCAATACAGCAGCTGTGCATTATGTCTACTTCTCTTTTTGAATGCTCGTGCTCCACTTCTAGCTTGCCCTAAAACCGCGCGCACAAAAGGGGCGGCGCATGCGCGCCGCCCCTGCGGTCAATGTTTTCCTTATCCTACTTGCTTTCCTGCGCAATCATGTTGATCAGGCCGCCGGCCAGAATCATCCTGCGCTGGCGCTCGGTCAGCTCCAGACGCATCCGCACGGCAAAGCCCTTCGTCCGGTTTTCCACGGGAACATACTCCACGCCCTCGCCCACGAGCTTCGCCACACCCGGCAGCACGAGTTCATCGCTCATATCAAACCGGTCGTAATCGGCCTCGTTCTCAAACTCAAGCGGCAGAATGCCGTTGTTAATGAGGTTGGCGCGGTGAATACGCGCAAAACTCTTGGCCAGCACGCCACGAACCTTTAAGTACAACGGCACAAGCGCCGCGTGCTCCCGGCTGGAGCCCTGGCCATAATTCTGCCCCGCCAGCAGGAAGCCGCCGGCCTCCGCCTTCGCGCGTTCAGGAAAGCCCGCGTCCACAGGGGTCAGGCAATGCTCGCTCAGCTTCGGGATATTGCTGCGGAAGGGCAAAAGCGAGCTGTCGCTGGGCATGATATGGTCGGTGGTAATGTTATCCTCCATCTTGATCAGCACCTTGCCAGACAGGCTCTCCGCCAGCGCTTCGGCCTTGGGAAAGGGCTTGATGTTGGGACCCCGCACCACCTCCGCGCTGTTCGCGTCCGCCTCGTCCGCGGGCGGGATGATGAGATTGTCGTTATAGCGGAACTTCGCGGGCATTTGCACATCCAGATTAGCCTCTACCGCGCGCGGATCGCTCAGCACGCCGGCAAGCGCCGTGGCGGCGGCGGTTTCGCAGCTCACCAGGTAAATACCCGCGCTCTTGGTACCGCTGCGGCCAAAGAAATTGCGGTTGTTGGTGCGAACGCTCACAGCGTCGGTGCTGGGGCTTTGTCCCATACCGATGCAGAAGCCGCACGCGGTTTCCGTAATACGCGCGCCCGCTTCGATCATGTCATGCAAAGCGCCGTTTTCGCTTAGCATGGAAAGCACCTGCCGGCTACCCGGCGCGATGACCAGCGAAACGTCGGGATGAACCGTTTTTCCCTTGAGGATAGCCGCCACGCGCATCATATCCAGATAGCTGGAGTTGGTGCACGAGCCGATGCAGACCTGATCCACTTTGATGGGGCCCGCTTCCTCCACGGTTTTGACGTTGTCGGGCATATGCGGCAGCGCCACCATGGGCACGAGGGCGGAGAGGTCAATCTCAACCGTTTCCTCATAAACGGCGTCCGGATCGGCGGTGAGGGGAATAAAATCCCGTTCGCGGCCCTGTGCCGCAAGAAACGCGCGCGTTACTCCGTCGCTGGGGAAAACCGACGTCGTCGCGCCCAGCTCCGCGCCCATGTTGGTGATGGTCGCGCGTTCGGGAATGGAAAGCGTAGCCACACCCTCGCCCGTATACTCCATCACCTTGCCCACGCCGCCCTTGACGCTCAGGCGGCGCAGCAGTTCCAAAATCACGTCCTTGGCCGCCACGCCACGGTTAAGCTTTCCGGTCAGTCGCACGTTGACAACGCCGGGGCAGCTGAGGTAATACGCGCCGCCGCCCATGGCGACCGCCACGTCCAGGCCGCCCGCGCCGATAGCCAGCATGCCCAGCCCGCCGCCGGTGGGGGTGTGGCTGTCGCTGCCCAGAAGCGTCTTGCCCGGCACGCCGACGCGCTCCAGCTGCACCTGATGGCAGATGCCGTTGCCCGGCTTACTTAGGTAAATACCATGCTTTTTGGCAACGGTAGCGATGTATTTGTGATCGTCCGCGTTTTCAAAACCGGTCTGCAATGTGTTATGGTCGATATAGGCCATGCTGCGCTCAGTCTTAACGCGGGGAATACCCATGGCCTCAAATTGCAGATAGGCCATGGTGCCGGTGGAGTCCTGCGTAAGGGTTTGGTCGATGCGGATAGCGATCTCGCTGCCGGGCTTCAATTCTCCCGAAACCAAATGCGCGGCAAGGATCTTTTGCGTTACGTTCATACTGTTCCTCCGTCTTTGTTCCCTGTAATAAGGGCGGAAACGGGCCTTGTTTCCGCCACGTCCCAGTATAAGGGGCGGCGGTGCCGGATGCAATCAAATGTGCGAAAAAATGCAGCATTTGTACAGCGCGCAAAGGTTCAGTGTTTTTTCCATCCATGTTCACAGGACGATCAAATGAAGCGGGTACAATAGCGGTGTGGAAAGGAGATGGCGCATGAAACGCTTTTTGGAGGCGCCCTACCGCTTCGCTCTCTGCTGGACGGCGCTTCTCTTGACCGCCTTTGGCTGGGCGCTGCTGGACACGTTCGTCATTCCCCATAGGGAACTTGCAGAGAAAGAGATGATGATAAAATGTCTTACACCGCCACCTTTCAGCGGGTGGAAAAGAAATACCTGCTGAACGAGCGCCAATATCAGCGCCTTCTTCCGGTCATCAGCGAGTTTATGCAGACTGACAGCTACGGCGAAACCGCCGTTTGCAACCTTTATCTGGACACCGCGGACGATCTGCTTGTGCGCCGCTCCATCGAAAAGCCCGCGTATAAGGAGAAGCTCCGCCTTCGCAGCTACGGCATACCGGGTGAAGACAGCCCCGTCTATCTGGAAATCAAAAAAAAGGTATACGGGGTGGTTTACAAGCGCCGGGTCGCCCTTGGGGCCGGCGAAGCCATGGCCTATCTGCTTGAGGACGTGCCACCCCGCAAGCCAGGACAAATTCTTTGTGAGATCGAGGCCATGCGGTCCCGCTACAGGCTTTTGCCAAAGCTTTACCTCGCTTATGACCGCACCGCCTACTTCGAGCGCGAGCCGGGCGCCGACGCGCTTCGCATCACCATCGACAGGCGCATCCGCAGCCGCGAAAACGACATGGACCTTCGCCTGGGCGACGCCGGCATACCGTTATTACCCGAGGGAACGCGCCTGATGGAAGTCAAAACCGCTCGCGCCATTCCATTATGGCTTTGCGGAGCGCTTTCCGCCAACCAGGTGTACCCCGCTTCCTTTTCCAAATACGGACGTGTGTACCAGGCGCGCGTCGCCGGGCTTGCCGCGCCCGTCGCCCGCCCCGCGCGGCAAAAGGAGCCGCGCCGCACCCCATCAAAGGAGGCCTTCCCCATGCTTACGGCTCTGTTTGAAACCAGTTCCGGCCTGAGCGCCGTTAGCGCGCTCGTGCTCATCCTGTGCGCCGCCGCGTGCGGCCTGGCCATCGCCTTGGCCGCCATGCTCATGGGCGAGTGCGGCAAAAGCTTCGCTATCTCGCCGGTGGCGCTTCCCATCGTGTCGCAGGTGGTCATCCTGATGGTCAACGGCAACCTGGGCGCGGGCGTGGCCGTGTTGGGCGCGTTCAGCCTGATCCGCTTCCGCTCCGTGCCCGGAACCTCGCGCGATATCACGCTGATCTTTCTGGCCATGGCGGCCGGGCTGGCCACCGGCATGGCCTACGCGGGCTATGCCTTCCTCGTAACCGCGGTGGTCTGCGGTATTATGGTGCTGCTGTCAAAGCTGCGCTTTGGCGAGTGGCGGCAGCCGCTAAGGCTGCGAGTCACCATCCCGGAGGATCTGGACTATACCGGGGTGTTTGACAGCCTGTTCGCCGCCTATACCACGCGCCACAGCCTGGAGAGCGTCAAGACCGTAAACATGGGCAGCCTGTTCGAACTGCGGTATAGCGTTGTCCTGAAAGAGCCCAGGCGCGAGAAGGAGTTTTTGGACGCGCTGCGCTGCTTAAACGGCAACCTCACCATCACCCTTAACCACGGCGCGGCCTGCCGCGAGGAGCTTTAAGCGGCTTCACGAAAGCCTTAACCCCCTGATTATTCAAATAGATTTGATGGTGGTAAATAATGAAAAAGACATTGGCGTATATGCTTTCCTTCGTTTTGCTGCCGGCTGCGGTCCTGCTGACCGCCCAGGCGGGGGATGTGGAAAACAGCCTGTTTAGCGAAAAGGATCTAATCCTGGCAACCATGGAAGAAGCTACCCCCATCGTGCTGAACGGCGAGAGCGTCACCATTTCAGAGGAGGGCGTTTATGTCCTGAGCGGCGAAATTGCAAACGGCGGCATCCGTATTTCTCTACAGGAGGAAGGAATCGTCCGGCTGCTGCTAAACGGTGTGAGCGTGCGCAACGCAAGCGGCGCTGCCCTGTATACGGAAAACTGCAAAAAGGTGATTCTGACGCTTGCACAAGGCACAGTCAATACCTTTTCCCAGACCGGGGCGGACGCGCAGGACGAGGCCGTGAACGCCGCCGTCTACAGCCGGGACGACCTGACCGTTAACGGCACGGGCGCGCTCGTGGTGGAAGGGGGCTATCAGGATGGCGTCAACAGCCGCGACACGCTGAAAATCGTCAGCGGACAGGTGAGCGTAACCGCGCGGGACGACGGGCTTGTAGGCAAGGACGCCGTGATTGTGGGCGGCGGGACGCTCAGCGTAACGTCAGCGTCCGGCGACGGCGTCAAGGCCACCAATACGGAGGAGGCCGGGCGCGGCTATGTGACGCTCGCGGGCGGCGATATTTCGATCAAAACAGGCGGCGGCAGCGCGGCCGTGGTAAAATCAAATCAAAACGCGGGCCGGGGCGGCGGTCCAGGCTTTACGGCCAAGGATACTACATCCAGTGAATCATCCGGCATGAAGGGCGTAAAAGCGGCGACGCTGATTACCCTGTCCGGCGCAAACATAACCGTCGACAGCGAGGACGACGCCATCCATTCCAACGGCGATATCGAAATGACGGCCGGTACGCTTACCCTTTCCACAGGCGACGACGGCATGCACGCAGACGCCGCCCTGCGCATAAGCGGCGGTGAAATCAGCATAACGGAAGCCTACGAGGGCGTTGAGGCCACCGATATCACCTTGTCCGGCGGCAGGGTTGCCATCACGGCGGCCGACGACGGCATCAACGGCGCGGGCGGCGACAGCGGCGTGCAGACGGACGTGGGCTGGGGTGGCGAATGGGGCCGTCATGGCCGCGACATGTTTTCCTCCAGCACCGGCACGCTGACGGTCTCCGGCGGCTGCATCACGGTTACGGCGGATGGCGACGGTATTGACGTCAACGGCGATATCACCATGAGCGGCGGAGAGGTGTATGTGCGCGGACCGGAAAGCAGCGGCAACGGCGCGCTGGACTATGACGGCGGCTTTACCATGAGAGGGGGAACGCTGCTGGCCGTCGGCGCCTCCGGCATGGCGCAGGGGGTTTCCCAGCCCGCCGTCGCGGGCGCGCTGCTAAGCTGCGACGCGTCCGGCGCAGTCGAGGTGCTGGACACATCCGGCAACACGTTGCTTTCCTTCGACGCGATGGGCCCGTATCAGAGCGTGGTCGTATACTCCGATCTTCTGGAAAACGGGCAGAGCTATACCATACGCACGGGCGGCAGCGAACAAACCGCCGTCATGAGCACGGAGGTTTCCTTCGGCGGCGGATTTGGCGGCGGCAGGCGGTAGAAGAAGATTTTATAACAAAACGGAGCGCTCATGCCGCTCCGTTTTGTCATGCCTTTGAAAGCGCGGTTAAAATATGCGTCGCGCGCCGGGCTTTCAACTTCCCAGCACCAGCGCGGCAAGCTCAGCGGGGTTATGCACCAGCAGCTTCGCGCCCGCGCGCCTGAGCTCGTTCTCCGTGCGAAAGCCCCAGCATACGGCGGCACACTCCACACCCGCGTTTTTCGCGGTTTCAATATCCACATCGCTGTCGCCCACGTAAAGCGTCTTTTCCGGGCTGCATTCCCATGCCCTCATCACGCTGAGGACGGTATCGGGGGCCGGCTTTCTGCGCACGCCCTCCCGCTCGCCCACGGCCAGCTCAACCCATCGGCTGAAATAGCCCTCGCTAAGCGCCTTGACGTTCGGGTCGTTTTTATTGGAAACGATCGCCAGCCGGATGCCGGACGCCTTCAGCCGTTCCAGCATCCCCGGCACGCCGTCGTAGGGCGCGGTGGCCTCGTTGTTGTGCTGGGCATAGTAGCGTTTAAACGCTTGTAATGCCTCCTGAAAGGCCTCCTCGTCGCCGTCCGCATGGGCGGGCAGCGCGCGGCGGATGAGCATGCCCACGCCGTTGCCCACATAGCGCCGCACCTCGTCCATCGTATGCTCGGGATAGCCGCTCTGACGCATAGCGTGGTTGGTCGCGTTGGTCAAATCCTCCAAGGTATCCAAAAGCGTACCGTCCAGATCAAAAATAACGGTGTCGTACAGGTGTTTCATGGCCTCATCCCTCCCAGGCTTTCGCCATGGGCATGATACCACTTGTTTATGGTTTTCGCAACCCATCCGGACATCAGATCAGTTGTTTCAAAGGCGTTCCATCCGTTCCCTGGCGCGCATGATCCTGCGCATGCCCTGAAAACTGAGCCATTCGCTGTTTTCATGAGATACCGTCCGCGTGTTTTCCGCGCGGAGCCTGCCAAGGAACACACGAACGAACGCCTCCCGTCCGTAAAGCACGATCTCGTCCGCCCCCTGGCGCAGCAGCGGCTCAAACGCCAGCATGTCCTGCTGGGCCAGCGCGCCCACCAGGAAGGAGTATACGTGCGCAGGCGTTTTGCCGCCTTGCGTTGCATAGAGCCGGGCCTCAAACAACGCCCGTGCCGCGCCGCTGACTGCCGCGGCCTCAAAGCCGCTCGCGGCATCCTCCTCAAAAAACACGGCCGGGGGCTCCCCGCCGGCGGCGCTGCGCAAAATGGTATCGTGCGTAACGGCATAGAGCAGCTCGCCGCTCAGCGTGGTGACGGATTGTTCAATGCGGCCCTCTTTGACCAGAATAGCCTTGTTATGGGAGCCGAAATGCAAAAACAACCGGTTGTCCGCAGCGCCCTCCATCCAGCCCATAATCTCCGTTTCCTCGCCGCGCATCACGTCCGCCGACGTCCCCCCGCCGCACCGCACGCCGGGAATGAAGTCGATTGGCGCGGTTTTGCTCACCTCCGCCAGCCAGACGGTTTTAACGCCCTTGGCCAGCTCGCAAAGCCCGGTGGGCGCGGGAAGGTGGGGCACCTCGACAAGCCCGTTTTGCGAGGTGATCATGCCGGAGGCGCAAACGCGCTCAATCCGCACGCCATGCCTGCGTTCCAGCGCCGCGGTCTCGTCCGCCACGGCGGCGGCCAGCGGCGCATTGTGAAGCGATATGTCGGCATTTGCCGCCCCCACCCGGCGGCAGGTACGCTCCACAACGTCCTCCCCCCGCGTCAATGTAAACCGTGTGTTTGTCGTTCCGCCGTCTATCCATAGCCGGATGGCCCCGTCCATGCCCTTTTCCTCTTTTCTTTCGCGTTACGCGGCGTCCACAGTCGCGCGGTATATGCGCGCAACGCGCGTGATTTGCTCAAAGTTTCCGGCCGCGACCAGCGCGCCGTCCACAAGGCTGCCGCCTATGCCCAGCCCCGCCGCGCCAGCGCGCAGAAATTCGGCGGCGTTATGCTCGTTCACACCTCCGACCGCCAGCAGCGGAATATATCCGAGCGGGCCGCGCAGCGCGCGCAGGTAGTCCGGCCCAAGGCAGCCCAGCGGGAATACCTTGACAGCGTCCGCGCCGTACGCGTGCGCGGCGACGATTTCCGTCGGGGTCATCGCGCCGGGCAGGGAAACCATCCCCAGCCGGACCGTCTCGCGAATCACGCCTTCGTCCACGTTGGGTGAAATGATGTACTTTGCCCCCGCCCCATGCGCCATGCGCGCCTGCTCCACGCTCATCACGGTACCCGCGCCGCATAGCAGCCTTTCGCCATGAAGCGCCGTGATTTCGCGAATTCCCGCCGCCGTCTCGCGCCAGGTTTCCGGCCTGCTCTGCTGAAAGGTAATTTCCATCAAATCCACGCCGCCCCGTCCGAGCGCCTCGGCGAGCGGCAGCAGATTTTCAGGGCTCTGTCCGCGCACAATGGCGATGATCTTGCGTTCCTTTACCCGGCTAAATATTTCTTCCCTCGTCACTGGTTACAGCCTCCCTTACCACTCCGCGATGGTGCCGTCGTCGTTCCGCCAGACCGGGTTTTTCCAGTTGTGCCCCTTTTCGGCCATGCGGCGCAGCTTGTCCTCGTCCACTTGCACGCCGAGGCCGGGAGCCGTGGGCGGCAGGATGTAGCCCTCGTGATACGTAAACGGCGCCGCGTCCTTCAGGTAATCCAGCAAATCGCCGCCCTGGTTGTAATGGATACCAAGGCTTTGCTCCTGAATAAACACATTGGGCGTGCACATATCCAATTGCACGCACGCGGCGAGTGCCACCGGGCCCAGCGGGCAGTGCGGCGCGACCGCCACGTCGAACGCCTCGGCCATGGTGGCGATCTTGCGGCACTCGGAAATGCCCCCGGCGTGGGACAGGTCCGGCTGGATGATGTCCACATAGCCCTCCGTCAGCAGGCGCTTGAAATCCCAGCGGCTAAACATCCTTTCGCCCGTGGCGATGGGGATGGTGGTATGGCAAGCGATATCGCGCAGGGCCTCGATGTTTTCGGAAAGCACCGGCTCCTCGATAAACATGGGCCGGTATGCTTCCAGCTCCTTGGCGAGAACCTTAGCCATGCTTTTATGCACCCGGCCGTGAAAATCGACGCCGAACTCCATATCATAGCCGACGGCCTCGCGGATAGCCGCCGCGCGGGCGAGCACCGCCTCCACCTTCTTATACGAGTCGATATAGTGAAGCTCCTCCGTCGCGTTCATCTTGACGGCGGAATAGCCCTCCGCGTGTTTTTGCGCGACCGCCGCCGCCACGTCGTCCGGCCGGTCGCCGCCAATCCAGCAATACACCTTGAGGCGGTCGCGGCAGCTTCCGCCCAGCAGCTCGTATACGGGCGCGTTCAGCGCCTTGCCCTTGATATCCCACAGCGCCTGATCGATGCCCGCGATGGCGCTCATCATCTCCGGGCCGCCCCGGTAGAAGCCCGCGCGGTAGAACGTCTGCCATAAGTCCTCGATGGCCATGGGGTTTTTGCCAAGAAAATAGTAGCTCAACTCCTCCACAGCCGCCTGAACCGTATGGGCGCGGCCTTCCACCACCGGCTCGCCCCAGCCGATAATCCCCTCGTCGGTTTCAAGCTTCAAAAACAGCCAGCGCGGCAGGACAGGATAGCAGGTAAACTTTGTAATTTTCATAGTTTTCGGCTCCTTTATCTGTGTCTGTACAGCCAGTTTCATATTCTCATAAGCATCGGGGCGGCCGCGCATCCGGCTGTCGGGCTTTTTCGCCGCCATGTCGCTTAAGCATTGCGCAAACGTCCTCATCCATCAGGTTTTCCAGCCTGAAAGCGCCGTTCCAGCATACCAGCCAGCGGGAGGTATGGAACGGCTCGCCCCGGCTGGTGCGCCAGAAGGTCTGGCACACGCCCTCATCCTGGCTGCCCGCCGGGCGGCGCGCGCCGTCGATCACAAGCGTCCCGTCGGATATAAACTGCGTGGCGTTGCACCATACGGCCCAGGCCAGTTCCTCCCAGCGGGGATTTGAGGTATATTGGGCAAGCCGTACCCAGTACCGCAAAAACTGGAGCGCGTATGCGTCCACATGCTGGTGCTGCACCGATACGGCCGTCGCCCCAAGCGTATCATATCCGTATTGAGAAAGCAACGTACCCTCCGGCGCTTTGACGGTATAGTGGTACAGCCATGTTTCCAGATAGTACGAAATCGCCACGGCTTTGTCAAGGTATTCCCGTCTGTCCGTATACCCGTACAGCTCTACCGCGAGCGCGAGCATCGGCATGGCCGATTCCTTATCGATACAGTAGGTATCAAGCGCGCCGGCGGTCATGTAGCCGTCCCGCTCAAACTGCGCCCAATACCACGCAAAGCCGCGCTCCGCCGCCAGCAGGTATGCGTCCTCTTTCGTTTCCGCATAGCCCTGAAGCAGCGCCCAAGCCATGTAAGCGCCTACCGTGCCGTCCGCGTCGGACGGCGTGCCGTCGTTAAACCATGCTTTGGCAAACGAGCCGTCCGCGCCCTGCGCCCCAAGCCCAAACGCGCAAACGCGAAGCGCCGTATCCCTGTAATCCGCGCGGCAAACGCCGTGCCCCTTAAGCAGGTGATAAGCCCGCAGATATTGCCTGACCACGCTGAACAGGTTGGCGGCGTCCTGCCGCTCCTCCGGGTCGTCCAGTCGGTTGTCGTTTTTCAGCACCCGGTCGAAACGGCAACGGAACAGCCCGTTTGGCAGCCGTGCTTTCTGCCACGCGTCCAGCACGCCTATGCCCTGCGAAAGCGCCGCTTTGTCCCCGGTTTTCAGCCCGTCCGCTATCAGCGCCACCGCAAGGGACGCGTTTTGGCCCACCCAGCCAATTTCCAGGTTGTTGCGCCGCTGCACCCATTCGCCCGCGTCATCATACAAGCCCATACAAAAGCCGCAAAAATCCCCGTCCTCAAAATAGACGCTCTCCCTGGCAAAGCGAATGCCCAGCCGCCAGAGGGTTGCCGGATCAAAGCGCGGACTTGTGGCATGGCCGAAACGCCGCCACCCAAATTCCAGCGCTTTGGCAATGGCAAGCCCGCGTCCGGCCGCTGGGTTCAGCACGACATACGCGGTCAGCGTAACCGGGCCGTTCATAAACAGTCTGGGCAGCAGCGGCGCGTCGTAAGCCGCCTTGGCGCAGTAGCGGATGGGTTTCTCAACCTGCGGCAAAAGGAGGATATGGCGCATGCCGCCCTCCTTTTGCGCCATGGACATGGAAAACGGAGGATTTTCCGGATCGCCGAACAGGCACACGGCGTCCGTACCATCCTCCGAATAGGTGCAGCCGGGCAGGGACGAGCGGTGGGACGCGTATACCCACGGCTGGCCGTTGGCCGAAAGCCCCTGCGGCTCCACCCCGCTGCCCCAGCGGTTTCCGTTATAGGTAACGCAGGGGATTTCGTAAAAATCCGGCGTAAAGCATGTGTGAATCTCCAGCGCGAGCGCCTCCGGCACGGGCTCCCGCTCCGCAAGGCTAAAGGTGCGCGTCACTTCAAAGATACCGTCCCCAAGCGCGCGCACGCTGTCCGTTCCGGCCGGACAGGCGCGCAGCTCAGCCACGGGCCGCCCGTCCCTAAAGAAGCGCCCGTCTTTAAAGCAATAGGCGTTCATGGGTATATCAATCCTCCGCTTATTCACGCGCCCGCGACTGCTCCCGGTATTCGCCGGGGGTCATGCCCGTAACGCGCTTGAATTTGTTGACAAAGCTGGGAACGCTCACATAGCCGATCGCAAACACAATTTCGGAAATGAGCATATCGGTGCCGGCCAGTTTATCCTTGGCGGCGTCGATACGCTGGTTCAGCACATAGTCGATTACCGTCATCCCGCGCTGCGCCCTGAAATACTGGCTGAATGCCGAAAGGGACATGTTTGCGTATTCCGCAACCTGCTTTACCGAGAAGTCATAGTCCGAATAATGCGCATGGATATAGCTGAGGATGTCCTCCATATCTGGCCTGCCGCCTTTTTTTACGCCGCTTTGACGATTGAGCGCCTTTTCGATCAGCGGGCCGAGCTCGCTTGTGGCATGGGTCAGGTCGCGGGGTGAACGGAAGCTGGCAAGGCCGGACAAATCAACCGGTTCCCCGGCCAAGCTCTCCTGCTGGTTGAGCAGCCCGCTCAGGGAGCCGAGCACGCAGTTGATCAGGTCGAAGCTGACGCATTGCCCGGCAAAGGCGGACAGCTCCCAGCGGCTGCGCTGCGCGTCAAATGATTCCAGGCAGCGCTTTGCCTCTTCCACGCTGCCGTCATAGATGGCCTGCCTAAGGCGTTTGAGCAGCGGTTCCATTTCCGCCGAAGCGTAAAGCAACTGCCTCACATCCCGCTGATCGTTGTGAAAGGCGTTCAGCATACCGTTGAGCCCAAGCGTATCATACAGCGTCCGGCATTCCACAGCCGTCTGGCCGATGCGCGCAAACTCCTGGCAGCAGGTGCTCACATAGATCGTAAACGACGCGCCCAGCCGCTTTTTGAGCGCCTCGTGCGAGTGGTTTAAAAAGCGCTGCGCCCTGCCAGGCTCGGCGGTGGACATCACAAACAGGTACATATCGGGCGAAAGCGTCTGGCAGCCGTACAGCTCCCACTCGCCGCCCGCTTCCTGCTCCATGGCCAAGACGATATCCTCCCGCGCCTCCTCCGGTGCGCAGGCGGCGATAAACGAAAGGTAATACCCATGCGTCAGCGCCATGCCTGTGGCCGACGCCACGTAGTTAAAATCCTCCGCCGACTCATACACGCCGTTGATCAGCCGGGAGAGAAGCTGCATTCTGACAGCCGGAAGCTGGCTTTGAAGCGTCTGCCCCTGCCGGTCGACGGTGCTTTTCAGGCTGGATAACGCGCTTCCGATTACGCCGAACTCGTCCACGGCATCCCCGGCCCCGTCCGGGCTGACGGAAGTATACAGCTTCTTGACGGGGGCGTAGGTTTTGCCCGCGATGCGCGTAATCATCACCGTAGCAAGAAGCATCACTGTAAGCCCCGCCGCCAGAATCAGCAGCGACTCGTACAGCACCGAGGGAATGAACCGGCTTAACGGCGTGAGCATCACATAGCGGATGCCGTAATCCTCCGAGATTTCAACGGTGGACAGATACCTGCCGGAGGCCAAGCGGAGCATTCCGCCCTCCGGCGCGCGGGCCGCCGCCTCCACAGCCTCCGCCACCAGTTCGTCGCTCATGCCATGGCTGAGCAGCAGCTCCCCGCCGGCCTGCGAAAGCGCCATCCAGCACTCCGCGGTGTTGCGTTCCTCGCCATAGCCGAGCGTGCGCGGGTCCAGCGTTACCAACACCCGGATGCCGGGATGCACCAGGTCGGAGTACAGATAACATAACGATTGGCGGACCTGCCCGGTCCGCGATACCGACACGCGGTCGAAGGTAAAGCGCCGGGCCGCGTCCGAGGTATATTCATCAATCAGCATGCCGTTTAGCGTAAGGCCCGTCGCGGAGGCGGCGGCCGGATAGATGCCGTCCGTTGTATAGGTCATCGGATGCCCGGCATAGTAGACCATGATATCCTCAATGTAGGAGTTGGCCGCCTTGAGCGCGCGCAGATCGGCGCTGAGCTCCGCAAACGCCAGCACGTCATATTCCCGTTTGGACAGCGATACAATAAATGAATCGTTTGCGCAATGGAAGGCCATTTGGGCGGCGGTATCCAGCTGGCCGCTCAATACGCTCATCAGCCGCGCAGCGTCCACGGACTGCTCCTGCCTTGCGCGCTGGATCTCCCTGCGCACCTGAAAAGCGCACAAAATGCCCGTCGCGATAACCGCCGGCACCAGAAAGGTGAGCAGCATCGTGCGCAGCAGCTTTTTATAATACGCGGGCCGGCGCGCTGGGTGGGGCATCTTGGCACGCTCCTTCCGGGAATCATCGGGGCTTATTGTAGCACAGCCGCCAAGGGCGCAACAGCGACTGTTGGGACTGCCGCGCTACGTGAGGCTCATGCGCGGCAGTCCCAAAGAGCTTTTTTATTGTTTACTTGCCAATATAGCGGTCATACGCGGCCTGGTTGATTTCCATCAGGCGGTTAAGGCCCATGGCGCCAAGCTCGCTTACGTAGCCGTCCCACTGCTCCTCGATGCCGCCGTTCATGATCCAGTCGCTGGCGCGACGCTCAATGTAGCTTAGCAGGTCCGTCCGAAGCAGCGCGACCTCCTCGGATTCCGCCACCGTGTAGTACACGGACGGGAAAGCCTCGGTATCGGCATAGGGGTCCATATGCTCGGTCATGAAGGCGACCTTGGCGTCCGTCGCGGGGAAGCGGAGAACATTGGTGAAGGTGTCGGGCGTGATAGCGAACGCGCCGTAGCCGCCCAGGGCGTTGCCGTCCTTCCACTGGGTGCTGTTCATGCCCTCGGGCGCGGGCAGCACTTCATAGGTGCCGTCGCCGTTTTCACCGACGCGCACCCCGATGGGGCCTTCGCAAATCTGCACGGAGATCAGCGTATCGTAGAGAGTATCGATCCAACGCATGGCTGCCTCGGGGTACTGGCAGGCGGAGGTGATGACGCAGGCGCCGCGGCTGATGCCGTACAGCGGCACCTGGTATATCACGGGATCAGAGCCGTCCACGCCTTTAAGCGGCGGCATGAAGCCGTAGTTGTCCTTCGCGTCGTCGGTGGAGAATTCATCCGCGATGTCCCAACCCTGGATATAGCCCACGCTATATGGAATCTGGCTGATTTTGGCATCCAGCTGCTCGCGGCTCATGGTGAAGCTCTCGATATCGATCAGGCCCTCGGCATACATCTTGCTCAGGTACGCGATGCCCTGCTTGTAGTTTTCCGTGGTGGCAACGCACGTGACCTTGCCATCCTGAACGTCCATGTACTCGATGCCCATGGGCACGCCGAAGGCGCTCATCAGGTAGGAGATACCGTTAACATCGCTAAGCGTGGTCACGCCGGAGTTGAGCCACTTGCCAAACGCCATGGGAATCTCGTCGGCGGGGTCGCCGTTTTGGTTGGCATCCTGCTCCTTAAAGGCCTTGAGCACGTTGTAAAACTCGTCGATGGTGGTGGGCATTTCAAGACCCAGGTTTTCCAGCCATTTGGTGTTGATCATGCCGATGCCGTTGGTCTTGGTCCACGGAGCGGCGTTCATGCGCGGCACGCCGTAGATATTGCCGTCGGGCGCGGTCACGAAGCCCTCAAGGCCCTCCGTTTTTTCAAACAGCGCGGTTACGTTGGGCGCGTATTGCTTGATCAGGTCCTGCATGGGGATGAACGTGCCGTTTTCACCGTAGGTTACCAGCTCGGTGGCGGTTACGTCCTTTAAGATAATGTCGGGCAGGTCGCCGGTGGCAAGCATGACCGAGCGCTTTTCGGTCAGGCCTGAGCCGGCCATAATCCATTCGATATGGATGCCGGTTTTCTGCTCGATCTCCTGGATAATCTGGAGGTCGTTGTAATCCGCCGGGCTGGCGGCGCTGTTGCCCACCAGCACGCGAAGCGTGACCGGCTCGTTGACAATGGGGTAGCCCTCCGCGTTGAACGCGGCGGTTTCGGCCACGGCGGTTCCCGCCAGCGCCATCATCAGTACCAGGGCTGTTGCCAGAATTTTGCGAAGCATTTTCTGCTCCTCCTTTCATCATATGAACTAACCGCTTAAAAAGCGGAGATCATCCCTTGACCGCGCCAACCATGACGCCTTTGACGAAGTATTTTTGAATAAACGGGTAAATGCACAGTACCGGCAAAGTGGACACCACGACCGCGCCGTATTTGAGCAGGTCGGCCAACTTCTGGCGAAGCTGCATCTCCTTGGCGTCCGCCATCATGCTGGAGTCCACGCCCTGGTTGACCAGCAGCAAATCGCGCAGCACCAGCTGGAGCGGGTGCATGGCGCTCTTGTCCAGATACAGCAGGGCGTTGAAGAACGCGTTCCAGTGGCTGACGGCGTAAAACAGCACCATTACCGCCGTAAGCGCCTTGGACAGGGGCAACGCCATGGTAAAGAAGAAGCGGAGGCTTCCGCAGCCGTCGATCTCCGCCGCCTCCACCAGCTCGTCCGGGATGGTGGACATAAAGTACGACCGTGCAATAATCAGGTTCCAGACCGAAACCGCTGTCGGCAGCACCATGGCCCAAATCGTGTTTTTAAGACCCATGCCGTTTACCAGAAGGTAATTGGGAATCATGCCGCCGTTGAAGAACATCGTGAAGGTAAGCAGCATCATAATCTGCTTGCGCCCCAGCAGCTCCTTGCGGGAGAGCGGATAGGCGGCCGCCATCGTCAGGCATACGTTAAGGCAGGTGCCAACGACCGTGTATATGATGGTGTTTTTGTAACCCGTCCATATCTTCGCGTCGTGGAAGATGCTGATATACCCATCCACCATCACGTCCTTAGGTAAAAAGATGACGTTTCCGGCATTGACCTGCGTGGGGTCGCTGAAGGAGGCGATCACCACAAAATACAGGGGATAGGCGCACAGGATCAGCACCACGGCCATCAGCGCGTAGATGAAAACGTTGAACACCCGGTCGCCCCGCGTAAGCTTCACCTGGTTTTTTGTTGCTTTGCTCATGCTTTTAACCATCCTCTCCAGACCGCATGTCACCACAGTCCGCTTTCGGTCGTTTTGCGGGATATCCAGTTGACCAGCAGCACCATCACGCAGCAGATGACGGCGTTGAACATTCCGATGGCCGTGGAATAGCTGAACTGCCCGTTGAGGATGCCGACCTTGTAGACGTATGTGGAAATAATTTCCGATGCGCCCGTGTTCAGGTTGTTCTGCATCAGGAAGGCCTTTTCAAAGCCGATGGACATGATATTTCCCGTATTGAGGATCAGCATGGTGACCGCAGTGGGCATAATGGCCGGGATATCCACGTACCAGATTCGCTGAAGCTTGTTGGCCCCATCCACAATGGCGGCCTCGTGCTGGTCCGGACTGACCCCGGCCAGCGCCGCCACATAGATGATGGACGACCAGCCCATGCTCTGCCAGATGCCTGACCATACGTAAACGTGCTTAAACGCGCTTTCGCTGCCCATGAAGTAAAACGCCTGCCCGCCCAGCTTGGTAATCAGGATGTTGACAATACCGCTGGAGGGGGCCAGGAACACGCTGAGCATGCTCACCAGCACCACCGTGGAAATAAAGTGCGGCGCATAAGAGACCGTCTGCACCAGTTTTTTAAACTTGCCGTTTGGCAGCTGGTTAAGCAGCAGGGCGAAGATAATCGGAATGGGAAAGCTCGCCAGCAGCGTATAAAGGCTGATGGTTAAGGTGTTGCCGATTAGCTTGCCGCAATTGTAGGAGGTAAAAAACCTTTCCAGGTACTTATAAAAAGGGTCCGCCCACGGGCTGCCCGTGACGCCCAGCTTGGAGTTGTAATCCTTAAAGGCAATCAGAAGGCCGTACATCGGGCCGTACAAAAAGATGGCCGCATAGATCAGCGTGGGCAAAAGCAAAAGGTACAGCCCCCAGTACCGCTGAAAGTTCGCCTTGATCATCCGCCAGCCGGAATGGCGCGGCGCCCCTAAGTGGACGCCCGAGAGTGCGCGTTCGTTGGTCATCAGGTATTCCTCCCTGTCGTCTCTCCTGTTCGATGGTCTCATGATAGAGCACCCTTCGCCCACGGTCAATTATTCATTTTATGGTCGATTTATGGCCATATCCGACTTTTTCGCCTCACGGATTCCCCTTTTTGAATTTTGGATAATCAAAAAACGATTCGGATAATCCGACACAAAAATTCAATAAGCCAAAGCGCGGGCCCGGCTCTTTACGAACCGGAGGCGCCTTTCTATAATAAAGGCAAATCAAGGCACGGGAAAGGATGATTGCAATGAAGATCAAAGAAATCGAGCTTTTCAAGGTTCCGCCCCGCTGGCTGTTTGTCAAAATCACGACGGACGACGGCCTGGACGGCTGGGGCGAACCCATTGTTGAGGGGAAAGCGGATTCCGTCATGGCATGCGTGAACGAGCTGCGCGGACAATTGATTGGTAAGGAGGCGGGCCATGTAGAGGAGCTGTGGCAGACGATGTACCGCTGCAACTTTTACCGCGGCGGCCCGGTGCTCACCAGCGCGATGTCCGGCATCGAGCAGGCGCTGTGGGACATTAAGGGAAAGGCCCTGGGCGTGCCGGTGTACGACCTGCTGGGTGGCGCTGTGCGCGACAGGCTTCAAGTGTACGCCTGGATTATGGGCGAGGGCGGCGCGGATATCATCCCGCAGATAGAGGAGCGCATGCGGCAGGGCTACCGCACCATCAAAACCTGTATTACCGACGAGCTGGGCTGGGTGGATAACGTGCGCAAGCTGAAGGCCGCCGCGGACAAGATCGGTTTGATCCGCGACCGCTTCGGCTACGAGATCGACGTGGCGGTGGACTTCCACGGCCGCGTGCATATGCCCATGGCGCGCATGCTCATCCACGAGTTGGAGCAGTACGGCCTGCTCTACATCGAGGAGCCGCTGCAGCCGGAGCAGGTCGAGGGCTTTCAGGAGCTGCGCCGCCACTGCAACACCCCCATCGCCACGGGCGAGCGCATGTATACGCGCTGGGGCTTCAAGCAGCTGATCGCCGCGGGCGCGGTAGATATTCTCCAGCCGGACCTGTCGCACGCGGGCGGCATCTGGGAAAGCCGCAAGATTGCCGCCATGGCGGAGTGCTATGATATGGCCGTCGCGCCGCACTGCCCGCTGGGCCCCATCGCGCTGGCCGCGTGCGTACAGCTGGATTTCTGCACGCCAAACGCCTTTATTCAGGAGCAAAGCCTCAACATCCATTACAACGGCATAGGCGACTTTGATTATTTGAAAGAAGGCGGCGGCTTTCACTATCACGACGGTTGGATTGAGAGGCCGACCCGTCCAGGGCTTGGTATTGACATCGACGAGAAAAAAGTCCGCTCCGCCGCCGCTGTGGGGCACGACTGGCGCAACCCCGTATGGCGGCTCGCGGACGGCACGCCGATTGAGTGGTAGGGCGTATTAACTAAAGAAGTGGCGGGAACGGACAAAAAGCCGTTTCCGCCACTTTCCATATAAAGGTCTAGCCCTTTTCAGCCTCGGCCGGAGCCGAGGCCCCTCCGCCTTTAAAGCGCGTCAGGAATTTCTCCCTCCGTTTTCGCCGTTTCTCCTTAAGCTCCAGCCTGTCGCCCAGGTCACGCGCGCCGACGCCGTATACAAGGTACAGAATCAGCCCCGACACCAGCATGATAAACACCGTGGACGCGCATCTTCGCCCGGAGGCGTTAACGTTATACCCGTACAGCCCCTCGTCCGCGCACATGCTCTGAATAACCATCGCGTAGGTGGTGCCCTGGCTGCTGGCAAACGTCGCGGACATATCGTATTCCGTAAACAGGGCGTTAAAGTTAAGGGCAAACACCGCCAGCACGCTCGGCAGGATAATGGGCAGCTTCACCCTCATAAAGGTTTTCAGGCCGCTCGCGCCCAGGTTTCGGGCCGCGTCCTCCAGCTCCTCGTCGATGGCGTAGAACGACGCCTTGATCATCCTCAGCGCAAACGGCAGCTTTACAACCGTATATGCAATAATGATCAGCAGCCGGACGTTTTCCATGTAGTAGAGGTTGCTGTTAAACACATACCACACGTCCTCGCTGTTAAAGAAGGTGCGGTAGGAGTAGCAGATCAGAATGGTGGGCAAAAGCCACGGAAACAGCAGGCTGTATTCCAGCACCGCGCCGCGCTTTTTCTTGCGGTTTTTGAAGATATAGTTGCAAGCCACCACCACAATGACGCAAGCAAGCGCCGCAGCGAGCGCGGAAAGGATAAAGCTAAGCCTGATGCCGCCCAGCGTCGCGTCGTTGGAAAACAGGCCCGAAATCGCCCCGGAGCGCGTCTTGTATGTGCCGCGTGAGGTGAGGTAGGAGTAATCCTGCTCGCCAAAGAAATTGATCAGCGTGAAATTGGAAAAGTCCAGCGTTTTCATCCGGATGGCCGGATAGTTCTGGAACGCGAACACCACGATCATCACCACGGGCGTCATGTAGATGATGAACAGCACATACGCGTAGATATGCGCCAGCACGTTGGCCACGGGATTGTCGATCTTCTGCTTGACCAGCTTTGCCTTGGTTTTGGAAACCGAAAGATAATGGCCTTTGCGCTCATAGGCGGACAGGCAGGTGAGCAGAACGATGGTAAACAGCGCCAGGATAATTGACAGCAGCGCGGCGCGCGCCTGCGGAAAGGCCTCGTCCGCGATGGACGAACCGGCAAGCCGTACGATCTCCGGGTTGATGGAGTCGTACCCCAGCAGCGTCGGGGCCGACATGGCGCACAGGCCCGTGATAAACGTCATGACGGTCAGGGAAAACATCGTTGGGATCAGCGTGGGGAATACCACCTTGCGCAGCACCTTGAAGGGCTTGGCGCCCAGGTTGCGCGCGGCCTCGACCGTGTTGTAATCAATGCCCCTGATGGCGTTGCGCAAAAACAGCGCGTGGTTGGAGGTGCACGCAAACGTCATGGTAAACAGCACCGCGTTGAACCCTGAAAACCAGTTGGGGTCCATGCCCGGAAAGGCGTTGAGCAGCATCGTGGTGATGATGCCGTTGCGGTCGTACAGGAACAGGTAGCCGGTCACAAGCGCGACGCCGCTGTAGATCAGCGTGGTCATATAGCCCAGGCGCAGAATTTTCGCGCCCTTGATGTCAAAATACTCGGTCAGCAGCACAATGCTCACGCCCACGATATTGACCGTCACCACCAGGCAGATGGCCAGCTTGAGCGAATTCCACACGTACTGCGGCATGTTGCCCGCAAAGAAAAAGCGGATGACCGCCCAGGGGTCCGTTTCGCCCGCCGCGTTTTTCGTGGTAAAAATCTGCGTGAGCGTGTTCAGGCACGGCAGCAGCATGAAGCCGAAAAACAGATAGACGAAAAAGGCGATGCCAAAGACCTTGACGAGCTTATCCGGCCTGAGCCATTTTCTGGTCTCGGTGCTCATCCTCCCGCCCCCTTACGCTTCGGCCGCGTAGGTCATGATATCCACAGGGTGGATGCCGACCTTCACGCTCTGCCCGGACTCGTAGATGTTGATGCCGTCGTTTTTTTCGATGGCTTTGACGGTCTGCGAGCCGACATGGATGTAATACTTGATGTAGAGGCCGTAATACTCGCGGCTTTCAATGATGCCGTCCAGCACCAGCTCGTCCGCGTCTGGCGCGCGGTTGACGCGCACGCGCTCCAGCCGGATGAAATGATGATCCCCCGGCCTGACGGGCGCGCCCTTTTGGTTCAACGCGGCTACAATCTCGTCTCCAAGGCGGTTAATATCGCCGATGAAGTTGCAGACAAACTCGGTTTTGGAGTGGTTATAGACCTCGTTTGGCGTGCCGATCTGCTCGATAAAGCCGTTATTGAACACCGCGATGCGGTCGGACAGCGTCAGCGCCTCCTCCTGATCGTGGGTGACGTAGATGGTGGTGATGCCGAAATCCCGCTGCATTTTTTTGAGCTCGTTGCGCAACTGGACGCGCAGCTTGGCGTCGAGGTTTGAAAGCGGCTCGTCCATGCAGATGATGGCCGGCTCCGTCACCAGCGCGCGGGCGATGGCGACGCGCTGCTGCTGGCCGCCGGACAGCTGGGAAACCGCCTTTTTCAGCTGCTCATCCGAAAGGTCCACCTTGGCGGCGATGGCGCGAACCTTCTGGTCTACCTCCGCCTTCTTAAGCTTTTTGATCTTAAGACCGAACGCGATGTTGTCGTATACCGTCATGGATGGAAACAGCGCGTAGCTCTGAAATACGATGCCGATATTGCGCTCCTCGATGGGTACGTGCGTGATGTCCCTGTCCTTGACGCAAACCGTGCCGCTTTCAGGCTGAATAAAGCCCGTGATGGTGCGCAGCGTGGTTGTTTTTCCACAGCCGGAGGGACCCAGGAAGGTAAAGAACTCCCCCTCCCCCACCTCCACGTTGATGTTGTGGAGCGCCGTAAAATCTCCGAATTTTACCACGATGTCGTTGAGCTGAATCATGGCTTCAACAACTCCCTCATGCGTAGTTAATTGCGATGAAGCTTAAAAGGTATGGCGAGCCATAGACGGCTCGCCATATCTTTGAGCTTCACAGGCGCCTTATTCCGCGACGGCCTGCGTCAGCGTCGCCCAGTCAAGGTTATCCCACGCGGGCTCCTCAACGGCGTTGGCCGCGTCCGCCCAGTAGAAGCCCAGGTTGGTCATAATGTTGGTCCACTCGCCGGAATGGGCGGCCACGTACTCGGCATAATTCATGTCGGTGCCATCGACCTTTTCCAGCGCGAAGTTTTTCAGGGTATAGATGGCCGGGGTCTCCTCGTAGAGCTCGGCGGCGGCAACCGTGTTGCAGGGATAGGAGTCGAATTCCTCGCCCCAGGCGGCCTGCGTCTCGGCGGAGCCAAACCACTCGGCGAACGCCTTCACGGCCTCGGTCTGCTCGTCGGTGCGGCCATCCCTGTTCAGGATGCCGATATACTCGGCGATGTAGTAGGTGCCGTCCTCGATCTCAACCAGATTCCAGTTCTCCGGCTGCAACGTGCCCTTGAGCGGGTTTTGCGAGCCCTCGCCGGCCGCGTCGATCTTGCCGTAAAGGGAGGAGGAATAGAAGGTGGAAACCTGTACGTCGCCGCGGTTCAGGGCGTCAAAGCCGTAGCTGTCGCCGGTGAACATGCCGTTTGCGCAATACTTCCACAGGGTCTTCCAGCCGTCCAGCGAAATGCCGCCCGCCGGGGAGGCAGGATCGACGAACGCATACAGCATGGCGGAATTGATATTGGCGTTGGTGGTTCCGCCCACCTTGCCCTGGCGGTACCAGGTGTAGCCGCAATCCACGATATCGGCCCAGTGCTTGAAAGAAAGCTTCTCGCCCTTGGTGCCCAGGTCGTCGTTGCGGTAGAGCATCAGCACGTTCTGGATAACCAGGCCATAGGCCTTGCCGTCATACTTGTACTGGCCCACATCGCCCGCCCAGGAGGGCGTCCAGTCGATCACGGACAGGTTCTCATACGTGCCGCCCACGACCTGGCTCCAACGGGTCTCGTTAAGGCCGAACAGGATATCGCCATCCTTCTTCTCGTTGGCGGCCTGGATGGCGGCGGTGTCGCCGGAGATAACGGTGTTATCGTCCATGGAAATGGTGAAGCCCGCTTCCTTGGCCTCGTTGACAAGCCAGGTGGCGCGCTCGGTGGAGTTGGAGTTGGAGTAGATACGGATGGTGTAGCCGGAGTAATCCTTGCCCTCGGCGACGGCGCTCATTGAGAACGTCAGCGAAAGCAGCATGGCAACGGCCAGCATGATAGACAGGGTTTTCCTCATAGCTGAATGCCTCCTTCGATTGTGAGAAATGATTTAACGGTTTGACTATTATATCACAAGGTTAAATTTGTGTAAAGCCCCCAAAAAGAAAGGCTGGGCGCTCCGCTCATCCGGCCCGTCCGGACAGCTTGCCGGCGCCCTTTCTTTCCGCCGCAAAGCCCACGACGGCGCCCGAAACGACGAAGAACATCATGTCCATAACGTTTCCCGACAGGGTCGGATAGATTTCCGTAAACCCGTTCACCATCAAAAGCGGCGGAATTACAGCCAGGAACTTCAGGTATATCGGCGTATCCGCCGCGAAAAACAGCTGAAACGCCCCCTTGAGCACCATCAGAATAAGGCACAGGTAGAGCGTCAGTCCCGGAATACCGGTTAAAAGCAGCATTTCGATCAGCACATTGTGCATGTGGTAAACCGTCCTGCCGATCGACCGAACGGGAATCCGCGCCACCTCGCTGTCCGGCGAACCAATCAGCAGCGTAATCGGCCGCTGTTTGATGTAGTCCATACCGGCCCGCCAAATCTCCGTTCTCCCGGTAAACGTCGAAAGGTCCTTAATCAGGCTGCGATCCTCAATCTGCGTTTCCGCCGGAGGGGCAGGTTCCTCAGCCGGAACGGCCGCCTGCGCCGACGCTGCCGTCATCCAGCCGCGCGCGCCCTGCCCGGAAAGCCCCGTGATTAAATCGACCGTGGGATTAAAGCCGGCAAACGAGACAGCCGCGGTAACCACCGCGAGCAAAACGCCTGTAGCGGCCTTCGCCGCGATACGGCGAAAGGGAACCAGCTTCATCACAAGCAGATAAACACACGCGCCCAACCCCAACGAAACGGTGATCATCACCGTTCGGGTGACCGTTATAGCGACAGCGGCATAAATCACAAGCCCCGCCAGCAGATACAGCGCTCCGGGCAGTGGTTTCCCGGTTTTCAGGGCCATCATGACCGCAAGAAAAAGCCCGATCGACAGAGAGCACGCCACCTCGTTGGGATGCATGTTGAAGACGTAGAGCCGTCCCTCCCGGACGCCAAGCGTTTGGTCGGAAAGAGGGGTGCTCAACGGCGCGTTGAATACCGCCGTGTAAAGGCTGGCCAAGGCGAGCCCCGCCATCAATGCCACATAGCACATGGCCAGCCCGGAAAGCCGCGCGCTTCGGCCCTCTCCTTCCGCGTTTAAAAGGACGGGATAGCACAAACCCAGACTCATAAAGATCCCCAGCATAAAGCGACCGTTATACTCCAGATAATAATCGCCGTTAATCACACAGGAAATAAAAAACCATGCCGTTAGGCACAGCGTGATCCGCATGCTCCAGGGCATGCCGCCGCGCCGGCTGGTTATCACGAGCACAAGCGCCGCGATAACAGCCGGCCACAGATATGTCATGTTGATTTTTTCCTCATGCCCCGGAGAAAACCAGAAAAACAGCCGCAGCACCAGTAGACCGGCAACAAACAGGGTGTACAGGCTGCCTTTCCATTGTTTAAAAAATGTTGCTTTCATCGTGTTTTCCTTCCTTGCCGCCATCTTCCGTGTCCGTTTGCCGGTTGGAGAGCGCGCCACGCGCACGCCCTTCCCTTTGCCTATCCGGCAGCAACGTTTTCAACAGCGCGTGTAAATTATAATCCATCCTCATTTCCGATGCAAGTTTCTGGCAAATCCATACGGCGAAGCATCCAACCGAAATGATCTTCAATATAATTTGCTTTCCAATCGCCGGTTCTCCACCGCGCCCCCTAACCGTCCCAGGCAAAAAATCCTGCCCCGGCGGGGATGCATCTTGCATCCCCGCCCCGCACAGGCTATAATGGAAAATAGCAGCTTTGTGCAAAGACGGGCTGCAACAAACGGCGCTATGCGTTCGTTAAATGGACGGGACCTTCCGCCATTCGGACGCGCGGCCGCTCAAAGGGAGCCAGTATGCAAAGAGTCAAACCAAAAATGAGCCGCGCAAGGGCCGTCTTTCTGCTGATTTTAATGCTTGCGGGCCTTGCTTTGCTCATCTGGGGCGGTATCGCGATTTTTTCCGCCAAGCCGGCGACAGGCGTAAGCGCCTCGCTTTTGCCCTGCCCGTACAACGATACCATTATGCCCTTTGGGCAGAACGTGCTGTATTACGACGGCGTGAGCATCCATTGTCTGAGCGAGAAGGGCTCTGTCCGCTGGTCCTTCCAGATTGGCGCGGACGCGGGCTACGACTGCAACAACACGGTCGTGGCCGCGTGGGTGGGCAACACCATCTACATCCTCGACCAGAACGGCAATTCCTCCTATAACGACAACCTCGGAGATGAAATCCAGTTCGCGCGTGTGGGCGAGCAGTACGTGGCGGCCGTAATCGGCGGCACCACCACTCCCCGCCTTGTGGTCAAGGATCATACCGGCGCGCATATGGACGAGGAGGCCGACGCCTATTCAGACCTGATCATCCTGGACGTGGGCTTTTACGGCAAAAACGGCGAGTACATGTGGACGCTCGCGCTTGACGTGTTCGGCACCGCCTCCAACACCATCCTTAACACCTTCGAGGTCGGCAAGATGAATACGGGCGAGGTTTCGCTCGGCGAGCCCATCACCTACGCGGTGGTTTATGAAAACGGCGTGCTGCGCGTAATCAACACCCGCAAAATGCTTACCTTTAACGACCGCGGCACCGAGGATACTTCCGCGAGCGTACTGGTCTACGGTTGGCGGCTGCTTAACTACGAGGTGCCCGAGCGCGGCAACGCGCTGCTATTGTTCGCGCCCACCTCGCAAACGGACAACCTCTTTGATATCCGCGAGCTCCGGTTGATTTCCGGCAAGAGCGACAAGCGCTACAGCCTGCCCTCCACCTGTATCGGCGCCACGGTTTGGAACCGCACCGTCTACGCGCTTTCCGGCACGCAACTTTTCCGCGCCGGGCAAAACGACAGCCGCTTCACCACCTACGACCTTCCCCTGACCGCCCCTGCCACGCGCCTGATCGGCACCCTTACCAACGGCCATGCCGTAGTCGCCTGCGGAGAAGAGGTTTACGTGCTCACGCTGCCGCAGGCGCTCAGCAACATCAAGTAACCACGAAAGGCGGGATGATTCTGAACATCATTGACATCATCGTCATCGGCGTAATTGCGCTGTGCGTGCTCTTTGGGTTCTACCGGGGCTTCATACAGTCCGTGCTGAACCTGGCGGGCGGCCTGCTGGCCTTCGCCGGCTCGTTCCTGTTGTTTCCCAAGCTGGCGGACGTTGTCAGCGGCAATACCGAAGTCACCCGCTTCATCAGCACCTATACCGATTCCGGAAGCCTGCTGGGCGATCTTGACTTAAGCAGCCAGGCCGTCAGCGGCCTCAATTCGGTAAGCATCTCCTCCATCGTTGAAAAGGCGAATCTGCCCGAGCCGATCGCCACGCTGCTGACGCATAATCTGGACCAGCAGGTGTTCAGCCCTCTGGGCAACCTGGCCACCAACGTCGGCGATTATGTCAACCAGACCATTTTGTCCGTCAGCATCAACGTGCTCTGCTTTATCCTTTGCTTCATCGTCTGCTTTGTGGTGATGACGATTCTGGTTAACCTGCTGCGCGCGGTTTTTCGTTTTCCGGTGCTCAAGCATCTTGACTGGCTGGCTGGCGGCGCGTTTGGGCTTCTGCTGGGCGTCATGCTCTGCTTCGTGTTTTTCACGGTTTTCCCGCTGATGGAAAGCGTGATTCCCCTGCCGGAGTTCCGCGAGTTGGTGGACGCAAGCGCGCTTGCAAAGGTTTTTGAAAACAGCAACCTGATTATCTCCATCATGAACCGAAAGCTGTAGCCGACAGCCGGCCGTGTCCCTCTGTGCGGGACGCGGCCGGCTGTTTTTAGCCGCCTGTATAAAGCCCCGCGGTTTCCCGCCGGATTATAACAGCTTTGCCATATAATACTCGTCCACATATTCGCCATTGACGAGCATGCTTTTTCTGCGTACGCCCTCGGCCTCAAAGCCATGTTTCTCATAAAGGCGCTTGGCCGCCGCGTTGGGTTGCATGACGGTCAGCTCAAGCCGCGTCACGCCGCATTCCCTTGCCCAGCCGTCCAGCCCGCCAAAAAGCGCCGTACCGACGCCTTGTCCCCGATACGCGGCGCGGACGCCCATCACGATGTAAGCCGTATGCCGCACGCGGCGGAGTCCGCCGCGCTGCGCGGAAAGGAAGCCGACAATCTCCTTCCCATCCACGGCAACCGCCATATAATCTTCCCCGCCGGCGGCCTGCGCGACCGCCGCTTCCAAGCGCTCCACGTTCTGCGGGCGCTCCCCCGGCTCGTACATCATAAAGGAAGTTTCTTGATCGAGCGCATTCATCATGGCAAAAAGCGCTTCCGCGTCCCCAGCCTGAACGCGGCGGATTTCAACCGGCATCATAAACAGCCTCCCCACAGCTTGCTCCGCGCCCATCGGACTGCGCATACACAGTATAGCACACTTTTACTCCCGCATCGCCGGGGGTTTTCTTTCGGGTCAAACTATGTTAGAATATTCGGCGGAGTGACAAACAAATGTGCGCGTCCCTCCGATATGCGAACTTTTGGAGGACAGCACATTGCGAACCGTAGGCGTCGTTTCCCTGGGGTGCAGCAAAAACCGCGTGGATACGGAGCTGATGCTGGGTATCCTGCGCGGCCACGGCTATCGGATCACCGCCGACGAGCGGGAGGCCGAAATCCTGATCGTCAACACATGCGGCTTTATCGACCCCGCGAAGCAGGAGAGCATCGACACGCTCCTGAGCATGGCGAAATACAAGAAAAAAGGCAAGTGCAAGCTGCTGGTAGCCACCGGTTGCCTTGTTCAGCGTTACGAGGAAGCCATCCGGGCGGACATGCCCGAGGTTGACCTGCTGATGGGCGTCAGCCAGTACCCGCAGCTTCCGCAGGCTATCGAAGAAGCGCTTGGCGGACAGCGGCCCAGCTACTGCGCGCCCGACCGGACCGTTCTGGCCGGCGACCGGGTGCTGACCACCGCGCCCTATTCGGCGTACATCCGCATCGCGGACGGCTGCGACAACCGCTGCGCCTACTGCGCCATACCGCTTATCCGCGGCGGCTTCCGGTCTCGCGGCATGGAAAGCGTTTTGGAGGAAATCAGGCAGCTTGCGCAGCAGGGCGTGCGCGAGCATGTGCTTGTGGCGCAGGATACCTCCCGCTTCGGCATGGATACGCATGGCCGCTCGCTTCTGCCCGAGCTGATGGCGCGCGCGGCGGATATTCCCGGCGTGGAATGGCTGCGCGTGCTTTACTGCTATCCCGACGAGGTGGAGGATGAGTTGCTGCATGCCATGGCCTCGCGGGAAAACATATGCAAGTACCTGGACCTTCCTCTGCAGCACGCAGACCCGGAGCTGCTGCGCCGCATGAACCGCCGGGGCGACATTGATAAAACCCGTGCGTTTCTAAAAAAGGCGCGCGATATGGGCTTCACGCTGCGAACCACCTTTATCACCGGCTTTCCCGGCGAAACCGACGCGCAGTTTGAGCGCTTGATGGACTTTGCGCGCGACATCCGCTTTGACCGGCTGGGCGCGTTCGCCTACTCCGCCGAGGAGGATACGCCCGCCGCCGCCATGCCCGGTCAGCTTCCCGAGGAGGTCAAGCAGGCGCGGCTGGACGCGCTCATGACCGCGCAGCAGGTCATTTCGCTGGAGCGCAACCGCCTGCGCATTGGAAACACCGAGCGTGCGCTTGTGGAAAGCGTGGACGCCGACGGCGTAGGTACCGCCCGTACCTCCGCCGAGGCGCCGGAAACGGACGGCGTAATCCGGCTTGCCGGCTGTGGCGAATGTGATATCGGCGAATTTGTGACAGCGCGCATCACGGATGCAGAAACTTACGACCTCATAGGAGTGAAAGCATGAACTGGCCCAATCGCTTATCTATTCTGCGCATTGCGCTCATTCCCATCCTGGTGCTGATGATGTATGTGGACACAGGCTTCTCCCGCGTAATCGCGCTGATCGTTTTTCTTGTCGCCAGCTTTACGGACTGGCTGGACGGCTGGATGGCGCGCAAGTACAACATCGTCACCAACTTCGGCAAATTTCTTGATCCCGTGGCGGACAAGCTGCTGGTGCTCTCCACCATGATCGCCCTGTGCGGCCAGGGCCTGTTTCCGGCCTGGGCCTGCATCGTGGTGCTGTTCCGCGAGCTGGCGGTGGACGGGCTTCGGCTGATCGCCGTGGAGCAGGGGCGCGTCATCGCGGCGGGAAAGCTCGGTAAAATCAAAACCTCTCTCCAGATGGTCACGCTGGTTTTGTACCTGCTGTCAAGCTGCGGAGCCACCCTGTTTGCCCCCGTGGCTGAAATAATGATGTGGGCAGCCGTGCTCATGACGGTATGGTCCGGCGTTGATTACTTTGTGAAAAACCGGGAGGTGCTTCACGATGGCGGCAGCAAGCCAGGCGTGTGAACTGGAGCATGTAAGCGCGAAGGCCGTTCGCCTTTTTTCCAGCAGGAGGCTCACGCTGGGTACGGCGGAAAGCCTGACCGGCGGTATGATCGCCGCCGCCGTCGCCTCGGTTCCCGGCGCGTCCAGCGTGCTGATGGGCGGTATAGTCAGCTATGACCCCCGTGTGAAACGCGACCTGCTGGGCGTGCCGCAGGAAATCATAGACGGCGTGGGCGTGGTAAGCGAGCCATGCGCCCGGCAGATGGCCGTGGGCGCGCGCGCGGCGCTCAAAACCGACGTGGCGGTAAGCGCCACCGGCATCGCGGGCCCGGCGGGCGGCACGCCTAAAACGCCTGTGGGTACGGTCTTTATCGGCGTCAGCGGCCCAAACGGCACGCAGGTGGAAAAATGCCTGTTTGAGGGCGACCGGCAGAGCGTGCGCGCACAAAGCGCCCGGCGCGCGCTGGAGATGGCTATAAACTACCTGACGCGGGTGTATCCCGCCAAGAGCTGAGAATACGACGAAAGAGGTGCGAAAGAGATGGCGGCCAAGAAGGAAACCACAAAAAAGGAAATCGGGAGCAAGGTAAACGACGTCCGCGAGGAGAAGATGAAGGCGCTGGAGAGCGCGCTTGCGCAGCTGAACAAAACTTATGGCAAGGGCGCGGTGATGAAGTTCAGCGACGCCGCGGCCGACGCCAACCTTCAGGTAATTCCCACAGGCTGCCTTGATCTGGACATCGCGCTTGGCGTGGGCGGATTGCCGCGCGGCCGCGTGGTGGAAATCTACGGGCCTGAAAGCAGCGGCAAAACGACGGTCGCGCTCCACTGCGTGGCTGAGGCGCAAAAGATGGGCGGCGTGGCCGCTTTTATCGACGCGGAACACGCGCTTGACCCCGTATACGCCCGCAAGCTGGGCGTTAACATTGACGAGCTCTATATTTCGCAGCCGGACACCGGCGAGCAGGCGTTGGAAATCTGCGAGGCGCTGGTTCGTTCCGGCGCGGTGGACATGGTGGTTATCGACTCGGTGGCCGCGCTGGTGCCCAAGGCCGAAATCGAGGGTGAAATGGGCGACAGCTTCGTGGGCCTTCAGGCCCGGTTGATGAGCCAGGCGCTGCGCAAGCTGACGGGCGTGATCAGCAAGACAAACGCGGTTGCCATCTTTATTAACCAGCTGCGTGAAAAGGTGGGCGTGATGTACGGCAATCCCGAAACCACCACCGGCGGCCGCGCGCTCAAATTCTACGCCAGCGTCCGTCTGGACGTGCGCCGCGGCGAGCAGCTCAAAAATGGTACGGAGGTGGTCGGCAACCGCACGAAGGTAAAGGTTGTCAAAAACAAGGTCGCGCCTCCCTTCCGCGTAGCGGAGTTCGACATCATCTACGGCGAGGGCATCTCGACCGAGGGCACGCTTCTGGATATGGCGGTTGACCGCGATATCATCCACAAGAGCGGCGCGTGGTTCAGCTATGAGGACCAGCGCATCGGCCAGGGCCGTGAAAACGCACGGCAGTTCCTGCGCGACAACCCCGAAATCGCCGCGAAAATCGACAAGGTCATCCGCGACGAGGCCAAGGCGGCCATGGCCGCCAGCAAGGGCGGCGCCCGCGCGGATGAAAAGCTGAGCGACGAGGACGCGGCGCTGCTGCTGGAGGACCCTGACCTTGCCCTTCTGGACGAGGAAGAATAAATAAGCCATTCAGAGACAGAGAGCCGCCGCGCCAATATTGAATTGACCCCAAAAAGTTAGACAAATATTTAAAATTAAGCAGCCAAGAGGGCTTGTTGTCTGTGTATAGCAGGCGGCAAGCCCTTAAGCTTTGCCTTGATGCGGCGATTATTGTAATAATCAAGG
>JAEYOW010000014.1 GCA_023411375.1 Bacillota bacterium | reverse complement strand
TTAAAATTCAAGTATAGGAATCGAGAATTTTGGTGCAGAGGGTATTATGTAGACACAGTAGGCAAAAACAAGGAAAAGATTGCGGAGTACATAAAGCACCAATTAGACGAGGACAGGCTTGGAGAGCAGATGACGATGTTGGGTAAAGACGACGATCCCTTTAGGGGTGGTAAGTAACAGCCTATACATAATGGAATAGCCCGTTTACGGGCTGTAGGTAGACAGCATACGCATGTGGCAGACCGTATATGCGCCTGTTAGGGCGCTGCTGGTATTCTAGGGCTATGCCCGCATATGAAAAGCCCCCGGCTTCGCCGGGGGATCGTTACTATGAGGTGAAAAGCTTAAAACAACGGTTGATAGAGATATCCTATCTGTTCAGCCAATTTTCCTGCTTTCCATATGATTGCCCAAGCATGCCGCCGGGATGGCGGGTCACATACTCCTGCGGGGTCAAACCGCGCTTTTCCTGTAGGATGACGGACAGTGCCTGTAATACAATGGTTTCAACCAGTATGGAAGTGCGAGGCGCACGCTCCAGTGGTCCTCCCTCACGGGAAACGCCCGCCTGGATACCAACATCTGCAAAATGGGAAAGCCACGAATCCTTTTTTCCGGTAACGCCAATTACTTTACAGCCATTATCCCGTACGGCGATCGCGGTTGCTTTTAGCTCCTGCGTTTCACCGCTGTTGGATATGCAGATCACAACGTCGCCGGGCACCAGTTGACCGCAGGAGCCATGCACGGCTTCCGTGCCGTGCAGAAAGTAGGAGGGGGTACCGGTGGATGACATTAACGAGGCTAAATAACTGGCTACGTGCGCGGGCTTGCCGATTCCTGTGATGTGTACCCGTCCGCCCTGCCTCTCCGATTCCCAGATCAACTCGGCCGCCTTGTAAAGCGCTGTCCGGTCGATTGTGTATAGGATGCCGCGCACCTCGTCCCCAGTGGTTTCTAAATATTTATCCAAAGCGCTCATGCCCGCATGTTCCCTCCCACATCATAGCATAGCGTCGCGCGTCCGGCGGCGGCAAGCGATTCGTTTACCAGCTTAAGCGCGGGCAGACTGGGCTGCGCTCCCATTTTGGATACCGTGATGCTGGCCGTGTGGTTTGCAAAAACCATCGCGTCCTCCATCTCCATCCCGGCACAAACCGCCGTGCAGAATGCCCCGATGAAACTGTCGCCCGCCGCGGTAGGATCAACCGGGTTTAAGCAGGGGACTCCGGTGCTTATAAAGAACCGCCTGCCATTCCAGAAAGCCGCACCCGCTGCGCCCAGCGTGATCACCACGTTGGCAACACCTTGATCCCTCAGCAGTACCGCGGCGCGGCGGACGGCAGGTTCACCCTCCGGCTTTATGCCAATAAGGTCCTGCGCCTCATGCTCATTGGGGGTAATGTAGGTCAGATAACTCAGTAACTCTTTTTCAAGAGGCGCGGACGGCGCGGGGTTGAGCATAACTGGAACACCCTTCGCCCGTGCGTACCGTGCGACCAGTATGTTGATTTCCATGGGGATTTCCTGTTGAAGCATCACCATGTCATATAGCGCAACCTCCTCCTCCAGAAAGGCCACATCCTTGGGCGTGATGGCCATGTTTGCGCCAGCCATGACAATGATGCGGTTTTGCGTGCCGTTTCCACTGTCCTGTATTTGGATATTACTCATACCGGAGAGATAGCGGTTTGTTACCATCACCTTATCAGTGCAAACGCCCGCTTCGCTGAGAGAGGCGATCATTGCTTTGCCGTATGCGTCGTCGCCTACCTTGCCTACCATCGTCACATCCGCGCCCAGGCGGGCGGCCTGTACGGCTTGGTTTGCTCCCTTGCCGCCGGAGGCTGACCTAAAATCTAGACCAAGAATGGTTTCGCCTGGCTCGACAAAGCGTTCCGTCCGGAAAATCAAGTCCATGACGAAGCTTCCTACCACAAGAAGACGCGGCTTTTTCATGCAAATTCGCTTCCTTTCCAATCAAAAGCGTATCCGTGTTACACACAAAACGCCCCGTAAGTATCGTTCACCAGCGCGGAAACCTGACGGATTTCCTCGCGAAAATTTGGGGTAAGCAAACGGTCGTCCTGTACGCGGCAGCGTGTGCCAATGGGCAACCCCGCGATCTCCCCGAGAAAATACTTCGCGTTAGTAGGGTAAAGCTGGCGCTCCAGAAGGGATGCAGCTGTCAGAACCCGCTGCACCTTTTCAGCGTTTGGATGGCTGATATTGTGGGTAAGCCATACATATACCTCCGGATGAAAGTTTGCCATAATGCCTGAGAAACCCGAGGCTCCGTCACGTAGCGATTCCAGAAGCGTGGCAATGTGCGCGTTATAAAGCTTCAAATCCGTATTTTTTATGACAGCTAGCTTTTCTCGGATTTGTGGCGCGCTTAAACAGGTGTCCTTTAGGAACGAGAACCTTTCTGTTTCAGCTAGCTCGCGTACGACGCGCGGCGTCAGAAGCCGCTTGTAGGGAAAAGGACACTCGTACAGGCCCAGCGGAATCGCTTCATCTATCTGGGATAGCAATGCATAGGTACGCTCAAGCAGCGTGTCGTCATCCTCGCCTTCACAGGCCAAGCGGTTTGTCAGCAGGATGACGGCATCTACGCCGGTTTCTTTCATGGCATAGACGTTCCTAACCTGCTCAGCCATGCGGTAATCCGTAAAGCCGGAGCCAATTACAGGTACGCGACCGTGCGCCGCATCCACCGTGATCTTTGCAATGCGCATACGTTCCTCAAAGGTCATATGGAAGATTTCACTGCTCTGGCAGGAGGCGAACAGACCGTCCACTCCTTTTTCAATGTACCACTCAACCAATGCATACAGTCCATCTTCGTCCACTTCCCCCTTCTCGGTAAAAGGGGTTAACATTACAGGCCAAACACCATTCGGATAGTTATTCATCAAGATATCATCCCTTCTGTTTTTGAGTCAAAATGCTTCTTTTAGCTCCCTTAAGATCGAAACAATAGGCAAATGCTGTGGACACGCGGACTCGCACTGACGACAGCCGATACAACGAGCGGGAACAGCTCCCTTTTGCGTTGCCTGTTCCCATTGATTTTTGGAACTGGGCGTGTTGTGGAACAGGCGGCAATTGTTGAGCGCGCCTATCAACGCTGGGATTTCCAACCCGGCAGGACAACCCTTGACGCAGTAGCGGCAGCCGGTACATGGTTCTGTTGGCACGGCAAGCAGGCTGGCGGCTGCACAAGCAAGTGTTTTGCGTTCGGTGTCCATAAGCGGTTTCAGCTCACGCAGAGTAGCGATGTTATCCTCTAGTTGCTCTATAGCATTCATACCGGACAGCACTACCTTCACGCCTTCCAACCCCGCTGCATAGCGCAAGGCCCATGAGGCCTGCGAAGCTTCCGGAGCGGCACTGTGTAAAATATTGGCAGCGTCCTCCGGCAGGTTGGCCAGCATCCCCCCTTTTACTGGCTCCATCACGGTGACCGGCAGACCATGGCGGCGAACAATCTCGTAGCACTCGCGCGAGCAGATGCGTGGGCTTTCCCAATCTACATAGTTGATTTGCAACTGTACGAACTCGGTTTCGGGGTGGTTGTTAAGCAACTGTTCCAGCAGCTCTGGCGTGCCATGGAAGGAGAAGCCCAAATGATTTACCAGCCCCCGCCGCTTCATACGTGCGGCGTGCTCCCAGCAACCGAAGCGCTCATAGCGCTCCCAGTTGCGGTTGTTCACCCCATGCATCAAATAGAAGTCGAAGTAGTCTACACCCGTACGGTCAAGCTGTTCTTCAAACGTCGCGTCCACATCCTCACCGCGCTTGAGAAAATTATGCGGCATCTTTGTCGCCAGCGTAAAGCGTTTGCGCGGATAGCGCTCCGTGAGCGCGTGCCTGATTGCGCGTTCGGAGTCGCCGTCGTGGTAAACGTAAGCGGTATCGAAATAGGTAAAGCCCGCGTCAAGAAAGCGGTCCACCAGCCTGTATAGAAGCTCAAGATTGATGGAACCGTCCTCGTGGACCGGCAGGCGCATCATACCGAAGCCGAGCTTTTGGGGATTAAAAATTTCCGTCATGCGGCAAGGCCTTCTTTCCTTAGTTCTATACAAGAATTTCTTCCAGCGTACGCTTCCAGACGTGGTGTACGTCATTTTCGTCGCGGTAATAAGCGTGGTCACGGTCTACAAATCCTATGGGGGCATCCTCAAGCATGATGGTTTCAGCGGGTGCGCCCATAGCAACAACCAGCACAGGCTTTAGCTGCGCGGGCAGAGCAAGTGCTCCAGCCAGATGCTCCGCTGAAAAGCCGCCGAGCATACAACCACCAAACCCCATCTCAACTGCACCAAGGAGAATGGTGTGCGCCGCGATACCCACATCTTTGGAGAAGGCCACGGGGTTAGGCGACAGGTTCTCGTCATGCAAAACGACGATATAACCCGTAGGCGCCATACCCGCGCGCGGCAGGCTAGGCGTTTTCATCCGGCCCCCCCAGCGCGTCAGGGACAGGACGAGCGCATTGGTATTGTCGTCACAGACGGCGCGGTATTTAAGCGGCTGAACATTGCCGCTGGAGGGGCATCGCCGGGTCAGCTCGACGAGCTGGCAAAGCTGTTGATAGGTGAGTTTGGGCGTTTGCCGGAACCCACGATAGCTGCGGTTTGCCGCAAGCAATTCATGAAGCAGCATGTTTTTTTGCCTCCTTACTCCTCATCCGTGCCCGGCATTTGGAGTATTACCTTAAAGGCTTCCCTGCTGGCAACCAGTTCGAAGCCCTTTTGCGCATCCTCAAGGGGAAGTATGTGAGTGTAATATTGGGAGGGCACCAGCACGCCGCGAGCTACCAGTGCCGTTACCGCCTCATGCGCGCGGTGCTCGCCGTAGGGCCAGTTTAGGATGTGTAAGCGTATGTTGTTTGGCCACTCAAACAAGTTCATGTTGCCATGCGCTCCGGATAGGACGCCGTAGAGCCCGAGCACGCCGCCAGGCCTTAACAGCGGCGCTAGCGCGCGGTCCGTATCCAGGTCGCCGACCGCGTCCACAATCATGTCCAGCCTTTGCCCGGCCAAGGTCTCCAAAACCCGGCATTCTCGGGAATTGATGACGCCGTTCACATTCGCGCAGGCATGGATATGCTCCAGACGGTGGTTGTGATGTCCTACGCAACTGACGCTGGCCGCGCCGAGCGCCTTTGCGATACAGGCGATGCCCATGGCTACCGGACCATCGCCGCAAATCAACACATCCATACCCGGTCGAAAAGCAAAGTTGTTCAGCGCACTGTAATTCTCTTTGAATGTCAAAAGCATGACAGCGTCGCGAAAGCTCATTTCTGGCGGAATCAGCTTGCCCCGATAATCTGGAATAGGCGGCTGATTTCCAAGGTTGATATGATCCTCCATCATGGCGCGGATATCATGGGTGATGCCGAACTCTGCCATCTGCCCATAGTGGCTGCGAAAACCGCTTTCAGGAGCGATTGAACCAATCGGGGAGACTACCCGGTCGCCGACCTTCCAGTAACGCACTTTTTTGCCCACAGCAACGATGCGTCCCACGCTTTCATGGCCCAGTACCGTCGGATAAGGAATCTTCAGATCCGTTACCTGATCATGGATCAGTTTTAGGTCCGTACCATTGCAGATGCCGCAGTACAGAATTTTCGTCAGGCATTCGTAGTCGCCCGGAACGGGACGCGGGATTTTAACAATCGCGGTTCTCCCGCATCCCACGGCGGCTACGGCCTTCATGGTTTCAAGCACGTTGTACCCTCCAAACACAAAAAAATCTGCTTTTTGATGCATGCAACAAAAAACAGACGATACCGCCTCAAAACACACTTATTTTATTGTCCCAAGAAACTATTGCACGGTCATTATATCATTCCCGGCACGTTTGTCAAGAGGCGCAGGGAGAATTTTTTGCTGCCTAAAAATGCCACTTTGTCGCAGCGGGCCGCTGTTTTCCATTGACAAATCCTTTCACGCCCAATAGAATAAAAGCTGATTCCCCAAATTCTGTGCTTATACGGAAGGAGACCGGCAGGCCGTTATGGACAAAATTGAGAAGGTGTCGGTAACTGAGCTGACAACCCGCGCAATTCGCCAATCCATCCTGGAGGGCGAATACAAGGTCGGCGATAAGCTATCCACGGAAATCAAGCTCTGCCAGCAACTCAACGTCAGCCGCACCGTGGTGCGAGAAGCGCTGAGAATTCTGGCTACAGAGGGCTATATCCGTATGCTGCCGGGGCGCGGTGCTTTTGTTGCGCGCGTGACGGAAATAGCTAAGGATAATTATTGGGCCTCCCTTTCTTCCGCCAGCTTCAAGGATCTGATGGATGTTCGCGCGCCGATGGAAGAATTGGCGGCGCGCTTGGCTGCGCGGCGCTCCGGCCCTGAGCTGACCGCGCAGCTTGAGGAAAATTTTGCCGCCTTTATACAGGCTAATCAGTCCTCTGACAGGCAGTCGCTCATAAGGCTTGACGAACAGTTTCATATGACGATTTTCAAGGCAACTGGCAATGCGCTTCTGCTGACGATTGGCAAAATGCTGACCGAGGCTTTTAACGAGTACCGTTATGCCTCGTTTAACGACGAAGGCACCTATGCAAACGCTATTGAGCCGCACAGCCGGCTGATTACCGCCTTTCGCAAGCAAAGCGAGGAAGAGGCCGTGGCGGCCATGCATTACCATATGCTCCGCGCTATCGAGGATGTTAGCACCCGGATACGCTCATAAGGATAAGATTTTTCCACGAATGCAAGAAACGGACCTTCTCGGTCCGTTTTTTTGTTGTGCAAAGTAGAGATGGTGCGAAAAAACGTCGAAAAAATTGATCTTTTTTGCATTGCCAAAAAATATTAGAAAAAAAGGTATTGACAAATTCAAATTACTTGCGTATTATGATTGTACGATGTCATACAATATGACAGATGAGCGAAACGCTTACACGCGCGATTATCCCAAAGAAACTATTGCAAATCATGTTTTAGTTGGGAGTGAAGCTTGTGGCAAGCAGAGAAAGGTCGCTAGGCATCCGACGGCTCAAAGGGGAGCGATTGTTTCCCTACGCGCTAATCCTGCCATCGTTTTTGTTCCTCGCCATTTTTCTTTTGTATCCCATGGGTAGGGCGCTGTTTAACAGCTTCCTGAATTATGAGCGCACAAAGCCTAGGCAGTTTGGTTGGATTGGACTTGGAAACTATATAAGCATCTTTACAAAGGATGCGAAGTTTTTGCAGTCGCTCGTCGTTTCCTTGAAGTGGGTCGTCATAGAGGTGGGCCTACAGGTGGTCATCGGCCTCACGGCGGCACTTTTACTCAACCAGAAGTTCCGAGGGCAAGGCTTTGCGCGCACCATCTGCTTCGCCCCCTGGGCTATCTCTGGCGTGCTGACCGGCATCCTGTGGATGTTGATTTATGACGATAATTTCGGCCTGCTCAACAATCTGCTCAGCGCTGCCGGACTTGCAACACATTCCTATCTGGGTGACAAGAACCTGGCATTTGGATCGGTCGTCATCGCGGAGTTGTGGCGCGGTATTCCTTTCCTGGCGATTACCTGTCTTGCCGCGCTTCAAGGCGTTCCCGACGATGTTTACGAAGCTGCGAAGGTTGACGGTGCGGGACGCTCGGTCACGCTGTTTCGCATAACGCTGCCCTTCATCCGTGAGTCTGTGGTATACGCCGCATTGATGCGCTGCATATGGGCGTTCCAATCGGTAGACCTCATCATGACCATGACCAATGGAGGTCCTCTGGGACGGACGACCACGCTGGCGCTGTATATCTATAACAAATCCGTCGTAGAGGGTAACTACGGTTATGGCAGCGCATTGGCTATTCTGTCGTTCCTGATGCTTAGCGTATTCACGGTGATCTACTTACGCGCGAATACCTTTGGGAAGGAGGATGTATGATGTCCCTTAAAAAAAAGCATGTCCTGGAACGCGTGTTTCTGCGCTGGCTTCCGCTTCTTGTTCTTCTCGCGTTTGTAATGATTCCGCTTTTGTGGACACTGTCGCTCTCCTTCAAGTTTTCCAGCGATGTTGTCAGCGAGCGGTTCTCCGTTCTGCCTAATCCCTTTACCCTCAGCAATTATACGGGGGCGTGGTCGAGCGGGCGTATCTCGCAATATTTTACAAACAGCGTCGTCGTAAGCCTTTGCGCGGTCGCGGTGGTTTCGATACTGGTTTTGTTTAACGGTTATGCCTTAAGCCGTTTCAAGTTTAGAGGCAAGCAGGCGTTCATGGTCGTCATGCTCATGACTCAGATGCTGCCGCGTATCATTATTATTTCTCCGCTGTATCTACTCATGCGGGATCTGGGACTGGTGGACAAGTTCCTGTCGGTCATTCTGGTAGAGATCGCTTCGGCTATTCCCTTCCAGACCCTGCTGATGAAGGGCTTTATCGGCGGAGTGCCAAAGGAGATCGACGAGGCTGCCATGATTGACGGTTGCACGCGCATGCAGACGCTGTTTCATGTTATCATGCCGGTCATCGTGCCTGGTATCGTTACGGTGATCTCCTTTGCCTTTATCAACTGCTGGAACGAATACCTTCTTCCATATACCTTCCTAAGTACAGGCAGCAAGTTTCCCATATCCGTGGGCCTTCGTTACATGATCACGCAAACCACTATCAACTATTCCGGCCTTGCCGCCGGCGCGGTTATTGCCCTGCTGCCGCCGTTGTGCCTGTTTGGCTACGTGCAGCGCTACCTGGTTTCCGGCATGAGCGCCGGAGCACTCAAGGGCTGATTGCCGCTTCTCTGTAATGATTTCCCGCGAGGAACGGGATATCAATAATTTGAAAGGAGCATCCCTCTCATGAAAAAATGGCTTTCTCTCCTACTGGCACTCGTTCTGGCACTGAGCTTCGCCTCAGTTTCACAGGCCGAGGAAACGTCAACCGTCACCTTCTGGCTGGACGACATGACCGACGCACGCATGGCGATGGTTGAAAAGATCATCACCAACTTCGAGGCATCTCATCCCAACATCAAGATCGATTTCACCGGCCTGCCTGAGGATTCCACCGACAAGCTGATGCTGGCCTTTGAGGCCGGTACCGCGCCTGATATCCTCAACATCACCTCCAAAAATATCGCTACCTACATCGAAAATGGCTATGTCACCGACCTGACCGGCCTATACGCAGAAAAAGGCAACGGAGCGATCCTTGAAAGCGCTATTGAATCCGCCTCCGCGTATGACCGCACGGACAACCGCTTGTATTACCTGCCCTCCGGCTGCAATTTCTTTTGCCTGTGGGCGCGGAGCGACTGGTTCAATGAGAAAGGGCTTGCTATCCCGGCCACGTGGGATGAGTTCTTTACCTCTGTGGAAGCCCTAACCGATAAGGAAGCTGGCCGCTACGGCGTTGCACTGCGAGGCGGCAAGGGCGCTGCGGCCAACCTGGAGATGCTCATGTATTCCTACTCCGGCATCACGAATTACTTTACCGAGGATGGCGTTTGCACCGTAAACGATCCCAAGAACGTCGAATTTGCCGAGCGCTACCTGTCGCTGTACAACGTATGCTCTGCGGAGGGCGATATCAACTTCGGCTGGAGCCAGCTCGCGGGCGCGTTCCAAACCGGCGTGGCTGCCATCATCCAGCACAACACCGGCTCCTCCGATGCGCACTATGAGGCGTTTAACGGCGACCTGAGCAAGTTTGAAGCGGTTTCGTTCCCCATGTCCGTAAACGGTACCCGCGTGATGCAGAGCTTGAGTTGGGACGGTTTCGCCATCAACGCCACCGCCAAGGATCAGGAAGCCGCGTGGGAGTTCCTTTATTACCTGTGCGCCGGAGAAGGCGCGGCTATCTACACTGAGGATATTGGCCTCGTCCCCTGCGTCAATGAGCTGCTGATCAGCAAGGACAGCTATGTCCAAAGCCCAGAAAAGCCTTGGATGCAGACCGCCGCAGCCGTCATCACGGATCCGGCCACCCTGTTCTACGACTGTCCCACCTACATGCCCTCTTACAGCGGTGCGCTCGCCAATGAGATTGATCCTCTGGTGCAGCAGGCCATGGCGGGTGAGATCACCTCGCAGGAATTGCTGGACACGTGGGCTCAGATCATGACCGCCATGTACGCGGAGGAAGGTAAATAAGCTTGAACGCGTGCAGCGGCCGGTGAACGGCCGTTGCACGCGTGTCAACCCGGCCATACAAAAGGGAGCGGCGGGCCTGCGTACCCTGTGGCGCATCCCAATGGCGCTTGACATAAGATGCGCCGGCCTCCCAGAGTGCCGGGAGGCCGGCTACCCATAATATTACTGTTGTGGAGGTTGAGGAGATGAGCTACCGGGACAGCATTATGCGCGACGGCGATATTCGCTGCCATATAACCCGGAAGGCGGATATTCGCTTTACGGATGGCGCGCTGCCGCATGCCATGGGCGTAACGAATGTACAAATTATGCGCTCCAGCCAGGACCCGGCTCGCGCGCCGGAGGGGTTGGGCTGGACCTATGCCCATGCGGCAATGCTGGGATACTGGCAGGGTGAATGGATCGTCCAATACCTTGCCGGCGCTCGCAGCGAGCATGAGGGCGATTCACGCGCTTTCCTGATCCGGTCCAGGGACGGTGTGCATTATTCGAAGCCCGAGGAAATCTTCCCCGCCGTCGATGTGCCAACAGCCCCGTACAATGGTGAGGGCAAAGAGGTTTTTGAAGGAAAGGAAACAACGAACTGCATCATCCATCACCGCATGGCCTTCTTCAAAGCGTCTAACGGACGTATGCTTGCCATGACGCATTACGGCATCGTGCCCATGGATCCACGTTTGAAAGAGTTTCCCGCGCCGGGCTCATGTAAAAGCTATGATATGACCGATATCATGCTGGTGATGCCCGGTAGCGGCTACGGTGTCGGCCGCGCTATACGCGAGATTCGCCCCGACTTCACCTTCGGCCCCATCCATTTCCTGCGTTATGGCTCCAGTGGCGGCTATACACGCGACAACATGAAGCGCTTCCCTTATTTTGAGGAGAGCGCGGACGCGGGCTTTGTGGACGCGTGCAACGAGCTGCTTCGCCACCGCGTTGCCACCCAGCAGTGGTGGGAAGAGGAACGCTGCGACGAGAGCGGCTTCTTCACCCTCACTGGTGGCGAAGCGCCATGCATCTATACGCTGCCCGGCAACGGCCGAAAAAAATTGGCTATTTTAAAAAACGCGTTGACCGCTGTCTCCCAGGACAACGGTGAGACATGGTCCCCGCTAAAACGCTCCTATACGCTGGAAACCTCCACCGGCAAGGTGTGGGGCCAAAAAACGTCCGATGGCAAATATGCTCTGGCTTATAACCCCACCACCGATACGGCACACCGCTGGCCGCTCGTGGCATCAAGCAGCGATAATGGACAGGATTTTGGCGAGATGTACACCATCCTGCCTGAGGTGCCACCCTGCCGCTATGCGGGCAGATTGAAGAACCTTGGACCACAGTATATCAGGGGCATCGCGGAGTATAACCCCCAGCCGGATGACAATGCGTTTTACCTCACCTATAGCAACAACAAGGAGGACATCTGGATCAGCCGGATAGCGGTGCCGCTGCGCGGGGAGGAAACGCGGGATGCTTCGATTGATATGGGAACCGCCTCGTGGAAGCAGATCGCAGATACATGGAACCTGACCTTGCCAAGTTGGGGAGGCATTGAATTGGAAGATGGCGCGCTGGTGCTGCGCGACAGTGACCCCTACCACCGTGCCATTGCCGAGCGCGCCTTTGTGCCCGGCACGGTCATGGAACTGGAGACAGAGGTTGCCTTGGATGCCGGAGACGAGACGCAGGCCTTCACCATTGCCTTTCAGGACGAAAGTGGGCGCGAGCCAAGCAAGGTGCTTCTACGCTCCGACGGGTGGATCAATTCGCGCGTGTTCGGCTCCGAGCTTCATATGGCTCGCTTCCAGCCAGGCGAGCGCGTTAAGCTCTCCTTCCGGCTGGACTGCGTATACAACCAGTGCGGCCTTACCATCTCTGTGGGTGGGCGGGAGATCGCGAAGCGCTGGCGCTTCGACACCAGCGTGTGGAAGCTATGCCGCGTTCAGTTCCGTACCAAATATGACCTCCTGCATCAGAATGAGGAGGTTTATCCCAAATGGGCGGATAGCGGCAATCTGCCCGGCGCAGATCAGCCCGCCAGGGAGCTTCATGCGAGAATCTTTGGCCTTCGTACCCGCGTTATCGAAAAAGAATAACCTTGGTTCCCATTCAGGCCTTCCCATATTTTGCGGGGAGGCTTGAATTGTTATCTGTCGGAATAAATAAAAGGGATTGGAAGGAAAAGGAAACGCTGTTGGAGAATATTAGAGAGCGCTTTACAGGCCTTATGCTTACACCTTAGATGAAAACGTCAAGCGTGCCAGGCTGGCGCCCGTGGCCGTCTTTCCGAAACTGAAAGGAGCCTGACCTTAACGTGAAGAAACGCCTGTTTTGCCTCCTACTCTGTCTTTGCTGCATTATATCCATCCCGATTTTGGCGGAGGCCGTAACCAACGGGCCGCCGGAGGAACTGCTGCTGGATGAACGCAGCTTTTTACCGCTTTCGGATAAACGGGATGAATATATCTGGCAGGACGAAGAAAACGGCCTGTGGCAATACGTTACAAAATCGCTGTTTATCCGTGTGACCCGCAAACAGGACGATACGCCTCTCACCTGGTTTGAAACCGAGGTACGCGCAAGCGCGCAAAGCCCTCTGAACACCTACGTCACCGAGGGCAGCACGCCGGGCAGACGTCTGGTCAATCCCCTGGGCTTTGCGCGGCAAAATCACGTTGTGCTTGCGATTACAGATGATTTTTCGGGTTATCGAATTCAAAAAAAGCAAAAGACGGGTGTTGTCGTTCGCGATGGCGTCATCCTTGGCGAAACAACGCGCAAAAGCACAGGCAACCGTGGATGGCCCAATCTGGATACGCTGGCGGTATTTGAGGACGGAGGCATGAAGGCCAATTTATGCGACGCGTATACCGCGCAGGAATATCTGGAACAGGGCGCGCGCAGCGTGTTTGCCTTTGGCCCTATTCTAGTTGCGGATGGCGAGTTGGGCGAGGACATAAAGGATGAGGATTACTATCCCTATCGGGAGCCGCGCATGGCTATCGGCATGATCAAGCCCTATCACTATATCATCCTGACTGTCGTGGGACGCGAGGATGAGAGCGGCGGGGCAAGGCTGCCGTGGGTTGCGCAAAAAATGATTGAGCTTGGCGTTGTTGAAGCGGTCAACCTGGACGGGGGAGGGACGGCGGCGCTCATGTTTATGGGCGAGGTGCTGAACAGGTCTTCCAGGAACCTGCGCAGCGTCAACAGTCTGATTGGATTTGGCCAGTCCGCTCAAATTCAGACCGGTACTCCCTAAACAGCTCCTCCAGCCGATTTAAACTTTCAGCTTCAGGCAAACAGTCCTCCGTTACCAGGTGCTCCAGATAATAGTCGGTATATTGCTGTGTAAAATCCGGAAAGGTCAAAACGATATAGTCAAATCCGCCGTCAAGGTTATAATCCGTATTGGCGGCGGTTAAAGCGACGCCCAGCTTATCGTAGCATACGATTAAAAACTTGCCCTCAAAGGCCGGGTCCTTCAGCAACAGCGGATGATAGTGGGGATTTGCGCGGGCGTTTTGGAGCATTTCATCAAACATCTGAATGCGCTCCCCGGGTGTAAAGCTGCGAAAGCCCATGAAATGATCAGAACTGCGGCCGGTTTGCAGAAAGCGGCGGCAGCTGTCAAGGCTCATGATACAGTAGTTATGCTTCTTTTTATTGTAAAAATTATGATAGCGCTGCTCATGAAGCGGCAGAATCTGCTCGACCATCCGCTCAGCGGCCTCGGGAGGCAGAAGGCCCTTTTCGATAAAAGCGCGGGCGGCAATATGCGGCGGCATCTGCACATAGCAAAAGTCGCCTCCCAGCAGATACGTTGCGCGGTTCAATTCCCGGCTCAGCAAAAGCATCATGAAGGAAGCATAGGTTGCGTCCTGCGCCTTTGTTTCCTTCAAGGGAACCGGCTCGGGAGAGACGTCCTCCAGAAGGCCCGCAAAGAAAGAAAATAGCCCGGCACGCGTCGCCCATGGCAGCTCATAGGCGAAAGCACGGTCCTTGACGACGAAAAACAGCTCCGTATGGCGGCCGCCCTTTTCGGCACGGATGAGCAGAAAATTACCGCTGATATACTGTGCGCCAATCTCCGAGGCACCGCCGGCTATGCCATAAGGCATATAGCGGCGGTCAAAAAGAAGCGGAGATACGCAGTTGATCAAAGAGGCAGCGTCGCAGCCCGGGAGGTTGAGCTGAACATAATGCCGCATCTGGATATCGCGGTCGCAGTCCTCAAACAGCTTGGCAAGCGCGCTATATACCGCCATGCAGCAACAGTTAGTACATAGGATACGCACCTTATCGGCACCCTGTATGCTTTGGAGGCGGTCGTCAAACGCGCCGCCGCCGGAAAGCGTAAGCGGCTGTCGTATCGGCGAAGGCTCCTTGCCCAGAAAGTATTCGATGGCCATGTGCGTGGTAAATCGATTTAAGCCAATCCGGCTAACATGAAGCGATTTCTTCAACGCCGCGAGTTCCTCGGAGGAGAAGGCGCCGCATTCGCACAGCCGTTGATAAAGCGCGGCGCGCCGGGCATTTGTGCTCTCCTCTGCAAGTGCGCGACGAAGCTCAGCCTTGCTGCCTGTTTGCGCGCCAAGCGCGCTGACGGATAAATGATGCGCGCTCATTAAATCGTTCAGGCATTTGCTGAATGTTTTTGGCAATTGCATATTGCGGAACCCCTTGCCTTTTGATTTTCGCAGTTGTTATGAAAACCGCGTATCAATTATTATACCATAAAAAACGGATATGGAAAAGTAAACCAAAACCATCATGACAAATTACCACGGTAATTGTAAAATAATTGAAATACAAAAGAAGGCGCTCCGTGCGACCGGTTCATACGATTATTCATCCGTTTGAAACAGCTTTCCCCATGCGGCCCTGGCTAAGAGCGCAAGCATTCCGCCGGTTGAAGGCGTTACCTTTTTGCCAGCCATATACAGGGCAAGCACACGGTTTTCTCTCAGCCTGGATATGGGCATGGCCAAAGGATTCTCTTTGAGTACGGTAAAATCCGCACGCTTGCCTGCCTCAAGCGTGCCGCGGCTCGCCTCGTCAAAGGAGGTGAGGCAGGCGTTGACCGTATGCATTCGCAACGCTTCCAGCGGTGTGATGGATTGAGCGGGATTGGGGTGGTTACAGGCAATATGGATACTTTCAACTGGATTGGGAAGCGTACAGGGAGCATCCGATCCTGCGGACAGCAGGAGTCCGCTGTCCAGCATCTCCCGCAGCGGCTCGATGGCGTTGGCACGCTCGGTTCCCAGAATATTCTCCAGATAGGAGGCAGGCTCCTGCTTCCAGTCCAGAAAGGCAGGCTGAAGGGCTACGCAAACATGCATGGCAGCCATGCGCGCCTGGTGCTCCCGGGAGCATAGGTCGGCGTGAATGATAATATGCCGGTGGTCTTCTCTGGGTGTATCGCGAAGCGCTGTTTCCAAGGCGGTGACGGCCTGTTCCATAGCGGCGTCGCCAATGGCGTGCATGGCGATCTGCATTCCCGCGCGGTTTGCGGCAATGCAGAATGCGTTGACCTCTTCCTGCGTATAGGCAAGGAAGCCATGATTTTCGGAATTGTTTGCGTAGCCTTCTGTCAGCGCCGCGTCCTCAGAACCAAAGCAGCCGTCAAGGGCCAGCTTAAAGCAGCCGCCGATGCGAGACATGCGGCGCTTGCGTACCTTTTCCACATCCATGGTCTGGAAAAAGATACGCATTGTTTGAGGCAGCCCCCAGCGGCAGACCCGGAGCATATCGACGTCCATATCCTTTGGATATCCGACGCCCTCCACGGTATGCACCAGCCCGATACCCGCCTCCGTCAGCGCGTTGGACGCGGCAATCAGGCTTTTGAGCACCTTTGGGATGGGGACCTGCCCGGTGATGTAATTGACGCCCTGATAAAATGCATTCTGATACAGCCAGCCGGAAGTGTGGTCACAGCCGGAATCCTCAACAACATCGCGGGGCAACTGATTCATCAGGGCGCTGTTGCACACCGCCGCATGTCCGTCATACTTTACGATGATCAGCGGTCGGGAGCACATGCTGTCCAGATCATTTCGGGTGACGGGACGGTGCTCCGCGACGGTGTGGGCGGAGCATCCGTAGGCCGCGATCACCTTATCCCCAGGATGGCTGTCGGCATAGGCCTGGAGAATGCGTCCCATGTCGGCAAAATCCTTCGCGTCACGCACATCTACGGTGCTGTTAAACAGGGCGAAGGATGCGAAATGCATGTGGGTATCCGCAAAGGCGGGCACGACGGTGCTCCCGCCTAAATCCGTCGTCGGGCAACGGCGGTAGGTGTCGGAAAGGCTGTCGCCGGTAAATACGATGCGGCCTCCTTTTTCCACCAGCACAGAAAAAGGTTCATTCTGAGCGTCCAGCGGGAGAAAATGACCGTTGACAAACGCATGCATATAAAAAACCTCCAACGTAGATTTTAAACGGGCCCTGCCTTGTATTAAAGGAAAGGCCCGTCAAGTCGGCCTATTGATGGCCATGATCAGTTAACAGGGCAAGGGCGCGGTCGGGATAATTCGTGATAATGCCGTCCGCACCGGCGCTGATGACCGCGCGCAGGTCGTCCTCTCCGTTCACGGTCCAGGGGTTTACATCAATCCCCGCCTTGTGGGCGGCGGCGCATTCCCCACCGGGGATAAGCACCTCTGAATAATGCGGATGCAACGCGTCCATTTCCAGCGCTACGGCATAGACCCATGGCTTGATCATTGTGCATTCATACAGCAGGCCGCAATACAACCCGGGGTCGATTGCCTTGATTTTTTTCAGGCTGTGATGGTTGAAGGAAGAAAAAAGAATCCGGCTCAAAATCCCTTCCCGCGCGGCCAAATCAATGCACTTCTGTTCCAGGCCGGGATAGTCGATCAGGCTGTTTTTCAGCTCGATGTTGATCAATAGACCCGTTGGACGCAGCAGCTCGAACACCTCCCCCAGCGTGGGGATAGCGGCGTTTTTAAATTGTGGAAGTCCGTTATGAAAGCGGTATCCCTTCAGTTCCCTCAGGGTTTTTTCACGGATAAGGCCCGTGCCGTTCGAGCAACGGTCGATCGTTTCGTCGTGCGCAACCACCAGCTCGTCGTCCAGGGTAAGATGCACGTCCAGCTCCACGCCGTGCGCCCCCATCTCCGTGGCAAGCTGAAAGGCCTCCAGCGTGTTTTCCGGCGCGTAACCCGATGCGCCCCTGTGTGCAAAGATGCGCTGTGGCACGCAAATCCTTCCCTTCTCTTTTGCATAAATAGTCAGCCGCGCGGCCCGAAGGCTTAACGCGCCCTCCTGCCCCGGATGGAGTTACCCCTCTCTGCGCTGGGCAGCCCGAAGCTGAAGAACGTAAAAATAACTGGACAGGCGGTTAAGCGCAAGCACGCAGTCCTCGTGCGCGAGCCGTTCGCCCTCGCGGTAGGCGGCGACCGCCGATATCTCCGTTTCCCGTACCAAGGTTCGCAGGCGGTTAAGCTGGGCGGCCAGCAAGCCATGCTCCGGACCCGGCAGAATGTGGCCGGGAAAGCCAAAATCCTGCGGATGATGGGAGCACCGGTGAACCTGCTCCGGCTCCATGCCGTCCAGACGCCAGGGCGGCAGGAGCGCGTCCTTCACATCTGCGGCCAGCACCTGCCGCGTCAGGATTAATGCGTCCTGAAGCGGAGAATGAAAATCCAACGGCGCGGAGAGCAGCAGCAGAAGGATTTCACTTTCCAGCATATCCAGCTTGCCTCTCAGCACGATTCGCGGATGATCCTTAACAGCCATCTCGCGGCCGTTCAAGTGGGTCATGTATTCCGGCTTTTTTCCGGCCGGCGCGGAGGCGGCGGGCATAACGGGTTTCTCAGGGGAGTATAGCCGCAGATCCATCAGATACTGGCGGGCTAACGGGGTAAGCCGGCAATCCGCCGGCAGGTCGTAGCGGGCGGGAACCCCCTGCGCAAAGCTGTCCCGCAGCTCCCGCTCGGTAATATAGCGCATATGAAGTAAACCCCTTTCAGTGAGGGATTGACGCCGCCGAGGTCCTCACTTTGCTTTCGGCGGCGAAGCGCCTCAGAGATGCGGATGGCATTCAGTAGAGATTATGGGTTCAGGTGGGGCAAAATGCCCTCCAGCTCGTCATGCGGGCGGGGAATCACATGAACGGACAGCAGCTCGCCGACGCGCTGCGCGGCGGCGGCGCCTGCGTCGGTCGCAGCTTTTACAGCGCCCACATCTCCGCGAACCATCACGGTGACCAGCCCGCCGCCTACATGCACCTTTCCGATCAGGCTGACGTTGGCCGCTTTTACCATGGCGTCCGCCGCCTCAATGGAGCCGACCAGTCCTCTGGTTTCCACCATGCCTAATGCCGTCTTTCCGTGTTCCATCTTAAAAAACCATCCTCTCAAGAGCATAAAGGTTATAAAATACCTTTTGCTTATAAAATGCTTTTTTTACCGTACGCCTTCAACGCGGCCAGCAGCGCCGCTTTATTGGCGTAGCGGATTTCGTTGGGGCTCATGGAAAAGCCCGGAAGCTTGCGGACATACTGGCGCAGCGCCAGTACCTTCCATTGCTTCAACGTTTCCAAATCAGGCGCGTCTCCAACCCTCGCGGATTCGGAGGGCGCTTGGGGCTGTCCGGTCTGCTGCTGAAAAGCCAGCTCGCGCTTTCCGCCCTCGCAACCGCCGCAAGAGGCACAGCCGCCCTGCCGGCGCTTGCCCGGCCCCACCGACGGGTCGGAGGCAAGCATGCAAAAAACCTCCGGCATGGCTCTGGGAATCACGTGCGTGCTGAACACCGTACCTACGCGCTGGGCCGCCCAGGTACCCGCATCCACCGCCGCCTGAACGGCGGCCACCTCGCCCTCAAAACGGACCATCACCAGACCGCCGCGAACATAGTCGGTTCCCAGCAGGCGAACATCCGCGGCTTTCAGCCCCGCGTCAGCCGCCTCGATGGCGGAGACCAGGCCTATGGTTTCAATCATGCCCAGGGCCGTGACTTCCATATCAATATCCCATTCCTTTCATCCTAGAACCATTCAGCCAAACTGGACGGGGCTTGACGCAACCTCCACCACAGCCCTTCGAAAGGCGTCGCAGGCCGCCTGACAATCCGCCTGGCTGCCCGTCAGCAGGCCGCCTCCAAAGTTGGTGGGGGAAGGAGGCCCATAAAAAGCGGCAATCCGCACCTGAGCCGCCTTGAGCGCCTTATCAAGCGCGTAGATGCTTTCCAGCGGCGGGGCGATGAGGTAGGCCAGAGGCGAACCCTCCGGGACGCCGCAGCTTTCGGAGAGGTACGCGCCCGTGCGTGAGATGCAGTGGGCGTAATAGATCACCGAGTCCTGATCATTCGCGGAATAAAAGCACGCCCCTTTTTCGATCATGTCCCGGGCGGCCTGTAGGCCGCTTTCCACCTCCGAGGGGGTAGAGCCTCCCAAAATTCCCAGAAATTCGCCCGCCAGAGCGGTGTTGGCGTTTGCCGCCCCCGCGTACATGGACTGCGCGTAGCATACCGTTACCTCGGCCTTCTTGGTGGCCTCGTCCAGCGCGGTATAGCCCACGTCGTCGCTATCGCAGGTGATCAGACCCAGCGCCTGAAACCTGCCGTCCAGCTTCATCCGCGCTTTCAGTCCCTCATCCGCGCGGGGAATCAGGCGCATGGACAGCACCTTTGCTCTCATCGGATCGCCCAGCATGTTCCCATTCCTTTCAGTGCGTTCGCCCGCGATCATTTTGTGCCCAGGCGCATGCCGGGCAGCGCCTCGGTTCCCGCCGCCACGGTTATACAGGCAGCTCGATGCCGCTTAGCCTTCGTTCCAGCATCATTTGAATTAAATCAACGATATGCGCGCCGGCCTCCACGGCGGGGGTGCCGCCTCTGTGAATGTTGGCAAGCACGGTGCGGCGGCTTTCCGCCATGCCTACGGTGGGCCGATAGGCGATGTAGGCGCTCATGCTTTCCGCCGTGACCAGACCGGGCCGTTCGCCAAGCAGCACGCACACCACATCGACGGGCAGACCGTCTCCAATCTGGTCCATGGTGGCTACACGCCCAAATTTTACAAAGAAGGGGGCGTTGGTTTTGATCCCCGCGCCCTCCAAGCCCTTCTGAATAACGGGCAGAATATCGGACGCGTTGGCGGTAACCGCGCTGGAAGAAAGACCGTCCGCCGCGTAGAGCACCACCTTGGCGTCCTCGGGAATCGAGTCGCGGATAGCTTTCAGCGTTTCCGCCGGAAAGGTCCGGCCCTTATCCGGCCGGGTTAGAAATTCCTCGCGACTCCCGCAAGCGGTTTGATAGACGGGAAGCTTTAGCTCCCTTAAAAAATCCTCAGGCACGTCGGAAAACACCGCGTCCTGGGCAGCCGCGTGATCCGCCTGGAAGCGCAGCAGGGTTTCCGTCCGGTACCGCGCTCCCGCGCGCCCCACGCCGATGCGGGCGGGGGTGCGCTCCTTCATGGATAAAAAGGCGGCCTGATCATGGGGCGCGCTTACAAGATACTGATGCCGCAGGTCCGTCTGCATGATGTCGGGCAGGCTCTCGCTTTCGGCGCTATGCCCGGGCGCGGCGGCTTCGGACGCGTCTTTGGCTGGCGAGACCTTTGAGGGCATGCCGCGGAGCACCTGCTCCACAATGGCCCGGATTTCGTGCTCTGTCAAGTGCCACTACTCCTTTCGCGCCGTCTTATGATAAAAAGACGGATGCGTCTCCCGCGCTTGGGCCCAGGCGTCCGTCCTGCCAGATGCCCCATTTCTCCAGCCAGGCCCGGAACGGGGCGGTAGGGGATAGGCCCATCGTTTCACGGATGGCGGCGATATCATGGTATCCGGTGGACTGATAGTTTAGCATTACGTCGTCTCCATGGGGCACGCCCATGAAATAATTGCATCCGGCGGCCGCCAGCAAAACGGCGAGGTTTTCGTTATCGCCCTGGTCGGCCCGCATATGGTTGGTATAGCAGCAGTCGCAGCCCATTGGCAGGCCGTGAAGCTTACCCATAAAGTGGTCCTCAAGCCCCGCGCGGATGAACTGGCGGTTGTCATACAGGTATTCAGGGCCGATGAAGCCCACCACCGTGTTAACCAGAAAGGGCGCGTAGTGCCGCGCAAAGCCGTAACAGCGTGCTTCCATGGTCAGCTGGTCCCAGCCGTTGTGCGCGTCGGAGGAAAGCTCGCTGCCTTGTCCTGTCTCAAAATACAGCTGATTGGGCCCGTGAGAGGTTCCCTCCCGGGCCATCAGCTCCCGCGCCTCCCCAATGAGCCCGGCGCTGATGCCAAAGGCGGCGTTTCCTTTTTCGGAACCGGCGATGCTCTGAAAAATGAGGTCGCATGGCGCGCCCTTTTTGACGGCTTCCATCTGTGTGGTCACATGGGCGAGCACGCAGATTTGAGTGGGAATGCCGTACTTCTCCTTCAACTCCTCAAAGCGCGACAAAATCGCCCGCACGCTGGCGGTGGAGGCGTCTACCGGGTTAAGGCCGATGACCGCGTCACCCGCGCCGTAGGAAAGGCCCTCCAATACGGAGGCGGTGATGCCCTCCACATCGTCGGTGGGATGATTTGGCTGCAGCCGGACGGAGAGGGTGTCTTTTTCACCGATGGTGGTGACGCAGGTTGCGGTCACGGGCATTTTTCGCGCGGCATAGATGAGATCAAGATTGGACATCAGCTTGCATACCCCGGCGATCACCTCGCTGGAAAGCCCCCGCCGCATGCGGCACAGCTCCTGGGGCGAAGCGGCCAGAAGCTTTTCGCGCAGCTCGCCTATGGTTACGTCCTGATACTCCTGATAAATCCGGGTGTTCAGGTCGTCCAGAATCAGGCGAGTCACCTCGTCCTCCTCATAGGGAACGGCGGGATGCTCGCAAAGGTCCCGCACAGTCAGTTGGCTCAATACCACCCGGGCGGCCACCCGCTCCTGAGGGGTTTGCGCCGCCACGCCGCAAAGCCGGTCGCCTGATTTTTCTTCGTTGGCCTTGCCCATTACCTCCCGAACACTGGAAAAAGTATGGGTATGGCCGGCTAACCGCACGGACAGCCGCAAGGCCGTCACCTCCTTGTCTAATGTGAAAACGCAAGAGTTTTAACGATCACCGGGACGATCCGGCCGCCGGACAGGGGCGCGCCGATATCCACCATATCGCCATAGGAAAGCGAAATTCCGTCGATGCACAGGAAAGGCGTATCCTTACCCCATATCCGGGATAGCGCTTGGCCCAGGGCCTTGGCCATATCATGGCGAAGAATCAGCACCTTGGGGGAACGGGAGGCCATGGCCCGGGCAATCCGGACGGCCGCCGCCTCCAGCACCTGATAGGAAGGCGCGGCAAGCCCGTCCATGCAAAGGGCGCACTCCCCGTCAAGCATGTCATATTGCGCGGCGATGCGCTCCTCCAGGCCCTCAAGCTGTCCGGCGTCCGTGAAAAGCACCTTTCCAGCCGGCAAAGAGGGCAGGGGAAAGGTCATCCCCTGATGGAAGATGGTGCTCCCGGATACGGCCATGCTGTACGCACCCGCGCCGATGACGGTGGCGTGCTGCGTTTCCGCCGGACGGAGCACGCGGTTTTCACCGAAAAATAGAGAGGCTGCGACGGCCCGCCCTAACGCCTCGCCCAAATCGTAAAACGGAACCTCCGGGTTGCCGCCGCCGTAGACGCAGTCCGCGACTCCGCCGGAAAAAGTATATAAATCCGCCGTGCATTCCGCAGGAAGGCTGTGATCCACCGTCAGCGCGTCGTGCAAAGCGGTTCGCGGACGGAGGCCGGCCGCCTCCTCCAGCACCCCCGCCATGCGCCGGGCCAGCTTGTCCTGATCTGAAGGGACGAGCCGCCGCCCATGCGCGAGAGAAACGCCCACATCACGCGCGAGCTTTTCCATGGCGGGTGCGAAGGCGAGCACCGTTTCCGCGTCCGGTTCAAACCGGATCAACCTGCCGCCGATATCCAGGCAGCCGTTTGCCGCCGGTTCGCCGTGAACAAACAGGGCCATATTGGTGGTGCCGCCGCCGATATCCAGATTCAGCACGGCCTTCCCGGAGGATCGGGAAAGCTCCGCCGCGCCGGAGCCGCGCCCCGCCAGGATGCTTTCCAGCGCGGGACCCGCGGTAGCCACCACAAACTCTCCCGCCAGCTTTGACAGCGCCTGGGCCACATTGCGGGCGTTCTGCTTGCGCGCCGTTTCGCCGGTAATGATCACCGCGCCCAGGCGGATATCGCCGGGCGAGATGCCCGCCGCCTGATATTCTTTGAGAACAATGGCCTTGAGGGCTTCCGTATCAATGGTGTCCGGGGAGCTTAGCGGCGTCAGGCGGAGGGGAGCACGGTAAAGCACCGTCTTTTCCGTTATCTGAATGCGTGGAATGGAAAAGGAGGACGCCATATTTTGAAGCGTCAGAGCGCTGAAAGCACATTGTGTTGTGGAGGTTCCGATGTCGATGCCCACGCTGAGCAGACGCTCCTCCCGCACACCGCATACCCCCGTTTCCCGGAGTTGTTAAGGTAAAATGTTTATTTTGATTGTATCGTCTATGGGCATCTTTGTCAATATGCGCATAGACGCCGCAGGATATTTTGGCGATTGGCAGGGAAAAAGCAGGCATTATTTCACATTCTGTTGACAAGCGCAAGCAATGCCTGGTTCTATTTTTTACGTGCTCTTCATATCGGGCTGACGTGGCGTTTACATTCCCGTGATACCATCTGAACGTACGGTCAGGCCGAATATTGGGCTTGACAAAGTCCATGGGAGCATGCCATAATATAAATCACATAACAATGAACGACACAAAGCACTGCATTCCATACGTTTCAAAAGCAAGCAAGACGCATATTGTTTACCGGTATTGATGATTTTGATATATGGCATTTCAATAGAACTCCCGCAGAAATTGTTTCCCAAAGGCGCCCGGATAGAACAACTATTGGGGCGAGTTTACCATTAAACAAGGAGGGTATCTGTATGAAGAAGTTCCTGTCCCTGCTCCTGTGTCTGGCTATGGTTTTGTCCTGCGTATCCGCCGCGATGGCGGATGAAGCCGCCGCCGCTGCCGCGGCCGAGGCTGCCGCCTCCATGACGGTGGAGGAGCTGGTCGCCGCCGCCCAAAAGGAAGGGCAGCTCTTCTCCGTTGGTATGCCCGATGAATGGGCAAACTGGGTATCCCTGTGGAACCACATGACCGAAACCTACGGCATCAAGCATTCCGATACGGACATGTCCTCCGCCGAGGAGTTGGCCCGCTTTGAGCTTCAGGGCAAGGCCGACGCGGATATCGGCGATATCGGCATCAGCATGACGGGCGTGGCGATGGAAAAGGACCTGCTCCTGCCCTTCAAGCCCTCCACCTGGGATTCGATCCCCGACTATGCCAAGGAAGAAAACGGCAAGTGGATTATGGCGTATACATGCACCACCGCTTTTATGACGGACCTTGACAACGTTGAAAAGGCTCCCACCACCTGGCAGGAGCTGCTTGAGGGCGAGTATAAGGTCTGGATCGGCGATATCGAGAAGGCCGCGCAGGCGTATGTCGGCGTTCTGGCATGCGCGGTATCCCTGGGTGGGGACGAAACCAACCTGGAGCCCGCTATGCCCTTCTTCGCGGAGCTTGCCAAACAGGGCCGCCTGATTACCTCCAACCCCTATGTAGAGAACATCGAAAAGGGCGAGGTCGGCGTGGCTGTCGTTTGGGACTTCAACGCTCTGGGCTATGCCGAGACAATCTATGAATCCCAGGGTGAAAACAACGGCCGATTTGCCATCACCATCCCAACCGACGGCGCGGCCGCGTCCGGCTATGCCAGCGTGATCAACAAGTACGCTAATAACCCCTATGCCGCAATGCTGGCCAGGGAAATCATGCTGTCCGACGTTGGACAGGAGTTCCTGGCGCTGGGCCATGCCAAGCCCATCCGCACGGACGTGGCGTTCTCCGACGAGGCCAAGGCGGCCATTCTGGACAACTCCCAGTATGAGAACGTCTACCAGGTGAAGGACTGGACCGCGTTTGACGCCACCGTTGCCGAGCTTCCGGAGCTGTGGGCCGAGAACGTCGCGATTCACATGAACTAATCTATTTTACCGCCTTGCATGCCATACTGGCGGCATCCGGTAGGCATCCTGTGCCGGCCATGGCAAAAAACCGTTTTTTCGACGCTCTGGGGGATGCGCCATGGCGCATCCCCGTTTTTCCGGCATCACTCAATCCTTTTTCGGAAGGGGGCTTCCCGCTTGAAAAGGAAACGGAAGTTCAACGGGTTTTACTTATCCACAATGGGGATTTTTTTACTGTTCGTGCTGGCTTTCATGGCGATTCCCGTGGTCAGGCTGATCTCTTCGGCGCTGACCGCCCAAAAGACGGGAAGCTTCTCCTTTGAAAATTTTGAAAAAATCTTCACCAGTGCGTATTATGGACAGAGCTTCGCAAACAGCGTGCTTCTGTCTCTTCAATCCAGCGTATATGGCATCGTGATCGCGCTGTTCTGCTCCTATGCGATTACGCGCTTCGTTTCGGAAAAAACCCAGAGCAACCTGCTTGTCATCGTCAATATGACTTCAAATTTCGCAGGACTTCCGCTCGGCTTTGCCCTGACGCTGATGCTGGGCTCGACCGGCATGTTTGTCATACTCCTGCAGCAGATGGGGCTTGATATCTCCCAGAGCTTCTCCATTTATTCGGTCCAGGGGCTCGTAATCGCCTACACCTATTTTCAGGTGCCGCTGGGGATTATGCTTCTGTATCCTATTTACCGCGGCATCCGGGAGGATTGGAAGGAGGCGGCCGCCATTTTGGGCGCGTCCAATCCGCAGTTCTGGACGAGAATCGGCATTCCCGCCATTCTGCCAAGCGTTCTGTCCACCTTTACGGTGCTTTTCGCAAACGCCATGGGCGCGTACGCAACCGCCTACTATCTGGTATCCTCCAGTTATAATATCGTGCCCATCCGCATCAGCGCCCTGATGAGCGGCGACGTGCGCACCAAGCCCGAGCTGGGAAGCGCGCTGGCCATCACTTTGGCTCTGGTGCTGATAGTAGCCATGCTTCTTAACGATTGGGCCTCCCGTGTGGCCGCCAGAAGGGGGCTGAAATCATGAAAAGAAAAACAGGCCTTGGCCCCAAGATCATTATTATTATTTTAATGGTTTATCTCTTTTTGCCGTTTCTGATTACGGCGGTTTATTCTCTTACGGATAAGTGGAACATCACGGTTTTGCCGGAAAGCTACACGCTGAAGTTTTATGAGGAAATGTTTACATCCTCCCGATTTTGGATGGCAATCGGCAGAAGCGTTTTCATCAGCGCGATCGGCGTTGCGCTGGCCGTGTTGGTAATGACTCCGGTGGTGTTTTCTGTAGCGGCATTTTCGCCCAAGCTTGAAAGCGCCATGAAGGTCATCACGCTGCTTCCATATGCTATTCCCGGCGTTATCAGCGCCGCGGCGCTCCTGCAGGCCTACGGCGGCACGAGTATTCCCATGGTGCTGGTGCTTGCGGGCGCCTATTTTGTGCTGGTGATGCCGCTGGTGTACTCGGGTATCAACAATGCCATGCATGCCATGGATATTGTGCCCGTGACGGAGGCGGCAAGGGTTCTTGGCGCGTCCACCTGGACGACGTTTATCCGCATCATCGTGCCCGGCATTGCCCCAGGCATTCTGGTCAGTACGCTATTGAGCTTTTCCACCCTGTTTGGCGAGTTTGTGGTCGCCAACCTGCTGATCGGCGGAAGCTTTGAGACGGTGCAGATTTACCTGTACCTTGTAATGAAGCAGACAGGCCATTTATCCAGCGCCATCGTGGTAATCTATGTGTTTATCATGACCATCATCTGCGCGGCGCTGATGAAGCTGTCCGGCGGCAAAAAGGAAAAGAAGCATAAGGAGGAAAAGCAATGAGCTCCTATATCGAGATTCGCGATGTTGTGAAGAGCTTTGGGGATAACATGGTGCTTAAGGGGATCAACCTGGACGTCAACGAAGGGGAGCTTGTTACGCTTTTAGGTCCCTCCGGATGCGGAAAATCAACGTTGCTTCGGGCGATCGCCGGGCTGAACGATATCGACGGCGGAACGGTCCTGATCGACGGCAAGGACGTGACGAACGTTGATGTGCGCCGACGCCGGGTAGGCATGGTGTTTCAGAGCTACGCGCTGTTTCCCAATATGACTGCCGCGCAAAACGTGGCCTTTGGCCTTGATATTCAGAAAAAGCCCAAGGATGAAATCAGGAAAAAGGTATCAAAAATGCTTAAGCTGGTCGGCCTGACCGGCAAGGAGAACCAACGGCCAAGCCAGTTATCCGGCGGTCAGCAGCAGCGCGTGGCGCTGGCGCGGGCGCTGACGATGGAGCCCAAGGTGCTTCTTCTGGACGAGCCGCTATCCGCTCTGGACGCCCAAATTCGGCAGAACCTCAGGACACAGATTCGGGAAATTCAGCAGGATATGCATATCACGGCCATTTTTGTGACCCATGACCAGGAGGAGGCCATGGCCATTTCCGACCGGGTGTGCATTATGCACGACGGTATTATTGAGCAGGAGGGAAGCCCGGAGGAAATTTACAAGAATCCCCATACCGAGTTTGTAGCCCGCTTTATCGGCCATTATAACGTGTACGAACCCGCGCAGTCGGAGACGCTGCTGAAAAAACCCGCGCCCATTGGGTGCAAGGTGGTGGCGATACGGCCGGAGGCGCTGACCCTGGAGGGTGGCGAGGGGCGTCTGGAAATGCATGGCAAGGTAGTGCGCAGCTCCATGCTGGGAAGCGTGACGCGCTATCAGGTGGAATGTGACGGGCTTGCGGTGAATGTGGAGCTGGTAAACCATGATATCCGCCGCCTGCTGCTTGGTGAGGAAGTGGACCTTTATATCAACGAAAAGAACATCCTGTACATTCATGAGTAAGATTGCGACGCTGATTTCTTTCCTATTGTTAAGGAAAAGCAGATTACAAAAAAAGAGAGAGCCGTGCCCTCTCTTTTTTTGATACCTACCAGGTAGCTCTGCTCGCGGAGGTTACCGCGCTTTGGTGATCCGGGTCCACCTTCTTGGTGCCATGGGTCTTGCTGTTCTTAAAATGGATGCAGAAATGGCCGTCGAAGCCGTTGGAGATGGTGGTGGTGCCGTGGGGCATACCGTTCATGGACGCGGCGTACACATGTCCGTTGTAAAGGATAAGGATGGCGCGCCGCCTCCAGCTCCATGAACCGCCGTAAATGCTCTTCATGGCCTCTGTATCCTCGGTGGTGCGCGGCTCCGCGTCAAGATGGTTGCTGCCGGACCAGCGGACGGCCTCGAAGGTCTTGCCGGTCTTTACATCCTTGACGGTAAAGCGCGCGTTTTTGGGAATAACGGAGGTAACGTTGTCGGCAAACCAGTCCAGAACCTCGGTCTTGTAGGTCTTGGAGCTGCCGGAGGAGGAACTGGAAGCATTTTCGCCAAACAGCACGCGTATGGTTGCGGAGCCCGCGATGCCGTCCTCCTTCATGTTGCGGTTTTTTTGAAGCTTCTTAACTGCCGCGACGGTGCCCGAGCCGTAATTGCCGTCGATTACGCCGGAGTAGTAGCCCAGGCATTCCAGCGCCTGCTGAAGCTTTACAACGTTGCTGCCGCTGTCTCCCTCGCGCGTGGCGGAGGGAGGGGAGCCGATTTCGGAAATGCTTGAGACGGTCTTATATTTAGAATTTGCCGAGGCGTTGTTTTTCGTGGAGCTGCCGGATGAGCTGGAGGAGGATGTGGATGAGCCGTCCTTTTGAGTGGACTTGGAGGTTTTGGCGCAGGAGCCGAAGATGCTGGTAACGGTATCGCGGCCGGCGACGCCATCGGCCTCCAGCCTTTTATCCTTTTGATACAGGAGCACCGCGGCCGTGGTGCCCGCGCCGTAGTCGCCGTCAACCCGGCCGTCGTAGTAGCCGAGGATTTTCAGCGCTTCCTGAAGCTTTTCAACGTCGCTGTTGTTATCGCCAATCCGCATGGAGCCAGGCGCATCGCCCAGCGCCTCGATTTTGGAGGCGTTCTTAACGACGCTGTTTTTCCCAACCTTCACATACTTCTTCATAATATAACCCGTATACTTACCGTAATTCACCTTATACCAGCTGCCGGAAGTGCCCAGCAAAACAACTTCCTCACCCTCGGGCAGGGTTTGCAGAGCTTTGGACTCCTTATCGGCGGTTTTTCTCAGCACCACCTTGGCGCTTACCGTACCGGTTTCCTCCGCACCGGCCTGCGCGGGGATCAAAAAGGATCCGATTAAAAGCGCGAGCGCCAGCGCAAAGCATACCGCGCTTTTTGCTGCGCGGCGAATTGTCGTCTGTGCTTGCAAAAATCTCATTTGGTAAGTTCCTCCTTATAATAGATCAGCGCAAGCGCCGGCAACCCGTTGCGCTTACGATCACATTCCTAATATATTACGGAATTATTAAGATGTCAAGACAAAAGTATTAGGTGTTACACTGATTTCAGCTGTCAATTCCAAGCAATTTGATATCTTTTCAGCAAAATTGGGGAAACTATTGACGAAAACGGAAATCAAGATTAAACTGTTGTGGTGTTCATTGTTCATTCATAATTGCGTGTCATTTAATGGGCACATTGAAAAATGTAAGGGGTTAGTTCATGTATGAAGGAAATCAATGGTACCATTACGCTGTCCTATGTTGAGGAGGACAACAGGCAGCGCGTTATCTTCCGCGTCATACCGCTTTGCACCCGCGAGGGCAGCACTTTTCATGGCGGCGAGGAGGATTTTCCGGACGAGGGCAGTTTGAGAATTGTTCCGGATAAGCGCGAGCAGAGCACGTTTAAGGAAAGAATGCGGGAAATCGGCGGGCTGTGCGTGGTTCAGCTTTTGAGCGATGGCAAGGAACTGATGAAGGTGCGTCAGAACCGTAACTACGCACCCGACCAGGGTGAACAGAACCAGTTTGCGATCTACTCGGACGTTATTTGTGAGTTTACCGAGGACGGATGCTTTGAGGTAGTAGAGGTTGGCAGCGCCGCGGGAGACGCGTTGACGCCCAGGGTTCTTCTTCACAAGAATAAGCTGCTATATGGCCCGGTTAACCGGGAGGAAGCGGAGAAAACGGCGGTTGAAGAGCTGAAGCCCTTTGGCAACGACCGTTTTTTGCTTCATACCATTGAAACGCCCGCGCTTGGCCGGCATTTGATCTACTGGAACCCGGAGGCGACGCTCAATTGGCGGCAGCGCAGAAATACCCTTCGCCGCCGTGACCGTTCCGGCGCCGAAGATGGCGAGGAGAACGCAAGCGGTCCAGAAACGGAAGAGACGGCGCCAAAAGCGCAGCCCCTAAGGGCACAGGCGGAGGACGCCGCGCAGCCAGACGCGCAAAAGAATATACAGATTGCCGGAAAGCAGGGCCGTATGCGGGTGGACCCGCACACGCGCCGCGTGGAGCGCGCAGCCGAAATCCTCAAGCAGGAGGAGGCCGAAAAAGAGCAAAAGCAGGAAGAGCAGGAGGAGACGGCTCTGCCCATCGGCACTCGCCTGGATATACTGGACAGCGAGCTGCCGTTTGAACAGCAGATATCCCGGCTGGCTCAACCCCTCAGCGAGAGCGCCAACCGCCTGACGGATGCGCTTGCGCAGCCTGAAGAGGACCCCCCTGAGGCGGTCGCGCACTTTTCAGGCACGCCGTTGGTGCAATCAGCCGGGCGGATTGCACGCAGCGCGGCGCGCCCCGAGCCGATGCACCATGTGGTGGAGCAGCAGATGCGCCGCCAGCGCAACGAGGTGCTGGGCGCTGAGATGGGCACAGGAACCTATGGGATGATTGAGAATCCTATTGAAAACCTGCGCGAAAGCCTGGAATACGTATGGCAGAACATAGACATGCGGGAGCAGGCCATCTCCATGCTGCTGCAGAACGAACGCTTCATAGCCGACATGACGGCGGCCTTTTGCCGAGAGGGGATGAATCTGCAGGCGTCCGCCGCCGCGCAGGAGCAGCTTGCCGAGATCGAGGCCGAACGGCTAAGCCTGCTGATGCAGCTGGAAAGCGCGAAGACAAACGAACGAAAATACAGGGAGGCGGCCATTGCGTCCGCCGCGCAGAAAAAGCGTGACGAAATTGAGCGCCTCAAGCGTGATATCAAAGAGCTGGAAGCGACGAAGCGCAAGCTTGGCGACGCGGCGCAGGTTTTAAGCATGGGTACCGCCGAACAGGTGACCGACTTCCTGGCTGCGCGAATGAATTGCCTCAGCGGCGCAGGGGAGCAGCGCGTGCTGCTTTCGCCCGTGCTTGGGAAGAACTACGCCCAGCAGGAACTGGCCGAAAAGCTGCGCATGCATATGAACGAGAGCGGCTTCAGCCTCAATGAGGACGAGGCGATGAGCCTGCTGATCAACTTTTCGCTGTATGACGCGGTTTGCTTCCGCGCAAAGACGATTCCGGACGCGCAGCTCTTTGCGGCGGTTCTTCTGGAAAGCTTCGGGCTTCAAAGCGTGTCCGCTACGGTCTGTCCCGGCGCGTATGTGGAGATGATCAGCCTGCTGCCGGAGGACGCAAGGCGCACGCCAACCGTAACAGTCCAGCCTCTCGGCACGGAAACCATGTCCGTCTTTGGACATAAAACGCTTTTCCTGACGGATGAACGCACGGTGCCCACCGAGCTGGATATGGTGCTGCCCTATCCTGTAGTCAATGTTCCGGCAATGCTGATGCGCGCGTTTGGACACGCCGTTGAGTGGGAGCCTGTAACGCCCGCGGCATTGTCGTCGTTCTCCGGCATTCGGGCGGATTCCCATCCGATGCTGGAGGAGGCCGAACGGTGGTTTGGCGAGCTCAAGCGGGCGCTTTCGCAGGCGGAGGTGGTCATGCCGGAGGCAATGCTGCTGAGCATGCGCCGCTTTATTGAGGTGGCTTCCCGCAAGGTGCGCGGCGGTTTTCTGGCGGCCGCGGACACGGCCGTATGCCATTGGGTGGTACCCCTGCTCTTACTCCGAAAGGGCGACGCCGACAAGCTTTCCAACGTGCTGGCAGGCCTGCCGCACACGCTGGATCTGCTGGGTATCCGCTAAAGAGGCGGGTTGCTTGAAAGAACGGCTGAAAACCCGTCCGGGACGTGCGGCGTTTTCAGGTCAGAAGAACAAATTATACTATTTTCACCCGCCGGGCGCATGCCCGGCGGTGTTTTGTGATTTTCCCAAACAAGCCCGCGTGGGCGGAAGCAAAAAACGGTGCGAACCGGCATACCCCCATAGAGGACAAAATGAACGGTGCCAGAGGACAAATCTGCCACTTGATTCGATCCAGCCGATTCTTTATACTTATATTAATTCTGCATGTTAACGCCATATTCGGGAGGCGGTTTTGGCCTTGCGCGTGGTGCGAAAAACCAGGCATCCGTCTCTCTGGATATTGCGTTGTTTGCTTGAGCTTTTAGAAAGAATTACGCTTGATGAAATATGGCGAAAAGCGGTGAACGCCGGTGAAGAGTTACCGAAGCAGGTGGTTTTGCAACCTTCTGCTTATGCAGATGATCATTGTGCTCGTGCTTGGGTTGACCTGTTTAATAACCCCATTTGTTGTGATCACGGATTATATCCGCCAGACCAGCGTCGACGCCATGTGCGCGCTGGATGACGCTGCTTCGGAAAGCTTGCGGTACGCGGAAAAAACGCTCGGCTTTCTGACTAAAAGCAGGACGGTTGGAGGCAGCATGGCGGTATTTCTCTCGGACGAAAGTACCGCTTTGCAGAGTAAGCTGGCGCAGGGGCAGTTGTGCAGAACGCTGTTGTCAATCAGCTTTCATAACCCGGAATTTAAGTCGCTTGTATATATTACCCCCAAGGGGATTGTGACCAGCCGCGGTATAATCGGGCTAAGCAAGCCGATTGCCTTCAAAAACAAAACCCAGTCCAGCCTGCTTGCGTACGATGCGTTTAAAAGCTATCTGGAAGCGGCAGGATCGGGCGATTCGCCCTCGCGGATCATTCTGTTTGAGCCTGTAGGAGACGAGGCTTATGCCGCGGCGGCGGTGGATTTTTCGGGCGCATATGACAAAGCGGCGTCCGGCGTTTACGTGCGCGACGAAACGGGAGGGTTGCTGCACTCCAATGGCGATAAAAACCTGACGGATTTTGTGCGCCTGCATGAAAAACAGCTGTTTGACGCCGACGGCTTTGGCTTGGAGCGCTACGGGCTGGGGCTGTTGAGCCATCTGCACCTCATTGAGGATAGGCTTTACTTCCGGGCGGAATACAGCGCGCTGAAAACGGGTCGGAGATATGTGAACCTGCTGGATATGGAGGATGTGCTGCGCGCGTTAAAAAGGCCGGCGGTTAAATGCGTGGTGCTGTGTGCGCTGGGGCAGGCACTGCTGGCCATTGTTTTGTGGAGGCTGACGGGCGCCGTACTCAGGCCGTTTGTCCAGCTGAACGAATATGCTTCGCAAATGGCGCATAGCGAGGCGATGGTTCAAAACATCAACCGGCTGATGAACGCGCTGCGAAAGCGGCGGCAGCTGCAGTACCGTGTATTCGGTGTGTACGCGCTGACGCTAATGCCCATGGTGGCGCTGCTGCCGCTCTCGGCAAACAGCCTGAGCAGCGTGGTAACGCAAAATGTCAGAAGCGCCTATGTGGATTCCGTCAGGCAGACGGCGGCCACCCTGTCCGGTCGCGTGCAGAGGTATCAGCGGCAAAATACCTCCGTGGCTACGGATGAGGCGTTGCAAATGCTGATTTTGGGTGCTGAAACGCGGGACCGGGCGGATAACGATGCCGGCTTGGAAAACTTGCTTAAAGAGCACGGGCTGCATGCGCGCGGCGTGCTGGGCGCTTGCCTGTATGGCCGTGACGGCAGGCTGACGGCGTGCACGCGCGGCTGGGCCGGCGAAGATAACCTGAGCTATGCTATTTTGGAAAAATTGTCTCCTAAATACCGCTTTTCAACCGTGGTTCCCGACACGGGTGAGGAGGGCACGCTTAACATGATCTATGCAATTCGTTCGTCCGGTTTGGGAGAAGGCCGCGCGCTGTATGAAACCATGGGATACCTTGTGCTGGAGATGGAGCCGGTTATGAATTACAACATCGATCAGGCCAGCGACAGCTTTCTGTACCTGTACAGCCAAGACGACTGGGCGCTGATCGCAACGCCGGCATATATGCCCTTTCGCTCGCTGATCGAGGGAATGGCGCAAAGCGGCCTGATTGACGTGCGCGCGGACAGCGACAGCAGGGTGGTCACGGTGGAGCGCGCCATCGTGACAAGAGGGGCCTACCTGCCCAGCTTTATGAACGGAAAGGATGACAGCGATATCCAGGTGGTTTCCGCAAAGATTGAGGGAACGGATTGGACGCTGATTGGCGCGACCTCCATGTTGCCAAGCGTGCGTGTTGGAAGGCTGCTTCCGGCCGTGCTGGTGTTTGTAATGCTTGCCTTTGTTTGCGTGATGCTGCTTGTGGCCATCCTGTTCACCCAGGGAATGGTCAGGCGCGTGCGCCTGGTGGAAAGGTACTTTGAATCAGCGGATCTGGAGCAGTACGGACTTCCTGAGCGAATCAGCGTCAATAACGAGATTGGCGCGCTGGCAAAATCCATGCGTGATTCAATCATCCGCATCAACAGCCTGAAGCAGGCCATATTGGAGCAACAGGCCAGGCAGAGCAGGCTATCCGCCAGAAAGCGGGAGGCGGAGGTGATCGCGTTGCAATCGCAGATGGACTCCCATTTGATCAGCAACGTATTCGCCACCATGAAACTGCTGTTAAACGAAGGCGACGGAAAAACGCTGATGAACGTGATCGACGCGACGGGAAATTTCTTGCGCAGCGGGCTTACGCACAATGAATATGACGTGCCTCTGGAAAAGGAGATGATGCACGTAAAGGCCTATTTACAGATACAGGCCATTAGGTTCGGCGAAAAGCTCAGGGTGGAATGGCTGCCCTTTGACGATGCGCTGCTTGGGTGCCGGGTTCCCAAATACCTGCTTCAGCCCGTGCTTGAAAACGCGATCAAGCACGGTATGCGCCCAAGAACGGTATTGACGATACGGATACATGTCACGGCAGGCAACGGCCGGCTGTCCGTCAGGGTGAGCAACGACGGATACGGACTGTCCGCGCTTGAGGTGGAGATGCTTAACAGGCGGCTGGAACAGCGCAAGACCGCCGACCATATTGGCCTGAGCAACGTGCAGGAGCGCATTGCGCTGCGCTATGGCCCGCCCTATGGGCTTACGGTTTCCAGCGGCCAAAACGGGCTGACATGGGTGGATATACTGCTGCCTGTTTCTATGGGGGAGGATGAGCGGAATGTACAGTCTGCTGATTGCTGAGGATGAGAATTTGATTCGCCGTGGAATTGTCAAAGCGCTGGATTGGGGTGCGCTGGGCTTTTCCATTGCCGCCGCCGTGGAGAATGGTTTTGAGGTGCTGGACGAGATGGCGCGGGAACCGGCGGATGTGCTGCTGACCGATATTAAAATGCCGGGAATGGACGGGCTGGAAGCGATACGCCGCGTGCGTGAACGTCATCCGGCTACGGAGATTGTGGTGCTGACCGGCTACGCGGATTTTACCTATGCCCGTGAGGCGCTCAAGCATCAGGTCTTTGATTATGTTCTGAAAATCGATGTGCTTACCGGGCTTGAGCCGGTGATGCGCCGCCTTAAACAAAAGCTGGACAGCGCGCGCGAGGCGCAAGCGCCAAACGCGCTTGACAGGCTGTTTTCGGAATTGGATGCATCGGCGCTGAACGAGCCCGCCGGCCCCGCGCGGCTATTGCTGATTCGCCACGCGGAGGCGGATGTGGTAAGACGGTTTGCCGGCGGCTGGCCCTCCACAGCAATCGAACCGTGCGGCCTGGCTGTGATGCTTGCCGCTGCGGGCATGGAAACGCTGGACGACGCGCTGGCCGGAGTGCTGTCGGATGCGCGGGAGAAAAACGCTTCGTTGATCATTGGCGCGCCCTTTTTTCACAGAGAGGAGGCGGTCAGGGCGTGCTGTGAAATCATGAAGGCCCATGATTTTTTGTGCCGGTATCCAAGGCTGGACGGCGGCGCCGTCAAAACGGACGAGCTGCCGTACCGCGCGGGGGAAATTCATATATCCGTCTGCGCGCAGCGCCTTGCACGCCTTATTCCCGAAGCGCCGCTTGCCGAGCAGCTTCGTGTGCTGGAGGAAACGCTGGACGATTTTGCCCAAACAGCGGGAGCAACGGTTATGCACGCGCGCCTGTGCCTGATCAACGCGCTGTCCCGCGCGGCCTGCGTGGATCCGGACGGCGTCGGAGATCTGTATGCCAGGACGGTTGCGCGGATTGGACGGTGTGTAAGCCTCGGAAAGCTGGAGCAGGCGGCCCGTGATTTTCTAACAGGAGCGTCCGCGCTTTATCTTGACGGGCCCAAGGACCAGTCCACCATGAGGCGCGCGATCCGCTACATTCAGCAAAACTTTTACCGGAGCCTGAGTCTTAAGGAGGTGGCGGGGCGGTTTTATCTCAGCACATCATATTTTTCCCGAAGCTTCAAGCAATACGCGGGCCTAGGCTTTACGGACTATATCCGCAAGCTGCGGATGGAATGGGCCGGACACCTGCTCGCGGAAACGGATATGCACATTTGCGATATTGCGGGGGAGTGCGGTTACGCCGACCTCAAGCACTTTAATCAGGTGTTCCGCGCGTATTACGGCATGTCCGCGTCCAGGCTGCGGGCGAAAGGTGCGCAAGAATCGCCCCATTGAAAGGCCGATCCCGCCCTTTGATAAAACGCGTAATTCTTCTATAATCAAGCCAGCAAATCAAAAAAGAGGAGGTTTCTCTCATGAGGAAACTGACGGCCCTGGCACTCGCTTTGCTGATGCTGACGGGCATGACGTCCGCGGTGGCAACCGAAACGGTGGATATCTCTGAACCGATGGACATCGAAATCATGGCTTACTTCGTTATGGACGTAACTAACGAGGATCCCATCATCAGGTACCTGAGCGAAAAGTTCAACGTCAATTTCAAGTTCACTATAACAAACATCGACAACTACGACGACACGCTGAATATGCGCATTGTCTCAGGCGACGTTCCGGATTGGTTCCGCATCAGGGATACGGCTCAGAGCGTATACACCCAGCTTCAGCAGGATGGGATGCTGCTAAACGTCAGCGCGCTGGTGGAGAAATATGGCTTTGAGAATATCAGGGCGACGTTTGCCCTGCCAAATGCCGGAGCGCTGGCAACCGACGGCGTATTCTACCGTGTGCCCGATACGCTGGGAAAGCTGTGCCGCGGCGTTTACTACCGCCAGGACTGGTTGGAGGAGCTCGGGCTGAATATGCCGGCGAATTTCGATGATTTGCACGACGCTCTAAAGGCGATGGTGAATGCGGACCCGGACGGCAAGGGAACCACCGGGCTGACGGGATACAACCTGTGGTGCCTGGAGGGCTTCGCGCCAAGCTTTACCGGCTACAATACCTGGGGACAAAAGGCCGACGGCGAGCTGATTTATTGGTACGAGGATGACCAATACAGGGATTTTCTGAAATTCTGGAACACGCTGTATGAGGAAAAGCTGCTGGATAACGAGATATTCATCAACAGCTATGAAACGTGCATGGAGAAGCTGGCCACAGGCCGCGCCGGATTCTATATCATGAACATGAATACGACGTGGTGGTCCAACAACAAAACCATGCTTGCCTCCTATGACGCTACCGCGAAGCTTGGCAACATGATTCCCCTGCCAGAGGGCCCTGCCGGCGCGTATGCAGCCACCTTCTTCGGCTTCTCGGCAGATTCCGCCTTCAGCGCGGATATGAGCGAGGCTAAGGCAGCGCGCATCCTCGCGATAATGGATTACCTGCTTTCCGACGAGGGCCGCGAGCTCACGCTATATGGCAATAAGGAAGGCGTGTATTACGATTTGGTGGACGGCAAGAAGGTGCAGAAAGAGGACGCGGTGAACGCTGATTGGGGACAGACGCTGCACTTTATGGGCGAACTTGCGGATTTTGGCACCAATGACCGCCTGGCCAGTGAAAATGAGGTCGTAGACTGGTACGCCTACGTAGCCGACGGCAAGAATGGGCGCAGTGACAAGCTGGCCTACTTCAGCAACGACGAGTGCGCCGGCTACAAGGCGGAAATCGACGAGGTTGTTACCCGTTACGTAACCGCGTTCATTACAGGAGAAATGGATATCGACGCGCACTGGGATGAGTTCCAGGAGGCGATGGAGCGCGCCGGGCTGTCCATTTACAAGGGTTATCTGAAGGAGTATGTGGAGGCTCAGGAAATTGAGCTGGATTATGCCATGGAATAAGGGATAAACGTGCCTTGCGCGGCGGCGGAGCCTCTGCCGCCGCGCTTCTCTGTTCTATGAGAAGGAAAATTTTGATGAGTAGGTGGTCTGTGTGATTGGGCGGGCCGTGAGGCCTGGGCGGTTACAAAGCCTCGGCGGTGAAATTTGGAAATTCCGCAGGCTTTACTGTTTTGTGCTGCCGGGTCTTTTCTTTTATATTCTGTTTCGTTACGTACCTTTGTACTATTTGCAGATTGCTTTCCGGGATTTCAGGATTACCCGCCCGCTGGAGCAAGCGGCTTTTGCCGGGTTTAAATACTTCGGACAAGTGTTTTCGTCCGTAGGCTTTGGCGACGCGCTGAGAAATACGCTGTTCATCAATGGGATGAAGCTGCTGATCTGTTTTCCTGCGCCAATTTTGCTGGCCGTGCTCCTAAATGAGCTTGGAAGCGTCCGTTACCGGCGTACCATCCAGACCGTTTTATACCTTCCGCATTTTATTTCATGGGTTGTTATCGCCAGCATTCTGGTCAATTTTACCTCCGTCTATGGCGGCCTGTTCAACGGGATCCGCGCATTGCTCGGCATGGAGCCCATCATGTTTCTGGGTGAGAAGCAAATGTTCTGCGGCATCCTGGTGCTAAGCGACCTGTGGAAGGAATCCGGCTACGGCGCAATCATTTATCTTTCAGCGCTGACGGCCATTGAACCGCAGCTTTATGAAGCGGCGTCTATCGACGGCGCGGGCAGGCTCAGACAGTTCTGGCATGTTTCCCTCGCGGGGATTAAGCCAACCATTATCGTCATGCTGATTTTGAGGGTAGGGGCCATGATGAACGGCAATTTCGATCAGGTGCAGTCGCTGCTCAACGATCAGGTGCTGGGTGTTGGCGATGTGCTGGATACGTTTGTTTACCGGGTGGGAATTTCAAAGGCCCGGTACAGCTTTGCTTCCGCGGCCGGCCTGTTTAACTCCGTAGTGGGCGCGGCGCTGCTGCTTGCCTCCGACCGGCTGGCAAAGCGGTTGGGCGAGCGCGGTCTGTTTTGATGGGAGGCTGAAAAGATTGAGAAGACGCCGAATGCTTACTGAAGCCCCGCTTGTCCTGTTTTTCCTGTTGCTGGGCGTTGTGACGCTCTATCCCATGTGGCATTGTGTGGCGGGGTCGCTGATGAGCTATACGGAATACATGCAAAAGACCGTGCTGCTCTGGCCTGAACAAGTCACATTGGAAGCATATGATTTTGTGTTTTCACAGGGAAAAATCTTTAACCCAATGAAGGTGACCGCCTATATCACGGTTTTGGGCACGCTGCTTAACCTGATCTGGACGGCGTGGATGGCCTATGGGCTTAGCAAGCGGTTTCCAGGCTCGAAGCTGATCACGTACCTTGTCGTGTTTACCATGTTTCTCAACCCTGGGTTGATCGCCAATTACATGCTCTTTCGCAGCCTGAATTTGCTCAACAACGTCTATGTCTACATCCTGCCCGCGCTGATCAACACGTTTTACCTGATCATCCTGCGCACAAATTTTTCCGGCTTTCCCGCCTCTTTGGAGGAGGCGGCGAGAATCGACGGCTCGGGCGAGTTCGGAATTTTTTTCAAAATCGTCGTTCCGTTGTCCAAGCCCATTCTGGCGACCATTGCGCTTTTTACGGCGGTGGATTACTGGAATACCTATGCCCAGAGCGTATACTTCGTCTCGGAGGCATCCAGAAAAACCCTGCAGGACTATCTGTATATGCTTTTGAGCAATACAAGCAACAACTCCGCGGGCGCGGGCATTGGCTCGGGCGGAACAAGCGCCGTGTTTTCCGAAAATATTAAATTGGCCAATACCGTGATCGCCGTATTGCCGATTCTGCTCGTATATCCATTTTTACAAAAGTATTTTACGAACGGCCTGATGATCGGCGCAATAAAAGGTTAGGGGAAGGGAGAGAAACGCATGTCTCGCATGGGAAGAGGAATTATCGTGCATCCCGGGGAACTGACGCTTTCATGGCTTGACTGGATGCAGGAGGCAAAGCTGAACACGCTGGGGCTGCATCCGGTCGGCGGAATAAAGGCCCATGAAACATTACAGCAGGCGATTGACACACATCCGCTGCCCGCTTGCAAGGCCTTAAGAGCGGAGGCCAACGCGAGGGGCATCAAGGTGGAATATGAGGCGCATGTAATGGCATGGCTGCTGCCGCGAAATTTGTTTTTGCATGAGCCGTCGTGGTTTCGAATGGATATCCGGGGGGAGAGAACGCCTGATTTCAACCTTTGCGCCTCCAATGCCGACGCGCTGGCTTATGTGGCACAGCGAACGGCGCTGCTTGCCTCGCTGCTGGATACGGGCTCGTCCGACTATTACTTCTGGATGGACGATGTGACGGACTGCGGCTGCCACTGTCCGGATTGCAAACGGCTTTCGCCCAGCGACCAGCAGCTGCGCGTGGTAAACGCCATGCTGACCGGCCTGCGCCAATATGACAGGGGCGCAAAGCTGTGCTATATCGCCTACCACGACGCGATGGACGTACCCGTCAACGTGGAACCGCTGGAAGGCGTTTTTCTGGAGTACGCGCCGATCAAGCGCGACTTTCGCCGGCCGCTCAACGATCCCGGCAGCCCGGAAAACGCAAGGGAATCGCGAAGCCTGCGGGAGTTAATCACGTTCTTTGGCCCGGAAAACGCCCGGGTTTTAGACTATTGGATGGATAATTCCCTCTTTTCCAATTGGACAAAGCCTCCCAAGTCCTTCGTACTGGAGGAGGAGGTCATGCGGCGGGATGTGGAATTTTACCTGTCGCTGGGCTTTCGTGAAATCACGAGCTTCGGCTGCTATCTCGGGCCGGATTATCAGGCGCTTTACGGCAAGCCTCCGCTGAAGCGGTATGGCGAAATCCTTCGCGGATAGGGCGCGGCGTCTGGAGATCAGAAACCGGAAGCAAGGAAATACAAAGGGCTGCCGCGTCCATTAAAGATGCGGCAGCCCGTGCTTGTTTAAATGCGATCATTCTGAGGCGCTTTTCGGTTAAAACCCGCCGGCCATCGCCTGCGTGAGCATCGCCATGGCGGCGGCCACGTCCGCCGTGCTTGGGTTCGAGCTGGTGATCACGGTTTCCAGATTGCTCGCCGCACTCTGGATGTTCAGGTAGGCCTGCGAGGAGCCGTCCATGGAGGCCATGAGGTCATAGGCGCTTTGCAGCAGCTGGCGCGCGTCGGGAATCAGCGTGTTCTCCACAATCGGGTCGTCATAGGAGCCGTTGCCGCCGCCCGAATCATACTGGTGCAGCGGGCAGTAGCCCAGCGTACCCGCGGTGCCCAGATATTCCGCCACAACGGAGGCATACTGGCCGTCGTTGGCGAACGCGCTCAAAGGATGGCCGCCCGGGATAACCACAACGCCTCTGACGGAGCGGGAGGGGCAGAACTGGGTTGGAAGCTGGCCGCTGTCCGCGCAAACCTCCACGGATTGGTGCATCTGGCAGTAAACCGTCGGTACGGTCGGCTCGTACCAGTAATCGGTAACGGTGCCGTATCCCTTGCTGTCGTTGCGGCAGGCGTCGGTGGCGAGCTGGCCGCTCACCGCGCAGGTCGTCGCCTTCACCAGCCCAAGCTGGTTCGGTTCCGCCTCCACAATATCGCGGTTATCCAGATTTTTGACCTCGTGGATCTTTTTCATATAGCTCTGCCAAATCGGCAGCGCGCCGGAGCTGCCCGTCGATTTGGAGGAAAGCGGCTTGTAGTTATCATGTCCAACCCAGATGGAGGATACGTACCAGCCTGTCATGCCGCAGAAGGTAACGCCGCGCTGGTCGCTGTTTGTGCCGGTCTTGCCAGCGACGGTCTGCCCGCTGATCTTGGCTTTGGTGGCCGTGCCGCCGCTGACGACTCCCTTCATCATATCCACGGTCAGCCAGGCGGTGGAGGGACGGAACACCTGCCGCCGCTCCTGCTGGGCGTGGCTGTCGTAAACGACGTTGCCGTTACTGTCGGAAATACCTAGGAAGGAGATTGGCTGTTGGTAAACGCCGGCGTTGCCAAGCACCCCGTAGGCTACGGCCAGCTGCATGGGGGTAATGCCGCTGGAGCCCAGCGAAAGGCCGAAGGGCGTAGCGTCGATATTGTCGCGGTCCACGCCCATGCGCAGCAGGAAATCCATGGAGCGCTCCACACCCACCATGTTGAGCAGCGTTTGCGCGGCGGCCACGTTATGGCTGCGCTTCATGCCCTCCCGCAGCGTTTCAGGACCGACGTACCCGCCTCCGCCGTAGTTTTTGGGCCAGCTGTCCTTGCCGTCGGAACCCGTCCAGCCCGCGATGGGCACGGGAATGTTGTATACGATGCTTGCCGGTGAATAGCCCAGCTCAATCGCGGGAGCGTATACCGCGATGGGCTTGATGGTGGAACCGATGGGCATCTTCATATCCGTCGCGCGGTTAAGCGTCTTGCGTTGGGTGACCTTGGTGCGAGAGCCCACGATGGCCTTCAGCTCGCCCGTGCGGTAATCCAGCACCACGGCGGCGGCCTGCGGCTGCACAATTTCGTCGTAGGTGCCGTCGCTGTTGCGGGTGCGGTATATCTTGTCGCTTGGGTCGCGCAAGGATGGATAGTTGGCGCTTTCCAGCGTTTCCTCCACAATCTGCTGTATTTCGGTATCGATAGCGAGGGTGACGTGGTAACCGCCGGTGCGCAGCTCGTTTTCCATCTTGTAGCGGTTTTCACTGGTATCCTCCAGACCGTTGAGCTTGAGGAAGCAGCTTACGATATCCCGCACCGCGTATTCGACGTAATGCGCGTAGGGATACATCCCGTCGCCCTCGGTGGTGGAGGTTTCCAGCACGGCGGCGGTGGATTGGTTCAGCGCGTCCTGGTACTGCTGGTGCGTGATGAACTCATTTTCATACATGCAGCGCAGCACGTAGTCGGTGCGGTCGTTCGTCAGCTTTTTGTAATCGGTGGTTTCGGAGGTCCGCACATAAAAGTTGCGGCGCGGGTTGTAGTAGTAGGGGTTGTTCGTCAGTCCGGCGAGCATGGCGCACTCGCGAAGGCTCAAGTCGCCCAGTTCCTTACCAAAGTAGCCCTGCGCCGCCACCTGTACGCCGTAATAGTTTTCGCCCAAGTAAATGGTGTTGAGATAATATTCCAAAATCTGAGCCTTGGTATACTTGGTTTCCAGCTGCATGGCCAGATAGGCTTCCTGAATTTTACGCTTATAGCTTAATTCGTTGCTGAGCACCGTGTTTTTGATCAGCTGCTGGGTGATGGTGGAACCGCCCTGCTGGGAGCCTGAAACGAAGTTTTGCACAAAGGAGCCGATGATACGCTTGATATCGATGCCGTTATGCGTGTAAAAACGCGCGTCCTCCACGGCGACAAAGGCGTTTCGAAGTTGGTCGGGCATCAGGGAGATGTTGACCATTACACGGTTTTCCGTTCCTTTGTAATCGGTGATGACGTTTCCGCTCGCGTCGTAGAGGAAGGACGTCCGGTCCTGATCGTCCAAAAGGGCAAGGTCCAGCGTCGGGGCGGTTTCCATATAGCCCTTCGCAATGCCAAGCACCGCGCCCGCCGCCGCCAGCCCGCATAACACGACGACAATCATCAGAAACCGTACCGCGTTAACCAGCACGGAAAAAACAAAATTTGGCTTGCTGAGGCGGGGCTTGAAAATAGTACGCCGCTTGGGCGCGTCAAAATCCGCGTCCCCAGGTTCGGGCGCGCGGTAGGCGGAACCGCCGGCATAGGGAACGCCGCCGTCCTGCCCGTAAGTTTCGTTCATATACGGCTCGTCAGGGCCGCCGTAGGGCCCGTTGGGGTTCTGATACAAGGCGATACCTCCGACCTTTCAAATCATTCACGCCATTATACCATACAAGGCGCGCGCATGCCATAGCGCGCTGTAACAATGCATAGCGGTTGTTTTCAGGCGTGTGCCCGCATATCAATGCAACGGGGGAGGGAGCGAAATGTCTGCAATGGTTCGGAAAAAACGGGGATGCTGGCGGATTTTGCTGCTGGTGGGGCTGCTGGTCGTTGCGCTGGTGATCGCGGCGGAACAGAACCTGAGCCAGACGATGCTGGATATGGCCTTTGCGCGCGCCTACTCGATAGCAGTTGAAACCGTCAACCGGGCGGTCAAGCAGGTGGTGGCCGGAGGCGTGAGCTACGAGGACCTGATCGTTACGCAAATGGACGCGCAAGGGCGCGTATCCATGCTCAGGGCCAACACCATGCGCATGAACGAAATCGCTACCAAAACCGCGCTTTTGGCCGAAAAAGAACTCAACAGCATAGAAAACCAGTATATCAACATTCCCATGGGCGCGGCGCTGGGCATTCGCTTTTTGGCCGGCTACGGGCCGCGTATCCCGGTGCAAATCCTCCCCATTGGAGCGGTGCAGACAAATTTTGATACGGAGTTTGTATCCGCGGGCATCAACCAGACAAGGCACAAGATTTTTCTTTCCCTGCGCACGACCGTCAGCCTGATTATTCCCACTGGCTCGCAGCTTGTGGAGGTAAACAGCACCGTACCCATCGCGGAAAGCATTATTGTCGGCGAGGTGCCCGACAGCTTCGTGGACGTGAGCGACATGGAGGATATGCTCAACCTGGTTCCATGACGGCTGCATGAAATCCGTCTTTTCTTCCGTCTTATCTGTGGTTCTGGCGGCTATGTCCAAACCTGCTTGACATGTTAATGATTTTGCAATAAAATAACATGGAAATACTTTAGAAATCCTACGATTGCGGAATCATCAGGCGCGGAAGTGGCAAGAATAACCATGACCTGTGCTTGTACCAATAGCGGCCGTCGGCATGCCGAAGGGAGGAAGGGCGGTTTGACCGCCCGACAATACATGATGAAACGCAGGGTACTCATTTTATGCCTGGCGGTTGTGGCGTTTATGCTGTGCGCCGCCTGCGCAATGGCCGAAACCGATCCCATCGTTTGCGACATCGAACTCAGCCCCGCTAAGCTCGCGGGTCCGGGCACGGTTAATGTGACGATCACCATATCCAATTCGGGCGATACGGATATGAAGGATCCGGTCGTGCTTTACGACCCCGCCGCCAAGATCGTCTCGGATTTCGGCACAAACGGCGCGGCGCTGTTAAAGGCTGGGGAAAGCAAGACGTGGACAGGTTCGTACGATGTAAATCAACGCACGCTGGATAACGGTTCCGTGGTTTACTTTGTCAAATATGTCCTTTATAAGGAGAGCGGAGAGGCTGTGGATCAAAGCCAGCCGATTCGTGGAAAAATTTCTCAGCAAACGGCGGAGGCCGACATCGACGTCAAACGCACCATTAGCCCCACGATCGCCAAGGAGGGGCAAAAGATCGTCGTTAAATACGAAATCATGAATTCCGGCACGATCGATCTTACGGATATCACCATTAAAGAAAACGCCGATATCCACAAGGAAAAGCAAACCATTCCAAAGCTGGAGCCAGGGAAGACCGCTCTGATCGAATATCCGGCCGTTACCATGGGCAAAAAGGATTTGACCAGCGGCGCGACCATCACCTACAAGTCTGCCAACAATAAAAAGGCGCAGACCTATACGGTTGAGGATACAAAGATTACCTACGGCGAATCCGCCCTGTCGGCGAAGTTGACCGCCAGCGCGAAGGGCGTGGCCGTCAACGAGAAGGTAACGCTGAAGCTTGAGCTTAAAAACGGCGGCAGCGTGGATTACAGCGACCTTCGGGTGACCGATCCCGTTTTGGGCGACGTGTTCACCAACCAGAAGCTGGAAGCCGGCAAAAGCGTGACGCTGGAAAAGGAAATTACCCTGACGGAAACGGCCAATTACCAGTTCACTATCAACGCCATCGACAGTACCGGTACCGAAACCGTTACCGCGACCGACGCTGTGACGGTGGCGGCTGTGGCCCCCGAGGACGTGCTCACCCTGACGCTTACCGCCACTCCGGACCGCACGGAGGTTTATGAGCAGCCCGGTTTGGTGCGTTTTGCCGTAGACATCGTCAACAACAGCCGCGTGGATGCCAAAAAGGTGTCGATTTCACACGGCAATACGGTTTTGTACACATTTGAGACCATTCCGGCGGGGGAAACCCGCAGGCTGACCCGCGACACGGCGCTTTCCATGGCGGGTAAATACCGGTTTACCGCTACCGCGCAGGATCCCTTGGAAAACACGCTCACCTTCCAGAGCAACGAGGTGCAGATCGCGTTCTCCGTACCCACGCCAGCGCCCGCCACCGCGACCCCGCCTCCGCAGCCTACGCCTGAACCCACGTTTAGCCCCGTGACGGTGCCGCCCATTGGGCATAGGAGCGTCGGTACGGTTCCCAAGACCATTCAAGCCATACTCTTGCCCATTTTAATCATTGCGGGCGTGCTGCTGATCACCGCGGGCGTGCTGTTGATTTTGGCGACCAAGCGCCGCGCCGATCAAAAGAAAGCGTCCGAGGCTGCCTTTGACCATCTGGAGCGCGCAAAGCGCCGCGATTATGTAACGCCAGCCGAGGAGGAAGAAGAGCAGAAGCCGGAAGCTACCATGATGGACGGCAAGACCGGTGCGGCGGCAGGCCAGGAAAAATCGCTTCTGGAAGAGGAAGATCTGGATGATTTTGAGCTGCCGCATATGAAATATGTCCGCAGTGCGGTGTCCGGCGAGGGCGCCGCATCCGGGGAGGACGATTATTCGACACTGGGTCAGGGCCTGTATGACGAGGAAATGACAAGCGATCTGAGCGCCTATGTCGAGCCGGACGGCGACAGCGTGCTGTACGAGCAGCCATACGACGAAAGCGGCGCGTATGAGGAAGACGGCTACACAGAGGGCTTTGAGAATGAAAGCGCCAACGGCCGTACAGACGGCGCTGCCGGGGATGAACAGGGCTATGAAAACACCGGATATGTGGATGGCTACGGAGCTGTTGATGAAAACAGCGGTTACGCGGATGGCTATGACGACCCGGAGGGAACGGTTGGCTACGAAGCCGGTTATGACGACGCGGGTTATGAGTCCGGCTACGACGTAACCTATGACGAGTCCTATGACGATTATGGCTATGAGGACGATGGGATTGACGGTCACGCGCCGGACGACCGGGAAGCCGGCTATGAGTACGGCTCGGAAACCACGGACGAAAACGCCGGATTTCGTAGGCCAAAGCCGCCTGCCGGAGAGGAACCGCCCCGCGCGGCGGGCAGACGCTCACGCCAAACCAGGAGCGGCGATGAGGACGTAAGCATGTAAACCGGCTTCAAAACTGAACGAACAGGAAACCGCGGCCGTTAAGGTACGGCCGCGGTTTCTTGCGGGCGTTTCCAAAGAGACTGCTTGCGTTAATAGGTGTTTGGAGCCGAACAGAGGCGCCCGCACATTCGTCCATGGCTTGAAATTCCAGCCGCAATCGGGTATAATAGCTTGCGAAAGGGTGAAAGAACGCATGTTTGAGGGCTTTCCGGAGGAGACCATCCGTTTCTTTTTGGATCTCCGCTTTCATAACGATATTTCGTTTTTCAAGGCGCATGAGGATGATTACCGCGCCTATGTGAAGGAACCGTTTCACGCCTTTATCGAGGCGATGACGCCTACCGTACAGATGATTTCGGACGATATGGAAATCCGCCCTGCCAAATGCATGGCGCGTATCCGTCGGGATACGCGCTTTACAAAGGACAAGTCTCCCTTTCGGGATCATATGTGGGTTCTGTTTCGTAGAGGCGGCGAGCCGAGAGAAACGTCGGCCATGTACTGGTTTGAGCTTTCACCGGAGGTTGTGGAATGGGGCGTTGGATACTGGAGCTACAACCGTCCGGCGATGGACGCGCTTCGCCGCCGCATGGTTAAAAAGCCGGAGGAGGTGCTCGGGTTGCTGCGCCGAAGCGGCATTCCAGACGATCATCTCCTGATTTTCGGCGACCGCTATAAGCGGATGCAGCCGCCCGTCAGCCTGCCAAAAGCGCTGGAAGAGCTGTACCCGTGCAAGGAAATTTACGTAAAACGGGTGGGTACCCCTCTATCCCTGTGCTATCAGAAGGAGCTGGCGGATATTGTAGCGCGGGACTATTTAAGGCTGAAGCCGCTGTACGGGCTGTTGCGCTCGGCAGCGGATGAGGGCATGGCACAGTTGGACGCATGAGTGGGGAGAGTGTGAAAATGGATTACAGGAAACTCAAAAGCGGTTCGGATGTACGCGGCGCCGCCATTGGCGACGATGCGCTGCTGACGCCGGACGTTGCCAGGACGCTTGGCGTTGCGTTTGCGAGGTATGTCGCGGAAAAGACCGGTAAGGACGTTTCCCGGATAAGCATCGCGCTGGGGCGGGACAGCCGCGTATCCGGTCCAGAACTGCTCGCCGCCACTGCCGAGGGAATCGCGTCGGCCGGGGCAAGGGCTGCCGACTATGGCATGTGCACCACACCCGCCATGTATATGGCGATTCTGACGGATGGCTTCCGTCCCGACGGTTCTATTATGGTAACGGCCAGCCATCATCCGTGGCGGTTAAACGGGCTCAAGTTTTTTACCGAGCAGGGCGGCCTGGGCTTCCACGAGCTGGACGCGGTGCTTGATATTGCTCAAAACCTTGAAAGGATGGAGCCCGTCGCCACGGGAAGCGTAGAAAGCGTGCCTTTCCTGCCCACCTATCAGCATCATTTGGAGCAGCTGATCATCTCGTCAATCGATCCCGAGGTGCAAAAGCCTCTTTTGGGACTTCATGTGGTTGTGGACGCAGGCAATGGGGCTGGCGGTTTTTATGCCGGCATGCTGGAGAACCTTGGGGCATGGGTGGAAGGCAGCCAGTTTCTTGAGCCGGACGGTCATTTCCCAAACCATGTTCCCAATCCCGAAAATGAGGAGGCCATGCAATCCGTTTCGGCGGCGGTCAAACGCGTCGGCGCGGACCTTGGCGTAATCTTTGACGCGGACTGCGACCGTGCCGCCATTGTGGACCAGACAGGTAAGGAGATCAACCGCAACCGCCTGATCGCCATGATCAGCGCGATTCTGCTGGAGGATATGCCCGGCGCGACCATCGTGACGGATTCCGTCACCTCCTCCGGCCTGTCCGACTTTATCAAGGAGTGGGGCGGAGAACACTATCGCTATAAACGTGGTTACCGCAACGTAATCGACGAAGCGGTCAGGCTTAACCAGGCGGGAATGAATTGCCCGCTTGCCATTGAGACAAGCGGGCATGCCGCGCTTCGCGACAATCATTTTTTGGACGACGGCATGTACCTGGTTACAGTACTGCTGATCAAGGCTATGCAAATGAAGCAGCAGGGCGAGACGCTCAGCCGGCTTTTGGACGGCCTGCGCGAGCCCGTGGAAAGCATTGAAATCCGCCTGCCCGTTTTAGGAGAGGATTTTGCCGCAACCGCGAAGCAATTGATCGAATATGTGCTGGAGTACGCCAGCGAGCATGAAGAGTGGCATATCGCCCCCGACAACCGGGAGGGCGTGCGAATTTCCTTTGACGTCGACGGCGAGTTAAACAGCGCATGGTTTCTTTTGAGGCTGAGCGTGCACGACCCCGTGATGCCGCTGAACGCTGAAAGCGATGTGCCGGATGGGGTCAAAGCAGTGCTTGGCAAGCTGTTCGAGGCGCTTCGGGATGAGGCGGGCGTGGATCTGACGCCGCTTAAGGCGGCGCTATAGCGCGCTAACGGCTCAGGCCCTGGCGCATGGAGGCCAGCAGTTCGCCGTTGGCGTCTCCGCCGTATTCCCAGCACATCAGGCCCATTAATCCATTTTGACTTACATAAGCGCCCTTGTGGCGGATCGAGGCCGGATTGTCATAGGTCAGGAAGGTCGTGCCGTCCGTCGCATAGGGCGCTTTTGCTTCATCGTCAAAGGCGTGCATCCAGCGGCTGTTGGCGAGAATGTTCTTGTATGTGACCGACTTTGCGCCGTTATCCTTTGCCTCCGCGAAAACTGGGGTGGAGGTTGCGGATTTAAGCTGGTATACGCGGCCATAGAACGCGGCGCCAAGCATTATCTTGCTCTTGGGGATGCCCGCGGCGGCAAATGCCCGCACCGCGCTGTCGGCGGAGAGGGGATAGCGGTCGCTGACGGAATAAAGCGGCGTGTGATGGCTCGCAACCTTTGGGGTTTGAAGATCGTAGGTCATCAGGTTAACCTGGTCCACGATCGCGCCTACGGCCTGGCAGTCGATATTCTTGATCAGCGAGGAATCCGCGCCAATCGCGATGGCGAGCATACGGTTTCTGCCATCCTCACGGGCCAGGGCGTCCAGCCCCTCGCGCAGCGCCTTTAAAAGCAATGTGTAATTCTGCTTGTCCTTGGCGCTTGAGGCGATGCCTGCCGCTGATGAGCCGGGGTATTCCCAGTCGATATCCACGCCAAGGAAACCGTGCTTTTGCATTAATTTCAGAGTGCTTTCCACAAAGCGATCGCGCCCTTCCTCTGTGGAGGCGGCCTGCGAGAAGCCGTCCGCGCCCCAGCCGCCGATGGACAGCACGGGAAGAATATGGGGATGCTTTGCGATGTAAGCCTTGAACGCGCCGATGGATTGCCAGTGATCGCCGTTTACTTCGCCCTTTTTGAGCAGCGCGAAGGAAAAGTTGAGCTGATCGAGGTTATCGGCGTCTGCGTCCGAAAATGTGAGGCTCGGACGGTCATACACATAGGCGGCGGTACGCTTTCGCGGGGTTTCCGCGCCGGCGCTCTCGCCTATGGGAACAGGCTCAGGGGCGCCCCCTTGTCCAATGCCCAGCCAGAGCAGCGAGGCAAGCGCAAGGCTGCGCCACATAAAGCGCGAGGCCTGTCGGTACTGGATGCGTTTCATCCGGGTTTGCTCCTTTCCAAGAAAAAATGGGTCGACGGCAGTATACCATGTTAAAGCGTATACATGCAATGTCACATGTTGTCATGGTAGAGCTGCAAATGCAAGGAAATACAAGGAGGATCAGAGGATGGGCGAGTATATCAGGGACATGCGCAAACGCGTGGGGCATATCCCCTTGATGCAGTGCGGCGCGTCGGTGATCGTTGAAAACGAAAGGAAAGAAATCCTTTTACAATTGCGCACGGACAACGGTGAATGGGCCTATGCCGGCGGCGCTGTGGAGCTGTACGAGCGTGTGGAGGATGCCGCCGCGCGCGAACTGCGTGAGGAGACTGGCTTGATCGCCGACGAGCTGGAACTTTTTGGCGTATTCTCCGGTGAGCATATGAAGTACACCTATCCCAACGGCGACCAAGTGAGCAATATAGACGTTGTTTATATTTGCAGAAAATACCATGGGACGCTGCGCTGCGAGGCCGGCGAGGTGGACAGGCTGGGTTTTTTTGCGGCTGACAACCTGCCCGAGCCGCTTTTTGGGGTCAACCGGCCCGCGCTGGAACAGTATTTGCGTCGGCGCAAAAAGCACGAAGGCCGTTAAGTCAGGAACGCCGGTATTTCCGCCGCGAAGGAGGAAGCCATGAACATCCATCAACTCCGCTGCGCCGTGATGGTGGCGCGCATGGGTTCGCAAACACGCGCCGCCGAGGCGCTGTACATGAGCCAACCTAATCTGAGCAAGGCGCTTAAGGATCTGGAGCAGGCCTGCGGCTTCCGCATCTTCAACCGGACCGGGGCCGGCATGCTTCCCACCCGAAAGGGAGATGAGTTTCTGCTTCGCGCCCGCTCCGTGCTTGAGCAGATGGACGCGATGGACGCGATCTACCAGGGGCATAACCGCACGACAGCCTACCTCAGTGTCGCAGTGCCGCGTGCCAGCTATATCTCGCATGCCGTGACGGAATTTGTCAATTCGCTCGACCCGCGCTGCGCCATGGAGCTGAACGTGCGCGAAACCAACACAAACGAGGTTATCCGCGACGTATTAAGCCGCGAGGTGGATATCGGTATTGTGCGCTACAGCTTGGAAAGCCAGAATAAGCTGCTGGGCAGCCTTGCGGAACAGGGACTTCACTATATTTTGTACTGGACGTTCAGGCACGTGGTGATTTTGTCCAAGCGCCACCCTCTGGCCCGGGAAAAAAAGATCAGCCGGACGCAGCTTGCGCCGTATGTTGAAATTTCCCATGGGGATACGGCTCAGCCGATTCCCGTGGAAGATTCGGGCCCGGAAGGCGGCGTGGAAGCGCGGCAGATTCGCGTTTATGAGCGGGGCAGCCAGTTTGACCTGCTTAGCCGCTCGCCGGTCACCTATATGTGGGTGTCTCCGGTTCCGCAGGATATCCTGGACAGGCATGGTCTGGTACAGATTGGCAGCGATGATGCGACCGAGGAGTATCAGGACGCGTTGATCTATTTGAAGGGCTACACCATGAGCCGGTGGGAACAGACGTTTTACGACCTGTTGAAAAAGGAAATCGAGCGCAGATAGCGGATGCGTAAAAAACATACATTTATGGCGGGGCGGTAATGGCTGATATGGCTGAATGGCGGCCCCGCCATTCGATTGTACGGAAAAATCGTCAAAACAGCTGGACAATCGGCAGGGACTGTGACAGAATAAAGGCCGCTCCAATTAATACTGAAGAGGGTGGCTGATCTTGGCGACGGATTTAACCGCGGGCAAACCGGACCGGGTGCTGTGGAAATACTCGCTTCCGCTTTTTGGCAGTATTGTCTTTCAACAGCTCTACAACATTGCCGACAGTGTGGTGGCCGGAAGGTTTATCGGTGAAAACGCGCTGGCGGCGGTGGGCAACAGCTATGAGGTGACGTTGATTTATCTGGCGTTCGCTTTTGGACTCAACATCGGCGTGTCGGTGGTCGCGGCGCGCCTTTTTGGCGCAAAACGCATCGCGGAGTTGAAAACTGCGGTAAGTACGGCGTTTGTTTTGAGCATAGCGGTATGCGCGTCGCTTATGCTGCTGGGCTTTCTTTTTTCACCGGCGCTTCTAAAGCTGATTCAGACGCCCGCGGAAATTTTTGACGATACTCTGCTGTACCTGAATATCTACACGGGTGGGCTTATGTTTCTTTTCCTGTATAATATCGCCACGGGTATCTTTGCGTCGCTGGGCGATTCCCGAACGCCGTTTCTGTTTTTAGCGGTTTCCTCAGTAGCCAATATCTTGCTTGATATCCTCTTTGTGGCCGCTTTTGGCATGGGCGTAGCGGGCGTTGCGTGGGCCACGTTCCTCTGCCAGGGCGTCAGCTGTGGGCTTGCGGTGCTCGCGTTGCTCAGGCATATCGGCGGCATGCGCACAGAGCAAAAGCCGAAGCTGTTTTCGCGGGGCATCCTTTGTAACATTATCAAAATCGCGCTGCCAAGCACCCTTCAGCAGAGCTTTATATCGGTGGGAAACATCGCCATTCAAAGCATTATCAATGGCTTTGGAACCAGCGCCATCGCGGGCTACGCGGCGGCAATCAAGTTCAATAATTTTGCCGTTACCAGTTTTTCCACCCTAGGCAACGGCGTGAGCAACTTTACCGCGCAGAATATGGGCGCGAACCTGCCCGGACGCGTCAGGGCAGGCTACCGGGCCGCGCTTAAAATGATGGCCGCGATCGTGACGCTTTTCGACGCGACCTATCTGGGCTTTGGCCCCCGGGTCATCCAGCTCTTCCTCAACGCTGAAAACGCCGCCGCATTGGAAATCGGCACACAATTTTTGCGTATCGTTTCCCCATTCTATTACGTGGTGGCGGTCAAGCTGGCGTGCGACGGCGTGCTGCGCGGCGCGGGCCGCATGAACGAGTTTATGATCGATACGCTGGCGGATCTGGCGCTGCGCGTAGCGCTGTCCTTCGCCCTTGCCGCGCCCTTCGGTATCACGGGCGTGTGGTGGAGCTGGCCCATCGGTTGGACGATCGCGACTGTCCTTTCGCTGCTTTTTTACCGCAGGGGTAAATGGGCGGCGCTGGATGCCGCGGACGGCAATTAAATAGGGAACAAAAAGCCGGATAACGCTGCGGTGAATTGACCCCAAAAAGTTAGACAAATATTTAAAATTAAGCAGCCAAGAGGGCTTGTTGTCTGTGTATAGCAGGCGGCAAGCCCTTAAGCTTTGCCTTGATGCGGCGATTATTGTAATAATCAAG
>JAEYOW010000009.1 GCA_023411375.1 Bacillota bacterium | reverse complement strand
TTAAAATTCAAGTATAGGAATCGAGAATTTTGGTGCAGAGGGTATTATGTAGACACAGTAGGCAAAAACAAGGAAAAGATTGCGGAGTACATAAAGCACCAATTAGACGAGGACAGGCTTGGAGAGCGGATGACGATGTTGGGTAAAGACGACGATCCCTTTAGGGGTGGTAAGTAACAGCCTATACATAATGGAATAGCCAGTTTACGGGCTGTAGGGTAGACAGCATACGCATGTGGCAGACCGTATATGCGCCTGTTAGGGCGCTGCTGGTATTCTAGGGCTATGCCCGCATATGAAAAGCCCCGGCTTCGCCGGGGGATCGTTACATCCTGACATTCGATTTTGGTTGACAATAATACTATATAGGAATATACTATATAACGAGGTGATTCAATTGGACATAAAAACCAACGGAGGATTCCTGATCAGCAAAATTAAACAGATTCAGGGACGGGTTTTTGAGAAAATGCTTATTGAGCATGGCATTCACGAGTTTAATGGCGCGCAGGGGCGCATTCTGTTTGTCTTGTGGGAGGAGGATGATATTCCGATCAGTGAGTTGTCCCATAAAACCGGACTTGCTAAAACCACTTTGACAAGCATGCTGGACAGGATGGAAAAGCTTGGCCATATCGAGAGGACGCATACGCCCGAGGACCGCAGAACGGTCAGGGTCAAACTTACGGAAGCGGCCAGAGAGCTGAAAGACCAATACAATGAAGCATCAGCTGAAATGAACGGGATTTTTTATGGTGGGTTTAACGATGAGGAAATACTCGCTTTTGAAGCTGTTCTTGGGAAGGTGCTTGAAAATCTTACGAAGAAGGAGAACGGCCATGAATAGCGTTATAAGATCGGAGATTTATGCTTTGCGCAACAACGCCCGGATTGCCTACGTTGGCTCGGTAAGCGAGGAAGGTTTTCCACAAATCAAGGGCATGCTTGTTCTTGAACATGCCGGTATGCAAACCCACTATTTTTCAACCAACACAAGCTCAAAGCGCGTCGGGCAGTTTCTGAAAAATCCCAAAGCATCGGTCTACTATTGTGACGATACAAAAGATAAGTATAAAGGTGCGCTGTTCACAGGAACGATGAAGGTATGTACCGACCACGAGACAAAGGCGTCTTTATGGCGAGACGGCTTTGAAATATACTACCCCAAAGGCGTGGATGACGAGGATTACTGCGTTTATCAGTTCGCGGCCGAAACCGTCAACTACTATCATGGCTTAAGTAATGTCACGGCGCCGATAGACGAGCTGTAACAAAGCAAAAGAAGGACGGGCAATGTGCCCGCCTATATCAAAAAAACCGTATGTCCGTCAAGGGGGAAACGCACACGCAAACGCCTCCGCTTGACTGACTTACGGTTTTCCCAATGGTTACTCTGCGTCCGCGACGATTGTAATGCCCGCGCTCGCGCCAAGACGCGAAGCGCCGACCTCAACCAGCGCGACGGCCTGCGCATAGGTATGGATGCCGCCGGATGCCTTGACCTTCATAGACGCCGGAATGGACTTCTTCATTAGCGCCACATCTTCCACGGTGGCGCCGCCTCCGCCAAAGCCAGTGGAGGTTTTCACATAATCCGCCCCCGCCTCAGCCGAGGCCTTGCAGGCAATCACCTTTTCCTCGTCGGTCAGATAGCAGGTTTCAATGATCACCTTGACCAACGTTCCGTTCGCGGTTGTCACCACCTCGCGGATCTGACCGCGCACATCGTCATACCGGCCGCTTTTCAACGCGCCGACATCAATCACCATATCAACTTCATTCGCGCCTTTGGCAATGGCGTCTTTTGTTTCAAACACCTTGGTTTCCGTCGTACCGGCGCCGAGCGGAAAGCCGATTACCGTGCAGACGGCAATCCCGCTGCCCTTCAACAGTTCAGCCGCGCGCGCCACATGGCAAGGGTTTACACATACGGAGGCAAAACGATTTTCCTTTGCTTCCCCGCACAGCTTCACAATCTGGTCGTCCGTTGCGTTTGCTTTCAGCAGCGTGTGGTCGATCATTGCGGCAATTTCATTTTTTCTCATAACCATAACCGTCCTTTCTCAGCGTGGCCTTTACGCTTTCTTCCTGCTCTTTAGCATATCCATGGCGACGGCGAAAACAATCAGAACGCCGGTTGTAACGTCCAGGATATAAGGATCGATCTTGAAAGCCGTACCGGCATTCGTGATCAGCACCATGAGGATTGTACCCAGAATCGTGCCTGTCACCGCGCCACGGCCGCCGGCAAGTGAAGCGCCGCCGATAACAGCCGCAGCGATCGCGTTCATGTCGTAGCCCTCGCCTGTGCCCGGCTGCGCCATACCGACCCGCGCCGCCAGCATCACCGCCGCGATACCGTAAAGCAGGCCCGCGAAAGCATAAACCCAATAGTGCATCTTGCGCACCTTTACGCCGCTCAGGCGTGCGACCTCAATGCCGCTGCCGATGACGAAAAGGTTTCGCCCATACGTCGTATAACGTAAAAGCAGAAAAACGACCGCCGCTACCGCAATCCAGAAAAGCGTCAAAACCGGCAGAAAGCCGAAAAGCTTCTCTGTGCCGATGGATAGGATACGGTCATCCACAAATGTTACGTTCAGCCCGCCGCACAGCAGCTTCACAATGCCGCGGATAATGGTTTGCGTGCCCAGCGTGGCAATCATAGGGGGTACGCGAAGGTCATAAATAATGACGCCGTTGATGACGCCACATACGACGCACACGCCCAGACAGGCTAGGATGGTCAGCGGAAACGGCATGTCGGTTCTTGTCTGAAGCAGAGCCATCACCATACACCCGAGCCCAGCAATCGCGCCGCCGGATATATCGATGCCGCCCGTGATAATGATACAGGTCTGCGCGACAGCCAGAACACCGATAATGGCGCCCTGCTTGGCAAGGTTTGTCAGGTTGTAGGGACTTCCGAATGATTTTGTGAAAAAGAAAGCCAGCAGAAACAGCACAACAATGATTATGCTGAGCGTAAACTCCGTCCGTGACGCCATTTGCTTTAAAGCTCGGTTGTTTACAGGCGTGCCCTTGTTTTCCATAGCGATCTCTCCAATCAGCCTTCGATGGAGGCCTTTTTCAGCACATCCTCTTCGGTGAGCGCTTTCAAAGACTCCTGATCGAATTCCGCAGTGATTTTACCCTGGCTCATAACGATCAGCCTGTCCGCAAGGCCCATAACCTCCGGCAGATAGGACGAGATCAGGATGATGCCCCGCCCCTGAGCGGTCAGGCTTTCCATGAGCTTATAAATCTCTTGCTTTGCGCCGACATCCACGCCGACCGTGGGCTCGTCGAAGATCAGAATATCGGGCTGGCGGCACAGAAGCTTGGCGATAACGACCTTCTGCTGGTTGCCGCCCGATAGATTGCCGACAAGCTGATTGATAGACGGCGTTTTGACATTTACGCTTTTAGCGTATGTTTCGGCGCGTACCGCTTCTTTTTTCAGACTGATCCAGCCAAGCTTGCTGATCATATCGTATGAATTCATATTGATATTCGTCTTGATTGGCAGCTGAAGCGCGCAACCGTCCGCGCGCCTGTCCTCTGTTAAAAAGCCAATGCCGTTTTCCAGGGCCTGGGTGGGGTTTTTAATATCTACAGGCTTGCCTTTCAGCGTGATCTTGCCTTCCAGATGCTTTTCAACACCGGTGAGCGCGCGGACCATTTCGCTTCGCCCCGCGCCGACCAGACCGAAGAAACCAAGGATTTCACCGCGATGCAGAGTAAAGCCGACATCGTGGAAATGTTCCGAGTCAGAGAAGGATTCCACCTTTAGAAGCTCGTCACCGAGCGCCTGATGATTGATATTGTAGATATCGGACATCTCACGGCCGACCATCAGATGGATCAGCTCATCCTTGGAGACATCCGCGACGTTCAGCGTATCCACGTAGGCGCCGTCCTTGAGCACCGTCACGGTATCGCAGATATCGGCGATTTCCTCCAAACGGTGAGAAATATAGATGATGCTGACGCCCTGCGCCTTCAGCTCCCGGATAAACCGGAACAAAATTTCAACTTTCTCGTTTTCAAGCAAAGCCGTCGGCTCGTCGAAGATCACCAGACGGATATCATCGTTGACGGAGATCTTGCTGATGGTGACCATGGCTTGCATGGCCAGCGAAAGCTCGCGGATCTTCGCTTTCGGATCCACATTCATTTCAAATTTATCGATGATCTTCCGGCTTTCTTCCCGCATTTTTTTCCAGTCGACCATCAGACCTTTTTGGGGTTGCCGGCCAAGATAATAGTTTTCCGCTATGCTTAAATCCGGCGCGATATTTACATTCTGATAGTTGGCAAACACGCCGTGGCTCTGTGCCTCCAGTGCATCGCTGTTCACGAGCCACTCGCCGTTATAGTTCATTTGAATCGTGCCTTTGTTCGGCTTCTCAACGCCCATAATACACTTGATGAGCGTGGACTTGCCGGCACCGTTCTCACCCACAAGGGCGCGAACCTCGCCCTTTTTGATCTCCATACTCACGTCGTTGAGCGCCGCGACGCCTGGATAAAACTTACTGACGTGGTCGATCTTCAGGATAACATCATCCAATTTGTCACCTTCTTCATGGGCTTGCGGAGGCCGCCGTACCCGTTCATCGCGGCGGCCTTCCGCATATCGGTTTTTATTCGGTTTTCAGGAACAGGATTATTCGGCGGCAAGCGTCGGGTTCATCATGAACTGGATTTCTTCGCTGTCGATGTTATCCTGAGTTACGATGACCGGCGGGCAGTTGACCTGCTGGGTCGCTTCGGGATTCTTGCCCTCGACCAGCGTGCGGATGGCGTTCTCCATGCACTTATAGCCCTGATCATAGGCGTTTTGCACAATGATGGCGCTCAGGAAGCCGTCGCGCAGGGCGGCGATCTCGATATCGTCGGAATCGACGCCCACAGCCACAAAGCCATCCTTCAGGCCGGCAGCGCGAATCGCATTGCACACGCCGTCCGCGGTGATATTGTTGCCGGAATACATGCCAATCAGATCCTCGTAGCTGGCGATGATGTTTTCGGCGTTGGTCTGGGAATTTTCGACCACGTTGTTGTTGTAGTAGGTTTCGGTCATGGTAAGGCCGGGAGCGTTGGCGGCGATATGATCGCGGAACGCCTGAATGCGGTGGTTCAGCGCTTCGTTTTCAACGTTCATGTTAATGCCGATCGTGCCGGACTCCGTCGACAGGCCTTCCTTCTCCATCGCTGCCAGGAAAGCCTGGCCAGCCAGTTCTCCGATGGTGTCGTTGGAGCAGTAGTAGAACTCGTTGTAGTAATCCTGATGAGCGCCGTCATCGCCAACGCCCAGGCCGCAGTTCACAAAGTTCAGCACGATGCCGGCCTCATGGGCTTCACGGGCCTTGGGTACGGTGGAATCAATCGCGAGGGTAGCGGTCAGAATCGCGGCGGGCTGCTGGGCGATCGTGTTCTCGAACGCCTGAATGTACTCCTCCGTCTGCTGCTCCTCGGCAGGGCCGACCACGCTGTAGTTGATGGTTACGCCAAGTTCTTTTTCCATGTCGGCCTTCGCTTGCAGGATGCCAACCTCCACTTGGCTCCAGAAGCTTGACGCCGTCGAAGGCGTCAGATAGATGATGTCATAGGTCTGCCCTTCGGCGACGCTCGTGCCGACCAATCCGCAGACCAGAAGCAGGGACAGGATGATGGCCAGTGTCTTTTTCATGGGATTTCCTCCTTACTCTATGTTTATTGCTCTTCGCAATAACATCCGTTCCAATCGAACCGCCGGCGTTACAAAACGCCCTTTTGCAAAATGATGCAGCCATAGGGGAGCCGCTCGCTGGTACAAACGGTCACGTAGGCGCGCGCAGCTTTCTCATAAAATCTGGTTCGCTCAATTTCGCCAACGCATTTGGCGTCATAGCCGTTCTTCACCACCGCGGCGATCGTATCCTCCCAGACCGCGGAGCGGTCGAGCGTGATGCCGGAATCAGCGTCGGGCACCATGTATTCTATCGGGTGCTCGCAATAGTCCGTATCCAAAGGAACGAGCTGAAGAATTGCGTCAACCATCTGCGCAGCGCCCGTTCCCTTCGCCTGGATGCTGATCCCATTGGGCGTTTTGGTGACCGGCGGGTAGAAGTGATCCGCAATCACGATCAGGTCGCCGTGGCCGGTATCCGCCAGAGCCTTTAAGAGGTCGGAACCGATGATGTCAGGAATACCCCTCAGCATTGAAAAAACCTCCTTTAAAATCAGCTTTGCCCGCTGATAAATGCGTCAATTTCATCACGCGCCGGCATAGATGGCGTTGTACCGATGCGCTGCACGGAAATGGCCGCCAGAGCGTTGGCAAACCTTGCCGCGTCCGTTAGCGACCTGCCCTCGGCCAGCGCGGTCAGGAGCCCGCCGTTAAAGGCGTCTCCCGCACCCGTAGTGTCGACGGCGTTTACCCTGTATGCCGGAATGATCTCGGACTTACCCAGGGTGTTGATATACACGCCTTTGCTTCCCAACGTAATAAGCACGTTCTGTACGCCTTTGTCCATAATGACCTTCGCGGCGCGGTCGGCGCTTTCAAGATCCGTCACGGCAATTCCGGTCATTGCTTCGGCCTCCGTCTCGTTAGGCGTAACCAGATAGGCTCCGCGAAGAAATTCATCAGACATAGGCTGGTATGGCGCCGTGTTGATGATGACCTTTACACCGTGCTCCTTTGCCATCCGCGCCACTTTCTCGTTGGCGTCCTGATTTACTTCCAGCTGAAACAGAATGTACGCGGAATCACAAATTTTATTTTCGACGCCCGCGATGTCTCTATCCGTAATCGTACCGCATGCGCCGGGCACCACGACAATCTCATTCTGACTGGTGGTTTCGTTAACCATGATCAGCGCGACGCCGGTGGCGACCTCATCGTTATAAAACAGGCTGTCCTTGGGCAAACCGACGGCGTCCATCGCATCCGTCGCGACTTGAGCCAGGCTGTCCCGTCCAAGCTTTGTGATCATCACCACATTGCCGCCCGCTTTGTGGGCCGCGATGCCCTGATTAAAGCCCTTGCCGCCGGCGCCTTGTTTAAAAAATGTGCCTTTCACTGTTTCTCCGGGAACCGGCAGCCGAGGCGTACGCGCCATCAGATCAACAACAAAACTGCCAAACACGGTAACTTGATCGCTCGTATTCATGAATTCTGCCTCCACGCAATGCGTTTATATCGATACGGTTAGCTACCCTTTGGACAATTCATATAAACGCTATCTCTTTTTCTATATGCTACTGCCGTGGCATAGGGTTGTCAATATGAAAATTATTATATTGCATTACATTTGTTGCATTATTTTCATATGAAAATAATCCGAAAAGCTAAGGCGGCAAAAGGGCGGATCCGTGCTTGCCTTTCTATGTAAAACGGATTTTTCAAGCGTTGAAAAACATGTCGTTCTGATTGTATTTTTCACAATACGCGTATATAATCAAATTCAGTAACAGATAGAATGATCCGGAAGGAGAACGGTACGATGATCAAAAACATCCGGGAGCTGGCCGAGGCGGCAAACGTCTCTACCGCAACGGTTTCACGCGCGCTGCGCAATAACGGTTATGTGAATGAAGAAACGAAGCAGAGAATTCTTGACCTTGCCCAAAGCGCCGGGTTCGAGCCCAAGCGTTACCGACATAAGGTGCGTTCCGGTAATGAACTCGTCGGTATCGTAGTGGCCGATTTGCATAACGTGTTTTTTCAGGAAATCATCACCAGCATCACGGACCGGCTGTACCGCCACAATGTCGACACGTTCATCTGCAATTCGGACGAGTCTCCGCAACGGGAGATTCGCTGCCTGAGTATGCTGCAGCAGCGTAACGTCAATGGCATTATTATTTCGCCCATCTCGGAAACGGTGGAGTATAACGCCAGTTATTTAAAAAAACTGAATGAAGCGGGCACTTCCGTTGTTCTGATTGACCGGGATTTGAAGGGCTATGGCATCGACGGCGTGTTTCAGGATAACTACGATGTATCCACCAAAGCCGTGGAAGCGTTGATTGCCGCCGGACACACGGATATCGCCATCATTGCCGGACCTATCTCATCCAAACCCGGGCTGGACCGTTTAAACGCCTACATCGACACGCTGAAGGCCCATGATATCGAGATACGCCGCGAATATATACTCTATGGTGATTTTAAGACGGATAGCGGCTATCAGTTGACCCGCGATATTTTGAAGCAACGGCAGGTTACCGCTATTTTCTGTACCAACAACCTGATGGCTATCGGCACCATTAGAGCTATCCGCGACTCCGGACTGTCGATACCGGAGGATATCGCGGTCATTTCATTCGGATCGCTGGCTCCCTTTGACCTGTTCCATGCCCCTTCCATTACTGAAATTCAACAACCCACATTTGCCATGGGTGATGAATGCGCCAGCATTATGCTGGAAAAGCTGCACCGGAACCGCAAGCATCGCCCGCAAAACGCCAAGCGGACCGTGTTTGATTCGGAGCTTTTGCTGCGCGGATCGGAGATTTATCCAACACGCCGGAGAATCCTGTGAACGGATGTTCCTTTGCGGCAATCAAAACTTGTGAAAAATACATCAATATGTTATAATAAACAGTAATGCGAACGGGCCATAGGCGCTGCGACTGGCTGTGGTCAGCCGCCGTTTTTAACGACGCAGTATGAAATGACACGAATGGGGGAGCGCGAATCATGGCAGGATATGTTTCGGAGGCGGTCATCAAACGATTGCCTGCGTATTACCGTCATTTAAGAGAGTTGGAGACGGAAGGAGTCAAACAGATTTCCTCACAGGGCTTGGGCGAGCGTATGCGCCTGACCGCCTCCCAGATACGGCAGGACATCAATTGCTTTGGCGGATTTGGAAGACAGGGCTACGGCTATTCCGTTTCGGGGCTGCGCGAGCATATCGGGCGCATTTTGGGCGTGGACCATGTACACCGCATGATTATCGTGGGCGGCGGCAACATAGGCCGCGCGGTGGCGCTTTCGGACTCGTTTCCGGCCAACGGCTTTGAAACCGTCGCGGTCTTTGACAGCGACGAGAAGAAGATCGGCATGGAAGTTGGCGGAATGATCGTGCAGGATGTTGCGCAGATGAAGCGTTATATTCAGGAAAACAAGGTGGACATCGCGGTGCTCGCCGTGCCTGTTATGCACGCGCAGCAAATTGCGGACGAGCTTTGTGCGGCCGGCGTAAAGGGCTTTTGGAATTTTGCACCGGTTGATTTGAAACTTCCTGAGGATGTCTCGGTCGTAAACGTCCACCTGGACGAAGGTCTGGAAATTTTAAGCTTCCGTATGATGCAGCAGCTGGTCTGAACGGCGGAAGGCGGCAAGGAGGGGTTGGTATGGCGGTTGATTGGAATGATATGGGCATCGCTGACCCTCCCGGTGACCGTGCGCGTATGAGGCGTTCGGAACGCGTGATTGTAAACGACGCGGGGGAATTTGCCGCTCCCGCGAGCCTGTCGGACGTGGCACCACACGTCGGCATGCTGGGATACAGGCCTCTTTATGAGGTATCCGGAGAGCTTTCGCCTGCTCTGGACGAACCCTTTGTATTCGACGACGACCCCTCCTGGAAGCAGCCGGTTTCCTCGGTGCCCATGACGGCGCGCCCAAAGGCGCAGGAGCCTGAGCGTAAAAAGAACGTGCAGAAGCGCGAACCCGAACCCCGCAAGGCAAAAAAAACGGCCGGAGGCGGAGGCCGAAGCCGGGACCGGCAGCCCCGCGGCTGGCAGGCATACCTGTATGTTGGCGTTATTACGCTCAGCCTGCTGGGTATGTGTGTTTTAGGCGTGATGATGATGCCTCAGATGGCGGGTTACTTCTGGAAGGATTTTGGCAACTATGCCTTTATCAACGGCGAGCTGCTGCGTTACGATCAGGGCGTGATGGACGCATACAAACAGTACCGCGGCTACATGTCCCGCGAAGTGATCTATCCGGGTATCTTTGTGGATGGGGTGCACGTCGGCGACATGACCATTGAGCAGGCGCGCGAGGCGCTGACTGCCGTGGGTTCAGACGCGCCGGCCGCGTTTTCCGTCAACGTGGCTATTGGAGATAAAACCTGGACGGTGGATTCGTCCAACGTGCCCGCGACAAGGGACCTGGGCAACGTGCTGGAACGCGCTTACGCCATCGGACGTACCAATACCACCGCCATCCAGAGTACATTGCAGACGCCGTTTCGAGAGCGCACCAACACGGCGATCGCCCTGCGGGAGAGCGGAATCAACCTGACCACTTCCGCCAGCTACGATCACGACGCCGTGCGGAAAATTGTGGATGAGATTTCCGCTTATGTAACGCGTGAACCCGTCGACGCGCAGATTCTGACGTTTGATTACAATACGCGTACCTTTACGTTTAGCGAAGAGCAGCCGGGCGTAACGTTTGACAAGGAGATACTCTACGAGCGGATAACCGCGGCACTGGACCGTTGGGAGCGTGGCGCGACGGTCACAGTCGACCCGATTGTAACCCAGCCCGGGGTCACCAAGGCAGACCTGGCGGCCAACTTTAAGCTGGTCGCGGCATATACGACGGATACCACCAAGGAATCCAACCGCAATACCAATATCGACCTTGCGTGCAAGGCAATCAACGGCACCGCGTTGATGCCGGGCGAGACCTTCAGCTTCAATGAGGCCACAGGCCAGCGTACCACGGATAAGGGCTACAAATCCGCCGGGGCGATCGCGGCGGGCCAGAGCATTGAGGAGGTTGGCGGAGGCATATGCCAGGTATCCTCCACGATTTTTAATGCCGTGGCCCGCGCGGACCTGGAAATTGTCTACCGAAGCCCCCATGCGTGGCCCAGCACCTATGTTAACCGGGGCGAGGATGCGACCGTCAACTGGCCCAATCTGGATTTCAAATTCAAAAACAATAAATCAACGCCCATTTTCCTTATCACTTACTATAAGGACCGCAAGATGTCCGCGGAGATCTGGGGCATGTCTCTGGGCGAAGGTGTGAGCATCGACCTTGAATCCAAGGTGATCAAAACCATGGAGCCTCCCGTGGAGGTCAAGTATGTCAACAATACGGAGCTGCCTTACGGCACCAGCAAGACGACGGTGAAGGCCCGTACAGGCTATGTGGTGGAGACGTATCAGGTATGGTACAAGGATGGGCAGGAAACGAAGCGAAACCTGCTGCATACCAGCACATACAAGGCCTATCAGCAGGTTGTGGAGTATAATTGAGCGTTTATAGGAAACTGTTTTTGAAAGTTGCGAAGACGGATGGGACGGAAATTTCAGCGGTCAGAACATTCCAGAGGGTAAAGCTTGTCCTCGTAACCACTCACATACCAGCGGATATTCGTCCTGCCTTTCGCCACAACGATATGGCCTTCCGCCTCCAGACGCTTTTTCTGCGCCCCGACGCCGCCGGGAAATTTGGGGTTTAGTTCACCGTTTGCTTTGAGCGTGCGCCAGTAAGGGGTTTCATCACCGTCGCGCTGCGCGCTGGCCCAGGCCGCGATGGAAACAAAGATACCCGCGGTGATCGGGTCCGTAAAATCCGCCAGATTGGCTTTGGCGAAGTGCGCGCGGATATCTCCCACGGTGATAAGTTTTCCGAAGGGAACCTGCCTCATCACGCGGTCATAATCCAGTGGGGGAGCGAAGTACATTCGCGTACCGCCGTATTTTTCGATGGTTTTTGTATCGGTGATGATCTGGATTTTGGGCATGTCCGTATCCCCGTGAAGCATCGCGTTAAAATCCTTTTGATCCTCATTTGCCATGGACGCCACCTCCTGTCGCAACAAGGATACGCCTTTTCTAATGCCTGTGAACTGCACCCCTAATGTTAGACAGTATGATATACTACTAACATTAGGGGTGATTTATTATGCCAAAGGGAGCACCAAACAAGCGATACACAGCCGAGTTTAAGCAAATGGTAGTAGAGACCATGC
>JAEYOW010000029.1 GCA_023411375.1 Bacillota bacterium | reverse complement strand
CTGCTGCAATTTCTTCCATCTTCGTATAGCTTCTGGGCATACAAAAACCTCCTGCTGTAGTTTCTCTTAATTCTACAACAGGAGGCTCTCTTATTTCATTGTCCGTTGATCTGGGAACAGTCCATTTCTTTTATCCGAAAAGCGGGCCCTTTGACAGTCTGAAGTCTTCGCTTACGGAAACTTATCCGCCGGCCTGCGCTCCCCGCATTTGCGGGGGAACTGTGAACTCACCAGCTGAAGGCTGCTGTTTCGGCGTCATCCGACAATGTCCATTCGGTCTGTCCGTCGGTATAGGTGATGGAGAGCACCTTGATTTCAAAGCGCTGGGCATATGTCATGCCGTTTACAGACCCATATTTGCTTGTGGCCTCTGCGCCGGGACGTATGGTTTTACCCGCCCAGCTGCACCAGCTGGTTCCAAGTTCCGTACCATAGGCGCTGTAACAGGTAACCATATAGTCAAAGCTCTCGATAGTGCGCACGGCGTTGCGGTTTTCCACCACAATGGCGATGCTGGTAGGCACGCCCCATCTAGTTTTTCTCCACATGGAAACGACCTCTACACCATTCACCGGCTCCACCGCGACAGAAATTTCCTTGCTCAGTTCGCTACCGTCAGTAGTGGATGCGGTGATTGTAGTGATGCCAACCATCTTGGCCGTTATCTCTCCATTTTCTACCGTAGCCACATCGGTATTCGAGGAGATCCACTTGAGCTGCGCAGCGGTTGCATCTTGCGGGCTGGTAGTCACTTCCAGCTGATAGGTCTCTCCCTTGCTGACGCCAACCTTGCTTGTGGGCGTTTTCAGACTTGTGACCATCTGAATGACGTTCACTTCGCAAGTGGCATAGACTTCGCTGCCATCCGTAGCCTTTGCGGTGATGGTGGAGTTGCCGCAAGCCTTAGCCGTCATCTGGCCCTTGGTGGTGATGGTGATCACATCAGGGTTGGAGCTGACCCACTCGACATCCTTTTCCGTTGCATCTTCAGGAAGCACAGTGGCCGTGAGCGTTGTCTTTTTCCCCTTGTTCATAGTCAGCTTTGTTTCATCCAATTCCACCCGAGAAGCCGCCTTGCGCACCTCCACCTTGCAGGTGGCCGTCTGCGCCTCTTTATTCTTAGCGGGTTCATCGTCCGAAGTGGCGGTGATGGTCACAGTACCAGGTGCCTGGGCCTGTACATTGCCGTTTTCGTCCACTGTGGCGATGCTTTCATCGCTGCTGGTCCATGTAAAGCTTTTTACATAGACGTTCTCTGGCTGTGCCGTAGAAACCAACTGTATGCGGGAGGCGCTGTCATCTTTGCTGTTGAGCAGTAGTACCGCTTTACTTTCGCTCATTTCTGCGCCCGTCACCCGCTGAATGACCTTCACCTCGCATATAGCCATTATCTCGCTGCCATCCGTAGCCTTTGCGATGATAGTCGCTGCGCCGCACTCCTTGCCTGTCAACTGCCCCTTGGCAGATACTGCGACCACTTCCGGGTCGGAACTTTCCCATTCAATCGTTGTTTCACTGGCATCCTGCGGCAAAACATCTGCTTCAAGCGTAAGCGTGGAGTCCTTATACAGCAGCCGCTTCGTTTCGTTTAGCCGTATGCTGTTCACAGCACGAAGTACCGTAATCTTGCATGAGGCGGACTTAGCCTTCTGATTGCCCGAAACCTCGTCGTCCGAAGTGGCGGTGATGGTCGCGCTACCAGGTGCGTGGGCCTGCACATTGCCGTTTTCATCCACTGTGACGATGCTTTCATCGCTGGTTTTCCAAGTGAGGGTTTTGACATGCGCGTCTTCTGGCTGAACCGTTGCCGCCAATGTCAGCGTTGCAGAACCGACACCCTTTTCGGTTAGCAGTAATTCCGCCGTTTCGGCGTTGAGTTCCACACCCGTTACCTTCAACGCCACATGCACAGGCAGCGTGCTAAAGATGTTCTCATCATCCTTGGCCGAACAGGTGACTACACAATCACCTGCGCTAAGAGCTGTGATCGTGCCGCTGGAAGACACCTCTGCAATAGCTGGATCAGAGGAAGCATACACCAGAACGGTCATTTCTGGCGCATCTTCCACCACGCGCCGCACAACAGGTGAGAGTTTTTTGCTCTTTCCTTTGAAAAGCAGCACATCAGTCTCCTCAAACAGGATTTCCCGATTGCCGTTTTCAATGGCATATTGCTTCTCCATGGCCAGAATGGTTTCATTCACTGTGTCCCGAATGGATAGCAATTCTTCATAACTATATATTGATACGTCAAAAGTCTCCGCTATCGCAGGTTGCATCACAGTCAGAACCAACAGAATGCATATCAACCACACCGTTTTCTTCATGCTCCCTCACCTCATGATATTCTGAATAATTTTGTTAATTATACAAAATATTGAAAAGAAAAGCAATAGGCCTTTTGCTATAAAAGGAGAAAACCATAGTTGGCTATTGGTAGTGGCATTAGGAAGGCAGAAATTTTGAGCGCTTTACTGCTATACCCGCCACAGCCGCTTGAGGCCCGCGAAGCAGCGTACGTAGGTCGCCATATCATCCTGCGGGGTTTTGAGACGCTCGTTTTCAAAAATCGTATCCAGCTCCATCAGGGCGGTGGGGGTGAGCCGCACGCCGCCGCGCGCGTCATCCTCGTCCAACGCGGCGGGTATCAGGCGTTTGCCGGCCTGCGGGAAGGTGGCATAGAACAGGGGCAGGTATTCGCGCACCAGGTCGGCGCGTTCGCCTCCGGCATCCTCCCAGGTTCCGTTCCAGCGGTCCACGCTTTGTAAGGTGCTTTGTAAGCTGCCTTCATCGCTCAAAAGCCCGATGGCCACCTCCTGCTTTGGATGCCTGCTCTGCACGGGCAGCAACGCGCCAAGCGGATGCTTGGGGGAAAGCCGTGCCAGCGCCAATCGGCAGAGCTTTTCGCGCTGCCCGTCGTCGAAGACCTTGAGCAGCTGGCCTCCGTTGCCTGCCACGCACAGCTCCATTCGTTTGGGAAGCAGCGCGCGCAGCTCTTCATCCTCAAAGGCGCGCTGTAAAAGCTCGCCGCTTAAGTAAAACAGAAAGCCGATATTAAAAAGCAGAAGACTTTCAACATAGCTGACGCGTCCCTCGCTTCGGGTATGGGCCATGGTAGCGCGGATATCGGCCGCGCAACCGGCAAAGAAATCGTCCAGCAGGAACATGCTCTTCTGCCTGCCGCGCGTAGTGGAAACGCCTTGCCTGAGAGCGCGCGCCACCTCCTGCGCGGCGCTTTGCGCACCCGGGGGCGCGTTCAGGAAATCCTGCTCAAAATCCATCGCGTGCCACTGGCAGAGGGAATCGAACAGCATCTGGCGGCAGCCCAGCGTCAGCGAGCATTCGGCGGTGGCATGGCGCGCATTATTCAGCCAGAGGCTGATATCGGCCGTGCCGCCGCCGATATCCATATTGAGGTAGCCGCTGCGGGCGTTTACCTCGTTGCGGCTTAAGAAATACAAACCGTCCGCCTGGTTTTCGGTCGCGTAGAGCACGGCGGGACAGCCGGAGGTGAGCGGTACGCCCGTCTCCTGCGCAACCTCGCGCGAGAGGCCCCGCATCAGCTCCAGATAGGCCTCCTGCCGGTGAAGCGGAAGCGCGCCGGGCATGGATACGCGCCAGGAGACGGAGGGGGACCCCCAAAGCCGCGCTGAGAGGGAAGCCTGTACCATCACCTGCTTGAGAAACAGGCGCATACAGCGCAGCACATAGTCCTCCTCGCCCCATTTCATGTCGTAGTACAGGGTGTTTTCGCTCTTATACAAAAGGGAGGCTAGGTTTTCGCGGTAGTAGATGTGGCCGTCCAGAAAAACGTTTTGCCACCGGGAGGGATCGTCCTCGAACATGTCCATCACGCTGTAAAAGGTGCTTTCACCGCCTGCTTCGCCGGGAAGAAGTACCGTTTTGGGGAGCAGCTCGTCGGCCAGAAAGGCGTCGTCCGCAGGCAGGGGAGACAGCAGCGCCTGATGGAGGCAACGGGGAAGCACGGCGGGCTGCGCCTTGTCGCCCTGGCGCAGCATGACGGTGGTGGCAATGCTGCCAAAGTCGATGCCGACGACGGCGGCCGGCTCATGCTTGAGGGGACGGCGGGGATGATCGTTTATAAGCGCGCCCAGCGAAAGCTCGCCCCGCCTCAGTGCGACATAGGCGGGAAAGCGGTCGGTGCGGGCGGTTTGCCAGCGCCGCTCAATGGTCTGCTTGCGCGCGCCCTCGTCTATGGCCGTATGAAGCGCGCCCTGTTTCCAGCCGTCCGATCCGAGGGCCCATACGTCCACTGCGTCGGGACGGTGCGTATATACGAAATACTGCGCCCACTGCCCGGGCGCGAGCCGCGCGTTGGGCCATACGGCCACATAGGGCAGCGCGTGCGCCGGCATGGCAAAGGCCGCGCCGGCTTGCGGACGCTCGCGCAGGGAATAAGCGCGGGAGAAGGTGACGGCGTTGATAAGCGCGGTACCCTCGCCGCGCGTGCGGCTCAGGATGCGAAAGCTGGCCTCAATCTGGTTTTGTTCCGGGTTGAACCGGAAGTTAAGGCTTTCGGGCTCCAGGCGCGGCGCGGCGGGGTCTTCGCGTTCGCTTTGCGTCTGGAGCCAGGCGCAAAGCTGGGGAGAGAGCGGAGGAACGGCATAGCGCGGTTTGGACGGTCCGTCGCCTTCATCCACCAGGCAGGCCTTTGCCAGCGCGTGCGCGTCAAAAGGTGGCTGCCCGGCATCCGCTACCAGCAGCAGGCAGTCTGAAAACGGGGCGTGAATACAGGCCTCGTCCGTAAGCCCAAGCATATCGCCGAGCAGGCGCATGAGAGCGGTCGGATAGTCGCGCATGGGATAATGAAGCGTTACGCCCCTGTCGCTCTGCGCGGGGCGTTGCGCAAGCTCGTCGGCCCATTGGCCCAGCAGCTCCGGCACGCGGGGGTTCACGCCCGCCCGGCCGGACAGCGACTGCCGCGCGTTGGCGAGCACGGCTGCCATCTCGCTATTCCAACGCGGGTTAAACCGGTCCAATAGCAAGATTTCCTGCCCGGCGCGGCGCAGCGCCTCGGCCTCGTCCGGCGAGAAAGCGGGCTCCAGCAGGCAGGCCGCGGAGGCGCGCGCAAAGGGAATCCCATCCAGCAGGTATAGCGTCAGACCGGCGTCCGCCACAACGGGGGGAAGGGTGCCGTCGGGCAGAAGCTCCCGGATCAACGGATTTTGAGCGAGGATGGCGGTATTCAGCCGTATGCGCTGCTCGGTGATGCGCGCCGCGCCGCCGGATTGCCCACGAAGGCCGTAAACGGCCAGCAGCCGTGTGCGGAGCTCGCGGGCCGCGTCATCGTCTCCGCTATGAAGCCGCCGCCGCCACTGCTCGCGCCGGATGAGAAGATCATCGGCAAAGCGACGCAGGAGGGCGCATAGCTGCGCGTCCGGCGAATAGATAAGGCTGTTCAGCTCACGCCGCTCGTTAAGGGCCTGAAGCAGTTGAAGATGAAGCAAAAGGCGGGAGAGATCACGTTCATCCAGAAAGGCGCAGGGGTCCTGAAACCGTCTTCGCTTACGGTCGTACCACGTGACGCGCGGGGGCAGCAGACCGCTCAGATCGCCGGGATCGGCGGCGGGCATGAGCACCATGGCACGGGAAAGAAGGCACAGTGGGCGCGCCTCCGGCAATTCGGCATGAGGACGCGAAAGCGTGAATACGCGAAGGCCTTCTTCCGCGCGCCCGGGCGCAAGCGCGGCCCGCACGGAGCCGACAAATCCCGTTTTCTCTGCGCCAAGCGGTTCCAGAGTGAGCACTGGCCAGGTTTCATCCTTCTCCCAACTGTCCCAAAGCAACAAAAGCGCAAGTACGGCGCGGTAATCGATCATTTCCTGATGGCGCATAGCCATTTCATGTGGAAGGCGGGCCAGGCGGCGAAGCTGCTGTTCGCTAGCCAGCACGTCGGGGATAGAATATCCCACATCCTCGCCCTGGGTTTGCATATAACGGGCGACGTTTTCAAGCCACTCGCGCGGGCGTTGGTTCTGGTCGCTCACGATGCCGGGCGCGGCCTGATACCCGGAGTGGAAGCCCTCGTCCATATGCGGCAGCAGCGTTAGGTAGGAGGTCTGGCGGTCCAGATCCTCCTTGACGGCGTCGCGCCGCCTGCCCATGGGCGTGAGGGACGGATCAGGCGTAATCATAGCGTTTCCTCCTCCGTTACGGCCTGCAGGAGCGCGGTCAGAAAGCCCGCGAGCGCCGCGTCGGGGCGTTTGGCGTCGCATTCGCCGCCGCCGAGGCCGGAGATCACGCGCGCCATGTCGCGCCGGTCCGGCACGCGGTGCACGATCAGGTTTTGCAACCCCTTTTGCAGCCGAAGCCGCGCCTGCTCAAAAAGCGCCGTATCGCGCTGCGCCGGGCTGCCGCCGTATTCGCGCAGAAGCGTTTCCAACGCGGTTAGCAGTCCGGAATCCACAAGCTCGTTCCGGGGCGGATCGCCAGCCTCCGCGGCGGGCGGCGCGGGAATGCTTTCAACGACGTTTTGCCGGATGGCGTCCTCAATATCCGCTCCGATTATTGTGAGCCGGCTTTCCATATCCGCTTGGGCGCGGCGCATGGCGGCGAGACGCTCCTCCTCCTGACGCAGCGTTTGCGGGTCGATCAGCGCGCTGTCCTCGCCGTGCCAGAGGGCGATTTGTTCCGCGAGCTCCGCGACGTCGGACCGCTGGCGAAAGAGGCGTTCCCGCGCAGCAAGCTGAGCGTTTTTAAGCACCTCCAGCCATGCGGACCCGCCGATCCGCCTGATGAGCGCCCCCTGCTCGGACTGCATGGCGTCATACTCCCCGCGCAGGCGCTCCAGCTCGTTTCGTTCAGCACGCGTGAACGTTTCAGCCTGCGGGCGGGCGGCCAGAAACACGGCGCGCCCGGTCAGCCGGTCATAGTTTTGAGCGGCGAGCGCGGCTTCGGCTTCGGCGCTCCTGCGCTGGCGCATGGTGGGGGGCAGTGTGCGCACGACCTGGATAAACCAGTTGGCATAAAAGGCGAAAAAGTGGTACAGCGCATCCAGCCGCTTTTCCAGCTTGGCGCGCTGAGTGGTGCTATAGCGCTTGACCTGATGAAAATAGGGCGCGCAGTAGTTGACGCGACCGTACCGCCCGCGCGCGCCGCTCACCTGCGCGCGAAGCGTTGGGTAGCATTCGGAAAAAAAGACCGACGCCGCCTTGAGCAGCGTGCCGTAGCCGAAGCGGTACAGGTCGGCTTCGCTGTCGAAGCTCTGCCAGCAAAACACGGGCGTATGCCATTGATAGTAGTAGCAGTCGATGTTGTGCGCGTCCGCCCCGCGAAAACCGGTGCGAAAAAACCGCGCCACACAGCGCGAAGCGAGCCATTCCATCATGTGGGCGTCGTTTTCCTGGCTTTGGGAGCCCGTGGAGTAGACGCGGGCTGTCACAAAGCTTTCAGGCGGCAGGCCAAGGAGGTAAATGGCATCGAAAATGCCGGTTTCATCGCTTTCGCCGTCACGAATCATGCTTTCCATGCCGTAGTATTGCAGCGCGGTGCGGGCCTTGTCCAGAAAGGTGGAGCTTTTGACGACGATTTCAAGCTCTTCGTTATGGGAGGAGGCGGGAACCTTATAGTAGGGGAGCATCAGCATGGAAGCCATTTGGAACAGGTCCGCGTCCGCGGAGAAATACCGCCGCAGGTATTTGGATAGCGCTGGAATGCCCGACGCGCCTGTGCCGCCGAAGATACTGCCGCAAAGAATCAGCCTGACCGCCTCGCCCCGGTCGATATCTTGCTGCATCCGGTCGATAAAGGCGAGAAGCTCGTCCGGCAGGGCCTGGGACCTTCGCGCTTCCAGCGAGCCCAGCAGGTCGGCAAAAAAGAGAACGCCAAGGTCGGGATGTCCGCGAAAACCTTCGCTGTATTCCAGGCTGGCCTCGGTTTTGCTAAACAGGGTACGGGAAAGAAGCTGATCCCGCGCGTGGTTTTTGACCATCTGGTTAACGGACGCGGCGCGCTTGCTCAGGTTCATGCCCCATCTTTCAACCGAAAGCGCCGTGTGAAAGCCCCGGTGGCGAACCGGCGAGGCGGTGAAGGCCTCCCGCACGGCCTCATAATATTCGGCGGCCCGCTTGGCCCGGGTGGTATTGCCGCAGGCCGCGTCCACATCTACAGACAGCATATGAATACGGGGGATAGGGATTCGCCTTCCGCGCTCGTCCACTGTATAAAAGGCATCCGCGCATGCGGCGTAGACGACGCTTTCCAGTATCTTGTTGCCGGTGCCTCCAACAGCGATGACATAATAGCCCATGCTAAGCTCCCTCCCTTCATGGCCGCGGGCGCGGCCGGTTTTATGCCTGCGCTTAAAGCCGCTTGAAAAACGCGTGCCTGCCGCTGAGCACCGGCGGCGCGGCAAGGCGGAAACAGCACAGCGCGGCCAGCGCGTTGAGCGCGTACGCTGCGAAATAGACGAGGTAATCCCATGCGGTGCGGCCTGAGATGAAGCGCGCGCCCAAAAACCAGACGGTGGCCGCAAACAGGCCGTTCAACAGCCAAAGAACGCCTTGCGTAACCCGGTAGGCATGAACGGCGCGTTCGGTCGCCCGGGAGGCAAGCAGCGGTCTGGCATGCGCAAAGCGCCACAGAAGCTGAAGCGCCAGCGTCAGGACCCAGGCGAAGCCAAAGCACAGGCAGACGCACAAACGCCATACGTCGTCCCGGAAGGAAAGCGCCGCGCGCAGCAGTCCGGGAGTCGCGTCCACGGGGATGGCGGCGCCTGACAGCGCCCCATCAAGCGCGCCGGCTAAAAACGGAAAGGCGTTTGCCAGGTTTTGCGCTACATTGGGAGCGGTACCCGCAAGCTTGTAAGGATAAACCAGCCACAACCCGGCGGCCTGCCATAGCACCGGCAGCGAAAAGCAGATCAGGTAGCAAAGAAGGCACTTGGTACGGTTGGAATAGCGCAGGCGGGGGCGCTTTTTGGGGATTGGATGGGTTTCAGCCTGAAGCTGCATGGGCTCGCCTCCCTTGCGCGTTTACTGGGGCAGATTGGCGCCGCCGGCGACGAATACGTCGAATACGCAGCGCACATATGGGCTTTCCTCCACATTCGCAGCCGAACGAAGCTGGGAAAACAGCTCCGCCAGGCCGGGCGCGCGATAGACGGGCGGAAAGTCCGGAATGGCCATGCCGTGGTAAGACCTCGCCGGAACCGGCCCCCACGCATGCTGGAACTGTTTGGGAACGTTTTGTGTGTCGCGGTCAAACTGCGCCATTAGCGCGGTAAAGCTTTCCCACTGCGCGATTTGCTCGTTGGAGATGGAAACGCCCAGGCTTTCGCCGCCGTCAATCCAGGTTACCGGCGACCAGGTAAGCTGCTCGCCGGAAATATCAGCCACGACGCGCAGGCGATAGTACCCGGCCTGAAGCTTTGCGCCGTCCACATCCACCAGCGCGGTCAGCGTCCGCCCGTCCAAGGAAAGGGAGCGCAGGGTGAATGGGTTTTGGGTGGGATCGTCCGCAAAAGGGCGGTCGCGGTGCGTAAACACATAAAGCGTGTCCCGCAGGGCGATGACCTGAGCCCCATCCGCGGGCCTGGCGTCGGACGTGTTAGGAAGCTCCTCGGAGAGAAGAAGGGCGCTTACCACGTCCACGCGGGCGTTTTGAAGCTGTGATAGATCGGCGGTGACGTTTTCGTCAAGCCGCCGGGTTGGAAAGGTAAGCGTGAGCGTGCGGTCCTGCCGCTGACCGCCTTTGGAAGAAAAGGTGACGGTACGCAGGCTGTCCGACCCGGATACGCTGCCCTCGCCCCTGGTAACGGCGATGTCCGCGCCCGGGGTGTGCTGCGTATAATAGCCCACGGACGGACGCTGAACGGCTGTATACCGGTAGCTGAATGCAAAGGGCCGCTGCGCGACGGTCTGACCATTCGCCATATAGGTTAGCTCGCCGTCCTCTGGGCCGCGAAGGCCTTTCAGCGCGCCGTCGGATTCCAGCCGCGCGTTAAGGGCGGCGGTAAAGCGATCCACCTGCGACGGCGTGCCGATCACGAGGGTGAGCAATATGCGGGGCATGGGCAGCGCGTCTTCGCTGATGCGTTTTCTTGTGTTGTATTTAAGCCTGCCCCACAGCAAGGGTTCGCTGAAATCAGCCGCGCCGAAGGAGGTCATCTGCCCCATGTAGTCCAATGTAAACGCGTACAGCCCGACTGAAAGGCCGCTGTCAAAAATGCCGCGTTCACGCAGCGCCTGTTCCACATATGGAATGGGCGAACCGTCGGAAGCGACGCCGCCAAGCCGGCGCAGCGACGCGGGGTCGCAGGTGATGACGGAAAGACGCGAAAGGTCGATGTTTTGCAACGCGTACAGCAGGGGATAGTCCGTATCGCTGCGCTCGGCGGCCAGGCCTTCCGGGGCGCCGGATGCGATCGCGGCGATCTGGCCGTCCAGCGCAGCGCTCATTTGCTCGACAAGGCCGGGGTTTTCAAGCTGCGCGCCGTTGTCGGCGGAAAATCGGGCCGTCTGGTTGAGCTTTGGCGTCCCCAGTGTGTAAAAGCTGCCGGACATATCCTCGGCGGAAAAATCCGAAAAAAGCGTGGGCATGGGATCGACGGCGTAGGTGAGAAGATCGCGCCTGAGCGAGCGGAGCTGGTCGGCGGAGGCGTCCGCGTGGGCAAGCCCGCTTTGCGAAAGGTAACGGTCCGGCAGGCGCTCGTTACCAAAGCGCAGCACGCGCACGCGCGAGCCCTCGGCTGCGCTTAACATGTCGCGCAGCACGTTTTCATACATCCCAACCTTGTTTTCATAGCGGTAGTGAAAGCCGCCCTCGCGGTATTTGCGCCCGGTGTGCGGATAAAGGCTTTTTTCATAAGGGTTAACACCGCCCATAACCTGCGACGCCTCCAGCCACAGGTCCACGCGGACATGCCCCTCGTCCGTGTCGGAGGTGGGGATAAGCTCCTCGTCGTCATAGGGAGCCATGGAAAGCAGGCCGAGATTTGGCGCGGACGCGCCCGGCTCGCCCTGAAGGCCGACGACGGCGCAGCCGCCAAGCAGCAGCGGCGCGCAGCAAAGCAGGAGCAGACCAAGCCGTTTGATTGCGCGCACGGGCTTTTCCCCCTTTCCTTCCCGCAAAGGCTAAATATTTCTTTATTCGACTTTGTCCGCGCGTTTTCCTTCCTTTTTGGCGGCTTCTTCCAGCGCGCGGAGATAGGCGGGGCTGTTGCGATACATATTTTCGTACAGGCGAAGATATGCGCCGAAGCGCGGGCCGCTGTCAAATTCCGCGGCGCGGGCAAGGCAATCCTCCGCACTTTTGGGCGCGGCGCACATCTGGCGCACGGCCTCGGCGGCGGCGGCGATATGGCCCAGCGGGACGGTGCGGCCCACATCCGGCGTTACAATCTCCGGCATGGCGGTAGCGTCGTAGCAAAGCACCTGCGTGCCGCACGCGAGGGCCTCTACCAGCGTCATACCCATGGTTTCCTCATGGCTCATGCTCACGTATAGTTCGGCGGCCGTGTACAGGGCGCAAAGGTCGTTAAGATTGCCCGTGCGGGGCAAACCGAGAACGGTATTTTGGGGGATGGAATTGAGCTGGTATTCGTCCAGGCCAACGACGGCCACGCAGTATTCCGGGCCCAGCGCCTCGGCAAGGTCGATCAGGTCGTTTAGGCCCTTACGTTCATCCCATACGGCTGCGGCGCTGAGCACAAGATGGCGGCCGCCTGCCTGCTCCAGGTGATAATAGCCGATGATATCGCGCATAAACTGCTCGTCGCGGCAGGGGGTAAAAACGGACAGGTCGATGCCGTTTGGCAGCGCGTACACAGGATAACCGCCAAGATAGGAGCGTTGAACCTCTGTGCGGAGCCATTCGGATGGCGTAACGAGAACCATGTGGGGCACCCCGGAAAACAGCGCGCGTTTTTCGCGCCAGTTGCGCGCGCTTTGGTCCAGCAGCAGGCTGCTGGGATAGCTTCGCTTGAGCGGGCAGTGGCCGCATCCCCCAAGCCAGCGTCCGCAACCCAGTTCCGGCGTGTAGCGGCGCTTGGTTTCCGGCAGGGGCCTCGCGCCCACAGCCATGGTATAGTAGGCGCAATGGCCCGTGTAAGCCCAGCAGTCGTGCAACGTCCAAACCACGGGAATATCCTCCTGCTTGATGTAGTGAAACAGCGTAGGCAGGTGAAGATAGTAGCCGTGTAAATTATGTAAATGAATGATGTCCGGCTTGTATGCCTTGAGCTGCCGGATAAGCTTTTTAGTGGCGAGACGGCTGAAAAAGCCCGCGCGGTCGCTTACGCGCGCAAGCGCGGCATGGGCAAAGGTATCCGCCTTGTTGCCGATTTTGAGGCTGGGAACGTCGCCCGGCGCGTATTCGCGCGCATAACAAAGCAGCGCGCGGTGACCCTGCCGGATCGCCATGCGGGACAGGGTCGCGGCGATGCGGCCCGTGCTCAGGGACGCGGTGACGTTGATCTGTACGATACGCAAGGGAGCGGCCTCCTTATGGATGACGGTGATGGGGATAAACCCGCTACTGATTATACCATCGATGAACGCGCGGGGACAACCGTTCGGGAAAGATTAGGTCCGGCGGCATGAGAAAGCCCGCCGCGTGAGCCGCGGCGGGAGAAAACATCATAAGCAGGAAAAGTCATGGAGATACCGCCCCAAAGAAATCAGTTTAGGCTTTCATCCTCCCGCTTCAGCCGGGCGCAGCAAATAACGGTCCGGTAGGCAAATACCGCGCAGAGAATCGCGAGGGTAGCCGTCGTCAGGCAAAAGCCCCAAACCGGCATAGCGCCCCTGAAAATAAAAAGATGAATCCCAAGGCAGAGCACTAAGCCCGCCAGCACGACGGCGGACTGAAACAGCTTTATACTTGCGTTTGTCATAATCTATTCCTCCTTGTTAGCATCCACGTCCCGCGGCAGGGTTGAAATCATTGTCAGCTTGCGAAGACGGCGCTCCGGTGTTTTTGGCAGGCGGGCGGCCTTGCGCAGCGCGGCCTGTAATTCGCAAAGCAGCCCGTCGTATTCCTCATCGGTGAGGGCAAAGACACCCTCGCTTAGAAACACCCGGTCGCGCGCCATATCAGCGTTTGCGCTTTTGAGGTAGACGTCCATCTCGCCAAGCAAGCCCATGAGCGAAGCGCTGACCAGGGCCATGGGGTCCGCAGCCGCCAGCATCTCGGCAGCGCCAATCGGTTCCATCACCTTTTCCAACGTTCCCCGCACCTTATTCTCCGTTACGGTCAGAAGCATCCCATGCTCCTCCAGCAGCTTGATATGATGGTATATCGTGGCCCGCGGGATATCGGACAGCGCCGCTACCAGCTCGCCGGCCGTTATCCTGCGGTGCGCGAGGGCAAATTGCATAATTCGCAGCCGCGCCGGATTGAGCAGCAGTTTGGACAGTTCCGTAAAATCGCCTCCATCAATCTAAAAAAATGGATCATTCAATTTTTATTATAATCTAGTTTTTTAGATTGTCAAGAGATAAAGAATTCATTACAAAAAGGGAGACAACTTCCTTGCGGAAGCGCCTCCCCTTAGGGAGATTTTTAATTTGGGACGCTGACGATTAATAGTTCTGCGCCTTGATCTGGAAGTAGGCCTTGGGGTGCTTGCAAACCGGGCAGAGCTCGGGAGCCTTGGGGCCGATGACAATATGGCCGCAGTTGGAGCATTCCCAGATCATGTCGCCGTCGCGGCTGAAAACCAGGCCGTTTTGTACGTTGCTCAGCAGCTTGCGGTAGCGGTCCTCATGGCCCTTTTCAATCTTGGCAACCATGTCGAACAGGGCGGCGATGCTGTCAAAGCCCTCTTCCTTAGCTTCCGCAGCCATCTTGGCGTACATATCCGTCCACTCGTAGTTCTCGCCGTCGGCGGCGTCCTGCAGGTTAACGGAGGTGGTGGGGACATCGCCGTCGTGGAGGAGCTTAAACCAGATCTTGGCGTGTTCCTTTTCGTTGGCGGCAGTTTCCTCAAACAGGTTGGCAATTTGGACATAGCCTTCCTTGCGCGCCTTGGAGGCGTAATAGGTGTACTTGTTGCGGGCCTGGCTTTCGCCTGCGAAGGCGGTCATGAGGTTAGCTTCGGTTTTGGTTCCCTTCAAAGGCTTCATCGATAGTGGACCTCCTTAATATGATGATATCTGGTGAAAGTGCTCTTTGACTTCATCAAGCACATTATACCCATTGCGCAAGGGATCGAAACGTCTTATTCCCAGGTTTGGCAGAACCCGAATACCGACCAGTGATCGGTATGGAGCTCATACTGCACAAGCGGGTTCGTTTGCTCCACCTCGGGCAGCTCCGCCATGTTGTTTTGAAGCTTGAGCCCTTTTTCGGTGCCGACGAGGTGGTTATCCTTGTTGCTGTCGTAGAGGTAGCAATAGCTTTTAACGCTGTTGGACATATTGCCCTCCACCGTGGTGACGGCGTACACGCCGCCGCCCATATCGCGGACATCCGTTACTGAGCCGATGTGCACGGTACGGTAGGCGTTGCTCATGTCCGCGTAAATGACGAGGTAACCGGGCTTTGGCACGCCCACAAAGCGGCCCATATCCATGAAACCGTCGAACTGGTTGCCCACCTGACCCTCGCGCAGATACTGAACCATGGGCGGGTTGACCGTATCGACCTCGCCTTTTTTAACGGGATTGTTGCCGGACGCGTTTGCGCAGTAGATGGTAAAGACCGAGCACCAGCCGACCTCTTTCTTTTTTCCGTAGTACCACTTGGCGTACTTGTTGTACTTGGGCAGGCGGGCGCGCTTAACCTCATAAAACTCCCGGTTGAGAACATACACGTAGTTTTTGACGGTTTCGGGCGGGATATCATCGCCCACGGTGACGGCGTACATCTCTTCTCCCCCGGCTGAACGGTAGGTAACGGTGGCCTCGCCTGATGCCACGCCTGTCATCAGGCCGGTTTCGCTTACGGTGACGACGCTTTCGTCGGAGCTTTCAAACGTACCTGCGACGGGTGGGTATACGGCGGATTCCCGCTCGTCCCAGGGCGTGATGGGGGGAGCTACGCTGGGCACATAGGCGCTGTCGCCCGTGTGCAGCGAATAGGCGCGCATGGCGGCTCCCTCCTCCGCGGGGGTGAGCAGAGCGGCGCGGGCCTCGTCAAACAACGCGGAGCGCTCGTCGCCGGCAAAAGCAGCGGCGGGCAGCATCAGAAGCAGCGCCAGGCATAACGAAAGAAAGCGTGAAAAGCCGTGAATGGTCGAACGCATACGCAATACTCCTTTTGGGCACCCGCTTGGCACCAATTGCTATTATACCATAAATCCTGGCGGTTGTGAACACTTGCCGCCCGTCAAAAGGCGTGCTACAATGGGGTTGAGGTGTAAATCTGAAATACTTTTTCATATCCCGCTTGTAAACGGGAGAGGATGGTGATAACGATGAAACTGCTTTTGCATATTTGCTGCGCGCCATGCTCCATCGCCTGCATTGACACCCTCAGGCAGGAGGGCGTCGAGCCCGTGGGTTATTGGGATAATCCCAACATCCATCCGTATACGGAATACCGCAGCCGAAAAAATGCGTTGCAAGAGTACGCGGGAAGTATTGGGCTTCAGCTTGCCGCGCCCGGCGAATATGGCCTAAGACCGTTTGTTTGCGCGGTGGCGGAGGATATCGACGGGCGCTGCGCCAAATGCTATGACATGCGCATGCGCGCCGCCGCCAGTTACGCGGCGGAAAACGGCTTTACGCATTTTACCTCCACGCTGTTTATTAGCCCCTACCAGAACCATGAGCTGCTGCGTGAGTGTGCGCAGCAGGCGGCGCGGACGTTTGGCGTAAGCTTTTTGTATCGCGACTTCCGGCCGCGTTTCCGCGAAGGGCAGGCAAAGGCGCGGGAGCTTGGGCTTTATATGCAGAAATATTGCGGCTGCGTTTTCAGCGAGGAAGAACGGTACCGAAAGCGAAGAAAGCCTGCGAAGAAAACGGAAGCGGAGGAATAGGGCGATATGGAACCATTGCTTAAAATGCTGTCCACAACGGAATATATCTCCGGCGAACAGCTGTGCGCGGAGCTTTTCATGACGCGCGGCGCGGTGTGGAAGCGCATGGAAAAGCTGCGAGAGGAAGGGTACGCGATCATCTCCGGCGGTAAGCGCGGCTACCGGCTGGAACCCGCTCCGGGAAGCCTGCTGCCGGGCTATGTATTAAAAGAGTTAAATACCCGCTGGGCAGGGCGGGGCGAGATTTGCTATGAGCCGGAGATGACCAGCACCAACACGCGAGCCAAGGAGATGGCTCGCGCGGGCGCGCCGCACGGCAGCCTTGCCGTGTGCGATTTTCAGACGGCGGGAAAAGGAAGGCTACAGCGTGCGTGGGAGACGCCCGCCGGGGAGGCGCTGATGCAGTCGATGGTGCTGAGGCCCCAAATGCCGGTGGAACAGGCGCAGCTGTGTACCCTCGCGGCTGCAGTTGCGGTGTCGCAAGCCATTGAGGACGTATGCCCGACGCTTCGTCCCGGTATCAAATGGCCCAACGACGTGGTGCTGAACGGCAAAAAATGCGTGGGAATCCTGTGCGAACTGTCGGCGGATATGGACGGGATTGAGTTTATCATACCGGGAGTGGGCGTCAACGTCAACCAGACGGCGTTTGAGGGGGAGCTTGCGCAGAAGGCGACCTCCATGCTTTTGGAGCTTCGGCGGGAGAATGGGGAAACGTCGCCCATTTGCCGCCGAACGCTGCTGTGCGCCTACCTGAGGCGTATGGAGGACGCGGTGGACGCGTTGGTGCGGGACGGCCTTGAGGGCCTGATGGACGAGTACCTTCGACGCTCGGTGACGCTGGGCGCGCGCGTGCGCGTAACCGGCGCGAATGTGGATTTTGCGGGCGTTGCCAGGCGCATTGATGAAACCGGCGCATTGCTGGTGGAGGACGGGGACGGGCAAGAACGGCGGGTGCTGAGCGGCGATGTGAGCGTCCGGGGGATGATGGGGTATGTGTAGAGGCGCGGCCTGTGTTAAGCTTACGAAGTAGTTTTAAACATAGAAAGTGAGGAGCGTCAAAAATGAAGCAACCAATTTTTGAAGGAAGCATCACGGACGTGCATGGCATCCGCGTGGGACAGGCGGAAAACCGCGAGGCCAGAACGGGCGTTACGGTCGTGCTTGTTAGCCATGACGGGGCGGTCGTCGGCGCGGATGTGCGCGGCGCGGCTCCCGGCACGCGCGAGACGGACCTGTGCAAACCGGAAAATACGGTCGAAAACGCAAACGCCGTGGTGCTTTCCGGCGGAAGCGCCTATGGGCTGGCCGCCGCCACGGGCGTGATGGCGTTTCTTGAAAAGCATGACGTCGGGCTGGACATGGGCGTTTGCCGCGTGCCGATCGTGCCCGCCGCCGTATTGTATGATCTGGCGGTTGGCGACGCGCATGTGCGGCCGGATGCGGCGATGGGCGCCGCGGCGTGCCGGGCGGCCTCCAAGGAGGTGCGGCAGGGCGCTTACGGCGCGGGCACGGGCGCGACGGTCGGCAAACTGGTTCCGGGCACTGTGCCCGCCCAAAGCGGCGTGGGCACGGCGAGCATCCGCCTTGCCTGCGGCGTGACTGTGGGCGCGATCGCCGCGGTCAACGCGTGCGGCGACGTGTTCGACATTCGTAACGGCAAGGCGCTCGCCTGCGGACATTTGCCGGACGGCCAGCCCGTGCTGTGCGAAAGCCTGCTATGTGGGGCCGTCCCCGTGCCGGATATGCTGAAAATACCGACCTCTACGGGCCAAAATACCACCATTGCCGTAATCGCTACGGACGCGACCCTGACAAAGGCGCAGGCGCAGCGGCTCGCGACCTGTGCGCACGACGGGCTTGCCCGCGCCATCCGTCCGGTTCATACGCAGATGGACGGGGATACGGTGTTTGCGCTTGCGACCGGACGCGTGGACGTGGACGTGAATCAGATTCAGCTTTGCGCCGCCGCCGCCGAGGTGATGGCGCGCGCAATTTGCAACGCGGCGCATATGGGGCGTGACGCATGATTGGGCTTGGGCTCGACCTGTGCGAGATCGCCCGCATCGAACGGATGCTGCAAAAGGGCGACGCCTTTTTGCGGCGCTTTTTTACCGAGGAAGAACGGGCGTATGTGGCGGCAAAGGGAAATGCGGGCGCGGCCAGCGCCGCCGCGATGTTCGCGGCCAAGGAGGCTTTTTTAAAGGCGGCGGGCCTGGGGCTGGGCGGAGGCGTTGCGTTGAACGAGATCGGCGTGGCGCATGACGACCGGGGCGCTCCGCGCTATGCGCTCCTTGGCGCGGCTGTGGAGAAGCTGGCGGAACTTGGCGCGGTCCGGACGCACTTGACGCTGACGCATGAGTCGGGCATGGCCGGCGCGATTTGCGTGATTGAGTAGGGAGGCGTGCGGATATGCACAAAACCATCACCCCCGGCGAGATGAGGCGCGTGGAAACCCTCGTGATGGAGCGCACGGACATAACGGGAGAAATGCTGATGGAACGCGCCGCCGCGCAGGTGGCCCGCACCGTGGCGCGCCTGTGCGCCGGCCGGCCGGGAACGGTCATATGTGTTTGCGGCACGGGCAATAACGGCGGCGACGGGCTGGCAGCCATGCGCATGCTGGCGGAGGGGGACGAGAGCTTTTCCGGGGAATGCTGGATATTGCAAGGAGAGCTTTCGCCCGACGCGCGGCGGGAGCTTGGCAAGCTGCAAGAATCTGCAGGCGGAAGGCGAATCGCGCTGCGGCGGCTGGAGGGAGAAGCGCCACCCGCGCTGCCGGAGCGTACGTGCTGCGTGATTGACGCGATGTTTGGCACGGGACTTTCGCGCCCGCTGGTGGGGATGGCCGCAGCCCTATGCCAGACTGTAAACGCAAGCGGCGTACAGGTAGTCGCGGTGGATATCCCATCGGGGCTGAACGGTGAAACAGGCGTGGTGATGGGCGCGGCCATTCGCGCTTCAAAAACCGTTACCTTCCACAGGCCCAAGCCGGGGCTGTATCTGGGAGAGGGGCCGGATTGCGCCGGATGTGTGAGCGTTGCGGACATCGGCCTTTCCAGCCCACCCGCGGCCAATTTGGATGACGCGAACGGCTTTTTTGTATTGGAAGAGCGGGATTTGCCGGCTCTGCTGCCAAGCCGCAGGCGCGTAAGCCATAAGGGAAGCTACGGCCGCGTGCTGCTTTGGACGGGCAGCACGGGCATGGCGGGCGCGGCGGCAATTTGCGCGACGGCGGCCCTACGCTCCGGGGCCGGCCTGGTAACGGTCGCATGCCCGGAGGAAATTGTGGGAATTGTGCAGACGCTGTGTCCCTGCGCTACGTGCATTCCCTTGCCGGGGAACGATGCCGGGCGCGCATGGGCGCTGCTTGAGGAAGCCCTGGAAAGCGCGTCGGCGCTCGGCGCGGGTTGTGGACTGGGCAAGGGGGCGGTTGCCGCCGCCCTGCTCAACAGGCTGCTTGCCTACCTGGCGGCGCACGAGTTGCCCGCCGTGCTGGATGCGGACGCTCTCAATCTGTTGGCGGCGCTGCTGGGGACAAGCGCGGGCGGCACGCTCAATTTACCGCTTTCCCATGTTGTGCTTACGCCGCATCCCGCCGAGGCGGCGCGGCTTTTGGGCCGGGAAACGGCTGAAATTGTGCGCGATCCGGTAAGCGCGGCGCATTGCCTGCGGAACCGTTTTGGGGCGGCGGCGGTGCTCAAGGGCGCGTCTAGCGTGCTGGCCGCGCCGGAAGGCTTGGGACTAAACCCCTTTGGCACCCCCGCTATGGCAAAGGGCGGAAGCGGAGACGCGCTGACGGGCGTGCTGGCCGCGCTGCTGGCAGGCCGCCGGGCGGGCGCGTATGCGGTAAATGATTTGCAACTTTTGCAAGCCGCCTGCGCGTTGCATGGGCTGGCTGGCGAGGCGGCGGAGAAGCGCTTTGGCGAACGGGGCATGCTGGCGACCGATTTGTGCGAATACCTCGGCGCTGTGGGCGGCGGGCTGTGCGCGCGCCGGCTGAATGACGAAGACGGCAGGCCGCTGGAAAAATGCGCTGGAAATCTCCCTGCGCAAAGCGCCTCTGAGCGGTGTGGAAGTGTGAAAGCGCCGGAAATCATCGATTCGGAACCGGAGGCGGCGTGGCGCGATTCGCCTCTTGGCAAAACAGTTGCCGTTACGGTGGACCGGCGGCTGGGCACGAAGCATCCTGAGCATCAGGAGCTTGAATATTTGCTGAATTATGGCTATGTACAGGACGTGCTCGCCGCCGACAACGAATGGCAGGACGCGTATCTCTATGGCGTAACAACGCCTGTGGAGTGGTTTGAGGGCGAGGTGATCGCCGTCGTCCACAGGCTCAACGACGTGGAGGACAAGTGGGTGGTCGCGGCTCCGGGGACGCGCGCGACGGAACTGGAAATCAGGCGCGCGGTTGATTTTCAGGAGCGCTTTTTTGAAACGGAGATTGAGGTTCTGCGATAGAAAAGGCGCGATGATACGGCTTTGTCCGTCAAGCCATTTTATTGCTGTATGCGGCGGCGTTTTTTCAGCCACACTAGTCTTTGAGGTGATGGAATATGCATCCTGAAATGGAGCTGCTGCAATACATCTATAAGACGGCTGACATGGGCTGCGCGGGCATCGACTCGGTCATGGGCCATGTAAAACAAGCACCGCTGCAAAAGGAACTGGAGAGGCAACAGGGCGAATACGGCAGGTTGCGCGATTTGGCGGAAACCATGATTACACAGAAAGGCGAAAAACCCGGCGGCGCGGGTGCCGTCGCCAAAACGTCCGCCGACTGGATGGCCGCCGGAAAACTGGCGGTGAATGATTCGCCTTCTAAAATCGCCGAGATGACGATTGAGGGCACAACCATGGGAATCACTAAAACCATTAAGCACCTGAAGGATTTCCAAAGCGGCGGCGAGCAGGCGCGCGAGCTTGGGCAGCAGCTTTTGGAAACGCAGGAGGCGAATGTGGAACGGATGAAGGCGTTTTTGTAGGCGCTGATATCCAAAAGGCCGGCGTGTGGGGGCTCTTTCCCACACGCCGGCCTTTTGGCATACCCGAAATTACACGCTCAGTTCCTGCTTCTCTCCCAGCACATCCCGGTTTTTCTCCAGCACGGGCAAGATGATTTCGCTTAAAAACTCCTCCACCTGCTCCCTGCTCCTGCCAATGAAGTTGACGGGGTCAAGAATCTGTTCCACCTCGCTGCGCGTGACCATGAAGGCGGGATCATTTACGATGCGGTCGATCAGATCGTTCCTGCCGCCCTCCTCCTTGACCACCCTTGCAGCCGCCTGGCTGTGTACGCGCAGCTTTTCGTGAAGCTGCTGGCGGTCGCCGCCCTTCTTGACCGCGTCCATCATAATGTTTTCGGTCGCCATAAAGGGCAGTTCGTTCATTACGCGGGCGTGAACCACCTTTTCGTACACCACAAGGCCGTCGCATACGTTCATCATGATATTCAGGATGGCGTCAATCCCCAGGAACGCTTCGCTCACGGCGATGCGGCGGTTGGCGCTGTCGTCCAGTGTGCGCTCAAACCACTGGGTTCCGGCGGTGATGGCGGCGTTAAGCGCGTCCACCATCACATAGCGGCTGAGAGACGTAATGCGCTCCGAGCGCATGGGGTTACGCTTGTACGGCATGGCCGAGGAGCCGATCTGCGCGGCCTCGAAGGGCTCCTCCATCTCTTTGAAATTTTGGAGCAGCCGCATATCGTAGCTGAACTTGCTGGCGCTTTGCGCGATGCCGGAAAGCGTGCTGACAACCATATAATCCATCTTACGGCTATAGGTCTGCCCGCTGACGGGCACAACGCGGTTAAAGCCCATCTCGGCGGCGATATCCTCCTCCACCTGTTTGATTTTGTGGCTGTCGCCGCCAAAAAGCTCCATAAAGCTGGCCTGGGTGCCTGTGGTGCCCTTGCTGCCCAGCAGCGCGAGGGCCTGGATTCGGTGTTCAATTTCCTCAAAATCCATATACAACTCGTTAAGCCACAGGGTGGCGCGCTTGCCGACCGTGGTCAGCTGCGCGGGCTGGAGGTGTGTGTAGGCCAGCGCGGGCATACCCTTGTATTTATCCGCGAAGCGCGCCAGCAGGTCCATGACGTTCAGAAGCTTCCGGCGTACGATTTGGAGCCCCTGCTTCATAACGATGACGTCGGTATTGTCGCCCACGTAGCAACTTGTCGCCCCCAGGTGGATGATGCCCTTCGCGCCCGGGCATTGGAGGCCGTAGGCGTAGACGTGGCTCATCACATCATGGCGGCATTCGCGCTCGCGGCGCTGGGCGTCCTCGTAATTGATGTCGTCCCTGTGGGCAGTGAGCTCGGCGATCTGCTCGTCGGTGATGGGCAGGCCCTGCCGTTTTTCGGCTCGCGCCAAGGCAATCCACAGCCTGCGCCAGGTGCGGAATTTGTTATCCTCCGAAAAGGTAAACTGCATCTCCGGGCTGGCATAGCGGGTGGAAAAGGGGCTGATGTATCCGGAATGGTCGGGCATGGGGAAAACCTCCTAAAGCGTTTTAAGCGTGGGGAATGTTGGTAAACTCCGATATCTCGCGGTTTGTGGTGCATAGATCATCCACGCACAGGTCGTGGAGCCTGCTGTGGCCGGTGATGCGTGCGAAGGTTTTAAGCTCGTCAAGCGAACAATTGAGGAAGTTGGCGACCCTCCGCGCTGCCGCGTCGCCCTGAAAGCGCGCGCGAAGCTCGGGGTCCTGCGTGGCGACCCCCACAGGACAATTTCCGCCGCCGCAGATGCGGTACTGCTGGCACGCGGCGGCAATCAGCGCGGCGGAGGCAATGGCGACCGCGTCCGCGCCCATGGCGAAGGCCTTGGCAAAGTCGGCGGAAACGCGCAGCCCGCCGGTGATCACCAGGGCAATGTCGCTCTTTGCATCGTTGAGGAATTTACGGGCGCGGTAAAGGGCGTAAAGCGTCGGCACGCTGGTGGAATCGCGCACAAGGCGCGGACTTGCGCCCGTGGCGCCGCCGCGCCCATCCACCGTGATAAAGTCCGGCTTCGCGAATACGCAGCACTCAAGATCCTTTTCGATCTTGCTGGCCGCGATTTTAATGCCGATGGGGCGGCCTCCGGAACGCTGGCGAAGCTCGCCGACCAAAGCGCGCAAATCCTCTCTGGTGTTAATGCCCGGAAATTTGGACGGGCTGATTACATCCTGCCCGGGCGGCTTGTTTCTGATCTGGGCAATTTCGGGCGTGACCTTGCCGCCGGGCAGGTGCCCGCCCATTCCGGGCTTGGTGCCCTGGCCAATTTTAATCTCGATGGCGTCGGCGTTTTGCAGATTTTCGTCCGTCACGCTGTACAGGTTGGGCACGTACTCAAAAATGTATTGCCCGGCGGCGGCCATTTCCTCCGGCAAAATGCCGCCTTCGCCGCTGCACATGGCCGCATGCGCCATGGCGCTGCCGCGCGCGAGCGCGATTTTCGTCTCCCGCGACAGCGCACCAAAGGACATATGCGAGATATAGACCGGGTTTTCCAGTATTAAGGGCTTTTTAGCATGCTTGCCAATCACCACGGACGTATCCACCGGCGCGTGCTCTGAAAGCGGCGGCGGATTGAGCTGCGCGCCGAGCAGGAGCACGTCGTCCCAGCCGGGCATGGGCAAACGCGTGCCCATGGCCTCGATGATGGGCTTGCCCGTGACCGCCATCTGGTGAATTTCCGCCATATAGCGGCAATCCCTGTCCACCCGGGCGGTTTGAGCAGGATAGTCAAGCACGTTCGCTAAAGGGGAGGGGGTGCCGGCAGCCATCGCTTTTACGGGCGCGGCCGGCCCGTTATCCAGTTTTAATAAGAAACTGACGTCTTGAAAGCATGCGGGACATGCCTTCAGGGAGGAAAACAGCCGGCCTTCCTTCTCCTCGTCAAAAACATAGCCACAGATGTCGCACCTGTATTTTGCCATGCTGCTTCCTCCTTTGTATGGACACGCGCGGGGAAAACCTGTGGTGCTTTATTATACCATCCATACGCGGGGGAAGCAAACGGTCATTCAAGCTTTTTGCCGATATACATGGCGTGCTCGGAGTAGGCAAGCAACTCCGGCAGCTCCAAAAAACGCTTCGCAAGCATCAGCCAGCAGTCGATCTCCGTCTGGTCGCGCGCGAGAATCTCCCGCTCGTTTGGCGCGAGAATACCCTCCTGTCCGAAAAGGTGCAGCTTTTTCAGCGGGAAGCGCTCCATAAAGGGCAAAATTTGATTTTGATGATAGAAGCATGCGCTGGTAAACGCCGGGCCGGTATAGTTATCCCCGGTTTCAAGCGCGGAGAGCAGACGCGAGAGGAACGGGTCGGCGGAGTCATGAACGATGAAGCCGCCGTTTTTCAGGTCGTAAATCACGCCCGCGAACAGCAGGATGAAGGAGGCATAGAATAGCCCGCCGGGCTTGAGCCGGTCAAGCGCCAGCTCCACGGTCCGGATACGGTCGGCCTCCTCCAGCAGGTGGTAAAGCGGACCCATCAGCAGCACATGGTCGTACTCGCCAAGCGGTAGCGCGTCCAGCTCCAGGCAGTTGGAAACGCGGGTCTCGAGCGTTACGCCCGCCTCGGCGGCCTTTTCGCGCGCCAAGGCGATATTGCTTTCAGACAGGTCGACAAGCGCGACCCGGCAGCCCATTTTGGCAAGATGGATGGCGTAACGCCCCGGTCCGCCGCCGATATCCAGCACGCGGTCGCCGGGGCGAATGTACTTTTCCAGCATGTAGACCGTCAACAAAAACTCGAAGGGGTGCTCCTCAAGACGCGTCCATTCCCTGACGGCGTTCTCATCGTAGTATTGCCGAACCTGTGATATGCCGTTTTCCATGGCACAACCCTCCCCGTGTGTAAATTTCGACGAGCATATCACGGGAAAGGGTGGCGTGTCAAGAAAAAAATCATTCGATATAAGGAATATACCCCGCTTGCCGGACACATTTTTGACCCGCGTCGCTTTGGAGCCACTCGGCGAAGGCGGCGGCTTCGTCGCCCTGGCGGTATACGGCGTAATAGCAGGTGGCGAAGGGGTATTTGCCCCCCGCGCAGGTTTTCAGGCGTGGGGCAGACGCCGTTTATTTCCAAAACCTTGATGTCGCCGGATTTATACAGCGTGTGCGCATAATACAAGGCGCACGGCAGGGGAAAAAAGACTATGGTAGCTTACGCGAAATACGCGACGCCACCCTCAAAGATGGGCTGGTATTTGTCGCCGGGTACGTTTTTGTACAGGTCGTTTCCGCTGCGCTCGCTGTGGCCCATCTTGCCAAGAACCCGTCCGTCCGGGCTGGCGATGCCCTCGATGGCCAGCACGCTGCCGTTAGGGTTAAAGCGCAGGTCCATGGTGGGGTCGCCGCTCAAATCGACGTACTGGGTGGCGATCTGTCCGCCAAGCTTTAATTCATCGAGCACAGCCGCGTTTGCCACAAAACGTCCCTCGCCGTGAGAGATCGCCACGGTATGGATGTCGCCCGCCTGCGCCTTGCAAAGCCACGGGCTTTTGTTGCTGGCGATGCGGGTGCGTACCAGCATGCTCTGGTGGCGGCCAAGGGTGTTGAAGGTAAGCGTCGGGCATTGATCGTCCACGTCGATGATCTCGCCGTAGGGGACGAGGCCCAGCTTGACAAGCGCCTGAAAGCCATTACAGATGCCCAGCATCAGGCCGTCGCGGTTTTTGAGCAGATCATGCACCGCGTCCTTCATCATGGGGTTGCGGAAGAAGGCGGTAATAAACTTGGCGCTGCCGTCCGGCTCGTCGCCGCCGGAAAAGCCGCCGGGAAGCACAATCATCTGGCTTTCACGTATCATGCGCGCTGCCTCGCTCAGGCTTTCGCCGATGGCGGCGGGACTTAGGTTGTTGACAAGCAGCACACGCGGCTCCGCACCCGCGCGGGTGAGGGCGCGCGCGGTGTCGATCTCGCAGTTGGTGCCGGGAAAAGCCGGGATAAAGGCCACGGGCCTTTTTGCAAGCACGGCGGGGCGGGGCCAGCTTTTGGCGGCAAAGGTTATGGCGGGAACCTTTTCGCCCTCCGCGCGGTAGGGGAACACCTTGTCCAGCTTGCCCTCGTAGACTTCCTGAAGGGGGGTAAGGTCTACCGTTTCGCCACTGAAAGACAGCGCATAGGCTTGGCCGGTTTCGCCAATCACATCGCCAAGCGTTTCGCCGTCCGCCATTTCCAGCAGGATTCCGCCAAAGCGTTGCGCAAACGGGTCGCCGTCAAGCGTGAGCTTTGCGCCCACGCGGTTGCCCAGCGCCATTTTGAACGCCGCTTCGGCTACGCCGCCCAGGCCCAGCGCCCACGCGGATAGCACCTTCTTATCCCGGATCGCCTGATACAGCGCGGTAAGGTTGGCACGGATGGCCTCCGCGTCAAAGGGATCTGCCTCAAGCAGGCACAGCGTATGACCCGCCGCCTTAAACTCCGGCGAGATCACCTCGCCGCTATGGCCCGGGGCGACGGCGAAGCTGACCAGCGTGGGGGGCACGTCAAGCGTCTCAAAGGTGCCGCTCATGGAATCCTTGCCGCCGATAGCAGCGATGCCAAGGTCAAGCTGCGCGTCCAGCGCGCCCAGCAGCGCGCCCAGCGGCTTGCCCCAGCGCTCCGGCGCTCCGGTCATGCGCTCAAAATATTCCTGAAAGGTCAGATAGGCGCGGGTGGTGTCAAAACCAGCGGCGCCCAGCTTTAAAACGCTTTCCACAACGCTCAGGTAAGCGCCCTCGTAGGGGCTTTGCGCCATCACCTGCGGATGGAAGCCGTAGCTCATACCGCTGACCGTCGTCGTTTCGCCCTTGAGCACGGGCAGCTTGGCGGCCATAACTTGGGCGGGGGTGAGCTGATGCCTGCCACCGAAAGGCATAAGCACCGTGGCCGCGCCGATGGTGGAATCAAACCGCTCGCTCAGGCCCTTTTTGGAGCAGATGTTGAGGTCGCCTGCCATGCTTTCCAGCCTTTGGGCAAAGGTGACGCCGGCAAAGGGTACATTCTTTATCCCGTCGTCCTCCACCAGCGCGCGGGCGTGCTTCTCCGCGCCGTTGGAATTGAGGAACTCACGGCTCAAATCGACGATGGTGCCGCCCTTCCACGACATGCGCAGGCGCGGCTCCGCCGTCACCTCGGCCACGACGGTGGCCTCAAGGTTTTCGGCGTTTGCAAAGCGTATAAAGGCTTCGCTGTCCTCCGGCGCGACAACCACGGCCATGCGCTCCTGGCTTTCGGATATCGCAAGCTCGGTGCCGTCCAGCCCCTCGTATTTCTTGGGCACTTTATCCAGGTCGATCATTAGCCCGTCGGCCAGCTCGCCGATGGCGACGCTCACGCCGCCCGCGCCAAAATCGTTGCAGCGCTTAATCAGGCGCGTAACGCTTTCGTTGCGGAACAGGCGCTGGAGCTTGCGTTCCACCACGGGATTGCCCTTTTGCACCTCTGCCCCGCAGGTTTCGATGCTTTCAAGCTTATGGCTTTTGGAGCTGCCCGTCGCGCCGCCGCAGCCGTCGCGGCCCGTGCGACCGCCCAACAGGATGATTTGGTCGCCCGGCGCGGGGCGCTCGCGGCGAACGTTGCGCTCGGGGGCCGCGCCCACCACCGCGCCGATTTCCAGACGCTTGGCGGCATAGCCGGGGTGGTACATTTCGTCCACCAGGCCGGTGGCCAGGCCGATCTGATTGCCGTAGGCGCTGTAGCCCGCAGCCGCGGTAGTGACCAGCTTGCGCTGGGGCAGCTTGCCGGGCATGGTATCGGCCACAGGCACCAGCGGATCAGCCGCGCCGGTTACGCGCATTGCCTGGTAGACGTATGTGCGGCCGGACAGGGGGTCGCGGATCGCGCCGCCGATACAGGTGGCCGCGCCGCCGAAGGGCTCGATCTCGGTGGGATGGTTGTGCGTTTCATTTTTAAACATCAGGAGCCATGGCTCGGCGCGCCCGTCCACATCCACGTCGATTTTGATGGAGCAGGCGTTGATTTCCTCGCTCTCGTCCAGGTTGCCAAGCTTCCCGGCCTTTTTGAGCGCCTTTGTGCCGATGGTGGCGATATCCATAAGGTTCATGGGCCTGGAAGCCGCGCCGCCCGGCCTGTCCGCGTAGACGCTTTCACGCAGGGCCAGATACCGCTTGAACGCCTTCTCAACCGCGGGCTTGTGGATTTCCACACCGTCCAGCGTGGTTAAAAACGTGGTGTGGCGGCAGTGGTCGCTCCAGTAGGTATCGATCATGCGGATTTCGGTCAGCGTGGGGTCGCGGCCCTCGCGCTGAAAATACGCGCGGCAGAAGTCGAGGTCGTCCGCGTCCATGGCGAGGCCGTATTTGCTGACAAAAGCTTCCACCGCTTCGTCGTCCATGGCGGTGAAGCCCGCAAGCGTTTCCACCGTCTCGGGCTTTTCATATTTCTGCTGTAGCGTTGTTTTTTCGCTCAAATCAGCCTCGCGGGATTCCACGGGATTGATGAGGTGCCTGCGAATGCGCTCAAGCTCCCCGGCGGTTGGATTTCCTGTGAACAGGTATACGCGCGCGGTGCGTACCGTGGGCCGCTCGCATTGGCTGACAAGCTGGATACATTCCTCACAGCTTGCCGCGCGCGCGTCGAACTGTCCCGGCAGGTATTCCGAGGCGATGACCGCGTCGGCTCCTTCCGGCAGCTTTTCATAGGTCACATCCAGCGGCGGTTCGGAAAACACGATGGGCATGCACCGGTCAAACAGCGCGCGGTCGATGCCCTCCACATCGTAACGGTTTAAAAGCCGTACGCCCGACACGCTTTTGATCAGCAGAATGTGCCGGATTTCCTTCAAAAGCCCCTGCGCCTCCACGGCGTACTCGGGCTTCTTTTCAACGTAAACGCGGTAAACAGCCATGCTCAGTCCTCCTTTGGTGATGAGGGGAGAGAGGGGGAAGGATTATTGTCTCAGCGCTTTCAAAGCGGACGCGCCTATATCCATGCGCTTGTGCAGACCGTCGAAACGGATGTGCTTAGCGGCGGCATAGGCCTTTTCAATAGCCTCGGGAAGCGCTTTTGCCGTGGCGGTCACACCCAGCACGCGCCCCCCGGCGGTGAGCATGACGCCGTCATCCGCGAGCCTTGTGCCCGCATGATACACGCAGGCTGTCCGACCCGCTTTGTCAAGGCCCGTGATGGGTATTCCGGTTTCGTACTTTTCGGGATAACCGCCGGAGGCCAACACAACGCAGCAGCTCGCGCCGTCCGAAAAGCGCACGTCCGCTTTGTTCAGCGTGCCGTCCGTGGTGGCGCGCAGGATGCTGAACAGGTCGCTTTCAAGCAGCGGCAGCACAGCCTGCGTCTCCGGGTCGCCAAAGCGACAATTGTACTCAATCACCTTGGGGCCGTCCGGGGTGAGCATCAGGCCGAAATACAGGCAGCCGTGAAATGGGCAGCCCTCCGCGCGCATGGCGGCGAGCGTGGGCAGGAAGATCTCGCGCATGCATGTTTCGGCCACGTCGGCGGTGTAATATGGGTTGGGCGCGATCACGCCCATGCCGCCGGTGTTGAGGCCCCGGTCGCCGTCCAGCGCCCGCTTGTGATCCATGCTGGAAACCATGGGACGGATGGTATCGCCGTCGGTGAAGCAAAGCACGCTTACCTCCGGCCCGGTTAAAAATTCCTCGATTACGACCCGGCTGCCGGACTGGCCGAACTTGCCGTTTTGCATCATTTCTGTGACGGCTGCCTCCGCTTCGGCGCGGATCTGGCAGATCAGAACGCCCTTGCCCAGCGCCAGACCGTCCGCCTTGACCACGACGGGACATTTCGCGGCGCGGACGTATGCGATCGCCTTATCCATATCGTCAAACGCCTCATAGGCCGCCGTGGGAATATGATGGCGCTTCATCAAATCCTTGCTGAAAACCTTGCTGCCCTCGATGCGGGCGGCGGCCCTGTCAGGGCCGAACGCAGGAATGCCGCGCTCCTTGAGCATATCCACCAGTCCCATGCAAAGCGGATCGTCCGGCGCGACGACCACGTAATCCATCCGCTCCTCCACGGCATAGTCCGCCAACGCGTCAATCTCCGTTGCCTTGATGGGCACGCACACCGCGTCCGCGGCGATACCGCCGTTGCCCGGCGCACAATACAGCGCCGTAATCTCGCGGCTTTCCTTTAATTTCCGGACAATGGCGTGCTCGCGCCCGCCGCCGCCGATCACCAAAACCTTCATAAAGTAAGACAAACCTCCTTGGGTGGGAATACGGGGGAGGAGGGGATGGCGGGAGGAAATGCCTTCCGCGCCCACCGCCAAAGGGATAAATCCCTTTGGAATCCCGCTATTGCCCGCGCAGCGCGCGGTAACGGAGCAAGGCTGAAACCCCGGCGAGCCTTGCGACCCTCCGCCGCACGGCGGTCAAAGGGTCGCAAGGCCATGCGCGACAGCCCAACCGCTTCGCGCCCATGGGCGCGAAGTCCGGGGGTCCAGGGGTCACCCCCTGGTCAGTGGTGGAACAGGCGCAGGCCGGTGAAGGCCATGGCGATGCCGTATCTGTCGCAGGCTTCAATGACCAGATCGTCACGGATGGAGCCGCCGGGCTCGGCGATGTAGCGGACGCCGCTTTTTGCGGCGCGGTCAATATTATCGGGAAAGGGAAAGAACGCGTCGCTGCCAAGGGATACATCGGTCAGTTCGGCGAGCCAGGCTTTCTTTTCCTCGCGGGTAAACACATCAGGCTTCTCGGTGAAAAGGGTCTGCCACACGCCGTCGGCCAGAACATCCTCCCATTCGTCGGAAATATAGCGGTCGATGGCGTTGTCGCGATCGGGGTTTTTAAGGGCGGGCAGGAAGGGAAGGGCAAGCGTCTTTTCGTGCTGGCGCAGCCACCAGTTGTTCGCTTTGTCGCCCGCGAGGCGCGTGCAGTGGATGCGGCTCTGCTGACCCGCGCCAATGCCGATGGCCTGCCCGCCGCTCACATAGCAGACGGAGTTGGATTGCGTATACTTGAGGGTGATCATGGCAATGGCAAGGTCGCGCTTCGCGCTTTCCGGCAGAGCGCTAGTCTGGGTGACGACGTTGGAAAAGAACGCGTCTCCGATAACAAGCTCGTTGCGCTCCTGCTCGAAGGTGATGCCGAAAACGTCCTTGCGCTCAAGCTTGCGCGGTACGTAAGCGGGATCGATCTGGACGATGTTGTAGTTGCCCTTGCGCTTTTGCTTGAGAATGTCAAGCGCCTCCGGTTCGTACCCCGGTGCGATTACGCCGTCGGACACCTCGGGTTTGATCAGCAAGGCGGTGGATACGTCGCATACATCGGAAAGGGAAATCCAGTCGCCGAAGCTTGACATGCGGTCCGCGCCGCGCGCGCGCGCATAGGCGCAGGCGAGAGGGGAAAGCTCCGTGGCCTCGGGCACAAAATAGATGCGGCGAAGGGTTTCGGATAGCGGCAGGCCGACGGCGGCGCCGGCGGGGCTGACGTGCTTGAAGCTGGCGGCTGCGGGAAGGCCGGTGGCGCGCTTCAGCTCGCTGACAAGCTGCCAGCCGTTAAACGCGTCCAGAAAGTTGATATAACCGGGCTTGCCGGAAAGCACGGAAATGGGCAGCACGCCCTCCTGCATATAGATGCGCGCGGGCTTCTGATTGGGGTTACAGCCATATTTCAGCTCAAGTTCCGTCATTGCTTGTTTCTCCTTTGCGGGTTGATTGAATTCAGGAATGCTTGTTGACGATCCGGGTTTCGGTCCGGCCGGATGCCAAGTCGATAAAGCGGGTGAACAGGCTCACCCTGTTGTTTGCGTCCAGCCAGTTCCATACGTTTTGGGTGAACGCGTCGATATCGCCGCTGAGGCCGACGCGCTCCGGCTCGCCCTCAAAGCTGGGGATGGGGTTGCCGTCGGTCACATAGGTATGAATGAAATGACCCTCGCCCGCCTTGGGCGCGGGGTAATCGAAGAAAAAGCGCTGCGGGCTTTCAGGGTCGCCATCCAGGGATTTAAGGATGGACAGCTTATAGCCGGCGCTTCCGTCCCGGACCGTCATCACGCCGGAAACACGGGGGGTAAAGTTGGGGGCGTCGGGCTCGAAGGTGCGGGTGCGCAGAGCGTCCTCAAAGGTCTTGCCATTGTTTAAGAAATCGACAATGGTATCGGTTTGGTCGCCATTGGTGACAACGGTGACGGAGGGGCTTTGCACGCGCACGGGCGCGTAAATGATCAGGCTGGGATCGACGAGCTTGGCCGGGTCGAACGCCTCGGTGATGATGCCGCCGTCCTTTTCGGTAAAGACGCGGTTTCGGCTGTTTTCGCTGCGGCCCATGATGAAGTATGCGATAACGGCATTTGTGTTGTCGGGGGTGAGGCCCAGAATGATGCCACGGCCCGGATAGGAATTTTGCTGGAGCAGAGACTGTAAGTCAAGGAGTTTCATGCGGTACCTCCTGGTGAGTAGCTGTTAAGAATCTGTTATGTGTGACGTTGAATGCTTTGCTTAACGCTGCCCGCGCAACGCGCGGGCAAGTATGAGATTCTCAAGGGCAAGGCCCTTGAGCGGGGTGCGGGGCGGCGCCCCGCCGTCTCAGCCCGTTACGTACGCAGCAGCGCGGCCAGGCGCTCCGTCTCGCGCGGCAGCAGGATCCACTCGGCTTGCTCCATCACGCGTCGCTGTAGGGTTTCGGGCGTGTCGTCCGGGAGAACCTCGACGGCCTGCTGGGCCAGAATCGGTCCGCCGTCGGGGATTTCATTAACAATATGCACCGTCGCGCCGGTTACTTTGACGCCACGCCTAAGCGCCGCCTCATGAACGCGCAGGCCGTAGAATCCCTCGCCGCAAAAGGCAGGAATCAGGCTGGGATGAACGTTCAGGATGCGCCCCTCGTAGGCACGAATGACGCACGCGTCCAAAATAAGCATAAACCCCGCCAGCACCACCAGGTCAATGTCGTGCTTTCGAAGGGTATTAACCAGCCGCGCACCGTATACCGCGGGCGTTTCGTCCTTTTGCTTGGGCAGCACGGCGGTTTCCACGTTGGCGTCGGCCGCGCGCTCAAGCGCGTAAGCGCCCGGCTTATTGCTTAAAACCAGCGCGATTTTGCCGCTGTGGAGCGCTCCGCTTTGCTGCGCGTCCAAAAGCGCCTGCAGATTGGTTCCGCTGCCGCTGACGAGCACCGCGATTTTCAGCATAGCTCAATCCCGCCGTCGCCCTTAGCGATTTCGCCCAAAATATAAGCGTCCCCGCCGTTTTGGCTCAACAGTTCGACGGCGCGGCCGGCGTCGTCTTTGGCAACGGTGAGGCACATGCCAACGCCCATGTTAAAGGTGTTGAACATATCGCGCTCGGGGATGCCGCCGGTTTTGGCGATCAGCTCAAAAATCGGCGGCGTTTTGACGGCTTTTTTCTCGATCCTGGCCATGCGTCCGGCGCCCAGCGAGCGCGGAATGTTCTCGTAAAAACCGCCGCCTGTGATGTGGCTGATGGCGCGGACGCGGATACCTGCGGAAAGCGCCGCCAGTACGGGCTTTACATAGATTCTGGTTGGGGCGAGCAGCGTTTCGCCGATGGAGGTGCCAAGCTCTGCGCAGTAACGGTTCAGGCCGCTGTTTTCCACATCGAACACCTTGCGCACCAGTGAAAAGCCGTTGGAGTGCACGCCGCTGGAGGGCAGGGCGATCAGAGCATCGCCCGGCTCCATGCTGTTTTTATCCAAGATTTTTGCCTTGTCCACAACGCCGACGCTGAAACCCGCGAGGTCGTATTCGTCCTCTGGGTAAAAGCCGGGCATTTCGGCGGTCTCGCCACCGACGAGGGCGCAGCCGGCCTGAACGCAGCCTTCGGCCACGCCGGCGACAATTTTGGCCACGCGTTCGGGCACGTTTTTGCCAACGGCTACATAGTCCAGGAAAAACAAAGGTTTCGCGCCGCAGCAGATGATGTCGTTGACGCACATGGCCACGCAGTCGATCCCTACGGTATCGTGCTTGTTCATCAGGAAGGCGAGCTTCAGCTTGGTGCCAACGCCGTCCGTACCGCTTACAAGCACGGGCTTTTCAATGCCCGTCAGATCCAGCTCAAAAAGCCCGCCGAAGCCGCCGATGCCGTCCAGCACGCCGGTGGTCAGGGTGCGGGCGACATGGCCCTTCATCAGCTCAACGGCCCTGTAACCCGCGGTAATGTCCACGCCCGCGGCCTTGTAACTTGCGCTTTCGCTCTTCATCAGTCAGAACCGTCCTTTTCCGAAAGTTTGCGTTCGAATTTAAGCTTTTTGGTGTGGCTGGGCGGGTCGACGGGATACTTGCCCGTAAAGCAGCCGTTGCAGAAGCCGCAGCTGGAGTGATCCGCCAGCTTGGGCAGATAGTCCACATTCAGGAAGCCCAGGCTGTCCACGCCGATGATTTTGCAAATTTCCTCCACGCTGTGGTGCGCGGCGATCAGGTTATCGGTGGAGTCGATATCGGTGCCGAAGTAGCACGGATGCTTGAAGGGCGGGGAAGAAAGGCGCATATGAACCTCTTTGGCCCCGGCTTCGCGCAGAAGGCTTACAATGCGCGCGCTGGTGGTGCCGCGCACGATGGAGTCGTCGATCAGCACGACGCGCTTGTCCTTGACGGTGGAACTGACGGCGTTTAATTTGATGCGCACGCTGTTTTGCCGCTGCTGCTGGCTGGGTTGAATAAAGGTACGGCCGATGTATTTGTTTTTAATAAATCCGATGCCGTAGGGAATGCCGCTCTGGCGCGAGTAGCCGATGGCCGCGTCGATGCCGCTGTCCGGTACGCCGATGACCACGTCCGCCTGAACCGGGTGCTCCAGCGCGAGGAACGAGCCCGCGCGCAGGCGCGCCACGTGCACGGAGCTTCCGTCCATGACGCTGTCGGGCCGGGCAAAGTATATGAACTCAAACACACACATGGAGGTGTCGCACCTGTGCGGGCAGCGGAGGCTTTTAACGCCCTCGCTGGAAACCACGATTACCTCGCCCGGCTCCACATCGCGCACAAAGGTCGCGCCGATGGCGTCAAGCGCGCAGCTTTCGCTGGCAAATACCACGCCGCTCTCCGTTTCACCCATGCAAAGCGGGCGGAAACCGTGCGGGTCGCGCGCGGCGATCAACTTCTGCGGGCTCATCAGCACCAGCGAATACGCACCCTCGATGCGCTCCATCGTCTTAAGCACCGCATCCTCGATGCTAGAAGCCTCCAGCCGTTCCTGCGTGACAATGTAGGCGATCACCTCGGTGTCGCTGGTGGTGTGAAAAATTGCGCCCTTGGATTCAAGCTGCCCGCGAAGCTCATGGGCGTTAACAAGGTTGCCGTTATGGCATACCGCCATGGAGCCCTTCTGGTGGTTAACCAGCATGGGCTGAGCGTTGCCCCGGCTCTGGGTGCCGGTAGTTGCGTAGCGGCAATGGCCGACGGCCATGCTGCCCTCGCTTAGTTTTTCCAGCACGTCGCGGGTAAAAACCTCGTTGACGAGACCCACATCCTTATGGCACGCGATCACGCCGTCGGTATTGACGGCGATGCCGCAGCTTTCCTGTCCGCGGTGTTGGAGGGCGTACAGCGCGTGATAGGCGGCGGGCACCACGCCCGTCTGGCCGTCCCGCAGATAAATGCCGAATACGCCGCATTCCTCATGGAGTTTCGTAAGCATGGTAAGTTAATCCTCTCCGTGGTTTGATCGGTATGCGGGGGAAAGGGAAATAAACCCGTTTACTCGCCCATCAGCCGCTTCATAATCTCGTGGTAAGCGTCCTCCACGCCGCCCAGGTCGCGGCGGAAGCGGTCCTTGTCCAGCTTCTCGTGGGTCACGCTGTCCCAGAAACGGCAGGTATCTGGGCTGATTTCATCCGCGAGGATGATTGTGCCGTCCGCCGTTTTGCCAAACTCAAGCTTGAAATCAATCAGCTCAATGTTTAAATCCTTAAGGTATGCGGTCAGCACGGCGTTGACCTTCAGGCTGTATTCGCAGATGAGGTTCAGCTCCGCTTCGGTCGCCCAGCCCATGGCGGCGATATGGTAATTGTTGACCATGGGATCGCCCAGCTCATCGTCCTTATAGCAGAACTCCAGAACGGTTTTGGCCATCTTGGTGCCCTCGGGCAGTCCAAGGCGCTTGGAGAGGCTACCAGCGGCGATATTGCGGACGATCACCTCCAGGGGAACGATGGAGACCTTCCTGACGATGGTTTCACGTTCGCTTAACTCCTCGACGAAATGGGTGGGCACTCCGTGCTTTTCAAGCAGTTTCATCAAATGGTTTGTCACGCGGTTGTTGATCGCGCCCTTGCCCTCAATGCTGCCTTTTTTAAGGCCGTTAAAGGCGGTGGCGTCATCCTTGTAATCCACCAGTACCAGGTTGGGGTCGTCGGTCGCGTATACTTTTTTGGCCTTGCCTTCGTAGAGCTGCTCCAGCTTTTTCATAAATGATTTCCTCCCTGTTTTGCTTGTCGTTTGTATGGTTGCCGGTTTTGGGCCGATTACACGCTGAGCGCCGCGTCCTTGGCAAGCACCGCCTGATGCTGCTTCTCGCGCTGATTCAGAAGTTTGCCGGCCAGCCCGTCGTCCGACAGGGAAAGTATTTGCGCGGCGAGCAGCGCGGCGTTTTCGGCGCCGTTGATGGCGACGGTCGCCACTGGGATGCCGCCGGGCATCTGCACGGTGGAAAGCAGCGCGTCCAGCCCGTCCAGCTGGCTGGCGCTTACCGGTATGCCGATGACGGGCAGAACCGTCTGCGCGGCAAGCGCGCCTGCCAGATGCGCCGCCTTGCCGGCCGCGGCAATGATCACGCCAAAGCCGTTTTCACGGGCGGAGCGGGAGAACGCGGCCGCCTCGGCGGGCGTGCGGTGCGCCGAATAAACATGTGCCTCATATGGAATGTTCAGGTTTTTAAGCGTCCTGAAACAGCCCTCCAAAACGGGCAGATCACTGTCCGAACCCATGATGACCGCTACCTTTTTCATATGAATGCCCCCTTCATGCTGGTGAGGAAAGTTTGGCAAAAGGAACAGCCTGCTGCATAGGGTCGGCAGACTGTGCGTTTGCTATTCGTATAAGAGCCGTGCGGAAGAGCGGCGGGCGCCGTGCGTTGGAAAATCCGGATGCCAAGGGTGAACCGCATGCCCGCACTTCCTTTCCAAAACGATAGGTGAATTGTACCGCAATTTTATCCGCCTGTCAATAAAAATTCCGAACGTTTATTAATACGATTAAAATAATGTTTGGATATTTTAAATTTGGGCGAAGGGCTTACAGCCAATTTGCCAGTTGGTTCAAACGCTGTCCGATTGCCATTTTGAACCAGGCCATGCTATACTGGGCTTATCACAAAACTAATCTGGGGAGTTGATCATATGAAACGCCTGATCGCATGGCTGTGTATGCTGGTTTTGCTTTGCGCCGCCTGTTCCGCAGCCATGGCCGCGGGACCGACCATCGAGATAACGGTGAGGAATTTTCTGCGGGATGAAATGGCCGGGAAGGCGGCCGAAGCGGAGGATCCGTGGCTTAAATTCGTTTACGCGCAGGGGGCCGGCAAGCTGGATATGAAGTTGAACCAGTTCGACGTGGAGAAGGACAAACCGCTTGCGGTCAATTTTCTTCTATGCAGCGGAGACCCGAAGGTCAAGACGCTGGACAAATACGCCGACGACCCGGCCGGTTATCTTGCGGCTGTGTCCAACGCGATTCAGACGCACGATACGAAGGCCAAAATCAGCCTGAGCATTACGCATACCGCAGGCGGCTATGAGGCCAAATACGCTCCAAATGCGGAAAAAGCATTGGAAAAGGCGGTCAAGAGCGCTGCGGCCAAGGGCAAAAAAGCGCTGAATAATAAAACGCTGCTGGCTGCGCTAACCGATTACCTAACGCCCATGCCGGTCAAGGCGACCAAGAAAGCGCCGGAATCGTTGGATGTGATAACCCCGCTGTTTCAGCAGTTTCTGGTACGAAACACGGGCATTGCGCAGGCCGGTTTCGCGGAGGCGGCGTTTTACACCTTTCAAAAGCAAATGATGGATGTCAGCGGAGGCCCCGAGGCGGTTCGCCTTACCTATACCAGGGCGGACATGAACGCCCTGGTGAGCGACGCGCATGTAAAGCTCTACGCCGCGCTGTGCTACGATGAACGCGCAAAGCAATACACGCGGGACGAGCTGGGCGGCATGCTGGAAGACGGCATGAATAAGCGCGCCATCGCGTACCGCCACAAAAAGGACAAGGGCGTGGAGGGCGGCGTGACGGTCGATCTGCTCAAGCTGCCCAAGACCCTGAGCTATGTGGACTTTTTGGGCGCGGAAGACGGCTTGGCTATGATTTTGCTGAAAAGCGCAGCGCTGGACGAATTGACTAAGGAGGTGGCCGCGCTTCCGGACTATCCTGCGGTAGCGTTTCCGGAAAGCGGCTTGGCGGAAGGAAAGAACAAGGGAACCAAGCTGATCGTAAAAAACAAATTTGAGGATATGGCCGTCAGCCTGACATTTCTAAAACCGGGAACGCAGGAGGCCGCCGCCGTTATTTTTGTGCGCCCGGGCGAGAAGGCGACGGTACGCCTGCCCAAGGGGACATACACGCTGGAAAAACAGGGCGGCTACGTATGGTACGGCACCGAACACCGTTTTGGCGAGATGACGGCGACGGATACCGAGGAGGACGTGAAGATACGGGACAGCAGCTACTATCATACGTTTACCTTTGGGGAATAGGACGTCTTGCCATAACGCGCGGGCATGTGGTATCATCCTTTTCAAGCGCGGTAGCGCGCTGCTTGACAAAGAAGGAAGGGAACCTATATGCCCGCGTTTGCAAAAGAACGGCGCAGCGGCCATTTGCTGGCTCTGTTTACGATTGTCGTTTGGGGCACGACGTTTATTTCCACATCCGTGCTGCTTCGGGATTTTTCGCCGGTGGAAATTCTGTGCGTACGCATGGCGCTTGGTATTGCCGCGCTGGGCGTGGCACGCCCTAAAAGGCTGCGCGTGAAAAACCGCCGGCATGAGTGGTATTTCGCGGGCGCGGGGTTGTTTGGCGTATCGCTGTACTTTCTGCTGGAAAACATTGCGCTGACCTACACCTATTCGGCCAATTGCAGCGTAATCATCTCCACCGCGCCGTTTTTCGTCGCCATGGCCATGCGCCTTTTTGGGGGCGGTGAACGGATGACGCGGAATTTTTACCTCGGCTTTGCCGCCTCTATCGCGGGCATCGCGCTTTTGTCCTTCAGCGGCCAGGCGCTTCATCTCAACCCGCTGGGCGATCTGCTGTGCCTGCTGGCGGCTGTGTGCTGGGCTGCGTATAGCGTGTTTCTCAAAAAAATCGAGCCGCTTGGCTATGATACGCTGCTGGTGACAAGGCGCGTTTTTGCATATGGCCTGTTGTTTTTAATCCCCGTGCTGCCGTTCATGTCGGTGTCGCTGGATTTTTCCCGCCTGCTAAAACCCGTGAATCTGCTCAATTTTCTCTACCTGGGGCTGTGCGCCAGCGCGCTGTGTTTTGTAACGTGGAGCGTGGCGGTCAGGCGGCTGGGCGCGGTGAAAACGAGCGTATACATCTATCTTTCCCCGGTGGTAACGATCATTGCGGCGTGGCTTGTGCTGGGCGATCCCATTCTGCCCATGGCGCTGGCGGGCGCGGCGCTCACGCTGGTGGGACTGGTGGTTTCGCAGCGCGGAACGGGGAAGGTTGAGGCGCAAGCCGAAGCGCCGCCGGCGGGAGAGGCTGCATAATGAAAGAAAGCCCCGGCATTGCTGCAATTTAAGCGCAGCGCCGCCGGGGCCTTTCTTTGCTTTTAGCCCCTCAAATCTCGGGAATCTCAAGCTTGATCTCGTGCCCAACCCCGGCGGACTTGCAGATGCCGTCGATAATGGCCTGATTGTAAAGAATCTGGCTGGACGGGACGGGCGCGGGCGCGCCATGCAAAATCGCGTCCAGGAAGGATCGGATTTTGCGGTCAAAAAGCCCCGGCTCGCCCATGGGAATGATGGGAATGACCGTTTCGGTCTGCGCGCCGGCCACGTCGGTGTAGAGTTTCATCTCACCGCCGACGCTGCCGTTCCAGCATTCGGTGGAGGGGATGCGCAGCGCCGCCTTTTTGCCAAGGATCAGCGTGTCGCCCGGCGTATCCAGGTGCATGGCCCAGGAAATGCGGAAGTCAAGCACGATGCCGCCCTCCAGCCGGATAAACGCGGCGGCGAAATCATCCACGTTAAAGCGCGCGGCATTCTGCTCGGCGGTGTGCGCGCCGTCCGGGTACTGGTACAGCGGGTTTGTACCAAAAAAGTTGGAGGTGTAGCCCGTCACTGTCAGCGGCTTTGGATAGCCGATGGCGTTAAGCACCATATCCAGCGAATAGCAACCGATGTCGCCCAGCGCGCCGATGCCGGCGGTGGATTTTTCGATGAAGGTGCTGTTGGGAATGCCGCGGCGGCGGCCGCCGCCCGTCTGGATGTAATAAATTTCACCCAGCGTGCCTGAATCCACGATCTTTTTTATCATCTGCATGTTGGGGTCCATGCGCGGCTGAAAACCGATGGAGAGGAGCTTGCCGCTCTTTTTTTCGGCGCGGATGATCTGGACGGCCTCGTCTGTGGTGACGCACATGGGCTTTTCAAGCAGCACGTTGACGCCCGCGTTCAGCGCGTCGATGGTGCACTCCGCGTGCGTCATGTTATACGTGCATACGGACACCGCGTCCAGCTTCTCGTTGGCAAGCATGGCTTTATGACCGGGATAGCAGCGCGCGCCCTCAATGCCGTAATGCTTCGCGAATTTCTCCGCCTTGCCGGGTACCAGGTCGCACAGCGCGGCAATTTCCACATCGGGCATATGAAGGTAGCTTTCCACATGCGCCTCGGCAATCCAGCCCGTGCCAACGATGCCGACCTTAAGCTTCCTGTCGTAGGTGCGCTCGTCGCGCACGCTGGGGGTAAAGTTGGAAAGAACCGTGTCACTCATAATCGAACCCTCGCTTTATCAATGGTTTGAATGCTTTGGCAATCTGCTTATTTCAAGCCTAGCTTTTGAAGCGTGCCGATGCTCATTTCAGCGGCTTTAAGCGGCGTACGGCCAACGCTCATATCCTGCTCCACCACAAACCAGTCCGCGCCGCTTTCGATACCCGCCGTGAGGATGCTCTCCACATCCTGACAGCCGTAGCCGACGGGACGGAATTCGAAGGCGGATACTTCTTTTTTTTCATCCTCGTCAAGCCCGATAAGCGCGTAGGGCGTGGCGTCTCCCTTTTGGCCCGCGTAGTCCTTCAGGTGCACGACGGGGCAGCGGCCCGCGTATTTGCGGATGTAGGCGGCGGGGTCCTCGCCTGCGTACTTGACCCAGCATACGTCGATCTCCGTTTGAAGCAGGTCCGCGGGTACGGCGTCATAAAGAAAGTCGAGCGCGTACTGCCCGCTGAGGGAAACAAACTCAAAGTCGTGGTTGTGGTACAGAAGCGTAAGCCCCGCTTCCTTGACCAGCCTGGCGAAACGGTGGACGACCGCGAGCGCCCTGCCAAAACCGGCCGCGCCGGGGCGGGTTTGCTCGTCCAGGTAGGGGATGGCGATGTAACGGCATCCGATCGCCAGATGATAGGCGATCACGCCGAACATATCCGCCTCGATGTCCTTGAAGGGAACGTGGCTGGATACGGCCTTGAGCGCGTGCCGGTTAAGCATCGCGCTGATTTCCGGGGCTGTATGGCCGTAAAATCCGGCGAACTCCACGCCGTCATACCCCATTGTGTGAAGGGCGGAAAGCACCGCGTCAAGATCCTTTTGCGCTTCCTCACGCGCGGAATAAAGCTGATATGCCACAGGCCTTTTTTCCATGGGAAAGGCACCTCCTTGTTAATAGGCTCATTATAGATGGAGGCGGGGTTTCCTGTCGCGCCAGTTCGTGATACAATAGTGTCAAAATCCGCTATCAATCGGCGGGGCTTCGGAGGGACGGATGAACGAATTTTACGAGCTGGACCGCGACGAGACGCATCGGGTTTCAGCATGGAGAACGGCGGACAACCAGTATTTCGCGCATTTTCACAGCACGATTGAGCTGGTATACGTGGAGAGCGGCGTATTGTGCGTCATGCAGGACGGCCGTGTTTCCATGGTGCCCAAGGGGTATTTAATCGTCAATTCCAGCTACGTGGTACACAGCTATTCCACCCCGGAAAGCTCCTCCATCATCGTGGCGACCATCCCGCTTTCGGCGGCGCCCTCGCTGCGCTCGCTGCTGGGCCAGCGCAGCTTTACACAGGGTATTGTGGATGTGCGCGGCATAGCGGAATGCCGCCGCATCATGCGCATGATGTCCGACCTCGCTCACGCGGAGAACGAACGCTTTGTCAATAGCCTGGGCGAGGCGCTGCTTTCGCTCCTGATTGAGAAAATCGGCCTGCGGGAAAATGTCGCCGACGCGGAGAACGACCTGATCAAGCGCGTCCTGAGCTATTTGCAAAACCACGCCGCCGAGCCCATCACCGTGGCGACGGTAGCGGCGCATTTTGGGTACAGTGCGGGGCGTTTCTCACATATCTTTAACCAGCGCGTCGGCTGCTCGTTTCCCCGCTATCTCAGCAGCCTGAGGTGCCGCATGGCGCAACGCCTGCTGGAGAACGGCGGCATGCCGCTGATTGATGTGGCGAACGCCTGCGGTTTTGCCAGCCTGAGGACGTTCCACCGCGTTTACAAGGCGCAGGTGGGGCATACGCCGGCCGGTGGGGCAAAGCGTTGAGCGCGTTGTCAATTTGCCGGAAGCATGGTATAATCAAGCCGTTGTTTCGGATGATTCGCAATGATGAATGAATGAGGTGAGCATATGGCGGGTGTAACCTACAAATGCCCAAGCTGCGGCGCGTATCTGGCGTTTGAGCCTGATACGCAGAAATGGGAGTGCCCCTTTTGCAGCTCGTCCTATGACGAAAAGCAGCTGTTAAAAAAGGCGGAGGAATATGAGCGCGACGCCGGGCAGGAGCCGCAAGCGCGGGAACAGGCTTCGGACGGAACGCAGCAGGTCGCGTACCATTGCCCGAGCTGCGGCAGCCAGATTATGACGGATGAAACGACCGTCGCTACCCATTGCTACTATTGCCATAACCCTGTAGTGCTTCAGGGAAAGCTTAACGCCGATATGAGGCCGGACAGCGTGCTGCCCTTTACCGTCAGCAAGGAAAAGGCGGTGGAGGCTTTCATGAATTGGGTTAAAAGCAAAAAATTTGTGCCCGAGGGCTTTTTCAGCGAGGCCGAGGTTCAGACGATGTCCGGCGTGTACTATCCGCACTTTGTCGCCACATGCGAACTGGAAGGCGTGATCGACGGCGAAGGCCGCAACACAAGCGTGGTGGATACGCCCAAGTATGTCATTACCAACACGGAGCATTACCACGTGCGCCGCGAGGCGGATATGACGTTTGAAAACATCATGCGTCCCGCCCTTTCCAGCGTCAACCGCAAGCTGTCCGACGGTATCCATCCCTTCCCGCTGGAGGAGGTCAAGCCGTTCTCGGGCGCGTATCTTTCCGGCTTTCTTGCCGAACGGCGCGACATCGGCGCTGATTCTATCACCGAAGATGTGAAAAACGAGGTCGAAGGCTATGTGGAACCAATGCTGACGGACGATATCCACTACGCCAGCTATAACGTGAGCGCTTCGGCAAAAATAAAAAAGCTGACGACAAAATATGTCCTTCTGCCCACCTGGATATTGACCTATCCCAACCGGCAGGACAAGGAAAATCCCTATTATTATGCCATGAACGGACGCACGGGAGAGGTCTGCGGCAAGCTGCCCATCAATAAGGGCAAGCTCTACCTGACCGGCGGGATTATTGGAGCCGCCGTGTTTGTTGTCGGCTGCATCATGAGCTATTTCCTGTTTTAAGTGTATTTATTTCAGAGAGGATGATTGCGATGAAACGCGGGCTCACCGCTGTTTTGCTTGCCGCGCTGATGCTGGCGCTCGTCTGCGCCCCCGCGCTGGCCGACGGCACGCGCGTCTATGACCGGGCGGAGCTGTTCTCCGCCTCCGAGGAAAAAGAACTTGCCGGAGAAATTGAACGGTTTCAAAAGGATACGGGGATGGATTTCGTCATTGTGACCTCCGACGAGGCGCATGGCGACGCAAGCCAGCAGCAGATTGCCGACGAGTTTTACGACCGCGGCGGCTTTGGGCTGGACGGTGAGAACAGCGGCATATTGTACTATATCGACATGTACGAGCGCTGGCATTATATCTCCACCACGGGAAAAATGATCGACTACATGACGGATGAACGCATCCAGAACGCGATCGAAACATGCAAGGGCGATTTAAGCCGCGGAGATTACGCACAGGCGGCCTTTCGAATGATCGATACCGTCCGCTCCTATATCAACAAAGGCATCCCGGAAGGCCAGTACCGTTACGACGTGGTGACGGGCGAACGGCTGACCGCCCGGCATAAGGCGCTTACGTCCGCAGAAATGCTGGTATGCCTGGCAATCGCGGCCGTGGTCGGGTTTTGCTTCGTCGCCACGGTCAAAAGCCGCTACAAGCTCAAGGGCAGCACATACGATTATAGTTTCCGTGAAAACAGCGCCGTGCGGATTACGGACAGGGCCGATGATTACCTTCGCACCACCACAACGCGCACCCGCAAGGCCGATCCGCCCTCCGGCGGCAGCGGCGGCGGCTTTGGCGGCAGCGGGGGAAGCGGCGTGCACACAGGAAGCAGCGGCACAAGCCATGGCGGCGGCGGCGGACGTTTCTGATCGTGACGCGACACATCCGCCATAACGGCTGGCCTGAAGAAAGGGGGTTAGGCCCATGCAGAAAAACATACCCGTGCGCTTTGCGGTGGAGCGGATGCTCTGGAGGTGCGTGTTCGCGGCGCTTACCGTCGTATTCGTGGTGGTGCTCGTGCCCGAAATATGGAACCTGTTCTCCCCCTTTCTCATCGGGCTCGCGGTAGCGGCGATGCTTCAGCCGGCAATCCGGTTTGCGCAGAATAAGCTGCATATGAAGCGGGGCCTTGCCGTGGCCCTGTGGGTGACGCTGGTGGTGGTGGTCGCGTTTGTTTTGCTGTACTGGTTCATCTCTTTTGTGGTGGTTCAGCTCGTCAGCGCGGGCGAAAACGCGCAGACCATCGTATCCAGCGTTGTCGGGCTGTTGCAGACGGCGACCAATAAGCTGCTGGGCATGGCGCAGTCGATGCCGGAGAGCATTGGCAGCACGATTCGCGCCTCGCTGGACAGCGCGTTTAAAGCGTTGAGCGACGCGGGCATGGCTCTGGCCGGAAATCTCGTCAACTACGTGGTTTCCTTTGCTGCCGGCCTGCCATACGCGTTTATCTACGCGAATTTTCTTATCCTGGGTATGATCTTTATTACCAACCGGTATGACCGGATTCAGCTTTTTTTTACAAAGGACCGAAGCACGACGGGCGAGGGCAGCATCCGCATGCTGCGCCAGTCCGCCGGGCGGGGGATGACGGGCTACATCAGGGTGCAGCTCCTGTTTTCATTGCTGACGCTGTTGATATCGTGGGTGTTCTTTCAGTCCGTCGGATTTGAATATGCTTTCCTCATCGGCTTCCTTGCGGCGCTGCTGGAGCTGATACCGCAATTTGGGTGCGGTACGCTGTACATTCCCTGGAGCATCGTTTGCTTCATCGTGGGTGCGTCGCGCAACGGCTGGCTGGTTTTGGGGCTTTATTTGGGTTATTCGCTGCTTAGGCGCGTGACGGAGCCCGCGCTTTTGGGCAGCAATTTGGGCGTTTCGCCCCTGCTTTCCTTGATAGGTATGTTCGTGGGTATGCGCATGGGCGGCGTGATCGGCCTTATTTTAGGCCCGATCGTGATGGTGGTGCTGGTCAGCGCGGTTCGTTCGAAGCTGTTTGACGGCGTCATCGGCGATATAAGAATGATCTTTACCCATATGACCGCGCGCTGGCAGCGCGGGCGGGGGGAAATGGCCGATGCGGGGAAATGAACTTAGAAGATGCGCATGGGCGCGCGGCGAGCTGATGGAACGCTATCATGACGAGGAGTGGGGCGTTCAGGTTTTTGACGATCAAAAGCTGTATGAAATGCTTTTGCTGGAGGCTTTTCAGGCCGGGCTTTCCTGGTATGTGATTTTGAGGAAGCGCGAGAATTTCCGCCGGGCGTTCGACCGGTTCGACGCGCATAAAATCGCGGCTTACGGCGAGGATAAAATCACCGCGCTTTTGGACGACGCGGGTATTGTTCGTTGCCGCCGAAAGATTGAAGGCGCGATTGTGAACGCGCGGTGTTTCCTGGAAATACAAAGGGAATTTGGCAGCTTCGCGGACTATCTGTATAGCTTTACGGGCGGCGGCCCGGTGATAAACCTGACGGACGAGCCGCGCGCCACTACGGAGCTGAGCGACCGTATGGCGCGCGATATGAAGAAGCGGGGTATGAAATACATGGGCTCCGTTACGTTGTACAGCTACCTTCAGGCCGTAGGCGTTGTAAACGATCATGAAACGGCCTGCTTCCGCCATCCCGGACGCGGGCATGACCAGGAGGGGGTGAACCATGTATAGCACCATGATGCAGAAACTGACGGAATGGAACAGGCAGATGAACGGTATCCCGCGCAAGTGCGTGCTGATCGCGCTGACCATTCTGGCGGCCATCGTGTTTGTGCTCCTTTTTCCCTATTGCTGGCCGTTTTTGATCGCGCTCATCTTTTCACTGATGCTGGAACCCTTCGTGCGCGTTGCGACCGGCTGGCTTGAGCGCATCCGGCTTGGCAGAACGGCCGCGACGCTTATTGGCATGCTGCTGCTGTTTGGCGTTGTCGGCGCGGTGGTAACGGTTGTGTTCAACCGCTTGGGCCATGAGCTGATGAGCCTTGTGAGAAGCGCGCCGCAGGCCATCACTTGGCTGAGCGACGTCGCCTTTCCCTATGTGAAAAACCTCTACAGCCAATACCAGAGCATTCTGCCCGCCTATGTGCTTGACATGCTTAACAGCGCTTTTTCCACACTCGGCCAAAATTTGGTCAAGTGGGCGGGGACGCTTTCGGCCATGCTGACCTCCGGGGCCTGGAGCACCGCAATGTCTATCCCCAACGTGCTGTTGAGCATTGTGCTCACCATCATGGGCACCTATTACATGACGGCGGACAAGGCGCGTATCATGGCGTTTTTCCACCGGACGTTTCCCAAGGATGTCCGCCGTCACAGCCGCATCATCAAAACCAACCTGTTTAAGGCGCTTTTTGGACAAATCAAGAGCCAGCTGACAGTATCGCTGATTATCACGATGTTTCTGGTGCTGGCGTTTACGATTTTCGGCATCCGCTACGGGTTGCTGATCGGCGTTGTAATTGGCGTGGCGGACGCCCTGCCCGTGCTTGGCGCGGGGCTTTTCCTGATCCCGTCGAGTATTTTGGGCTTCGTGACGGGCGATATCGGCACGGGTATCTTCATGGCGTGTATGTACGTGGGCACAATTGTCATCCGGCAGGTGTTCGAGCCGCGCATCGTCGGTAAAAATCTTGGCCTGTATCCCCTGGCGACGATGATCGCCATGTACGCGGGCTACCGAATGCTGGGCTTTTTGGGATTGCTGGCAGGCCCGGTGCTGCTGAATATCCTCAAGGTGGTATTGGAAGCGGACGAGGCCGCGCGCGCGAAGGCGCTGGCGGATATGCCCGCGGCGGGAACAGAAGAATAACGCGAATGCCAATCTTAACTGCCGTTCACGGGGCGTTAAAGATTGGCATTCGCATAAGGTGGGAAAAACGCAGGATGGCTCCTGAACAGGTTTTGCTGTATTGCGGGCGTGCCGCGGTATTCGCGCTTTTGGCCGGCGCGTGTTGGGCGGCGGGCAGCCTGATCGCCAGCCGGAAAAACGGCGTTTGGCCGGATAAAAGGGCGTTTTGGTGGCGGCTGGCGCTGGTGGTTTACCTTGCCGCGCTGGTGCAAATCACGGTGATCCGAGATTTCCGCACTTTCCTTTCCAGCCCGGCGGCAAGCCGGACGGCCGCCACGGTCCAGTTAATCCCGCTCAAAACGACGCTTGGCGAATGGCAAGGCGGCCTCTGGCGGTTTTGCTATCATGTGATCGGCAATATGCTGTGGTTTATTCCCTTTGGGGCGCTTGCGCCACGGGCGTCGCGCCGGCTGCGCGGCACAGGCGGCATAGCGGTCGCGGCGGCCTGCCTTTCCGCGGCGATTGAACTGGCGCAATGGGGCTTTGCCACTGGAATCAGCGACGTGGACGACGTTCTGATGAACACCCTGGGCGCGCTGGCAGGCTGGATGGTTTTTTGGAAGCGCGCCGGTTCGGGATATGCGCCCCGGTTTACGGCCTTACGAAAAAAAGGCTGAGGCCGTCCGGCCTGCCGAAAAAATCGCGTTTCGCCATGCGGATTATGATTCGGGGGCCTTGGGCATCCATTCCGCCATCGCTATTTCAAGCGCCTCCACATGGGCGTAATGCTTTACGATGCCGTCTACCACCAATGCGTCCGAAAACGCGTCCATCGGGTAGGCCGCGATGGTGCGCGTCGCGCCGCCCGTGGTGGTCAGGATAAGCTGCCAGCGGGGCGTAGCGCCGCCGGGCGACCATTCCGCGTCCACCTCGCCCGAAACGGTCAGGGCCGCCAGTCGCTCAACCAGTGCATCCAGTTGCTCCGTCGTCATGGGTTCCCCATTGGCGGTGACGGAGGTATCATACATGGGATTTCCATTTTGATCGGTTTCCAGTTGATTGTTAGGCAGTACGCGTTCCGTGCGCACAATGCGGATGTCCAACGCGCCTGCGCCCGTCTGCACGGTCAGCGAGGCTAGCGGCGCCCCCCCAAGGTCGGCGGGGTTACGCGTGATCAGCTTGGTGGGATTTGCGCCGACGAGGCTGGCGGCAAGAAAGCGGCTGATCAGATAGCAATTGCCCTCATACTCGCAGGTGTAAAAATAATCGCCCTCCGCGCGGCCAATGGTGAAGCGCAGGGACTGAGCCTCCACAAGCTCGGCCACAAGCTGGCCCTCGCTGTTGACCGCGCCGCGCGAGCCGGCGTTTTGGTGTACTTCCACCACGCACAGGGGGTCGTCAAAGCCATAAAAGGCTCTGTTTTCATCGCTTACTTCGTCCTCGCGCGTGCCAAGACGGAAGTTTTCAAGCGCAGTTAAAATCGCATTGGTCGAAGTGGCGTTCAGAGGATAGGTATACGGCACGCGGAGAAGGCCGGAAACCCATCCCGTGCTGTCGGCGGAGAAGGCGATGCTGAGCTTGCCGCTCCCCTTGAGCTGGAGATCCACACGGTCGATAAGGGTTTTCTCCAATACGGGTTGCTCGACGGGCAACAGCCTGTTTTCAGTCAGAGAAAAGGCGTCGTTAATGCCCGCGTCGCACATGTAAATGCCGTCGTCGCCCGACCAGCGGTAATATGAATAGCTGGTTTCGGGAACGTTTGAGCCAATCTCGATGGTTACTTCCCGGCCGCCGTGGTAGCGCACGCGCACGGTTGTCTGCGGAGGCTCAAGCCCCATGTCGCCAAGATACTCCGCCACCTCGGCCTCATCCTGCGTAACCACATCCTCCACGGAAATCTGCGTAGCGGCCTTCAACAGCTCACTGGCATGGGTATCGTTGATGTCCAGCAGGGCCCCGTCCCGCTCCAGCAGCAACGCGCCGTTCTGATAGCGCAGCGTATAGCTGTCGCCGGCGATGTGGAAAACGGAGATGCTTTCAAGCGCCTCCCGATCCCCCTCGTCCAGGGTGCGGTAGGTAAGGGTTAGCATGGAGGAGGACCGGCTGTCGGTCGGATAACGCTCTTTGATAACGGGCAATAGCAGCACAAAGACGGCGGCGAGCGACGCGCATACAAGCGACAGAATCAGCGAAAGCACGCGCCTGTTTTTCCTGCGTTTTTTCTCAACCTTAGGCGGATGTTGCAAGGTCAGGCCTCCTTAATAAGGGCGGATAAGCGGGGCGTTAGCGGTTTCTGCGCGGCAGCAGCACGCACAGGGCGGACATGACGACCAGCAGCGGCACGGCCACCAGCAGCGCCACGCCTACGGCCTGGCTGCCGACGGTCAACGCGGGCCGGAAGGCTGTCGAGGCCATGATGTTCAGCGATACGGACGTCTGCGGCAGCATCTCGCCCATAACTTGCAAAATGAATTCCTCATTAAAAGTGCGCTGATACACATATTCATCGGTAAAGACGGAGCTGTTGCCGATGGCGAACATGCGGCTTATGTTGCCCGTGGCGTGCATGCGGTGGGCGTACAGCGCCAGGCTGAGCTCGCCCGTCCGGTCTCCCTCCTGCCTTTCGATGGTGGTTTTGCCGTCGGAGGGATCGCGAATGTAAGCGTTCGGACCCGTTTTGAGCACCGTGCTGACGCTCAGGCTCTGGTCGGCCTCTCCGGGCGTTTCAAAAGCGCTTGCGCCCGCCAGCAGCAGTACGTCCAGGCCGCCGGAAATCAGCGGCAGGGTCATATCCAGCTCGTTCATATAGGGCATCAGGTAGATGCGCTCGCCATAGTAGCTTCCCACATCCTCCTCGCCTGCGACGACCACGCCCGGCAGGGGCACGACGCCGTAGCTTTTGAGCAGGGAGAAGTAGTTGGGCATGCCCACAATGGGGTCCGTATAGTCCCGTATAACAAACAGACTGCCGCCTGCCTGCGCGAAGGCGCTGATCGTTTGAACTTCCGCGTCGCTCAAGTCCTTCTGGGGGTCGGCGATCAACAGAAGATCAATATTGTCCAGCGTGCCGCCGTCCATCAGGTTAACGGTCGCGCTGTCATAGTTGTTGCTTTTTAAAAAGGCGGTAAGGTTTTGAAGCGTTTCGGCGCTAAGCTCGCCGTGTCCCTGCAGGATGCCGAGCGTGGGGATGCTTTCCTGCGTGACGTATCCGATGGATTCGGTCAGCTCCTTCTCATAGGCAAGGCCCTCGATTTCGAAGGCCCCCTTCTCGATGTTATAGCCCTGGGTAAAGAAGTCGTCGTAGCTGAGAACCTTGTAACGGCCGGTGTCTGGGCAGTTGACCACAACGGTGTCAGCCTGCAGGGCGGTATCCAAATCGCCCTGAAAGCGCGTGAGGATGCCGGGGTTTTTGGCGATATCCGTCGGGATGACGGTGACACGGTCGGACAGAACCGCATAACGGTTGAGCACCTGGAGCACTTGTACGTCCTCCGCGCCGCTCTGATAAAGCAGGTAAAGCTCCACGTCGCTATTAAGACGGTCGAGCGCGGCCTTGGTCTCCTCGGTGGTGGTGGCGTAGCCGTTGAAGCTGAAATCCCTGCGCCAGCCATATTCGTCCTCCAGGGCCTTTACGCCCACGTTCACCAAGACACAGGAGGTCAGGAAACCGGCCATCAAAAGCGCGCTGAATTTGCCATGCCGCCATTTGGGCTGGCGGAATTTGGCCATGAGCTTTGCAAGGAGCTTCTTCATGCCGCGCCTCCTTGCGAAAAGCGCCGGGCGTCCAGCACATGGGTGGCGGCGGTAAGGCAGGCCGCGATGAAGGTCATGAAGAACAGGAGGCTCGCGTAGCTTAGCTGACCTAAAATAAACGGTTCATAGCGGTCGTACAGGCTGATAAAGGTGAGCGCGTCGCCAATCCAGCCAATGGAAACGCTGTTTGCGAGCAGGTCGGCCATCCATAGCGCGAAGTTTGCGCCAAAAGCGGCGACCGCGCCGGTGATCTGGTTTTTTGCAAAGCAGCTGACAAACAGATCCAGCGCCAAAAAGCACAGACTTTGTAGCATGAAGCCGAGATACCCCACAAACCACTCGCCCGGGTACACGGCGCCGTACATGGCGATGATGAGCGTGTATACGTTTGTTAGCAAAATGGTAATCAGCATGACGCAGGCTGCCGCAAGGTATTTTCCCAAAACCATCCTGCCAAGGGAAACGGGGCTGGTGAACGTCAGCTGGTCGGTGCGCTTCTGCCGGTCCTCGCAGATCAGGCGCATGGTGAGCAACGGGCACAGTAGCATGGTCAGAAGAGTCATCTGCGAAAGAAAGGTGAGCAGGTCGCCCGACAGGTTTTGCAAATTATATAGGTAAAAAATCAGGCCGGAGAGCGCCAGAAACACGCCCATGAACACATAGCCCACAGGCGTGCGGAAATAGGCGAGAAAATCACGCTTGAAGATGGTGCGCATAAAAAACTCCTTTCGGGATTATTCCGAGATGGCGCGCAGAAATACCTGCTCCAGGCTGTCCTCGCAGCGCGAAAGATGCAAAATGGGAATGCTCAGGCCTGAAAGCAAAGTAAAAAGCCTGCGCTCTGGTTCCGGCTGCCTGTAAAAGCATAGCAGGGCGGTCGTTTCATCCGGTTTTGCGGTGGGCTGTACGGTAACGCGCCGGATACCGTCCAACTGCCGCAGTTTGCCCAACACGCTCCTTTCAGAGGCAGCCATGGTGCAAAGCAGCGTAACCTCGTCCGGATCGTCGATGCCTGATATTGGCATATCCATCCTGACGGAGCCGCCGTGCAATATGATCACATGATCGCAAAGCTGCTGTACCTCGGTTAAAATGTGGGAGGAAAAAATGATGGTGCGTCCGGTGCCCAGCGTGCGGATCAGTCCGCGAATTTCGATGATCTGCTTGGGATCAAGCCCAACGGTCGGCTCATCCAGCACCAAAACGGCGGGATCGCCGCACAGCGCCTGCGCCATGCCGGCGCGCTGCCGGTAGCCCTTGCTCAGGTGCGCGAGCAGACGGCCGCGCATATCGCTCAGGCCCGTCAGCTCCATTACCTCGTCGATGTGCGCGGGAATCGCGCGTTTTTCCACGCCCTTTAACTCCGCGGCAAAGGCGAGATATTCCCGTACGGTCATTTCGTCGTACAGCGGCGGATGCTCCGGCAAATAACCCAGATGCTTTTTTGCCTCCGCCGGCTCCAGCAGGGGATCGCGGCCGTTGATCAGCACATGGCCGGAGGTGGGCGCCAGGTAGCCCGTAAGGATGTTGAGCAGGGTCGTTTTGCCCGCGCCGTTTTGGCCCAGCAGGCCCAGCACGCCGCCACGCTCGGCGCGGAAGCTAACATCCCTGAGGGCGTGGACGCTGCCATAGCGTTTGGTGACGTTCACAATATCAATCAACTGAACGTGCCTCCTACTCAGCCTTGCGGCATAAAGGTCGTTGGGGATGGCGTATGCCAGCATTCATCATAACACAGGCGACGTGAAAGGGGTGTGAACTAATTGTAAATTTGGTGCTTGTGAGAATGATTTTACATCTTGACTTATAGTCAACCATTGTTTTCATATTCTGTGATATACTGTGCTTATTATGGTGGAATTCCATACAAATTTGAAAGGAGCGGTGAATTGTGAAAAAAGCGGCGGTAGTCCTGTTGGCCCTTATGATGGCGTTAACCTGCGCGTATGGCTTTGCCCAAGCAAACGGCGAAGAGGAGATGACTGTTCTCGGGCAGGGGGAAAAGAGCGTTATGGTGCTCGTCGTTGACGATAAGGGCGGAGAAAACGCCTTTGAGGTGAGAACCGACGAAGCGTTCCTGATGGACGCGCTGATCGGCGTAGAACTGATCGAGGTGGAGGAAGTCTCATGGGGCTACAATATAACCACGGTTAACGGCGTCAAGGCGGATTATGAAAAAGATCAGGCGTACTGGTCCATCCTTGAATTCATCAGCAAAGAGGAAGGCTTTGCACCTTTGGAAATTTCAATCGCGAAAGCGGAGCTGCCGGAGCAGTCGATCATCGCGCTTGTGTACAGCAAATAAGCGAATAAAAGCTGCCCCGGAGGCGTTGAGCCTCCGGGGCTTTCCCTAAATCACTTTTCCCCAATTGGAACGCCAATCTCCATACTGCGCCGCCACTCAGGCGCAGCGCCGTCGTCGCCCCAATATTCGTCCAACTCCGCGATCTTACCGCCGGCCATGTGGAAAAAAGAGGTCGCGTGGAAAGCTGCGCCCGAATCCGTCAGCCATACGCGCGTGGCGGTAATAAGCACGCCTCCCGCGCATTCCACACGCTCCACCTCCCCGGCCCAATCGCCGGGATATTCACAGTTGGCCCGGACATATTCGGTCACGGAAAAACGTTCGTTCGTGCAATGCCAACGAATTTGCGCCTCCGGCAGAAAATAGGCCGTAAGCGCCGTAGCGTCCTGGCGGGCGACGTCGCGCCAAAAGGCGCGAGCGAAGGTTTGAGCGTCCATGCTTGCCTCACCCCCGGAGGGGAGGCGGTCGGCAGAAGTCCTATTCATCCACGGAGTCCTCCTCCTCAAAATCCTCCTGCGCCTCCGGCAGGCTCTGGCAGACCATCAGGTAGGCGTCCTCGCCGTTATCCTCATAATACCGTTTACGAACGCCCAGCTCGACAAAGCCAAGCGATTGATACATTTTTTGCGCAATAAGGTTGCTTTTTCGAACCTCGAGGGTCATGTACTGCACGCCCAGATTGGCGGCGTATTGCATCAGCGCACGCGTGACCGCCGTGCCGATGCCGCGGCCGCGCGCCTCCTCGCTCACGGCGATGTTTGTGATATGCCCTTCCTCAAAAACCAGCCACGCTCCCGCGTAGGCAAGTACGCGCCCGTCCTCCTCGGCCACGAGGTAGCGGGCGCATTTGTTCTTCTCCATTTCGTCCACAAAGCTCTGATGCGACCAGGCCTCGGTGAAGGTGCGCGCTTCGATTGCATGCACCTGATCAACGTCTAAAAGCGTCATGCGGCGGATGGTTACGCTTTCCGTGCTCATGTCCGCTCGGCCTCCAGCTTGGCCGCCCGGGCCCGCTCCGCCTGCGGGGCCCGCAGGTAAACCGGCTGAAGCGACAGATAATCGACGGCTTCCCCGCACCGTTCGTTTGCCAGCATCGCAACCGACGACGGCCGTAAAAAAGCCGAGTGCGCAGGCGCGAAAACCGCCCGGTCCCCAAGCTGCCGCAGGATGGCGTCACGGTAGGTTTTGACGCCATCGCCCAGAAAGCAAAGCCTTTGATCCGCCTTCGCGGCGCTGAGGGTATGATCAAGGAATACGGTCAGCTTTTCCGCCATGTTGGGAAGCTTGCGAACAGGCGGCATGCCGGCTAAAAACGCCGCGCCATAGACCTGCCCGGCGCGCGCATCCTGAATGGGGCACAGCAGGCAATCCGTCAGGCAAAGGCCGGAGGCGAGCGCCTCCAGCGCGTCGACGCCTACGCAGGGCTTGCCCGCGCCGTGCGCCATGCCCTTCACCGCGCTTACGCCGATGCGCACGCCCGTAAAGGAGCCCGGCCCCGTGACGACCGCGTACAGGTCAACGGCGGAAATGTCAAGGCCGGAACGGCTAAGGGCTTCCTCGATCATGGGCATGAGATTGACGGAGTGCGTCAGTCGGTTGACCGCCGCGCCCTCATAGGCCACACCGCCATCCCTGAGTACCGCTACGCCGGCTACCGGGCCGGAGGTATCCACGGCTAGAATGTTCATGCGTAAGCCACCTCTTCCGATTACATACAGTTGAAATAGCGCGGGCCTCTTGGCGTGGATTCACGCAAGCAGCCGCGCTTCGTCAATTTCGTGAAAGCCGCCCACCGGCAAAAGCTCAATGGCGCGTCCGCAGCCGTCCGCAGCGTCCCAAGGCGTTAGCGTAATCCGAAGATAAGCCTCGGGGATGGCCTCCTCGGCGCGGCTGGGCCATTCAACGACCGAAACCCCATCTCCATAAAGGTATTCATCCATGGATAGCTCGTATAGCTCCTCCGCGCCAGAAAGCCGGTACCAGTCGAAGTGGTATAGCGGCAGGCGGCCCGACTCATGCACTTGCAAAATGGTAAACGTCGGGCTTGTCACGTAGCCCGTGACGCCGAGTCCCCGCGCGATGCCACGCGTCAGCTCGCTCTTGCCTGCGCCCATGTCGCCAAGCATCAAAACCACGTCTCCGGCGCGAAGCTGCTCCGCCAGCCTCGCGCCGATCCGGCGGGTATCCTCCACGCCGCCGCTATGCAAAATCACTGCGCCTTCCCCTCCGAAACGCGCCGCGTCCGCCCGTGCAGAATGGGCGAAAGCGGCTTATACATCAGCGCGCCCAGCACGCTGATCACAATCCACTTAAGCAGGTTGAACGGCGCGGTGATGAGCAGCACAAACTTCCAAAGGCTGTCCACTGCGGGCAGCAAGGCCTGGCCCATGCCGACAATCGCATCTACCGGCATACCGTAGGCCGCGCCATAGAACGGAATCATGATATACAGGTTGCTCAGCACACCCACGACGGTCGCCGCCACGGCGCCGGCGGCCATGCCCAGCACCGCGCCCCGGCGCGTCTTGTTGCGCCGGTAAATCAGCCCGGCAGGCAAAACCATGGCGAAGCCCATCAAAAAGTCCGCCAGCTCGCCCACGCCCTGAGAGGACGAGTGCAGAAGCCCGAGAACGCTTTTCACCAACAAAATCAGAGTGCCCGCGACGGGACCCATTGAGAACGTGCCCAGCAGCACCGGCAGGTTGCTCAAATCCAGCTTGTAAAACAGCACCACGGGAATTTCAACCATGAACAGCACCGCCGCGATGGCGGCGAGAATGGCGATTGTGGTCAGCTCTCGGGTGGTAAGCAGGGGTTTCCGGCTGGTATTGGTCATCTGAATGCCTCCTACATTGCAAATTGCCCCCGATGGCTCTTAGCATCAGGGGCAACCACGCATGCGGAGTGGCGGCTGCTCTTCTATCATCCGGACTGCGGCGCGAACGCCGTTCACCGTCGGCTTCGGAATTTCACCGAATCGGCCCGAAGGCAAAAGCCTTGCGGGTTCGCGGGCTGTAACCGCCGGTAGGGAATCTCACCCTGCCCCGAAGAAGCCATCTTTGATTGGGTTTACGGGTGAATCATAGCATGCGCGGAGCGGGATGTCAAGATGCGGCGAACGGTAGGATGAAGTTCAATATTTTTTCGTTTGACGAACGGGTTTTTGGGGTATATCATCATAATGAAAACATACTACGGAGGGATTGCCATGGAATGCACCGGCAGAATCGCGGAAGGAATTTTCTGGGTAGGCGGCAACGACAGGCGCCTGAATCTTTTTGAAAACGCGTTTCCCATTCCGCACGGCATCAGCTATAACGCTTATCTGGTATTGGATGAAAAAACCGTGCTGCTGGATACGGTGGACAAGGCCGTTGGCGGGCTGTTTTTTGAAAACCTTGCCGCCGGGCTCGGCGGCCGCCCGCTGGATTATGTGGTTGTAACCCATATGGAACCTGATCATTGCGCCACGCTCAGGGATTTATGCCGCATACATCCTGAAACGTCGATTATCGTCAACGCGAAGTCGGCCGCGATGATCGAACAGTTTTTCGGCCCGGAATTAAAGGAACGCTTCCTACCGGTTAAGGAAGGCGACGTGCTGGAAACGGGCATGCGTCGTTATACCTTTATAATGGCGCCCATGGTGCACTGGCCCGAGGTGATGGTCGTATACGAGGCTGAATCAAAGGCTCTGTTTTCCGCAGACGCGTTCGGAACGTTTGGCGCGCTGTCGGGCTGCCTGTTTGCGGACGAGGTGAATTTTGAGCGCGATTGGCTGGGTGAGGCCCGTAGATACTACGCCAATATCGTAGGCAAGTACGGCGCGCCCGTCCAGGCGTTGTTGAAAAAGGCTGCGGCGCTGGATATCGGGCTGCTCTGCCCGCTTCACGGTCCCATCTGGCGCGAAAATATCGCCTGGTATGTGGATAAGTATCAGAAATGGAGCTCCTACACGCCGGAGGAGGACGGCGCGCTGGTCGCCTACGCTTCCATTTACGGGCACACGGAGAACGCCGCCGAGGTGCTTGCGATGGAGCTGCGAAACGCCGGGGTCAAAAACATCGCGGTTTACGACGTTTCGGTTACCCATCCGTCCTACCTGGTAAGCGAGGCGTTCCGCCTTGGCCGCATCGCGCTTTGCTCGTCCACATACAACGCGGGCATCTTCCCCGCGATGGAAACGCTGCTTGCGGACCTTGCGGCGCACAGCATGCAAAAACGCACGGTCGCTCTTGTGGAAAACGGCTCGTGGGCGCCCGCGGCGGGCAAGCTGATGCGGGAAGCGTTGGAACGTATGAAAAACGTGAAGGTGCTTGAACCTACCGTCAATATCCGCTCCGCCCTCAGGCCGGAGCAGCGCGAGGCGCTGCGCGCGCTGGCGGGAGAGCTTGCGGCCGAATAACGCGCCAACTCAAGCGCAATGTAAGAATTGTAAAAAGGGAGGTCTCAAACGGTGTGCGGGCGTTATTTTATCGATGCCGGAGACGACGACGGACGGTTTGCTTCTCTGCTTAGGGAGATGGAGCAAAACGATCGCCAGATGGGCGCGCTCGCGCACACGGGCGAGATTTTTCCGTCCGAAATTGCGCCCGTTATTGTGGCCTGCGGCGGCGGATGCACGGTGCGCCCTATGCGCTGGGGCTTTCCACGCGGAGGAGGACATGGGCTGGTGATCAACAGCCGCAGCGAAAAGGCGGACTATACCCCCATGTTTCAAAAGGCCGCGCGGGAGCGGCGCTGCCTGGTGCCCATGAGCGGCTTCTTTGAGTGGCGGCGAACGCCCAGCGGCGGAAAAAGCAAGGAGAAATTTGCTTTTACGCTGGCGGACGCCGCCCCGGGGGAGCTGATGTACCTTGCCGGGGTTTACGGGCAGTTTCTGGGCGGCTTTGCCGGAGGTGGGTTTGACGGCTTCGCCATCCTCACGCAGGAAGCGGACGGGCAGATGAGTCCGTATCACAACCGGATGCCCGTCATACTGCGCGGCGCGGCGGTCAAAAAAGCGTGGCTTTTCGCTCCGCCAACGTTCCCGTATGCGGAGCTCAGGCGGCAGTTTGATACGCCCAGGCTTGCGGCCGCGCCTGCTAAAAGCGGCGCGTCATGATGCGCGAATTGTTTTTTTGTTGTATCGCTTTGATTTGTATATGCGGTTGAAAGGGAATTGAAAAAACGGTTGACAACGGCATAGAAAACCGTTACAATATCCCATGTCTGGTGAAACGGTCTATGCGGACATGCGGGTGTAACTCAATGGTAGAGTTCTAGCTTCCCAAGCTAGCTACGTGGGTTCGATTCCCATCACCCGCTCCAACCGCATGAAACCCAGCCGGATAAAGAACGCACAATGTAGGAAACAGGAGGTCGAATCCCATGGCTAAGGCTAAGTTTGAACGCAACAAGCCGCACGTAAACATCGGCACGATCGGTCACGTTGACCACGGCAAGACGACCCTGACGGCGGCGATCACGATGACGCTGGCGCAGCTGGGCGACGCGCAGGCGA
>JAEYOW010000026.1 GCA_023411375.1 Bacillota bacterium | reverse complement strand
TCGCCTGCGCGTCGCCCAGCTGCGCCAGCGTCATCGTGATCGCCGCCGTCAGGGTCGTCTTGCCGTGGTCAACGTGACCGATCGTGCCGATGTTTACGTGCGGCTTGTTGCGTTCAAACTTAGCCTTGGCCATAGGTCATTTCCTCCTTAACGTTTGAAGAATAAATATGTGTTTCTTTTGACGCGGCCTGGGAATGACGCCCGGCCGCCATTGCTCAAATGGAATCAGTCGCCCTTGCGAGCCCCGGTCACCTTTTCGGCGATGCTCTTAGGCACTTCTTCATAGTGGTCGAACTGCATGGAGAACAATCCACGTCCCTGAGTGCGGCTGCGCAGATCGGTCGCATAGCCGAACATCTCGGAAAGCGGCACGTACGCGTGCACCGTCTGCTCGCCCATGCGTGCGTCCATGCCCTCGATGCGTCCGCGGCGGCTGGAAATGTCGCCGATAACGTCGCCCATGTACTGCTCGGGGATGATGACTTCAACCTTCATCATCGGCTCCAGCAGGCAGGGGTCGGCCTTGGCAAGCGCTTCCTTAAACGCCATGGAGCCGGCGATCTTAAACGCCATTTCAGAGGAGTCGACGTCGTGGTAGCTGCCGTCAAAAACGGTCGCCTTGAAGTCGACAACCTCGAAACCGCCGAGAATGCCGCTCTGCGAAGCCTCGCGGATACCGTTATCGATCGGCCCGATGAATTCCTTGGGAATTACGCCGCCGACGATCTTGTTTTCAAACGAGTAGCCGACGCCGGGCTCAACGGGCGCGATCTCGATCCAGCAGTGACCGAACTGTCCATGGCCGCCGGTCTGGCGCACATAACGGCCTTCCGCCTTGGCAGCCCTGCGAATGGTTTCGCGATAGGCAACCTGCGGCTTGCCGACGGTCGCTTCCACCTTGAACTCACGCATCAGGCGGTCCACAATGATCTCCAGATGCAATTCGCCCATGCCGGCGATAATGGTCTGGCCGGTCTGATGGTCGGTATAGGTTTTGAAAGTCGGGTCTTCTTCCGCCAGCTTCACCAGCGCCATGGTCATCTTATCCTGGCCGGCCTTGGTCTTTGGCTCGATGGCCACCTGAATGACCGGATCCGGGAATTCCATGGACTCCAGGATGATGGGGTTCTTCTCATCGCAGAGGGTATCCGCGGTGGTGGTGTCCTTCAGGCCGACAACGCCGCAGATGTCGCCCGCATACACGGTCTGGACTTCCTCACGGTGGTTGGCGTGCATCATCACCAGACGGCCTACGCGCTCGCGCTTGCCCTTGGTGGAGTTATAGGCGTAGCTGCCGCTCTCCATCATACCGCTGTAAACGCGGCAGAAAGCCAGCTTGCCGACAAACGGATCGGTCATGATCTTGAAGGCAAGAGCGGAGAAGGGCTCGGTGTCGGAAGCATGGCGCTCCATCTCCTTCTCGGGATCGTCGGGATCCGTGCCCTTGATGGCGGGGATATCCAACGGAGAAGGCATGTAGGCAACCACGGCGTCCAGCAAGGGCTGTACGCCCTTGTTGCGGTAGGACGTACCGCACAGAACGGGGGTCATTGTGCAGCTGATGGTGGCCTTGCGAATCGCAGCGTTGATCTCGTCCTCGCTCAGCTCCTCGCCTTCGAAGAACTTTTCCAGGAGCGATTCGTCGCTCTCGGCAACGGCTTCGATCAGCATTTGACGGTATTCATCAGCCTGCGCACGCAGATTTTCCGGGATTTCCTCGTCGCGCACATCCTTACCCTCGTCATCATAGTAGACTTCCGCCTTCATGCGGACGAGGTCGATGATGCCCTTGAAATCAGCCTCTTTGCCAATCGGCAGCTGGATGGGTACGGCGTTGGCGCCCAGACGATCCCGTAACATGCCCACCACGCGGAAGAAATCCGCGCCCATGATGTCCATCTTGTTAACGTACGCCATGCGGGGAACACGATATTTATTGGCCTGACGCCAAACGGTCTCGCTTTGAGGCTCTACGCCACCCTTGGCGCAGAACACCGCGACCGAGCCGTCCAGAACGCGCAGGCTGCGCTCTACCTCAACGGTAAAGTCCACGTGGCCGGGGGTATCGATGATGTTGATGCGGTGCTCTTTCCATTGACAGGTTGTCGCGGCGGAGGTGATGGTAATACCACGCTCCTGCTCCTGCGCCATCCAGTCCATGGTGGCCGCGCCTTCATGCGTCTCACCCAGACGGTGAACACGTCCTGTGTAAAACAGAATGCGCTCGGTAGTGGTGGTCTTACCGGCGTCAATGTGAGCCATGATGCCGATGTTGCGCACCTTTTCCAACGGGTGACTTCTTGGCATAACGGAGGGTCTCCTTTCGAATTCACATGCAAAGTTTGAATTGGGCTTGGAAAAGCCGCTTTGTGCGCCTTACCAGCGGTAATGCGCGAAGGCCTTGTTGGCCTCGGCCATGCGGTGCATTTCTTCCTTGCGCTTGACAGCCGCGCCAGTGTTGTTGGCAGCGTCCATCAGCTCTCCCGCAAGGCGCTCGGCCATGGTCTTCTCGCCGCGCTTGCGGCTGAATTCCACCAGCCAGCGCAGACCCAGGGTCTGCCGGCGCTCGGGGCGGATTTCGATAGGCACCTGATAGGTGGCGCCGCCCACGCGGCGGGCCTTAACTTCCAGCTGGGGCGAAACGTTATTGAGCGCCGCGGTGAACACCTCGTTGGCGTCCTTGCCGGTTTTCTCGGCAATGGTGTCAAACGCGGTATAGCAGATGCGCTGCGCGGTGCCGCGCTTGCCGTCCAACATGATCTGATTGATAAGCTTGGTCACAACCGTGGTCCCGTGTACGGGATCGGGCAAAACCTCGCGCTTGGGAATAAATCCACGACGGGGCATTTGATTTCCTCCTTCGCTCGGGCGATGATATCTCGCCGCAAGTGTGCAAAGCACAACGTAAGATTTGAGGTCCCGGATGCGTTTTTCGCGCCGTAATGCGCTTTCTGACGGCCTTCAGCATCGACCGCTCCCAGCCTGCGCCGGAATGATCCGGGCCGGCCTTACAGGGAAAGTCACGCGGTGTACAGGGGCTGTGCCACGCTTCGATTCTCACGGGCATGCTCTCCTATGCCTGCGCCCACTTCGAAATTACCGCAATCAACCGCGCGAATCACGGCTTACTTCTTGGGCCGTTTGGCGCCGTACAGGGAACGAGCCTGCATCCGCTTGGCCACGCCTGCCGTATCCAGAGCACCGCGAATGATGTGGTAACGAACGCCGGGCAGGTCGCGCACACGACCGCCGCGGATCAGCACCACGCTGTGCTCCTGCAGGTTGTGACCAATACCCGGAATGTAGCACGTACCTTCGATCTGATTGGTCAGACGGATACGGGCAATCTTACGCAGGGCGGAGTTAGGCTTCTTGGGGGTCGTGGTCTTCACGCTCAGGCATACGCCGCGCTTCTGCGGGCAGCCCTGCAGAATGGGGGCCGTCGACCTGCTTTCCACCTTTTGCCGTCCCTTGCGGATCAACTGATTGATCGTGGGCATGGAAACACCTCCGAAATGATATGCTATAAAACCGCCGCAACCCTGGCGCCTTATAGTTGAATAAAATCCGCGCTTATTTCAGCACGGCGGCGGCCGCCGTTTTGACGCCCACCAGGCAGAGCTTTCCCAGCTCCTGCATGCTGTCCACCACCGTCACGGGCACCCGCTTTTCCTCGCACAGGGCGTTAACCCGGTGATAGATAAAGCTGTCGGCGTCCTTGCCCAGATAAACGCGGGCGGCCTTGCCTTCGTTAAGCGCGCGAAGCACCTGCTTGGTACCCACCACGCGGCACTGTGCCTGTTTAAGCTCCTGCTCCATTCAAGGTCGCCTCCCTCTGTGGTTTCGTGTTCCGTATTCCTTGCTGCACCGGGCCTCTGCGCCTTTATCGCGCAAAGGTTGCACACAAAGAACGCAGATTGCGGACAACCATAACATAATAACACGCTGTCAAGCGAATTGTCAAATGATTTCACTCGATTTTTCCCCTTTTTTACTTCCAATTTAAACGTCCGGCGGTTTTCCTGGAAACACAAAAACCGCCCCGGCAAATGCCGGAGCGGAAACGATACCTCGTTATTCAGCTGGCGCGCCTGCTTATTCGACAGTCGCGTAGGTCCAGATCACGTCGCCCGTGCTCAGAAGCATTACGTTCTTGACGTTGGGCTTGAGCATGTAGGGGTTGGTGTAGAAGTACATGGGGGCAACGCCGCCGGTCGCCATCAGGATCTGCTCGGCCTCGGCGCACTTTGCGGCACGCTCGTCGGGATCGGTGCAGGCCTTGATTTCCTCAACCAGCGCATCGAAGCACTCCGCCCAGGTCTGGTCGCCGTTCAGGCCCCAGTAGGCGCCCTTGCCGGCGTCCTTGGTGGTCTCGCTGAAGCGGGTGTAATCGCCCACATCGCGGCCCAAGCGCGGGTAGTTGTTGCCGGAGTTGCTCACGAAGATCTCCAGGAAGTTCACGCAATCGTTGAAGTCGGCGATCCAGCCCATACGAGCGGACTCGGCGTCGCCGTTCTTCAGCTTGGTCTGCAAGGTGGCCCAAGCTTCGGTGTTGATCACGCCGGTGATGCCGAACTGGTTCCAGGTTTCCTGAACATACTGCATGATGGCAGCGTTCGCGCCGCTGTTGTTGAAGGCGAACTCAATGGTCGGGAAGTCGGTGAACATGATGTCGCCGCCCTCGATGGAGCCGGTGTAGGGATAGCCGAGGTCAACCAGCGTCTGAAGCGCGGTCACCATATCCTCGGTGTAGTTCTCATTGACGGTGGAGGGGGTAGCGGTGCCGGTGTACCAGGAGCCGTAGCCCTCGGTTACACGGACGTCGCTATTCTTACCGTCGCCCAGTCCCTTGGGATAGAAGCCGGTGGCGGGCACCTGGCCGCCCATGGTGACGTAATCCACCAGATCCTGGCGGTTCACCATCTGGCCAAGGGCGAAGCGGGCCTTGCTCTGCTCCTGAACGGTCAGCTGCTTGGTGGAGGGAGACAGGTCCTTATGGACGTTGAACAGGATGTACCAGGTGCCGATGTAGTCGCCCATCACCAGCTCGCCGGGATAGGTGCCGTACAGGCGCTCGTACTCGGTGGGGTCGATAGAGTTGATAAATTGCGCGGTGTCGTTCTCATACGCGGTCAAAATGGCCACGTTATCCTCGCTGAGGTAGCAGTTCACGCCGCCCAGAGAAACGGCGTCCGCGTTGTAGTAGTTGGGGTTCTTCTCAAAGCTGATCACATCGTCCACAGCGTACTTCGTCATGCGGAACGCGCCGGTGCCGATGTAGGTTTCGGGCTTGGTGGCCCAAGCGCCTTCGTTGTCCGCAAGCTCAGCCTTGACGGGGTAGAAGGTAGGGAACGCGCACAGCTCAAGGAAGTAGGAGGTGGGGTTGGCCAGCGTAACCGTCACGGTGCGGGCCTCGTCGTCAGCCACTACGTTCAGAGGGCCCTTGCCTTCGTTGTAGCCGTCCACATAGCTGTACAGGAAGCCGTAGTCGGCGCCCAGATCGATGGAAGCGGCGCGGTTCCAGCTGGAAACCACTTCGCTGGCCTTAAAATCGGAGCCGTCGGACCACTTGAGGCCTTCGCGCAGGGTGAAGGTATACACCAGCTTGTCGTCAGACACGGTGTAGCTTTCCGCAAGCTCGGGGCTGAGGGTGGGCGTGCCGTCCACGTACTGCCAGCCCATCAGGCCGGCAAACGCAAGCTTGATGACGTTGGAGCCGCTGGACGCGCTGTTGAGCGCGGGGTCGATCGACAGCGGGGTGCCGCCGCCATAGAAGAGATTGATCGTCTTGCCTTCTTCCGCCGTGGCCACAGAGAAGCAGCCGAGCAGCATCGCGATCGCGAGCGCCAATGCAAGTACCTTTTTCATTGTTACCCTCCTTAGTCTTTTTTGCCGGACGATGCCGACGGTTTTATCATACTAACGCAGGCTTTCCCAAGCTGTCAACCGGTTATAATTGACAGTTCTCAAGCCATGCGCGTACAATCATACATGGTGGCAGGCCACAAAATGACCGTTGCCAAGATCGCGGAACTTTGGGCAATGCTCGGCGCACTCGGCCGTAGCGCGGGAACAGCGCGTGCGGAACGCGCAGCCCGAGGGCACCTTGAGCGGGCTGGGAACGTCGCCGTGCAGCACAATCCGCTGTGACTTGCGCGCCTTCTCCGGATCGGGAATGGGCACGGCGGAAAGCAGCGAGATCGTGTATGGATGCAGCGGATGGTGGTGCAGCTCGTTAGCGTCCGCCATCTCCACCATGCGGCCCAGGTACATCACCGCGATGCGGTTGGAAATGTGCTTGACCACGCTCAGGTCGTGGGCAATAAACAGATAGGTGAGCCCCAGTTTGTGCTGCAGGTCCTCCAGCATATTGATCACCTGCGCCTGAATGCTCACGTCCAGCGCGGAAACCGGCTCGTCGCACACGATGAACTCCGGATTGGACGCCAGCGCGCGGGCAATGCCGATACGCTGCCTCTGGCCGCCCGAGAATTCATGCGCGTAGCGCGTGGCCTGCTCGCTGGACAACCCGACGGTGGACAGCAGCTCGTTGATACGGCCGTTGCGCTCCGCGCGGCTTTTGCAAAGCTTGTGCACGTCGATAGGCTCGGCCACGATATCGCCGACCGTCATGCGCGGGTTCAGCGACGAATACGGATCCTGAAACACCATCTGCGCCCGCTTGTGGAGCATATTGACGGACGCTTTGTCCTCAATTTTCGTGCCGTCAAAATAAACCTCGCCGTCCGTGGGCTTATAAAGCTGCAAAAGGCTCCGGCCCACGGTCGTCTTTCCGCAGCCGCTTTCACCCACCAGGCCCAGCGTTTCACCACGCTTGATGGCAAAGGAAATATCATCCACGGCCTTGAGCATGGTGGTTTTAAGAAAACCTGTCGTTACGGGAAAGTATTGCTTAAGATGACGCACATCCAGCATGTATTCGGGAGTGCGCGCGCTTACCGACTCACTCATGGCTGCCGCCCTCCCCCTCTTGTTCCGCCGCTTGTACCGGCGGTTCGATAATTTCTCCGTCTTTGACATTCATCCAGCAGGCCGAAAGGTGATCCTGCGCTACCCAGCATTCCCTGGGATGCTGCTCCAGGCAGACCTTCATGGCGCGTTCGCAGCGCGGTGCGAAGGCGCAGCCGGCGGGCAGGTTCAGCATATCGATGGGCGTGCCGGAGATCGGCACAAGACGCTCCTTTTCGTCGCTGTCAATTTTGGGGATAGAGCGCATCAGGCCCTTTGTATATTCGTGCTTGGGGTTGTAGAAAATCTGATCGGCGGTGCCGCGCTCGGCAACCTTGCCGGCGTACATAACGATTACCTCGTCGCACATGCCGGCGATTACGCCCAAGTCGTGCGTGATCATAATGATGGCCATGCCTAACTTTCGCTGAAGCTCGCCCATCAGCTCCAGAATCTGCGCCTGAATGGTCACGTCAAGCGCCGTCGTGGGTTCGTCCGCGATCAGGATATCCGGTTCGCAGGCGAGGGCCATGGCGATCATCACCCGCTGGCGCATGCCGCCTGAAAGCTCGTAGGCATACTGCTTCATACGCTTTTCCGGCTCGTTGATGCCCACCAGCCCGAGCATTTCCACTGCGCGCTCCCACGCCTGCTTGCGGTTGCGGTCGGTGTGCAGCAAAATGGCCTCCATCAGCTGGTTGCCGATGGTAAAGGTAGGGTTGAGGCTGGTCATGGGGTCCTGAAAAATAATGGAGATCTTGTTTCCGCGAATGGCGCGGATTTTCTCCTCCGAGGCGCCTACCAGCTCCTCGCCCTTAAACTTGATGCTGCCGCCGACGATGCGGCCCGGATGGGTCAGAATCTGCAAGATGGAGTACGCGGTTACGCTTTTACCGCTGCCGCTCTCGCCCACGATACCCAGCACCTTGCCCGAATCCAGATTAAACGAAACGCCGCCCACCGCCTTTACCTCGCCGGAGGGGGTAAAAAAGGAGGTATGGAGATCCCTGACTTCCAACATTGCCATCTCTGTTTCCTCCTTCCTTTACGCGCGAAGCTTGGGGTCAAACGCGTCGCGCAGACCATTGCCAAGCAGGTTAAACGAAAGCACGATGAGGAAGATGGACATGGCCGGAAAAACCAGCAGGTACGGATAGCTCACCAAGCCCGAGCGCGCGTCGGAGGCCAGCGAACCCAGCGAGGGCATCGGCATGGACACGCCCAGGCCCAGGAAGGAGAGGAAGCTTTCCGTAAAGATGGCGCTGGGAATCTGCATCGCGGCGGTGATGATGATGACCGAGATACAGTTGGGAATCATATGCTTTCGGATGATACGCGCCGGAGACGCGCCGATGGCGCGCGAGGCAAGCACGTACTCCTGCTCCTTAATGGAAAGGATTTGGCCGCGCACCTGCCGCGCCATTCCCACCCAGTACAGCAGGCCGAACACGATGAAGATGCTCACCATGCCCGCGCCCAGCTTTGTAATCAGCGGATTGCTGCTCATACTGACCGTATCCTTAATAGCGACCGACAGCAAAATGACGATCAGCACATCCGGCAGGGAATAGATGATATCCACAATTCGCATCATGATCATATCCACCCTGCCGCCGAAGTAGCCGGATACGGAGCCATAGATAATGCCGATCACCACCACGATGAACGCGGAGATAATGCCCACCAGCAGCGAAATGCGCGTGCCGTAAATGACGCGGATGGCGTAGTCGCGGCCCAGAGAGTCCGTGCCCATGATATGCGGGAACACGCTTTCGCCCTTGTCGATCTTCACCTGCTCCTTCTTTGAATACTCGAAGGGCGACAGGTTTTTGGCGGAAACATCCTGCTTTGTATAGCTGTAGGGATAGAATTCCGGAACGATAAAGGCAATCAGCGCGATCAGCACAATCACGCACAGGCAGACCATCGCGATGCGGTTCTTGGAAAGGCGGCGCATGGCGTCGCGCATGAAGGAGACGGACTCGCGCATGGTAACCTGCTGCGCCTTCTCCTCCTCGGTCGCGGGAGCGAACAGATCCGGATCGACCTGAAAGCTCAACGGATTTTTAAATGCTTTCTCGTTTTGCATGCCCACTCACCTCAAATCAATTCTGGGATCCATTACCTTGTAGAGAACATCGCTCAGGAAATTCATGAGAATGATCATTGCCGCAAGGAAGATGGTGACGCCCATAATCATCATATAATCGGTGCGCAGCATGCTGTTGACGAACAGCCGGCCAAGCCCTGGAACGGAGAAGATATTTTCCACCACCATGCTGCCTGTCAGGATGTAGGCCATCATGGGGCCGGCATAGGTGATGACGGGACTCAGCGCGTTTTTGAGCGCGTGTTTGAATATCACCTTGCGGCTTGCGACACCTTTGGCCCGCGCCGTGCGGATATAATCCTGCCCGAGCACATCCAGCATGCTGGAGCGCTCCAGACGCGTGATATACGCCATGGGGTAAAGGCTCAGCGACACCACGGGCAAAATCAGACCTCCCGGCTCGCTGCTGAGCGTTGGAAACCACTTGAGCTGGAGCCCAAATATCAGCAGAAAAATCGTCGCCACAACGAACGACGGCATGCTGACCAGCGCAGTGGTGACCACCTGGATCACCTTATCCTGCCATTTACCGCGCTTGAGCGCGGCAATCGCGCCCAGCACCACGCCAAAGACAATCGCAATCAGCGCGGCGGAAAATCCGATGCGCGCCGAATAGCTAAACCCGCCCTTGATGAGATCGAATACGGTATTTCCCACCCAGCCCGTGGAAAGACCGAAATCAAAATGAAGAATATTCCATACATAATTGACAAACTGGACGGGTACGGGCTTATCAAAGCCGTACTTCGCCTCCAGCGCCGCGATGGTGGCGTCGGACTTTGCCTTTTCCGAGCTGAACGGGCTGGCGGGGATGGCATGCATGGTGAAGAATGTGATAAGCACAACCAAAAAGATGGTCAGTATCGCCATTCCCAGCCGTTTCAGCATGTACATGGCAAATTTTGAGTTCATATGATAACCCTCCTATGCTGCCAAGCGAAAGAGCAAGACCCGCCTCCACCGCCAAAGCCGCGTGAACTGCGTCCTTCTGTCCGCTTTGCGTGGCGTACGCCCAGCAAAGCCTTGCGCTGTCCGCCCTTCCGCCCTTGCCTCTGGAACGCGTGCACGCCCTTCGCTTCGCCCGCTCCCCCGATACAAAAACGGAAAGAGCTCTGCACGCTCTTTCCTTCATTGCAAAAAGCATAGTTAATTATATCATTTAGAGGAGGTATGTCAATTCTCGCCGTGCAATCGCGGCTGTATTTCTTTTGCATTTTGTATACATAAAAAATTCATTGCGATTGCAATTTGATTATCCGCATAAAAAATCACCCCGCCGGGGCGGGGCGAACCCGTTTTAAATTCAATTCATCCCAGCTCCGCCCATCGCTTCCATGCTGCCTCGTCCGCGCCGACGGTTACGCGGCTTCCGTTGCGCACAATCGGGCTGCGAAGCGCGGCGGGGTCGTTTAAAAGTTCCGCCACGATCAGGCTGTCGGTCGCCATATGGGCAACGGGGCGCTCAAGCGCTTTTTTTCCCTCGCGGTCCACAAGCGCCTTCGCGCCCACAGCCTTCACAAACACGTCCAGCTCCTTCTGGCCCAGCCTGTGCTTTTTTAAGTCCATCAGCTGATAGGGGATGCGGCGCTCCTTAAAAAACCGCTCCGCCTTCAAAACATCCGGGTTCTTCTTGCCTACATAAATCTGAATATTCACGCCTGCCGGACCCCCTTTTTCAGATTTTTGCGGATATCCTCGCCCGTAAAAACCAGCTTCACGCACTCCGACGCATCCAGAAACCGGGAGGTAACGCGCTCGGTATAGCGCTCCCGAAGCTCGGAAACCGTCAAATTCGTGCTGATCACCGTATGCCGCCCGGCAAGCTGGCGCTCGTTAAGCAGGTTGAACAGCTGGGTGACGGTCACGTTGTTCATCAGGGGCTCCGTACCCAGATCATCCAGCAGCAAAAGCGGCGCGTTCATCATCTGACCCATCAGCTCGCTGTTGTTCTCCATATACGCGCGCCGCGCCACCTCAAACAGGCGGTACGCGCTGGTGTACAGCGGCATAAAGCCCCGCTCCGCGACCCGGCGCGCGATGGCACGCAAAAGATAGGTCTTGCCAAGTCCGCTCTTGCCCGTCAGCAGCAAATCCCTCGTCTCGGTTTTGGGAAAGTCGTCGGCATAGCGGAGGCAGGTGTCGCGCGCAACCTTTACCATTTGGCGCTGACTCACGCCCCTGCCGTCCGGTTCGCTATCAAACAGCGTCTCATCAAAACGTTCAAAGGTTTCGCTGTCGCCGTCCAGTCCCAGTTCGCTAAGCATGCGCCGGTTCAGCTCCCGGGCCATGCAAGCACACATGCGCCGCGACGGGTCGTACACATACCCCTCATCCCGGCAGACGGAGCAGGTGTAAACAGGCTGGAGCGCATCGGCCTCAAGCCCGCCTGCGTTAAGCGCGGCCGCAATTCTTTCATTATATTCCGCCATCGCGTTTGGCAACCCGGCATTAACCACGGGATTCTTGCGCGGTTTAAGCAGGCTGGAGCGCACGCCGCCCAGCAGCGCCGCGTGGCGTGCGCTCAAAAGCTCCGCCAGCCCGTCGCAGCGCGCGCAGGCCTCCTGCCTGCGCTGCTCATAAAGGCGCATGTTTTCCTCGCGCCGCCGGGCATATTCCTGCTGCAACTCCGCCAAAAGCTGTTCGCGTGTCATTGCTTCATTGCCTCCCTTAGCTGTTCGGCAGTCGGGCCGTCGTATTCCTCCGGATCGTACGTACGCTGGCTATACTGCTGCTCCACGACCCGCTTGACGCCCTGCCCGGCCCCTGCCCGGCCCACGCCAATTCTGGCGCTTTCGCTCCCGGCCTCCGCCATGGCGACAAAGCGCTGATGCTCCTCCCTCGCGGCGTCCGGCGTTATGATATTTTCGTCATGCCAACCGCAAAGCACCTTATCCATATAAGGCATGGGCTTTTCCACGTTTCGGGCGTATTCTGCCGCCAGCTCCACAAGCGCGTCCGGCATGCGCCACTGTTCGCTCCATTTAACAAGCAGCTCCCGGTTTGCCTGCGTGCAGCCGCACTCTCTGCCCAGAACGTTAAACAGCGCCTTGAGCCGCCTGTTCTGTCCGGCCACGCGGTCCAGGTGCCCGCTTACGGCTCCGGCGTCGCTTAAGCCCTTCTCACGCCAGGCTGTCAAAAGCGCGGTCACATCGTCAAGCGAATGCGCACCCCGGCGCTTACCCACCTCGCGCGCGGCCAGCAGCACCACGTCGTGCTCGGCAAGCGTCAGCATGTCGCGGTACACCAGCCGCCTGCCCTCGTCCACCACGGGGGCTTTCATGCCAAAGGCGGAAAGCATCTCCCTCACGCGCACCGTCTCGTCCCGCTCGCCCGCGATTTGCTTTTCCACCTGCGCGGCGGTGGTTGCCCTGCCGCCGCTGCGCTCGCGGATACCCTGTAGAATCTTATCCAGATAGGCAAAGCTTGGGTCGCCCTTGGTGGTCTCCGCGCACGCGCTTTCGACGGCCTTGGGCGCGAAGCCCCATTCTGTAGTCCATTTCACATACAGGTCGATCTCGTCCATGCTGGGGCTGCGGCGCTTGCCCAGGCGCGTCAGCACCTTCCGCGCGCCCTTCCACGCCGCCTCCGAGCGGCTGAACAGCGTTTCCGCTTCCTCTATGGTGAAAATCTTCTGCTCGCTCAGCTCCGCCGCCAGCTTCTGCGCCTCCTTAAAGCTGAACTGCACGCCGCGTGTCGCGATCATGTGCTGGACGAGCATCATGACCACCTCGGGCGGAAGCTTAAGCTGCTCCACCCACTCGTAGGCCAGCACGGTTTCGCCCCCATGCAGCTTTCGCCTGTCCCCGAAGGCGGCGTAAATCGCCCTGGCAAAGCCCTCGTACGCCTCGTCCCGCGGCGCCTGATGCCGTTGAAACATCGCCTGCTGTACGTTTAAAAAACGGTACACGGGCGGCTGGTCCTTGATTCTGGCCACCAGGCGGCAACGCTCCCAGTAGCGAAGGGCCTGCTCCACCTCGCCGCGGTCCATGTTAAGCGCCCTGGCCGCGTCATCCAGCATACAGGCGTCGTCCGTCATGCCGGCGTGCGCGCACATCAGCCCGTAAAGGTACACTTTTACGTGTCCCTCGGGCGCGGCGGGCATGTATTCGCAGAAAAAAGCGTTCGGCACGGCGGTCGCGTCCCACAGGAGGGCCGCCCTGTCGGTCTCAAAGGTTGGCATGCTAAAACAGGCTCCTTTCGGTCGGGGCATGATTCAGCTTAGAGTATAGCACAGTTTTTGGGGGAGGGAAAGCGGCCGTCGCGCCATATTCGCGCGACGGCCGCCCGTGGCGCCCTTTCCCGTTATTTCTTGCGCACCGGGTAGCATACCTCGGTCACGTATTCCTCCGGATTCTCCGTATCGTATGGGCTGACGTGATATATGCAAAAGGAAAGACCCGCGAAATCATAGCCGTTGTCGCGTACCCAGTTCGCCACCGCCTGGTTGGCCTCGTTAATCCTGTCATAGCCGCCCGTATAGGTAGCCGACGCGATTTCCACAGGCGGCTCCGCTTTGAACTTTACATGCTCCGTGTCGCGGTACCCGCCCCTGACGGATTTCTGAACCTCCACGTCCACCTCCCCTTCCTTGAATTCCCCGTCGTGGAAAACCGCCAGCGTATAGCAGGGGTCGCCCGGCACAAGGCGCATCCCGGCGGTTTCCTGCATCAAGGTATTCCAGAGCCTCTGTTCCTGGTCATACGCGGGAATGACTCCCCGCACGCTCGCCACCTGCCGCTCCGGCAGCACCTTCAGCGTCACATCATATTGCATAGTGGTTCCGTCCTTTCTTAACCTCTCCATCATCGTTTCCAGAAGCTTCAGCCGGCGCGCCGTCTCCTCCGCCTCCTCGCGCAGCTCCATCCGTTTCAGGTTAAGATAGCGCGACAGACCGTCCGGGTCGCCATAGCTGCCGAGTATTTCGGCAACTGCCGCAAGCCCAAAGCCCATATCCTTAAGGGCGTTGATGCGGCATGCCGCAGGCAGCTGCGCCTCGGTATAGTACCGGTAGCCCGTAAAGGGATCCGTTCCGGCGGACATGAGCAGGCCGATTTCGTCGTAGTGCCTGAGCATGCGGATGCTCACCCGGGAAAGCTTGGAAAAGTCGCCGATCTTCAACATGTTGTTCCTCCGCGCGCGTTTTTTGAGCTCATGGCTATTGTAAAGCATGCCATCATGGGAGAGTCAACGGGAAATTTAAAAAAGCAAAAACCGCCGCGCGGAGAGCGCCGGACTTTTCCCGGTCATCTTCCTTACGCGGCGGCCCCTTTTATTAGCTTTTTTACAGCAGATGCGCGCAATCCTTGCCAAAGCTCATGAACACGTCCTCGCCCACCCCGTATACCCGCTTGTTAATGGGGCAGTTGTCCGTGATCTTGACGAGCGTATCCCCTACGCGCACATGGTAATTCTGGTAGCTGCCCATGAAGCAGCTTAACTCCACCGTACAGGGCAACATGCCTTCCTCGCCAATCTGGATTGCCTCGGGCCTGAGCACGATCTCCGCCTCATCGCCGGGCATGCGGGAGGCGTCTGTCTCCACCGCCACATCGTGGCCCTGAACCGTCACGACACAGTCGCGCCCGCCCGCCATCTTCTTGACCGTTCCCTTCAGGAAGTTCGCCTCGCCGATAAAGTCAGCCACGAACTCATCCGTCGGGTGGTAATAGATCTCCATAGGGCTGCCCATCTGCGCGATGACGCCCTTTTTCATGATAATGATCTGGTCGGAGATCGACATGGCCTCGCTTTGGTCGTGGGTGACGTAGACGGCCGTAATGCCAAGCTTTTGCTGAATGCGGCGAATCTCTGTACGCATGGTCACGCGCAGCTTCGCGTCCAGGTTGGAGAGCGGCTCGTCAAACAGCAGCACGCCCGGCTCCACCACCAACGCGCGCGCCAGCGCCACGCGTTGCTGCTGGCCGCCGGAAAGCTGGTTGGTCATGCGGCTTTCCATACCGCTCATCTCCACCAGTTCCAGAATGTTTTTAACCCGCTCCCCGATCTCCGGCTTGGGCACCTTGCGCAGCTTGAGGCCGTAGGCAACGTTGTCAAACACGTTGTAATGCGGAAACAGCGCGTAGCTCTGGAATACCATGGCCGTATCGCGCTTGTTGGGCGTCAGCTCGTTGATAGGCTCCCCGCCCAGGTAAATTTCGCCTACATCCGGGCTTTCAAAGCCGGCGATCATGCGCAGCGTTGTGGTTTTGCCGCAGCCGGAGGGCCCCAGCAGCGTAACGAAACTGCCCGGCTCGATATTGAGCGAGACATCCTGAACGGCGTAAAAATCATTCCCAGTTTTAGGGTCCTTATATATTTTAGAGATATGGTCGAGCACAACGCCTTTGCTTTGCTTGGACATTTGCTATTCCCCCTTGATCTTTCTGCTGGTGCCAAAATACTTGGTCACGAGGTTCATTACCAGAATGGACGCATACACAATGGCGATTAATATGGTCGCGTACGCGCAGGCGACGCCGTATTTCCCCTTCTCGGCAAACTCGTTGATCTGCGTGGTAATCAGCAGGTACTGCGGCGTTACCAACAGGATAATGGCGCTGATAGCGGTGATGGAGCGCACGAAGGTCGTCACCAGGCCGCTTAAAAAGCTGTCCTTGATCAGCGGCAGCGTAATGGAAGTAAAGACCTTTCCACTGTTCGCGCCAAGGTCGTAGGCGCTTTCCTCGATGGATTTATCGATCTGTCTCAGCGCGGAAATGCCGCTTCGCGTACCCACGGGCAGGCTGCGAACGACGAATACGATTACCAAAATCGCGCCCGTACCATACAGCCCCTGTAAAAAGCCCGTGTGGAACACGCCGTTGGCAAAGCCGCGGATATAACCCACGCCCAGCACCGTGCCCGGCACGGCCATGGCAAGCATGCTCACAAACTCGATCAGGCCCTTGGTTTTAAAGTTTTTCTTCACCACCAGATAGCTGATGATCATGGAAAGCAGAGCCGTGATGGGCGAGGCGATCAGGCTTAGCACAAAGGAATCGCGAAACGCTTTCAGGCCGCTATACTTGAACATGTACTCAAAATGCTTAAGCGTAAGGGAATAATCGCGGCCCCACAGCTTAAACAGCGCGCCGAAAGGGATGCTTATATACATCAAAATAACGAACGCCGAAAACAACGAACAAAACAGCGTCAGCGGGCGCGTCACGCTCTTGTCGGAAATCAGCATCCGCTCGCGGGACGCTTTGCCCGTCAGCGTGGCGTAGGTGCGCTTTTCCAGATAGTATTTCTGGATAAGGAATAAAAGCAGCGTCAGTGCCAGCAGCACCACGGCCATGGCGCTTGCGCCCGCCTTGTCATACGCGCCGGTCACCTGCAGATAGATGGTGGTGGCAAGCGTATCATAGCTGCCGCCGATCATCATCGGGTTGGCGAAATCCGCAACGGATTCGATGAACGTAACCAGAAAGGCGTTGCCCAAGCCGGGAAGCAAAAGCGGAAACGTCACCGTGGTAAACACCTTCCAGCGGCTCGCGCCCATGTCGCGGCTGGCCTCCTCCAGAGAGGGGTCAATATTTTTGAGAAGGCCCTTTAGCATCATGTAGCAGACGGGGAAAAACGTGAGCGTCTGAACAATAGCGATGCCGTGAAGGCCATAGATGTCGGAATCGTAAATTCCCAGCAGGCCGCGGGTAATCAGGCCCGCGCGGCCAAAGAGCAAAATCATGCTCAGCGACAGCACAAACGGCGGCGACACCACCGGCAGCATGCTCACCACGTCAAACAGCTTTTTAACCACTTTGACGCGGACCTTCACATAGCAGTCCACATAGGCGAACAAAAGGCCCAGCAGCGTGGAGCCGACGCCCGTAATGAAGCCCAGCGCAAGCGTATTGGAAAACGCCGTGCGAAAGCGCCCCATATCCAGCACCCGCGCAAATACGTCAACCGTCAGTCTGCCTTCCACCGCGATGCTGTCGATCAGCAGCATCGCCAGCGGGTAGAGGATGAATAATGCCAAAAAAATCAACAGCACTACGATGGTCGATACCATAATGGGATCGCCGAAAAGCTTCTTGCGCTCCAGCCGCGCGCTTTGCGCCTTGATCAAAACATTCCCTCCCAAAGACATTTCAGGGAGGGCGACGCGTGGTCGCCCTCCCCAACAAAGCCTCTAATCAGATTACTCGGTCTTGAAGCGGTCGTCCGCGGCGGCGCCGATTGCGGCAAAGTAATCCTCCACATACTTGGAGGTGTTCGCCTTTGCGTCCTCAAAGTCGTATTTGATCACGTTTTCGGGATCAAGGCCGAAATCGGTCGCTTCCTTGGGCTGCTCGGCGTTATCGATCACCAGGAACTGGAAGCTCTCGTTGTCCTTGGCGAGGTTGACGCACTCGGGGCTCAGGGCGTACTCAATCCACAGCTTGGCGGCGTTGGTGTGCTTCGCGCCCTTGAAAATAGCGGTCGCGCCGATTTCAAAGCTGGTGCCGCTCTTGGGGATCACCAGGGCGATGTTGTCGTAGCCGTCTAAAATCTGGGTGATACCGTCATGCAGGAAGCCGATGCCGATGACGCACTCGCCAACGCCGACCTTCTTGCTGGGACCGCTGCCGCTCTTGGTGTACTGGGCGATATTCTTGTCCAGCTCCACAAAGTACTTCATAGCTTCATCATGGCCCTTCATCTGCACCATGGTGTTGATAACGAGCTTGGCAGTGCCGGCGGTGTTGGGGTTGCTAAGCCAGATCAGGCCCTTATACTCAGGCTTGAGCAGGTCGTCCCAGTCTTCGGGAGCGGCGAGACCCAAGCGCTCCAGCTCCTCGGTGTTGACCATGAAGCCGAGAATACCCTTATAGATGCCGTACCAGTAACCGTCCTTGTCGCGGTACATGTCGCCCAGCAGGTGGGAGGCGTTCTTCGCTTCGTAAGCTTCCAACAGGCCTTTGACCGCGCTTTCGTTGTAAGGGTCGGTCGTGCCGCCGAACCATACGTCGGCTGAGGGATTGCCGTTCTCCTCCTCGATCTTAGCGGCAACCTCGCCGGTGGAGAGACGCTGACGGTTAACGGTAATGCCATACAACTCCTGGAAGCGGTCGCACGCGGCGTTCAGATAGGCTTCCTCACAGCTGCCGTAAACGGTCAGCTCGCCCTCGGCCTTCGCAGCCTCGATCAGCGCGGCGTCGATTTCCTCAGCGGATGCGAAGGAGCATACGCCAAGCATCATCATAGCAACCAGAAGAAGCGCCAATAGTTTTTTCATGTCAATGCACGTCCTTTCAGAATCCTAATGAACTTTTTGGAAACGTCCTTTCCGGTTCGTTTATCATAGCACAGGGCGGAAGGATTGTCAATATGTTCACAATATTCGAGATTATTTTTATACCAGCTATTTGAACCGCTCCGCCCGGCTGCCCTGTGGCCGGAGCGACTGGTTTGAAGCATAGAAATTGACATGCGCCATAATTAATGCTATTTTATTTCTGCATTTACGATTAGATACGCTCCATACCTGATAGGTGCGCCTGCCGGCGCTCGCCAGACCGGATATGGAGCTGAGGGAGGCTTCGGCGATGGTCCGCCTGTACAAACGCGCTGTGAATAAGCCTGTTGTTCTTATTATTCTCGCGATGCTTCTCGCGGTCTGCGTCAGCCGCGGCGTTTCCATCGGTCACGAGGCGACCCTTCATCCGGACGAGCGTTATTTCTTTCAGTCCTCCGTCAGCCTCAAGGACAAGCTCCTGGATTTTGACTCCACCTATAAAGCAGCAAAGGTTTACCCTGAGGGCGCCTTTGTCTTTCAGGTTCCCTTCCATCTGCTTGAGCAGCTTTTATGCAGCTTGACAGGGCAGCCGGAAAACGCCCGGCTGTGGGGGCGCATCGCCTCTGTGTTTTACTTTTCACTGGGATGTGTACTGGGCGCGCTGGTGCTATACCGCTATTTTGGCAAAAAACCGGGGATGGTCGCGCTTTACGCGGTGATCATGACCTTTTCGTTGTTTCATATCGAACAGTCTCGCTACGGCACTGGCGACGCTATTTCGTTTTTTCTGTTGACAGCGGCGGTATTCGCGTCGGCGCTTTTTTTGGAAAAAGATAAAAAATGGTTTCTGTTTCTTTCCGGCTTCGCCGTCGGCGCGCTGGCCGCCGTCAAATACCCGCAGTTGTTCTTTCTTCTTTATCCCGTGGGGGCGCTGGCGCTTTACAGACGTGCCCGGAATGCGCGCCTCCGGCATACGCTTTGCCTGGCGGCCGGGTTGTTTGCCGCAACCGCAACCGGCTTTCTGTTGTTTTCTCCCTCCGCGCTGGTCAACCCGGGTTATATTCCGGAAGCCATATCCCGCGAGCTCTCCTCCTATATGGTTTCCGGCAACCGCGCCGAAGTCGGGTCGCCGTTGGAGCATCTCGTCTCGCTGCTTGTTTATCAGCTCTTTTATTCCGACCTTCCGCTTTCGCTGCCCATAGCCGCATACGCGGTGTTTCGCCTGCTCGCCCAGGCGAAATCCTCCCGATCTTCCGCGGAACTGTTTTTCGCGGCGTTCATCCCCGCCGGAATGCTCATCTTCTTTATATATAATCTGTTTATTACAACGGTTTTTTTCAGAACTTATTACCCATACTTCTGCCTGTGCGCGCTATACACCTCCTGGGGCCTTTATCAGCTAATGTCAAAAAAGCTTATGCGCGCCGCAGCGCTTTCGCTGTGCGTGTTGATGGTTGGGCGCGGCGTTTTTTTCATCGCCGTTCTCTCCGAGCCGTCGCGTGGGGACGTGCTTTTGGAAACCCTTACGCAGCATGAGGCGTGGGAGGACCGAAAAGCAACCGTCACGCTTGGCAACATTTATCATTCAGGAGGGGTTTCCATACCGGGTCCCACGAGGAATGTGCCCATGGATGCGCTTTATGCGGGCGCTTTCCCGGAGCTTCAACCGGGCGAATTTCTTGTGACGGCGCCGTTGGATTACTGCTTTGCGGAGGATTACCTGTTTCCGATCACGCATGGGCTGGTCCGCACGCTCATCGACGGCTGGCAGGATTTCAAAGCCGCCAATCGTCCGTATTATATCGGCCAGCCCTACCCCGACGCGTACTACCTGCTTTTTGGTTATTGGCTTCATGGCAGCTCCGGCACAATGTTTGAGCTTCCAACCAATTATGTATACTACCGGGGATACGGCCCCACAGCCGCCGCAGACTGAGCCCGGCGAAAAATCATCCCGTCTTTTGCCCGTTCGCCGCCCTTCCCCCGGCATGCAACATGTGTTATAATCAGCGTAGAGAAAATTTTCCGGGACGCCGCCCAGACGCCCCGGCATAAGGAGGACGCCTATGTGGAAAGCGGTGGACGAGCTTCTTTGCCGTGTTATTTCTGATGGCGCGTTTCCCGGCTGCGCTATGGCGGCGGGGCAGGGCACCCGCGTGCTGTATACCAGCGTAAACGGCTTTCTCACCCGCGACGGCGAGCGTGAGGTTCGCCATACCACCCGCTACGACATCGGCGCGCTTACGCAGGTGTTGGCCACCATGCCGCTCATGCTCATAGCGCTTGAGCGCGGACTGGTTAGCCTTGACGACCCCATCTCCCGTTTTTTAAGCGGCGTACCGCAGGACAAACGGGAGATCACGCTGCTTCATCTGCTTACGCATACCTCCGGCATGACCCCGTATTTTCTGTTGCAACAGGAGGCCGAAAGCGACCGCGACGCGCTTAGGGCGCTGCTGGCCCATCCGCTTGCGGGCAGCGTGGGCGGCAAGGTACGCGATTCCGCAATGGGCTACATCCTGTTAGGGTTTATTCTGGAAAAAATTTTTGCCATGCCGCTGGATGAGGCCATGAAGCGCTTTGTGAGCGCCCCGCTCGATATGAACCGCACCGGGTTTCTGCCCTCCGGCGACGATGTGGCGCCCACCGATACGGAGGGCGAGCCGGAGGAGTGGCAGGCAGGCTGTCCGCAGGACGGCAACGCGCGCTTTTTGCACGGCGTGGCGGGGCATGCCGGCCTGTTTACCGACCTGGAGGACAGCATCCGCTTCGCGGCCATGCTCGCCGGCGACGGCCGGGACGGGGACGGGGTCGCTTTTTCCTACCGCGCCATTCACCTGGCCACCACGGAACGCACGCGCGGCATGAACGAGGCGCGCGGCTACGGCTTTCGTATCACCAAGCGGTCCGATCCCTTCCTTGGGCATCTCTGGCCCAGCGACGGTTACGGTCTTCAGGATCCGTCCACCGGCTCGCTGATCGCCGTAAGCCCCGACGACGGTTTTTTTGTCACGCTTCTGGTCAACGGCCGTAACACGCCGCAGGACCGCCGGGATGCGGAGCGTATGCACAAGCTGCTCCTCAACGCCGCCTACGCGGCCTTCCAGCACGACGATTGAACGTTTGGAGGACGAGCGCCGCCTATTGTTTATAAACAAAAACGGACCTTCCTGTTGCGGAAGGCCCGTTATATCTCGTTTTATTTAACGATATTCCATACTTTCGGCAGACCGCTTAACCCTGGGGACAAAGCGGCCGTCCACCCCTCCGAACAGCCCGTTATTGTCAACTGAAAACGGTAATGCACTGCAAAAATCACAGTTCGCAGCCCATCCGTTCCGCAATTTTGGTTCCGAAAGGCGTGCCTGCCACGCCGCCCATTCCCGTTTCCCGCAGGGAAACATCCATCTTATCGCCAACGTCGCGCATGGCCAAGATAACCTCGTCCGGCGGCACGGCAGAGCGGATGCCCGCCAGCGCCATATCAGCGCTGGACATGGCGATCATCGCCCCCCCGGCGTTTCGCTTTACGCAGGGCACCTCCACAAGGCCGGCGATGGGGTCGCATACCAGCCCCATAAGGCTTTTGATGGCAATGGCAGCAGCATGGCAAATAGCCTGCGCATCGCCGCCGCTGAGATAGCACAGCGCTGCCGCGGCCATCGCACTGGCGGTGCCAATTTCAGCCTGACAGCCGCATGCCGCGCCGGCGATGGACGCCTTGGACGCCACAACCTGGCCAATGGCTCCAGCCACATACAGCGCGCGTATCATCGCATCGTCATCCAAACCCTCCCGCTGCTGATAGGGAAGCAGCACCGCCGGCAGCACTCCACAGCTTCCGGCCGTTGGCGCGGCGACGATGCACTTCATACAGGCGTTGTTCTCGCCCATTTCCAGCGCCTGCGTAATGACCTGGCCGATATAATCCCCGCAGATGGTATTGCCTGCGGCAACGTAGGCCCTCATTTTGGCGCCGTCCCCTCCAACCATACCGCTGGCAGAGCGCAGCGCCGGATTGTACCGTCCGGTGGCGCGGCAAATAGCCGCATACATATCGCGCATCTTTTCCAATGATTCCTCCCGCGTAACGTCGCGTTCCACGCAGTCGCCAAGCAGGATTACCTCAAAGATATCCTGTTCTTTGCAAGCGCTTTCAAGCGCCTCGAGTGATTCGATGGCCATCTTCCGTCTTCTCCCTTACTTGTTTCTCTCTCCGCCGATAAAGACAACGCGCGTGATTCCCTCGGTAAGGGAAAGCTTATCGAGAACCGGCTGCGGAACGCTTTTGTCCGTTTCGATTACCATAACGGCGTTTCCGCCCGGGTGGTTTCGATAAAGCTGAACGGTCGCAATGTTTACGCTTGCGCTTGCAAGCGTGCTTGTCACGTCGCCCACATACCCTGGCCGGTCCACGTTTTGAACAATCAGCGTGGGCAAATCGCCTGAGAAGCTGGCATGCATGCCATTCATCTCCGTCACCATAATGCGCCCGCCGCCAAGCGACGAGGCCGTCATGCTCAGCTTTCTGCCGCTTTTGCTCTCAATATCGAGCCGCGCGGTATTGGGATGCTCCGCGAAGCTCTTTGAGCGCGTGAAAGTAAAGGCCATGCCTGCCGCCGTGGCCCAATCGAAGCTGACGGCAATCCGTTCGTCGTCCGGCTTCATACCAAGCAACCCCGCGATAAGCGCGCGATCCGTGCCATGTCCCTGCCCGGTTGCCGCGAACGAGCCATACAGCGTAATCTCAGCGTTGCTTGGCGTTCCCTCCCCCAGCAGGCTGCGCGCCATCAGGCCGATACGGGCCGCACCCGCTGTGTGCGAGCTGCTCGGTCCCACCATCACTGGGCCCAGGATATCAAAAATATTCATTTGCGACTTCCTTTCTTTTTGCCAAGCTTCCACACAACAAACAGGAAAACCATGGCGGCAGCAAGCGCAGCGGCGGCATACCAGGGAGACCTCCAGCTGGTATAATATACGCCTGTCTCACCCGGCTGCGTAAGCGGCACCGGGTCAAACGGTATACCGTTATCTTCCGCCAGGCCCCGAATATTGAGCAGGTGAATTACCGGAACATTCCTCGCCGCATATTCAAACATCAACCCCCGGTCCCTGTTCTGCGGGATATTTGGCGGATCGGTGGTGAGGCCGTTTGGAAAGGTGAGCGTATAGGGGCTGGAACCCATGTTGGCGCTTGCGCCCCCGACATTGACAAAGCAATCGACATCCGGCCCGAACATCTCCAAACGCTTTTGAATGCTGTCCTCTATCGTAGCCTCGTCAATCATGGTAAGGCAATCTGATTCAGCCAGCGCAAAAATAGCTTCGCGCGCGTTGGGAAACAGAATGCTGTTTCCCTGATCGAAATCGCCGCCGGGTGAAACCGCAAGCAGCTCGTATTTGAGCAGCCCCGCCTGTCTGGCGATTTCCAGGATACGCACATTCGACAGCTCGAGGCGTGTAGCCCCATACATGGAAGAACCGTAGGAGGCGATGATGCGGATATTCAGGCCCATCTGGTTCGCGGCGGAGACGGCGGCGATGCACAGGCCGGGAAAAGAGCCGCTCATGCCGCAGCAGATGGTGTCGCCGCTTTTCAGCCCTGCTTCCTGATAGTATTTTACCATCAACGCGGCAAAATCGGGCTGCAGCGCCGTGCGCTTGGCTTCCACCAGGCCCAGCGAAGAAGTCAGCTCCGTCCATTCGGGGCCGATGAACCCTGTTTGATTCAGATCATCCTTCTCCATGGCAATGCCCTGTTGCCGGACATAGCCCAGCACAGCCTCCTCCGCGGCAGCCATCTGCTTTGCCGCGGCGAGCTGCACATCCGCAAAGGGAAGCCGCACTCTGGTTTCGTTTGCCAACGTCAGGGCAATCCCGCACAGAGAGACTGCCAGTGCAAGCGCCATGCACACAATGCCGGCCGGACCGGGGAACGGCCCGAACCTCCGCCTTTTCATAGAGCGCTCACCACCATCAGCAGCAGACGAACAACCGCCGCGGACATGAGCACGCCCAGAAGCGTGCGTCCAATTCCCTGCTTGTACATGTCGTTGGCAATGAGGCCGGGCACAACGTGGCCAATGATCCGGATATCCTGAGGGATCAGCGCGATTCCCAAAAGGAACCGCTCGATTACCCAGCCAAAGATCAGGCTCAGCACGATCACCAGCATAAACCGCCGCCTGCCGTACAGGATGACGAACCGTGAAAGGATCCGGGTGAGCAGGTATACGAGCACCGCCAGCAGCAGCGTCGTCGCGATGCGCAACGGCTGCTCAAAAAAAAGGCAGAGATACCCGGCCGAAACCATACCGCCAGTAAGCAGGCCAAATGCTTCATAAAGCCCGAAGCTGAACAGCACGCTGAGGGAAATGGCCACGTCATACATTCTTTTGCGCTTCCTTTATCAGTTCTTCCAACAGCAAATGTCCTTCGCCCTTGATGTTTCCAGCGCAGAGAATCTGTCCGGCGGCATTTGCCACGTCCCTTTCCCTGACCCACACAGACGGATTCTCAACCGGCTCCGCCGGCAAGCCCGTCACCCGCCGCATATATTTTGCGCACCATTCCTTATCCTCACCAACCACGCCGATACACTCGGGAGGACAGGCGCTGGCGCGAAGCACCCGGGCAAAGGCTTCCAGACGATAGGAACGGTCTTTGCGGTGGTTATAGATCAGGCTGTATGCGCCATGCCGCGCGTAATCGTTCAGCACTGTGAAAAAGCTGTCCGGGTCGTTTACAGCGAAGGCATTGCGGACACAGATATGCTGGAGGTGAATCTCCTTGTACATCCCAATGTCGGGCTTGACGTTTTGTATGCCGCGGCAAACCGTCTCCTGCCCGATATCCAGCCGCGACGCCAGCGCCATAACCAGCCGCACGTTTTCCTCATGCACGGGAAACGCGCAATGCGCAAACCCGCTTACGTCAACCTTATCCCCAGGGAGAATAAGCCGATCTGTGTAAGCGCCGAAGCGTTCATCAATCGCAATCACACCGCAGTCGTCCGTAAACGACTGGGCAAGCACATGCACCGTTTCCTCCTCCGTTTTGCCGATCTCTTCAACGTGATCCACATAGGCGTTCGTCACCAGCACATAGTGGGGGCGAATGAGCTTTTGCGCTATCAATTGCTGATTCTCAATCCGCTGCGCCATACATTCCACCACGATTGCCTGCGCCTTGCCCCTTACCGCCAGCCGCACAAACGGCAGCTGCTCCATCATACTTACGGGGCGCTTTTCCCGGCGGTAGGCTTCCTCGCTTCCATCCGGCAGGATGCGGCGCGCTTCCGATCCGGTGGTCTTTGCGTAGGCGTGTATGCCCGCGGCATTTAAAACGGAGGCAACCATACGCGTCACCGTCGTTTTGCCGCGCGTTCCGTTGACCAGAATGCGAAGCGGAATTCTTTTCAACGCCCTTTGATGCAGGTAATTTTCAGCAATGCCTAAAAAAAGGATGATTGCGGCCGCTGCTGCGACGATACTCATGGATTGGCCTCCAATGCCTGGTGGATTGAAAGATCTCAAATCCTTTGTGAAATGGAAAATCCAAGCGTTCGTTACAAACGCTTGGCGGACTGACCCACTGGGAGGTGTTGGAGGGACGTAACCCTCCAGCTTTCAGGCCAAACCCAGCCTATGAGCAGTGGATTCGGAAGCCTTGCGTAACCAGGTTTCATTGCGCCGCGTCCCAGCCGCAGGCGTTGCGGACAGGGGCGCGGCCTTTCGGTGAAAAAATCACATACAGGTTTGGAAACGGCATGCCAGGCGCCCGCTACCATCGCCCGGCATGCCATCCACTTTATCAGGATTCGCCTTACTTGGCGGCTTCCTCGTCAGCGGGGCGATGAGGAGCGTTGTCCAGAATATTTTCCCACCACTCCGGATACGGGGTTTTCTTCATGTCAACACGGTTGAACAGGTAGGTGCCGTACAACTCGTCACCAAACTCCTGCCAGTAGTCGTGCCATTCCACAGCGTTGTTGTACGCATACTCGGTCAACAGTTCCACAGCGGCGTCCCTGTTGCCGGCATCAATCAGCGCGGCAGCGGCGGCCTGAATCTGCTCAACGGTTTCGTACTGCGCAGCCATACGGTCGTCGCGCGCAGCGTGGATTTCCTTGATAGCACTCTCGTAGTTCTGGGTAGCGGTCTGCTGTACAAACAGAGAGGTCCACCACGCGGAATCGCGGTCATACTTGCCATAGCGGCTGCCGGTGGTGTAGATATCGGGAAGGCGGGTCATGGAAGCCCACAGAGGCACGATGTAGGTGGAATCCGAAGCGCCATAGCCATGCCAGAGCATGCACTTGACTTCGTTAGGCAGCCAGCTCTTCACGTTCGCGATGATGTGATAGGTGGCACGGTACATATTGATTGTACGCTCATTCTTGTACTCATCAAGAGGATTACCGTAAGGACCGGCTTCCGGATTCTTGGAAGCGTCATATTCGGTGCCCTGATAGTAGTCGCCGTTCATCAGGAACAGGTCTTGCACAGACAGCTTCTCATCGGGGATGACATACAGGGGATAGCGGTCGGCGTTGGGATCCAGCTTCAGGCTGGGCGCAACCAGATCGAACGCGCGCCACTCGCGGCGGCTGCAATAGGGATCGCTGTAGGGGCAGTAGATGTTCGCGGGCTCAAAGGGCTCGCCGCTATCTTCGCTCCACAGGCCGTTGTCGATCGCGAACTGCTTGAGGTTAGGCGACCACATGTAGTTTTCGGGATCGTCAAAGTCGATCTCATTGATGCGGCAACGGTTGGCACATACGAAGAAGGCGTTGTCGGGGATCTTTACGGCGCACCACAGATCAAGGCCGTAGAATTCCGCGATCCAGACTTCGTTACCGTCACAGATATTCATGTTCTCGGCATCGGTGTTCCAGCCGTATTCTTCTACCAGGTCGCCCATGACCTGCACGGCTTCGCGCGCGGTTTTCGCGCGTTCCATGGCGATGTGCTGCGCCTGATAGCAATCGATGATACCGGTGTTGTTCTTAAAGAACAGCTCGTTCAGCTTATCGGTATGCTCGGTGCCGCTCTCAAACCAGCAGGTGGATTCACCCATCGCCACGCCATACTCGTTCATGATGGAGTAATTGGTATGCAGATACTGGTTGGTATTCTCGGGCTGAGGCATGTCGCCCATCACCATGCCCGCACCGTAATTCTTCTCGGCCGGGAAGTTGGACCAGTCGCCCCAGGTATTACCGTTCATTACGATGTCACGCTTGACGTCGGGGCCGCCTTCCATCTCGGGGATGATCCACATACGGAAGTCGTCGCCGGTGGAGTCGCAGGTGTGGGTAACCATAGTGGAACCGTCGGCCGTTGCGTCCTTACCAACGCCATAGGTCGTGCAAGCCATGGCGCTCTGCATGAACAGGGCGACAATCAATACCACCGCAATCAGGAAACCATACTTTTTACGCACCGTTTTCCAGCTCCTTTTCAGATGATCCCTCTGCACTCTCCAGATTTAAGACAGTGCAGAGGGATCGCTTGGGATTAGATTCTTTGGTTATTTTGCTGCTTCCTCGGTGACTCCGGGATTTCTGGGCGCATTGTCCAAAATTCCCTTCCACCAATCCGGATAAGGCGCCTGCTTCATGTCGACACGGTTGAACATGTAGGTGCCATACAGCTCGTCACCGAACTCCAGCCAGTAGTCGTGCCATTCCTGCGCGTTGTTGTACGCATAGGAGGTCAGCAACTCCACAGCTTCATCAGTCTTTCCGGCTTCGATCAGGGCGGCGGCAGCTTCCTGCATCTGCGCGGCCACGACGTACTGCGTATCCATACGCGGATCGCGTGCCGCGTGGATTTCCTCGATCGCGCTGTCATAGTTCTGCGTCGCGGTCTGCTGTACATAGGAGGCAACCCACCAAGCGGAGTCACGGTCAAACTTGCCAAAACGGCTGCCGTTCTGATAGATTTGGGGCAGTCTGGTCATGGAAGCCCACAGCGGAACAATGTAGGTGGAATCCGCTGCGCCATGGCCGTACCAGACAAGGCACTTGGCTTCGTTGGGCAGCCAGCCCTTTATGTTGGCGATCAACTGGTAGGTAGCGCGGTACATGTTGATTGGGCGCTCTTTGTTGTACTCGTTGAGCGGGTTGCCATACGGGCCGGCTTCCGGGGACAGGGACACGTCAAACTCGGTGCCCTGATAATAGTCGGCGTTCATCGCGTAGACATCCTTCACCGACAGCTTCTTTTCGGGAATGACATACAGGGGGTAGCGGTCTGCATTAGGATCAAGATTCAGGCTGGGCGCAACCAGGCTCAGAGCGCGCCATTCACGGCGTTTGCAACCCATGCTGTTGTTGGGCGCATAGATCGTGGCGGGCTCAAACGGCACGCCGCTGTCCTCGCTCCACATGCCGTTGTCAATCGCGAACTGCTTCAGGTTGGGCGACCACATGTAGTTTTCCGGGTCGTCAAAGTCGATTTCATTGATGCGCGTGCGGTTGGCGCATACAAAGAACGCATCATCCGGAATCCTGACGGCGCACCACAGGTCAAGGCCGTAGTACTCAGCGATCCAGACTTCATTGCCATCACAGATGTTGATGTTTTCCGCATAGGCGTTCCAGCCATACTCTTCTACCAGATCACCCATAATCTGCACGGCTTCACGCGCGGTCTTCGCGCGTTCCAGCGCAATGTGCTGGGCCTGGTAGCAGTCGATGATGCCGTTGTTGTTGTCAAACAGCAGCTCTTTGACCTTCTTGCCCGCCTCGGTGTCGCGGTCGAAGCCGCAGGTGGACTCGCCCATTGCCACGCCATATTCGTTAGCGATGGAGTAGTTCGTGTGCAGATACTGGAGGGTATTCTCGGGCTGAGGCATTTCGCCCAGAACCACGCCGGAACCGTAGTTTTTCACGGCCGGATAGTTGGACCAGTCGCCCCAGGTGTTTCCGTCCATGACGATGTCACGTTTTACATCCGGTCCGCCTTCCATTTCGGGAATAATCCACAGCCTGAAATCATCACCGGTGGAGTCGCAGGTATGGGTAACAATGGTGGAACCGTCCGCCGTCGCGTCCTTACCTATACCAAAGGTGGTGCAGGCCATGGCGCTCTGCGTCAGCAATCCGATGATCAATACCACGGCAACCAGGAAACCATACTTTTTACGCATCCGTTTTCCAGCTCCTTTTCAAATGAAAGTTAAATTTCAAACACTCTTGACGGATCTGCCGTTTCTGGATTGTGCAAATAGTATCCACAATCGTTCTCCATAAGCTCGTCGTAGGTCGGCCAGCTCACCAAAACCTCCTTTTCCGGCATCATTTGATTCATCCAAGAGATCACTTCCTGGGCTCCGGTCAAATGTCTGCCCACACGATATCTCATCGGCGAGCCAAATTCAGCGTCATAGTCCACATAGGTCAAACCGTGCTTGGCAGCCGTGCCAAGGAACTCGTCCTTGCCTTCGGTCTGCAGTGTGTCGGTCATGGGCCCCACGATCCAATCGGTGAAGGGTTGAGGGGTTTCCATCAAAACCGCCAGCGTATCGCTGAAATCGCCCCACTCACGGTGCGAAAGGCCGCGCAACGTTTTAGGGGAAGCTTCGCACTTCATATAGAACCTATCGGCGGACAGGCTCATCGAAGCCATCATCGCCATATCCAAGGCGCGGTCATGTGCGACATACGTTTCTACAACAGGGTACATCACAGCCGCCTCATGGGCGTCGATCGCCATGTCCACTTTTTCGTTGCGGATAATCTCCATGATGCCAAAGCATACCCGCTCGATCAGCGAGCCGTTTTCGCGGCCTGGATAGCAGCGGTTTACATTGCGGATGTCCTGGTAGGTAAGTTGCAAATTGGAGGGATAGTGGCTGTAGGTGAACGGATCGGGCCAGGAATCCAACGGGTTGGCCCAACGGTCGCCATTTTTAAACTTCGCGGTGCCCCACTCGGCTTCCACACTATAATAAGGTGGATATGCGTTGCCCAGCATACCGGTCGTGGTGGCGCTGCGGTTGGCTTGCGGAATGATGATTACGCGGCCTTTTTCCACCTTGATGTTTTCAAGCATCAAATAAGCGGAGAGGCTGGATGCCGGCTCATACGGGTGGGTGCCGCCGACATACAGCACGGTACCGCCCTCGACGCCCGAATCGTAATAGAACACCGGCGTATCACCAAACGTGCCCTTCAGGCTGGGCACCCATTCGCTGAGCATGTGTGATTCGGTCAGGCCTTCGGCCGCTACGACCGTTTCGGGAGTATGCCTGTATGTGTAAAATTCAGTTCCGGCAAGCGCAGCCAGAACCAGGGCACCCACAAGCGCGATGATCTTCACCAGAGTGCCCTTCCCCAGTTTCTGCGTCACTGACATATCCTTTTCCTCCCCTTATTTAATCTGAAGAATACGAAGGAGAAACGGAATGATACAGTATGCATACACAATATCATTGACAATGCCCTTGTGGTGCTCCCGTTTGAACAGGTGCTTTACCAGAAAAAAACAGGTGAGCGCCGCAAAAGCCATATAAATGTAATAAATTACATTTTGCAAAAAGATCATACCCATCCTCCTTTCTTACACGGCAAGGAATGCAAACGTGTTGGGCCAGATCATCAGCGCCAGCGCGAGCAGGCCAAGCACCAGGCAGGGCGCCAGCACCGCCAGCAGGAACGAGGTGTATTTGCCCTCGTACCCCACGGCTTCAACGGCCAAACGGCCGGTGATACGGGAAGGCGGCAGACAGTCGCCAATGGGGAAAATGAGGCTCAAAGCCACGGCGACAATTTTGGGGTCAAAGCCCATTGAGTTAAACAGGAAGATCAACGGCGCGCCAAACACCACGGCGCTGCCGTAGTTGAGGGCGCCCTGTAGCACCGGCGCCACAAACAGGATGGTCGCGTAAATCCACACCACGGGAAGCGTGATAAACGTGATGCCAATCAAGCCCTTCACACCCGTCGCGGACAGGGCGTTTTGCAGCAGGCCAACGCTTAGGACTGTCGCGATCAACGGGAATATCTGCTCAAACGTATTTTCAATGATCTTCCAGTAATCCTTCAAACGCATCTTTTTGGGATTGCAGAAAACCACGGCAACCGCAGACAGCACAAACATCAGCGGCAGGCCCAGCGTGGGAATGTAGTGCGCCAGCGAGGAGGAAACCACGAAGAGCGCGACCAGCACCAGCAGCGGCACAAGGATACGCCACCAGCTCATGTTTTCGGTGCTTTCCGGCAGGCTGGCCAAGATTTCTTCCTTGCTCTTGCGCTTGGAGCCCCAACCCAGGTACACGATCGTGAACACGGAAGCGATGAGGATGGGAACCAACAGCGGCACGGAGAAGCCCACGTAGGGGATATCCGAACCGGAGGCAATCATCATGGCCCACAGGTTGATAGGCGGCGCCGCCGCGCTGAGGATGGCAAACATGAACACGAAGGCGGCGGTCTTCTTTTTGGACAAACCCATGGCGCCGACGACCGTGGCCACCATGGAGCCCAGCACGAAGATTGAGATGCTGCCCGCGCCGGTGAGCGCGCCGGGAATCAGCATGAACACGGCCATAAAAGCCAGCAAAATCCACTTGCTCTGGAAGCGGCCGACCAGGTTCCTGGTAACGGTTGTAATAGCTCCTGTCGCCGAGTACAAATTGACGAATATGGACGCCGCTACAAAGAGCAGCGCAATATCCAGGTTGACGAACAGGCCCTCCACGAGCACGCGGGGAAACGAATTGGTCCACCCGAAGCCAACGCCAAACAACAGCCCTACCACGGCAGTGATGGCCAGAGAAATCTCGGGCGACTTCAAGAAGATAGCACTGAGTACAAAGGCTGCCACCATGGCAACAAGAACGATCGATGTACTTGCGTACATGGACATGAATGTTGCCCTCCTTACTTTTGCAGTTTAACAGGATAGGAGAAGCGAGCGAGTTCCCGCTCCCCCATCCGTTGCGGGCGGATTACTCGTTGCAGAAGGTTTGCTTGGCCAGTTCGATGAAATCCATGGAGCTGCCAAGGATGGTCAGCGGGATACCGTATTCCTCCTTGAGCTTGTCAAAGCGGCCGTCGGTATTGGCGTCGGCCACAACGATCATCCAGGAAGCGAAGGGGCACACCGCGTCGATGCAGCGCTCGTTGGCGTTGGTGGGAATTTCAGAACGCTTGTCCTTTTCCAGCAGCGCGGCGATCACAGGGATTCCAACTTCCTTCGCGCGGGCCATCACCTCGTTCACACGGGCGATTTCCTGGTCGATGGTGATGCCAGTCGCGCCCAGGCCCTTATCGGTAGAGCCGATCACGATGAGAATCGCGCCGTAGGGAAGCGCGTCCACATCGGCAGCGTAGGGAACGTCAACGTAGTAGTAATCCTGTTCTTCCACAAGGGTTCCGGTACGGCTCACCAGCAGGCGGCCCATCTTGCCTCCGGGCCCCTGGCCGGCGTTGGTAATCATGATGGGTCCCTTTACGGGTACCAGTGGGTCGCCGGAGATCTCGGCGGTTGCGAGTGACGTCATGGTAAGCATCAGGCACACCAGCAGTGCGAAACTAACAATCTTTTTCATGTGTAAAACTCCTTTTCCCCTGTTATTTGTTCTTGGTTGGAACCGAATCCCTTCCGGCCCGTCCGGACAGGCGGCGCCAAGTTTGGATTCATTCGTTTTTGCTTGGTATAGGAATATACCGCGCATACATCGACTGTCAAACGAAAACGTTCCCTCCTCCCTCAAGTGTCACAAATCTGCTTAGATCCCATGAATTTGGACAACTTTTGGTTTTATTTTAAGACCTTTCGACAAAAAGGGACAATACCATTGTCCTAACGTGCTATAAGATAATCATCTACTGATGACGCTATACAAAGAGATTATAAAAGCCATCCGTTTATGTTATAATGAATCCTGATATCTTTTTAACCCAGAGGTAGTTTAGTATGATCGGCAACCGTCTATGGAAAATTCTTGTCACCTTCCACCAGTGCGGCACGCTCAGCGCCGCAGCGGAAAAATTGTATGTTTCCCAGCCCTCCTTGTCCGGCGCGATGAAGCAACTTGAAAAGGAGCTTGGCGTGCCGCTGTTTGAAAGGTCCAGAAACCACATTGTGCTTAATGAAGTCGGCCTTGAGGCGGCCCGTCTTGCGCAAGGCCTGCTGGAGCAGGAGGACGCAATCATTGAGAAGCTGCAAAAAATGTCCCGGCGGTTCCGGACTGTGACGGTGGCCTCGTTTGTTTCTGAGCTTCAGAAGGCCTTTATCGGCAGGCTTACCGCCCTCTACCCTGACAGAAGCATTGCTTCCGAGCTGCTTTCAAGCGAGCTGCTTCCGTTTGGGCTTTTACAGGGACAGTTCGACTATGTGATTACGGAATACCCGATCGAGGAACCAGGGGTTCTGTGCGTCCCCTACGTTACGGACGGTCTTATGATACGCCTGCATAAAACGGATGAGCTGGCCGGACGCGCTTCCGTTACTTTCCGCGATTTGGAGAACAATAAGCTGCTTGTGTTGGATGACAGCTGTTTCTGGGCCTCCTATATCCGCAGGCACTTCGCCGAAAAAATGCAGCTGGTTTTCGTAAAGGACGAGCATGAGTATCACGACTTGCTTTGGGCCTTTCACATGCGTTCCTTTATCCTCGCGACGACTGTTTCCCAGATTGAAACACCAACACCCTACCGCTATGTGCCCCTTGCGGAGGAGGATAACCAGGTTACGTTTTATCTTTGCTGCTTACAGAAAAACGCTCAATATCTTCCCAAGCTTTTGTGCGGCGAAAAGTGCTGAAGCACCGGCTTCTTATTTTGCACCGGAATTAGAAACACAAAAACACGTATCCATCCAATCGGACGGATACGTGTTTTGTTTTAAACCCAGTTGGTTTTGATTAAGCGGACGCTTTCAGCGCGTTTATTTCGTGAGGCTTATCGCTCATGACGATTTTCTTCTGTAGAAACTCTACAAAGAGGGCGAACAGCAGGATCGCGCCCTGAATTACCTGCTGAACAAAATCGTTGACTCCCATAACGCCCATGCCATTGGAAAAAATACCGATTACAAGCACGCCAAGAATAGCCCCGCTCGCTTTTCCCTCCCCGCCGCTGGTGCTTACGCCGCCCAGGCAGGCCGCGGTGATGCACTGGAATGCGTAATTGGCGCACGCAGAACCGGTAGCGCTCATCGTACGGGAAAGATACAGAACGCCTGCCATACCATAGAAAAAGCCCGCGATAATATGGATCTGAATAACGGTTTTGTTCGTATTAATCCCAGCCAGCCTTGCCGCCTCTCTGTTGCCGCCAATCGCATAGACATGACGGCCAAAATAAGTCTTTGAAAGGATGTAGATACCGGCAATGGAGGATATAATCAGAATCAGACCCATCAGGGGCATGAAGCCAAACAGATACTTCGTAGCAAAAACAGAAATTTTGGAAGTGATAAACCCACCCAGCACCTTACCTCCGCTGATCAGCCAGGCTGTGCCCTGATAGATGTTCATGGTTGCCAGCGTAATTGTAAAAGCGGGGATTTTCAGCGTGTTCGCCAGCAGGCCGTTGATTGTACTACAAACAGCTGCCACCAGCATGCCAACGATAATAACGATCGCCAGCGGCACGTCAGCCTGAAGGAGCTTTGCCATAATGACGATTTCCAAGGCAATAATTGAGCCGATGGAAAGATCGACGCTGCCTGAGATCAGCACAAACGAAATACCGACCGCAGCCACGCCAAGAATTGAAATTTGTTTTAGAATATTGCCGAAGTTGCCAATTGTACGGAACGCAGGCGATATCGAAGTAAAGATGACAATTAAAACCAGCAGAACAAACCACATGCCGACCTTTTTCCATAATTTCAACGCCGTTTCCAATGCCGTTTCCTCCTTGTTGATCGAAACTTTTTTATACCGGTTGTCCGGATGCAAGCTTCAAAATGGTTTCCTGCGACAATTCATCTTTTAAAAGCTCACCGGCGATTCGTCCTTCATGTAATACGATTACACGGTCCGAAAGGCCGATAACCTCTTCCATTTCAGAGGATATCATGATGATCGACTTGCCGTTTTCGGATAATTCCCTCATCAAATCATATATTTCCTGCTTGGCTTTAACATCAATACCGCGTGTTGGCTCATCAAAAATGATGATATCCGCGTTTGTTGCCAGCACCTTTGCAACCACCACTTTCTGCTGATTTCCACCGCTCAGGTTTTTCAAGCTTTGATGAAGCGACGGCGTTTTAATCGATAGCCTTTCTTTATATGCAAGCGCAATTTCCTTTTCCTTCTTTGTGTTAATCACCAGGCCTCGCGATACCTTTTTCAGCGAGCTGAGGGTAATGTTCCATGCTATGCTCTGGTTCATTAGGCCGCCATGACGTTTTCGGTCTTCCGGAATCAGGCCGATTCCATTATCCAAAGCAATGGCGGTGGATTTCATTTCAATCGGTTTTCCGTGGAGCAGAATGGTTCCGCTTTCCTTGCTTACCGCTCCATAAATCAGCTGCATCGTTTCCGTTCTTCCGCATCCCAAAAGTCCGGCAAAGCCGAGAATTTCGCCTTCTTTTAACACAAAGGAAATATCTTCAACACCGTTGCCCGTAAGCCCCTTCACTTCCAAAACAGGCTCGCCAACGGGCGTCATGCGCGGTGGGAAAGTCTTTTTCAACTCGCGGCCGATCATGTGCTTGACCAATTCATCATGGTTGGTTTCGCTTGTGTTCAGCGTCGTGATCAGCTTTCCATCCATCATGACAGATACTCTGTCTGAAATGCGAAAAACTTCATTCAAACGATGAGAGATGTAAATAATGGCAGTCCCATGCTTTTTCAGTTCGGCAATAATGCTCATCATGCAGTCGATTTCGTTGTTTGTAAGCGGCGCCGAGGGCTCGTCCATAATCAGCAGTTCAACGTTTTCCGCAACCGCGCGCGCAATCTCAACAATTTGCTGCATTCCTACAGACAACTCGCTGACCAGCTTTTTGGGATCCAGTTTGACGCCGATGCTATCAGAGATCGCTTTTGCGTCCTTTTGCATTTTGCTGTAATTGATCTTATAACGGCTGTACTTGTATCCCTCGCTGAAAATTAAAATGTTTTCCGCCACCGTCAGTCCCGGAAAATGGTTAAACTCCTGATAAATGCAGCCTATTCCTAGCTTTTTTGCCTGCTGGGGATTAAAATGAGGATAGCTCTGCCCTTTATAAAGGATACTCCCGCTGTCGGGCGTAATCGCCCCTGTAATCACTTTAATAAACGTCGACTTGCCCGCTCCGTTTTCACCGACGATCGCGTGCACTTCACCTTTTTTAATGGACAAAGAAACGTCATCCAAAGCTTTGACTCCAGGATAAGTCTTTGTGATGTTACGCATCTCCAAGATATATTCTGACATATTCTTTCCCCGCTTTAGCGAATGGGTATATGCGAGAGACAGCCTGTCTCTCGCATATACCGTATTGGTTCCAAGGTTGCGAATTACTTGATGTCGATATTTTCGATGGAAACGGTAGTGGTCGGAATGGCAATGCTCTCCTGATAGGCATACTCGCCGTTGCACAGCTTCGGAACAACTTCCAATAAAGTCTCGGCGCAGGAAGATGATGTGCAGTAGGAAGAGAAGCGGAACGCAGTGCCGGCCTCACACAGCTCGCGGAAGGAGTTGCCGGCGTCGATACCGGTAATGATCTGATCAGGATCGCTACCCTTGCCGGCATTGTTCAGAGCCTGGTAAATGCCGATAGCGGCATCGTCAGCGTTGGCCAGCCAGATCTTTACGTTGGGATGCGCCTGGAGGCAGTTTTCCACAAATGTTACGCCGGCGTCCGCGCCCACGGCGCCTTGATTATAAACGACCTTGAAATTATAGTCCGTATTTGCTTCAAGAAGCTCGCCGGTATGCGCGCAGCGGTAATCGCAGTTTTCATTGCTGGGATGGCCGGCAACCGCAACTTCGATGACCTCCAGATCCTTGTACAGATCCCAGTTGGCTTCCACATACTCGATGATTTTTTCGTAATTTGCAATAGCGCGTTGCTCAGGCGTATCACCAATGAACACGGTACCGCAGTTGGTGCTCTCAGGCATAATGTAACCAATCCACGGAATACCAGCCTGCTCGGATTTCAGTCGGAGATCTACGAAAGCATCAGGCTCATCGGCGTAGAGCATAATAACGTCCCACTCGCCAGAGGTAATAAGGTTTTCAATGGTGGAAAGCTCAACTTCTGTGCGGGTATCAAAATCAGCGGGACCAAACAGCTCAATTTCCATGCCGGCTTCATTCAAAATGGGCTTGAGCACAGCATAGTCGTTGGAGAAGTACTCGGCGCCAAGCCAAGAAGCAACGTAAGCGATCCTGTACACGCCATCCGGGTTGCCGGCGGGGATATAATTGCCAACGGGTTCGAGGGCCACCGCGCTGCAGCAGCCGAGCGCCAGAACGAGGGTGATTGCCAATGCGAGAACCTTTTTCATCGTTTGCCTCCTAAGTGGATTTTATTATTTCAAAGCACCCTTACGCCCAGGTGCGTTTGATCGTCTCCATGTAACTAAAAGCCCCTTTATCAGTATCCGCTTATCTTCCCCCCTGCTGTGATATTATTTTATGATGCAGCGAAAATTAAATCAATCGAAACGCCCTACTTTGGGAATAATCTTATCCTTTTCATTGTTTGTTGAATCATTTTTCAGCCGTTCTTTAAGAGGTAAACGTCCAAAATGGCTGCAGCAAAAACACGGATTTCCGCCCTGCCAGCCGTCATCTGTCCCAACCATTTTGGGTGGTCATTCTTTTGTATTGATCATTGAGCCGCCGTTACAAAATCCAACTTACCTTCTGCCTTTGCCCTTCATTCGAGCAATCAGCTTCTTATGCTCGTTGAGAATCTCTTTCGCCGTTTCAATATCCGTATATAGAAGATTGACAATATTGCCGCGCAGCAACCCTAAAATTGCTTTAGCCTTGTATTCGCCAACTGCGATGCAGATACGCTTTTTCTTTTTAGCAAGTTCTTTGATCGGTAAGCTCATCAACCGGTCGTATAAATTTGTATGAAATTCCGCCCCGTTGATATCATACGTTCTTCCGGCGAAATTACCCGCTCCGTTAAAGCTGCGCAGATGATCGACGACATCGTTTCCCAGGTCTATCAGATAGGTATTTTGCATATCAAAAGGCCCAACTGAAAAAATAACCGTTTGGGCCTCCTGCAAAAGTTCGTTCACCTGCTTGATATTGAAATCCTCTAGTAAAATGTTCTTGATTTCCGGGGTCTCAACCAGCAGCGGGCATGGCAGAACGTATCCTGTGGCATTGAGCATAGTGGAAAGCTTTTCCACAATATGGATGGCCTTCATGGAGCGGATGGAACCGTTCACAAAGCCATTGATCATACAAATTTTAACATTAGATCGATCGATGGGCTCTTTGATGTTTGCGGCCAGATATTCTATGGTCCGTCCCCATGGAACGCCGATGATCTCGTTATCTTCAACATTCGAAAATATTTCCTTGGCCGCAAACGCACATACATCATTAAGCCGGACCATATCAGAATCCACATAGGTTGGCAAAATCACGCACTTGATTCCAAATGTTTGCATAAATTCATCCTCAAGCACTTCATCCGTTTCGCCAAAATCATTGATTCTAAACTCAATGTACCCCATCTCAACAGACTTTTTGATCAGTCTGGAAACGGTGGATTTGGAAATGTACAGGTTTTTTGCAATAACATCCTGCGGCAAACCAAGCTGATAATATTGCTTTGCTGCGCTCATCATTAAAGCCCAGTTTTCGCTTCCGGTTTTCATTCACTCACCCATTCCTCAGATAGCCCAAAATGGTTACTCTCGACTGTTAATTATACATCTTTTTTGCCATTGGAGCAAACGGCGGGGCAAAACAGTCTTTGACTGCGTTGCCCCGCCGTTTATCAGCTTTTCAGATATAAAAAGCATTTGGTTATTCTTCGATAAGCTTTTGGGTAGCGCTGGCCCCAACCCGGTTGGCGCCGGCCCGAATCATCGCCAAAGCCGTTTCACGGCTGCGAATGCCGCCAGCCGCCTTTACGCCCATATTGGGGCCTACCGTTTCCCGCATCAGCTTTATATCTTCCACAGTCGCGCCGGAGGAAGAAAAACCGGTGGATGTTTTGACAAAGGCAGCTCCGGCGTTTTGGGCTGCAACGCACGCCTTGACCTTCTCATCGTCGGTCAGCAGACACGCCTCAATGATCACCTTGACCGCCGCATTTCCGGCAGCCTTTACGACCGCGGCGATATCCTCCTGAAGCGCATCCCACTCGCCGACGCGGGCAAGACCAATGTTGATCACCATGTCTATTTCTTCAGCGCCGTCTTTAACCGCTTCCTTGGTTTCAAACGCCTTGGCTTCCGTAGACATGGCTCCCAAAGGGAAACCGACGACGCAACAGGTCATCACCCCGCTTCCCTTCAGCGCCTCATGGACGGTCGAAGCCCAATATGAATTCACACAAACGCTTGCCGTGCGGTATTCTTTGGCTTCTTCACAAATTTGAAGAATTTCCTCCCGAGTAGCATTGGCTTTGAGCAAGGTATGATCGATCATAGAAGCAAGCTGATAATCCAATTGAATTTCCTCCAATCTTATTTACAAAGGGTTCTCCGTGCTATTCCAGATTTGAGTGCAGTTCTCCCATCAGGCGGTTCGGGTCTGCAATGCCAAGCCTTTGAGCGGTCAAGCATACCAGCGCATCGCCCAGAATCAGGGTTGCTTGTTCAAAGGCAGCCGCGCCGATTTGAACGGATTCCTTTATGGATTGATCTGAAAAAGCAAGACAGATGTCGCTGACCGATGCAAGCGTGGATGCTTCATTAAGGGTAATCAGCGCCACCCCGGCTCCCGCCTGCCCTGCCTTTGCGGCAATCGTAACAATGGTGGATGTTTCGCCGCTTCCGGAAGCAACTACCAGAAGATCTCCCTTACCGATAGCGGGCGCGGTTGCCTCGCCCACCACATGCGCCGTCAGGCCAATATGCATAAGGCGCATGGCTACGCTTCCCAGCATCATTCTGGACCGGCCCGCGCCGGCAAAGAAAACACGTTTGGCTTTGACCAGCGCGTCAATCAAACGCTCGACCGCCGCCGGAGCAAGGGTGAGAACCGTGCTTTCCACCTCACGGATGACCGCGGATACCGTTTGCACATAATTTTGTTCCATCATTTTACGGCAGCTCCGCTTTCTAAAAACTGGCTGATTTGGTTCCGAACCCCTATCACAGCCGCACGAACATCCGGCGCGGAGCAAAGCGCTCCCCCCATGATTACAATACCCGGCTTCTCCAAAAGGTATTGCTGCAGCGTCCCGCTGCTGATCCCGCCGGCAGCGGCGGCGCTTTCAGCAGGAATGGCGGAGGCAAGAGTACGAAGATCCTTAAGCGGCGTTCTGTCCTGACTCTGCACATCAACGGCGGTATGCACGCACACATAGTCCACGCCAAGCGCAACGAGGTCCCGCGCCCTTTGCGCAATATCTCGCACCTGGATCAGGTCGGCCATCGCCCTGCGGCCATACCGATGAGCGGTATCAACCACGCCCCGCACGGTAGCGTTATCCGCCACGGCCAGTACCGTCACAATATCGGCCCCTGCTTTACAGGCATCCTCGCACTCCAGCTTGCCGCCGTCAACAATTTTTGTGTCGGCAAGAATCATCATGTCCGGATATCTTTCCCTGATGCGCCTGACAGGACGCAGGCCGTCCCGGATAATCATCGGCGTTCCGATTTCAAAGATATCAACGACGTCGTGAATATCATCCGCCAGAAGCACCGCTTCCTCTTCCGACAACAGGTCAACCGCAATCTGGAGCTTCGTCATGGCTTACTCCTCGGCGCCGATCAGGATCATCAGCTTAATGTAAGATTCCCTGTGCTGATCGACGATCTCGTCAAACATCTTCGGTACTTCGTCAAGGGCGACTCTATGCGTCACAATCCCCTCGGTTTTATACTTGCCGTCCGCCAGATTGCTGATGACGTCTCGGAAGTCCTGCGGCACAAACATGTTGCTGCCATAGAATGTGAATTCCTTCTCGGAAAGATCGGGCAGGTGCTTCACGACACACTCCGGCGCCAAAACGCCGATGTTGACAACGCGCACGCCGCGCTCCGCCACTTCCATGATAGCGTCCAGCGCGTCGCCTTTGCCGCCCACGCAGTCCGCGAACAAAGAAACCGGCTCCTCCAGCCCGGCCAGATAATGGGCCGGCTGGTTCTCCGCCAGATTGAAGGTATCTGTAGCTCCCAACTGCTTGGCCAGCGCCAGGCGATTCTGCGCAAAATCGGCCACATACACATTTTTTGCTCCCAGAATAAACGCCGCCTGCATCGCAAACAGACCAATTCCTCCCGCGCCTACAACCAGCACATTATCGCCCGGCTTCATGCCCTTCTTCATGCCGTGGTACGTTACGGCCATAGGCTCAACCATCGCGCCCTGCTCCATGGTAATGCTTTTGGGCAGTTCAAAAATCATGTCGGCGGGTGCAATCAAATATTCTGCCTGTGCGCCGGTGGTTTGGCAGCCGATCACCAACAGCTTCATGCAGTGGTTGTAACGCTGTTCCTCGCAGGCTTTGCACTTTCTGCACGGCACATGCGGGAGAACGGTGACCCGGGTGCCCACCGGAAGCGCCTCCGTATCGGGGCCGACCTTTTCCACATAGCCGCTGAGCTCGTGCCCCAGCACAATCGGGAACGGGATGTACGGCTGCTTTCCATAATAGGCGGAAATATCGCTGCCGCATACGCCCAGATGGCTGACCCTTACCAGCACTTCTCCTCTTTGAGGTTGTGGAACTTCGACCGCCTGAGGCTCAAAGTGCTTGTAGCTTTTCAGCATCATTCGTTTCATAGTGCCCATTGTATACCCTCCCCGCATATCTTTAACCAACGTATCGGAATCATGCGCCTCCATTATTGACGCACGATGCTTTAGCTGTATTCTAGCAAAGACCATTTTGATAGTCAAACCGGGAAGGTTGATTTGAAAAATAATTCAACATCATCGCACAGGGCTGAATCTTTTTGCTATAAATGGCGAATTTATTGACAAAACCTGCCGGAGCAAAGACAATAGAAATCGATCATCCAATGTTAAAGGACAGGAGTCGTGTTTGAATGCCTGAATATTTGCTCGCGCACGATTTGGGGACATCCGGAAACAAAGCTACGCTCTTCACAACGGACGGCACGTTGATTCAGTCCTGTGTAAGCGGCTATGGCACCCGGTATTATAACGGCAACTGGGCTGAGCAAAATCCCGGGGATTGGTGGAAGGCTGTTTGCGCTTCCACAAAGGAACTTATCCAGGGCATCGATCCATCGGATATCATCGCCGTTGCATTCAGCGGTCAGATGATGGGCTGCCTGTGCGTTGATAAAGCGGGAGTTCCCCTGTACAACTCCATCATTTGGGCCGACATGCGGGCGCAGGATGCGGAAAAATATATCATTGAAAAAGTTGGCGCAAAAGAGTTTTTCCATATTGCCGGGCACCGGCCGGGCGCCTCTTATTCCCTCGCAAAATACTTATGGCTGAAGGAACATGCGCCCGATGTTTATCAAAAAACCCACAAGATTTTGCAGGCAAAGGATTATATGGTCTATAAGCTAACCGGCAGGTTCTGCACGGACTATTCGGACGCTACCGGCACCAACGCTTTTGATATTAATACCTTTCAATGGTCAGACAAAATCTTGGACGCAGTGTCCGTTCCTATCGAGGTTTTTCCCGATGCCGTTGAAAGCACCCGAATTGTTGGGGAAATTACCGGGGCGGCCGCCGTTGAATGCGGCCTAAGAAAAGGAACGCCCGTTGTAATGGGCGCGGGGGACGGCGGATGCGGCGCATTGGGCGCCGGCTGTGTGAATAACAATATGACCTATTGCTGCATGGGTACTTCCGCCTGGATCGCTCATGTATCTGATCATGTCATTCTTGACGATGAGATGAAGCTTGTCAACTGGGCGCATGCCGTTCCCGGCCTGATATCCACAAATGGCACCATGCAGTGTGCCGGCACCTCCTACACGTGGATGAAGGAAAACCTCTGCGCAGCCGAAAATCTGCTGGCCAAACAAAGTAACGCGAGCATTTATAACTGCATCGACGCGGCAATTGAATCGGCAAGACCCGGGTGTAACGGCCTCTATTATATGCCCTATCTCTGTGGGGAAAGGTGTCCGCGCTGGGATGCGGAGGCAAAGGGCGGTTTCTATGGCCTAAAGATGGAAAACACCCATAACGATATGGTAAGGAGCATTGTGGAAGGGATTGGCTACAACATGCGCCTGATTCTGGATATTATGAGAGAGCATGCGGACATACCCGAAATATCCATTATGGGCGGTCTGGTAAAATCGAAAACAAATCTTCATATTTTTGCCGATATCATGAACCTAAAGCTTAACACCCTGAATTATTATGATGAAGCCACATCTGTCGGCGCGGCTGTATTGGCCGGCGTCGGAAGCGGTTATCTGAAGGGCTTTGACGAAATCGGCAAATTCTCCTGGACCGTCGATTCGCTACATCCCAACGAAAAGAACCGCGCCGTCTATGATATGATGCTTAAGCGCTTTGATGAAACCTACTATGCAATGAAAGACATATACGGCAAGCTCTGACCACCGTCTTTGCGCTGAAATGGTTTGCGCGTCCAGGCATCCGGTTGCGTTTTATTGCGTGAAATGCATGTATCATGGGAGATGGAAAAGATGAATTGCTTTGAAAAACTATCGACATTTGACTGGCAGCAGGGCTGCTGCATTGATTTTAATCCTGAGACCGGCTCGTCCAATCAGGCGCCTGCCGGCAGGAGAAGGCTGAGCGAGATGCGCGGTATGTTCTGTGATGACAGGGCATATGAGGAGCTTGTCGCGCGTGAGGACAGAATTGTCTATGAATACCATGCGCTGGATATTCCTCAAACCCCCGGAGATCTCTCTTTTGGTTTTTCCACCCTCTATCCCGGAAGGGTAGGTAACGAATACAACTTTACCAAAGGGCATTTTCACAGCATTGCCGGCACTGCCGAAATCTATTTCTGCACAAAGGGACACGGCTGTCTGCTCATTGAAAACAGGGATGGCGATTGCCGAACCCTGGAGCTGCTGCCCGGGCGGGTTGGTTATGTGCCGAAGGGATATGCTCACAGAAGCATCAACATAAGCGACCGCGACCCATTCATTACCTTTTTTACCTACCGGGCCGACGCCGGACATGACTATGCAACAATCGAAGCAAAGGGGTTCAGGAAGCTGCTGGTTGAAAAAAATGGAATTCCCACGCTGGTTGACAATCCAAAATGGCTGGAGCTGTAAACTCGGCCCAGATGGGTGAAAGCACGATAGAATGAGGAGTATGGCTGATATGGATAAAGCGTTATTTGATATGCTTCGGGAAAAGGCAAAAGAAATCCGCAAACTGACTATAAGGGAAATCGGCCAGCTGACGGTGGGTCATATTGGCGGCGCGGTTGATCTGGCAGAGCTGCTTGCCGTTTTGTACTACCACGCAATGAACGTTGATCCATCCGATCCAAAGAAAGAAAGCAGAGACCGCTTTATCCTGTCCAAGGGGCATGGCGGTCCGGCTTTATATTCCGTGCTGGCAATGAAGGGTTATATTTGCAAAGAGGAGCTGGATACGCTTAACCTGCCGGGCACCAATCTGCCCAGCCACTGTGATATGAACCGTACCAACGGCATTGATATGACAACAGGCTCGCTTGGGCAGGGGTTTAGCTGTGCGGTCGGCATGGCCATTGCCGCAAAAATGGATCGCCTGCCGTCTTATATCTATACATGCATCGGCGATGGCGAAAGCCAGGAGGGACAAATCTGGGAAGCCGCTATGCTGGCGGCCAGCCATCGTCTGGGCAACCTAATCGCTTTCACGGACTATAATAAAATGCAGATTGACGGCTACGTTGAAGAAATCAACGGCCTGTATCCGCTTGATAAGAAATGGGAATCTTTTGGATGGTATGTACAAAGCGTGGACGGCCACGACGTCGAACAAATTGTTTTCGCAATTGAAAACGCAAAAAAAGCAAAGAGCAGGCCGTCCATGATTTTGCTGAATACCATTAAGGGAAAAGGCTGCGACTTCTGTGAAAACATGCTTTCCAGCCACTCTGTAAAGAACATCACCGATGAAATGTGGAAAAGCGCCATTGCAAAGCTCGACTGGGAGGATAGATAAATGGACTGGAAAAGAGAAGCTACCGAGCTAAGGCTAACCTATTCCGATTTGCTGATTGAATATGGCAGGACAGATGACCGCATTTGCGTAGTGGAGGCAGATCTGATGGCTTCCGCCTCCACGCAGCGGTTTCAAAAGCTTTATCCCGACAGGTTGATCAATGTCGGCGTTGCCGAAGCCGATATGATCAGTGTCGCGGCGGGCCTTTCCGCAATGGGCAAAATTCCCTTTACCCATACCTTCAGCGCGTTTGCCACACGCAGGTGCTGCGATCAGGTGACCATATCCGTAGCCTATGCCGGACTGAATGTAAAGATGGTGGGGAGCGACCCGGGGATAAGTGCCGAGCTGAACGGCGGAACGCATATGAGCTTTGAGGATGTTGCGATTATGCGAAACATTCCCGGCATGATCGTTTTTGAACCGGTTGACAGCGTTCAGTTCAGAAAGGTTTTCCCACAGATCATCAGCCACTATGGTCCGGTCTATATCCGCCTGTTTAGAAAGAACGCGTGGAGCGTCTATGACGATCATGATTCCTTCCAGCTAGGCAGGGGTACTATGCTCAGGCGAGGAAAAGACGTAACCATCGTCGCTTCGGGTATCATGGTTAAAGAAGCCCTGGACGCGGCCGAATCTCTGGCCATGGATGGCATTGACTCGGAAGTGATCAACATCCATACCATCAAACCCCTAGACAGAGAAATGATTCTTGAAAGCACCTCAAAAACCAGATGCTGTGTCACGGCAGAAAACGCGAGCGTCATTAACGGTCTGGGTTCCGCCGTATCCGATTGCGTCACAAACGAGAAGCCCTGTCCCGTTTTGAAAATCGGCGTTCAGGATCGTTTTGGCGAAGTCGGGAAACTTGATTATCTTCGCAAGGAGCTGCATCTCACCGCAGCCGATATCATCCGGAAGACCAAAGAAGCGATTGCGCTGAAAAACGTCTGAAGAATTGCTTCAACAGGCAGACTGTGCTGTTGTTTATAAACAGAATCAGCTCCACGGTTTTCGGAAGCTGTGAACGGTGTTGGGCTTTTTGACATGGCCGCCGCTTCACAGCTCCCGCCTGGTTTAGGCGGCCGGATAGAAAAAGGAGGCTTCTCATGGACAGCAAATCAATTACAAAAGAACAGCTCTGCCGAGTCATCGACCACACAAATTTAATGCCCTATGCCGATCGAAGCACATTTGAAAAGCTTTGTACCGAGGCGACAGACCATCACTTTGCCATGGTTGCCATCAACTCCTCGCCGGTCGCTCTGTGCAAAGAGCTGCTAAAGGGCACAGATGTCCACGTGGGCGCGGCGGTAAGCTATCCGACCGGCCAAACCACGATTGAAACCAAAGTTTACGAGGCCGAAAACGCCATTCATAACGGCGCGGATGAAATTGACTATGTTATCAATATTGGAGAATTGAAAAACGGCAACCTGAAATATATACGCAAGGAAATGGAAGCCATTGTAGAGCTGTGCCGAAAAGGCAACGTTATCAGCAAGGTTATATTTGAAATCTGCTATCTCACAGATAGCGAAATTCGCACGCTTGCGGAAATTGCTCGTGAAGTTCGGCCGGATTATATTAAAACAAGCACCGGCACGGGTCCCCATGGCGCGACTGTGGAAGCGCTCCGCCTTATGAAGCGGTTGGTCGGCGACGCCGTAAAAGTAAAGGCTGCCGGTGGGATTCGAGATTGGACAACCTGCGCCGCCATGCTGGATGCCGGCGCCGAGCGAATTGGGACCAGCAGCAGCTTGGCGATTTTGGCACAATATGACGCCTCGCATTGACGGAACAATCAAATTTTAAAACAGAGAGCATATTCTGTAAATCTCCGTATGGCAGCGTTGGACACATCAACAACGGGAGAGTACGCCCCTCTCCTCCCTCCCATGGTTTTGCGACATGCGCTGTCCGTTCGAGCCGAGAAATTCAACAGATGAATCTACCGGTGTACTCCTCTACAATTCAGGGGTGAAAAGCGGGTCTTCATATGGTACAATAGATGTGCCGTATGAAGGCTCTTTTCAGCATGGAACCGGGTTTTAAAATACCTCAGCCGGAAATGGAAAGCTCCTTTCAATTCCGGGGACAGGGGAGAGCGCCGCAAAAGGTTCCGCTTTTCCAACGCCGTTTCACAGACACCTGCGGCAAGCGCCGTACCGCCTATGTACCAATCCAACTGACCGTATCGCGGCTTTGCATTGAAATGCATAAGACCACTCAAAATGAAAGCGCAAAATTCCCAGCGGATTTTGGGTTTTCGGTTGTTGAAGGGATAAAAGATGATGATCAAAATTCTGTTTGTCTGCCACGGCAACATCTGCCGCAGCCCTATGGCGGAGTTCGTCATGAAGGATCTGCTCAAAAAGCATGGGCTTTCGGATGCCGTTCGCGTTGCCTCCGCCGCCACCAGCGCCGAGGAGCTGGGCAACCCCGTGCACCGCGGCACGCGTCAAAAGCTTTCGCAAGCCGGCATCCGCTGCGAGGGAAAGACCGCCCGGCGCTTAACCCGCGCCGATTACGATGAGTACGACTGGTTGATCGGCATGGATGATTTTAACCTTCGCAATATGCGCGCGCTGCTTGGCGGCGACCCGGATCATAAAATTGTCAAGCTGCTGTCCTTCTGCGGGACGGGGGAAGATATTGCGGATCCCTGGTATACCGGAAATTTCGACGAAACCTACCGCGACGTGCTGCGTGGTTGCGAAGGGCTGCTGCGCACGCTCGCGCGGGATTAAACGCATTGCACAATTTAAGCAAGGAGATGTTTTTATGGCAAAGGAAGATTTAAAAAGAGAGATTCAGTCGCTTTATCAGGCCGCCGACGGCGGTATGGGGCTCGCGCAGTTGGTGGACGGCATCTGCCATACGCTTCAAAAGCATGAGGACGCTCTGCGGGGAATTACCTACAGCTATCGGCTTTGCGCCAGCGATACGGGCTACTCCCGGGGTTTTTCCCTGCGGGACGGCCATTTTGCCGAGACCGGTGAATATGACGAGGCCGACGCGGTTGTCACCGGCACGGAGGAAAACCTACTTGCCATTTTCAGGCGGCAAATATCCCCCATGTCCGCTCTCCTGCGCGGCAAAATCAAGCTTAAGGGCAGCAAGGCGGCGCTGATTCGGTTTTCGGAATTTCTGTAGGCGCTACCCGCATTCCGAAAGTTGAGCCGCGGCCGACGCTATATTAACTTATCCATGTGCCATTTGTATCTCGTCGCCGTTGACCAAAACCGCCTCCTTGTTGCCAATCGGTAATAAGCTTAAGGCCTGCGAATACCGCTCCATTATTTTCCGTGTCGCCTTTTGAAATGGCGGACTTTGAAAATGCGGCAAGGTATAGAACGCTGCCAAATTGAAACCGTCATAGCTTTTTAAATCCGGCGCCTTCTTTGCGTTATCCATTTCTTTGACATACTCGACGCTTTTGGCCGTGATAATCGCGCCCGCAGATTCCCCTATATAAAGCTTTCCGGCGTTTACTTCATTGATAATCATTCTATCCGCGCCGGTTCTTTTCAGCTCCTGCAATAAATAAAAGGTATTTCCGCCCGCTACATAGATATAGTCATTGCCCTCCAGCTTAGTTCTTATTTCATCGTGAGTCGCCGTCGATATTTCGAGCACTTGAACAATCAGTCCTAATTGTTCAAGCGCTTGTTTCCCCGCGGATACATAGAACGTGACCCGCTCCACCCTGCTTGCCGTTGGGATAAACGTTACCGTTTTACCGCGCAACGTCTTTTCCCAATCCGCGAGCACATGCGCCACCTCCTGAAACGACGATGCCAGAAACATTTTTTTCATTAATGCTTGCCTCCCTTTCTTTCTCTTTTCATTTGTATTATAATTTAAAAAAGTGTCATATCATGATACCTTTCGATGAAATCATGTATGCTTTTAAGGGGAGAGGTTTGCTACGGCTATGAATAAATCCGAGCGGCTGAATGATATGCTTCGATTCCTTGCCGATAAAGACCGGTTTAATTTAAGCGATTTAATGAATCAATTCAGCATTTCCAAAAGCACCGCGCTTAGAGACATTCAATCATTGGAGAAAATCGGCATGCCCATCTATTCGCAACCGGGCAGAAATGGATACTATGGAGTTCTTCCAAACCGGCTGCTATCCCCCATCCTTTTTACGTTTGACGAGGTGTTCGCCCTTTATTTCTCGATGCTTACCCTACGGGATTATCAAACCACACCCTTTCATTTCAGTATTGATAAATTGAAGGAGAAGTTCGCCGTTTGTATATCGGCTGAGAGGAGAGAAGCGCTTCTCAGAATCGAAAAGGTGCTCCACTTTGGCTCGATCAAGCATTACAATCAATGCGGCTTTTTAGATTCAATTTTACAATACGCCATTGAAGAAAAAACTTGCAAAGTAAGATACGGTAAAAATGGCGTAGAACGAACCTATCATATTCAATTCTTTGATATCTCGTCCGCGCATGGGCAATGGTATGCGACCGGATATCACTTTGAAGCAAACAAGCCTAAGGTGTTTCGATGCGACCGGATTTTGAGCGTTCAACCAAGCGAAGCGTATCCTCCAAGGCCTTTTTCTGATTTTCTGAAATCCGCCGATATGCTGTATAAAACTTCCGACGCCACCGAATTCGAGGTGAAAATAGCACAAGGAGGGGTAGATATATTTCACAAAGAGCATTATCCGTCCATGACGCTGTGCTCGAAAGACGGCGGTTGCTCTATTCGAGGCTTCTATAACAAGGGAGAGGAAGATTTTATTGCAAGCTATTTTATCGGATATGGAAATAACATATTATCCATTTGGCCTTTTGCTTTAAAGGAGCTCATCGTTAATAAATTAAGCGCCCTCCAGCTGCACTTTGCTGAAATTTGAATCCATTCCGCGATCGAATGCGCCTTTCAAGCAGTCCTGGAAGCCTTTAAATTAATATGCCGAATTGCAAACACTTTGCTCTTTTCAAACGTAGACCTTATGAAAGCAGCGGTAAAGGGAGGCGGGTGCGCATGGATCTGGAACGGGTGCTCTGGGAGGCGCGTCCCGCGCTTTTTCGCTATGCCATAAGCCTCTGCCGCCAACGCGAAGAGGCGGAGGATCTTGTGCAGACGGCCTTCGTGAGGGCATGGGAGCGTGCCGGGCTGATGAGGGAGCGTGGCGCGGACGCATGCCGCGCCTATCTTTTCAAGGTTGTGCACAACGCCTATATCGACCGTCTGCGCAAGCGGCGGCCTGAGCTGCCCGCCGAGCAGGCGCCGGACGACGGATGTTGGGACGATCTGTCCGGCCCGGATGTGGAGGAGCTGCTTTCCGCGCTCCCACAAGGCATACGCGCGGTCGTCCGGCTTAAAGGCGTGGAGGGGCTTAACAGCACGGAAATCGCGGAGGCGCTCCAAATTCCGGCCGCAACAGTGCGTACCCGGCTGCGCGCGGCGCGGCTATATCTGAAAAAACGGAGGGAAAACGAATGAAACAGATCGTTTATGAGGACATTGTCTGTCTGGACGCCAGACGTCTGAGCGAAGAGGCGGCGGTCGGCATCCGCGCCATTCGCGACGTTACATTGGTTCTTGTCTCGGAGGCTTCCGCCCCCATTCTTGCCCGTATTCCCATGGCGGATGTTTGTAACGTGATCTGCCTGCCCGAGGACGCGGAGTGCCTGAGCGTCAATGGCCAGCATACGCTCACTTCGGGGGGCGTTCCTGCAAAGCTCTATCTGATTGTTAATGGGCAGCTTACCATTGATCCTGAAATGACCCCTTCCCAGATCGCGCAAACCGTTGCGGGCGGTATCGTCAACGGTCAGCTCTGCGGCACCGCGTCCCAGCTCCAGGCCATCAACCTTACGGGCATCCGCCTCAACGGGCAGGCCGTGGCCTATCCCGACGGCTACCGCCTGCGGCAGGGCAAGCAGCCGCTTGGTCTGGGCGAATGCGCCATGCTTGCGGAGGGTGCAAAGCTCTATCTGACTCGGCAGGTTTTGCTGGAGCCCGGCGTACCCGGAGTCCTGCGCGCACGGGACGTGAAGCTGGACAGCCGTGCCCAAATTTTTCTCTACGAAAACGATGCCTCCGCCATGGCGGAGATTTACACCGGAGATTCCTCCAAATGCATTCCGCTGCCCGACGGCTTCACGCTGCGCATGGACGGCTTAAGCGTCAACCGCCGCAACGCTTCCGCCCTGCGGGGGAAACTCTATGTGGACGGCGACCTGCTGGCCGAGCCTGTGGATTTTGCGAGGCTCAAGGCGCTGGAATGCCTCCATGTGACGGGTAGGGCCTACATACCGCTGGAGGCGATGGACGGCTGGCTCAGCCTTGTGGTGGGCGAGCCTGAGTGGATGCCCTACGAAGGCCGGCTGCTTGTCAACCGCGCGGCCCTTCGCCTCTCCCGGCTCACGGAGCCCACCGCTATCCTAAACCGGGGCGTGCTGACGCTGGACGCAGCGCTTGCGCCCGATGTGCTTCGGGAAAAAGTAACGCTGCTTGAAAACAACGGCATGCTTGAGGGAACCCCCGCCCAGCTGGCCGCCCTTTGCGAAGCGCTGTGCGGCAACGGCGCCACCCGCACGCCCGACAGTGCGGATGAAACCGCGCCTCCAAAGGACCCCGATTGCATTTACATTTCCGATATCGTCAGCCATATCATATGAAAACGCGCGCCGAACGCAAAACGAAAAGGAGCGATCACGCATGATGGAAAACGTGCTTTTGCTGGAGCTTGGCCTTCTCAAACCCGACCGTATGCCCGATTGGGCGCGCAAGGAACGTCTTGAATACTGCGAGCCGCCCGTAAGGCCGGAATGGTTTTAGGGCAACGGGAAAGGAAATCTCGCCGCGAGAGGCTTCCGAACCCACCGTGCCTGTTGCCGGGTTCGGAATAGCGTCCCTCCGGTACCCCATAGGGTTCTTCGAAAGCCGGCGCGCGCGGATCATCCGCGCGCCGGCTTTTCATTTGACATGGCGCCTGAAATGGCGTATGATGTTCGCACAGGAAAAACGAACACATCGCGCCCACAGGCGCACAGGGGAGGCTGTTCATGCCCTACGCTATTCTATCCGCCGTGCTGATCTGGCTGGTGCTCATGCCGGTTCATTTCCGTACCAAGCAAAGCGCATCAAAGCTTCCGACGCTCATTGCAAAGGTGGTTCCCACGCTGATGGCCGCCGCTTTCGCTGGCGCCGCCGCCTTTTCCGGCGCAAGCGCGGACGCCTATGCGCGCCTCTTGTTCATCGGGCTGTGCATATGTGCCATGGCCGATTTAATGATTGAAATCCGGTTTGAAATCGGCGGCGTGCTTTTCTTCGCCGGGCACATGCTCTACGTTGCGGCGCTTCTTTTTTACCGCGCGCTCTGTTGGTGGAATCTCGCGGTTTTTGCGGGCGCGCTTGCGGGGCTATGGCTGTTTCTCTCGCGCTACAGGGCGGAAGTGCCGCAAAGGCATATTATCCTCGGGCTTTCAATCTACGCGGGCGCGCTGGCTGCGCTGCTGGGCCTCAGCCTGCCGCTCCCCTTCCTGGCCGGCTCCACGCGGTCGCTGCTGGCGGCCTTTGGCGCGGCGCTGTTTGTCGCGTCCGACCTGACGCTGCTTCACAACACCCTTCGCAAGGCTCCGGTTTCATGCCACTTTTTTAGCCTAGGCATGTATTACATGGGGCAACTGCTGCTGGGGTTGAGCGCTTTTTCCACCCCATAGGAAAGGGATGACCCCTTTGGACGACCTTCTGTTTTCTCTCAACACCGTCTTTCCCCTGCTGGTGATGATGGCCGCGGGCTTTGGCGCGCGGGCGGCGGGATGGGTTTCTGAAAGCTCGGCGCGACAGCTGAACGCCTGTGTGTTCAGAATTTTTCTGCCGTTACTGCTGTGCTTTAACATCATGGATACGGAGCTGGGCGCGTCGGTGGATCTGCGCACGCTGCTTTACGCGCTGGTTACGACGCTTCTGTGCTTTGGCGCGCTTTTCCTGATGGTGCCGCGCCTGTGCCGTGAGCGTGCGGCCTGCGGAGTAATGATTCAGGGCATCGCCCGAAGCAACTACGCTATTTTCGGCATTCCCCTTGTTATGATGATGTACCCGGACGCGGATACCTCCATTGCCGTTCTAATGGTCGCGGCGATCGTGCCCGTTTTTAACGTTATGTCCACCATCGCGCTTATGATGTTCAGCGATCATCGCGCGAGCGCTGGCGATATGATCAAGGGGATTTTGCTCAATCCGTTAATTTTGGGCACGGCAGCCGGTTTTTTGCTTTGGCAGCTTCATGTGCCGCTGCCCGGGCTGATCGAAACTCCGCTACGAAAGCTCGCGGGTATCGCAACCCCGCTGGCGCTGTTCCTGTTGGGCGCGTCGCTTGATTTTCGCAAGGCGCGCGACCACCTCAAGCTCATTACCATCAGCGTTCTCGGCCGTCTGGTGGCTGTGCCGCTTCTCTTTCTCTCCATCGCGGTAGCGCTTGGTATCCGCGACGTTTCTCTGGCCGCCCTTATCGCGGTATATGCCTCCCCCACCTCTGTATCCAGCTTTCCCATGGCGCAGCAGATGGGGTGCAACGGTGACCTTGCCGGAGGGCAGGTTGTGTTTACGACGGTTTTTTCCATCCTGACCGTTTTTCTCTGGGTGTTCGCTTTGAAAAGCCTCGGTTATTTGTCTTAGATTGCAATTTTCGCTGCCATATTTGACAAGAAGAAATTGTGAAGAAATCTTCATCAAAAAGTTGAAAATATAACGGCCGGCTGGAACTGCCGACCGTTGTTTTTTGAGAGCCGTATGCTATAATCAAAGCTGTGTTGTATTTTCTGGCATTATGCCTCATTAAAGTGAGGGGGACATCTCCATGAATTCCGTAATTTTTCATCCAGCAAGGCTGCATGGTTCGGCCTTTGCGCCGCCGGCCAAAAGCGAGGCTCACCGTGCGCTGCTGCTGGCCGCGCTTGGGCGTGGCGAATGCCGTTTGCACGGCTTTGCGACGCCGCTGTGCGACGATACAGATGCGATGATACGCGGCGTGACCGCGCTGGGTGCGAGGGTGATCGCGGAGGGCGACGTACTCCGTGTGATTCCCGCCCCGCCGGCCGTACCGGACGCGCCGCGCGCCACCTGTCATGTGCATGCGTGCGCGGCCGCGCTGCGTATGCTCATTCCCGCTTTTCTTGTACGGGGTCAGGCCGTGCGCTTCACCATGGAGCCGGCGCTTTTCGCCCGTCCTCTGGACGCGTTTGAGCCGCTCGTCCGGCAAATCGGCGGCAATATGAGGCTCACCCCCGCCACGAATGACGCGCCCGCCTCTGTGGACATTTCCGGCGCTATGTCCGCAGGAGCTTATGAAATTGACGGCTCCCAGTCCAGCCAGTTCGCCTCCGGGCTTTTGATTGCGCTCGCGCATGCCGTAGACGTGGAGGGAAGACCTGCGCCCGCTACGCTAACCGTCACCCGGCCCATTGTGAGCCGCCCCTATCTGGATATGACGCTTCAGCTGATGAAGCGTTTTCGCGTCTCGTTCGCGGAACGCGATGAGGGCGTGTTCACACTTACCCCCGCCGCCGAATCAAGCCCGGACGATGTACGCGTCGCGGGCGACTGGTCGCAGGCGGCGGTATTGCTGTGCACAAACGCCATGGGCAGCGGAGTGATGCTGTCCGGTTTGTGCGACGATCAGGCTGCGTGCCTCCAGGGTGACGCCCGCGTGCTGGACGTGCTGTCTCAGATGGGGCTGCGCCTTTACCATACGCGCGGCGAGCTGTACGCCGTCAGTCCTTCCCGTGCCGGGCTCATGCCGACACGCGTCGACTGCTCTGACATTCCCGACCTCGCGCCCATTCTTGCGCTTACTTGCACGCAGGCGCGCGGCAAATCGGTGCTGACGGGCGTTGGCCGCCTCCGTCTCAAGGAGTGCGACAGGCTGAGCGCGACGGTCGAGCTGCTTACCCGGCTTGGCGCGAGGGTATCCGTCAGCGATAATGACGACAAGCTGACCGTTTATGGTCCCGCGCGGCTTCACGGCGGCTTTGAAGCCGACGCGCGCGGCGACCACCGGATTGTGATGCTGCTAGCCGCGGCGGCGCTCATCTGCGACGCGCCCATCACCGTGCATGGCGCGGATGCGCTGAACAAGTCCTGGCCTGGTTTTCTTGACACCTGGCGTAAGTTGGGGGGGATCCTGTCATGAGCAGCCGTACCGGGCGCGCTCTGAGCATGCAGATTTTTGGCGAGAGCCATGGCGCGGCGGTCGGCGTTACGCTGGACGGCCTGCCCGCCGGACTGCACATTAACGAGGAAGCGCTCAATGCCTTTGTTCAGCGGCGCGCGGCGCGCGGCAGCGCCATCGCGACCGGGCGGCGTGAAAGCGATATCCCCCGCATCATCAGCGGCGTTTGGAACGCGGCCACCACCGGCCAGCCGCTGACCGCTCTTTTCGAAAACGCCGACACCCACAGCGCAGATTACAGCTTTCTCCCCGACCGTCCCCGGCCCGGCCACGCCGATTACCCAGCGACGGTTAAAAGCGGCGGGTTTGACGACTTGCGGGGAAGCGGACACCACAGCGGGCGGCTGACGCTGCCCTACGTGTTTGCCGGAGGCGTCGCTATCCAGCTTCTGCAAACCATCGGTGTGGAAATCGCCGCGCATGTGCTGGAGATCGGCGGATTATCCGATCTTCCAATCGATTCGCTAAACCCCGACATTGCGGCGCTGCGCCGTTGCCACTCCCTGCCCGTACCCACGCTGGACGCGGCGGCGGGTGAAAGAATGTACGCCGCCATCCTCGCCGCCAAGCAGGCGGGCGATTCCCTGGGCGGCGTGGTAGAGGCAGTTGCAGTAGGCACGCCGGCGGGTCTCGGCTCTCCCTACTTTGAAGGGGTGGAGGCCGTGACGGCCGGTCACCTGTTCAGCATTCCCGCGGTCAAGGGCGTTGAATTTGGGGCGGGCTTTGCCGCAGCGCGCATGCGCGGCAGCGCGTATAACGATCCCTATGCCATGGAGGGCGGCGCGGTCAAAACCACGCGCAACAGTGCGGGCGGCTTGGTCGGCGGGCTTGCCAACGGCATGCCTGTCGTTGTGCGCGCCGCATTCCGCCCCACCGCCTCCATCAGCTCCGGGCAGCAAACCGTATCCCTTTCGGGCCGCTGTAACAGCACTCTTGCGGTACACGGCAGGCACGACCCCTGTGTTGCCGTGCGCGCCGTACCCGTTGTGGAAAGCGCGCTCGCGCTTTCGCTATGCGAGCTTTGGCTTCAACGCAGGGGAGACGCGCCCGTTTCAGGCGCGCCGGATGAGGTCTGATGGCCTCTTTATCTCACGCCTCCGGGCGCGAAAGGATGTTTACGGAATGATCGTCAAAAACCAGCGGTTATCGTTACACTGTACGCGCCTTGGCAGCGAGCTTGAGGGAGTGTGCGACTACGGGGGACAGGCTGTTTTTGTGCCCGGCGCGCTGCCTGGCGAGGATATTGAGGCGTTGGCGCTAAAGACCTATCCCCGCTACGCCTTCGCAAAGCTTCAAAACATTGTGGTTCCCTCCTTGGACCGTGCTGAGCCCGGATGCCCCGCTTATGCCCTGTGCGGCGGATGCAGCGGCCAGCATATGACCTACGAGGCGACCCTACGCGCCAAGCGGACGCAGGTATTGGACTGCCTCAACCGCATCGGCGGCCTTTCGCTCACGGACGCGGATGTTCCGCCGGTGCTCGGCGCGGACAATCCCTGGCGCTGCCGCAACAAGACGGCGCTGCCTGTGGGCGGCACCGCGGATAAACCCCTTCTTGGCTTTTACCGCAGGCGCAGCCATGATATCGTGCCGATATCCGATTGCGCGGTAGCCATGGGCGGGATTGACGGGGTAATCAGCGCCGTGTCGGACTGGATGCGCGCCGCGCGCGTGGAGCCGTATGACGAATCGACAGGGCGCGGAGTTTTGCGCCATATTGTTTTGCGCGTTTCACGCGGAGGCGCTCTGATGGTGCTTCTTGTAGCCACGCAGGACCAGTTGCCCGACGTTTCGCTTCTGGTATCTCTGCTTGATCAAAAGGCGTCCGGCTTTTGCGCGCTGCACGTAAGCGTCAATGAAAGCCGCACCAACGTTATTCTGGGCAAAACCAGCCGGAAGCTCCACGGCGAGGACGTGA
>JAEYOW010000032.1 GCA_023411375.1 Bacillota bacterium | reverse complement strand
GCGTAACATTTCTTGCACTGCCTGCCGTTCGGCTTCACTTAATTCTACATGGTACTTTTGGTTCACCACTACACCCCCTCATAGGTGTAGTTTAAACTATATTATTAACTCGGTCAAGACACTAGTGCGCTATTTTTGCTTACATTGATACCTTCTACAACCGTCTTTGGCCCCACTCCGGCATTGGCTGGCTTGCTCCCACCGACTCCGCTTCGAGCTTTCACTCGAATTCCGCCGCTTGAGTTAGCTTCCCACTGTTTTTCTACGATTCATTTCGTTTTTTCCCTCGTTTTTCTGTGTGTTTTTTCGGGAAGGCTCATATTTTTTGCATTTCCAATTATTATCATATATTTTGGGGTTGTTTTTAGACAGGACACAAGAACGAGGCTGTTAGGCCCCTGCTTTTTCCTAAAATCGGCGGTAAAATATAAAATTCTTTTATATAAAGCAACATACACTCACATATGGAAAGAGCGCTCGCGTCGACTCATAAACAATTGTCCTTATATCTATGGCGACTCCTTCCAATCAAACCCGGAATAAAATATTTATGATTTGTTTATGTTTGTTGCTTTTTATAATTATAATTCAAAATTATTTTTAATGTTTCTACTAATTTTTTATCATACAAATTATTCGTTCAGCATATATAAATAAAATATATCATAAACATTCATAAATTTTTTATTGACAAATATAAATTTCAGTGCTATAGTTAGGCTACTTCAAGCGAGCATAACCTTACAGAAATAGCGCCGACGCCAATCTCCCATAAACGCTCATTACCTTACGAAGCAATATGGTGTATGCGCTGTATATTGGATTTCATGCGCAAAGGCATTGCGCATTGAAATAAAATATCCAAAACACAAGGAGGAAAACCCATGAAAAAGATTATCGCTCTGTTCCTTTCCGCCCTGCTGGTTCTGTCGATGGCGAGCATGACGGCGCTCGCCGAGGACAAACCCCTGATCGTCATCATCACCCCCAGCCATTCCAACCCATACTTCAAGACCGTGGCAGACGCCGCGTCCGCACAGGCCGTCGAGCTGGGCTATGACAGCCTCGTCATCCAGCACGACGACGACACCACCAAGCAATCCGACGCATTTGACACGGCGATCGCTCGCAAGGCAGCCGCCATCATCTGCGACAACGCCGGCGCGGACGCCACCATCGAACCCGTGCAGCGCGCCAAGGCCGCCGGCATCCCCACCTTCCTGGTAGACCGTGAGATCAACTCCACCGGCGACGCCGTGGCGCAGATGGTTTCCAATAACTATCAGGGCGCAAGCCTCGTGGCCGAGTACTTTGTGGAGTGCATGGGCGAGGAGGGCAACTACGTCGAGCTGACGGGCAAGGAATCCGACACCAACGCCGGCGTGCGCTCCCAGGGTTTTCACGACGTAATCGACCAGTACGATGGCATGAAGATGATTGAGCAGCAGACCGCCAACTGGAGCCAGACCGAGGCCTATGAGAAGATGGAATCCATCATCCAGGCCCAGGGTGCCGAAAACATCAAGGGCGTTATTTGCGGCAACGACACCATGGCCATGGGCGTTATCGAAGCATGTCTGAAGGCCGGCATGACTGACGTCGTGGTTTGCGGCTTTGATGGCAGCAACGACGTGCGCGATTCTATCCTCCGCGGCGAAATCAAGGCCACGGGTCTCCAGCCCATCGCTTATATCTCCGAGCAGGCTGTCATTCAGGCGGACGAGTACATCAAGAATGGCAAGACCGATAAGGAAGAAAAGCAGTTGATGGATTGTGTCCTCATCACCATGGACAACGCCGGAAAGCTTGACAACTTCGCGCTGGCGGATTGATCAAACCGACACATGGGCCGGCGCGCGGCTGAGCCACGCGCCGGCCTTTCTTTTAAGAAAAAAATGAGGGGCGTAGGGCGATGAAGGATAAAAAAAGCCTGTGGAAATGGATTGGTCTGGCCGCAGCGGCAGCTATTGTGGCCCTGACCTGCCGCGTAACCGTCATCCCTGACGAGGTGCCGGAAACCTATGTAAACGCCAGCGGCGAGATCGTCGTGGTTGAAAAGCTAACCGTCGCGGAGCAATACTGCGTTGATCACTGGGATAACAAGATCATGCCCGCCGTAAAGGAGCGCGCCAAGGATGCTGCGCAGCTCATCGCCGACACGACAGCCGATTTGAACGCCGCCGGCGAAAGCTATGGCAACCGCGCCAACGAAACCAGCGCGTGGAGCTTCTGCGTAAGCGGCACCGCAAAGGTGTTGGGGCTTGAAAATGCCGAGAAGGCGACAAAAACCACCCTGCTGCTGGATCTTGCCCCCTTCGATGGGCAGGCGGATTGCCAGCTGCACTATGGCACGGTTTTCTCTTCCAAGATCAAAAACGCCATCCGCGACGGCGTTGGCTTCCTTCGCCTGGACGACTTTGCCAATCAGGTGGAATTCGCGGATCTGACCACGGCGTTTAATAACAAAGTCAAAAAAGATATCCTGTCCCGGCAGACGGCGGACGAACTGGTGGGCAGGGATCTATCCTTCTATGGTTGCCTTTCACTGACTGCGGCCTTGCCCGAAAACTATATCATCGTTCCTATCGAACTGGAAATCACGGGAGTCTGACGGGCTGACAGGCTTTCAACGACATGTTTGGAATTGCGAGAGGATGGTTATGGCAATGCAAGCAACGCGCACGCCCGTGATGCGGGCCGTCGGCGTCACCAAGCTATATCCCGGCACCGTGGCGCTGGATAACGTTGATTTCGAGGTATATCCCGGCAAGGTCAACGTGCTGATCGGCGAAAACGGCGCGGGTAAATCAACCTTAATGAAAATTCTCGCCGGCATCGAGAAGCCTTCCAAAGGCAGTATTTTTCTCGAGGACCGGGAAATTCATTTTCAAACCACCCGCGAGGCCAGCGCTATGGGCGTGGGGATTATCCACCAGGAGCTTAACCTGTTTCCGGAAATGAAAGTCGCCGACAACATGTTTGCCGGCAAGGAGCTTTCCAGGTACGGTGTCGTTGACCGTAAGGCGCAGGCGCGAAAGGCCTCAAAGGTGCTAGATCGCCTCCAGCCCGGCATCGACCCCGGGGAGCTCATGCTTAACCTGCGCGTAGGCCAGCAGCAGATTGTGGAAATCGCCAAAACCATGCTGCTGCAGGAGCTAAAGGTGCTCATCATGGATGAGCCCACCAGTTCGCTGTCCAACGCGGAGGTCGAGGTGCTGTTTAACCTGATAAAAGATTTAAAAAGCCATGGCATCGCCATTATTTATATTTCTCACCGTCTTGAGGAAATCATCCGTATTGGCGACGCCGTGACGATTCTGCGCGACGGCCGCCGCGTGGCGGATGCGCTGGTAAAGGATATTTCCGTGCGCTGGATTGTTGAAAAAATGGTCGGCCATTCCACGCTGGCGATCGACAAAGCGCCTTATGGCGGCAAACGCGGTGAGTTGCTCAAGGTTACAGATTACTGCCTGCCGCGCCTTGGCGGCGGCTACACGGTCGATCATGTCAGCTTTACGCTGCATAAAAGCGAGGTGCTGGGTATTTACGGCCTGATGGGCGCCGGGCGTACAGAGCTTGTGGAAAGTCTCATGGGTTTACATCCCGAGGCCTCCGGCAGCATGGAACTGGACGGGCAGGCCATTCAAAGGCCCAACGTCACCGGTCAAATTGCCCGCGGCATGGTACTGGTGCCCGAGGACAGGCAAAAGGACGGCCTTGTGCAAACCATGTCCATCGCGGATAACCTGCTGCTGACCAGCATCCCACGCTTCACCAGGGGCGGCGTTATCCGTAGGGAGCCGTGTAGAAAGGCCGTAGCTGAAACCGTCGGAGATATGCAAGTAAAGGTTGCCGACGTCAAGCATCTGATCACCAGCCTGTCCGGCGGCAACCAGCAGAAGGTGGTCATCGGCAAGTGCGTGATGGCGAAGGCGCGGGTTTTTATGATGGACGAACCGTCCCGTGGCATCGACGTGGGCGCAAAAACCGATATATTCCGCCTGATGCGGCGATTTGCCGCCGAAGGAAACGGCGTGATCTTTGTAGGCAGCGAGCTTAAGGAACTCATCTCCGCCTGCGACCGCGTGCTGGTTATGAGCAACGGCAAGGTAACCGCCGACCTTACGGGCGAGGAAATTACCGAGGATGCGCTGGTTGCCGCCTCGGCCGCCAACCTTCATACCGGCAAAGCCGCATTATCCAAAGGAGGAACAGCGCAATGAGCCAGATCAAAACCAAAGGGAACACCTCCCTTGGCATTCTCCTGCTGAAGGGCCGCACCTTTATCGCCCTCGCTATTTTGCTCATCTTCTTCTGCTTCCGCGCCCCCAATTTTACCGAATGGTCCTCCATCGTGCTGATGATCAAGCACGCCTCTATTTACGGTCTACTGGCGTTAGGTATGACGATGGTCATCATCACCGGCGGCATCGACCTGTCGGTCGGCTCCATCGTGGGCTTAAGCGGCATGATCGCCGGAGGCATGATCATCGAGGGTATCCGTCTGCCGTTTGTTCAAGGGACCATTTACCCCAACGTTCCCCTAATATTGCTGATCGTGTTTGCACTTGCTATCCTCGTTGGCCTGTGTTCGGGTGCGCTGGTATCCAAAGTGAAAGTGCCCGCCTTTATCGCAACGCTTGGCACCATGTATATCTGCCGCGGCTTCGCCATGCTGCGCAGCGGTGGCGCGACCTTCCCCAACCTGTTTGGCAGCGCGGAAAAGGGCAACCTCGGCTTTGACCTGATCGGTTCTGGCGCCATCCCCGGCATTGACCTTCCCTATTCCATCATCATCTTTCTGGTTATGGCCCTGGTCGCCGCCTTCATCATGAAAAAGACGCCGCTTGGCAACCAGATTTACGCGGTGGGCGGCAACGAGCGCGCCGCGACGTTGTCCGGAATCAAAATCAACAAGGTCAAAATTTTCGTCTATGTATTTTCCGCCTTCTGCGCATCGCTGGCTGGCATCATCATGACTAGCCAACTTCGCGCCGCGCATCCGGCCACCGGCGAATCATGGGAGATGAACGCGATCGCGTCGGTGGTTCTGGGCGGCACCTCCATGAGCGGCGGCATGGGCACCATCGGCGGCACCATCATTGGCGTGCTTGTGATCACGGTACTAAACGACGGCATGATCATGATGGGTGTCAGCTCCTTCTGGCAAATGGTCATTAAGGGCGTCGTCATCATCGTCGCCGTGGTGATCGACCTGATGCAAAAGGATCTGCAAAAGAAGGCCGCGCTTCAGGCGCGCCTGAAGTAAGCGAGCGAAGGGAGAAATTTACATGGATGCAAACCAGATTGCGCAGCTTGCCAACCTTCGCCGCGCGGACGCGATCACTATGATCCACCGCGCGGGCACGGGCCATACGGGCGGCGCGCTGAGCGCGCTGGACGTGCTGAGCGTCCTTTTTTACGACGTCATGAGCTTCCGGCCGGACGAGCCGGATTGGCCGGACCGTGACCGCTTTTTATTAAGCAAGGGACACAGCGTGGAAGGCTATCTTGCCATTTTATCCGACTTGGGCTTTTTCCCGCGTGCGGAGCTGCGGACGTTTTCCTGTGCGGGCAGCCGCCTCATCGGGCACCCGAGCAACAAGATTCCCGGCGTGGAGATATGCACCGGCGCGCTAGGGCACGGATTGCCCGTCGGCGTGGGTATTGCGCTGGCGGCAAAGCGCGTTGGCAAGTCCTTCCGAACCTTTGTGGTCATGGGCGACGGCGAGCAGGACGAGGGCAGCGTTTGGGAGGCGGCCATGGCAGGCGCGAACTATGGGCTGGATAACCTGTTTGCCATTATCGACCGCAACGGTTTACAAATTAGCGGTACCACCGAAGAGGTGATGGCGCTTGAAAACTTTCACGGCAAATGGTCTTCTTTTGGCTGGGACGTGACCGAAATCGACGGACACGATACGCGGGCGCTGACGGAGTATTTTCACTGCGCGCCACAAAATGGAAAACCTCACTGCCTCATCTGTTTGACCACCAAGGCCAAAGGCCTGCCCTTTGCCGAGAACCAAAAGGAATGGCATCATAAGGTGCCCACCGCCGGGCAACTCCTCGCGGGTTACGAGGCGCTGGGTGTGAAGGGAGTGGATTGGACATGAGCGCCGAAGCGGTACGTTCAGCCTTTACGCGAACGTTTCTTCAATTGGCAAAAGCGGATCAAACCCTCTACGCCGTCGCCACGGACAGCTGCGGTTCGGTAATGCTCGGCGGCTTTGCGGAGCAACTGCCCGGGCAGTTTGTGGAATGCGGCATAGCCGAGCAGGACGCCATCGGCATTTCCGCCGGGCTCGCAAACGCCGGGCTAAGGCCCTTCGCCTGCGGCCCCGCATGCTTCTACTCGCTGCGCTCCGCCGAGCAGATCAAGGTGGACGTGGCCTACAGCCGTCAAAACGTTAAAATCATCGGTGTTTCCGGGGGTGTCAGCTACGGCGCGCTGGGCGCAACCCATCACGCCACGCAGGACATCGCGCTAATGCGCGCCATTCCTGGCATAGAGATTTTCCTTCCGTCGGACGGCCCGCAGATGGTTAAGCTGACGGAGTACCTCGCAAAGTCAAGCCAGCCCGCCTATGTCCGCATGGGGCGCGGCGCGGTGCCCACGGTTTATGAGAATGAAGCGCCCTTTATCCCCGGCAAAGCCAACAGGCTGCGCATGGGCATGGACGCGACCCTGATCGCCTGCGGCGAGATGGTATACCACGCGCTGGAGGCCGCGCGGCTGCTTGAGGTGCGGGGCGTAAGCGCGTCGGTGTACGATATGCATACCCTTCGTCCGCTGGATGAGGCCGCCATTCTGGAAGCGGCTGAAACGGGCCTGATTGTGACCGTGGAGGAGCACAACGTTCACGGCGGTCTGGGCGGGGCCGTCGCGGAGGTATTGGCGCAAAAGCGCCCGGTAAAAATGGCGCTTCTCGGCCTGCCGGACGAGACGCTTTACACCGGTACGAGCACCGAGGTGTTCGAGCATTACGGCCTGACAGGTGAGGGCGTCGCCGCATCGGTGCATAAGGAGCTCGGCAGGTGATGAGGATGAAAAAATACGTCGTCGCCATCGACCAAAGCACCTCCGCCAGCAAGGTATTCCTGCTGAACCAGGATGGAGATATCGTCCGTCGGTACGCTAAAAATCATCAGCAGTTTTATCCGTATCCGGGCTTTGTGGAGCACGACGCATCGGAGATCTGGCAAAACGTCCGCGAGGGCGTGGCCGAAATGACCGATGGGCTTCCCACCGGCTCCATCGCGGCCCTTGCCATCAGCAACCAGCGGGAGACCACCGTGCTATGGGACCGTGAGACAGGCGAGCCGCTATGCCGTGCGGTGGTGTGGCAGGACGTGCGGGCCGAGGACTTCTGCAACGGGCTAAAGACTCACGCCGACACCGTGCGCGCAAAAACCGGCCTGGCGCTGTCGGCCTATTATCCCGCCGCGAAGGCCGCGAGCGTGCTGCTTGCCCAACCGGAGCTTGCAAGGCGCGCCGCCGCGGGCGGGCTATGCACCGGAACGGTGGACAGCTATCTGATATACCGCCTGACGGAAGGCCGGACGTTCGCGACCGACGTCAGCAATGCCAGCCGCACCCAGCTGATGGCGCTGTCCTCTCTGGACTGGGACGATGAGCTTCTTTCCATTTTTGGGATTCATAAGGGCTGTCTCCCAAAAATTCTTCTTTCCGATGGTCATTTTGGGGTTACGATGGCAACCGGACTGCCTCAAGGCATCCCCATCACCGGCGTGATGGGCGACAGCCATGCCGCACTGTTTGGGCAGGGCTGCCTGAGCGACGGCATGGTCAAGGCGACGTACGGCACAGGCAGCTCGGTCATGATGAACGTCGGCCTCTCCCCCATTTTTTCCGCAAACGGCCTGTCGGCCTCGGTCGGGTTCGGTTTCAACGGTCAGACCTGCTATGTGCTGGAGGGCAACGTCACCTGCTCCGGCGATACGCTGTGCTGGCTGCGCGACGAGGTGGGCCTCGTGCCCGGGATTGCGGCGGTCGAGCCGCTGGCGGCGGGCGTCGCGGACACGGGAGGCGTGTATCTGGTACCCGCGTTTTCCGGGCTTGGCGCGCCGTATTTCGACAGCCGCGCGCAGGCGCTTCTATGCGGCATGAACCGCGGTACCACCAAAGCGCACATCGTGCGCGCCGCGCTGGAAAGCATGGCGTATCAGGACGCGGACGTCATCCTTGCCATGCGCCGGGATACGGGCGAAAAGCTACACGAGCTGCGCGCAGACGGCGGCCCGACACGAAACGCGCTGCTGATGCAGTTTCAGTCCGACCTGCTTGACTGTAATGTGCGCTGCTCCGTGCAAAGCGAGCTGAGCGCCCTTGGCGCGGGCTACTTGGCGGGCATCAGCGCCGGGGTGTATGAAAGCCTCGACGCTATCCCGGCCGCATGCCGCCCGGGCGCGGTATACGCGCCCCAAATGTCGGAAGCCGCGCGCAAAAGCGCGCTTGACGGCTGGCATGCGGCCGTTGAGCGCTGCCGACAGATAATTGAAAGCAATTAAAAGGAGGTTATCCTATGGCAACCTTTGGCGTATTAATCAGCAACCGTAGTTTCTTTCCTGACCATCTGGTGCTTACCGCGCGGGAAAAGCTTCTCAAAGCCCTCAAGGAATGGGGGCATGAGGCCGTCACCCTTTCTACCGACGCCACCTTCATGGGCGAAACCATGACCTACGACGAGGCAAAAAAGTGCGCCGCGCTGTTTAAGGCCCGGCGCGACGAGTTGGACGGCATCATTATCTGCCTGCCCAACTTTGGCGAAGAAACCGGCATTGCTGACGCGGTTCGCTGGAGCGGCTGCGATTGTCCGATTCTGATTCAGGCCTGTGACGACGATTTTGACAAACTCCAGCTTGAAAACCGCCGCGACGCGTTCTGCGGCAAGCTTTCGCTGTGCAACAACCTTTACCAGTACGGTATTAAGTACACGCTGACGGCGCGCCATACCTGCCCCGTGGATGGCGAAGAATTCCACGCTGACGTTGCGCGCTTTGCCAAAATCTGCGCGGTAGTCAGTGCCATGCGCACAGCGCGCATCGCGCAGATCGGCTCGCGCGTGATGCCTTTTCGCACGGTGCGTTATTCCGAAAAGCTGCTCCAGCAAAGCGGCATTACCGTGGAAACCGAGGATTTCAGCGAGATTATGGCCGATATCGCCGCCCTTAGCGACGATGCTGAAATCACGGCCAAGGCTGCTGAGATCAGGACGTATGGCAAGGTGGCCGACGGCATTGACGATGAAAAGATACTCAGGCAGGCCAGGCTGTGCATCGCCATTGAGAAGTGGATGCGCGACCACCACTGTGACGCCAGCGCCATCCAGTGCTGGGACAGCGTGGAGGCAAACTATGGCTGCGCGATGTGCCTGTGCATGAGCATGATGGGCCAGAAGGGCATGCCCAGTGCGTGCGAGACGGACGTGATGGGCGCGGTATCCATGCTGGCGCTGCTGCGCGCCGGAGGCGTTCCGCCGATTTACCAGGACTGGAACAACAACTACCGCGGCGAGCCCGACAAGTGCGTTAACGTGCATTGTAGCAATTATCCCGCGTGCGCGTTTGCCGAAACGCCCGAAATCGCCAATCTGGATATTCTGGCGACGACGCTGGGAACGGATGTCAGTTTCGGCGCACTCAAGGGCAGGGTACGCCCGGGAGCGATGACCTATCTGAAAATCTCCACCGACGATAAGAACGGCAAAATCAAGTGCTATCTTGGCGAAGGCCGTTTTACGGACGATCCCCTCCCAACCTTCGGTGGCGTGGCCGTATGCGAGGTTCCCGATTTGAACGGCCTGATGCGGCACCTAACCAAAAACGGCTACGAGCACCATGTGGCGCTAACGCAGGCCGCGTGCGCGGACGTGCTGGAGGAAGCGCTGGGCAACTACATGGGCTGGGATGTATACCGGCACGGTTGAATTCACAAAACCGGGAAGGAAGGGCCGACGGAATTTGCTGCGCCTTTCCTCCCGGCTCTTTGTGTTATGGGGTTCGCATGCGGTGCGCTCACCTGTTTATAAAAACGTTAGCTTACTATTTATTTTGTTTAGTTTTGTGGTATAATAAAAAACGCTTGCGGCCTTAAAGCCCCGGCATACTGAAAGGAGTGTTTCCCCGCAATGAAAGTGCGCGTACGTGATATCGCGGCCCGGGCGGGCGTATCCCCCGCGACGGTGAGCAACGCGCTCAACGGCAGGCCAGGGGTAAGCGATGAGAATACACGCCTGATTCATCAGTTGGCCGAGGAAATGGGGTATCTATCCTCCAAAGCCTTAAAAAGCGCCGAAAAGAGCTATGTCCGCCTGGTGATTTTAAAGCGGCACGGCCTTGTGGTGATGGACACGCAGTTTTTCATGGAGCTGATTGAGGCCATCGAGCGCGAATGCCAGCGCGAAGGGCTGGAGCTTTTAATAACGCATTTACAAATTGGCCTGGATGCCGACTGTTCCGAACGTATCCGTACCATCTGCATGGAGGAGTGCGCGGGTATTTTGTTGCTGAGCACGGAGATTTATCCGGAGGATCTGGCGCTGTTCGATCCCTGCGTATCGCCGTTGCTTGCGCTGGATAACCTATTCCGGCATGAAAAAGTTCATTCCGTAGTGATGAACAACTACGAGGCGGGCTATAGCGCGACCCACGCCCTGTATGCCGCCGGGCATCGCAATATCGGCCACATCACGAGCAAGGTTACGTTTAGCAACATGCGGTACCGCCGTAAGGGTTATGAAGCCGCGATGGCTGAAAACGGCCTGGCTTTCACCGAGGACAGCTTCTGGCGCGTAACCCCTACGCTGGAGGGCGCGTATCAGGATATGTGCGGGCTGCTGAATCAAAACCGTCCGCTGCCCACGGCATTTTTTGCGGGCAACGACATCATCGCCGTCGGCTGCATGCGCGCGTTTTCCGAACATGGTATTCAGGTGCCGAAAGACGTGTCGCTTATTGGAATGGATGATATTTCCATCTGCCAGTTTTGTCGACCCGCGCTTTCCACGGTTCGGGTTTTCAGGCGGGAAATGGGCGTCGCGGCTGTTCGCACGCTGCTTCATCTGGCGGCCGCCGGGGATTGCTACCTGAAAACCGAATTGAGCGTCGCGCTGGTTGAGCGTGAAAGCGTCGCCGCGCCGCGGGAATAAAACGGGTTCGCACATTCTTGCGCCGTCACAGCAACACTTCTGATCTCCCATTTTACACTCCGTTCATAAAAAGTGGATGCATTTTCAAATTCTTTATGCTATAATCATATATCATGCAACAAAAGGTTGCACAACGATAAGGAGGGCATTTCCTTGGACGACCCCATAGGTAGTCAGTTTCTGGTACAGCTGCTGCTCATTCTCATCAACGCGTTCTTCGCCGCCACAGAGACGGCGGTGGTCTCCATGAACGAGAACAAAATCCGCAGACAGGCCGAGGACGGCGATAAGAAAGCCGTTCAAATGCTGAAGATGGTGGAATCGCCCACGCGGTTTCTTTCCACCATTCAGGTTTGTATTACATTAAGCGGCTTTCTCGCCAGCGCTTTCGCGGCGGATCATTTTGCGTCGATTTTGGCCAGCGCTCTGTTAAACGCCGGCTTTACGCTGCTCTCGCCCGCGGCGCTCAATACCGTTTGCGTTATTCTCATCACTCTGATTTTGAGCTATTTCATGATTGTGCTGGGCGAACTGGTACCAAAGCGTATCGCCCTTCAAAACCCCGAGAAGGTCGCCCGCTTCGCCTGCGGTACAATCGGCTTTGTCTCCAAAGCTTTTAAGCCGCTTGTTTGGCTCCTCACCGTCAGCACCAACGGCGTACTCCGCCTGTTCCGTATCAACCCCAACGAATCTTCCGACGATGTAACAGAGGAAGAGATTCGGATGATGGTGGACATCGGCAGTGAAAGCGGCGCGATCGAGCAGGATGAACGCGCAATGATTGAAAACATTTTCGAGTTTAACAACACCACGGCCGCGGATGTTATGGTGCACCGAATGGACGTGGTGGCGCTGCATGTGGACGACAGCTTTGAAGAAATCATCAAAACCATCCGCGAAAGCGGCCTGAGCCGTTTCCCCGTATACGACAGCGATATTGACGACATTATCGGCGTGCTCAATACGCGGGATTTTCTGCTGAACGCGCAAAGCCAGCATCCAAAAGCCTTACGCGACCTGCTGCGCATGGCCTACCTGGTGCCTGAGACCGTGCCCGCCGATACGCTTTTTAACAATATGCAAAAGCAGAAAATCCACCTTGCCGTCGTTGTGGACGAGTATGGCGGCATGAGCGGCATCGTGACGATGGAGGACCTGCTGGAGGAAATCGTCGGCAATATTTACGACGAGTTTGACCCCAATGAGGATAATGAAATTGAAAAGCTTGGGGAAAACCTGTGGCGCGTTACCGGCACCGTTGATCTGGAAACCCTTGCGGACGCTCTTGATATCAACCTGCCGCTCGATGAGGAATTTGACACCCTTAGCGGCATGGTGTTCAGCACCTTCCCAAGCATTCCCGAGGACGGCAGCACTCCTGCCGTTACCATGTGCGGCCTGCATATTCAGGTGGAAAGCATCTGCGACCACCGCGTGGAAAAGGCTCTCATCAGCAAGGTAGAGCCCCCTGAACAAAGCCCGGTGGAGGACTCCGAAAAGAGCGACGGCAAAAAGACGGACGGTAAACCCAGCAAGGATTTCAGGGCCGCCCGTTCCGACAGCGCGGACAGCGGCCGCGGCGAAAGCTGATTGGTATGGCTATCCGGCACTTGTTTTGGGATTTTGACGGCACATTGTACGACACCTACCCGCAGATTACGCGTGCCCTTCAGGACGCGCTGCGGGAGTTTTCCATTGCCGCGCCTCCCGCTGAAGCGCTTGGGCTGCTGAAGGTGTCCGTCTATCGCGCGGCCTGTTATTACGCCGACAAAAACGGGCTGGACGTTCAGGCCGTAATGGAGGCCTTCCACAAATATCATGACGCGCAAATGGGGTTCTTGCCATATGCCGGCCTTGAAAGCTGCCTGCGGCGGCTGCACGATGCCGGTATCCGTCATTACCTTTATACGCACCGTGATACACGCGCTGTTGAACAGCTTCAACGGGATGGGCTGTACCGGTATTTTGCAGACGCGGTTACGCGCACGGACGGCTTTCCCGACAAACCCGCGCCCGACGCGCTGCTGGCAATGATGGCGCGCAACGGCGTGCGTCCGGAGGAGGCCGCCATGGTTGGCGACCGGGATATCGACATCGACGCGGGACACAATGCCGGCATGAGCGGCATTTTGTTCGACCCCGACGGCTTCTACCCGGCCCTGAGGGTTGAGATGCGCGTTTCCTCCATGCGGGAGCTTAGCGGGCTTCCGCTGGATACATTAGGCTTTTAGGATAATGACAAGGAGTATTTGCGCAACCTGTAAGGTGGGCGGACAGTATAGCGTTCCGCCCACCTTCTATGTATTTCCATGTCAACAGGCAAAAGCCGCGCCGGGGATTTTCCTCCCTGGCGCGGCCTATTTTTACGTTTTAGCGTCCTTGTGAACGCGCGCAGCATATATCAGCCTGTGGCGCGCTCTCCATTCGTCCATTTCATCGTTACTGCGAGCAGGAGTCGTCTTTCTTTTTCTTCTTGCTCAGCGCATTGAGGATGCTGTCTTCAAACAGGCTGAAGATCAGAAAAGCGGCCGTAATGGCGACGACGGCGACAACGACGATGGTTTCGAGCATTGCCTATCCCCCTCCTCTCCCGATGAAATAAACGATGTTTCAGGCGCGCTTGACCCGCTTTTCTCAGCCCAGAAGCGAGAACGCCGCGAACAGCGCCGACATCAGCGAGGAAACGAGCGCGACAACCGTAATCTGCGTGTTGATGGAGGGTCCGGCGGTATCCTTGAACGGATCGCCGACCGTATCGCCTACAACGGCGGCCTTATGCGCGTCGGAGCCCTTTCCGCCTTCGTTGCCCGCCTCGATGTATTTCTTTGCGTTGTCCCACAGGCCGCCGGCGTTGGACATAAACAACGCAAGCAGCAGGCCGCTGACGATATTGCCCAGCAGGAAGCCGCCGATGGCGCTGGGGCCGCCGATAAAGCCGACGAGCAGCGTCGCGATAATGGTCATCAACCCGGCGGGAATCAACTCCATCAGCGCGCCCTTGGTCGCAATATCAATGCAGCGGTCATATTCGGGCTTCACGCCCTTGCGGCCTTCGCGAAGGCCGGGAATCTCATTGAACTGCCTATGAATCTCGCTGACCATGCGCTGCGCGTTTTTATCCACGCCCAGCATCAGCATCGCGGAGAACACGGCGGGAACGGCTGCGCCAATCAAAATTCCGAAGAATACGGTGGGGTTCATAACGTCAAAGCCGGTCAGCAGCGCCTTACCGGCCTGCGCCAGCGCGGCGTTAACCTCCGAGAGGTACGCGCCCAGCAGCGAGATGACCGTCAGGCCGGAAGCGCCGATAGCGAAGCCCTTGGTAACCGCCTTTACGGTGTTGCCGGCGCTATCCAGTTCGTCCGCAGTGCGGATGGTGTCCTCGCCCAAGCCACCCATTTCGGCAAGGCCCCTGGCGTTATCCACGATGGGTCCGTACGCGTCGTTGGAAATGATCATGCCAACAATGGAGAGCATGCCGACCGCCGCCATGGAAATACCAAACATCGCGTAGCCATCGCCAAGCGGCGCGCAGAGGTTATAGGCAAACAGCGCGGAAACCGCAATGCCGATCATCGCGGGCAGCGCCGAAATAAAGCCATAGGAAACACCGGAAAGAACCGTAAACGCCGAACCGGAGCGGGAGGCCTTGGCCACGCGGCGGACGATCGGCTTGCTGTCGTCGGTGAAATAGTCCGTTGTGATACCGATGATCACGCCCACCAGCAGGCCAACGGTGGAGGCGCCCCATACCCGCCACTCAAAGCCCTTGAAGACCAGGGTTGCCAGCGCGGTCAGCACAATAAACAGCCCGGTCGTCACATAGGTGGAGGAGTTCAGCGCGCGTGTGGGGTTGCCATCCTTGCCGATACGCGCCGTCGCGATACCGATAATGGATGCGATCAGGCCCAGCGCGGCGTAACAAAACACCATCGAAATGTTGATGCCGCCGCCGAGGGACTGCGCGATCACCAGCGCGGAGGTCATGGCGGCTACATTGCTGTCGAACAGGTCAGCGCCCATGCCGGCCACGTCGCCAACGTTATCGCCGACGTTGTCCGCAATTACCGCGGGGTTGCGCGGGTCGTCCTCGGGGATGCCCAATTCAACCTTGCCTGTCAGGTCGGCGCTCACGTCGGCCGTCTTGGTAAAGATTCCGCCGCCAGCCTTGGCAAACAGCGCCAGCGAGCTTGCGCCGAAGCTGAAGCCAAGCAAAATGGTGGAATCGCCAACCGCGTACAGCACGGCGGAAACGCCCAGCAGGCTGAAGCCCACCACCGCGAGGCCCATCACCGCGCCGCCACGGAAGCCGATCAAAAACGCTGGCTTAATACCATCCTTCGCGCCCACAGCAGCCCGCGCGTTGGCCGCCGTCGCTACGACAATGCCGATTTTGCCCGCGATGGCAGATAGCACCGTACCGGCGATATAGGCCACCGCCATGGAAATGTTCGCGCTGATATTACCCTTCCAAACCGGCGAGGGCAGCAGGAGGAAGATCAGCAGGGCGACTACGCCCGCAAAGATGCCCAGAATGCGGTACTCCTTGCGCATGAAGGTATTCGCGCCCGCCTTGATGAGCGAGGCGACCTCGTTGATGGTAGCGTTGTCGCTCTTCTGGCGCTTGACCCACACGAAGAGGTATGCCGCGAAGGCAAAGGCAATCAGGACGGAAAACAGGGAGATGATGTACATGAGGGAAAGCCCGGGTTCCATAATAAACACCAACCTTTACGTTATCATAAAAGCATGGCGCGGTTGCCCTGGATACGCTCCTGCGACAGGCATCCGCCGCGTCTTTTGCATGCCCTATTGTAATATTGTAAAGGCCGTTCTGACAATCATTTCGCCGCTAAGAAGCCGCTAACCCTCCGCCCATAAGCGCTAAGGCGTTGCTAATGTGACATCTGCCGCTGTGCAAAAAGCCACTATTCTGTTATACTGTACTTGTATTGATTTCCATGAACGCCGCATGAAAGGACCGTGGACCGCTCCATGGCAGATTTAGTAAGGGCGCAATGGAAAAACGCGCTGCTGACCTTCGGCGTCCTGTTGGCCTCTACCATACTTTGCCAGTTGCTGCGCGGCTTTTTCAACGGTGCCGAAAATGCACAGCTGGTATTTGTGTTGGCTGTTTTGCTGATTTCGCGCTTTACGGACGGCTATATCTGGGGCTTGCTCGCCGCCGTCATCGCGGTAATCTGTGTCAACTACCTATTTACTTACCCTTATTTCGTATTCAATCTCACCATTTCCGGCTATCTTCTCACCTTTGCGACCACGCTGACCGTCTCCCTCATCGTCAGCGTGCTGACGACGCGCATCAAGCAGCAGGAGCGGCTCAGGCTGGAGGCGGAGAAGGAAAAGCTTCGCGCCAATCTGCTCAGGGCTGTTTCGCACGACTTGCGCACGCCTCTTACCTCCATCGTGGGCGCGACGGGCGCGATTTTGGATAACGACCTGCCGCCCGAGAAGCAGCGCGAGCTGATTGCGGACGCAAACACGGACGCGCAATGGCTGCTTCGTATGATTGAGAACCTGCTCGCCATTACGCGTATCAGCGGCAACACAGTCCCCCTTCATATGGAAATGGAGGTGGTGGAGGACGTGATTGCCGAGGCTGTGATCAAGTTTCAAAAGCACTTCAGCGGGGTGCAGGTTGAAATGGACCAGTGCGAGGATATTCTGCTGGCGGATATGGACGCCGTGCTGATCGAGCAGGTAGTTCTCAACTTATTGGAAAACGCCGTGTATCACGGTGTTAAAACCACCCGCATTACCCTGTGCGCAAGGCACGACGGCCAATTTGTCGCGGTTACCGTATCCGATAACGGCGCCGGCATTCCAAAGGAAAAGCTGTCGCGCATCTTCAGCGGTGTGCCGCACGGGGAAGCGGATCAGAGCGCCGACGCGCAAAAGCATATGGGCATCGGCCTATCCGTGTGCAAGAGCATTATCAGCGCGCATGGCGGCGTGATGACCGCTCATAACAACGAGCAGGGCGGCGCAAGCTTCACCTTTACGCTGCCGGAAAAGGAGAATGAATATGGCGGTCAAAATTCTGATCGTTGAGGATGAAAAGAGCATCGTCAAGCTTCTTCGGACAATCCTGACCGCCAACCAATATGAGGTTATTGAGGCAGTCACGGGTGCGGAAGCCCTGTCAATGATCACCTCCCACTGTCCGGACCTCATCCTGCTAGATCTGGGCCTGCCCGATATGGACGGCAACAGCCTGCTCAAATCCGTGCGCAAATGGACGGCGACGCCTATCATCGTCGTTTCCGCGCGCACGCACGAGCTGGATAAGGTGGAGGCCATTGATCTGGGAGCCGACGATTATATTACCAAACCCTTTGGAACCTCGGAGTTGCTGGCCCGAATCCGCATGGCGCTGCGGCATACCCGCACGACGAGCGAAAACAGTCAGATCGTTCAAACCGGAAAATTTCAAAGCGGAGGCCTGCTGATCGATTATAATAAATACCGCGTGTATGTGGACGGTGTGGATGCGCAGCTAACCCAAGGGGAATACCGCATTGTCGCGCTGCTCGGCAAATACGCGGGACGTGTGCTGACCTATGATTTTATTATGAAGGAGCTGTGGGGGCCCTGCTCAAAGACGGATAATAAAATCCTCCGCGTCAACATGGCAAACATCCGCCGAAAGATTGAAAAAACGCCCACCAACCCCAAGTATATCTTTACGGAGGTAGGCGTCGGCTACCGCATGGCCGAGGGCGACGCCGAACAGGGCGCATAGGGCTGCTCAAAATTGCCGTGGCACTCACGGCGCTCTCAAATGCATCCTGGACAATCTTTTCAATAACAAAAGGACGCCGCGGACTTATGCTGCGTCCTTTTGTTATTGAACGTTGGAAGGGCTGATTCGCTTCCGCCTTTTCCTACGCGTTCTTCTCCCGCTTCTTCTTGCGCGCCTCAAAAATCGCTCCCACAACGCGCGGACCCGCGTTAATGGCGACCGCCGCGCCGACCTGAAACTGGTAAATGGGCGGATAACCAAGCTTCTTGGTCATTTCCTCGCGCAGCTCGTCTCTGGCGGCCCCGTCGCTGCCATATACCAGGCTATAGGGGGTACTGGGCTCAATGTCCGCCTGAACCATCTTGCAGATTTCCTTGATGAGCTTTTTCTCCCCGCGCGCCTTGCCCGCGGTGGTAATCTCGTGATCCTTTATTTTCATAATGGGCTTGATCCCCAGTGCCTCGCCCACAAAAACAGCGGCGCTTGGAATCCTGCCGGACTTGCCCGCGTAGGTAAGCGTATACAAGCCAAAGTAAATGCGCTGCTTTTTGAGTTGCTCGTCGATGATGGGCAATACGTCTTCCACGCTCATGCCAAGCTCCAGCTTCTGCGCGGCAAGGATAGCCGCATAACCGTAGCCGCCCGAGTAGCTGGCTCCGTCGAACAGGTGGATGGAAAGCTTCTGGGCAGCTTCGGGATTCTCCTCAAAAAAACGGTCGCGCGTCGCGACGGCGTTGGCGTAAGTCGCAGAACCCTTCGCGTTGATCAGGATCAGAATCAGCTGCTGTGTTCCCGCCGCCATTTCGTGCTTAAACAGTTCCTCAAACACGTAGGGCGTTATCTGCGACGTTACCGGAATGCCGCCGTACTCCTCCATCAGCTTGTAAAATTCTTCATTGGAAAGCTCTGTTCCGCTCTGATACGTCTTTTCCCCCATTGCGACAGGAATGGGCAGCACGCCAATGCGGTAGCGCTCCTGCTCCTCCTTTGGGATGTCCGCCGCGGCGTCCACATAAATCTTATACTTGACCACTTATATTCCTCCCGTTATAGGTTGATAATCCGTCCTTAAAATCCCTGTACAAGCCCGCCAAGCGTCGCGCCCGCAAAGAGCAGCCTAAGGATGATCAACAGCGCCAGGTGGATGGGATACAGCCCATACCCCAACCACTTTGGCATTTTAAGCCCGGTATTTGTGTTGAAGGCCACCAGCGGCAGCGAAAGCCATACCATGCCCTGAGTGCGGAAGAAGGCCGATAAAACCGCGCCGATGCCCGGCCAGGAAAGGAAGCTGAGCTCATATCCAAAAAGGCTGGTTACCGGCGAGCTGGAAGCGCCCCAAAAAAGCGCATATGCCAGATACGCCGCGATCAGCCCGCCGCGCGTCTGACGCGCGCCATAGAGCACCAGCATAAATGTAAGCCCACGCCAGCCATAGTCCACCTTGATATAGCCCAGCAGCAGGTAGCACAGCGCCGGCACCCAGATTTCACTGCCAAAGGTATGAGCGCGAATGCCCTGAATAGCGATCAGCCCAATCAGCAGAGAAAACAGGATGCTAAAATCCGTCCATGTATGGTTGAGGGCCATCATATACAAGGGCTGGGAGATCAGCGCCAGCCCCAGCAGCCGCAGGCCGTATTTCCAGGGGTTATGCGTCTTAACACTGCCTACCACCAGGCACCATGCGTACAGCGGAAACGCCATACGGCCGATTACCCGCATTTCCGCCAGGTTGCCAAACAGCACCACGCCCATGTGGTCAATCAGCATCAGTATGAGGGCAAGCGCCTTCAGGAAGGATGTATCCATGTTGCCGGCAAGGGTTTCCTTCCTTGCGGCTATCGTGCCCGGCATTCGCGTTTCCTCCTTGCTGTGGCAAAGGTGTGGCTATTATAACACTTTTCCCGTTTCCTGTCATCCATTTCAGGGTATATGATGAAAGACGTTTTCAAGTCCTGTCCGTGATTTAGATGGGGATGGTCATGAAAATGTGCGCTACCATATTGACAATTCTCTATGTCTTGATATAAAATACTATCGATATAGATGATTTTCTATATTTTGTGCAAGGAGGATTCCATGGACTGTTTCAAGGCTTCCATCCCCATCCTGAAGGTGCTGTGCGACGAAACGCGGCTGAGCATTTTAAGCATGCTCTCCCACACGGAGATGAACGGCTGCGAGATCAACCGGGCCTTTCAGTGTACGCAGCCGACAATCAGCTACCATATGAAGCTGCTGGTGGACGCGTCGCTGGTCCGCTCGCGCCGCGAGGGCTGTACGGTCATTTATTCCGCCAACGAGGAAATATGGCCGCGCGTGCGCGCGTTGCTGGATGTTTTGTGTGCCGCCGCACGGCAAAAAGGAGAAACCAATGAGTGAAGAACCGATTCTTAATCTCGACGGACTGAGTAAGGATTACGGCGAGGGTCCGGTGCTGCACGACCTCAGCCTGGACATTTACCCGGGTGAGTTTTTAACGCTGCTGGGCCCGTCGGGCTGCGGCAAGACGACCACGCTACGCATCATCGCTGGACTGGAGCGCCCCACCGCCGGGCGCGTGTACCTTGAGGGCGCGGACGTAACCGGCCTGCCGCCCGAAAAGCGGCATGTCAACACCGTTTTTCAAAACTACGCGCTTTTTCCCCATATGAATGTATTTCAAAACATCGCCTATGGACTAAGGGTGCTTCGCGTAAGCAAGCAGGAGCAGAAGGAACGGGTCATGGCCGCGCTTTCGCTGGTGCGGCTGTCCGGGTATGAAAAGCGCATGCCCTCTCAGCTTTCGGGCGGGCAGCGCCAGCGCGTCGCCATCGCGCGCGCCGTGGTGCTCCAGCCCAAGGTGCTTCTGCTCGACGAGCCGCTTGGCGCGCTGGATTTGAAGCTGCGCCAGGAAATGCAGCACGAGCTCAAACGCCTTCAGCAGCAGCTGGGCATTACGTTTATTTACATCACCCACGATCAGGAGGAGGCGCTCAACATGTCCTCCCGCATCGTCATCATGCGGGCCGGGCGGGTGGAGCAGATCGGCACGCCCGAGGACGTTTACGAGCATCCCCGTACGCTGTTTGCCGCGGGCTTCATCGGCCAGAGCAACCTGCTGCGCGGCACGGTATCGTCCGCCTCGCAAAGCGGCGAGCTGATGCTTACGGTAAACGGCGTGGAGCTTCCGGCGCTAGGAGGCGATTCGTATACCCCGTCCGTAGGGGACGCCGCGGCCCTCTGCCTCCGTCCGCAACGCGTGCGGTATGGTTCCACACCCCAGCATGGCATGGATTTGCGCGGCGTTATCCAGAGCAAGGAATATTCTGGCGGCATGCAGCACACCCACATCGCGCTCTCCGGCCGCCTCACCCTAAACGCCGTCACTCAGGCGGCGGAGTTGGACAGCTTTGCCGTGGGCAGCGAGGTCTACGTGGGCTGGAGCAAGCGGCATGCGCCCCTGGTGCCGGACGATGCCATAGACCTTGACGTTGAAGAAGGTGTCAGTTGATGGATAGCCGCAAGCGCGACCTGCGTTTTTCCCGCTGGCTGAAGCTGCCGATGTACCTGTGGTCAATCGTATTCGTATTTGTGGCGCTCTTATATGTAATCGGCCTTAGCTTCCTTTCGCGCGGCGAGGTTATTGGCGTGACGAATGAGCTGACGCTTCAAAATTATGCGCGGCTGGCGGACCCGCAATACCTGCGCGTGATGGCGGGCAGCCTGAAGCTCGCGGCGCTTACCACCGTCATCTGTATTGTGATCGGCTACCCCTTCGGCTACCTGATGGCGCGGCTCAATCCCGTGGCGCGGTCTATCGTCATGCTGCTGATCATCGTCCCCTTCTGGACCAACGCGCTCATCCGCATCTATGGCTGGCGGATTCTGCTTCTGGCCAATGGCCCAATCAATACCGCGCTTTTGTCCCTTGGCCTGATTAATGAACCGCTCAAGCTGCTTTACACCGATGGGGCGGTGCTGCTGGGCATGGTGTACGCGCTGATTCCCTTCATGATTTTGCCGACTTTCACTACCGTTGACAAGCTGGATTTTTCAGTGGTGGAGGCTGCGCGTGACCTGGGCGCAAGCCCGCTGCATGCCTTTTTCACCGTTACCGTGCCGCTTACGCTTTCCGGCCTCATGGCCGGGTGCGTGCTGGTATTCATCCCGTCGATGGGGCTGTTTTTTCTGAGCGACCTTTTGGGCGGCAGCAAAAGCGTTCTCGCCGGCGGGCTGATTCAGCGGCTGATTAACAGCCGCGACCTGCCGCTCGCGGCGGCGCTGAGCGTGCTGCTGCTGTCGGTTACCGGCGCTGTGATCGCGGTGTACCGCAAGCTTGGCGGTTCCGGCGACATGAGCATGTTTTAGGAGGGCTGGGCATATGAAAAAACGTTCGTTCGGTTCCCTTCTGTTCATCTCCATCGTGCTGCTGGTCATGTACCTGCCCATCATCGTCGTGGTGGTCTATTCGTTTAACGAAAACTCCGCCCGAATCCCTATCGAGTTTACAGGTTGGTCCACCAAATGGTATCAGAGCCTGTTTTCCGGCCGGGGCGGTTATGCCGAGGCGCTGGGGCTAAGCGTGCGCGTGGCGCTTTGGTCGGTGCTGATTTCCTGCGTGGTGGGCACGCTGGGTGCGATCGGAATGGCGCAGCGCACCCTGATGGAAAAAAAGAAGCCCGCCCGTTGGGACGGCGTGATGGAATCGCTGGTATCGCTTCCCATCATGATTCCGGAAATCATCCTGGGCTTGGCCTTCATGGTCATCTTTAACGCCATGGGCTTGCGTGGCAATGATTTGCGCCTCATCCTAGCGCATACGACGTTCTGCATTCCCTACATCTTTCTAACCGTCAAGAGCCGTCTCGTGGGCATGGATACCGCGCTGTTTGATGCGGCGCGCGACCTGGGCGCCAACCCCGCGCGCGTGGTGTGGGATATCACGCTGCCCCTGTGCCGTCCCGCGATTATCAGCGGCGCGTTTCTGGCGCTTGCCATGTCTCTGGATGATTTTGTCATCAGCTTCTTCGTATATGGCGCGGGCGAGGGAACGCTGCCTATCAAGATCTACTCCAGCGTGAAGGTCGGCGTATCCCCGCAGGTAAACGCCCTGTGTACGCTGATGATCGGCGCGGTATTCATCGCCGTCGCGGTCAGCCGCTACGTTTCATCCATGCGCGCAGCCCGGATGAAACGGCTCGCCGCCGCGCGTCACTAAAAGTCCTCGCGGCGAAAAATCGCCGCGATCGACATAAAACCCCAGCCATATCCAAAGGAACCCCACCATGGAAAGGAGAATTTCACCATGAAAAAACTGATTGCCCTTCTGATGTGCCTGTTGCTGGCCCTGCCTGCCTTCAGCCTTGCCGAGGAGGAAAAGGTGCTCAATATTCTAAGCTGGGTTGGCTATATCGACGACGACACGCTTGCCGCTTTTGAGGAAGAAACGGGCGTTAGGGTCGTCTGGTCCCCCATGGACTCCATCGACAGCATGCTTTTGAAGGTTTCCGAAGGCGGCGGCTCGGATTACGACCTGATCCTCACAAGCGATTATTCTCTGGATATTCTGCGCAAGCAGGGTTTGATTCAAAAGCTGGATAAAGCCAAGCTATCCAACTACGCAAACCTTGACGAGCAGTTCTTAAACCAGAAGTTCGACCCGGACAGCGAGTATGTCGTCCCCTATGTGGCGGGCTGCCCGCTCATCGTATACGATCCCGAAAAGGTGCCCTTTGAGATCACCGGCTACGAGGATTTGTGGAACGAGGCGCTTTCCGACAGCGTCGCCATGATCGACAACGCGCGCATTGTCGGCGGCATCACGCTCAAAACCATGGGCAAAAGCTTTAACGAGACAGATCCCGCAGTATTGGCCGAAATGAAGGAGAAGCTGATGCCCCTTTATCGCAACATCCGCACCTTTGGCGATATGGAATCCTATACCGCGGTGGTAAGCGGCGAGGCGCCCATCGGTTTCATGTTCACCCCCTTTGTGTGCATGGCGCAGAACGACCGCGAGGCCGCCGGGCTTCAGCCGCTGACCGTCGTCTACCCCAAGGAGGGGCTTGGCTACGGCATCGACGGCTTTGTGATTCCCGAAGGCGCGGCGCATCCGGGCAACGCCCACCTGATGCTTGACTATCTCATGCGTCCCGAGGTGGCGGCGCACAACGCCGAGTACCAGATGTACATGTGCGTCAACAAGGCCGCTGCCGGCTACCTAAGCGCTCAGTTTCTTGAAAATCCCGTGGTTAACGTGCCCGGCGAGCTGCTCGACAGCGCCGAGTTCATCGAGGAGATCGGCGCGACCGAAACCATCTTTCAGGAAATCTATACCGCGTTTAAGAATCAATAAAATCAATTGCGGTACGAAAGGAAGATACCTATGATCATCAAAAACGCAAAAGCCTTTATCAACGGGAAATTCGCGGAGGGAACCGACATTTGGGTTAAGGATGGCAAAATCACCGCCATCGGACAGGGGCTGTCCGCCGAGGGCGAGGAAGCGCTCGACCTTCAGGGCGACGTGCTTCTTCCCGGTTTTGTGGACGTTCACATCCATGCCTTTATGGGCATGGATACCATGAACGGCGAGGCCGCTGTACGCCACATGAGCCGCGAACTTAAGAAATTCGGCGTGGCGGCGTTCCTGCCCACCACCATGAGCGCAAGCGCGGAGGATACGCTGAAAGCCCTGCGCGGCATCAAAGCCGTGATGGACAATCCCGAGCCCGACGGCGCCATTGTGCTGGGCGCGCACATGGAAGCGCCTTTCCTGACGGAAAGCAAGGCAGGCGCGCAGCTCAAGGAATATTTCCAGCTGCCGTGCGAGGAAAACTGGCGGCGCTGTACGGGTGAATGCGAAGGCATTGTGCGCATGATCACCCTCGCCCCCGAAAAGGAAGGCGCGCTTGATTTCATTCGGTGGCTGTCCGGGCGCGGCATCACCGTCAGCATCGGCCATACCAACGCCACCGCCGAGGAGGTTCACGCCGCGGCGGAGCACGGCGCGAGCCATGTGACCCACACCTTTAACGCGCAAAGCCCATTGAACCACCGTTCTCCCGGCGTACCCGGCGCGGCCATGGTGGATGCGCGCCTCGCATGCGAAGTGATCAGCGACGGCATTCACCTGCATCCCGATATCGTAAAAATGCTGATGCTTTGCAAGGGCCCGGAGCGGACCGTCGCCATCACTGACGCGATGGAAGCAGCCGGTATGCCGGACGGACAATACCAGCTTGGCGGGCAGGATGTGTTTGTCAAGGAGGGCGCGGCGCGCCTGAAGGACGGCACCCTCGCCGGCAGCACGCTCACCATGATCCGCGCGTTCCAGAACCTGATGCGCTTTGGCGCGACGCCTGAAAACGCCGCCGCCATGACCACCAAAACGCCCGCCATGTCCATCGGCAACGAGGACATGGGCGAAATCGAGCTTGGCGCGCCCGCGATCTTCGCAAGGTTTAACGCAGCGTATGAGTTTGTGGAAACCATCGGCTAACAGCAGCCGTCCCGCTTTCCGCAAACAAGCCGCCGCGCAAAGCCGGTGGGACTATTGTCCCGCCGGCCCCGTGCGGCGGCTTGTTTGCGCCTTTTCCCCGTCCTCGCCCTACTCGCAATGATTGGTGCGTCCGCTGGGATTGCGGTTGATTTTGGCAAATCGTACTGCGTCCACCTTGCACTGCCTGTCGGGCGTTAAAACACCGTTGATTTCCTGCATTACATCAGTTAGCTGCGTGTAACAGTATCCCTGGCAGTATGGAATGTCCCGAATTGCGTCCGTCAGCTCCTGATAGCGGTTGAAAAACGCCTCCTCGTCCTGCACCTTGTCATTGTATCCCCAGGTTTCCATGCCGCCCAGCTCGCCCTGAATGCCGATATTTACAAAGGCGACGCCGCCGTATTCCGTCACCATAAAGGCTTCCCGGCCGTCCGGCTCCGCGCCCCCGGCATAGGTCATACGCCAGTCGCAGGCAGTACGCTCCACGGTTTCCCGGTCGCTGAAATGCTCCCTAAGCACAGCTCCCTCTCCCGCGTAGTCGTGCAGCGCGCAAATATCGGTTTCCACCTGCTCCCACCCGTCGTTGGAGGAAACCAGGCGCGTACCGTCAGCCGCCTTTGCCAGCCAGTACAGCATCCGCGCGGCGGCCTGCTGGCGGCTGTCAGTCCTGATCAGGCGTACGCCCCAGCTTTCATTAAGCGGAACCCAGCAGATCAGACATGGGTGGTTAAAGTCGCGGTCAATGAAGCTTTCCAGCGTATGCGCAAGATTGCGGACGCTTTCATCCGCAAAGTCGTACGCGGACGGCACCTCGCCCCATACCAGCAGTCCGAGTCTGTCCGCCCAGTAATAGTAACGTGGGTCCTCCAGCTTCTGGTGCTTCCTCGCGCCGTTAAAGCCAAGCTTCAATGTCAGCCGGATATCCTCCTGAATGGCCTCATCGCTGGGCGGGGTCAGCAGCGTATCGGGCCAATAGCCTTGATCCAGCACCAACCGCTGGTATAACGGGCTATTGTTCAAAAGCACCTGTCCATCCCTGCGCTCGATTTTGCGCATACCAAAATATGTATGCACCTGATCCAGTTCCTCGCCGCCGCGCAGCACGCTCACGCGCGCGTCGTACAGGTTTGGATGTTCCGGCGTCCAACGCCGAACGGGCGAGAGATCGCCCTGCGTAAGCAGGCAGACGGGCAGTCGCACCTGCCGGTCGCGCACCTGCGCCGTAACCGTCTGCACCGGCTGTTCCCCAAACGAAATGGCTATCTCAACCGTGAGGGTCTCCCCCGGACGCTTTTCAAGCGCAAGCTCAAACAGGGCCTGGTCGCGGTCGATATCGGGGGTGATATGAATTTGCGTAAGCGTATTTTCGCCGCCCGCCTCCAAATAAACAGTCTGCCAGACGCCGCTTGACGGCGTATACCAGCAGCCCATCAGCCCCGGCTCCCAGTACTGCTTTCCGCGCGGCTGGGTGCAATCCGCATCGTCCTGAACGCGCAAGCAAAGGTCGTTGCCACGTTCGCGCATCACATGGGTAATCTCCACTCCGAAGGGCGTATACCCGCCCTCATGCTCCGTAAGCTTCTCACCGTTTACATAAACCGCGCACCGGTAGTCCACCGCGCCAAAGCGCAAAAATACGCGTTTGCCGCGCATCTCGCCGGGGACATCAAACGCACGGCGGTACCACATCACCGCATGCGCCTCATCGTCGCCTATTCCACTGGCTTTGCACTGGTAGCAGAAGGGAACGGTAATGCGCCCGTTAAGCGCGAAGCCTTCGCGGTACCAGCACTCGCGCAGTCCGACGTCCTCATCGTCAAAGGTGAACTGCCACTCGCCGTTGAGGTTAAAAAAGGTGTTTCGCCTAAAATCCGGCCTGGGATGCTCCTGGCGCGGAAGCTTGGCCTGCGTGCTCATATCGATTGGTCCTCCCTAGCATTTTAATTCCATGATCTTTGTATTTATTCCATCAATACTTTCATACAAAAACCACGGACTTTACGCTATACGCAGCATACAGCAGCCCGTGGATAAAGTCAACGCATTTCATTTATTCTATTAAACCTGTTTCAGAAGCCCAGATTTCATACATAATTTATGTATCTTTAATCTGCTTCATTTGATAACCAAGGCGCAACAGAATACCCTGCCCGTGGTCGCCGAACTGTTCGCCAAAAAGGTTCAGGCCGCCCACATGCTCCGCTTCAGGGCTCACCTCAATGCGAACGGAAATATACTCATGCTCCGCAAGCGCCAGCCTGTTCAGATTTGTGTCTGAAACCCAAAGGTTTTCCAGATAGCTTCCGTCCGCGTCCACACGCCAGGTTTTCAGAAAGCCGTACTGTGTTCTTAAATCCGACCACCACTCGGGCGTCAGCCTGCCGCGCCGGCCGCCGCAGTCGCACGGACTTGTCCATACGCCGAGGCGTTCGCCGTTGATGCTGACGGCGATATCGCTTTTCCAGGGATCACGGTGCTGCGGAGCCTCGGAGCACGCCTCAAAGGACAGCTCCAGCCACCTGATATCCATGCTGGCGATATCCATAACCGAAAAATGGTATTCCACATACCCCTGCCTAAACCAAAGCATCTGCGCGCCGAAGCGCTCGCTGTGGTGAAGGGTTCGCGGGTCGTCCTCGTTGCCAATATTGGAATGGACGCTTGCCAGCCCGCAGGTCGGCCTGATATTGCCCGCCAGACTATAGCCGCCCACCGGCATTTCGACCGCAAGTACGGACTCCGCACGTTCCCTCGCGGCGTTCAGGGCAAAAGCGACGGAATCCACCTTCAGACTGCTCAGCTTCATAGCGCCGCGAATACCGGGTTGCGTTTCAGTCGCGATCAGCCCGGCTTCTTCCAACTGCTTCACATACAGCGCAGCGGAGCTCACAGGCAGGTTCATCCGCTGTGCAATCTCATTTACGCTCAGCAAGGAATGCTCGTCAAGCAACCTGAGCAGTTCAAGCCTGACGGGCGAGCCAAGCGCCCTCGCAACCGCCGCCATCTGCTCCGGCTGCTCAATAGACAGGCTCAGATGCTTGGAGCCCGCCATGGAATGATTGTCCATCCTGCCGCCTCCGTTTTGACGCGGACCGACGCCCCGCCGTTTATCCGCCGTAGGTGGTTTTCAGGTGAAAGCTTACGCCCCACACATAGTACGTCACGATTATCTCACGGACGGGATGCGTATCTTTCGGCGCCAGAACGCTGGCCGTCAGCTCCCCCTCCGTTTTGGGGCCGACCGTGCGAACCTCCTGCTCGCCTAATTGCAGTATATCGGTGGACTGGGGAACCACCTGAACCTCCACCATGTCGATGGGAACCAGACAGTTGTTGCGAACGCGTAGCGTATAGTTCAGGTATACGTACTCGCCCGCATCCTTCCATTCGGTCGGCTTCTGGTATAGCGTGCCCTGAAAGGTTTCCTCCGCAATGGAGTCCTTCAGCTTTTCAAATCCCTCAGCGTCGTTAGCGGCAGGCATGCCCTGCGCGGAAACCTTCACGATCTGAACCTCCGCCGTCAAAAACAGGTAGCCCACCATCAGCAGCATCACCGCCAACAGCGACACCGCCGCGATAGCGCCTATTTTAAGTCCACGCATGCGTCTCACCACTTTCCTTTATTCTTCCACAGTCAGTATCTGACGGATTTCATCGATCATCTCGGAGTCCTTCAGGCGGAATTTGAACTCCACCCGGCGGGACGCGTCCATGTTGATCGTGCCGTCGCCGTTATAGATGGGGTCTGAAAAGCTGCGTCCCTTCGCCGTTAAAATGGAACGGAGCATGCCGAGCTGTTCCTCGCTCAGGCCTTGCATCTGCAAGCAATAGGAGGCCACGCTGAGCGCGCGCTCCTGCGACAGCTCTAGGTTCATCAGATAGCTGCCCTGCGTATCCGTATGTCCCTCAATGATGATTTCCCCAAGGTAATCCGCGTATTCTGATCTAAGCAAAACGCCCAGATAGACGGGAATAAACTCGTTAAGCAGCTGTTGTCCGCTTGGCTTGATGGTATTCTTGCCAACATCAAAGAAAACGGCGCTTTCCAGCATAATATCGCCCGTGTTTTTATCCACGGACGCTTTGAGGTCGGCGGTGGTTAGCGCCGTGCTCAGCTCGCGGATGATCTTTGTTCGCACGCCGACCAAGTCGTCCAGCTTCTGCTGCTGGGTGGACATAGCCTCCTGCTGCGCGCCCAAAAGGATGGTCGCGTCCGCCAGGGCCTTTTGCTTTTCCTCCAGCTCCAGCTTGGCTGCGGTCAGCTCATCCTCCTTTTGCGTAAGCGCCGCCTGTGCCGCAAGGATGATTTTTTCCTGTTCCTCCAGCGTCAGGCTCTGGTCGCTTAACAGGCTCTTTTGCTCGTCAATCGCCGTCAATGCGCCTGTCAGCTCGTTTTGCTTGGCGGTCAGCTCCGCCTGCTTGGTAGCCAGCTCCAGCTTCTGCGCGTCCAGCGTTGCTTGCTGCTTGTCCAGCGTCGTTTGCTGGACGCTTAACAGCGCTCCCTTTTCGTCAAGCTCCGCGGTCTTGGTTTCCAGCATCACAAAATACTGATACATGCTATAGCACAGCACCAGCACAAAAACCAGCAGCAGCGCCGCCATCATATCTGAATAGCTGATCCACGCGGAGCCTCCGTCCGCCTTGCCGCCCGCTTTTCGCACATAACGTCTGCGTGCCATTTTGTTCCTCCCTGTTTGCCCGACCACTCAGCCAGGCGGCTTCGCACCGGTCAAATTGCGGGATTTCCCGCAATGCGCGCGCTTAGTATTCCGCGCCCGCGTCCGGCGTGTATACCGGGCGCGCAAGGGTTTCGGCCTGCTGACCGTCCAGCTCGCCGGTCAGCGTATCCACCGCCTGCTGCATGCGCGCCAGCGACGCGGTAAGCTCCTCCAACTGGTTGGCCAGGTTCAGGCCGGAGCTTTCCGCAACGCCCAAGGCGTTTGAACGCTCCTCGCGCATGGCTTGCATCTCCTCGCTCAGCTCGCGCATGCGCTTGGCGATCTCACTGCTCGCAAGCTGAATGTTGCGTGCGTCCTCCGCCATGGCGCGGGCCGCGCTAAGCGTGCTTTGCAGATTTTGCTGCGTCTGAAGCTGCCCCTGGTTAACGATGTTCATCGTCTCTCCAAGCGCCGTCATCTGCCCGTTCAGGGATGTGTTCATCTGCTGGACGAACTGGCCTACAATCCGCCTGACGCCCTCCACCTGCTCCTGCGTAGCGCCCTTGATAAACGTATCCAGCGATTGCGTAAGCGGCGACATCGCGCGCCCCAGCGCCATTTCCAGCGAAGCCGCCACATGATTACCCACACTCTCGGCCAAGCGCGCCATGCGCGCGTCCTCATCCTGCTTCTGGCAAAGAAGCTGCACCTCGGGTTGAAGGGGCCGTGGCATGGCCAGCTCGTAAAACGCGTCCTCAAAATTATCCAGCGCGCGGTTTGCGCGTCCTGCCGCCATACGGTTGAACATATTGAACAGAAGCGAGCAGGCGATGCCGGCCACCGAGGTGGCAAAGGCGAAGCGCATGCCGCTTAAAAGCTGCGGAATGCTTTGAATGGTTCCCTCCGCGTTGGAAAAATCAACGCTTGTAAGACCTTGCATCAGGCCCATGAAGGTGCCCAGGATACCCAGGGAGGTTAAAAGGCCGGGGATGAGGTCGGCAAGCTGCGCATGGCCCGGCTTGTCGATCACGGTTTCCTCGTTGATGTATTCCCGCGTATCGCAGGGCATGCCGCGCAAATCCAGCTGCCCGGCGTTGAGCAAAAACTGCTGCCAGTCGTTTCGCAGCGCCCGGCCCAAAAAGCGCGCCTCGCGCCATAGCGGCCGCTCCCCCGCCGCCGTGCTCTTCTCTAGCTTCACCACGGCGCGGTTTAGCAACGCAGCGTTTCGAAGAAGCGGATAGATGCATTTGCAAAGGCCGATCAGCGTCACCAGCGCAATCGCGGCGTATACGAGGATTTCAGAAAGATTGGTGGTTAGTCGGGAGAGTATTGCCTCAGGCACGCAAGGCACCTCCTTGTTTCTTTCGGGGTTGGATATGGTTCATCTTAACACTTTTTTCACACTTTGTAAATACGAGTGGAATAACCTTCACCCTACACCAAAAGAACGAAGGAAAGGCATTCCTTCGTTCTGATATACAGGTAACAAATTCTGTCTGGATCGGTGAGCTGTTTATGCCGCTTCGCCCGCCTCCGTGGGCGGCGGGCTGCCGTCCGGCCCGGCAATCAGCGTGTCGTCCCGAAGGATTTCTATATCGCAGGTAACGCCCTGCTCGCTGCGCTCCGCAACGGATTTGAACAGGCTTTCAAGGTTTTTAACAGTCACGCCCCACGCGTTCTCCCTGTACTCGGCGTTTGCGCTGTACTCCTCAAACAGGCGGGCTTCCACCTGCGACTTGATGGCCGAATACCGCTCGGGCGTCAGGGGATACAGCCAGTCGAACTTCTTCATTTTCGCCTCGTCCACGGTCAACTTCGCGTAACCGGGCACAGGAGCGGGAACGCGCACGGTGATCGTGTTGCCCTCAGCGCTTACCTGTGCAAGGCTCAGATCCACCGTAAAGCTCATGTTGAACGTATAAGGCATTTCAACCTTCTGCACCGTGCCAATCAGCCACGCGTCCTGGGATACGGTTTCCTGTCCGGTTGTTTCAACCTCATAGACGACCAGCTCGTTCTTCTCCTTCAAAGTTTCGCTGAAACGCTCGCTGATCCATTTCGTGTTTCCGCCGCCAAAAAGGCGCTCGTAGATGTTGGGGCCAAACCGCACCAGCACAAAGGCAAGCGCAACGCACAGCACAATTAGAAACAGCCGCTTGAATAACTTCTTCATGTCGATAGGGTTCCTCCCCTCGCTTAAAGCATCGGCTGGGCGGGCATCCACCTGGCAAGCTCTACAAACAGAAGCACCACCAGCTTGATCAGCACATACAGCGTCGTCATCCCGCCAACCAGCATTAAATAGCCGCGCATAAAGCGCATGAAACGACCGCGCCTTTTTCGCGCGTATCTTTCGGGCCGCCGCCCCGGTACGGGCCGCGCGGGAGCCTCGCCCGCGGCCGGCGTTTGCGAGGCTGGCAAAACGGGATGCCGGTTATCCTGCGTTGGCATCTGCATCTTCGCATCCTCCTTTGACCATGCTATGCACAGCCCGGTCATTCTGTTTTAGTATACGACATTTTTTCCGAAAATGCTACAAAAAAATGACGAAGCATTTGCAAAACCTATTCTGCCTGACGGGCGGCGCGCATCGTATCGCCATGCAGCAGCTCGCCCTTTACCACGATGGTCTGCACCCCCGCGGTCATCGGCTCCTCAATACTTTCTATCAGGGCGACGGCGGCCTTTTCACCAATCGCCATCGTATCCTGCCGAATGGTCGTCAGCTTTGGGCGCATGAGCTGCATCAGCCTGTGCCCGTCGTAGCCCGCCAGCGAGACATCCTCCCCCACGCGAAGGCCCGCATCCCGGATGGCGTCCAGCCCGCCAAACGCCGCAAGGTCGTCGGGCACAAAAATACAGGTCGGGCGGTTTTTCAGCTTCAGCAGTTTTTTTACAGCCTGATAGCATTTGTGCGGGTCCTGATAATCCGCCTCTTCCAGATACTCGGCGCGCGATTGCATGCCGTTGGCCTTCATGGCGCGGTAAAAGCCGGTCAGCCGGTTGTCGGTGACTGAGCTCTGCTTGCCGTGCACGTAGGCGATTTGCCTGTGTCCCAGCCCGGCGGCATAGTCCACGAGCATTTCCATGCCCCCGACGTTATCGCTGATCACGCAGCTTCGGTTGTTAAATGAATGGTCGATGGTAACGGCGGGCAGGCTCTGGCGCATCAGCTCGGCGATTTCAGTCGAATAAAAATCGATGCACGCAAGGCAAACTCCGTCCACGTTGCGGTATTGGCAGTGCTCCAGAAAGGTCATTTTGCTCTGCCCGAGGTTATGGTTGATAAATGTGATATCATACCCTTTTTTTTCCGCGGCGGACTTAAAGCTGTCCAAGACGGCCGAAAAAAACGGATGTGTCAGTCCGCTGCCGAAATCGTCCACAAACAGCACTCCGAGATTAAAGGACCGGTTGGTTTTCAACGCGCGCGCCAAGGCGTTGGGATGGTAGCCGATCGCCCGCGCGGTCTCCAAAACGCGCCTGCGCGTTTCCTCGCTGATATCGCTGTAATGGTTTAGCGCCTTGCTGACGGTAGAGACGGAAAGTCCGCATTTTTCTGAAACATCCCTGATAGTGACAGGTATTTCAATCACCCGCATTTCTCAAAGGCATGCGCCCTTTTCTTACATGTCTTTTGCATGTGCTTTCATTATACCTCTTATCGCGGAAATCCGATAGTCCCCCGGGTGGATTTTCGAAAGTTTTTCGCTGATATTGTCTATATTATCAGGCTTTCAGTCGTTCAATCCTCGGTAGTGAGGTATTTCTCAACCACATATCCCTCGGCCACATCGGTCTTTACCTTCACCCAGCCTTCTTCCTGGCAGCGTTCCAATACAAGCAGCCGCTGGTTTTTATACAATCTCATCACAATCTCGCCGTTGAGCTCGGGCGTTGCGCGAAGGTTCAGGGAGCTGTCGTCGTCAATGCCCGTCACCAGCGCATACCATTGCCCACCCGCGGCCTCCATGGTGGCCGGCATTAAGGTGGGACGCGGGGTTGGCGAGGGCGCGGGGCCAGCCGTGGCCGCCAGCTCCGCCTCCTCCGCAGGCAGAGCGATATCGTTTTCAGGATATTGCATCAGCTCAAGGCCGGGATAATAAAACTTCAGAATTTCCTGGAAGGATTTTGCATAACGGCCCGCCATCCACTGCGCGCCCCGCTGGCTCATGCCAATACCGTGGCCGTAGCGCCGCGCCTCGATGGTATAGGCGCTATCCGTCTCCACGACCGACCATATCTCGTTATCGTAATTTCCGCTGATATCCATTGAAAGCGCCTTTTCCACCGTGGGAAAAATCGGCAGCTCCAACGCAAAGCTTTCCTCAATCGGGGTAAACTTTCCATAGATAGGTTCAGGGGTGGGGCTTGGCGATGGGGTTGGCGTAATCGTCGCGCCGGGCTCGGAAAAAGGCGAAGGAGTGGCCGAAGCCCTAGGCGTTTCCTCAACCGCGAACAGGCTGACCTCTTCCGTATCCATATCCTCAACCGATGCCGGCGCCCTGTCGGTACGCGTGCGTCCGCTGATTTTTACTGAAAACCGGAAAGTCGTCATCAGCCTGGAACCTTCGTCGCCCTTGGGCGTATCCACGCCAAGCGCGCTCACCTCGTCCACACGCACGCTTTCCGCCGCCGGGTCGTACCCGCGCTTTACAAGCTCCTGCGCGAGTTCCTGCGCGAGCAGCTTACGAAGCGCGTAGGGAGCGTTATTCCCCTCAGCATATTTTTTCTCAATCACAAAGCTTCGAACAACGCTGGCCGGGTTTTCTACATCATACTCGTCCTGTCCGAAAACATAGTAACCGAAATCCTCGTCGGTAGGCCATACGGTTGCGACCCGCTCCATCTGCCCGCCGTTACTGGCGGAATAGTAGCATTGCGCCAGTTCTCCCTTGTAAAAGCCGCACACGCCCCGTGTTTCCCGAACAGCCTGCTCCACCTGCTCCGAACCCGGCTGATAGCCTTTAAATACCTGATCGTTGGTGGTGTCCACAACGTCGTATTCGTTCTTCGGATTCTGCTTGCGCAGCGCATAGGTGCGCGCCGCGACGGCCTGCGCCTTAAGCGCTTCCAGCGGAAAGCCGTTGCTCATCTCATACGGCACTACGCCCAGCAGGTAATCCTCCACATGGATGGAAAGAATCGGACGAATTTTTTCTTCCACGACCGAAAGCCTCAAATCACCCATGTACAGGGCGGGATAGTTGGTCAGGCGGAAGCCGTTCTTTCCTTCCCCTGTGCCGGCGTAACGCGTCAGGCTGATCTCCTGCCCGGCGTTTACGCTCATGCCCTGATAATACACATACAGGCTGCCGCCCTTGAGCAGCACGGCAAGCTCGCTTCCCTGTGTAAAGCGCATTACTGTTTCGTCGCCAATATGCAGCGCATACGGCCCGTCCAGTGTCAAATCCATCCGGTCGGTAATACCAATGCGGCTCAAATAGACGCGTACAGTTTGGCTGCGCTCCTTTGCCTGCGTAATTCCCGCGGGCGCGCCCGCGTCGGCGAGCCCGCCGGACAGGTTCAGGGGCAGCATCAACAATATCGCCACGGCGATTATCCTTTGTAGCAAACGGCGTTTTGTACAGGTCATAAAGCGCCTCCTTCAAAAGCGTCCTGGAGGTGAAAAGATGTCCCTCAATGCAAACGGCATGGCTTCGCCGTTTGTTGCAGCCAATAATCACAAGTGCGGAGGTTGAAACCGTGTCTTATGGTATCATGCGGCTTTTAAAATGGCAATAGTTGGACCTGTAAAACTGAGTGCGGCGGTTTACCGTAATGGAAAAACGGCATTTTACGTGGTACGATCTTTATATAGTATCCGTTGCTTTCTATACTGGGCAGGCGTAGTATCCATAATTTTTTTAAACGATTTATAAAAATGGGATTCATATTCGTAACCGCAAAGCTGGCTGATCTCCTTGTAGGATAAATTCGATTGATAAATGAGTGTGCATGCGTAATTGATGCGTGCTTTTTCGTAGTACTGTTGAGGAGAAAGCCCACAGGCGTCACGGAAAATACGGTACATCTGTGACTGGCTGATGTGGAAGATCAAAGCGATGTCTCTGATTTGCAACGATCTGGAAATATTTGCCTGAATGTAGTTTGCAACGGAATGGAAAAGGTCGAGAGATTCGACCGTATCGTTGTTGACATTGCAATAGTGAAGCAATTCTCCGATGATCAGATAAAACCACCCAATCAGGGAGGTCATGGACGCGTCCGGCTCATGTGCCGCCTCAAGCATATTTTTATAATATGAGATTACCCTGTCGGGCGGCACGCCGTGAAGCGCAATGTGCTCCCTGGATAAGCCAAGAAGATTCGCACAGCAATCGTCCTGCTCGCCATAAAAGCCAACGTAATAGATCGTCCATGGATCCGCTTCATCCGCTTTATAGGATACGTTCAGGTTTTTGGGAAACAGGTAAACATCGCCTGCACGCAGGTTAAATTCCCTGCCCGCGCAGGTAAAGGTGCCCTTCCCACTTGTAATGTAATGTAAAATATGATGGTTGCGGATATCCATGGGGGTATTGGCGCCCGGCACATGCCGCACATGGCCAATATGATCGATAGCAATGCCGTTTTGGGCCGCGGTATGGTTTCTTTTGAGATGAACCACGTCGTTAGTGAAGCCCATTTCATACATTTCCTCCTCGAACAGTTTTCATTTTTGATTCATTATACCGTGACGGGCAATTCCGATGCAAGATTTTTATAATATTGTGCAGAAGTTATTTATTTCATTATCGGCGCCGTTCATCTATAATCAAGTAAAAGTGCACAGGAATTGCACAACGAAAAGGGAGGATTTCTGCATGAAGAAGGTTTTGTCGATCATTCTTAGCATGGTTGTGCTTGTGAGCCTCGCGGGAGGAGCGGCGGCGGAGAGTGGCCGGGAGGGGTTTGTCAATACCGGCAAACTGACGTATGATGTAAACGCACAGGTCAACAATGGCGACGAAATGACGCTGGAGTTCTGGGTACAGGTAGAAGTTGCTGAAATCTATCAAAAGTGGTGCGATGCTTACACCGCTCTTCATCCCAACATCAAATTCAACCTAACCCAAGGCTCCAATGCAGATCATTTCCAAAAGCTTGGCATGGCGCTGCCCAGCGGTACGGGCCCTCAGCTGTTCCACATGCACAATTCTTATATCGACCAGTTCATGGCAAATTTGAAGCCCTATGACCCTGAAATCATTCCGTTGGACGCGCTTGGCGAGGATTTCATCGCGGTTGACGAATGCCTGTACGGTGGAAACCTATACTATGCCGGATTGGCCGTAATGAGCTGCGGTGTATTCTACAATACGCAGATGTGGGCGGATGCCGGGCTTAACGACGATGACATTCCTAAAACCTGGGATGAACTGGCACAGGTCGCCAAAAAACTGACCCAGTACGACAGCTCCGGAAAAGTTGCGGTCGCGGGCTTCAACTATAACGAGATGAGCATGGAGTACCTGATCACGGCGCTTAACTATCACAAGGGAATCCCAATGTTTGCCGCCGATGGCAGGACTCCTGTATTCAATGATGGTTTCAAGGCCACCGTCCAGTGGCTAAAGGATCTGTATGAGGTAGAAAACGCCGGGTCCGTGGAACTGCCTATGAGCATCCTCAGTTTCTCTCAGGGGACCTCCGCCATGACCTATATCGGCACGTGGTTTGGCAACTGGATGAAACAGAACGCCCCGGATATGGGCTACAGCTTCTTCATGCTGCCCAGCGTTGACGGCCAAACGCCTCCCGCCTACGACCGTTACAATATAGAGGTCGCTCCCGCTATCAACGCAAGCGTTTCGGATGCCGAATACGCGGTCATCAATGATTTTCTCTGCTTCCTGCTGGCGAACGATCACTTCGTGCTGGATTTCAGCCTTATGATGTACGGCACGCCCACCAAGAAGTGCCTGCTTGATAACGCGGAGGTACAAAGCGATATCGTGCTGGGCACCACAGCCCGCCACATGGACCGCCTGATCTATCCGGGCGCTTATCCCGAATCCTACTCCTCCGCCCTGAAAAAGTATTTCTATGACGAAGTGATGCTCAATCATATGGATATTGACGAAGCTATGGGGGCTTGCAAGGAGGAAATCGTCGACGCGCTGGATGTAACGGGGTTTGAATCAATTGAAAACAAATATCCTCACGCGGACGAATTGGCCTTCTAAATCACTAATAGGCGCGCCGCCTCAAAGGCAGCGCGCCCTTTTTTCTGCAAGGGAGTGAACGTTCCCATGGAACAGATGGATAAACGAAGCTTTGGCGTGAACCGCCTTAATCAAAGTCAGCGGGTAATGGTGGTTATTTCGGTTAGCGCCATTATCCTGTACTATTCTGTTTTCTTCGTCTTTCCAATCGGCTATGCCTTTGTGGGCAGCTTTTTCAACTGGATGCCGGCAAAACGCATTTTTTCCTTTATTGGGCTGGAAAACTATCAAAAAATTTTTGAGCAATCCACGATGGGGCTGGCGCTTCAAAATACGTTGCTCTTTACCGTAATCGTCACGCTGGCAAGAACCGCGTTCGGACTTTTTTTTGCCGTGTTGATCGATAGCCTATGCAAGGGCAAAGCGCTATTTAGAACCATATATTTCATACCCGTTATCACCTCTACCGTAGCGGTCTCCATGATTTGGAAATGGATGTATGAACCGTCCAATGGCCCGATCAACTATTACCTTGGCGTGCTGGGCTTTGCCTCTCAGCGATTCCTCAAGGACCCGAATCAGGCGCTGTACTGTATTATGCTGATGACCATCTGGAAGGAAACGGGCTACGCTATGGTGATGTACATGGCGGGGCTCACCGGCATTCCGGGAACGCTGTACGAAGCCGCGGATATTGATGGCTGTACACGTCCGCAGGCATTCATGCACATTACGCTGCCTTTGCTGAAAAACACCACCCAGTTTATTCTGCTTACATCATTCGTCACCTTCTGCCAAACCTTTACCCAGATTGATTTAATGACAAAGGGCGGACCTGGAAAGGCAACCTATACGATGGTGTATTACCTGTATCAGGAGGCCTTTGACAAAAACCGTTTTGGCCGGGCGTCCGCAATCGCGTTTGTTCTTTTTGCGGTAATTCTTGCGTTTTCTTTGCTGCAGCTGAAAGTCAAACGTGCTGGGGAGGGGCAGGGCCATGATTAGAAAAATCAAAAAACCCGTTTGCTGGAATGTGCTCATACTGCTCGTTTTGTGTATCGGCGCCCTTGTCATGCTATACCCATTTCTTTATATGATTTTGAGCTCATTTAAGTTCAATCAGGAAATCATCAGGTTGCCGCCAACTTTTTTACCCGCAGCCCCGACGTTGAGCAACTATCAATTGGTACTCAACGAAAATCACTTTGCCCGTTTCTTCCTAAACAGCGTCTGGCTCACCCTCGCCAAGACGAGTATTATCCTTTATTCAAGCGTGTTTTTCGGGTATGTGTTTTCCAAAATACACTTCAGGGGCAGGGAGGCGCTATTCCTGTTCGTTCTGGCTACAATGATGATTCCGTGGCCTGTAACGCTTGTACCGCAATACCAGCTGATGACCTGGTTTGGCTGGGTGGGCGAATACGCCTCCCTTATCGTCCCTTCCATGTTCTCTACCTTTGGCATCTACATGATGCGGCAGTTCATAGGTTCAATTCCAAACGATCTGATAGAAGCCGCCCGAATGGATGGCGCTGGAGAATTTACTGTCTTCCATAAAATTGTTCTTCCAAATGTGAGCGCCGCGCTGTCCGCGCTTGGAATCTTTCAATTTCTGTGGGTATGGGACGACTATCTGTGGCCTTTCCTAATGTTGCAAAGCATGAGCAAATATACCTTGCCCGTTGGCCTGTCGCTGTTCAACGGCCAGTATTTCAACAACAACGGCGGTATCTTTGCGGCGGCCTCCATTTCCGTTGTGCCCGTGATTATTGTTTATCTGATGTTTCAAAAGCAATTTATTGAAGGAATCGCAGTCACAGGCATCAAGGGTTGATATCCGACAAAGGAGCTATTTCCATGGCAATTACTTTCAACGCGGACCACAACACCTTTACGCTTTCAGGCGGCGATGTAAGCTATGTGCTGCATATTACCGCAGAGGGGCGGCTCATGAATTTGTACTGGGGAAAAAGGGTTCCAGACGGCTCCATATGCCCGGCGCTGGACGATTATCCTGCATTTATTTCCTTCGATCTGCCAATCAACTGGCAGCCGTCAGAGCTGCCGTCGCTCGGCATGGGCTGGTATGGCACACCCGCCCTTGATGTGCAGAACGCCGAGGGGAATCATGTTGTTGATTTGCGTGTGACGAGTCATAAAATCCATGCCGGAAAACTGCCGCTGGAGGGTATGCCCGCCACCTATGTTGAAAAGTTGGAGGAAGCGCAAACCCTCCAAATTAACCTTCTGGACAGCCTGACTGGGCTTTTGGTTGTAGCGGACTATACGATATTTGAAGCGGGCGGAGCTATTGCCAGAAGCCTGTATGTAATCAATACGGGCGCCCAGCCGTTAATGCTCAGGGGCGTTATGGCAGCCTCCGTTCCCCTTTGGGGGAACGGCTATGACGTCGTGCACCTCAAAGGCGCCTGGGCCAGAGAACGCGGCGTTGTTCGAACGCCGGTTGGCGAAGGTGAATACCGCATTTTCAGCCAACGGGGCGCGTCCGGGCATGAGGAAAACCCTTTTATGGCCCTGTGTTCTCGTTCGACAACAGAGCATCAGGGCGACGTTTGGGCGATGAACCTGATTTACAGCGGTAGTTTTCTTGGTTGCGCGTATGTGGACAACGCCAACAACACCCGTCTTTCCATGGGCATGAATCCTCAGGTATTCTCTTGGAAGCTTGAGCCGAAAGAGCATTTTCAAACACCGGAAGCGCTTCTGGTTTTTTCCGCCAACGGGCTAAACGGTATGTCCGCCGTTTTTCATGCGCTGTACCGCAAAAGGCTTGCGCGCGGGCCCTGGCGTGACAGGGAAAGGCCGATTCTCATTAACAACTGGGAAGCCACCTACTTTGATTTTAATGAGGAAAAGCTTCTTTCCATTGCACGAAAGGCCCGCGAGCTTGGCATTGAAATGTTCGTTTTGGACGACGGATGGTTTGGCAAACGCAACAGTGATAGCTGTTCGCTGGGCGATTGGACCGTTAACCGGGCAAAGCTCCCGGATGGCCTGTCTGGAATATCGAAAAAAATTCATGCGCTTGGGATGATGTTTGGGCTATGGGTGGAGCCGGAAATGATCTCGCCCGACAGCATGCTTTACAGGGCGCACCCAGACTGGTGCCTCCATGTCAAGGATCGGCCGCGCACGCGGGAACGCAATCAGCTCATTTTGGACCTGAGCCGCACCGATGTCCAGGACTATGTAATTGACGCGATCTGCAAGGTGCTGGAAGACGGGCGGGTTGATTACGTCAAATGGGACATGAACCGCAACATGACAGAATATTTTTCCGCGCGGCAGGAAACGGCACGGCAGATGGAAACCCAGCACCGCTATATGCTTGGACTCTACCGCGTGCTGGACGCCGTTGTGACGGCCTTTCCCCATGTGCTGTTTGAGTCCTGTTCCGGCGGCGGCGGACGATTCGACGGCGGAATGCTGTACTACATGCCGCAGACATGGACCAGCGATAATACAGACGCCATATCCAGACTCAGCATTCAATATGGCACATCATTGGTTTATCCCATCAGCGCCGCAGGCGCGCATGTAAGCGCCGTTCCCAACCACCAGTGCGAGCGGACCATTTCCATGCAGACGCGCGGAAATGTCGCGTTGAGCGGAAACTTCGGATTTGAACTTGACCTAACGAAAGCCTCGGAGCAGGACCTTGCGAGCATTCGCGGCCTGATTGGGCAGGTAAAAAGATTTCGCCCGCTTACGCAGAAAGGTGTATTTTCCCGCCTTGTGTCGCCGGAGGGCGGTCGCCACGCCGCATGGCAATTTGTAAGCGAGGATGGCTCTGAAGCCCTGCTGTGCGTATATCAGATACTATCCGTTGCAAATGTTCCTCCTTTGCGCGTTAAGTTGGTCGGATTAAACCCCGACCGCTATTATCGCACGGACGAGGGGGAGGTTTGCTCAGGAGCGACGTTGATGTATATGGGAATCAGCATTTCGCTAAAAGAAGATTTCAGCAGCGCTCTTATTCATATCGTTCAAGAAAAGAGGAGATAGATCAAAATGCACAATCGCTTTGACCCGGAAGCATTGTTTTACAACGGCAAGGAACAGCCGCTAGACCGTTTTGCGGCTCACGGCGGTTTTTGCAGAATTTTCCGTTCCCTTGCCATCATCGGCGACAGCCTGTCCGCCGGCGAGTTTGAGTCTGAAGACGAGCATGGTAACATCAGATATACGGACATGTACGATCACGCATGGGGAGCCTATCTGGGGCGTATGACGGGCAGCCGCATCCAGAACTTCTCCCGTGGCGGCATGACGGCCTTAGAATATTTGGATACCTGGGCTGAACAAAACGGCTTTTGGAACATCTCAAAAGCCTGCCAAGGTTATGTCTTGGCGCTCGGTGTAAACGATCTGTTTTACAAGGATGTTCCCCTTGGTACGATCAATGACGCAAAACGCAGGGAGCAAACGGTATTCAGCGGTCAATTTGCCGAAATTGTCAGACGATATCAGGAAATACAGCCCGCCGCCAAATTTTTCTTTCTGACGATGCCGCAAGGCCAGCAATCGGAGGAACAAAGGCAAAAAGCCGATGCGCATGCGGCGCTCATGCGTGAAATGAGCCGCCATTTTGCCAACAGCTATGTAATTGACTTACGCAAATATGCGCCATGCTATGATCGGCGATTCCGCGACTGCGCTTATCTCAACGGGCACCTAAACCCTATGGGTTACGCTTTTACATCGGATATGATCGCCACCTATATCGACTTCATCATCCGCCACAATCCTGGTGATTTCAAAATGCTTGGCTTTATTGGAAGCGAATAACCGTCAGGGAATAGAACCGCGCAAGGTCATTCCGTTTCATTTTTTGACGAACGGATTCCTTTTGCCGGAACGCCGGAAACCACCGCATGTTCCGGCACATCGCGGATTACGACGGCTCCGGCCCCAATCACCGCTTCCTTGCCAACCGTGATTGCATCGATGATTGTACAGCCGATTCCCAAAAACGATTTGTTTCCAATTTTTGTGTGCCCCACCATCGCTGTTTTGGGCGAGAGGTTCACAAAGTCTCCGATCACGCAGTCATGCTCGACGATTGACGCTGTGTTCACAATGCAGCCCATTCCGACCGAGGCGTTAGTGTGAATGACCGCGTTTGCCAGCACCGTGCATCCCGCGGCTATCCTGGCGGAGGGGCTGACGACCGCCGTGGGGTGGATTAAGTTGGGCATCACAATCCCCCTAGAAGTCAGCAGCGCGGTTTTTTGTTCCCTCAAATTGTTATCGCCTGTGGCCACAATCACTTCATCGTATGCTTTCAGCAGTTCGTCAACCACCGTTTCCCGCTCGCTGTAAATCACATATCCGGGGATATCGCGACGCTCCTTTTCTTTCAAACCCAAAAAGTCAATGCTTTCATATACATTCATTGCCAAAGCGCACTCCAGCGCGACGGTTCCCTGATCGCCCGCGCCCCAAATCAACAGGCTTTTCATCTGCATCCGTCCTCCTTTCACCAATCGTCTATCCCCTCCATGGGAAGGTGTTTTCAAGCCAGTTCTGCGTTTTCCACCAGTTCCGGTCGGTTGGATTCCAGGCGGAAGCGCTTCTCTGCATGTTGCGAAAAAGCAAAAAAGCGCTCTTCGTGCGCAAGCTAGCCCGCGGATGCGCCGCCGCCTTACGCGTCTTTTGGGCGAGTTTTTGGGCCTTGCTTTCGATTTTCGCTTTCTTGGCCTCTGATAAGTCCTTGATGCCCAACGCGCCGGAAATAAGCGCAAAGCGGTATACCCTTGGCACGCACATCCACTTCAGCTTTGTGGATAGCGACTTTAAAGCCGCGTTTGGCGGAGCGCCCGCCGAAGAGGATACGACGATTCCCACCTTTGCAAACATGCTGCCATGAGGCCTGTGCGTTACCCAGCGGTATGCCAGGTGATCCAGCAAATTCTTCATCGCCCCGCTTATGTCCATCGCATAATTGGGCGTATCCAGCATGATGATATCACCCATTCCATGGCTCGCGCAATGGGTTGAACTTTGTCCGCGCCCGGACAGTGCTGCTCGCCTTTCATAAAGCATGAATTACAGCCGATACAAAACCCCGGACCATCTTGGGGCAGGAAAACCTCCTTCAACTCATCCCCTTCCTTCATGAGGTGTGCCAGCACCGTCCATGGCACCGTATAGGTGATACCCTTATGCCCTTGGCCATGAATTAAAACAATCTTCATTCCTTTTTCTCCTCTTTCGCGCAGTCAGTGGCGTTTGAGCCGCCGGAGGGCTCATACAATCGTCAAAAGCCCGCCACAAACGCGCGGAGCCTTTCAAAGTCGTTCGGCTGGCCGGTCAATTGCTGATCCCGCTCCATATCCATCAGCTCGTGTACAGTAAGGCAAAACATCGTGGCGGCCAAATCAATGTCTTTGCCCTCAAAATTCAATATTTCGGTTTTCTCCATCGCTTCAAAAAGCGCTCTGGTTCGCCTGAGCATCGTTTCGGATTCGGAAAGCATGATCATTGCCGCTGATGGGTTAATCGCCCTTTCGGAATAGATGAACTTGTAAAGGTCCTCCATTTCCTTTTGGGCGTTCATTTCCATGTAGCTTTCAACTGCGTGCGTCAACACGGCTTTCGCCTTTTTTCCCTGAAGGCGCGCATCGTAGTTCAAAGCGGCCGGCGGCTTTTTCTCCACCTTCTCCCGTAGATATGCATAGAGCGATTGAATCATTTCATCTTTGGATTGAAAATGACTATATATAGTCGCTTTCCGAATGCCCACCTTTTCAGCGATCATCGATAGCGAAGCCGCACCAAGCCCGTTTTGAACCGCCAGTTCCAACATGGCGCATAGCATTTTTTCTCTTGTTTTGATCCTCACCCTCTCCCTACCGAATTGGTAGTTCCATTCCACTGCCAATCGGTAGGATTGTCAATATGGATTTAAACCGTTTTCGATCTCTGATTGAACAAGAGCAAAAACGGGGATACGGGCATGTAAAGCCCGTATCCCCCTCGGATTCAGTTCCGGCTCCCTTTATCTGTGGCACCCGCCGGAGCAATGCGCGCAATCGCACCCGCAGCCGCCCTTATGCGCCTTTTTATCCCTGATCATTTTCCAGACGATGACTGCTACCAACAGCAGCACCACTCCGCCGACAATCCATGTTGCCATTTGTTCCGTCCTTTCCAGAGGCCGCGTTACGCCTCCACCTTTACCCTTTTGGTGAAATGATTTTCATCGTACCGATTTTTACGCGCCAGCATATACGCCAGCAGGCCAAACAGCACGATGGCAATCACCGACGCTATGCCAAAGCCCGCGCCTGAGAACAGCAGTCCCAGCTGGTAGACGACAAACGCAACCACATAGGCAAAACCGCACTGATAGCCGATGGCAAACCACGTCCATTTCACGCTGTTCATCTCGCGCTTGATTGCGCCCATTGCCGCAAAGCATGGCGCGCACAGCAGGTTGAACAGCAGGAACGCAAATGCCGCAAGCTGCCCGTGGCCGTTGCTGCTGTCGTTAAAAGCTGCGGCAATGGGCGACAACCCTTGCTCAATCTCCTCGTCGGAGCCTTCGCCCAAAAGCGCGGCGGCAGCGTCCTCGCCCTCGTCGTCCGTTACGCCGTACAGCACGCCAAATACGCCGACGACCTCTTCCTTGGCGACCAAGCCCATAACCGTGGCGACGGTGGATTGCCAGTTGCCAAAACCAAGCGGGCTGAACACAGGCGCCACAAACGAACCGGCTTTGCCAAGCATGCTGTCGTCCATATTTTCAACCGCACCAAACACCAGGGGCGCGTTTGCATCAACCGCTTGCTCTACGGCCGCCGTGCCGCCGCCGGCAGCCCCGTCCGCCTGGGCGGGCATCCAGCCGTAGCCGGAGGTAAACCAGATAAAGATGCTCGCCACCACAATGACCGTACCCGCACGCTTGATAAAGCTGAAGCCACGCTCCCACATGCTGTGAAGCACATTTTTAACGCTTGGCGCGTGGTAGGCGGGTAGCTCCATCACAAAGGGCGCGGGGTCGCCCGCAAAGGCTCTGGTCTTTTTGAGCATAATACCGCTAACGATAACCGCCGCCACGCCGATAAAGTACGCCGTGGTCGCGACCCAGCCGGCGTTGTGAAACAGCGCGCCCGCGACCAGCGCCACAATGGGCATCTTCGCACCGCAGGGGATGAAGGTGGTGGTCATGATGGTCATTTTTCGGTCACGGTCGTTCTCGATAGTGCGGGAGGCCATCACGCCCGGCACCCCGCAGCCGGATGAGATCAGCATGGGGATGAAGCTCTTGCCCGACAGGCCGAACTTGCGGAAGATGCGGTCCATGATGAACGCAACGCGCGCCATATAGCCGACGTCCTCCAAAACGGACAGCAACAGGAACAGCACCAGCATTTGCGGTACAAATCCAATCACCGCGCCCACGCCGCCGATAATGCCGTCTCCGATCAGCCCGACGAGCCATTCCGCGCAGCCGATGCTCGTCAGCCAAGCCATCACGGGCGTCTGAATCCACTCGCCTACAAAGGTATCGTTGGTAAAGTCGGTCACGATCGTGCCGATGGTGGTCACGGAAACGTAGTATACAAACCACATAATGGCGATAAAGATAGGCAGCGCCAGCCAGCGGTTTGTAATGATCCGGTCAATCTTATCCGAGGTGGTCAGGGCGCCCTTGGGCCTTCCCTTCTTCACACAGGTGGAAACCAGCTGGTTGATATAGGCGTAGCGCTGATTGGTGATGATGGATTCCGCGTCGTCGTCCATCTCCGTCTCGCAGGCCTTAATCGTTTCCTCAATGACTTTTTGAATTCCCTTGGGAAGGCTCAGCTCCGCGACAACCTTCTCATCGCGCTCAAACAGCTTAATAGCATACCAGCGTGAAAGGTTTGGCGCGACGATCGCGCCCTCATGCACGCTGCCGTCCGCGTGATGGTGGTGTACGCCCTCCTGCCCGTCACGGTGGGTAATCAGATCCTCGATGTGCGCCAGCGCGTGTTCCACGCTGCCCGCAAACACATGCGGCGGCTCGCTCCCCTTGCCCTTTCCGGCAAGCTCCGCCGCCTTTTTAGCGACCTCCTGGCTGCCCATCCCCTTAAGCGCCGAAGTTTCTACCACCTCACAGCCAAGCGCTTCGCCCAGCTTGTTAAGTTGGATAACATCGCCGTTTTTACGAGTAACGTCTATCATGTTTAGAGCAATGATTATCGGGATGCCCAGCTCCGAAAGCTGTGTTGTCAGGTACAGGTTGCGCTCAATGTTCGTAGCGTCCACGATGTTTAGGATGGCGTCGGGCTTTTCGTTAACCAGATATCCGCGCGCGACAACTTCCTCCAGCGTATAGGGCGAAAGACTGTAAATGCCGGGCAGGTCCTGAACGACCACGTTTTCCGCGCCTTTAAGCTTGCCCTCCTTCTTTTCCACCGTTACGCCGGGCCAGTTACCCACGTATTGGTTTGACCCCGTCAAATCGTTGAACATGGTGGTTTTGCCGCTGTTCGGATTGCCCGCGAGGGCAATTTTGATCGCCATGGTGGTTCCTCCCTTGTTTTCTTCGATAATTAGCCTATGCTAACCGTCGTCCGGAAGAAAAGCGCCGCATGTGTGCAAGCGCCTATTCAACCTCAATCAACTCCGCGTCGCCCTTGCGCACGGACAACTCATAGCCGCGCACTGTCAACTCCATGGGGTCGCCCAGTGGCGCGACCTTGCGAACATAAACCTCGGTTCCCCTGGTCAGGCCCATATCCATAATGCGCCTTTTCAATGCGCCTTCTCCGTGCAACCTCAGAATTTTGGCGCTCTGCCCAATTTTCACGTCCCTCAATGTCCTCATTGCGCTGTTTTTCTCCCTTCCATGCTTGATATCAGACCATGATGCGCATAGCCATGGTTTTATCCAGCGCCACACGGCTGTCCTTGACCGATAAAATCAGATTGCCGCCTAGCGAGCTTACCACCGTCACCCGCTCCCCCACCACAAAACCAAGTTCCGCCAAATGCTGGCGTACCTCGTCCCTGCCGGTGATTTTGCGAATTGTATTGACATCCCCTACGCCAGCCATTCCCAACGGCATCATAGACTGCCTCCCCCCAAGCTCTGTTTCTGATTCAGATGATAGTTAGAATATGTTAACCTTCTAACCGGAGTTAGTTTATCATAACTAACTTATTCTGTCAATAGTCCATTGGGAAAAATGTTTCGCTTGCAACAGTATTGGGTATATTGCCGATATTTTATTTGTCAAATTAGTTTTTATTGTTTTATTTTTATATTTATCAAATCAATATTGACACTTCTGATTTTATTGATATAATAAACATATCGGACGGTAAGTAAGGAGGATTTAAGTTTGAAACAGTATAGAGAACCGGCCACCGTAGAGAAGAGCAAGGCAAACAGGCTGTCCGCAGGCAGCCAAAACGAAGAGTAAGAAAGTTAAGCAGGAGAAGGAGCGGGAGGATCATCCAAAATGCAATATCCTCTGAGACGTAATAACGCAAGCGCTTGAGAGCTTGTAAGAGACTTGGATTGGTCAG
>JAEYOW010000015.1 GCA_023411375.1 Bacillota bacterium | reverse complement strand
GGCACCTCGATGTCGGCTCGTCGCATCCTGGGGCTGAAGCAGGTCCCAAGGGTTTGGCTGTTCGCCAATTAAAGCGGCACGCGAGCTGGGTTCAGAACGTCGTGAGACAGTTCGGTCCCTATCCATCGTGGGCGAAGGATACATGAGAGGAGTTGCTCCTAGTACGAGAGGACCGGAGTGAACGCATCACTGGTGCAACAGTTGTCCTGCCAAGGGCACAGCTGGGAAGCGAAATGCGGAGAGGATAAACGCTGAAGGCATCTAAGCGTGAAGCCCACCTCAAGAATAAGATTCCAAGCAGCAATGCGAGAGACCCCTGGAAGACTACCAGGTAGATAGGTCATCGGTGGAAGTGCAGTAATGTATGTAGCTTGATGATACTAATCGGTCGAAAGCTTGATTTAGTTGATTTGAAGAAGACCAAGGAAGAAATGATGAAGAAAGATCTCCAAGAGACTCATATGCGGTTGTCAGGGCACGAGGGAGTGCCTGAGAGACGCCGGCAAGGGCAAGCGAGAGCGTGTCCGACCGGGAAGTGAAGATGTTCACCCTTTGCGGTGGCAATGGCCTGGGGGTTCCACCTGTTCCCATTCCGAACACAGAAGTTAAGCCCCAGCACGTCGATGGTACTTGGCTGGTAACGGCCCGGAAGAGTAGATCGCTGCCGCATTCCAATATTCCTCTGTAGCTCAATGGCAGAGCATTCGGCTGTTAACCGAAGGGTTGTAAGTTCGAGTCTTACCAGGGGAGCCAGAAAGAATCAAGCCATTAAAGACTTGGTTCTTTTTTGTTTGCGTTAATAAAAACCGATTGTTTTATCGATTGTAGGAAAATAAGCGCAAGTACCGGTTCTTTGCCATAGACAATGGCGGCCTATAGGGCAGGGGCCTCTATGGGTATTCACAGCGATGTATCCTGCGTCAAAAGCGGCGGAAACTGCTTTTGTGCAAAATCCAGACAGAGCAAAAAAGAATGGGGCTGATGAACGTCTTTCGGCGTTCAATCAGCCCCTTTTGAAACGTCAATCATCGAAAGCTCATCCGTCTTCTCGGCAGCGTCTACGCTTTAGGAAAACACGCGCTATGTTCAACATCTTCTTCAACACATCTCACATCTTCATACCGCAATGCGCCCCGCATGCGGCTTGGTGCTTTTCAATCAAAAGCCCCGGTTGCGCGTTTTTCGGCCGTTTGCCTGAATGCCGTTTCGAGAATAGCTTGCCTTAATCGGCTGAAAATATTCCTCCTTTTTTAAAAAGCAGGCGTTTTTAATGCAGGAAAGCAGAAACTAAAAACAGAACTGTTACAGACTAAGGTTTTTACGGGAGGATGCGAATGATTTCGTTAGACGCCCTACAGACGGGAACGGAAGCCTATCGTCAGGGAGAAAGGCTTTTTCGCCGGGGCAGCATATCGCTTTCGTCGCGCCGTGAGGATGCGCTTTGCTATGATGTGGGCGCGTCGCCCGCGCAGACGGTTTGCCTGTTGAAAACCGGCGAAGCAACGTGCACTTGCGGCAGGCCAAGCGGGCCTTGCGGACATGTGATTGCTGCCCTGCTGATGTCTGAAAGCGACGGCCAGTTAAGGCGCTTTCGTCAGCAAAGCGAGCTGGAGCTGGGCGGGCGAATGTTGACGGCGCTGAGCCGGGCGCTTCCCGGCGGCGAAAGCGTAAGGCTCAGCGCGCTGGTCAAGCTGTATGATGACGGCCGCGTGGGACTCGGGCTGTCTATGGGACAGGAAAGGCTGTATGCGGTCAAGAGCGTCGCTGATCTTCTGACATGTGTGTCACTTGGCGCGCCGCTTGAATTGAGCGATAAATTTATCTACCGCCCGGCGTTGATGCGCTTTTCCAAGGAAGACGAGCGTCTGCTTACGCTGCTTATGAACCATATCCCACTAAAGGCGGACAGCCTTCGCGCATGGGAGGACGGCACGGTTTTCGGGGCTACGGAAGACCCGGAGGGCCGGCCAGCCGGTCCGGCGTGCGAGGGACGTTTTGTGCTGATGACGGGCGCGTTTTTGCACGGCGTGCTGCGCTATTTTGAAACGCATACCTTCGGTTTGCTGTACGGTGATCAAAAGCAGGCGCAAAACGGCATCCGTACGGTGGAGCTACCGCTGTGCTTTGAGGTTGCGCTCACACCTACTGAGCTTTGCGTGTGCACGCAGGGTGTGGAGGAGCTGCGTCTGGTGACGCCGGACGCGCGGTATGTGCTCTCCGGCGGCCGAGTCGTGCATTTGCATGGCGCGCAGGCGCGCGTTTGCCGGCTTCTAAAGCAGGAGGGGCAAAGCTTCCGCTATCCCGCGCGTGAGGCGGAGGATACGTTGGCCACGCTGCTGCCCGCGCTCTCCACCGTGGGCACGGTGGCGCCCTCGCCCGAACTGAACGCGAGGCTGATCACCGCGCCGTTTCGTCCGGCCGCTTATTTGGATTTAATCGATGGCAACGTGGAGGCGCGGGTTGTATTCCACTATGGGGATACGGAGTTACATCCTTTTGCGCCGTCCCATACCGATGGGGAAGAGCAGAATTCCTCGCCTGCCGCGCCGACGCTGGAGGACGGCCGGATGCTGCTGCGCGATGGGCGGGCTGAAAGCGAACTGCTGGATTTCTTTTCAGACGCGGGTTTTGTGGTGAGAGGCGGACGAATCGTGCTGAAGCGTTCAAGGGATATCCTCGCCTTCTGTACACAGGGGGTAGGAGAGCTTGGCAAGCGCTGCGAGGTGTACGCTTCCACGGCCTTTGAAAAGGTAAAGCCCAGGCGTTTTGCGGCCAAGGCGTCCTTTCACATGCGAGGCGGCCGGCTGGTGTTTTCACTGCTGGAGGAGAGCGAAGCTGCGCCGGAACTTTTGCCCGTATTACAGGCAATTGCCCAGCGGCAACAGTATGTGCGGCTGAAAACGGGTGAATTTCTGGACGTACGCGACCTTTCCGCGCTTTCGCCCGTAGTGCAGGAGCTGTTGGACGCCGCCGCGCTGGACGATCCTCAGGCGGATGAGAATGCGCGCGAGCTGAGCTTTGGCGCGTACCGGGCGGCCTATATGGTGGGCATGCTGCGTATGGCGGGCGCAAAGACGGAGGCTGACGGCGAGGTGGAACAGGCCATCCGGGCGCTTGCCGAACCCGGAGACGTTGGGGAGCGTTATGTTCCTCCGCGTTTGCAAAAAAAGCTGGTGCCTTATCAGCGCCGCGGCTGCGGTTGGCTGCTTTCACTGCATGAGGCGCGTATGGGCGGTATTTTAGCGGATGAAATGGGCCTTGGCAAAACGGTGCAGGTGATTGCGGCGCTGTCGGCCGCCAAGCGGAAGGACGGCACGCAAAAGAGCATCATCGTTACCCCCACGTCGTTGGGCTACCACTGGCTGGCAGAGCTTAAGCGCTTTGACGACAGCCTGATCGTGCGCATGATCACCGGTCCCCGCGACGAGCGCCGCCGCGCTATCGAGGATATGAAGCAAAGCCCCGATGTGGATGTGATTCTGACCAGCTATCCGCTGCTACGACGCGATATCGAATATCTGCGGGATATCCCGCTGCGCTTTGCTGTGCTGGATGAGGCGCAGTCGGTTAAAAACGCGCAGAGCCAGGGCGCTGCGGCGGCTAAGGAACTGGACGCGCAGGTGCGCATTGCGCTGACCGGCACGCCCATGGAAAACCATACGGGCGAGCTGTGGAGCATCTTTGATTTTGTGCTGCCCGGCTACCTGGGTACCCAGGCCGCGTTTCTTCGCCGCTATGGCGGCGGGGAACATGCGGAGGAACTGCGGGAGCGCATACGGCCGTTTTTAATGCGCCGCCTGAAAAGCGAGGTGCTAAGCGATTTGCCGAAAAAGCAGGAACAATCCCTGTACGCGGCGATGACGCCCGAGCAAGAGCGCGTATACAGCGGGCTTTTGCAGACGCTTAGGCAGCATGTTGGACAGGCGCTGGCCGAGGGTTCGCTGCCGAGGGCCAGAATGCAGGTTTTGAGCATCCTGCTAAAGCTCAGACAGGTGTGCTGTCATCCCAAGCTGTTCCTCCCGGATTACGAGGGAACCAGCGGCAAACTGGAACTTCTGGTGCAGACCGTTCATAGCGCAGTAACCTCACGGCGGCGCATGCTTGTTTTCTCTCAGTTTGTGGGGATGCTGCAAATGATCCGCAAGCGGTTGGCACGCGAGGGCGTGCAGACGCTCTATTTGGATGGGGAAACCAAGCCTGAGCAACGGCAGGCGCTTTGCGACCGTTTTAACGGCGGCGAGGGCAAAGTATTCCTGATTTCGCTTAAAGCGGGCGGCACCGGGCTTAACCTAACGGGCGCAGATTTGGTAATTCACTATGACCCGTGGTGGAACCCAGCCACCGAAGATCAGGCGACCGACCGGGCGCACCGTATCGGCCAGACAAAGGACGTTGATGTGATCAAGCTGATCGCGCAGGGAACCATCGAGGAGAAGGTGACGGACTTGAGCAGGCGCAAGCGTGCCGTTTTCGACCGCGTGGTAATGGCGGGGGAGACGGAGCTCAGCAGCCTGACGGAGGAGGATATCCGGGCGTTGTTCTTCACCTGAAAGCACAAAGAAATACAGCGGGACCGCAAACGCATAAAGGCGTTTCCGGCCCCGCCGTTTAGGTTATGGATAAAGACCATTGGATGGTTTGGAGGGCCGCGGCCCTCCAAACAACACTCCGAACCGCATGCTCGTTCATTATGCGCTTTGCTTCTACAGGATGCTTAGCACGAATGAGAGCTTCATCGGCCGGTCCGAGGGGATGCGGTACTCCGGATGCACAGGCGCGCCCCAGCTGTTGTCGCCGCCCACGCCCTTGCGGCGCAGCGCGATATCCAGGTAGGTGTAGGCCGGAACGGGTAATTCGTCCGGGTGTCTTGCGGCAAACAGCTCCATGGCGCTGTACGGCAGCACGCTCACGCTCAGCGGGCTGTCGACGCAGTTCACGCGCAGGCCGTGGCCGTGCGCATCGGTGAGGTTCAGCCAGCGCACGCCCTCGCGGTTACCGCATTCCTGCGGCAGCAGGTTGGGGGTCAGATTAGCCCGCGCGGTAGTTTCAAACAGGCCCAGGTACGCGCCGTGCCTGCGGTCACAGTAGTTTTCCTCCGGACCCAGCCCATAGTAGCGTATGTTGCACATTTCACGAGGCACGCGCAGCGACAGGCCGAACGCGGGCATGTCGGGCAGACCGGCCTTGCCTTGCCAGGACATGTCAATGCGAATATTACCGCCTCCGAGCACCGTATAGGCCACATCGATGAATGCGCCGCCTGTCAAAGGCAATTCATGGCGATAACGCACGCGCGGCACGCTGTCCGCTACGTCAATGCCCTCATAAACGCCTTCCGTGTAAGCGCTTGCCGCCTGCCATACGGCGTGGCGCCGCCAGTCGCCGTTGCCAAAATCATTGCTGGTAGGCGCGCGAAATAGGCTGAGGGATGGTACGGTGCATAAAAGCTCGCGTCCATCCGGTCCGCGAAGCGAGCTTATCCCGCCCTCCGCCAGGCTGAACAGCGCTTCAAAGCCGTCTCCGCGCGTGCCAAGGTTCGTATCGCCGCGGGATATCACGCTGGGCCTGGGCAGGGCGGCAGGACCGGCGGCAATTTCCTCGATGATGGCCGAGCCGTGCATCAGCTCGTAACCGGAATCAGCCCAAGGGGCTGGCTGCTTCAGATACAGGCCGCAATGTAGCACGTATTCCCCGGCGGCCTCGGGCGGCAGAAGCGGCAGCTCATAGCGGCGCGTGCTGCCCGGGGGCACATCAAGGGTATCCAGCGTGCCGGTCTGTACGGGCTCGCCATTTCGCATAAGCCGCCAGCGCAGCAGGTAATCGGAGGCGTTGGTAAACAGAAAGCGGTTTTCAATTGTTACGCCCGAGGCGTCGGGCATGAGACGGATGCCTTGATAAAGGTATTTGACCTCCTGCATCTTGGGCGTCGGGGTACGGTCGGCAAACAGGATGCCGTTGCCGCAGAAGTCGCGGTCGGTAGGGCGGTCTCCGAAATCGCCGCCGTATGCGAGCCGCCGCCCGTCATCCGGCGCCTGGGTCAGGAGGGCCTGGTCTACGAAATCCCAAATAAAGCCGCCCTGGTATTGCGGGTATTTGTCCTCCAGCTCGATATACTTGTGCATGCCGCCGCAGCTGTTGCCCATGGCATGAGCGTACTCGCAAAGGATAAAGGGCTTCTCCGGATGCGCCTCGATGAACGCGGCAATCTCCTTGGCGGTGGGGTACATGCGGCTTTCCATATCCGAGCTGCCATTATAGCGGCGGTCGTTGAAAACGCCCTCGTAATGCACCAGACGGCTGGGGTCGCGCCTGCGAAAATATTCGGACATTTCAAAAATATCCTTGCCGCCATAGCTCTCGTTGCCGCATGACCAAATCAGCACGGAGGGGTGGTTCTTATCCCGCTCCTGCATGGAGGCGGCACGGTCGATCAGCGCGGGCAGCCAGGCGGGGTCGTCGTTGGGTACGGCCCAGTCCGGATCAATCTTGCCGAGCTTTTGCCAGGACCCATGGGTTTCCAGGTTGGCTTCGTCGATCAGGTAAACGCCATACTCGTCGCAGAGTTTGTACCACAGGCTGTTGTTTGGGTAGTGACTTGTGCGGACGGCATTGAGGTTGTTGCGTTTGAGCGTATGGATATCCGATAGCATATGCCGGGACGTTACCGCGCGCCCCGCCTCCATGCAAAACTCGTGCCGGTTCACGCCGCGCAAGAGGATGCGCTTGCCGTTGAGAAGCATCAGGCCGTCCTTTAGCTCAAAGCGCCGGAAGCCGATGCGCGTCTGCGCGACCTCGTAGACCGTTCCGCCGGTTCCAGAAAGGGTCAGGCGAAGCGTGTACAGATGCGGCTTTTCCGCGCTCCACAGAAGCGGCCGCTCGACGTGGCGGCAAAGCGCCGTTTCAGGCATGGCGACGGTTTCAAGGGCGTCTATAGCCGCGCCTGAGGAATCAAGCAGCTCGGCTTTGAGGGTAACGGGCTCCCCGGGCAGATCAAGGACGATTTCCGCCCGAAGCGTGCCTCGCGTAAAGGAATCGTCCAGCTCGGGATGCACAAAAATATCCCGTACATGCGCGGCGGGCTGGGCGCTCAGCGTCACGTCACGGAAAATACCTGAAAAGCGCCAGAAATCCTGATCCTCCAGCCAGGAGGCGGAGGAATAGCGGAATACCTCCACCGCCAGTTTGTTTTCCCCATCGCGCAGGGCGTGGGTGATATCAAAGCAGGAGGGTGTGAAGCTGTCCTCGGCATAGCCGATTAATTCCCCGTTTACCCAGCAGAAAAACGCGGTTTCCACCCCGTGGAAAGCAAGCGTCACACGGTGGCCTTTCCATGCGCCGGGAACCTCGAAGAAGCGAACGTAGCTGCCTACCGGATTTTCTTCGGCAGGAATTTGCGGAGGGCGTAAAAACTCATGCCCGTCCCAGGGATACTGCGTATTGACGTACTGCGGGCGGCCGTGGCCCTGCAACTGGATATGCCCGGGTACGTGGATTTCATCCCAGGCGGCGCAACGTTCCTCCGGCGCTTCAAAGCCGACGGGCCGTTCGCTGACGCGCGCCGAATAACGGAATTTCCACTGGCCGTTCAGGCTTTGTGAAAGGCTGGAGGCATCCATGCTCGCCTCGGCCTCGCTTGCGTAGGTGTCGTGGTCGGAAACGGGGGCAAGCCGCCCCATGGCGAAAACCGTAGGGTCTGAAAGGACTCCAAGGCTGTAGCGAAGGTTGCTCATGACGGGCCTCCTTGGGATGAAATAATGAGGATAACGGGATCGAGAATACCGGCGCGCTTATCTACGGAACTGTTTCGGATAATGGCGCTCAGGCGGTGAAAACCATGCGCTTCGGTCGGAACGGGCACCTCCAGCCGCTCGTCGGTAAAGCAGTGCCTTTGGTACAGCGGCGTGCCATCCAGAAAAAGCTCCACCATGCCGCGCACGCGGTTCATGATCAGGTGGCGGTCCACGCCGGAGGGCCCCAGATCGGCCTTGACATGGTACAGGCAATACGCATCCCCGCAGCCGTCAAAGGCGGGCTGAGGCACGCCTGTAAAGCTGATGGGCTCCATGCTGTTCATGTCGTTGGCGCTGAGGCTGTAAGCGGGATCGGGACGGGCGGAGGATGCGGCGTGGCTCATGCGCCAACCTTCAATCAGCCGCATGCCGGTGGCGGGAAGGCTCGCGGGGAAAGGACGCGGACAAACCGGAAGCGTAAGGGAGGCGCAACGCATACCCCGGCCGGATACGCTTACCGTTACCCATTCCGCGCCCGGAGAGGCCGCTATGATAAGCTGGCAGCGGCCGCCAAACAGGCGGCAAGCGGATGCGATATCGGGATCGTGGCAGTTGGGGTCGCCGTTACCAACGCCGAGCAGCACGCCGCCCACCACCGCGATGGCGGCCCGGTTTCTGGCCGTAGGGCATTCACGGCCCTCGGCGTCCTCCGCCATCACCGTAACGGCGGCGACGGAATCCGTATCCGGGTACAGGCAGGGCATGGGGGATGAAAGCGCGAAACGGTCGGGCACGCCTGTGGTTCGGCGCTCATCCGCGGCGACGCACGCGCCGCCGCGGTACCCTGTGGCGCTGAGTGCGCCCGGCTCGAAAGCAACCTCCCACTCGGGCGGATGGGCAAGGTCGTTAAGCTGCCTGCCAAGTGTGCGTCCGTTCAGAAAAAGCTCCACCTCGTCGCAATTGGTATAGGCCATTACCCGCACCCGCTTGCCCGCGGTATGGTTCCAATGCGGCAGCAGGTGGAGGCGGGGATCGTCCCGCCAGAAAGCCTGATAGAGATAATACACATCCTTGGGAAAGCCGCAGGTATCCATGATGCCGAAATGGCTGGATACGCTGGGCCACTCATAGGGCGTCGGTTCGCCCCGGTAATCCAGCCCCGTCCATACGAACAGGCCCATGACATAGGGGCGGCTGAGCACGGCCAGGTTGGCCTCGCGCGCCGTTTCACCCCAAGGGGCGCAATCCTCGTCAAAGTTGCCAAACAACTGAGCTTCAGGATTGGTTTCATACTGCCCGCGCGTGGCGAAGGCGGAGGCTGTTTCGGAGGATACGATGGGCTGATGGGGAAACCGCTGATGAAATGCGTCGAAGCTGTCAAGGAAATAATTGATCCCCGTCACATCCAGGCAGCATCCTGCGCCGCTCTCCTCAAAAAAACCGCCGTTGAACGCGCCCAGCACCGGCCGGGTATCGTCCAGCTTTTGAAGTTCCGCCAACTGATGCAGCGCCAGCCGCTTGCCCTTGGGCGTGCCCTGCATGGGCTCCTCATTAAACAGCGAGTACATTACCACGCTGGGATGGTTGCGGTCGCGGCGCACCATGCTGCGCAACAGGCGAAGCGGGTCCTCGGCAGTTGAGTAGCAGCGGTTTTCATCCATCACAAGTATACCCATCTCATCGCAAAGGTCAAGCAGTTCAGGCGGCGGGGGATTATGCGAGCAGCGGTAGGCGTTGGAACCCATCTCCTTGAGCAGCCCGAGACGGTAGCGCCACAGGTCGCGCGGAATAGCCGCGCCTACGCCCGCATGGTCCTGGTGGTTACAGGTACCCAGCAGCTTAACGGGCCTGCCGTTGAGGTAAAAGCCGGTATCCGCGTCCACGCGGATGGTGCGCAGGCCAAAGCGGGTTTCGGAAATATCGGTGCCCTGCGGACCTTCCAGCCCGACGCGGAGGGTATACAGGTATGGAGAGTCCAGATCCCAAAGGTTTGGGTGCGCAAACGCGAACCGGAGGTGATAGGCTTCCTCCCCGTAGGCGCATAGCGAGACGGGAAGCTCGGCGCTTGCGCAGCATTCGCCGTCGGCGTCCAGCACGGTTGCGCGCAGGAGGCCCCGCGCTTCCTGGGTCGAGGCGTTGTGGAGGGTGATTTCGCAATCCGCCCGCCACGCGCCATCTCCGTCCATCCAGGGCTTTATCCACAGGCCGTCCTTGACGGTATGCAACCGGGGACGCTTGATGAGCCAGACGTGGCGGTTGATACCGCAGCCCTCATACCACCAGCCCTCCCAGACGGTCTTATCCACCCGCACGGCGACAACGTTGGGTGTGGCGCCAAAGTTGGCGAAATCCGTCAGAGAAAGGGAGAAGCCGTTATAGCAGCTCTCGTTGTGCAAAAGCTTCGCGCCGTTGAAGTAGATATCCGACACGCCTGACACGCCGTCGAATACCAGTTGGATTTCACGCTCCGCGTCGCCGGGCTCCAGCAGAAAGGTACGGCGGTACCAGCAGACGCCCGCCGGATGATAGCCGTGGCTGGAGATGCCCGTCAGATCGAAGGGCGTGGCGTGCTGCCAATCATGCGGGAGGACGACCTCTTCCCATGCGCCGTCGTCGAAGTTGAGCGTGGCGGGACCCTGCGCGCCGTTGCCCTTGGAAAAGGCATAGGTGGTTTCATGGTTTAACATTCTTGGCAGCACGGACTGCGGCGTGCACGTAAAGCGCCAGTGCCGGTCCAGACAAAAACGGGTGGTTTGCATCAGAAAACCGTCCTTTAGCAAAATAAGGGATCAGGGCGGCACGCCGCTCCCTTGACCCCCGCGGGAGAGCCCGGCACTGTGTCAGCCCTTGACAGAGCCCGCGATTCCCTCCGTAAAGCTTTTTTGCAACACGAAGAAGATGATGATGGTGGGCAGCGTGCTGATGAGCACGGCCAGCATCAGCATGCCGTAATCAGTCACATAGCCGGCGATGAGGTTGGCGGTGAGCATCGGCATGGTAATGCTCTCGTTTGTTTGCATGATGACCTTGGGCCAGAGGTAGTTGTTCCACGCGTTCATAAACGTGATGGTCATGGCCGCGGCGTAGGTGGAGCGCATGGTGGGGAAGAACATGCGGAAGAAAATCTGGATTTCGTTCAGGCCGTCGATGCGGGCCGCTTCGATGATATCATGCGGGAAGGAGCGCGCGCTCTGGCGGAACATCATGATCAAAAACGGAGTGGACACCGTGGGAAGCACGAAGCCCAGCGCGGAGTTTAACAGCTTCATCTTGCTAAACATCTGAAACAGCGGGATCATCGTGGCGGCAAAGGGGACCATCATAGCCATTAGCAGTACGCTCATCAGCCGGTCCTTGCCCTTGGTGTGGTAAATTTCAAAACCGTAACCGGCCAGCGAGCAGATCACAAGGGACAAGAGAGTCTGCGAGATAGAATACACAAACGAATTTTTCAGCGCCAGCCATACGTTTTGGCTGGCAACCAGGTTCTTGTAGTTTTCAAACAGGTGCGGGCCGGGCAGCAGCGTACCGCTCAGCACGGTCTGGCTGTTGTTGGTAGCGGATACGGCCATCCAGTACAGCGGAAAGACGGAAAAAAGGGATACGGCGATCAGAAAAAGATATTTGAAAAACGAACCTGTGCGCGCCCTCATCGCTTGTCACCCACTTTCATCTGAATCAACGCAAGAACGGCGACCATCAGGAAGATGACATAGGACATGGCGGCCGCGTAGCCGAACTTCGGCACGCCCTCAAAGGAGGTTTTGAAGATATAGTGGGACATGGTGAGCGTCATGTTGGAAGGGCCGCCGCGCGTCAGGTTCACGGATTCGTCAAAGAGCTGGAGCGTGCCGTTGGTGGAAAGGATGGCCGTCAGCAAAATGACGGGCCGAAGAAGCGGCACGGTGATTTTTGTGAATTGCTTGTACGGGGAAGCGCCGTCGATGCGGGCCGCTTCGTACACGGAATAATCGATGTTTTGCAGTCCGGAGAGGTAAAAGACCATATTATAGCCCGTCCAGCGCCAGATCAGCGCGACGATGACCACGATGCGCGCGGTGAGCGCGGAGCCGTTAATCCAGTTGATGCCCGTATTGATAACCCCCATCCCCATGAGGACGGCGTTGACAAAGCCGTCCACTGCGAACATGGAGCGGAAGATCAACGAGTAGGAAACCAGCGAGGTGGCGCACGGAAGAAAAATGGCGGTGCGGAACAAGCCGCGGCATTTAAGCTTGGGGTTGTTGAGCATGGTTGCCAGGATGAGGGCCAGCACCAGCATGATCGGGACCTGAATGACGAGAAACAGAAGGTTATTGCGTAGCGCCTGCTGAAAGATGCTGTCCCTGAACAGAAACTGATAATTGCGCAGGCCCGAAAAGGAAAGCCGCGCGCCCTGCCCGGACTGGAAGGAAAGGATCAGCGCCTGGAGCATGGGCATAAAGCACATCCAGACGATCAAAATTGCGGCGGGCGCGAGAAACGCCCAGCCCGTCAGGTTTTGCCTTCGGTGCAAACTCATCCTCTTTCGCTTCGGCGCGGAGGGGGTCATGGTTTGGCTGTTCACAAAGCGGCTCTCCCTTCAAACGATATTGTGGAGCGAGGGAGAGAGCCAAAACGGCCCTCTCCCAAGCCAATGGGATATGGAGGTTAGATGCCCATTGCAAACTCGACGGTGGACTGGGCGTCCGCCAGCGCGGTGGCAGGATCGGCGCCGCCAACGATCGCGGTCATCGCGGTGCCCACGGCGTCACGCGCTTCGTAGTAGTACACGCCGGTGTAGTTGCTGGGAATTTTGCCGGCAAACTCGGTGATCTTAGCATAGATCGCATCGCCGCCAAAGAACTCCTGGGGCTGGGCGTACACGTCGCTCGCGCCCGCGGGCAGATAGGTCGCCAGAGCGCCGCTGGAGGGGAGGATGGTCTCGTAGAAGCCGACGCTGCCCGCAAACGTCTTGGCAAGGAAGTCGTAAGCCAGGGTGGTATCCTTGCAATTGGCGCTCACGGCCCAGGAGGAGCCGCCGTTGTTGGAGTAGTTGGTCGCGCCCTCGGTCTTAACCAGCTTGGGCAGGTTGGTGACGGCCCATTTGCCGGTCTGGTCCTTCGCAGTCTGAATGGAGGCGAGGATCCAGCAGCCGTTCATGGTACCGGCCACGGTGCCGTTGGTCAGGGTGCCGACGTATTCGTCCCAGCCGTTGACCTCGACGAAGATGCCTTCCTTAACCAGCGTGGTGTAAATCTCCATGACTTCCATCACGGCGGGATTGTCCTTGATGTTGAGGCTGCCGTCGGCGTTGAACAGGCTGGCGCCCGCGCTCTGCAGCATTTCCATGATCATGTCCGGCTCGCCGGCGGTGCCGCTGAGCATGGGCTTGCCGGTTTTCGCCAGCACATCCTTGCCGATTTCGATGTAGCGGTCCCAGTCGATATCCGTCACGTCGGCGACGGTATAGCCCGCCTGCTCGAGGATGTCGGTGCGCACGGCTTGCACGCAGGCGCCGTTGTCAAAAGGCACGCCGTAGTTCTTGCCTTCCACCACGGAATAAGCGACCTTCGCAGCGCCAAACTGGCTGAAATCAATGCCGCTGGCGGTCAGATCCAGGAACATATCGGGATAGGTCATAACGTTCTTTTGGAACGCGTTATCTTGGCAGAGGAAGATGTCGGGCATCGTGCTGTAATCGCCCGCCATGCCGGCCGTGGTCAGCTTGGTCTGGATATCGTTCCATGGGGTTTCGACGATTTCAAGTTCAAATTCCGGGTCGACTTCGGCCTTGTACACCTTCGCGGCCTCCTCCATGGCGTAGAGGTTGAACGCGGGGTCCCAGCACCAGACGGTCAACTTATGGCTGCCGCCCTCGGCCAACGCGGGAACGCACAGGAGCGAGAGAAGCAGTGCCAGAGCCAGCGCGATTGAAACAATTTTTTTCATAGGGGTAAGTCCTCCTTCTGATTTTGGGCATAAGAAATACAGCATCGCCACCTTTCACATGAAAAGTCGTTGGCGAAATGCACATATTTCGCTGCCTTTTATGCGATGATTATAACATGAAATGAAAATTTGAAATGTTCAATTTCGACTGTGAAACAATCAAAAACGATCAAAGAGCACGCCAAAAATGATTTGATCATAGAAAAGCGCCCATAGGGCGGTCAATAAAGCAATCCGTCAACTTTATCACAAACCCCGGAAGTGTATTTTCAGAGCCGGTCATCACCAGTACCGGCTCCGTCGGTATGATACTTATGGCTTGCACGCCTTTCCATTCAAGCTAACCGTTTGAGGGGAAGTGCCTCCAAAAAATAAGAAAAGCGCCGACACGCATAGACGGCGCTAATCCATTTACCTGTAGATTCTCATTTGTAAAATCTTCCTGACATCGCTGTGTGACATTTGATCGTAGGATTTCGTTCTGCACATAGAGCAGGAGCAATGGGTTTTTCCTTTTGCCAGTCTGCCCGGCACACCATGTGTCCATGCGTCTACATATTCGTTTCCGCCAATACGCATGAGCAGTCCCAGCTTACGATGGATTGTACGGCTTCTCTGCCAACGGTGAAATGCACGACCTCTTTGCATCCTTGTTCACTCCCCAACAACTCGGGCAGCCCGCAGGGAGCGTTGAGGAACGCGGACTCCCTACAGGCCGCCTATCTTGCTGGAGAAGAAGCGTTGAATCGCTGACATGGCGTTATCCCTCCGGTCAAAAAACGGTCAAAAGCGAGCCGGCATTATTCCTTCCATAGCTTAAAAAGTTTCTTCATCAACGGAATGAAGGTCGCGAGAAAAACAACCGCGAAGATAATCAGTACGGGAACCTTACACGCAGCAGGCAGAAGCACTCCGACAATGACGCCAATAGAAAAGAGACAGAATTTCAGCGTCGAAAGCGTCTTCCAAGTGGACTCCTTACAATACCTGTTAGCCACATCGAACAGCTTCATCCTAATCACCTACCACCCGTAAAGTTCGAACTTTCATTATCATTATATCATTTTCGTGCTTCAACTACAAGCAATGAATTCGCCAGTGCGCCATCCTCAACCGCTTCCCACGCTGCCGGCTGGTTAGCATTGCAACCTCCGCGCCAGGTTCACAGCGATCTGATAGTTGTAGGTAGGGCGGTTACTTTTCTACCGCCAGCCCTGAAAGGCGGCTATTTGGTAGTTGCGAAGCTTTTGTTCGTAATTTTCCGGGCTTTTTTTCCATTTAATGGGCGTGGCGCCCGTAACGCGCAGAAAGTTTCGGTTGAAGGAGGAAATGCTCCTATATCCGACCATGGAGGCGATGATCTCCATGCTGTATTCCGTAGTGCGCAGCAGGTCGCAGGCCATTTCCACACGCACCAGGTTGATATATTCCAAAGGGCTTAGCTGCATGATGGAACCGAACAGCCTGCGGAAGTGGGGCTCGCTCATATGGCAATGGTCCGCCAGGGTCGCGATGCGGATATCCTCGCCGTAGTGCGCTTCGATAAATGTGAGCGCGTCGCGGATGAGCAGGCGCTGCTTGTGCCCAATGACCACGGAAATCTCCGACACATCCTCTCGGAGCATGTCCTCCCGCGCGATTTCAATCAGCAAAGTAAGCAGGAGGCCTTTGACGCTCATCTGATAAAAGCGTTGCTTGCTCCGCAGCTCGCGGATGAGGGAGAGAATAGCGTCGCCCAGCGCGGGGTTTTGGGAATGGCTGAGCGCAATGGGCGCGCGGTTGATATGGCGGAGGAGCTTTTCGCCAAAGCGCCGTTCCTCCTCCGGCAGGCTGCCCACAAAGCCCTCCGCGTCAATAAACAGATACTCGTTTCGGCACAGCATCTGGTTTTCGCTGACGGTGGTGTGGCATACGTTTCGCGGAACTACGGTGAGGGTTTGCGGACCGTAGGGAACCACCTCGTCTCCCAGGGCAAGCTGTCCGCAACCTTCATAGCAGTAGCCGATTTCCAGATGGTTATGAAAGTGCAGCGCAAGAAGCCCCTCCTCGCCGTACGGACGAATCCAACCTTCGCCCAGCAGCGCGAGGACGGGCACGTCCTGCGGAACCTCGTAATACCTGTATTCGACTTTTCTGCGTTTCTCCTGCTTCATGGGCGGTCAAAACCCATGGAAGCTTTTGTAGAGGAGGCGGGGTTTTTGAGATTAACCATTTCTTTCAGCTCCCAGGATGGCATATGTCCCCAAATAATACGGCAAGAACAGTATACCACAACTTGACAGGCCTGCCTATGCCTTGACCAATGCCCGCCGCCTTAGACGAAACGGTCTGCGGCGGTTCTTTTTCGTCAAACCCTGTTTTTTGAGCCATTCCACGGTATCGGCAACGGTCTGGCGCAGGTCGCGGGGGCGGTAGCAAAGCTCCATTGTGGCCTTGTCGTGGGAGAAGCGGTCGTTAACCGAAAGCGTGTGAAGGGAATAGGCCGTGTAAAGCGGCCTGCGCCCCCGAAGCTTCGCCACCCACTCAAACGCCGGCGCGGTGGCCTTCGCGACCCAGATTGGCAACACCGGCAGCCTGCGGCCGCCGGAACGCGCGCGCACCATGCGCAACACATCCCGCATCTCGTAGTGCCGGTTGGATAGGATATAGCATTCGCCGGCACGGCCGTGGACGGCCGCGTTCAGGCAGCCCTGCGCCACGTCCCGCACGTCCACCATGTCATAGCCGCCGCGCACGCAAGCGGGCAGTTTGCCCAGAATATAGTCGCGGATGACCTGTACCAGATGGTTGCCCGCGCTGTCATAGGGTCCCAGTATGCCTGAGGGATGCACTACCACGGCGTCAAACCCGCGGCGGGCGGCATCCATCACCAGCTCCGTCGCCTCCGCCTTGGTTTTGGCATAGTTGCCCGCGACCAGCTCGGGTGAAAAATGATCAACCTCTGTAAGCACGCCCGTAGCGTCGCCCTCCGGGATGGCGTGTACGGAGCTGACGTGTACCATGCGCTTGATTTTGTGCTTTTCACAAAGGGAAAGCACATTGCGCGTGCCTTCTACGTTTACGCGCCTCAAAAGCTCGTAAGGCTTATCGCCGATATCAATCAGCCCGGCGGTGTGGATCAGAATGGTCTGAGCCGGGTCGATGCCTTCAAAAAGAGGCGCAAGGCTAAGGGGATCGGTGACATCGCCATGGAAATAGCGGATATTTTGATGGTCGCTCACGGCTTCGCCGGGAAGCGCAAGCCCCCGGACCTCACAGTCCGCGCCCTCCAGCAGCCGGACGATGGTTCCGCCCAAATGGCCGTTTGCACCGGTAATCAAATAAGTGAACAATTTATACACTCCCTTCCAAAAACGTACAGGGTTGTTGATTATCTTTTACGATTGTATTATAATCGTTTTGAAGGCCGGGTACAATCATCAGTTGGGGTCCGTTTGCACGATTGCTGAACAGCCGGCCGCAAAAGTGTTGATTGGAGATGTAACAACATGCTGGAAGAAGCGAGGGATCACCGGGTTCGCGTGACCAAAACGCTGATACGAAAAGCTTTTACGGAGCTGCTAACGAAAAAACCGATACAGAGCATCTCCATCAAGGAGCTTTGCGAGCTGGCGGGCATCAACCGTGGCACCTTTTACGCGCATTATCAGGATATCTACGACCTGCGTCAAAAAATTGAGGACGAGATGTACCACGACGTTCAGCGCACGCTCAGCCCGCTTTTGGACGCGGAGCCCCACGCTTCGCAGATTGAAATTACGGCGGGAATTTTTCAGTGGATGAAGGAAAACAGCGATATGTGCGCCGTGGTACTGGGCGAGTATGGCGATAAGGAATTTTTGTGGAAGGTGCTGGATCTTGGGCAGATGGTTTGCCAGGAGAGCTACCTTCGCAGCTTTGAAAAGATTTCGCCGGAGCGCATCGAGTGGTTTTACGCCTATGCCAGCTCCGGCTGCATCGGGCTTTTGCGCAAATGGCTGGCGGAGGAAATGGAAACGCCCGCGAAGGAAATCGCGGGCATGGCGGAACAGCTGATTGTACATGGAATGGGATTTTTGGAAGGAAAAAAAGGGACAGGCGGGTTACGGCAGGCGTGATGGGCGCGGGATGCGCCGCCCGCCATGCGTCCGGCGCGCCTCGATCGCGTGCGCCGGGCACATCTCCTGGCAGCAGAAGCAGGAGATGCAGCCCTTTTCCGAAATGACCGCCTTTTGGGAGCGGATTTGGATGATGTGCATGGGACAAGATTCAGCGCAACGGCCGCAGCCCACGCATTTTTCAGGCAACACGCTTGGATAGGCGCGCCCGCGCCCGCAGAGGCGGTGAAAGATGCCGTTGGCGCTGAAAAGACGCTCGCGGCCCGTTATGGCGTCCGGCAGGAGGAAGGGCGGGTCGGCGGGAACGGGCGTATCCCCGGCAAGCTCCACGTTCCCGCTTAACACGCCGCATTCGCGCGCGGCGCGCAGCACGGGAACCATGGACGGACGGAGACCCATCAGCAGGGCGGCCTGTTCATCCAGCGCGTGGGGCGAGCGGGAGGCAAGCGTTACGCCCATGTGGCGCACCGTACCGCCGCCCGGCCCGTTGCCCTCCATGCAGTCAACCGCGTCCAGAAGCGTGATTTGCGGACTAATGGCCTGTGCAAGGGCGACCAGCATATCCGAAAAGGAGCCGATTGTGGGCTTCAAGCAGTGAAACTCAGGCTTTTTAAGGCCCGGGATGCAGCCGAACAGGTTTTTAACGCCTGCCGACATCACGGTCAGGCCATGGGTTTTTAGCTTTGCGCAGTTAATAATATAATCCGCTTCCAGCACCGGGCGGATGAGCGTGAAGCCGCCGCGTTCGCCGGAAGAAACATCCTCGTTGAGGGTAACGAGCGGCGAAAGGACGTTGAGGCCGCAGGCGGCGTATACCTTTCGCAGAGCAGCCGCCGTATAGACGCCGCCGGGACTGTCCGCCAGCACGATATCGCGTATCCCGCGGGCTCTCAGCCAGCGCGCCACGGCGCCAAGTAGCCCTGGGTGCGTGGTAACGGCCAGGGCCGGGGCCCGCCCAGCCAGCAGGTTGGGTTTAAGCAGAACGCGCATCTCCGGCGAAAGGTCCTTTTCTACGCCCAACGCCTCAAAATGGGCGGCGACGGTCTCATCCATCAGGCGGTCGTCATAGGACGGGGCGCGCCGCACGGATACCATTGGCATGGAAATCATCCTTCCTTCATTGGGGGGGAATATCAGGGAAGGGAGGCGTACGCTATCAGGCTGGCGCGCGCGGTCAAACGTTAAGCCCGCTCCGCCCTCAAAATTTCCTCCAGCCGGAGCATAGCGCTTTCCACGCACCCATCCTGCGGCATGCGCCCGGCCTTGAGCTCGTATTCAAAATTCATCAGATAATCGTAGGCTTCCCGCAGGCGCGCGCGGTCAAAACGGCGCGCCTGCTGCTGCGTACGGGATACCGCAAAGGGCGGAATGCCAAGCAATCCGGCCTGCGCCTGCTGGGGCGTGCGCTCATCCATCAGACAGCGCATATGGTAGAGGATGCGGTACTGGCGTAAAAGCATCGCCATGATGCCGATTCGGTCCTCGCCGGAGCGCACCATATCGCGCAGCAGGGCGAAGGCTTCGTCGTTTTTTCCAGCCACCTGCGCGTCCACCATTTGAAAGACCGTGCACTCCGTGGAGCGCGTGCAGACCGCGTCGATATCCCCGTCTGTGACGGCGTCACGGTCGTTTAGATAGGCTGCGAGCTTGTCCATTTCCTGCTTAAGCAGCGCCGCGTCCCGGCCGACGGTAAATACCAGCTTGCCGGCCGCCTCCGCGTCCAACGTCTTTCCCATGCGGCGCATGGTTTTGCGCGCCCAGTCGGCGCATTCGGCGTCGCTCATGGGGGAGAAGTCCACGATGGCATTTCGCTTTTTCAGGAGCGTGTAAAGCTTTTTGCGCCCGTCGGCCTTGCCCTTCATGTAAAAAACCAGACAGGTTGTGGGAGGAATACGGTCCAGGTACGCAGTGAGTGCCTCGGCCTTGCGCTCGTCCTCTGATTTGCGCCCGGCGGCGAGCAGCGCGCATTCGCGCACCACTACAATCCGCTTTTCCCCCATAAAGGGCAGCGTTTCGGAAGCGGCGATCAGCGCGTCGGCGTCCGGGTCGCCCAGGTCGGTCAGGTTCATTTCCTCCAGACCGACGGGCAGCAGCTTTGCGCATAGCTGCGCAAGCCCCTGCTGCTTGATATATTCCTCCGCGCCCTCAAACAGGTAGCAATCGGCGATGTTCCCTGCCTTGAGGGAATCAAAAAACGCGGTATGGTTCAATCTTTCAACCTCGCTTTGTAGGGGGTCAGACAAAGCCGGCCATCCCTGATGGTAAGGGTAATATCACCCGAAAGGTCGGTGCGGTAAAGCTCGACGCCATGGCTTTGCAGCCGCGCAAGCGTATCCGCGCCCGGCAGGGAGGCGCTGCCGGAGGAGCAGCTGACGAGCGCCGCGCGCGGCTGCGCAAAGGCAAGAAACGCGTTCCCCGTGGAGGACGAACTGCCGTGATGCGCAACCTTGAGCACATCGCAGGGAACGGCGGCGTAGCCCTCGTAGGCGGAGGGTAAGTCGCTCATGCCGGCGATAACCCAGCCGCCGAAATCAACGGCGAGCACAAGCGGCTGCTCGTTGGCCTCCTGGCCCGTTCGCGCGTTTTCGCGCACCGGCCACAGCGCGCGCACCGCCACTTCATTGTACCGCAGCTCGTCGCCCGCCGCAAGCTCCGTGACGGGGACCCCCTCCTCCTTAAGCCGGTCGAGCACGGCGAGAGATTCGTGGCTTAGCCGCTGGGCAGACGCGTTGACGGGAAGGTAAACCCGCCGGATTTCGATGCCGCTGTCCAGCAGCGCATGTACGCCGCCCGCATGGTCCAGGTGAAGATGCGTCAGATACAGCGCGTCCAGATCACGCCCTTCCGAAAGCAGATAGTCCGCGGCGGCCATGCCGTCGTCACCCACGTCTATGGCGATGGTCGCCCCGCTATCGAAGATCAGCGCCGCGTCGGCGCGGCCTACGTCAAGCTGAATGTAGCGGAGGGGTTCCGGACGGGTAAGCCATGCCCCGCCCGCCGCGAGCGCGCAGATGAGCGCCGCGGCGATAAGACGTTTTCCGGGCCGTGCGCGAAGCCTGCGGGAGGCGATCAGCAGGCATAGCGCTGCGCCGAGCGTTACGGCCATGGGCGCGGACGGCACGCGCACGGAGGCGTAGGGGAGCGTCGAAAGCAGCCTGACGGCGCTAAGCAGCCCGTCGCTCATCAGCGAGGCGAGCGCGCCCGCCCAGCTCCCCATCAGAGGAACGGGCGAGAGGAGCAGCGCGAGAACGTACGCCGGAATCAGCAGCGAGACATAAGGAATCAGCGGCAGGTTGATCAACACTCCATACAGGGGAAGGCGGTGGAAATAGACCGCCGTTGGCAGCAGCACGCCAAGCTGGGCGGCCAGCGAAAGGCAGAGGAGCGACCTCGGGCCGCCAAGATAACGGCCCAGCGCGCGCCGCCATGGCGCCAGGCCTGCCATGGCGGGCGTTTCCCGTGGCGGCCATACGCGGCGCGAGAAATCCAGCAGCACAGGGCATAGCAACGAAATGCACGCCACCGCCGAAAAGCTGAGCACGAACCCGGCGGAAAAGGCCTGTAAGGGGCTGAACGCAAGCACGACGAGCATGGCCGCGCCAAGCGTCGCCAGCGGATCGGCACGGCGGCCCAGCAGGCGGGCGAGCAGATAGGCCAGCAGCATAACCGAAGCGCGCACGCATGCAGCGGAAAAGCCCGTCAGCGCGCAATAGCCCGCCAGGAACAGCGCGAGCGCGGGTAGCTGGAAGGCAAGGCGAAACCGAAACGCCCTGAGCATAAGCATAAACAGGTAACCCAGCAACCCCACATGCAGCCCTGAAACGGAAAGCACGTGCGCGATGCCAAGCGTCTGAAACGCCTGCTGCTCGTCCTCAGCCAGGTCGTAGCGGTCGTTTACCAGCAGCGCCATGGCGAGCCGCGCGTTTTCGCCCATGGTACGCTCCAGGGAACGGCGAAAAGCCGCCCGCACGCGCGACGCGCCGTCCTTTACGGGAGCTGTCCGCGGCGAATTTTCAACCTCCAGCCCCCGTGAGGCGGAAACGCCAAAACGCATCCCCTTTTGGAGCATCCACAGCCGAAAATCGAAATGGGGCGCGCCACTTTTGCCCTCCGGCAAATAGACGCGCCCGTCAAAGCGAAGCGCCGCTCCGTCAAAAAGCATGGGCGGTTCCTCGCCGTTCAGGTACAATGTGCAATAGGCCAGGCCCTCCCGCGCCACGCCGTCCAGCGCAATATCTCCCAAGATGAAGGTAAGCCGTCCGTCTTCCTTCAGGCGAGCCTCGCCATAAACGGAGCCCGTGACCTGGTACCGGCCCGGCACGGGCTGGCTGGGCGACAGACAGGCCTGCGCGCGAAGCGCCCCGATCGAGAGCGCGCACAGCACGAGCGCGGCGCCGGCGCGCATTCCAAGGCGGTGCAAAACCAGCCCGAGCAGGAGGCTCAGCACAAAGAGGGCCCACAGCCACGGACCCGCCTCCAGAAAGACCGCGAGGCGGCAGCCTGCCAGAAAGCCCAGCGCGACGGCAATCAGCGCATGATTGCGCTCGGAAAGTGCGGGAGGCATTTGAGAACGCGGCATAACCAAGCCTCCTCTTTGGTAGAATCGGCGGTTTTACCGCTGCTCAAGCAGGCAGACCGCGTGAGCGCTAACGCCCTGCTCGCCGCCCTCGAAACCCAGCTTTTCCGTGGTGGTCGCTTTGACGCTTATCTGCCCGACGTCCACCTGCATGGCCTCCGCCAGATGGGCGCGCATACCGTCAATGTAAGGGCGAAGCTTCGGCCTTTGGGCAACGATGGTGAGATCCGCGTTGCACAGGGCATAGCCGCATTCCCGAAGCTGTGCCATTACGATTTTGAGCAGCCCAATGGAATCCGCGCCGCGATAGCTGTCGTCCGTATCGGGAAAAAGCTTGCCAATATCACCGAGCGCCGCCGCGCCCAAAAGCGCGTCCATCAGCGCGTGCGTGGCCACGTCCGCATCGCTGTGGCCCAGCAGCCCCAGGGTGTGCGGCACCTCCACGCCGCAAAGGATGAGCTTACGGCCTTCTACCAGCTGGTGGACGTCCATTCCGTGGCCGATACGCAACACGCGGCTCACCGTCCTTTCAAGAGATTAAACAGATTTGTGGGGTCGAGCGTGGGAGAAAGCCGAAAAGGTGATTCTTCAGCGCGCTTCATCTTCCGTTTCCCGTTCAATGCGCTGCTTCAGAATTTCTTCCGCAAGAGCGAGGTCGACGGGCGTGGTAAGCTTCAGGTTTTCGCGGTCACCCTGCGAAAGATACACGGGCTGGCCCGCGCGCTCCAGAAGCGCCGCGTCGTCCGTGGCGGTATAGCCCTCCCTGGCGGCCTGCTCGTGCGCACGCAGGATGAGCTGCGTGCGGAAGCCCTGTGGGGTTTGCATGGCGTACAGCTCGTCGCGGCAGGGGGTTTCGATGACCTCACCGTTGGGACGGGCGCGCTTGATGGTATCGGTCACGGGCACGGCGGCCACGCCCGAGCCGTGCGTGGCCACCGAATCAAGCGCCCGGCGGATAACGTCCTCGGTCACCAGCGCGCGCGCGCCGTCGTGAATGAGCACGGCTTCGGCGTCCTCCGGTAGGGCGGCGAGGCCGTTATGAACGGAAGCTTGCCGGTCCGTGCCTCCGGCGACCACCGAAATCACGAACCGGGAGAGGCCGTAGCGTGAGAGCAGAGAAGTCATGGTATCCAGCTCGTCCGCGCCCGCGACCACGACCGCGCCCGCGCAAAGCGCGGAAAAGGGCGCGGTGGCGCGCACGATGGCGGGTACGCCGCGAAGCGGTAAAAACACTTTATTGATGCCCGCGTCCATGCGGCGGCCGCTGCCTCCGCCCAAAATTACAGCATAGGCCTTCATCATTCCTCGCCGCGCTCCGCCTTGGTCTGCGCGTCCTCCTCCAACACCTCGTACATATCCTGCGCGCTTTCCTTGCGCACAACCTCTTTTACGCTTGCGACGCGGTACCTGCCCACACGGCTGCCAAAGCGGATTTCAAGCGTGTCTCCCTCCTTGACCTCCGCGCCCGGCTTGGCCACCCTGCCGTTTAACGATACGCGGCCGCCGGAGCAGGCTTCGTTAGCGACGGTGCGCCGCTTGATGATACGGGAAACCTTTAAAAATTTATCAAGGCGCAATTCGGTATCCCCTTTCCAAAATGAACGTATCTGTTGTTTTATTGTACCCGATCGTTTGGAGATGCGCAAGGCTATGCCAAAACGAACGCCTCGATCAGCCGCAGGGTATTTTCTACGCCCTTTTGATGGCTGCGTTCATAGCCGTGCGACGCGTATACGCCCGCGCCGATCAGGGCGAAGCGCATGTCATGGCCCGCGCGCAGGGAGGTTGCGGCGTCGGACGAATAAAAAGGATAGACGTCCACCGCGTAGTCGATGCCGCCGCTTTTGGCAAGCGCGATAAGGCGGCTGGTCATGGCGTAATCATACGGACCGGCGCTGTCCTTGGCGCAGATGGAAACCTGCCGCTCCGTACAGCCAAGCCCGTCGCCCACGCAGCCCATGTCCACCACAAGCAGCTCCTCGGTATCCTGCGGGATGCCGCTGGAGGCGCCGTGCCCCACCTCCTCATAGGCGGAGAAAAAGACGGTCAGCTTGCGCGCGGGGCGAACCTGTCCCTCGGCTACGGCCTTTGCCAGCGCAAGCAGCATGCCGGCGCTCAGCTTATCGTCCAGAAAGCGGCTGCGGATGAAGCCGGACGGCGTGACGCGCGGGCGTGGATCGAGGCAGACGATATCGCCCACGTCAATACCCAGCGCGCGGACATCCTCCCTGGAATAAACCTCTTCGTCCAGCAGGATTTCCAGGGTGCTGGTGTCGCGCTTTTCGGTATCCAGCTCCTTATTGACGTGCTTGGAGGCGTTGTGGAGCTGAATCACGCCTGTATAGCGCCTGCCGTCCCGCGTGTTAACCGTCACGTTTTCCGTTTCGACCGCCTGGCAGGAGGGGCCGCCCAGCAGCGCGAAGGAGAGCCTGCCGTCGTCCTTGATGGCGCGTACCATCAAGCCGAGGGTATCCACGTGCGCGGCCAGCGTGAGGGGATTCCCCACGCCGCCGAGATTGCACACCACGCAGCCCTTGCGCGTGCGCTCCGGCTGAAAGCCCAGCCCGCTTAGAACCGTAAGCAGGTAATCGGTCGCGCAGGCGGTATATCCGGTGGGACTGTCGATTTGAAGCAGCCGCATGGTTTGTTCAACGGCGTATTGGGGATCAATGGGCATAGGGAGAATCCTCCTTTGTTCACATAAATGCGCGTCAGCCGATATCATACCCCATTTTGGACGTTTGAGCAATATTTTGACATATGAAAACGCCCGGGCTGAAAAGCGCGGGCGTTTTCGCCGCCATCGGTGACAGCGGTATCTCGCAAGAATGGCTTACTTGTTCACGCTGTCCTTCAGGGCCTTGCCAGCCTTGAAGACAGGAGCCTTGGAAGCCTCGATCTTGATCTGCTCGCCGGTGCGGGGATTACGAGCCACACGGGCGGGACGATTGCGAACTTCGAAAGAGCCAAAGCCCACAACCTGGACCTTCTCGCCATCGGCCAGCGCATCGGTGATCACTTCGGTCACAGCGGCAAGGGCCTTCTCGGCATCCTTCTTGGTGAAACCGGTCTTCTTAACGATGGCAGCAGTCAATTCAGCTTTGTTCATAAATGATTACCTCCTTTTGATTTACCCACAAGTATAGGCTTTTTCCGGGGGTCATCGAAAAGCGTTGGGAGAGAAGGGTTTCTTTCTCAAACCCTTTGTTCATCACGCTTTCCTGCATCCCAGTATACATCCATTTCTGATAAAGTCAAGTCCTCAATGCATTTTCCCGACTTTTTTATCGCATTTTCCATGTGCCGGAAACGCGAAATAAACTTATTCGTGGCGGAAAATAAAGCGATATCGGGATTTTTGCCGCTGAGCCGGCAAACGTTCACAATTGCAAACAATAGATCGCCCAATTCCATCTCCGGATCGGCCTGCGCGTCAAGGTTTTCGGACACCTCCCCGGCTTCCTCATACACCTTTTCCAGAGCCTCCCTTGCGGAGGAAAAATCGAAGCCGATTTTGGCCGCTTTGTTTTGCACCTTGCTCGCGCGCATGAGGGGCGAAAGGCCGGTTGATACGTCCTCCATGGCCTGCGCGTGGGAGGTGATGCCACGCTGACGGCGTTTGATCGCCTCCCAGTTGGTCAGCACATCCTCGGCGGTATCGGCCGTGGCCGTGCCGAAGATATGCGTGTGGCGCTCGATCATCTTGCGGCAGATGGCGGTGGTAACGTCGTTGATCTCAAAATCACCGTGCTGGCGTGCGATTTCCGCATGAAAAACAACCTGAAGGAGCACGTCGCCCAACTCGTCGTACATATGGTCAATCTCTCCGTCGCGCACGGCTTGGATATACTCGTAGCTTTCCTCCAACAGGTTGGTCAGGAGGCTCTCGTGGGTCTGCTCCTTATCCCAGGGGCAGCCGTCGGGCGCGCGCAGCCGGGTCATGACGGCGATCAGATCGTCCATATCAAAGCGCGTTCGCTTTTCAAGCGCAACGGCGGGTATGTACGCGGCCGTCAGGTGGTCATAGGCGCTTTGGCGGTCCAGCTCGAACAGAGGGATCGGGGCGCTGCGCAGCTCGCCCGTCGCGCCGTCCCCGGTGATAAAGGTTATGGGCGTCTCCTCGGGCAGCAGTTCCATAAGCTTGAGCTTGCAAATGCCTGCGCACTCACGGCTGTGTAATTCACAGAGCAACAGCGGCTCCAGAGGGGAAACGCGCGCGGTTTCAAACTCCGCCGCCGCGTACAGCCGGACGGAGGGGCTTTGGAGCTCAAGCAGGGCCAGGCAGCGGTCGGCATGGCTCACGCCTGGAAGCACCCGCACGTCCGCGCCGCGCGGCTTCAGGCGCTGCAAGGTCATAACGGTGTTGTCAAAGGCAGGATCGCTTACGGCATAACAAACGGGACCGCTTTCGCACATGCTCAGCAGCCTGACCGCCGCCGCGCGGTTAAAGGTGTCGAAATCGCCGCATTCATCATAGAGCGGGTCCAGCGTTTCAAACGCGATCCCCTCGCTTTGAAGAAAGTCCGACAGCGGATGGCGGCCGGTTCGTAACACGACGCGCCCACCATCCTTAAGCGCGCGCAGGGCGCCGCGCGTAAGAAAAGCTTCTCCACCGGTTCCCAGCGTGACGACTGTCAACGGGTTCATCATTCATTTCCCTTCTTCCTGCGTAAGTTTTTTTTCCGGCCAATCCTGCGCGTGAACGGGGCGAGGTCGGCCTTGGTAAGCGCGCCCGTAAGCAGGGCGAACGCGGCGTAGCTGACAACGCCGATCAGTATCAGTATAAGCGTCCATAGCCTGCCCGACGGAAGCCATTTCACCGCGAAATAAAGCGTAACCCCCATGAGCGCCGCGGCCAGTGAAGGCTTGAGGAAAATGCTGACCACGCCCATCTTCATTCCCGTATACTTGCGCACATAGAACAGGTTGGGCAGCATGCTGATGAGGTAACAGGCGATGGAGGCCATCGGAGCGCCGTAGATATTGATGGCGGGATCGGCGATGAGCGTATAGTTCAGGTAGATTTTAGCGGCAACGCCCGCCATAAGCGTATACATGGGAATGCGCTGCTTGCGAAGCCCCTGAAGGATGCCCGTGGTGCTTTGTACCACCGTAAACAGCACAATCGTGATGCTGGACATGCTTAACAGCTCGGCCGTGGTGGTAAGCGCCTCAGGGGTGGAGAAGTGGTAAATCAGGCTTAACAGCTGCCGGCTCAAAAGGCTCATGCCAACGGTACAGGGTAGGCCCACCACAACCGACAGCCGCAGGCCGAGCGCGCTCTGCCTGCGCATGCCCCGGCCGTCTCCACGCGCCATTGCGCTGGAAATAGAGGGGACGAGACTCATGGAGATGGCGGCGGCCAGCGCCGTGGGCACGTTGATGAGCGTGAGCACATAGCCCGAATAGCGTCCGTAAAGGCCCAGTGCTTCGGTGCGCTCGATTCCCGCGATAAACAGGCGATTGAGCAGCAGGCCGCTGTCGATAAAGGCGGCCAACGGTACGATACACGCGCCTAGCGTGATGGGGATGCTCAGCGACATCAGGCGGCGCACAAGCAGCTTTTTGCCCATGACGCGCTGGCTTTCATCCTGCGCCAGGGCGTCAAAGGCGCTCTTTTTGCGGCGGTACACAATAAACATGTACAGAAGCGCCACGCCCTCGGCAATGGAGGTGCCAAGCAGAACGCCCGCCGCCGCATAGGCGACGGAAATCTGGTTGCCCAGCCACGCCAGCGGCAGCGCCACAAACACCTTGCCCACCTGCTCGATCAGCTGGGAGATGGCGGTCGGCACCATGTTTTGCTGCCCCTGCATGAAACCGCGAAATGCGGACATTGTACACACCAACAGCAGCGCGGGCGCAATCGCCACGAAGCCGGGCTGGGTGGCGACGTCGCCGGAGCGCCGCGCAAGCATCGGGCTCATCACGATCATGATGAGCATGGCAATGCAGCCCACCGCAGACAGGAAGCTCAGCGCGATGCGAAACACGCGCCGCGCATTGCGTGGATCGTCCTTGGCCAAAGTAAAGCTGACCATGCGGCTGATGGCGACGGGCAGCCCGGCGGAGGAGATGGTCAGAAGCATATTATAGGTAGGAAAAACAAGCTGGTAGGTGCCCATGCCCTGTTCCCCGATCAGCCATGCCAGGGGAATGCGGTACAGCGCGCCGACGATCTTGCAGATAACGCCGACGACGCTTAAAATGGTCATGCCCCCGACGATGGATTTCTGCGTATCGCTCAAGGAACCGCCTCCGAACGGACAATAATGCGCGGGCTTTTCCCCGGAAATGGAAAAACCGCAGCAAGCCTATTATAAGCGCATTGCCGCGGTTTTTGCAAGTTTTGGATTAAATGGACCGCTGCCTGGCGATGGGCCGCGGGCGCGCGGCTTACTGTTCCATCTGGCGGCCCACGATGCTCGCCGCCGTCTCGGCAACCTTGAGCTCCGCGTCGCCCATCTTTGCGCCCTGTTCCTTGCTTAAAAGCAGAACCGCGCCGATTGCCTCGCCGTCGGCAATAATGGGGGAGACAACCTGCGCCGTATAGCCGGTGATATCCTCCTCGTTGGTGACGGCGACGATTTTTCCGCCGCCCGAGCGGTTGATGGCGACGGTCTGACGGTTGGCAATGGCCGTTTCCAGATCATGGCTGATAGGCTTATCCGAAAGCTCCTTCTTGCTGACGCCGCTGGCCGCCACCACCTGATCCCGGTCCACGATGCATGCGATATGCCCCATGGCACGGAAGATGGATTCTGTATAATCCTTGGCGAATGCCGACATTTCCCCGATCGGCGAGTATTTTTTAAGAATAACCTCGCCATCGCGGTCGGTGTAGATTTCCAGCGGGTCGCCCTCCCGAATTCTAAGCGTCCGCCTGATTTCCTTGGGAATGACCACACGTCCAAGCTCGTCTATTCTGCGCACAATTCCTGTTGCCCGCATTGCTCCCAGCCTCCTTGACGGCGCGTGCAACGCTCATGTCGCATTGCTTTGCCGTTTGTCTTTGCATGGCTAGTATGGGATTTTGAGGGGGGTTTATGCGAGGGAAAGATTTGGGAAGAACGCATTTTTAAACGGTTTTTGCTTTTGTTTTTCAGGCTTTTACACGTGACGGGCAGATAATACGCCATGCGCCCGCCAACGCCTCTGCCTGTGATGTATATGTGCCCGGCATGCAGAAAAAACGGCGCCGGACGCTAATTTCGCGCTAATGATTCCGTCCTGCCGGTTGATTAATTCCTATTCAATTGGTATACTTAATGGGGCATATGTCTCAACCTGTACGCATACGCTCGTGTAACCCGATACGTATGGCAGGGAGGCTTTTCATGCGGCAGCGCGGAGTTTTTTGGCACCATGTTTTTGCCGGGGTGCTCATCGGCACCGGTTGCGTGCTGCCCGGCGTCAGCGGGGGCGTGATGGCCGTTTCCTTTGGCCTGTACCGGCCGATGCTGGATGCGGTGCTGGGTTTTTTTCGAAACGCAAAGCGCAGCTTTCTGTTTTTGTTGCCGATCGCGCTGGGCGGAAGCGTCGGTTTTTTGATTGCCGCCAAAGGGCTCGGTTTTGCCATGGCGCGTTTTGAAACCCCAATGCTGTTCCTGTTTGCCGGCTTTATCATCGGCGGTATTCCCGACCTGCTGCGCGAGGCCGATCAAGGGCGCGCGTTTCGTCCGCGCTGCCTGTGGGCGCTTGCGCTGGGCATTGCGCTTGCGCTGCCCCTGGCGTTGCTGCCCCAGAGCGGCACGGCGCTCGCCTCCCTTTCGCCATGGCAGGCGCTGCTCGCGGGGGCGATCGAAGGCTTTGGTACCATCGTACCCGGCGTATCCTCATCGTTTATCCTCATCTACCTTGGGTGGTATCAGCCGTTTTTGAGCGCCGTCTCGACGCTTCATATCCCAACCCTCATGCTGATCATACTCGGCTTTACGGCGGCCGCGCTGCTTAGCATGAAGGCCGTTAAATGGCTCTTTGACCATGCGCGGGATTATGCATACTATGGGGTTCTGGGCTTTCTGCTGGTGTCCGTTGGTCTGGTGCTGCCCGGGTTTGAAAGTGGAAACGGGCTGTGGGTCGATCTGCTGATGCTGTTGCTGGGGGTGCTTGGCGCGCTTTGGTTGAGCCGGCTGGCTCAGGATGAGACAGTGTCTGTGAACCTGTGACGTTGCCCCGTTGGCTAACAGAAGAAAAAGGAGTGAGGACATGCCCAAAGACCGTCTATTGGAAAAGCATGAAGAATTGAAGCAGAAAAAGAAGCGGATGAAAAAGCGCCGCCAGGCTCACCGCAACATTTTGATGGAAAAATGGAAGGAAGCGCTTACGTCTGTCGCGCCGATTACGGTGATTGTGCTGGTGCTGTGCTTTTTGCTTGTGCCCGTTCCAACCGACGCGATGATGGCCTTTTTGATCGGCGCTGCGATGCTGGTAATCGGTATGGGACTTTTTACGCTGGGTACCGATTTGGCGATGACGCCTATTGGAGAGCATGTGGGCACGGCTATGACACGCAGCAAAAGGCTGTGGGTGGTGCTGCTGATCTCGTTTTTGGTGGGAATGATCATCACCATCTCCGAGCCGGATTTACAGGTGCTGGCCGAGCAGGTGCCCGGCGTGCCCAATATGACGCTGATTCTTTCCGTTGCCGTGGGCGTTGGCGTGTTTCTGGTGGTGGCGTTGCTGCGCATTCTGTTTCGGGTACGTATGTCGCTGCTTTTGCTGGGATGCTACGCGGTGGTGTTTGTTCTGGCGCAGTTTGTGCCCTCATCCTTTCTGGCGGTGGCGTTTGATTCCGGCGGCGTGACGACAGGCCCGATGACCGTGCCGTTTATCCTGGCGCTGGGCGTCGGCGTCAGCGCCATCCGCAGCGATAGCAACGCCGAGAACGACAGCTTCGGCTTGGTGGCGCTGTGCTCTGTGGGGCCCATCCTGGCCGTGATGATCCTAAGCCTGATCTACCGTCCGGATGGGGCGGCCTATACGCCCGTAGTCCTGCCCGTCGTTGAGGATACACAGTCTCTGGCGCGGATGTTTACCGAGTCGCTTCCCAAATACATGGGCGAGGTGGCGACGGCGCTTTTGCCCATAGCGTTGTTTTTCCTGCTGTTCCAGGTTATATCGTTAAAGCTTAATGGGCGCGAGCTGGTGCGCATCGGCGCGGGCCTTATGTATACCTATATAGGGCTTGTGCTGTTCCTGGCGGGCGTGAACGTGGGCTTTATGCCTATGGGCAACTACATCGGGCAGTTGCTGGCCGCGCTGGAGGCGCGGTGGATTCTGGTGCCAATCGGCATGCTGATCGGCTATTATGTGGTGGCGGCCGAGCCTGCCGTGCATGTGCTCAGCAAGCAGGTGTACGAGCTGAGCGCGGGCTCCATCCCCAGAAAGGCGTTGAACCTGAGCCTGTCCATCGGCGTATCGGTTTCGGTAGGTTTGGCCATGCTGCGCATCCTGACGGGCCTGCCTATCCTGTACCTGCTGATTCCTGGCTACGCGATCGCGCTGCTCTTAATGATTTTTGTACCGCCGGTTTTCACCTCCATCGCGTTTGATTCCGGCGGGGTCGCCTCCGGGCCCATGACGGCGACGTTTCTGCTGCCGCTGGCGATGGGGGCGTGTACGGGCGTTGGCGGGGATGTCGCTACGGATGCGTTTGGCGTGGTCGCCATGGTTGCCATGACGCCGCTGATCACCATCCAGGTGCTGGGCTTGGTGTTCAAGCACAGGCAGAAGGCGGAATTGCAGACAGCGGAAGCGTCTGCGGAGGATATTATCGAATGACAGGCAGCGCGACCGCCCTGATAACAAGGAGGGTTTTAACGATATGCAGGATTTACGGCTGTTAATCGTCATTGTAAAACGGGAATTTGACGAGAATTTCACCTCTTTTTTCCGGGAGCATGGTGTGGAGAGCATCTTCGGCCTCTTATGCCAGGGAACGGCCGGTCAGAAGCTCCTGAGCCTGCTGGGTCTGGAAAAAACAGGCAAGGCGCTGCTGTATACCATGGTACAGCGCAAAAAGGCCAAGCGCCTGATGGCGCAGATGGTCAGCGATATGGGGCTGGACATGCCCGGCAACGGCATCGCGCTGACCGTGCCGGTTGGCAGCATCGGCGGCGCGAGCAGCCTGAAGGCCCTGACGGAGAACCAGAAAATTATCATCGGCGAGGTGACGGATATGGGAGAAAATCAAGCGTTTCTTTATGAACTGATTATTGCCATCGCAAACCGTGGCCATGTGGACAGCGTGATGGACGCCGCGCGGGCCGCCGGCGCTATGGGCGGTACGGTCATCCATGCTAAAGGCACCAATCCCTTTGCGGAAAATAAGTTTTTCGGCATGTCCATCGCCGACGAGAAGGAAATGCTTTTGATTCTGACCGCGGCTAAGGACAAGGGCTCTATCATGCGCTCGATCATGGAGCACGCGGGGGTAAGCAGCCCCGCGCATACGGTGATGTTCTCGCTGCCTGTGGAAAGCGTGGCCGGGCTTAAGAGCGTGATGGAGGCGGCGGGAGAGGGCGACGCGGACGACTGACCCAGCCCCGCTTTTCAATTCCGCTGTGCGCGCCGCTTCAGATGAAGTCGGCGCGCTTTTTTGCGAATTTCAGGCGCGCGGCTTGCGCCCCTTGCTACCAACACCTCTTTCGTGTATAATAAGCGCTAAAGTTTGCCCGAACCGGGTTAAAAAGGAGGCGCACCCGTTATGTCCGACTCTGTGAAGCAAATTGCCATGCGTATTTTGGACCTTCGCGAAATCTCGGACTACACCGTTGAGCAGATGGCCGAAGCTCTGAATGTGTCCGTTGACGATTACCGCAGATATGAGAGCGGCGAGGTCGACATGCCCATCAGCTTTCTGGTCAAAATCGGCGAGGTTTTCCATGTGGACATGACGGAGCTGCTCACCGGTGAAGCGCCCCGTCTGAACGTGTTCAGCGTTACGCGCGCGGGCAGGGGGCAGGAAACCAGCCGCCGCGACCAGTACATCTACAAGAACCTTGCCTATAATTTCGTCCACCGCAAGATTGAGCCGCTTTACGTGACGGTGCCGCCCGAGGTGAATAAAACCCTTGAGCCCAATAGCCATGAGGGGCAGGAGTTTGACTATATCCTCTCCGGCACGATGCGCATTGTGATCGGCAAAAACGACCTGGTACTGCATCCGGGCGATAGCGTGTATTACGATTCGCATACGCCTCACGCCATGCAGGCGCTGGGCGAGGAGCCGGTGCATTTTCTGGCGATGGTGATCCCGTAAGCCGATGGCGTTCGAGCCTGCCGTAGTTGAAGGAGTTTGGTAGTATGCTGGCCGACAGATATATCCGTACCGATTTTGTTTCCCAGGAGGACTTTGAACAGAACTTTTCCCTTCGAGTGCCAAAGCGTTTTCATTTTGCCTACGACGTAGTGGACGAATACGCGCGCATATCGCCCGAGAAACGCGCGCTGATCTGGTGCGACATTCACGGCAATGAGCGCACGTTTACCTTTGGCGAAATCAGCCGGTTGAGCGATAAGGCCGCCAATGTGTTTTACGCGCATGGGCTTCGCCGGGGCGATCCCGTGGTGCTGATGCTCAAGCGCCGCTGGCAGTACTGGGTTGCGGCCGTTGGACTTTTAAAGGTTGGGTGCGTATTGATTCCCGCCACGGCACAGCTGCAAAAGAAGGATATCGTATACCGTGTTCAGGCTTCGAGTGCCCGCGCCGTTATCTGTGTGGAAGAGCCGGAGGTGCGCGGGCATGTGCTGGCTGCCGCGGAGGAATGCGGCGACTTGACGGCGCTGTTTACGCTGGGAAGTGCGGACGGCTTTTTAGACTTTGACGCGGAGCTCAGCGGCGCGCCGGAGCGCTGGGAAAAACCCGCCGAGTTGCCCGCGAACGACGATATCATGCTCATGTACTTTACCAGCGGCACCACGGGCATGCCCAAAATGGCCGCGCATACCTGGACCTACCCAATCGCGCAAACGGTGACGGCCTATTACTGGCACAACCTGAGCGACGATGATATCCATATCGCCGTCGCGGATACGGGCTGGGCAAAGGCCGGGTGGGGGAAGCTATACGGGCAGTGGATTTGCGGCGCGACGCTTTTTGTGTATGATTTCGACCGCTTTGTGGCGGCGGATTTGCTGGAGATGATCTCAAAGCACCGCGTAACAAGCTTTTGCGCTCCGCCGACGGTATACCGCTTCATGATCAAGGAGGATATGGGCCGCTACGACCTGAGCGCCCTGCGCTGGGCCAACTGCGCGGGCGAGCCGCTTAATCCCGAGGTGTACGACCAGTTTTACTTTCAGACCGGCATCAAGATCCACGAGGGTTTCGGCCAGAGTGAGACGACGCCGCTTTTGATGACCAGCAAGTGGCTGGAGCCAAAGCCCGGCAGCACGGGCAGGCCCTCGCCCGCGTATGATATTGCCCTTGTCGATGATAGCGGACAGGACGTGGAGGACGGCGTGGAGGGCGAAATCGTCATCCGGCTGGAACGCGGGCATCCGGCGGGGCTGTTTCTGGGATACTACCGTAACAGGGAACAGACCGACGCGGTGTTTTATGACAGCCTGTACCACACGGGCGACATGGCGTGGCGGGATGTGGACGGATACTATAACTTTATCGGCCGCAGCGATGACGTGATCAAATCCAGCGGCTACCGCATCGGGCCGTTTGAGGTGGAAAGCGCGCTTCTGACCCATCCGGCCGTGCTGGAATGCGCCGTAACCGCCGTGCCGCATCCGGACCGGGGGCAGGTGGTGAAGGCAACGGTCGTGCTGGTTAAAAACCGGGGCTATGAGCCGGGCGACGCGTTGCGTAAGGAGCTTCAAAACCATGTCAAGCAGGTGACCGCGCCCTACAAATACCCCCGCATTGTGGAGTTCGCGGACGAACTGCCCAAAACCATCAGCGGAAAGATTCAGCGCAAGCTGATTCGGAGCCGGGATGAAAAATAACAGGGACGAGGGTAAGACCAGACGTCCTTCTAATTTCTCACAAAGGCAAAACAAGATAGGTTAAAAAACGGCGGGAGGGGCTTTTCTCAGAAAAGCCCCTCCCGCCGCAACGTGTATGAATATGCTTGGAGGGACTTCGCCCCCTCCTATCCCCAAAGGGGATTTTTCGGCAATCTGCCGCTGTTTCTTCCTGCTCTTAGGATACCCTGTCAAGCACCGCAAGCTCCTCCGCGTCCAGCTGAAAGGTAAGCGCGAGGGCGTTGCCTTCGGCCTGCTTTGGATTTTTCACACCGGTGATGACCACGCTCTCGGGAAAGTGGTCCAGTATCCACCGGACGGCTATGGCGGAAACAGGCACGCCGTGCTTTTCCGCAATGGGGCGCATGGCCTCCACGATGCTCAGGTTTCGGCGAAGCTTTTCCCCGTAAAAATTGTCGTACACGGTGCGGCTGCGGCGGTCGTTGCCGTCAAAATGCACATCCGGGCCATATTTGCCCGTCAGGATGCCCTGTCCCAGACTGCCCCATGTGAGCGGGGACGCCTTAAGGGATTCCGAAATAGCCGATATGGCCTTCTCGTCGTCCCGGTGCGCCAGGCTGAAATGGTTTTGAAATCCGGCGATTTCTTTTGCGTAGGGAATAAAGGCCTTTGCTTGCTCCGGCGTCACGTTGCTAAGTCCGATGGCGCGGATATCGCCCCTGCGCTTATGGTAAAGCAATGCTTCCATCATTTCATCCACCGCGGTGCGGCCATCCAGATAATGAATTTGGTAAAGGTCAATCCTGTCGGTATTCAGGCGCTTCAGACTTCCCGCAAGCGCCTGCTCGATATAGGCGGGGCTGTTATCGTAGAAGGTCTTGCCATTCTCCACGCGCACACCGAACTTCGTCGCCAGAATCACGCGGTCGCGATGCGCGTGGAGAACCTCACCCATGGTGATTTCGGATCGGCCAAGCCCATAGGTATCGGCGGTATCAAAAAAGTTGACGCCAAGCTCCAGGGCGCGCAACATGCCCGCCTCGATTTCCTCCCGGCTGACGTTTCCCCACCCGTATTCTCCGGCGGGACAGCCGCCGATGCACAGGCGGGAGGCGGGCTGATCGATTCCCTTCAAAACGATGGTTTCCATTTGCTTCTCCTTTGTGTCAGGGGCGGCGAAGCCCCTTGGGATAATGGTTTTTAAACTGGCCGCCGCTCGCCTTTCCAAAGCCGAGCGCAAGCCCCTGCCAGGTTGCCAGCGCATAGCCGCGCAATGCCTCGGGTGCGGCCGGCGTCTCGCCGCGCTGATAGGTAAGCGCGGCCTCGCGGCTTAGCGGCAGCCGGGGAAACGGGCAGGATTGAGGCAGCCCCATGGCGAGCGCGTGGTCCGGCGCAAATACCTTGCCTTTAAGCGCGCCCAGCTGCAAGCCGGCGCGCAACACCCTTATGCCATCAAGCGGCGGCAGGTCGGGTGCGAAAATAAGCGCGTTCCCCAGGCAGGCGTTGGCGGGCGGCAACGCCTCGCCCCCAGATACAAGACTGGCCGCGAAGCCGCCGTATGCGTCCAGCAGGGCTTTGGGCGGCGTTTGAAGACGGGAGGCGGCGGGCAAAAAATCGGTGGAGGCTTTGCCGGAATGCATCCCTTTGCGCAGCAGGGCAACAAAATGACCTTCGCCGCGGATTTCGTGCGGATATAGGTGGAGCGTGCCGTCCGGCGCGGTAAGCGAACCGTCCCCGACAGTCAACGAAAAAGAAACGGCTTCCATACCGGGCTCGTTTTCCAAAAGCCAGGCAACCGTCTGCTCGTTCTCCTCCAGGTTGAGCGTGCAAGTGCTGTAAACCAGCCTGCCGCCGGGCTTGAGCATGCGGCAGGCGCAGGTGAGAATACGCCTCTGGCGCGCGGCGCAGCCGGCGGGGGATTGCGCGCTCCACTCAGCGCGCGCTTCGGGATGCCGGCGGAACATGCCTTCCCCGCTGCACGGCGCGTCCACAAGCACCGCGTCAAACGCGTCCGGCCACAGTCCGCAAAGCTGTTCCGGCTCGGCGGATACGGCCAGCGCGTTTATTACGCCCATGCGTTCCAGGTTCCGGCTTAATATCCTGGCGCGCCCGGGCACGGGTTCGTTGCATACCAGCAGACCTTTGCCATCCAGCGCGTCGGCAATCTGCGTGCTCTTGCCGCCCGGCGCGGCGCACAGGTCAAGCACGCGTTCCCCGGGCACGGGCGCGAGCACGCTGACAGGCGCCATTGCGCTGGGCTCCTGAAGATAATACGCGCCCGCCTCATGCAGAGGGTCGGCCCCGGCGCCGCTTTCAAGCGACAGGTAGCGTCCGTGAGCCGGGTACCATGGAACAGGCTCTCCGATGCCCTCCACCAGGCCGCGCAGGTTCGGCACGGGCTTGCGCGGGTTCAGGCGCAAGCCGCGCAGATAGGGCCGTTCCAGCGCGGCAAAGTAAGCGCCCGCGCTGGGGCCAAGCTGCTCGCGCATGCGCCCGGCAAACGCCCCAGGCAGGGGATAGTTCGTGCTCATAGCCCGTCCGCCAGCCAATCGGGCTTCATCAGCGGCGTGAAGGAAAAGTACATCGCACGCATATCAGGGGGCAGCTCTTCCCGCAACCGCTCCGCACCGGAAGCCAACCCGATAGGCACGCGGAGCCGGTCGGAGACCTTTTGCAAAAGCGCCTGTGACTCCACCAGGCCGGCGGCGGTCGTTTCCTCCTGAAGATTGGCATTGTTAACCAGAAAATCAGGGCGCAGGCGGGCCTTCAACTCCACCAGCGAAAAAAGCTCCTCGATATCTTCCGCCGTGCCGGAAAGCGGACGGAAGGGATTGACCACGTAAAGCACGGACATCTGTTCCCGCACGGGCGCAATGTAAGGCGCGTAACGTCCAAGCGCCGTGGCTCCCGTATCGTCCCCGCCTACGTCGATCACCACATGGGAGAAATCCTGGGAAAACACGCCCTGTATCTGCGCGGGCAAAGCCGGGATATCTACAGTGGACATGGCAAAGGAGGGCATGAACACCTCGATGCCCTCCGAGCGCAGCAGATCGCCCTGCTCTGCGCTTCGAAAATACGGATTGACGATATCCAGATCCACCAGCGCTACGCGGCCCCGCTTTTGCCTGCGCAATTCCCGCGCGATGGCGATGGAAAGCTCGGTCTTGCCGCTGCCATAGTTGCCCAGCAACACGGTAAAGCGTTCGCCAAAGGGCCGCATCAGTGATCACCGCTTTCGTTGGACTTGGATTTGGGATAGACAGGCTCATGGAACGCTGTACGCATATCCACGGTGGATTGTAAATCGTGGATGGTGGGCCGGTGATCCTCATCTTCCACCCCGACAAGGTCGCGCGCCTTTTTGGCGATACCGGCAAAGGGGTTGCGAGATCTTGACCGCTTTGTGCCCGCGCTGTCGTCCTGCGGCTGAGCATAGGGCATGAAGGTAGGCACGTGCATAGCGCCCTGAACGGGAAGTCCGCCGGCCTCTGTAGCCGTGTCGTCCGGCTGGCTGCCGAGCGGTCCGGCAGGACTTAAACCAAAGCTCTGGCGGAACGCCTCGCTGTCCAGACCGGGATGAACGGGCGCTTTTGGCGGGGCCTCCGGAACGGGAGGCGGAGCGGGCGGCGCATAGAGCTGCTCCGGCGGCGGTTGGGGAGCAAAGCCTGCTTGCATATCACGGATATAATCAAGCGGCTCGGGTCTGGGCTTGCCGAAGGAATTTTCCATACCCTGCGCGGGATTAACCCACGCGCTCTGGGAAAGCGGCCGTACCAGCGTCTCGCCTTCCGCCCAGGAATCCAGGTCGTCGTCATAGACGGGTTCCAGATCGGCAGGCGGAATATAGGGCTGCTGATAGGGCGTATGATCCTTCGGCATGCTTTGAGCGATAGGCGCGTAATGAAGAGTGGCCTGCGAAAAATCATTGATCGGCTGAGTAGCGGCGCTTCGCTGCGGGGCGAAAGAAGGCTCCGCGGGGGGCTGAGGCTGAACGCGTGCGGGCGCAAACGCATTGTAGGCCTGCGTTGGCTGAGACCCGGACGGGCGCATATAGGCGGAGGCCTGCGGCTGCAACGGCGCTGCGAAGGCTGGCGCGGCGGGAACCGGAGCCGGTTGCGCATAAGGCGTTTCTTCCGTGGTGTGCCCGCCCGCGTATTCGTCCGGACTGCCGGCGGGCTCGGCCTCATCCTCGTAAGCCTCGCCCGCGCGCCGCCTGCGCAGCCGGTTAAGCCGGCTGCTCCATACATAATAGGGCCGCCACCGGATAAAGTAAATGATGCGGTCGATTACAAATCCGCCCACGCAAAGGATAATCACGAGCGTTTTCCAATTCGCGGCCAGAAATTGATACAGGCTGCCGCCGCCCTCGCTGCCCAGCAGTTTCCAGATATTGTTGATCAGGGCGCGCAGCCAGCTGAGCAAAATCGTTAGAATCGTGTTGGCAAAGCCGTTCATTCGGCGGCTCCTTTCGTCAGGCTCATTCCTCCGTGATGGTGGCTGTAACGGTGCTTGGGCTGACGGTATAGCTCATGCTGGATACGTTAGCGCCTTCCATCAGCAGCCGGATGGGCAGCTCATGCTCGCCTGCCGGCAGGCCGCCCAGATCCGCGTATGCGCTCAGGTTGGCGCTCTTGAGCCCGTCCAGCATCAGCTGCGGACCCGTAACCGCGACGGAAACGGACTTTTGGCTCAGCGTCCAGCTCTGGCCGTCGGCCGCGCCGCGCGCTGTCAGCTTGACATTTTCAAACGTGCGCGTAGTTAGGATTGGCTGGATTTCAAAGTGAAGCGTCACCGTGTCTGTACTCAGGTACACCAGCTCGGAGGGCTTGCGCAGCTTGACCTCCACCGTAAAGGAATCGCTGCGGCCCGTGATGTCCACAGGGTCGTCGATAAACAGCGTTTCCAGCGCGGAGAGCTTGGCCTCCTCGCCCGCCGCGAGCAACGTGTTGGGCGAAGCGGTAACGCCCTTTAACTCATATCCCTCCGCGGGGATTCCCTCGGTTAGCGCAAGCCCTGAGATGGAGAGCGTTTTGGTGGAGTAGAGCTGCTGCTCCACGATGATCGTACGCAGCAAAACGTCCGCGCTGGTCACCTCCAGAAGATCGCTTTCCACGGCGTTGCCGTCCTTGTCCACAAAGCGCATGGGCAGCGCCGTGCGCACCAGTCCGGCCTGCGCGGCAAGCCGGGATACGTCGAAATCCACATAGACGCGGGCGATTTTGCCGACGATGCTCTTGGGCCCGCTTACGGCCACGGCCGAGGGATCCAGCGAGGGAGTGGCGCCGTAGAACCCGGCTGGGTAGTCGCCGATCAGGTTGACGGCCACGGGCACGCGGTAATTGGTAATGTACTCGTCCACCACCACGGTTACGCTGTCCGGCGTCAGCGATTTGACGGTGCCGTAGGTCGTCGTGGAGGTGGAGAGAATTTTGAGCGTCTGCTCGCCCGTTGCGGTAATGCGGCTTAAATCAATGCGGGGGTTGTAATAGCCGGCGGAAACCGTGTTGTACTCCCGCTGCGGAACGTCCACGCGCAGCCGCGTGGTCAGCGTTTCGGCGTCCAGTCCGGAAAGCACGATCATGCCGTTGCGGCGCAGGGTTTCCGCGCCGGATACGGTAACGGGTACGTCGTAGAAATAGTGCTCGCGCGTAAGGGTCGGATCCTGCGTGATCAGGCCCGCCCAGAGACAAACCGCAAGGAAAAGCGCCAGAAGCTTCCAGCCCCAGTTGTGGCAAACAATGCCCCAAAGGCGTTTTGGCGCGGTTTTGAGCGCTTTGCGAAAACTGGGGCGGCCGCTGGGCTGCTGTTCGGTTTTTTTCGGTTCGGGATTCATGCCGCGCCTCCTTTTCGCCTTTTTGTTTTTTCCATCAGGGTGGACCAAAGGCCCGTTTCCTTCTGATGGTAAAGGGAGGTCAGCACCTCCTCCAGAGCGGCGCGGTCGAGATGGCGGGTCAGGCGGCCGTTTCGCGCCATGGAAATGATTCCTGTTTCCTCGCTGACGATAAGCGTTACGGCGTCGGTGGTTTCGGTTACGCCGAGGGCCGCGCGGTGCCGCGTGCCAAGCTCGCGGCTGATGCCCTTGCCCTCGCTCAGGCTTAAAATGCAAGCCGCCGCCATAATGCGGTTGCCGCGAATCACCACGGCTCCGTCGTGAAGCGGGGTGTTGGGCTCAAAAATGTTTTCGAGCAAGGCGGAGGATATCTGTGAGTTAAGGGCGGTGCCGGTTTCGATAATGTCCTTAAGACCGATGCGCTGCTCAAAAACGATCAGCGCGCCTACGCGGCGGCGGCTTAGCGTAAGCAGGCAGCTTGTCATCTCGCGCACAATATGCCCGCTCTCCTCCGTCCCGGTCATGCGCGAGCTATCGCGAATCGCGCCGCGCCCAATCTGCTCCAGCGCCTTGCGCAGCTCAGGCTGGAACAGGATAACCAGCACCACCGCACCGTTGTTAACCACATTCAAAAGCACCCAGTTAAGCGCCGTCAGGCCTAGCAGGTCGCTCACCCAACTGGCCAGCACCAGCATGGCCAGACCCTTTAAAACCGCGCTGGCACGCGTTTCCTTGGTGAGCATCAAAAGCTCGTACAGCAAAAAGGCGACGATGAATATATCGATAATATCGGCGATGGTGGGGCGGTTGAACACGTTCCACAAAACGGTTCTGATTTGCGCCCACAAAGTTTGCATGCGTTCCCCTCCCTGCCGGTATAATCAAAGCGATAATCGCTGGAACCCATCCCTTATTATACTACATATAGTAGATGGATTAAACCCCCCAACCGGTGTTTTTTTGCTGGGAGAGAAGGTTCGCACGATGATAAAACGAAGCGGAGAGGCGTTCTGTTGCAGAAAAGGGGGATTTCCGACTGGGCGAATTTTACAATCCCAGCGCCCTGATAAATACGACGCGGTTTGAACTTTGGACTTGTTTTGTGCTATACTATGCTGGGTTAAACCACTACCGGACGGGAGGCGGCGGCATGGCGGACACTCACGGCGGGCACAGGCGGCGTATGCGCGAGCGCTTTCTTTCGCAGGGCTTGGACGGCTTCGCCCCGCACGAGGTGTTGGAGCTGATTTTATTTTTCGCCATTCCGCAGCGTAATGTAAATCCGCTGGCGCATGAGCTTTTAAACCGTTTTGGCAGTTTGCACGGCGTTTTGGACGCCGGTGCGGGTGATTTGCAGAAAGTGGACGGCGTGGGCGAATACGCGGCGGCGTTGCTAAGCTTGTTTTCACAGGTTGCGCGCCGGCTTGAAAAGAGCCGCGCGGGCGTCCGTGAAACGCTGGAGAATCTCCGCGCGGCGGAGGCGCACTGCATCCGCCTGCTCGGCGGGCTCAGGCAGGAGCATTTTTATGTTGTGTGCCTGAACGGGCGCATGCAAGTGATTGCCGACGAGCTGATCGCGCGCGGCTCGCTGCTGGAGGTGCCCGCCTATCCGCGCCTGGTCGTGGATGCGGCGCTTCGGCATAACGCGCACGCGGTGGTGTTATGCCACAACCACCCGGGCGGCTCTCCCCATCCCTCTCAGGGCGATGTGGAGGCGACGAGGCTGCTTGACGGGCTTTTGCAGAGCATTGAGGTCACGTTGTTGGATCACCTGATCGTGACGGACGGCGAAGCGCTGAGCATGGCAGGCGGCGGGCAAGGCGCGGAGGAAAACTGGCCGGAAACGGTGGAAAAGGACTGAGCGCCTTTGCGCGCACGCTTTTGACCTGGAGAGGATAATGATAAGCATGAGTGAAGAAAAGAAAGCGCCCGGCATAAAACAGAAAAAGAAGCGCAGCGTGCTGGAAAGGGTGCTGAGGGTGGCCATATGCCTTGTAATGATCGGTGTGCTCTGCTATGCGGCGCTGATTGGATTGGTCTACCATTGGGAGATAAACGTGCCCGCGCCCTCGGATTATGACGGTATTATCGTACTGGGCGCACAGGTGTTGCCGTCGGGCGAACCCTCGGTTCAGCTGCGGTGGCGGTTGGATAAGGCGAAGGAATACTATGAGAAGGCGCCCTGCTATATGGTGGTCTGCGGCGGGCAGGCCGGAAAGGAGCCCGCGCCGGAGGGCGACGTAATGCGCGCGATTCTGCTTGCGGAAGGGCTGCCGCCGGAGCAGGTTATCAGCGATCCGCACAGCGCGGATACCAAGCAGAACATCCGCAACGCGTGGACGATTCTGGAAGGGCTCGGCTGCAAGAGGCCGTTGATTGTGACGAGCGATTACCACCTGCCGCGCGCGCTCCAGATTGCCGGGGACGCGGGAATCGCCGCGCAGGGCGCGGGCAGCCTCTGTCGCCCGGAATGGAACTTCTGGTTGCAAAATCATATGCGAGAGGCGTTATCATGGGTGAAGTACTGGGGCATCAAGTATCTGGGCCTGCCGCTGTGACGGGGGCCGATTGGGCGCAAAGGCTGCGCGCGCGCATGGACGGGCTTGCGATCTGCTATGACGAAAAGGCGCCCGAGCGCCTTGCGCGCTATCACGCCATGCTCGCCGAATGGAATGGGAAAATGAACCTGACCGGAGATACGGATTTTGAGACGTCCCTGGACCGGCATTACGCAGATTCGCTTGCTCCGCTTGGCATTGACGGGCTTTTCACGCGGGGGATAACCCTGATCGACGTGGGCAGCGGCGCGGGCTTTCCCGGGCTTCCGCTGGCGATTGCGCGGCCCGACCTGCGCGTGACGCTGCTGGATTCGCTTAAAAAGCGCCTGACGTTCCTATCCGCGGTTGTGGAGGCGTTGGGGCTTGCGAACGTGCGCCTCGTGCATGCCCGGGCGGAGGACGGCGGGCGCGACGCGTCGCACCGGGAGCGGTACGACGTTGCCGTGGCGCGTGCGGTCGCGCCCCTGCCGGTTCTTTGCGAGTTGCTTTTGCCCTTTGTGCGCGTGGGGGGACGGATGGTCTGCTACAAAGGTCCTGCCGCCGAGGATGAGCTTCTGGCGGGCGGGAAGGCGGCCCGCCTGCTGGGCGGCGGAGGTCTTGAAAGCATCCCGGTCGTTTTGCCCGCACAGCCGGACTGGCGGCACTGTGTGCTGGTCGCGAAAAAAAATCAGGAAACCGTTCGACAGTATCCGCGAAAAGCAGGCATGCCATGCCGCATGCCTCTCGGCGGTTTCGACACAAATCGCGGCTTGAAGGAATAAATCGACCTGGGGCGCGCTTCCGGTGGGAGCGCGCCCGTCGCTTTTTGGCGGACGAAACCCCGCCTGCGCAGGCAGGAAAGCCGGGCGAAACGGTGAATCAAACAGTCATGGACGCGCCCGGCGGGCTCTGCGTGTCAAGGGGGAGGGCACGCGGGGCACGCGGGCGCGTTCAATCCTTTTTTTCAAAAAGAAGAGGAGGCTGTGCCATGCATGCGACGGCCAATCAGGTCTGCTGGGTGCCGATCAAAGACATCGTGGACACGCAGGAAGCCGGAGCGTCCTGCGCTTCCGAGGAGGAAAACGCCGCCGTCCTGCTCGCCGCGCGTGGGGACGGACAGTACATATTGCTCGCGGGCAGGGAGCGCCTGCGCCGCCTGCGCGAGCTGGGGCAGGGCTGCGTGGACGCGGTGCTCAGCCCCACGGACCGTATGGACCAGCGCATTTCAAGGCTGCTGGACAAGCTGATGCGGGGAGAGCTGCATTACCTGGACGAGGCGGAGGAGTACCGGAGCCTGCTGGGCGGCGGTATCAGCGCCCAGGAGCTTTCGGCGCGCATCGGGCGCTCCGTGGCGACGGTGCGCAAAAAGCTACGGCTTTTGAACCTGGGGGACGAGGTGTGCGCCCTTTTGCGTGAATGCGGTCTTTGTGAACGCTATGCGCAGGAGCTTTTGCGCGTGCCGGGCTTGCAAGGCAGAGTCAAGGTGCTCCGGCATGTGGCGGAGGGAGGGTTAAGCGTGAAGGATACGGAAAAGCTGATTGACGACGTGCTCTCGCACATGCCTATTCCCATGAGCGGAGGACGCAGGCTAAAGCCGCTCATGAGGGACTACCGGCTCTACCTCAACGCGATCCGCGGCATTGTGGAGCAGATGTGCGACGCGGGGCTGGACGCGAACATGCAAGTTACGGTGGGCCGGCGCGTGGCCGAGGTGCGTGTGACCGTGCCGCTGTTTACGCAGGCGCAAAAGCAGGAATAGGCAGAGTTGAAAGCAGGCGGAGGCGGGAGGAAGGCATGATTCGCGGCCGTCCTTCCGCCTTTGTCCGCGCCCGCGTTTGCGCTGCCCGGCGCGCCGTGATATACTGTCGCATGGAGAGCCGTTCTCATTTTATCCGCGGCAAAAGAAGGATGGATGTCTGCATGAAAAATACCCGCCGCGTTTTGCTTTGCGCCCTTTGCGCCCTTGCGCTGGGGATGAATACGTCGCGCGCGGTGGCCGATACCAGGCTGTACGTCTTTCAGGCCGGGGCGCCGCCGGCAGAGCTGAGCGCCACGGCAAATGCCGTCGCGCCGGAGGAAACCCTTATTTCTCTCACTTTTGCAGGGGATTGCACCCTGGGTGGCGAAACCTCATCTCAGGCGTCTAAACACAGCTTTCGGTCCCGGGTGCGGGAAAATGGTATGGCCTATCCTTTCGCCGGGCTTAAGGCGCTTTTTGCCGCCGACGATTTTACCATCGTCAACCTGGAGGGCGTGCTCTCCGACAGCGCGGAGGACAAGGTAAAAAAGCAGTATAACTTCATCGGAGAGCCTGCGTATACCGCCGTTTTAACCGAGGGAAGCGTTGAATGCGTGAACCTGGCCAACAATCATTCGGGTGATTATGGAAGCCGGGGAAGGGCCGATACGGTAAACGCGCTGAATGCCGCCGGCGTCGGCTGGTTTGACGAGGACACGCTTTGCGTTTTGGAAAAGGACGGCGTGCGCGTCGGCCTGACGGCGACGCTGTTTACGTTGGGCGCGGAGAAGCGCGAAAAGCTGGACCGGCAGATGGAGATACTTAGGGAACTGGGCTGCGCGGCCATCGTGCATACAATGCACGCGGGAGAGGAATACGCGCCCACTGCCGGCGCGGGCCAGAAAAAAATTGCGGAGGCCGCCGTGGCGCTCGGGGCTTCATTGGTGGTGGGGCATCATCCGCATGTGGCGCAGGGCGCGGAGGTGACTGAGGGCGTGCCCGTGGTCTACAGCCTTGGAAATTGCTGCTTTGGCGGCAACTTTAACCCGCGCGACTACGACGCTGTGTTGCTTGGGGCAGAACTCCGTTTCCGGGAGGGTGCGCTGAGAGAGCTGACCTGGACGCTGCACCCGATCTCACAAAGCGCGGACCGGCGGCGCAACAGCTTTCAGCCCGTGCTGCTGTCCGGCGGGGAGGCCGGACGCGTGATGAAAAAAATACAGGAGGCGTCTCCCAAACGGCTGGAACCCTATGTGGAGGGCCTGGGCGCGAGGCAGGAGACAATCCGCTACGAAGGACAGGAGGAATGAAGGATGGAGGCTTTGTTGAAGCAGGCCGCGCAAGGCATGCGCGACAATGGTTTTGAGGTGGCCGAGCTGCGTACGGCGGCGGAAGCGCGCGACTTTCTGCTTGCACGTATCGACGCGGGAGCGTCCGTTGGCGTGGGCGGTTCGGTGAGCGTGCGGGATATCAACGTGTTGTCCGCGCTGGCGGAAAGGGGATGCAAGGTGTATTCCGGCTGGGGCGCGAAGCCGGAGGACGTGCCGATGATCCGCCGCAACAGCCGCGACGCGGATGTGTATCTTTGTTCCGCCAACGCGGTTACCAAAACCGGCGAGCTGGTTTTGGTGGACGGGCTGGGCAACCGTGTCGGCGCGGTGTGTGACGGGCCGCGCGACGTATATTTTGTCATCAGTCATTCCAAGGTGGTGGATGGCGGCATCAACACCGCCGTTGCTCGCATCAAAAAGACGGCCTGCCCGCAGAACACGCGCAGGCTGGGCATTGATACGCCCTGCGCGGCTACGGGCCTGTGCGGCGGCAGGGAGTGCCGTAACAGCATCTGCCGCCTGACGCTGGTTTTGGACAGGGTGCCGAAAAACCGGAGGATGACGGTTCTGTTTGTGGAAGAAACGTTGGGTTATTAAGGCCGGACAGCGCTTTGCGCAAGCACGCGGGGGATCATGCGACGCCGCTTCGTATGGAAATGCAATATTTTCAGAAAAAACCGCGTCAAATCCAAAAAAATGGTGGCGCGGTTTTTTTGTTTATGGTAGAATAAAAAATGGCTTTGTGCCAAAACAGGGCGGCTAAGGCCGTTTGTGAGGGATTGACAGTGACGGAACGGGCAAGAAAACTAATGGACACGATGCGCCTTGCGCAGCACGAGGGCGTGTTGCTTCATAACCCCAGCAACATGTTCTATGTATCCGGCTATACGGGCGAGGGCCTTGTGCTTGTAACAAGCGGCGCGTGCGTGATCGTGACGGATTTTCGCTATACCGAGCAGGCTGAAAGCCAGGCTCCCGGCTTCTCCGTTGAGATGACGGACAAGGGTAAATCCCACGAGGAGATTGTAAACGCGCTGTGCAAGCGCGAGGGAATCGACACCCTGTATTACGAGGACGATTACCTGACCGTGCGCGCCTTCGATACCTGCCGCGAAACCGTTCGGGGCGTGGAATGGAAGCCGGTGGGCGGTGCTGTGGAGCAGCTTCGCGAGGTAAAGGACGAGGGAGAGCTGGGGCTGATTGCCGAGGCCTGCCGGCTGACGGGCGACGCCTTTGAACGCGCGCTTTCTGTCATCCGCGAAGGCATGACGGAGAAGGAGCTGGCGCTGACCCTTGACTTTGATATGATGAGCCATGGGGCGGGCCGCCCGTCCTTTTCCACCATTGTGGCAGCGGGCACGAACGGCTCCTTGCCGCATGCGGTGCCCGGCGAATACAAAATCCGGCGCGGCGACATGATCACCATGGATTTTGGCGCGAAGGTAGGCGGCTACTGCGCGGACATGACGCGCACCGTGGCGCTCGGCCAGCCTGGCGACGAAATGCTGCGCGTGTACCAGGTGGTGCTGGAAGCGCAGAAAATGGCGCAGGACGCCGTGGCGGCCGGCAAAAGCTGCCGGGATATCGACGCAATCGCGCGGGACTATATCTATGAAAAGGGCTATGAAGGGCGCTTCGGCCATGGCTTGGGCCACAGCCTTGGTATTGATATTCATGAAAATCCGCGCTTCAACCAGGTGTCCACCGCGACGTTGAAGGCAAACCAGGTGATGACTGTCGAGCCCGGCGTTTATCTGCCCGGCGTCGGCGGCGTGAGGATCGAGAACACCGTCATCGTCAGGGATGGCGGCTGCGAGGCGCTGACCATGCCCACGCGCGAGCTTATCATCCTGTAAAAAGCAGCCATACTACCATCATCATACCTACATCAAACTGAGGAGGAACTGATTATGATTACGGCAGGCGATTTCAGAAAAGGGATTACCATTGAGTGGGACGGCGGCGTGTGGAACGTTGTGGATTTTCAGCACGTTAAGCCCGGCAAGGGCGCGGCCTTTGTGCGTACCAAAATCAAGAACATCATGACCGGCGCCGTGGTGGAGCGCAGCTTCAACCCCACTGACAAGATGCCCCGCGCTATCGTGGAAACCAAGGAAATGCAGTATGTCTATCCGGATGGCGACCTGTTCTACTTCATGGATGTGGAAACCTACGAGCAGATTCCCCTGAACAAGGATCAGGTCGAGGATGCTATCCCCTTCGTGAAGGAAGGCACCAACGTGACGGTCCGCTTTTTCAAGGGCAGCGCTTTCAGCGTAGCCGCTCCCAACTTTGTGGAGCTGGAAATCACCGACACCGAGCCCGGCTTCAAGGGCGATACCGCCAGCAATACCTATAAGCCCGCCACCGTTGAAACCGGCTATACCGTACAGGTGCCGCTGTTCATTAACACGGGCGACCGCATCCGCATCGATACGCGTTCGGGCGAGTACATGGAGCGCTGCTAAGCGCGCCGCCGCTTATGCGGCGTTGTGAAGGAGAAGAAAATGAGTAATTTGACAGATCGCGCCGCGTACCTTCGCGGCCTGGCCGAGGGCATGGGCCTGGATAAGGAAAAGAACGAGAACAAGCTCATGCTTGAAATGCTGAGCGTGCTGGACGAGATGGCGCAGAAGGTTTCGGAGATGGACGACGATATCGGAGAGCTTGAGGAATATGTGGACGATATCGATGCCGACCTTGCCGACATGGAGGAAGTGCTCTTTGGCGACGAGGACGACGAATGCGGCTGCGACGACGAGGACTGCGATATGTGCGGCGAGTATGAAGATGAGGAAGAGCTTTCCTTCGACTGCCCCCATTGCGGCAAGAGCGTCATGATCAAGGCGGCAGATATCGACTTTGACGAAAGCCCCGTGTGCGAGGCGTGCGGCAAGCCCTTCTTCACCGACACGGCAGAGGATGACGAGTAGAACAAAGAAAAAACAGGCTCTGAGGGGGCGGTATGGCGCGAGATGGTCGCCGTGCCGCCCTTTTTGGCGCGCCAAGCCTTTACAATCCCACGCTTAGGCTTTATAATGCTTTCAAGGCGCGCCGCCATCTTCGCGGAGGCGGACGCGGCCCAAGATTTCCCCTGATTTTCCATGGTCACGTCGGGTATCCTGAAAGAACTCGAACGGAGGAATGAACAAATGGCAACCAGTGAGGTACTCAAAAGACGCAACAGGCAAAGTGAAATGATCCGTAAGATGGTCGTGGCGGGTATGCTCAGTGCCGTGACGGCGGTGCTGGTATTTACACCCATCGGCATGATTCCCCTGCCGTTTATATCAGCAACAACAGTACATGTTCCTGTTCTCATAGGGATGATAGTGGAGGGGCCATGGGTGGGATTAGTGGTTGGACTGGTTTTTGGTTGTTGTAGTTGGCTGCGCGCGTTGCAAGGTGGCACTGGATTACTAACACCTTTTTTTCAGAACCCACTTGTCAGTGTTTTACCAAGATTGGTATTCCCATTAGTTGGATTTTTAACTTATTGGATTTGGAAAAAAATCCCAACAAAAAGTGCAACACTAGATAAAGTAGGAGTTGCATTAGCTTCGGGAGTTGGCGCATTGATGAATACGGTTTTGGTTCTATTGGCAATTAACCTGCTATACAACGCGGACCTCACTGCCATGCTCAACGAGATGATCTCCGCTGGCAACGCCGAGGCCGGTTACCTCAATAACGCGGGCGCGTGGATCGTGGCGGCGGTTGGCGTGCCTAACGGCATTGGCGAGGCGATTGTGGCGGCGGTGATCGTGCCGATGATCAAGGTGGCGGTGGACGCGGTGACGCGGCGTGGCAGGCGCGCGCCGGGCAAGGCCGCCGCGCCGAGAAATGGCGGGCCGGAGGGGACCTGAAAGGCCGTCTCATCATCGCCAAAGCTTGAGGGAGGATGCTGATACCGATGATTTTTACAATGGACGTGGGCAACACCAACATCAAGACAGCCCTTTTTGAGGGTAAGAAGATGCGCCAGTATTGGCGTATCTCCACCAGCAAAACCTATACCTCGGACGAATACGGGCTGATTTTGTCCGGGCTGTTCGCGCACGAGGGGTATGACATGCGGACCGTGGAGGGCGTGGTGATTTCCAGCGTCGTGCCCACGATCAACTTCACCCTTGAGCACATGTGCAAGAATTATTTTGGTAAAGCGCCGATGTTCGTCGCGCCGGGCGTCAGGACGGGTATCAATTTGAAATACGAGAATCCGCGGGAGCTGGGGAGCGACCGCATCGCCAACGCCGTGGCCGCGCAGGCGGAATATGGCGGGCCGTGCGTGTTTATTGATTTTGGCACGGCGACCTCCTTCGGCGCGATCGACGCACAGGGCGCGTTTTTGGGCGGCTGCATCTGCCCGGGCTTGAAGCTGGCCAGCGAGGCGATTGTGAGCGGCACCTCCAAGCTGCCACGGTTTGAACTGGTGCGGCCGGATCACGTAATCGGGCGCACAACCGTAACAAATCTTCAAGCGGGCGTGATTTACGGTTATATTGGGCAGGTGGATTACCTGGTGCAGCGCATCCGCAAGGAGATGAACGCGCCGGACGCCTTTGTAGTGGCTACGGGAGGCATGGCGCGCCTGGTGGCTGAGGAGGACGGCATTATCAACAAGCTTGACGGGCTTTTGACCTTAAAGGGCCTGCGCCTGATTTACGAGCGCAACCAGTAAGGCGGGGAACGGGCCGAAGCGGACGAAAGGGTGGGGACGATGGAGAAGATAATCAAAGTGGGCTTTTTTGGATGCGGCAACGTTGGCAGCGGCGTGTGGCGGCTGCTCAACGGTTTTAGCCGTGAAATCGCGCACCGCACCGGGCTGCGCTTTTCGGTCAAGCGGGTGCTTGTGCGCGATGTGACCAGAAAGCGTGAGATTGAATTTCCGGACGGGGTGCTGACCGACCGCGTGGAGGATGTGCTGGACGACCCCGAAATATCCATCGTTCTTGAATTTCTGGGTGGGGAGGAGCCTGCGCATGCCTGGGTGTTGGAAGCCCTTAACCGTGGAAAGACCGTAGTGACGGCCAATAAGGTCGCCTTTGCCCTTCACTGGCATGAGCTCCAAAAGGCCGCTAAGGCAAGCGGAGCGGGGCTGTATTACGAGGCGGCGGTCTGCGGAGCCATTCCTATTATCCATACGCTGGAAGAAAGCCTTCAGGCGAACCGAATCAATCGGATTTACGGGATTGTCAACGGCACCACCAATTACATCCTCACCCGCATGAGCAGGGAAGGCGAGGCTTACGAGACGGTGCTCAGCGACGCGCAGCGCCTGGGCCTTGCGGAACCGGACCCGGCCTCCGACGTGGAGGGGCTGGACGCGGCCTATAAACTGAGCATCCTTTCCAGCTTGGCCTTCCATGGGCGGGTACCGTTTGAAAATGTGTATGTAGAAGGCATCACGAAGGTACAGCCCGAGGATATCCGGTGCGGGCAGGAGCTGGGCTATACGCTCAAGCTGCTCGCGATCGCCAAGCGCGACGGACTGCGCGTGGAAACACGCGTACACCCGACGTTCATCCGAAACGACCATCCACTGGCCAACGTATCCGGGGCGTTTAACGCCGTCTTTCTATATGGGCATGCCTGTGGGGAGATGATGTTTATGGGGCGCGGCGCGGGCGACCTGCCCACGGCAAGCGCGATTGTGAGCGATCTGGTACGGGCGGCGTCCGCGCAGAAGCATCTGTACCCGACCTTTGAAAACGAGCTGTATCCGACTGTGGCGCTGGAAAACAACACCGATTGGAGCTGCGCCTTTTATGTGCGCATGCTGGCTCAGGACAGGCCGGGCGTGTTAAGCAAAATCGCGCAGACGTTCGCGGACCATGGCGTAAGCATCGCGGCGATGCAGCAGAAGGGCGCGCAGCATGACGGGCGCGTGACGGTTGTGTTCATCACCCATAGGGCGGGCGAAAGGGATATGCAGGACGCCATCCACGAAATCGGGGTGGAGATCGCCACGGTGGAAAGTATGCTGCGCGTCGAGCAGGACTAAACCGGCCGCGGCTGCATTATAACAGGAAAAAGAAAATGGCGCCCGCGCGGTTTTTGGCCGCGCGGGCGCCATTGAAAGGTTGCGTTATTTGACGTTGATCTCCACGACGTTATTCACGCTGCCGGCAATCGCCGACAAAATATTGCCGTGGCTGTCGTTGAGCGACATGGTCGCGCCGGAGGTCGCGTCCGCGAGCATGACCTTTTCCTCGTCGCTGAGGGCCGCGTATTTTTCGGCGTCGCCCTCCTTATCGCTCTTCTCGGTCAAAGGACGGCCGTTCGCGTCTGAACAGTACGCGTCGAACCATGCGCTGATTTCATCCGCGGTCTTTCCGGCAAAGAGGGTTTGGAACGCGTCCATCTGGCCCGCCCAGGTGCCGGTACCCATAACATAGCTTTCCCCGCGCTGGCGCTTGGTCTGCCATGAGGCGATTTCCGTCAGGAAGGTATCCTCCGTATCCTCGGTCTTGCCGTTTACCTTCTGGGCCTCGTCGTCCCACAGGTTATACCCGCCCTGGCCAGGGAAGCCGCTGAAATGGGGCATGCCCGCACCGTCGTAATTGGGGGTGGCTACCTCAAGCTGATCTACAAACAGGGTCTTGATTTTGCCTTCGCCATCCAGCAAAGTGGTGGCGAAAATCTCGTTTAGCGAGTAGACCTGGGTTTCGACGTCATCCTTGCCGGGACCGATACGGCCTGAGGTGCTAAGCCCAAGGCCCATGCCTGTAACGCCTTCCAGCGTCACGGGGCGGCGATTTTCATAGGCGGCTTTCAACGCGCCGAGAATATCGCCGTGGCTGTCGTTGAGGGACATGGTCGCGCCGGAAGTCGCATCCGCCAGCATGGATTTTTCCTCGTCGGTAAGGGCGGCGTACTTCTCAGCGTCCCCCTCCTTGCTGCTCTTTTCGGTCAGAGGCCGGCCGTTTGCGTCTGAGCAGTACGCGCCGAACCAGGCGTACACCTCATCCACCGTCTTACCGGCAAAAATGCGTTGGAAAGCGTCCATCTGGCTTGCCCAGGTGCCCACGCCCATGACATAGCTGTCCCCGCGCTGGCGCTTGGTCTGCCACGAGGCGGTTTCCGCCAGGAAGTTTTCGTCCGTATCTTGAGTCTTGCCATTTACCTTCTGCGCCTCGTCATCCCACAGGTTATAGCCGCCCTGGCCGGGGAAGCCGCTGAAATGGGGCATGCCCGCGCCATCGTAGTTGGGCGTGGCTACCTCAAGCTGATCCACGTTGCACAGCAGGATTTTTCCATCCGCGTCAAACAGGACCTGGGCAAACACCTGATTGAGGGAATAGACGGGCGTTTCGGTGTCGTCCGCGCCGGGGCCAATACGGCCGCTGTTAACCAGGCCAAAGCCCAGATAAGCGTCGGAGGCTTCGATTTCAACGGGGACGGCCTCCTCCTTTGCTGGCGGGCTATAGGGGTTTGCCGCGGGGTCGAGGGCGTTGAGAACGGCGGCCCTGACCGCTTCGCTGGATACGGTCGCGCCGGCAATCGCGTCCACCGCGGCGCTGCCCGCGGCTACGATCATTTCGGGCAATTGCTCCAGAGCGGGCGTTCCAATACCGGCGGTTTCGTTATGATTAACAATGGTGACGGCGGTGATGGTTCCGTTGTCCGTGGTGACTTCGACCGTTAGTTCGCCGCCAAAGCCAGTCGCCTTGCCGGTTTTGGTTTCCGAAGCCAGAGCGCCCGTCATTAAGCCCATGACAAGCCCGAGGCACAGAAGAAGTGAGATCCATTTCCTCATAAGGGGTACCTCCATCGTCGCATTTCCACGCAGCACAGGGAAAGGCCCAAGTATCCATTTGTGCTGATCATAGATTGACAATAATATAACATGAATTGCCTATCGGGTCAATGGGTTTGATGAGAGTCTGATAGGGGAATTTGCATCGGAGCGGGACGGGAACATATGCTTCCCATCATAGCCGTTTCTTTCAGCGCTCTTTCACCAGAAGCGTCCGATAGCTTATATCCATGCCGATAGCTCCTAAAGGCGCGGTGATGAGAATCGAAAGCACCGCAACAGAAAGGACAATATTCCCGCAGGGCAGGCCCAGAGAAAGAGGGATGGAGCCGATGGCGGCCTGTACAGTAGCCTTGGGAAGGTAAGAGATCACGCAAAACAATCGCTCCCTGGCCGTAAGCTGGGTTTTGACGAGGGAAAGCAGCACGCCAACCGCGCGGAAGCAAAGTGCGATCAAGATCATCCCGACCGCCGCAACGCCCGCATCAGCGGTATAGCGGATATCCACCGCCGCGCCCACCAGCACAAACAGGATAACCTCGGCCGCGAGCCATAGCTTGCCAAACTTTTCGCAAAGCCGTCTGGAGACGAAGGCGGGGCTGCGCATCCGCAACGCGCAGGCCATGCCCATTACGGCGAGCAGACCAGAGAGCGGCACAATGCCGTCAAGCCACGTTTCTACCGCGATGAGTATAAACGCGAAGCCCAGAACAATCATCACTTTTACGCTGTTTCTGACGCAGCGTTTATGAGCGTAGCTTGTTTCGAAAAACGCGGCCAGCAGCACGCCGGTTATTCCGCCAAGCGCAAGGCCAAGCAGAATGGAAACTGGAATCCCGATAAAATTTACCAGTGAGGCGGTACCGCCCTGCGCTATGCCGACAAACGTTGAGAACAGAACGATAACAAAGACATCGTCCAATGATGCGCCCGCAAGAAGGAGCTGGGGAATGCCTTTGCCGGTTCCGTACCGCGTTTCCATCAGCCGCACCATCCTGGGGACGACAACGGCGGGCGAGACTGCCCCAAGCACTGCGCCCATGACCGCCGCTTCGATTTGAGTTACACCCAAAAGCCAAGGCGCTATAACAACAAAAGCCAGAATTTCAAATATGGCGGGCAGAAAGGACATCAGGACTGCCGGACGCCCCACTTTTTTTAAATCCGCGATATTCAGCGAAAGGCCTGCCTTGATCAGGATGATGACGAGCGCCATTTGGCGAAGCTCGGCAGAGATGCCGAGGATCGATGCATCAAGCAAATCCAGGGCATACGGCCCCAAAACAATACCGGTCACAAGCATACCGACGATCCGGGGAAGCCGCAGCCTTTGGCAAGCTGAGGCGGTTGCCAGCCCGACAAGAAAAATGAGCGCCAGTGACGTCAACACGAAAAGAACCTCCATCAGACGCAAAAAGCCAATGACTTCTGCGACAGTAAAATCACAGAAGTCATCAGCTCTCAGAGCGGTTTAGGTTTCCCATGGGAGAACTTCATTCCCAATGAACATTAGTATAGCTGAATTTTTGCCTGCCGTCAAGGTGTGAAGATTCGCCGGTCTTCGAGGACCGAATCCGGCATATCGCGGTTTGAAATTGCAATTCGGCAAGTTTGTGTACCGGGTTTGTGATAATTTACAATAAGGCAAAAAAGAGGAACGCCCGTAGGCGTCCCCCAATCACGGCTTATACAACGCATAACCTGCGGTTATAATAATTTTCTCAGCCGAAGTACCTTTTCAGCAGTCCGTCGAAGCCCTTGCCGTGACGCGCTTCGTCCTTGCACATCTCATGCACGGTGTCGTGGATGGCGTCGAGGTTCAGCTCCTTGGCAAGCGTCGCCAGCTCCTTCTTGCCGGCGGTAGCGCCCCACTCGGCCTCGGCGCGCAGCTCCAGGTTCTTCTTGGTGGAGGGGGTAACAACCTCGCCCAACAGCTCGGCAAACTTCGCGGCATGCTCGGCTTCCTCAAAGGCATAGCGCTTAAAGGCCTCGGCCACTTCGGGATACCCGTCGCGGTCCGCCTGGCGGCTCATGGCCAGATACATGCCAACCTCGGTGCACTCGCCGTTGAAGTTCATACGAAGACCCTCGATGATGCGGGGATCAACGCCCTCGGCAACGCCGACGCGGTGCTCGTCCGCATAGCTCTTATCCTCACCCATGGGCTGGAACTTAGACTTGGGAGCCTTGCACTGGGGGCAGAATTCCGGAGCCTCGGGACCTTCGTGAACATAACCGCAAACTTTGCAAATCCATTTCATATTGGGGGTTCCTCCTTTTAAATGTTGTTTGATTTCTTTTTTGGTTGAGAGCGCTTTCGCCGCTCACGATTTAAGTATACCCCGCATTGGGAACGGGTGAAACATCAAATTTAAAAAATTAAAAAGATAAGTATCGGAACAGAAAACTGTTTCGCCGAAGCGGCCTGCCGTGCCGGGCTGCGTCCGCGGACGCACATATCCTCCGACTCCGCCATAGATTGAATAGTGGAAACATGGTGGCGAGAGGAGAAATCCGTATGCGATATAGAGCATGTACACAAAACATCTGCCAGCGATTATGTGAACAGCTGCAGATGACCGTGGCGCCCGAGGCGGCGACGGGCATAGCGCGCGCTTATCCGGTGGGCTCGCCAACGATTGTGCCGGTTTGCGAAGACCCCTGCGCCGCCGTGCGCGACGGCACGGCGCGTTATCTTCTGCGGCAGCCGTTTGTGGCGGAAATCCCTGTCGCGATTTATTCAGGCGTGCGGGCGTCGAGACCCGTCGTGCGGCTGAAGGGCTGCGCGTGCGCGCGAAGCGCGCCGCTTATTAAGGAGGAAATTCCATGAGCACTCTGTGCATGAGGTCCATTGATTATTCCATGGTGGAGGCCGACCCGCTCGTTCCGTTTACCTTTACGCTTGATGAGGCGGCGTCGCTGCTCAACCCCGGTCCGGGAGAAAACCAGCGCTTCTGTTACCGCATCGTCGGCGTTGGCGAGGATACGTCCGACTATGCTGATTTAAGCCATTTTGTGCTTGGCGCCTGCCCCAGCCTGACCCTGGATGATATCCTGTCGGCTGAGGTGACGATCAACAGCGTGGAGCAAACGGTCACGCTGGGCGGAAACGTGGACGTTATGACCGCCGCGCACCCCGATCCCACCACCGGCTGCGCCGGCATCAAGTTCGATTTTGGGCTTGAGAAGGACGGCGGAGTAATGACTGTGTGCTTTACGCTGAGAACCCCGTTTGCTGTAGGCGCTTCCAGAGTATGCGTCAAGGGCGGGCAAACGGTGCTTAACAGCCTTTTTATCTGCGGTCCCGCGTGCTCGGCCTCGGATACCTGCGTCACGGTGGTAGCGCAGCACGCGACCGTATGTGTGCCCGTTACCGTAACGCCCTATGCCTACACGGGCAGAGTCACCACGCTATGCTGCGGAGAACCGGTCATTACAGCGGGTCGCGCCGCATGCACCGGCAATCCCAACCAGAGCTGCGTCTTTACAGTCTCGCAGGATTTGTGCCTGAATATTCCCGTCACCTTTGGCGCGGATGCCATTCCTGGCACGGCTCACACCCTTTGCGCGACCCCGACGGAAGGCGAATGCTCATGCGGGGATACGGCTGAATAACCAAAGGCGCCCCCGTCCAAGGCGAAGCTGTCTTGGGCGGGGGTGCAATTCTCATCTTGGAAGCCGGGAAGCTCTCCTTATCCCTTCGCGTCGCGCAGCCCGGCGAGCAAAGCGCTTTCCATCATGCCCTTTTCGCATACGGCCTGATGGCGGATCGGAAGGCCGCGCAGTTCGCGAACCTGCCTTGGCATAGGCACGCCGGATAGGGCCTCCAGCTTTTCGGAGCAGGCAAACGCGTCCAGGCCCTGAACCGCGTCCTCTCCAAGCAGGTTGCGCAACACATCCTCGGAGAACTTGTAAGGGCTCGCGGTGGAAACGAGTACTGTCGGCGTGTGGTCGTTCGTCTTTTCGCGGTACTGCGCAAGCACGTGCGAACCCACGGCGGTATGCGGGTCCATTACATAATGCGCGCGTTCGTATACCTGCCGTATTTCCTCGCCGGTCATGGTATCGTCGGCAAAGCCGGCCCAGAAGGTTTTTTGTAGCTCGGCAAGCCTCTGCGCGCCGATGGAGAAGCTGCCGCAGCCGGCCAACTGCTCCATCCAGGTTGCGACCAGCGCGCCGTCGCGGTTTGCGCTCTCGTACAGCAGACGCTCCAGGTTGGAGGAAATCAGGATGTCCATGCTGGGCGACATGGTTTTAAAAAACGTGCGGTGCGTGTAATAGATGCCGTCGGTAAAGAAGTCCGATAGCACGTTGTTGCGGTTGCTGGCACAAATCAGGCGGCCGACGGGCAGACCCATGCGCTTTGCGTAGTACCCCGCCAGAATATCGCCGAAATTGCCCGTGGGAACCACAAAGTTAACCGGCTGGCCCATGCGGATAATCCCGCGGCCGACCAGGTCGGTATAGGCGGTAAAGTAATACACCACCTGCGGCGCGAGGCGGCCGAAGTTGATGGAGTTGGCGGAGGAGGGCAGTTTGCCCATCGCGTCCATTTTCTTGTGGAACTCAGGGTCGCTAAACAGCCTTTTTACACCGGTCTGGGCCTCGTCAAAATTGCCCTTTACGCCGATGACATGCGTATTCGCGCCGCCCGTTGTCACCATTTGCAGCTCCTGCACGCGGCTGACGCCTCCAAAGGGATAAAACACCGAGCAGCTGGTGCCGGGCACGTCCTTAAAGCCTTCCAGCGCGGCCTTGCCCGTGTCGCCGCTGGTGGCGACGATGATGCTCACCTCACGACGCTCGTCGTTTTTTTCCGCCGCGAGACGAACCAGGTAGGGCAGCAGCTTAAGCGCGATGTCCTTAAAAGCGAGGGTCGGGCCGTGGAAGAGCTCCAGCACGTAAACGTTGTCCATTAGGGGACGGACGGGCGCGATGGCGGGGTCATCCCAGCCATCCGACCCGTAGGCGGCGTTGACGGATTCCTCGATTTCAGCGATGGAATAGTCCTCCAGGAAGTCGCGCAGGATACGCGCGGCATGGTTCTGGTAACTGGTACCGCAAAGCGAAGCCAGCCGGTCGGCGGAAAGCTGGGGAAACATGCTGGGCACATACAGCCCGCCGTCCCTGGCAAGGCCCCACAGGATGGCTTGAGAGGTGGTGACGCAGGCGCCGCCGCGGGTGGAAAAGAAGGACATGCTATCACGCTCCTGATTGGTTTCAATGGTTGCGACACGGTAATGATACACGGTTTTGGGCTGGGTGTAAAGTATTTGGGGTGTATTTACGCCTGCCAACGCGCGACGCCTCAGTTATCAAAGGCCAGCAGGTAATATCCCTCGTTTCGAACGGGATATTCCTCTAGCAGCGGGTTGACGCTGTCCTCATTGCCTTGACGGACAACGAATAGTATCGCGTATTCCTCGTCCTTGCGGAAAGCTTCGATTCCGCCGTCCTTGCACACCACGTCGCCGCAGTAAAGCGCGGTCAGCACATCCGCCTGCATCCATTCGGTTTTCGGTCTGCCGTTTTCGCCCTCCGCGGCGGCGTACTGAATATACGCGTGCTTTTCGGCGTCAATGTCGCGGTCCAGGCTTTCGCGCAGAAACTCCTGGGTGGTATGGCTGAAGGAGATAGGGGTGATTTTAAACGCATTCTGTATAGCAAACAGGCCAAAGCATACAACGGCTACGCCTGTCAGGACGCACAGTCCGCTCTTCCAGGCTCCGCCGGAGTATGCCGAGGAGAGCAGCAACGCCGTCAATACGGGCATGGACATCAGCCCGGAATAAACGTACCAGCTGAATTTTGCGCCTGTCAGGCTGTAGAGCGCGATAGGAAGCGCAAACCACAGCGCGCAGCCGATGAGAGCGTCGCGCCGCGCACGGCCAAGCTTGGCGCGGCCGGACGGCAGGATGGCCGCGCTCAAAACGCAGAGCGCCAGACACACGGCCATCGCCGGAAAGCGGAAGAGCATTTTCAAATAGTAAAGGAGCGCGGGTGTGTTTAAATCGCTCGCAACGGCGGCGGCATTTAACCTGTCCGCAACGTCCGTGGCGAGCATGCCCTCAAAAAAGGCCGTTCCATCCCGCAGATAGCGCGCCGCCAGCCAGGGAACAACAAACGCCGCGCCTGCGAGAGCCAGCAGCAGAATTCGCTTCCAGGAAAGCTCCTTCAGCCTGCCGGTGCACAGCATATAAAAAAGACAGACGGCGGGAATCGTCGCCGCATGGGTTCCCTTATCCAGAAAAGCCAGCCCGAAAAACAGCGCGCTGCCGTAAAGCCAGCCGAATCCACGGCCGCTCGCCAGCATGCAAAGCATCGCCAGCGTGAAGAAAAGCTGATACTGGGCGTCCGCGTCCCCGAAACGGGCAAAGTGATTGGCATAGATGCCTGCGTTCGCGGCAAACACCAGTGGCGGGAGGAGCGCGGCCCAGCATCCGCAGTTGCGCCATACCCATACGGTAAGCGCTATGGCGGCCAACAACGCCGACAGCGCGCTGTAAAACCGGAGGGCAAACGCATTGAAGCCAAAGATACGGTAACTTAGCGCGATGCTCCAAAAGGAAAGCGGCGGCTTAAGGTTCCAGTAGTCCGGCTCTCCCTGATACGTATGCACCAGATAATCGCCGCTGCGAAGCATTTCATAGGCGCTGACGCCGTGGCGCGCCTCGTCGTAATCTACGATGTGCATCTCTCCCAGACGCCAGAACAAAAGCCAGCCGACGCAAAGCAGAAGCGCCGCGCACAGCGCGCACGCAAGCGCCTTTCCCCTTGAACCGCCAACCCAATCAGCCGCAGAATGCATGCCGGTATACTCCTTCCATCGCTTTTCTTCATGATAACGGCGCGCAGGCCCGCCGCTATTCGATACGTTCAATCACCACGGAATCCAGCCCGTAATATTTGGCGAAATAGACGTTAGGAAAATAGGAGGCGTCGTCGGTCAGCTCGTTCAAGCCGTCAAACGCGTCAAAGCGGGAATTGCCGCTGATACCGAAGGTTGCAACGTCCCTTTTGCCCGCGTCGCGCATGGCGCATACCTCCGCTACCCGCGCCTGCGCCAGCCGGTAGCGGTTATACGCGTTCGGCACGGCGCATAGCCCCGAAAGCGCCATTACCAGCGCGAGGCCTACCGCAAGCGCTTCCTTGACGGCCGCCCGCCCGCGCGGGACCGGGCCGGGGGCGAGCAAGAGCGCGCATGCCGCGATCTGCATCAGGCAGCTTCCCGTATAGGCGCGCTCGGGATAGTAGGCGGAGGCGGTCATGGCGAAGTTGCATAGCAGCGACGCGATAAACAGCCCCATGGCAAATGCGCATCGGTTCGCGTCCGCGCCTTCCTCCCGCCTGTAAAAGCAGAACAGGAGGATGAAGGCCAGGCTGGTCACCAGCCCGTGCGCAAGCCACATGCTCAGGGCGGTTTCAAAATGCTCAAACAGCGCGTTCAGGCCGCTGGCGGATTGCGCGACGTTCACGCGGTTGGCGGGCGCAAGCATCAGGAGCAGCCAGCCGGCCACGGCGCACGCAAGTGTGGTGAACATCCACAGCGGCGCGCGACGTCGGCTTCTCCACAGCCAGAGCATACACAGGCCCATCACGAAAATGGCGGCGGCGGAGACGTTCTCGCTCATGTTGCCCAGAAACAGCGCGCCGGGCGCCATCAGCACCCGCGCCGCGGCCCGGGGCGACGGCCTGTCCCTGAAAACGGCGTTTGCAAAGGGCAGAAGAAGCCAGACCATCAGCGCGTCGCACCACAGGTAATTGACCGAGCCCGCGAGCCATAGAAAGCTTTGCCCAAACGCGGGCGGCAACAGAAAAATCCCGCCCGCGATAACGGTCAACAGCTTCCAGTCATGCGAGGCATTCCCCCTGGCCAGGGCATGGACGCCCAGCACAAGCAGCATAAACACAACCGCGTTGACGGCGGCAAATATCTGCCGGGGCAGCAGCGTGAACAGCTGCACAAAAAAATGAGGAGCCAACCGTCCGTTCATCACCCGCGCGTGCGCGGCGAGCGAGGGAAAGATATCGGCGACGTTTTCCAGACGCGCGCCTGTATCAAAGCGGAAAGCATACATATAATCATCCGCCACAAGCGGCGTAAGCAGATTGAGCGCGAGCGCCAGCGCGAAAACGGAGGCGAGGATAATCGTAAAAATCAGGCGGCTTCTCTTTTGCACAAAACGTCTCCTCATTTCAGCCGCTTGGGGCGGCCCGTTGTTCAAGCCAAAACAAGGCTGCCGCACCCGCACTGGTGCAACAGCCCCGTTAACCATCGTTCCAGCAGGAAACGAACGCTTAAATGACGTACTCTTTGATGAAATCCGGCAGCTCGTCGACGTCTGCGCTGATGGAGAGCACGAAATCGACACTGTGCTTTTCGCTGATTGCTTTAATGCGTTTGAAAAGCCATTCGGTGGTGTTGAGCTCAGCCTTGATGAGCTTCTTGAACGCGTCCACGAAAATGAGCCCCACGTCGAAATTCTGCGCGACGGCGCCGCACAGGAAGCCCATAAACATCTGGTCGCTTAGCAGATCATATTCCCCCGCGTTGATGAAGCGCACTTCATGGCGGAGATCAAACATATAACGGTTGTCATCGTCGATGAAAACGATGTCGTGCTTGCTTTCCTGAGTGGCCTTGTTAGCCATGTCGATGATGCGCTTGGTTTTACCCGAGCCCTTTTTGCCGGCAATCACCTGAATCAATGGTAACGCCTCCTTAACATGTTTTGTTTTCTGACGGATGGCGCAGGTATGCGCTGAACGGGCCGAAAACCCCTTCTACACATCACTCTTAAGCCATCTTCCATTTCTATTATACATGAACGGGTGGAGAATAGCAACGCTTTCGATGGAATTCTTGTGAACAATGCGTTAATTCGCGCCCGGCGGCGGGAGTGGGTCAAGCGGCGTGAGTTCGTCTCTGAGCTGCTCCATGCTCATGTCCGGCACGTCGCGAAACGGCGCGTCGGGCGCGTCGGGGTCGAAGTGGCAGATGGCGCGGAAATCGCAATGGTCGCAGGCGGCGCGGCTCTGGTCGCGCGCGGGGGATATTTCCGTGCGTCCGCCGAAAAGCCCGTCCGCCAGGCTGGCGGCCACCTCGCGCGCATGCCCAAGCAGCGCGGTAAACTGCGCCATATCAAGCGCCTTGGCGTTTTTGCGCAGCTCGCCTGATTTGAGGTAGACGGGCGGCAGCACGCGGGGAGTCTCGCCGGAATCCATGGCGTTTAGAATCTCCACATCCGTCAGCGTAATGCCGCGAAGCTGAAATACGTCGCGCAGCTTGGCCTCCACAACGGGCGCGAGGTCTGTGTCGCTTTCCACCAGAGGATCGGCCACGTAGAAATAAAACGCGCCCGCAGGCTTGCCGTTTTCAATGGCCGCGGTACAAACGTCCAGGTACAAAAGCAGCTGCAACTGAAGGCCCCACCAGGTTCGCGCCGCGTCCAGGCTTTGCTGGGCCGATTTGTAGTCAATAACGCGCAGGTATACGGCGTCGGGCGCGTCGTAACGGTCAATGCGGTCGATGCGGCCCCGCAGCATCACCTCCCGTCCGTTTGCAAGCGAGAGCACGATGGGCGGCATTCCGCCCTCATAGCCAAAGGAAGCTTCGGTTTCATACAGGGTGAACCGGCCCGCCCGAAGCTGACTAGTGATGGTAACGGCGGCGCGGCGAATGGCGCTTCGCGCCTGCTCAAAACGCGCCCGGCTGCGTTCGCCGTCGCCCATGGGACCGCTCAGCAGTTCGCTCAGCAGCGGCGCGATGGCATCCTCGGCCATGCGTTCCACACTTTGGTCTGGCAGGTTGGGATAATCGGCGTTTTGCCGCGCCAGCCGCGCAAAACGGTCAAGCGAGGCGTGATAGAAGCTGCCTGTTTCGATGGGGTCCACCTTCCACTCGCGCAGGATTTGCGGACGCAGGCCAAAGCTAACAAAGTGCTTGAACGGGCAGTCCGCGAACTGCTCCAGACGGCTGACGGAAAGCGCCTCGTCGCCAAAAAGCGCACGGGCCTGCTCAGGCGCCAGCGGCTGCGCCTGGCCGTCAAAGCGCAGGGCGCGCAGAAGGCGCATGGCGGCGGGCGCGGTGGCGGGACTTTTCAAAAGCCTGCGCAGCACATCCTGCCAGCGCCCGGAAAGTTCGCCCGCAAGCGCGCCGTCCGCATAAGCGCGCAGGAGCAGGCTTAATTCGGAAAGCGCCTGCGCCGCAGACATGGGCAGCTCATGCACGGGCACGGGAGACTGCGAAAGAGTGGAAAAAATGCGGTTTTGAAGCGTAACCAGCAGCGCGGCCGGGCGTAGCGCGCCGCCGTCGGGCGCGGTTTTGGCGCAGCTTAAAAACAGCAGGCGGCGGGGCAGCGTCATGGCGCGCTTTAAGTCCAGCTTGGCAAACAACGCCCGACTTTCGTCCGTCAGGCCCAGGAAACAGCCCGTATCCGACTGGGTACGGGCGCGTTCCTCCGGCGTGAGCAGGCTTTCTGTGTCGCGGGAAAGAATACCGTCGTTTAAACCCAGCAAAAATACGGCTTCCATATCCTCGGCCAACAGATGACCCAGCGCGCCCGCGTGCAGCATGCCGCTGGCGGGCGGCAACGCGGCCAGCGAAACGGCGGCAAAGCCGCATTCCAGCCGCGTGGCGATATGCTTGAGCGGAATGCGCGCCCCATCGCCCAGCCGCACAAGCTGGTCAAACAGCGTTAAGATGGCCAGCCAGACCTGGCTGTTCTGGCTGGCGCGCACGGCGAGGCCGTTTTCAAGCAGGCGCGCCTCCTCAGCCTTCAGCGTTTCATAGGCGTTTACATCTGTCAACAGTCCAAAGGCGGCGGTCATGGAGGCGGCGGTATCGCGCGCGGCAACCAGGCCGGCCCGCGCGCGGGTAAGCGGCTCCACCAGCCTCAGCCTCAGCGCTTCGCACCGGGCCGCTAACGCGGGCTCGCCCTTGGTAAAGGGCTTCAGCCAGCGCTGGCGGTTGACGCCATAGGCGTAGGCGTAATTTTCCAGCTCGCAGCCTTCGGAAAAGGTGAGGGGCGCGTATCCGCTTTTCAACATGCCCAGCATATCCTGGTTGCGGTAGCCGTCCGCGGCTGCGCGTAACGCGCACAGGAGGTAACGCACCAGCCCGTGCGAGGTGGCAGGCAGCTTTTCGTCTGTATAAAATGGAATGCCGCTGTCCCGCAGGGCGGCGGATACGGCGAACGCGTAGCCGTTTTGGTCAGGGTAGAGCACGGCGATGCGTTCAATATCCATTCCCCCGGCAAGCAAGCGGAGCACCTGCCTCGTCATCAGCGTGGCCTCCTCAAAGGGAGAAAGGCCGCTGAACAGATAGACGTTTTCCTGGTTGTCGGCAAAGGGCTTTGGTGAAAAGGTAAACAGCGACTGGTCGATATGGGCGATCGCGGGCGCGTGGGCGAGAGGCTTTGGCGGGAGCGGGACTGTTTGCGCGGTTAGGCCATGCTCCGCGAGCATGGCGCAAAACCGGGCGATGCCCTGCCGGATTGGCAGGAACAGTTCCGCGTCGGGCGCCGTGGGCGCGTCACAGATCAGCGCCACAGTCAGGGTTTCGCAAAGCGGCGCGGCGGCGCACAAAAGCGTCATCATCTGCTCGGGCAGGGTGTCAAAGCCGTATACATACAGGTGCCGTCCCCGCAGGCAGCCGCTTTTTTCCAGCCTGCCCGCCACGTAGGCAAGCTGATCCTCGCTGTCGCTGAAGCGGTCGCGCAGCACCGCGCGGTATTGCGCAAAAATTTTGCCAAGGTCGCCAAACTTTTCGCGCGCGACGCCCGCGGGCTGGGTGGCAGCATATTCCTCCAGCATTTCCGGACCCATGCCGCCGCGTTTTAAATCGGTGATGAGCGCGGTCACCTTTTCCACAAAGCCCCGCCTGTGGGCGATGGAGCCGTAGTAGCCGAGCTTGTCCTCCAGCCGCTCCAGCGCCTGGCTGACGGCCATTCGCCGCCCCGCGTCGGACAGCGGCTCGCGTCCGTCGCGCCCGGCGGCCTCCAGCACGCGCTCGTAAAGCCGCGACGGGCTTAAGACGTCGATGGTGAAAAAACCCGTAAGCCTGAGCCGGCGCATCAGCTCGCGCTCGGCCTGGAGGGTGAACTGCTCGGGCACGAGCAAAATGACGGATTCTTCCCGGCGAAAGCGCTCGCCGATTTCCGCAACGACAGGCTCAAACAGCCGGTGCGGCCGGGCGGTAAGGATGCGAACGGGCATTGGGCGGCCTCCTTCAAGGAAGTATGGTAAATGGCATAAGAACATGATATCATAAAAGCGTGAAACCGCAAGGGAGGAAGTAACGGCATGGAGGATACCATCGTGGGCGTCGCCACGGCGGCGGGAGAGGGCGGTATCGCGATTGTGCGCATCAGCGGCGAAAGCGCCGTCAGGCTGTTTGAGCAAGTATTTATACCATTTAAGCGAAAGCCCCCTTTCGAAAGCCACCGGCTGATGGCGGGCCGTGTGCTGGACGGCGGCGAGGTGATCGACGAGGCCATGGGCGTGGCGATGTACGCGCCCAATAGCTATACCCGCGAGGATGTGTGTGAAATTCATACCCATGGCGGGAGCGTCGCGGCGGCGCTTACGCTTAAGCTGCTGGTGCGCCTGGGCGCCCGCCCGGCGGCGGCGGGGGAGTTTACGCGCCGCGCTTTTATGAACGGGCGTCTCGACTTAATGCAGGCCGAGGCGGTGATGGGCGTGATCGCCGCGCAGTCGGCGGCGGCGCTCCGGGCCGAGGAAAAACAGCTCGCGGGTGGGCAAAGCCAGTTTATACGCGAAGCGCAGAAAGAGCTGACGGGCCTTTTGGCAGGGCTGGAGGCGCATATCGACTACCCCGATGAAATTGGGGAGGAGGAGGCGCTTTCGGGGCTGCTAATCGGGCTTGAACGCCTTATCGGAAGGCTTGCGGACGCGGTTGACGAGCGCGGTGCGCGCATCGTGCGCGAAGGGCTGCGCGTTGCGCTGTGCGGCAGGCCCAACGCTGGAAAAAGCACGCTGTTTAACGCGCTGCTGGGCGAGGAACGCGCCATTGTGACCAGTATTCCCGGCACTACGCGGGACGTGCTGGAGGGCAGCTTTACGCTGGATGGCGCGCGGGTGATGCTGTTGGATACGGCGGGCCTGCGCCAGAGCGGCGACGAGGTAGAGCGCATCGGTATGGAGCGCGCGCGCGCGGCGCTTAAGCAGGCGGACGCCGCGCTGCTGCTGGTGGACGCGTCCTCCGGCCTGTCAAAGGATGAGCTTGAACTGCTTGGAATGGACATGCCCTGTCCCTGCGCGGTACTGCTGAACAAGGAGGACGCGGGCGAGCGGCTTAGCGTGCGGGAGGCGGAGGGCCTGACCGCGCACAGGCCGGTGCTGCGTATCTCGGCCAGGACGCTTTCGGGGTTGGATGGGGTGAGGGCGTATTTGCGCGGGTTTTTAAAAACGCCACAGCAGCTTTTACTCACGCATGAGCGCCATATGAGCGTCGCCCGGGAGGCAACAGGCAGGCTTGAACAGGCGCGCGCGGCGCTCCAAAGCGGCGCGCCGCTGGACCTGGCTGCGGTGGATATGCATGAGGCGCTTTATCTGCTTGGACGCATTACGGGCGAAAGCGTTGATGAAAAGCTGCTGGACGATATCTTTTCCCGGTTTTGTGTGGGAAAGTAAACGGATTCGCAGGCCAAAAAAGCACGGAACGTATCGGCGTTCCGTGCTTTTTTGGCTTGGTATGCGGAGAGAGAAAACGGCGGGCGGGTAGGCCGGATGAAAGCTCGGCATTTTCAACCAAACGTCGGCCTTCCATCGATCCCATATTCAACGGGCCACACATAGGTATTCCGGTTGGGGTCGCTCAGGGGCGAGCCCTGAAAGCCGGGATAGGGACGTGCGTGGAATACCAGCAGGTCACGACCGTCCCTGTCCGTGGTGAAGCTGTTATGCCCAGGGCCGTAGATGCCGCGCGCCTCGTCTGTAACCATAACGGGCTGTACGCGCTTTGTCCAGCTTTGAGGGTTTAACAGGTCGGCGCTTTCGTCGGCTTCCAACATACCCATGGCATAGCGCTCGTCCGTCGCGCTGCCGGAATAGGTCAGGTACAGCCTGCCGCCGTGCCGGAGCACGGACGGCCCCTCGTTGACCAGAAAACCCTGGCATTCCCAGTCAAATTCAGGCTTGGACAGCAACACGGCGGGAAGCCGGAGCTTCGTCGCGGACAGCATTTCGGCAATATACAGGTTGCTGTTGCCGGGGATGGCATAATCGCGCTGCGCCCAGACGAAATAACGCTTGCCGCCGCAGGTAAAACTGCTGGCGTCCAGACAGAAGCTTTCCATGCCGGTGTCGATTTGACCGCGCTCCATAAAGCTCCCTTCCATGGGGTTTTCAGACGAATTGGAAAGCGCGAAAATCCGGTGGTCGAACACGCCGTTCCCATCCGGCTCATGCCCGGTGGCGGCGAAATAAACGACCCATTCCCCGCCGATGCGGTGAATTTCCGGGGCCCAGATGTAACGGCTCATGGGGCCGCTTTCATGCTTTCGCCATATCACGGCGGGCTGTGCATGCGCAAGCCCCTCGACGGTTTCGGCACGCCGAAGCTCGATGCGGTCAAATTCCGGCACGGAGGCGGTGAAATAGTAAAATCCATCCTCCCCCAGCAGGATACAGGGGTCGGCGCGCTGGAGAATCAGCGGCGGCGAATATTTTTTCATGAAATCATCCTTCCGTAATCAAAAGCATTGCTGATGTTCCCATGACCGGGCCATGACCCGGTCAAAAATGGGTCGATGGCTAAGCTTTTATCTGGGTCATAGGGGTGATGCCCCGCTCCGTATTTACCCCTCGCGCACCCACACGCGCATCTCGCCTGGGACGCGTTCGCCCCACAGGCAGTAGGGGACCGCGGTGAGGGTGACGGGTGCGCGTCTGCGGCGCAGGGGAAAATACAGGCGCTGCTCCCTCCTTATTTCGGAGCCGGAGCGCGTGCCGGAGGTGACGAGCGCGGGATAAGGGCCGAAACCCGCAACGTCGCGGTTTTCGCATTCCGCGATGGGCGCGCCCGTGTCGGCGGCAAGATCGCTCAAAAGCGGGCCGTTGTCCGTTTCCTCCACGCAGTAAATCATGGGGCCGCGCCGCAGAGCGGCCTTTCCGCCATCCTCCCGCACGCGAATATTGGCCTGTATCCATTCGGAACGGATATCCAGGCACAGCCGGATTTCGGTCTCTCCCTGCCAGTCGCGCGTAAGAACTAGATAGCCGTTTTCGAGCGGGGCGGCGGGCTGCTCCACGCCGTTCAGGCTCAGGGTGAATTCTTCGCACCAGTCTGGAATGCGAAGCGCGACCGCGCCCACGCAGGGCGAGCTACAGCGCACGCGAATGCGCACGTCGCCGTCAAAGGGATAATCCGTTTGCTGTTCCACAAGCACCTCCTGCCCGCAAAGCGTCAGGGCGGCGTCGCCCGGCGCGTACAGATGCACGTTCAGCCGGTCGGGTTGCATTGTGTAGAGGTAGCGCGGCAGGCTCAAAAACAGCCGGGCCAGGTTGGGCGGGCAGCAGGCGCATTCATACCATGCCTGCCGCACCGGCTTGACATGGGTTTTGAGCGGGTTTCTGCGGCAAGCCTCGGCATCCACTTCCAGCGGGTTAACATAAAAATAATGCTCGCCATCCTGCGCAACGGCCGCGGGCAGGATGTTGTAGAGACAGCGCTCCATAGCGTCGGCGTATGCGCCGGCGGTGCGCATGCGCAACAGCCGCTGGCCGAAGAAGCAAAGGCCGATGGAAGCGCAGGTTTCAGCGTACATGGTGTCGTTGGGCAGGTCGTAGGGATAGGTGTACGCCTCCAGGACGGAGGTTGTTCCGATGCCGCCCGTCACGTACATCTGGCTATCGGTAACGTCGTGAAAAAGCCTGTCGCAATGGGCGCGCAATGCTTCGTCGCCGGTTTCGCGGGCAACGTCGGCCATGCCCGCGTACAGATACATCGCGCGTACCGCATGGCCGGTAACGTGCTCGCTGCTCAGCAGTTCGCGCTCGGGGTCGCCCCAGCCCCAGCAGCCGTAATCCAGCGGATTGCCCTCCTTGCGGCTGTCGCGGTAAAAGGCGTCGGGATGCTCGCGGCGGGCATGGACGAACCAGGCGGCCTGCTCCCGGTAGGCGGCGCGTCCCGTCGCGTCCGCGAGGCGCATGAGCGCCATTTCGATAATCTCATGCCCACGGTAGCCGGGAAGCCTCCCGCCGTCCGGCCCGAATACCCGCCCTACGTGATCGGCCAGCCGGCAGGCCACGTCCAGAAGCGCCCGTTTTCCCGTGCCCTCGAAATAGCTCACGCCCGCCTCGATCATGTGCCCGAAGCAGTACAGCTCGTGCGATTCGGGGTCCGTCCATTTTTCCCCGGGGCAGACGAGCTGGTAATAGGTGTCTAAATAGCCGTCCTGGTCCTGCGCCTTAACAATGGTCGCGATCATCTGATCGGCGGTTTGCTCAAGCTCTACCGTGCGTTCAACCGCCAGCGCGCAGCCGGCGGCATCCAGCCACTTGGCAAGGTCGGTATCCTGATAGGGCACGCCGGAAAATGTGCCGGTCGCTTCGCCGGCCGCAATGCGGAAGTTTTGCGCGGTCGGATTCTTGCCAAGCTCACCGTTAAGCACCCGCCACTGGTAGGGCAGGGCCTTATGCGCCATGATATCCATATAGTGTTTAAAAAAGCCGCCTGTGATGCGCGCCTGTCCCGCCGCGGGTACATAATAGCCGCTCATTGTGATTCCTCCCTGTTTTGCTGCGTTTGTTCATATGGGATGCGGATGGTCACTACCGTGCCCTCCTCCCAGTCGCTCTGGATTTCCAGCCCCCGGCCGTAGCACAGCAGCAGGCGCTGATGAACGTTGCGCACGCCCACGCCGCCGGCGAAGGGGTCCTTGCTTTCCTCGATATCCGTACGGTTAATGTGGGCGACTAGGCTTTCAAGCTGCTGAACGGTCATGCCGCTTCCGTTATCGCTCACGCGCAGAACAAGGTCGCTTTTCTCCCGTCGCGCGCTTACCACCAGCCCGCCGCCATCCGGACTGCTGCGCAGGCCATGGTTGAGGCTGTTTTCCACCAGCGGCTGGAGCATAAATTTAAGCACCCGGCAGCTAAGCAACTCGTCAGGCGCGTCGATGCGCCAGCTAAATTCGCTGGGAAAGCGGATGCGTTGAATTTGCAGATAACACGAGACGTATTTGAGCTCGTGCTCCAGCGTGACGATATCCTGTCCGTGCGCGAGGCTGAGCCGAAACAGCGTGGAGAGGGAAACGACCAGCTCGCCGATTTCTTCGTTGCCGCTCTTACGCGCCATCATGTAAATGCTGTCCAGCGTATTGTACAAAAAATGCGGATTGATCTGGTACTGAAGGGTCTTAAGCTCCAGCGCCTTCTGGCGGCGCTGGTTTTCCTCGTTTTGACGGATAAACTCCTTGGTGTCGGACAGCATGCGGTTATAGGTGCGCGCCAGACGCGCGATTTCGTCCTCGCGCCGGACGCTCACGTTGGCGTCCAGGTCGCCGCCGCCCGCGCGCACCATGGCGTGGCGCAGCTCCCGGAGCGGCTTTGTCAACCTGCCGGAGATGAAAACCGTCAACCCCACGCCGACCAGCAGCGTGGCGATCAGGCAGTACATCACAAGGTTCAGGATGCTGTTGGCGGGCGCGTAAACCTCGTCCCTGTCCATCCAGGCCGACAGCGTCCAGCCTTCCGCCGCCGCCGTACAAGTAAAAAAGCGGTCCGCCTGCTCCGGCGCCGGGGGCGCGTCGCCCAGCACGAGCGTCCCGGCGTCATTCTCCAGCCGGTAGTTAAGCCCGCTGTCCAGAAAGCGCGCGCACACGTCGGTAAAGCTGCGCTTATCCACCAGCATGTACAGCGCTCCGATCTTATGGTTGAGGTCGAGCGTCGTGTCATGAATGACGCGGTACATCACCACCGTTTCGCCCGGATAATCCGTTGACCAGAGCGCGCCGCCGGAAGAGTGGTACGCGGCGTCCAGCGTGCGGTCCACAAAGGCGCTTACGGAACGGGTGACGTTATTGCCGTACAGGTTTTGCTCCCCATCCACCAGATAAAGCCCCTGAATGCTGCGGTCATACTCCGTGTAGCGCATCATCAGAAGGCGAAGGCGGTTGGAGATATCCGACGTGTCCTCAAGCCCGCCCAGCAGAAAGGACTGAACCGTCGCGTCCGCCAGAATGTTGACGGAATAGGATTGCAGCTTTTCGCGCTGGTTGGCAAGCTCCCAGCTTAGCAGCTCGGCGGTCTTTTGCAGATGGCTGATGTGCGTATCGTACAGATAGGGACGCAGGGTCAGCACCGTAAAGCCCGCCACGGTGCTCAGCAGCAGCACAATTACCGTTACAAACCACAGGATGATCTGGTTTTTCAGCAGCTTGAAGGATAAAAGCTGTTTCCATCCGCCCTTTCTGTTCACGGTTCCTTCTCCAATCGGTATTGCTTGGGAGTCATACCCACATGCTTTTTAAACAGGGCGCTGAAATAGTTGGGATGGTTGTAGCCCACCTTCAGCGCGATTTCGTAGCTTTTAACGCTGGAGCCGCGCAGAAGCTCGCGGGCCGCGTTCATGCGCACCGTGGTGAGGTAATCCATGCATGTGTCGCCCGAAACCGCGCGAAACAGCCGCGACAGGTACTGCGGCGATACGTAGAGCTGCCGCGCGATGCCCGATACGTTTAGGTCCGGGTCGCCGTAGTTTTCCTCGATAATGCGCTTGGCGTCCTCCACAATGCGGGTCATGGCTTTTTGCTGCATGCCGGACTTCTGCCGCGCGATTTCGGTAACCAGCGCCTCCAGGCGCTGCCTGGCCTCGGGTAGGCTTTCGGTGCGCAGCTCCGGCTCAAAGGGCGGAAGCTCGGTCGCGCCGCAGCTTTCAGCCAGCCGGTACAGCGCCACCTGAAAGCGCAGCAGCATCAGGCTGCGATCGGAGGCCGGGCACTCGTAAACCGCGTCCAGAAAACAGCCCAGCGCCTCCAAATCCGGCGAGTCGCGGTAGCGCAGGGTTTCCAGCACGGCTTCCTCCTGCGCGGATGGATATACGGCCTCCTCGCCCTTGACGCTTTTTAAGTCCTGATAGTAGGAAACGGCGCTTTCTCCAAGCCCGATGACGGCCTTGAGCGCCTCGACGGCCTCCCTGGCGGTAAGGTGCAGCCTGCCCAGGCCCTCGCGCGCCTGTCCCACGCCAAGCCAGACCGCCGTTGAGAGGTTGGCGCGCAGTATGGCGGGAATCGCTTGCAATTCGCCCGGCGGAACCGGGGAAGAAAGGATGATCAGCAGATGGGGCCCCTGGTCCAGCAGGCAGACGAGCCGCTCGCGGAAAAGCTCCTCGAGCGCCTGCTGAAGTTCAAGCCTGCGTGTAAGCGTCAGATCGGTTTCCAATACGCCGGCGGCAACGCACTGCAAGGCGCCCTTCGGAGTTTTAACGTCATACAGCGCCGCCTGCCTGAGCGCCTCCCGCTCGCCGGGGGCGTTGGCGCTCACAAGCGTTTGCCAGAACTGCCGGCAGACCACCGGGTAGTATTCGAGCAGCTTTTCCCGCGTTTCCGCGACGGACTGCTCAATGCGGCGCTGCTCCAGAATATCGGCGCGCATCTCGCGCAACAACGAAAGCAGCTCCGCCGGCTGAATGGGCTTGGTCAGAAAGCGCCTGACGCCAAGCTCCACCGCCTTTTGAGCATATTCAAACAGCCCGTGCCCGGTCAGAATCACAAAATGCGTATCAATTTCCATGCCGCGCGCCATCTCGATCATTTCCAGGCCGGACAGCGACTGCATGAACAGGTCGGTAATCACAAGGTCCGCGCCACGGTCCGCCAGAATGTCCAGCGCGTCGACGGCGCTTTCGCATCCGACCACCTCCGAAAAGCCCTCGGCCGCCCAGTCCACCATGGACAAAAGACCTTCCCGGATGAGCGCCTCGTCCTCAACGATCAATACGCGCAAGCATAGCACTCCTTTGCTGATTTAGCCCTTTACGGCGCCCGCCGTCATGCCGCCGATGATCTGATTGGTCAGTAGCGAATAAACCACGATGGTCGGCAGGATGGCCATGACCATGGCCGCGAAGGCGTAGGCGTAATTGGCCTCAAATGTGGTAAGAAAAGAGCGGATGGCCACCTGAAGCGTGCGGGAAACGTCGCTGTGGTTGAGAATATTGGCGAAAAGAAGCTCGTTCCAGCATTGGATAACCACGAACACGCATGCCGTCACAATGCCGGGCACGCTGACGGGCAGGATGATGCGCCAAAGCGTTTGGAGAGTGGTCGCGCCATCGATGTGCGCGCTCTCCATCAGCTCGTGGGGCAAAGTGTCCATGTAGCCGCGCACCACCATCACCGTGATGGGCAGGTTAACGCCCGCGTATACCAGCGCGATTCCCCAGAGGTTGTCGTACAGGCCGATCTTGTTAACCATGATGTAGTACGGCACCAAAAAGGCGTTAGTGGGGATGAAAAGACCCAGCGCAAGCAGGAAACCAACGGCGCCCTTGCCGCGAAAAACGTGCATCAGCCCGTAGCCTGCCATGGTGGCGACCGCCACGTCCAAAAGCGTCGCGACGGCGGTGACAAATACGGTGTTAAACAGGTACAAAAACATGGGATGGCTGCCCAGCACCGCCGCGTAGTTTTGCAGACTGAGCGTTTTGGGAATGCCGAAGGGTTCGCTGAATAGGTCCATATTGGGCCGGAAGGAGGAGAGGATGAGCCACAGGAAGGGCACGATCATCACCACGAGCACCAACCACAAAAACGTGTTCATCAGCGCTCTGGACGGGGTTAGTTTGGCTTTCATCGCGCGCTCACATCCTTTCCTTTTGCAACCTGGTAACCACGGTCATCAGGATAACGCCCAGCAGAATCGTCACAAGCCCGGCCGCCATGGACACGCCGTAGCGGTTGGCGCTCATCATTTCGCGGTAGATGTACAGGGCGAGGTTGGTGGTCGCGTTGCTGGGGCCGCCGGAGGTCATCAGGAAGGGGTATTCAAAGGTGCGCAGGCAGAAAGCGCCGTTTAACATCACGTTGGTCAGAAGGGCGGGCTTGAGCAGCGGCAGCGATACGTACCAGTCCTTACGCAGGCCGTCGGCGCCGTCGATCTCGGCGGCCTCGTACAATTCCGCCGGGATGGTGGAAAGCTGCGTGAGAAAGATGATGCTGGTAAGCCCCACATAGAGGATGAACGGCACCTGATTACAGAAAAGGGCCGTTTGCGTGTTGCCAAGCCAGGTGTTGGCAAGGCCGCCAAGGCCCACTGCACGGAGCAGGGCGTTGAGCAGGCCCATATCCGCATGATAGATAAAATACCACATAAATGCAACAGCCGTGGTGGAAATAACGTTTGGAATAAAGTACATCACGCGCAAAAATTTCCATCCGCGCGGACGGCGGTTAAGCATGAGGGAAAGGACCAGGCCGAAGGGGATGTGCAGAAACAGAGCCGAAAAAAGCCATGTCAGCGTGACGCGAAAGGCTTTGTGAAAGTTTGGGTTTTTGAAAATGTACCGGTAGTTGCCAAGCCCTGTAAACTCCATGGGGCCAAGGCCGTTCCATTTAAACAGCGATACAAAGATCAGGTAGCACAGAGGGACGACGAAAAAAACAAACGTCATCAAAAGCGCCGGCACAGTGTAAAAAAAGGCGTGATTTTGCCGCTTCAGGGTTTGCATGGGGAAATCCTCCTTACGAAAAAGCAGGCTGCCGGGGGGCGCTAAGGACGGGGAGGCGATTGGGGTTTCACCCCTCAGCGTGGCAAAAGAGCACTACGTCCTTTTTTGCCAAATACGGGTAATGTTTGCGCTTTAAGCGCAAACTGTCCGCCTGCCTAGGTGCTGCGCACGGCGGGAGTACCGGAGCAATTGCTGGCCGCAGGTCATCCAGCCGATACGAATGCACTTGGAGGGGCTTCGGCCCCTCCAAGCCACCCTTTGATATGGGTTTCCGATAGTCATGGGGTTTCACCCCTATGATTCCCGCAAGGGCGAACCCCTTAACTGCGTGGGGCGCATGCCCGCAACGTCCTTAGCGTCATATCCCTTGGCAGCCTGTGAAGCGATTAATAGGCGTTTTCGGCAGCCAGCTGAGCCACGAACTCCTCGGCGGTGGCTTCGCCAAGCACCAGCGCTTCTACCAACGAAGGCAGGGCGGCGTTGGCGGCGGTGGAGAGGTTGCGCTGGATGTTTACGATGTTCTCCTCACCCGTGGAGTAAACGTTGAAGTACTCGCGCTGCACGTCGTTCATGCTGGCCATATCCTCATCGGTGAGGGTAAGCTTGGCGGACTGATACTCGCTGCCCTCAAGGGTGTAAATCTTGGCGGCTTCCTCGCTGGTGAGGTACTTGAGCAAGGCGACGACGGCCTCGGCCTTGGCGGGATCCGACTGCGCGGCGGCGGCCCAGGGGGACTGCGCGTCGGTCACCAGATAGTTGGCGGCAACCTTGCCGTCGCCAAAGGAGGGAGCAACGCCCACCTTAACCTTGCCAAGCATATCCTCGGGGATGGAGCCCATCAGCCACGGGCCGTCGATCAGCATGGCGGTTTTGCCGGTCATAAAGTTGTTGGAGGCTACGGAATAGTTCGCGCCCACAGCGTCGCTGGTGGTGTAGGCGAAGGCCTTCTGGAGATACTCGGCGGCCTTGACCATTTCGTCGCACTCAATGGTACCGCTGTTGGCAAGCCCCGCGCCGGCAAAGCTGGCGAAGGCATAGGTCAGGAAGCCCGTGGCGTACCACGCATCGTCGGCGGTGTAGAGCGAGATGGCGGAGACGCCGTTTTGCTTCAGCGCCTCGCAGCAGGCGAAGAACTCGTCCCAAGTGGTGGGGAAGTGATCGTAACCCGCGGCGGCCAGAAGCTCGGCGTTATAGTAGAACACGGCGGCTTGCTGGGCGCGCGGCAGGGAATAGAGCTTGCCGTCCAGGGTAAGCAGGTCCAGGTCGCTTTGCTTGAAGCGGGCCTTCCATTCCTCGTCCATGTAGGGCGTCAGGTCCATCAGCTTGCCGCTGTTCTGGCGGGAAAGGTCGTTGGGGTTATAGTTATAGCAGAAGATGTCGGGGGTTTCGTTGGCGGCGATCATGGCCTTGACCTTCTCCTGGTAGGTGGGGAAGTCGGGATTGACGCTGGAAACGGCCTTGTACACGCCGGCGTATTCCTCGTTAAACTTTTCGATGATCTTTTCCGTGGCCTGGCCGCGGGCGGTATCGGTGCTCATGTGGTGGTAGATGTTGATTTCGATAGGCTCCTGCGCCATGGCGGCCGGGATACAACCCAAAACCAGGCACAGCGCGAGCGTCAGTCCAAGAAACCTTTTCATTTAAAACCCTCCATTTCGTTGTACGGGAAGGCTGTGCCTTCCTGTGTATAAATGAAGTATAGCAGAGGGGCGCGCGGATTGCATTGCACAGATTTATCCTCAAAACTACACTTTTGTGCCATAGGGGAGGAAAACGGCCAGAAGGAGGGAGCTTACTCAGCTTTGTAGCGTTTCAGGTTTTCAATAAAGATATTGATGAGGTTGAGCGCCGCGTGGGAGAGGTGTTTGCCCTTTGCGTATACAACCGCGTAGGCGCGGGTGGAGTCAATCCCTGCGATGCGGTAGAAATTTGGCTCGTGCACGTGCATGTGCATCAGCACCTCGGGCAGGAAGCCCACGCCCACGCCCTTTGCCACCAGCATGCATACGGTATCCCAGTTGGTGGTTTCATAGACCGTATCGGGAGTGATGCCGAAGTGGCGCAGAATACGCTGGCTCATCCTGGAAAACTTGAGGGAGGGAATCAAGGCCACGAAAGGTTCGTCCTTAATGACGGAGATATCCAGATATGGAATGCCGGGCGAGGGGGTGATGTGCTTGTTGGCGGGGTGTCCGGGAGGAATGCCGATCATGATTTCTTCCATACAGATGGGCTGGTAGGCGAGCCCGTCGCGCATGGGCTCGGCGGGAATGAAGCAGAAATCAAGCCGTTGGGCGAGCACCTCATCCTCCAGCGCGGTGGACGACATCTCCACGATATCCAGTTTGACATGCGGGTAATGCTCGCGGTAGTAAGGAATCAAAAGCGGAAGGTAATATTTGCTGTAGAAGGGAGAAATGCCAAACCGGATAACCTCCTGAGCCTGGTCGGACAGGCTCGCGATATGCGAAAGCATCTTTTCGCGCTCCGCCATGAGCGCGCGGCCCTCGCGCACCAGAATTTCGCCCGCCGAAGTAAGCGTCATAGCGTGCCCATTGCGAATAAACACAGGCGTGCCAAGGTCGCGCTCGATTTTGGCAACGTACTGGCTTAGCGCGGGCTGGCTGATGAAAAGATTTTTGGCCGCCTGCGAAATGGTCTTTGCCTCCACGATGGCGCAAAGGTACTCGATGGCTTTAAAGTCCACGGATCATCCCTCCGTCCATAGGTTTTTCTTATGGTTCTATTCTACGTTTGTATTTGACGAAAGGCAATAGCAGTGGCAAAATACAGATAAAGAAAATACTGTGTGCGAAATCAAAGGAGGGTACAGGAAATTTTTATAAGTAGTTTGGATAACAATGGGTGCGATGAAAAGAGGAGGGAACGCCGCTTATGAATGTAAAAAAACGCTGGCTACAGGAGCTTAAGGGCGTCGCATGGACCCTGCCGGCGCTGCTGTTTTTAGCCCTGTTTACGCTTTACCCCATGCTTAACGCTGTGGTGACGAGCTTTTATCATTGGAACCTGACCTCCAAAAAGAAGTTTATCGGCCTTTATAACTACCAAAAGCTTTTTGGCTCGCCGGAGATTTACGACACCATCCTTCGCACGCTACAGTATGCCGTGATTATCCTGCCGGTGACGCTGGTGCTCGGGTTTTTGCTGGCGCTGATGCTGCGCCGAAAAAACCGGATGAACGTGGTGTTCCGCACAATGCTATTTACCCCGCGCGTATCCAGCATGGTGGCGATTTCCGTGGTGTGGCTGTTTATCTACAATCCGCAGTACGGGCTGCTCAACACCGTGTTGGGAGCCCTTGGCATCGCGCCGGTCCGGTGGCTTAACGAACCCGCCTCCGCCCTTCCCTCTCTGGCGCTGATCGCAATCTGGCGCATGCTGGGGTATAGCACCGTGGTCTATCTGGGCGGGATTCAAAACATCTCCGACGAGATTAACGAGGCGGCGCGCATCGACGGCGCAAACACGTTGCAAACCGTCTGGCATATTACCGTGCCGCTGGTGTCGCCCACCACGTTTATGCTGCTGATCCTCAACTCCATCGAGGTTTTGAAGATGTTTACCACCATCAACGTCATGACGGACGGCGGCCCGGCCAAGGCGACGCAAAACCTGGTGGTTATGCTTTACGAATACGCTTTCCGCCGCTATCAGCTGGGCTACGCATCCGCTATCGCGCTGATACTGTTTGCCCTGATCCTGATTGTCAATCTGGTGCAGATGGCGCTGGAGCGGTTTGTCAATTACGACGTGTAGGTGCTTTGGCGGACTTTTCCGGGCCCGTTGTGCCCGGTGGAGAGGGATGGTGTTTACGATGAAAAACAGCGTTGGATACCGGCTGTCGGAGACGCTGCGGATTTTATGCCTGACGGTTATTGCGGTAATTGTCGTTTTTCCGTTTTTTTGGATGATCATCTGCTCGTTTAAATCCTCCGACGAGGTTTTAAACCCCGTCGTATTCTGGCCGACGGTATGGCACTGGGAGAACTATGCCATGGCATGGGGACGGGCGAGGTTTGATATCTATTTCCGAAACAGCCTGCTGATGGCGCTGGCGACCGTCGCCGCCCAGCTGATTACCAGCTCGATGGCGGCCTATGCCTTCGCAAAAATCCGTTTCAAGCTCAGCAAGCCGCTGTTTATGATCTTTCTGTGCTCAATGATGATACCGATGGAGGCGACGATTGTTTCCAACTACCTGACCCTTTCGGCGGTTGGGCTGATGGACACCTTCTTTTCGGTGGTATGTACGTCGCTGGTCAGCGTGTTCGGCGTGTTTCTGCTTCGCCAGTTTTACATGACCATTCCGGACGCGCTGATAGAGGCTGCGAAGATTGACGGCGCGGGCGAGGTTCAGGCGTTTTTCCGCATCGTGCTGCCGCTTGGCAAGAGCGCGATGGCAACCATCGCCATTATGGGCTTTATCGCCAGCTGGAACAGCTACCTGTGGCCGCTCATCATTACCAACAGCATGGAGCTGCGCACGGTGCAAACGGGCCTGCGTTCACTGATGACGCTGGATCAGGGCGTGGAATGGAACCAGCTGATGGCCATGTCCGCGCTGATCACGCTGCCGATTATCGCCCTGTTTGTAGCGCTGCAAAGATATTTTGTACAGGGCGTTACCAAGGTGGGCATCAAATAGCTACCCGGCACGGAGGTGCTGAAAATAAAGGAAAGGATATGGTATCATGAAAAAGGTTCTATCCATGGTTATGGCGTTGTGCCTGATGTTGGCGGCGTGCGGGGCCGCGCTGGCGGAGGAAACGGTCACGCTGGATTTCTGGGTACGCACAAGCGACGATTTTACGGAGGAAATCGCGGCCTTTGAGGCGGCCAACCCCGGCATTAAGATCAACCAGGTGCAGGTGGGCGAAAACTACGACGACCTGGTCGCCAAATACAACGCCGCCATTGCGGCAAACAACCTGCCGCAGGTGGGGATTGTGGGCCAGAGGCACGGTATTCCGCAGTTTTACGATGCCGGCAAGCTGATTCCGATTGAAAACTATATGAGCGCCGAGGAGCAGGCGGACGTGATCGAGGGCTTCTGGACGCGCTATACCTATCAGGGTGTGCGGCTGGCGGTGCCGTATCAGAGCAGCATGCCGATGATGTACTACAACGCCACCATGCTTGAGGAGCTGGGCCTGACGGTGCCCAAGACCTTCAGCGAGCTGGAGGAGACTGCCAAGAAGGCCGTAAAGGATGTAAACGGCGACGGCACGACCGACGTTTTCGGCCTGAACTTCGCGGCGGATACGCCATGGTACATTCAGCCGCTGGTCTGGAATTTCGGCGGAGCCATCATCGATGCGGAGGGCAACGTGAATGTGGACACCCCGGAAATGCTGGAGGTGCTGACCCGGCTGGGCGGCCTTGTGCGCGACGGCGTGATGCCGGCCAACCAGCATGCCACCGGACAGACCGACTTTACCAACGGCAGCGTGCTGTTCTACTTCACCTCCTGCGCCTCCAAGAGCAACATTGAAAAGGCGGTCGGCGAGAACTTTGAGTATAACATGGCGTTCTTCCCCGCTGAAAAGACGCTGAACGTATGTGTAGGCGGCAACGGCCTGGCGATTTTCGCCTCCGATGAGGCGCGCCAGGAAGCTTCCTGGAAATTTATCCAGTACTTGATTTCGCCGGAGGCGATGGCAAAATCCTCGCTGACGCGCGGCTATATGCCCTTTACCAAGGCGCAGTTCGCCAGCGAGCTGATTCAGCAGCGGCTTGAGGATCCGATCTGGAAAACGGTTCTGGACCAGGTTGAGTACATTCAGGGGCAGAACATTCATCCGGCCGATTCCACTATTTGGAACGAGCTGATGGCGCTGCTTTCCGAGGTGGAGGCAAACCCCGATATGGATATTGCCGCCGCGCTGAAAGACCTTCAGGCGGAAGTGGACGAGTTTATGATGCTGTACTGAGCGCATGGAAATGCGGCGCTGAGGACGGGGTACGGCGGGGGCCCGGGGCGCGCGGCCCCCGCCGCCTTTGGCGCGCTGGCCTTATGGGAGCGCTGGAAGCCTTACATCAACGAAGGAGCAACATTTATGCCGGTTATTAACTATGCCCACCGCGGCGCAAGCGCGTACTATCCGGAAAATACGCTGTGGGCATTCTACGAAGGGCTGCAAATGCAGGCGGACGGGATTGAAACGGACATCCAGCGCACCAGGGACGGCGTGCTCGTGCTGCACCATGACGATACGCTGGAGCGCGTGGCGGCCAAGAAGGGTACGATTTCGGACTATACCTATGCGGAACTGCTGAAGATGGATTTCGGCGCTTTTTTGGGCGAGCGCTTCGTAGGGGAGAGCATTGTGACGCTGGAGGAATTTTTTATTCACTTCGGCGCAAAACGGCTGACCTTCTCGCTTGAAATTAAGCAATACGGGGTGGAGGAGCAGGCGCTGAACCTGGTAAACGCCTACGGATGCCGCGAAAAGGTGATATTTACCTCGTTTATTTGGGACAGCATCAGGGCGCTTCGAAATCTCGACAGGGAGATCGCGCTGGGATACCTGACGGAACGGATTACCCCTGAAACGCTGGACCGGCTGGAAGCGGCCCATGTGGGACAGATTTGTCCCCGGGTGGATACGGTGGACGCACGGGATATGCGCATGGCGCGGGAACGCGGTTTTTCCGTGCGGTTCTGGGGCGTGGGCACGGAGGAACTGATGCGGCGGGCCCTTGAACTGAACGGGGACGGCATGACAATCAATTTTCCCGATAAGCTTTCGGCGGCGTTGGGCAAAAGCGCCGTTAACCGGTAGGTAAAGCGCGCGGACAGAAGCGTCATCGTAAAAAGCCTCCGCCTTCCTGCGTAACGTTCGGCAGGATGGCGGGGCTTTTATTCATATATGGGAAAGCGGCTCCTAAGCCTTGCGCCGTGTCACGCTTCCCGGTAGGTGATTTCCAGATGATAGTTTTCCCGTGCGGCATCCTCGAAAACGCGCAGCAGACGGGGCAGGTACTCAGTCATCTTGCCGCGCGGCTTGCTGGGATAGACGACGGTGATGTGCAGAGGCTCGGTTTCGCTGGTCAGCTCGTCGTGGAGGGCGTCCAGATTTGCGCCGTAATAGAACGGAAAGGCGAGCGCCTCCTTGAAGTATCGGTGCAGTGAGATTTTTTCCTCAAACGGGGTAAGGTCCAGTGTAACGTCGCGCATGCAGCCGCCTCCTTGCTTAGTACAGCCGGGTAAAGCTCTTGTGGTTGTCGGGGGAGTAATAGATCAAACCGTCGCTGGAGAAAACGACGCGCTCCTTTCCACGCTTGCCGTCCACAGTGTTTACATCGCATTCATACCAGGCGCGGCCCTTTTTGTCTGGCAAAAGCCGCTCACGGTTCTGAAATTCGTCGCCGCCGATGGCGCATCCGGGCGCTACCTTGTCCAGATTGTTTTTTTGATTGCTCCATCCCAGCGCCTTGGCCTCGCTTTTGGTGAGGTAATTTTTCGGCAGCTTTCCATATTGGTGCAAATAGGCGGCCACCTCGTCTTTTGAGGTGTATTCGCCGCTTTTCTTTACCTTTACGCCGACGGCGGACGTAGCGGCATCCGTGGTTACAACCACCTGCCTGAAGGTTTCGTAATGGTCGCCGCTGTAATAGATCAGGCCGTCCGAGGAAAACACGATGCGCTCGCCGCCACGGTAGCCGCCGTTGTAGCCGATGTCGCATTCCGTCCATTTGCGGCCTCTGGCGGAGGGCACGCGGCCCTCGTAGTTGCCAAAGGAATCGCCGCCGATGGAACACCCGGGCGCGACTTCGTTAAGATTGCCTTTCCGGTTATTCCATCCCAGCGCTTCGGCCTGCTTCTTGGTTAGAAAGTTTTGCGGCAGCCCGCCATAGGCGGCAATGTAGACGGCGACCTCCTCCATGGAGGAATAGGCGCCGTTGCGCGTAACGGGATATTCGGCGGCGGATACGGTGACGGCGCCGCTTTGCGCCAGCGCGGGGACGGCGATGCAGCTCAGCAGCATGAGCGCGGTCAGCAGCGCGATTAGTTTGGAAAAGCGGCGGTATTGCATGGGTCAATTCCTCCCTGAAAATGAATGGCGCGCTCAGTTGAACAAAATGGGGTTGGACCACGCGCTCAGGCCCTGCCCGTCGATAAGCTGAACCCTGACGAACGTTTCGTCACGGTTGGCGGAAAGGTCATAGCTTGCAGAGGTCTGGGCCTCGCCGCTATGGCAGCGGCCGTTCGCCCATACGAGGTTGCTGTAAAAAATGACGGTACGTACAGGCGAGCAGCGAACCTTCACGCAGCCGTCCTCCACGGAAATCTGCTCGAAGCGCGGGCCCTGGGAACAGTAGAAACGGCCGTTGTCCAGCGCGGAGAGTATCCCCTCGGCTGAAAGCCCGTCCGCCTGCACCATGGTAAAGCTGCGGCCGGCCTCGCCGTCGTAGCGGTGCGAATCGTCGGAGGCGACGAAGCGGTAGGGCGAATCGTGTGTGGCGGCGATATCCAAAAGCACCGATGAATCCGCCCGGTCGCCGTTCCAGGGATAGGTGGATACGCTGTTGTAGATTTCAGCGGCGGTTACGTCGCGCAGCGCGCTTAACGTAGCCAGAGTATTCAGCGACCAGGCGGGATGGGCGACAATCGCGCGCCCGCCGCACCGGCGCATAAGGTCGATGCAGTTTTGCGGACTGCGCGACAGATCGTAACGGTTAAGCTTTTCATCCATGCCTACACCGATCAGGTGCAGCGCTTCGCCGGGCAGCATAAAATCCATCTCCATACCGGAAAGCAAAAGCATGCCGTCCTCCATATGGTTTGGCGCGGAAAGCAGGCGGTGGTCGGTGATGGCAAGAAAGTCATACCCAAGGCTGCGGTAAAGCGCCTTGACCTCCTCCGGCGCAAGCACGCCGTCGCTCAGGGTGGTGTGGCAGTGAAGGTTGCCTTTGTAAAAGGGCTTTTGCTCATCAAAAAGGTGCATCCGGCATGGTTCCCCTTTCCTGTGGATAGTAGGATTATAGCGTGCCGAAAGAAGAATTGCAAGAAGAAGGAGCACGTCCGAGCGCCAGACAGGCGGGGACGCATGCGATGAGCTCCGCTGCGCCAAAGGATAGCCAAACGCCGTTCATGCCGAGAAATCGGGGAAGGATGAGCACCAGGGGCACGATCGCGACAAAGCCGCGCGCCAGGGAAACGGCGGAGCCCGCGCGGGGCCGCCCCGTGGCGCAGAGAAAGGCCGCGGCTATCATGTTGAAGCCCGCGAAAAGAAAACCCGGGAAATACAGGCGCAGGCCGTCGGCGGCTATCCGCGCGAGCCACGCGTCCCTGCCGCCGCCAAAAGCCGAAATAATCCCATCCTGCCAAACGTTGACCGCCAGAATGCCCACAGCCGCGGCGGCCAGCGAAAGCACGGAAGCATACCGCAGCAGGCGGCGCAGGGACTGCGGGTCGCCCTGTCCAAACGCGCGGCTTGCCAGCGGCTGCATGCCCTGCGCCATACCCGTGAACACGGACAGGAACACCAGCGCCAGGTTTGCGACGATTCCGTATGCCGCCACGCCTGTGTTGCCGCTAAGCTCCAATATGACCCCGTTGGACAGCATCAGCACAAGGCCGGTGGACGCCTCGGTGACAAAGGCGAAGAAACCGAGCGTAAAAATATGTCCCGCAACCCTGCGGCTGGGATGGGGCCGCGATACATGAAGGCGGTTATCCCGCCGGCGCGCGTGCGCCGACAGCACGCCCAGGCTGATCAACGGCGCAAGCCCGGTCGCAACCGCCGCGCCCGTCATGCCCATCCCCAGTGGAAACATCAGCACATAGTCCAGCACGATGTTGGACAGGCTGCCGGCAAGCATGGCGGCCATCGCCAGGCGTGGGTTGCGGTCGTTGCGCACCAAAGCCAGAAAAATATTGTTGAGAAGAAAGCAGGGCGCAAAGCAGAGAATAACGCGGAGATAATCGGCGGCCAGCGGCGCGGCCGCCCCTTCCGCGCCCAGCAGCGTTGCGAGCTGCGGTGCAAACGCGGCGCCCGCCGTGAGAAACAACGCGCCGAGGATAAGCCCCAGCGCTACCGTATGCGCGATCGTCTGGCGCGCGTCATGCCCGCGCCCGCGCGCCCAGAGCACCGCGCATTGGGTGGCTCCGCCGAGACCCAGCATCAGGCCCGCGCCATGAATGACGTTGTACGCCGGAAGCGCCAGGGTCAGCGCGGCCAGACCGTCGGCGCCCAATGCAAGGGAGATGAAGAACGTATCCGCGAGAATATAGCAGGAAAGGCCGATCATGCCCAGCACGTTCAGGCTGACATATTTGGTAAAGTCGGACAGCAGGCGGTTTTTCATGGATTCTCTTCCTTTCGCAAAGAAAAAGCGCCCGGCGCATTCCTTCCAAGACCTGCTGGAATGCGTTCAGGCGCTCGATTGCCCTACCCGGTGGCAGGACAACGGCGGTATATTTGGTTGCCGGGTGAGTATAACACGATTCCTGGCGGAGGGCAAGAGGAAAGCTTAAATTGCCGCAAAGAGCCTGATTTCCCGCTTGAACATCGCATGGCAAGCTGCTACAATCGTGTTGTCGATACGGTGGAAAGCCGGGACGGCTTTTTCACCCCCTGCTTGCGACCGGGAAAGGATGGTTATCGGAATGGTGCGGGACATGAATGAATTTGAGGCCATTGTGGAAAAACAACGAGCATATTATTTAACGCAGGCCACAAAGCCCTACGCTTTTCGCATGGAGCGGCTCCGCGCGCTGCTTGGATGGATAGAGGGCCATGAGGACGATATCCTCTGGGCTTTGCGCGAGGATTTGGGCAAGAGCGATTATGAGGGATACTTGACCGAAGTGGCGATGGTAAAGCAGGAGCTTCGCGACGCGTTGCGGCATTTAAGGCGCTGGATGAAGCCCGTACGCGCGCGTGCCGCCATAGGACAGCTGCCCGGCAGGTGCCGGATATACAGCGAGCCTTACGGCGTCGCGCTGATCATGTCGCCGTGGAATTATCCGTTTCAGCTTACGCTCGCGCCGCTTGTGGGCGCGATTTGCGCCGGAAACTGCGTGGTCGTAAAGCCTTCCGCCTATTCCGCGGCGACCTCCGCCCTGACCGCGCGGATGATCGGAGAAGTGTTCGACCCGGCCTACGTTGCGGTGGTTGAGGGCGGGCGCAGGGAAAACGCCGGGCTTTTGGAGCGGAAATTCGACTATATCTTTTTTACCGGAAGTCCGGCCGTAGGCCGGCTGGTGATGGAAAAAGCGTCCCGCCACCTGACGCCCGTAAGCCTGGAGCTGGGCGGGAAAAGCCCTGTGATTGTGGACGAAACGGCGGATATCGCGCTTACCGCAAAACGGTTGGCATGGGGAAAATATTTGAATGCCGGACAAACCTGCGTGGCGCCGGATTACGTGCTGGTGCATCAAGCGAGGGAACAGGCGCTGTTGGAGGCGCTGATTATGGAAATCCGCCGCATGTACGGCAGCGCTCCGTTGGCGAACCCCGATTATCCCAAGGTGATCAACCAGCACCATTTTGAACGTCTGGTGGGCCTGCTGGGCAGCGGGGCCGTCACCCATGGCGGGCAGACCGACGCGGCGGCGCGCCGGATTTCCCCAACGGTGCTTAACGATGTGGCGTGGGACAGCCCCGTCATGCAGGAGGAGATTTTTGGGCCGATACTGCCGGTGCTTACATACCGGAAGCTGGACGAGGCGATCGCGCGGATTCAGGAGCGGCCCAAACCGCTGGCGCTTTACCTGTTTACGCGGGACAGGGCCGTGGAAGAAAAGGTGCTTGAGCAGCTAAGCTTCGGCGGCGGATGTGTGAACGACACGGTGCTGCACCTGGCCACGCCGCATATGCCGTTTGGCGGCGTGGGAGAAAGCGGCATGGGCGGATATCACGGCAGGTTTAGCTTTACCACCTTTTCGCATCAAAAAAGCGTGCTTAAGCGCTACTCGAAGCCGGATATCGCGCTGAGATACGCGCCGTACGGAAACAAGCTGAAAAGGCTGAAAAAGCTGATGTGAGCCTGAGGAGGAAAAGCTGTGGAGCGGAGCGGAATGATCTCCTACCTTGGAGGAGCGGGCGGGCTTTATCAGGAGTTGGAACAGAAAATTTTGGAGGAATGTCCCGAGGCTGAGGTCGTGCTGGCTGGAAGCCGCGTGGAAAAGTCGAGCTTCCGGCTTTACAGGAGAAAGAAGTTTATCGCCTATTGCAATGTACATGACGGATTTTTTGATATGATGACAAGGCTTTCCGCGCGGGAGGCCGAAAGGGCCGAGGCGGTTGCCGCCGGATTGTCGGCTTATGCGCGGGAGGTATGGGAAAACCGTTACCCCTGCGGAGACGGCGCGTGGATTCATTATCTCGTCCGCAGCAGGGAAGGTATGGACGAGGCGTTTGCGCTGCTCGCCACCAAGCTGAACACGCCTTAAGGGCGTGGCGCGTCCGTGGAATGAAAAAAGGGCTTGCCGCCCGAAAACGCAAGGCGGCAAGCCCTTTATGATCTGTTTCTATCCCCGCGTATCCCGCGCCCAATCCGCGCATTGGTCTATGCGGTCGCCCTCGCTGTCCGTGGCGGGGTCATAGGCGAATTCGTGAAGCTGCTTACAGGCGAATTTGTCGCACAGGCCGCAGTTTTCCTTGCCCTTGCCCTCGCAGCACGTTTTGATGGGGCAGCTTTTGGCCCAGTAGGGCTTCTTGATTTTGAGGCACCCCTCGCATTTCATGGTCTCGCGGTATTTACATTCGCTGCATTTGAGGCCGCAACGGGATTCGATCATATTGGAACACTCCTTATATATCATGGCGGACGAACACCAGTTTCCACGATGGAGTATAGCAAAGTTTGCGGATGGTGTCAACTTTTGCGTGCCGGCGCGGATTTTGCAAGGTTGTTTCACCTCCGGCAGATGTGGTAAAATATATATTCGTAGAAACACAAATATACGGGAGGTGGCTGAATGAAGCTGATCTCATGGAATGTAAACGGACTGCGCGCCTGCCTTGGCAAGGGCTTTGCGGACTATTTCGCGGGCAGCGGCGCGGATGTGTTCTGCCTTCAGGAAACCAAGATGCAGCAGGGACAGGCGGAATTTGAGCCGGAGGGGTATGCGCAGTTTTGGAACAGCGCTGAGAAAAAGGGGTATTCGGGCACGGCTGTGTTTTCCAGAAAAAGCCCGCTAAGCGTTGCCTACGGTATTGGCACCGAGGAACACGACCGTGAGGGGCGCGTGATTACGCTGGAATTTGAGCGGTTTTATCTGGTGACGGTTTACACACCCAACAGCCAGCGCGAGCTGACGCGCCTTGACTACCGCATGGCCTGGGAGGACGCGTTCGCCGGGTATCTTTGCGCGCTGGACGTTAAAAAGCCCGTTGTGGTATGCGGCGACATGAACGTGGCGCACAAGGAGATCGACCTGAAAAACCCGAAAACCAATACGCAAAACGCGGGCTTTACCATTCAGGAACGCGATAAGATGACCGCGTTGCTTGAACGCGGCTTTGTGGACAGCTTCCGCTATTTGCACCCGGATGAAACGGACCGCTACACCTGGTGGAGCTACATGCGCCAGAGCCGGGACCGCAACATTGGATGGCGCATCGACTATTTCCTGGTGAGCGAACGAATTGCCAAAAACATTACCGTCGCAGAGATCGACGCGCAGGTGCCGGGAAGCGACCACTGCCCCGTGATTCTTGAACTGGAAGGCTTGGAGGATGATTAACAGAATGAAAATTTTATTTGCTTCGGACATTCACGGTTCAGCCTCGGCTTGTGAAAAGGTGCTTAAGCGGCTTGCGGTGGAAAAGGCGGACCGTTTCTTTCTGCTGGGCGACCTTCTTTACCACGGGCCGCGCAACGAGCTGCCCGACCGTTACGAGCCCAAGGCGGTAATCGCTATGCTCAACGCAAGCCCTATAACGCCCCTGTGCGTGCGGGGAAACTGTGACGCGGAGGTAGACCAGATGGTGCTGGACTTCCCCATGATGGCGGATTATGCGCTACTGCCGCTGGAAAACGGCCGTTGCGCGTTTGTGACGCACGGGCACCTGTTCAACACGGAATGCCCGCCGCCGCACCGCGCGGAGGATTTGCTGATCCACGGCCATACGCATGTGCATTGCGCGCTGCCTCAGGGAGACTATACGTACATCAATCCCGGTTCCGCCGCGCTGCCTAAGGAGGGCCAACCCAAAAGCTATATGGTGTATGAGGACGGCGTATTCTCCATCAGGAGCCTTGAAAGCGGCGCGGAGCTGCTTCGCTTTAGGGCGGTGGGCTGAGGATGCGCACGCTTGAGGAAAGCCGGGCTTTTTTCCATGGCGACCGCTTTGCGCTTGAGGCGTGCGGCATTGCCATTGACGAGGTGGGGGACGGCGAGGCCAAATGCTCCATGCCCCTTACGCCCTTGCATTTAAACGCCGCCGGGGTGGCTCAGGGCGGCGCTGTGTATACCCTCTGCGACACGGCGTTTGCCGTGGCCGCGAATGCCGGCGGCGCGCTGACCGTCAGCCTGGGCGCGAATATAACGTATTTGCGCCCGGGTACGGGCGGGCGGCTTTTCGCGGTTGCACGGAGGCTCAGCGAAGGGCGGACAACCTGCCTGTACCGAATAGAGGTAACGGATGAAAAAGGCGCGCTGGTGGCTTTTGCGACGGTCAACGGCTTTCGCAGGGCGGCGCCCGGAGCGTAGCGCTCCATGTGTGAAGAAGCCGTGAACTTCACAAAAAGCCCTTGCCGATTGGAAGCGTATCGGTTATAATGCTATGAGCATTCAATATTATCATGATTGGAGAGAAGACCCATGCGCAAGCGTGTCATTCTGGCGCTGATGCTGGTGGTAGCATTGGCCGTAACCACGAGCTGTTCCTTGATTGTCAAGGACGCGGAGGTGGACAAGCAAACCGTTATTATTGAGGTTGCGGGTAAAACCTTTACCAAGGGCGAGGTGAACCAGCAGGTTTCGCAGACCCTGGATTATCAGGAATATCTATATAGCATGTATGGCATGGCCTTTGACAAGACGTCCGCGACGTCGGTTTCCGAGGCGCGGGACAGCGTGATTGAGGGCCTGATTCAACAGGCGGTTATCGACCAGAAGATAAACGAAATGGGTATGAACGCCTTTACCGAGGACGAGCTTGCCCAGATGAATACCACCGTGGACGAAACCTACCAGAGCTATGCGGACAGCGTCAAAACCAGCTATTTTGCCGAGACCGAGCTTACGGGCGAGGAGCTGGACAAGGCGATTGCCGATAAGATGACGGAGCTTGGCTACGCCACCAAGGAGCAGTTGCTGGAAAATGAAAAGATCACCAAGGCGACCGACAAGCTTAAGGCCGAGGTGGTCAAGGATGTAGCCGTGTCCGACGACGAGGTGAAGGCCGAGTATGACACGCGCGTGGAAAGCGCCAAAACCGAGTATGAAGGCAACCTTTCCGCTTATGGCGCGGCTGTGCAAAACGGCTCGACCGTGTATTACACGCCGGCGGGTTACCGTTATGTCAAGAATATTCTTCGCAAGCTCAGCGACGAGGATTCCGCAAAGATCAGCGAGCTGAACCAGCAGATTACCGATAAGCAGACGCAGCTTACCAACGTGGAAACCTCACTGACCGGCTTGGGCGAGGACGCGGCCGCCGACGATGAGGAAACGGCGAAGACCCGCGCGGACCTGACCGCTACCAAGGCGACCCTGGACGCTGAAATCGCCGACCTGAACAAGCAGCTCGGCGAAGCGAAGGAAGCCGCCTATGCCGCCGTTCAGCCCACGATCGATGAAATTCTTGCCAAGCTGAACGAGGGCGGAGATTTTGACGCCCTGATGGAGGAGTACGGCGAGGATACCGGTATGCAGGCATCTCCCGCGAAGGAGACGGGCTATCTGGTATGCGAGGGCAGTACCACCTGGGTGACGGAGTTCACCGAGGCGGCGATGGCGTTGAAGAGCATTGGCGACGTATCCCCCGCAGTGCGCACCAGCTATGGTATCCACATCCTTAAGTATGTGGGCGACGCGGCCGAGGGCCCGGCGGATTATGCGGCTGTTGAGGAAACCGTTCGCGGAGAGCTGCTTACTCAGAAGCAGGATAACCTGTACAACGAAACCGTCAGCCAATGGGTGACGGACGCGGGCGCAAAGACGTATAAGGATCGCCTGGCGGACTAAACTGATAAAAGCAGGGAGCCGCCCCCCCCGAATTCCGCGCCGGGCCCGGTTTAT
>JAEYOW010000025.1 GCA_023411375.1 Bacillota bacterium | reverse complement strand
CCGCGCCGCCGTGCTTGGCCAGCACCATGGTGATGGCCGCCGTCAGCGTCGTCTTGCCGTGGTCTACGTGACCGATGGTGCCGATGTTCACGTGCGGCTTGTTCCGCTCAAACTTTTGCTTGGCCATTTGAGATTACCCTCCTTAACAAATCCGTTCAAACTCGCTGCGGGCCTCGCCCGCCAAATGTGTCCTTGGTTTAGTCGCGTCTGCCGACAACCTTTTCCGCCACGGATCTGGCCACTTCCTCGTAGTGGTCGAATTCCATGGAGAACATGCCGCGGCCCTGGGTGCGGGAGCGCAGATCGGTAGCGTAACCGAACATTTCGCTCAAAGGTACGAAAGCGTGAATCGTTTGGTCGCCCATGCGGGCTTCCATGCCCTCGATGCGGCCGCGCCGGCTGGAGATATCGCCGATGACATCGCCCATGTACTGTTCTGGGACGATGACCTCCACCTTCATCACAGGTTCCAGCAGGCAGGGATCGGCCTTGCGCACCGCTTCCTTGAAGGCCATGGAGCCGGCGATCTTGAAGGCGATTTCGGAGGAGTCCACCTCGTGGTAGGACCCGTCCATAAGCACCGCCTTGAAGTCCACCACCTCAAAGCCCCCCAGGGGGCCGGAGGCCGCGGCTTCCTTGATGCCCGCGTCGATGGGGGCGATGAATTCCTTGGGTACTATGCCGCCCACGATTTTGCTTTCAAATTCGTACCCTTTCCCGGGCTCCTGGGGCATGATTTCGATCACGCAGTGGCCGTACTGGCCATGGCCGCCGGTCTGCCGCACGTAGCGGCCTTCGGCGCGCGCGGCTTTGCGTACGGTTTCCCGGTAGGCCACCTGCGGTTTGCCCACAGTGGCTTCCACCTTGAATTCACGCATCAGCCGGTCCACGATGATCTCCAGGTGCAGTTCGCCCATGCCGGCGATAATGGTCTGCCCGGTTTCCTGATCGGTATAGGTCTTGAATGTGGGATCCTCGTCCGCCAGGCGGATGAGGGCCATGGTCATCTTGTCCTGACCGGCTTTCGTCTTGGGCTCGATGGCCACACGGATCACCGGGTCGGGGAATTCCATGGATTCCAGTACGATTTGATTCTTTTCCTCGCACAGCGTATCACCGGTGGTGGTGTCCTTGAGCCCCACCGCCGCGGCGATTTCACCGGCGTAAACAGCCTCCACGTCCTCCCTGTGGTTGGCGTGCATCCGAAGGATGCGGCCCATGCGCTCCCGTTTTTGCTTGGTGCTGTTCATGACATAGCTGCCGCTTTGCAAAACGCCGGAATACACGCGGAAAAAGGCCAGCTTGCCCACAAAGGGGTCCACCGCGATCTTGAAGGCCAGCGCGGAAAACGGCTCGTTGTCGTCGGGCTGCCGTTCCAGCCTGGCATCGGGATCGCCGGGCGCGGCGCCGAACACGGCGCCGATATCCAGGGGGCTGGGGAGATAATCCACCACGGCGTCCAGCATGGGCTGCACGCCCTTGTTGCGGTAGGATGTACCGCACAGAACGGGCGTCATCCTGCAGGCGATGGTGGTCTTGCGGATGGCTTCCTTGATTTCTTCTACGGAGAGTTCTTCTCCCTCAAAGAATTTTTCCATCAGCGCATCGTTGGTTTCGGCCACGGATTCGATCAGGGCGGCACGGTATTCGTTGGCCTTGTCAAGGTAATCGGCGGGAATCTCTTCCTCCCGAACGTCCTTGCCCTCGTCGTCGTAGTAGACTTCCGCCTTCATCCTGACCAGGTCGATGATGCCGCGGAACGCGTTTTCGCTGCCGATGGGCAACTGAATGGGCACGGCGTTGGCGCTCAACCGGTCCTTCATCATCTTGATGACACGGAAGAAGTCCGCGCCGGTGATGTCCATCTTGTTGACATAGGCGATGCGGGGTACATGATATTTGTTGGCCTGGCGCCAGACTGTTTCACTTTGAGGCTCGACGCCGCCCTTGGCGCAAAATACCGCCACGGCGCCGTCCAGCACACGCAGGGAGCGCTCCACTTCCACCGTGAAGTCCACGTGGCCGGGGGTGTCGATGATATTGACGCGGTGCCCCCTCCACTGGCAGGTGGTGGCGGCAGAGGTAATCGTAATGCCGCGTTCCTGCTCCTGGGCCATCCAGTCCATGGTGGCGGCGCCTTCGTGCACCTCCCCCATGCGATGCACCCGACCCGTATAGAACAGGATGCGCTCTGTTGTTGTGGTCTTCCCGGCGTCTATATGCGCCATGATGCCGATATTGCGCACCATGTTCAAGGGGTGACTTCTAGGCATTGTGGTACGTTCTCCTTTCATAAGGATCAGAAACAGGCACAGACCCTTGGGATGCGGTCATTCCCTTTACCACCGGTAATGGGCGAACGCCTTGTTGGCCTCGGCCATGCGGTGCATTTCTTCCTTGCGCTTGACGGCGTTGCCGGTGTTGTTGGCGGCATCCATCAATTCGCCGGCCAGCCTCTGGGCCATGGTCTTTTCACCGCGCTTGCGGCTAAAATCCACGATCCAGCGCAGCGCCAGGGTCTGACGGCGTTCGGGCCTGATCTCGATAGGCACCTGGTAGGTGGCGCCGCCCACGCGGCGGGCCTTGACTTCCAGCTGGGGAGCCACGTTGGCTACCGCGGTGGTGAACACTTCGCCCGCATCCTTGCCGGTTTTTTCGGCCATAGCGGCAAAAGCGTCATAGCAAATGGTCTGCGCGGTGCCGCGCTTGCCTTCGAGCATGATCTGGTTGATGAGCTTGGTGACAACGGTCGTCCCGTAAACGGGATCGGGCAGCACCTCACGCTTGGGTATAAATCCACGACGGGGCATGATTTTCCCTCCTCATGCGTTTGACAGTCAGAATGATTGCACTCGCCTAAAACAGCATGTCAGCATCATGCCGTCCCCGCTTTTGCGGGACGCGGCTTTTTGGCACAGTTCCCGTTGCCTCCGCCGTTCCGAAGGAGGACGGTGCGGCTCTGCCAATCTTCCGCGCTCTGGCGCATTGTGCGCTTCATTACTTCTTGGGACGCTTTGCGCCGTACAGAGAACGGCCCTGCATCCTCTTTGCCACGCCGGCGGTATCCAGCGCGCCGCGGATGATGTGGTAACGTACGCCGGGCAGGTCGCGGACACGGCCGCCGCGGATGAGTACCACGCTATGCTCCTGCAGATTGTGGCCGATCCCCGGTATATAGCAAGTGCCTTCGATCAGATTCGTCAGGCGGATCCTTGCGATTTTACGCAGAGCGGAGTTCGGCTTTTTGGGCGTGGTGGTCTTCACGCTCAGGCAAACGCCGCGTTTTTGCGGGCAACCCTGCAAAATGGGCGCAGTCGACTTGTTGACGACCTTTTCCCTTCCCTTGCGGATCAATTGATTGATCGTGGGCATGGAAGCACCTCCTGGAATGATATCTATAATACTTCCGCAACCCTCGGAAGCCTATAGGCAATAAAGTTCAGCGCAAAAGCCCGGCGGCGGCCGTATCCACATCAACGCGGCAGGCCTGCCCCAATTGCGCCATGGTCTTGACTACCGTAACGGGTACCCGATTCGCCTCGGCGGCTGTGCGCACCCTGCGGTAAATGAAATCGTCCGCGTCCTCCGCCACAAACACCTGGGCGACCTTGCCGGCTGCAAGCGCCCTAAGAAGCTGCTTGGTGCCAACCACGCGGCCGGCGGGATTTTTAAGCTCCTCCAGCATAACGCATCGCCCCTCTACGGAGAGTTTCCCCGCCGTTTTTTGAAGGAAGGCATAGAAAAACATCGTCGGCGGACAACCAGATAATCATATCATCGTTTTCCTTTTCTGTCAATCGGTTGTTTCCAAAAGGTTGCGGCGTATTTTGCTTTGTGCCGGGGGAAACTTGTGTCAAACTGATGATTGATTCAAGGAGGTCTCCTCATGCGCGCCCTTTGCCTGCTCCTTTCATGCCTGATGGTTATTGGCCTGATGTCCTCATGCGCCGCCACGCCGGATGCACAGGCGGAACTCCTTCCCTCAGCCTCGCCCAAAACAGGCACATCCGCCAATGCCGCCGGAGCCAAGCCTTCGATGCCCACCAGGCTGAAAAAGACCGATAACAATGGCGTACCCATTTTGCAAGTATACGTAGTTAAGAATAAAGCCGTTAAGGATATGGACCTGGAAACCTACCTCCAGGGCGTGCTGGCCGGGGAAATGAAAAACGACTGGCCGATGGAGGCGCTTAGGGCCCAAGCCATTCTGGCCCGCACCTTCGTATTGAAGTTCACCACCGAAAAGGAAAGCAAGTACGAAGGCGCCGATGTTTCCACCGACATTGAGGAAGCCCAGGCCTACAGCGCCGAAGAAATCAATGACCGGGTGAAGCAGGCCGTGGAAAGCACGCGCGGCCTGGTGCTCTCTTCGAATGGCGAATTCCCCTACACCTGGTTCCATGCCCATTCCGGCGGCCGTACAGCCCTGGCCAAGGAAGGCCTGGCCTATGATAAGGAGGAACCGCCCTATACCGAAAGTGTCCCCGGCCAGGAAAGCAATGATGCGCCGGAGGACGCCAAGGCCTGGGAGGCGTCCTTCTCCGAGTCCGAATTCCTGACCGCCTGCAAAAAGGCCGGCGGCTCCCCCACATCCGCCAAGGATATTTCCATCGCCAAAAAGGGTGAAAGCGGCCGGGCGGTAACACTCTCAGTCGGCGGGCAGGAAGTGAGCGCCCCGGAGCTTCGCATCGCCCTGGGCAGCATGAAAATGCGATCCACCTTTTTAACCGGCATCAAATACCAGGACGGGAAGGTCGTCATGTCCGGCAAGGGGTACGGCCACGGGGTCGGCATGCCCCAATGGGGCGCCTACGGCCTGGCGGAGGGCGGCATGAAGGGTGAGGAGATCGTGATGCAGTACTTTAAAGACGTGCAGGTCGTATCCATGTGGTAAACCCTTCAAAAAAATGACGTCGTCATTTTTTTGAGCTGCACTTTTTGCCTGTACTCCTACGCACCCTCCTTCGCTTCGCTCGGCTGGTGTTCCGGCTTGAAATGACAAACCATTTCAAGCCTTCAGGTTCGGGTATTTCATCCCCTCACCCTTGGAGCTACGGTCGGCAAAAAGTGTTAAGGAAAGCTTGCTGCGCAAGCGCCCCGCGCGGTCCGGAAGTTCAATCGTCGCCCTGCTTCGCTATCGCTCGCATGGCTCGTTTCACTTCCCGCCTCCACCCTGCCCATTCCCGCCACTGGCGGGGGCAGGGTTACGGCGCCAGCAAAGCCGGGCGACACGATTACAATAGAAGGGGCTCTGCCCCTTCTATGCATCCCCGGAAAATTGCATGACTCATTCCTATTATGTAGCCTTGCGGTTTGCGCCGCGAGGCTTTTTTACCATTCTCCATGACATCCGCCCTGTAAGTATGGTAGGATGATTCAAAGAAATAAACTTTGCTTCACATGCAATAAATCGGCCTCCCCGCCGTCATAAGGGTGTGGGGTGAAGCAAATGATATCAGCCCAGACAGACAAAGACTTGGGCAGCTAGGACGGTTTGAAACCATGGAGAGGGATGGCAGGGGCAGGATATTCCGTTTTTTCGATTCGGAACGCAAGCGTTTCATCAGCTTCGTGAAAAGAAAGATGGCGGATATCAGCGAGATGGACGCGGAGGACATGGTCGGGGAAGTCATGCTGGCCATGCTGAACCGTACGGATCCCATGCAACATGTGGAAAACCTGGCGGCCTACGTCTACCGTGCGCTGAACAACAAGGTTGCCGACCTTGCCCGCAGACGGCGGCGCACCGTATCGCTGCAAAGCTTTTCCAATGAGGACGGTGAAACCTCCCTGCTGGAATTTCTGGCCGGCTCCGCCGAGGTAAGCAGCGAGGCGGAAAAAAGGGAATTCATGGCAAGGCTGGCGGAAGCCATCGGATGCCTGGAGCCCAAACAGCGCGCCGTCTTCGTCGCCACCGAACTCAAAGGCCGCTCATTCAGGGAACTGTCCATGCAATGGAACGAGCCCATGGGCACGCTGCTAAGCCGCAAGTGCCGCGCCGTAAAATCGCTGAAGGAAATGCTCCGGGATTTCAAGCCGTAAACCATCCCGCACCCTGTTTCAAGGATAGGAAAGGAGATACGCATATGAGCGAATGGAAGCAGAAATTTCACCGCGTGCCCAGGGGGGCGCGCATCATCGGCATGGTCGTAATCGGCCTTGTCACCGCCGTCATCCTGGGCCTGGTATTCGGCATTTTCGTCAGGGAGCTTTGGAACTGGCTGATGCCCGAGCTGTTCGGCCTGAAAGTTATCACCTACTGGCAGGCCTTCGGCATCGTGATCCTGGGGCACCTCATCTTTGGCGGCGCGGGCGGCGGCCACGGCGAATCAAAATCCTCACACAGGCATAAGCATCACGGCCCCTGCGGCGAGGACGATACTTCCAAAGAAGGCTGGAAGCATTGGAAATACTACGATGAGTGGTGGCTTGGCCAGGGCAGGCAGGCCTTCACGGATTACGTGGAAAAGAAAAGCGGGGAAGACGCCGCCCGGCCCGATGGCGAGTAACAGCAGATCTATAATAATAGGAAGGCCGCTGAATTTTCAGCGGCCTTCCTATATCCTAGGTAAATTCTCGCGAAAGCATAAAAAAAGCAAAACCCGGCCTTGACAAGGTTTGGGAATCGTGATAGACTTTAAACTTGCATCAGTATCGTTACTGTGCGGAAGTATGTCCTTCCTGTGGAAGTATTGTACACGGTCCCGTAAAAAAATGCAACGGGAAAATACAAATTTCCGCCGGAACGCGATACTGGTTGGACAACATAAGGGGTGATGGCTTTTTATGGTGCACGAGGTTCAGATGGGGAAGCTGCGCAAGCGCATGAGTTTCTCCAGGATCGACGAAGTGCTGGACATGCCCGACCTGATCGAGGTTCAGAAAAACTCGTACAGGCGCTTCCTGGAGGAAGACCTGCGCGAGGTGCTGGCCGACGTATCACCGATCACCGACTATAGTGAAAACCTGGTACTTGAATTTGTTGACTATTCCCTGGACGAAACCCCCAAACATTCCGTGGAGCGCTGCAAGGAACGCGACCTGACGTATGCGGCGCCCTTGAAAGTATTCGTAAGGCTCAAGAACCGTGAAACGGGTGAAATAAAGGAATCCGACGTGTTCATGGGCGATTTCCCCCTGATGACCAACCACGGCACCTTCATCATCAACGGCGCGGAGCGCGTTATCGTCAGCCAATTGGTGCGCTCCCCCGGCGTATATTTTGGCGAAACCATCGACAAAGCCGGCAAGCACCTGTTTTCCGCCACCGTCATCCCCAACCGCGGCGCGTGGCTGGAATATGAAACCGACTCCAACGATGTTTTGTGGGTGCGCATCGACCGCGCCCGCAAGCTGCCCATTACGGTGATCCTGCGCGCCCTGGGCTACGGCACCGACGCGGAGATCATCAGCCTCATGGGCGAGGACGAGCGGCTGATGGCCACCATCCAGCGCGGCGACAACGCCAAATCGCAGGAAGACGGCCTGATTGAAATCTACAAGCGGCAGAAGCCCGGCGAGCCTCCCACCCAGGAGAGCGCCAGGAACCTGCTCAATTCCCTTTTCTTTGATCCCAAGCGCTACGACCTGATGCGGGTGGGCCGCTACAAGTTCAACAAAAAGCTGTCCCTTGCCACGCGCATTCAGGGGCTTGTTTCCGCCGAGGACATCATCGATCCCCAGACCGGCGAGCTGCTGGTGAAAAAGGATGATGAAATCCCCGCAGACGTGGCGAGGCAAATTCAAAACAGCGGCATCCGCCATGTGGATATCCGCCTGGACAACCGCGTTCACCGCATCATCGGCAACAACTTTGTCGACGCGTCCTGCTACCTGCCCTTCCCCCCCAAGGAGGCCGGTATCCTGGAGTACGTGCACCTGCCCACGCTGAAAAAGATCATGGAAAGCGTGGAGCCGGACCAGTTGAAGGAAGCCATCCGTGAAAACGTACATAGCCTGGTGCCCAAGCACATACTGACCGACGACATCGTGGCCTCCGTCAGCTACCTTTTGGGGCTGCCCTACGGCCTGGGCAACACCGATGACATCGATCACCTGGGCAACCGCCGCCTGCGCTCCGTGGGCGAACTTTTGCAAAACCAGATCCGCATCGGCCTTTCCCGCCTGGAACGCGTCGTGCGCGAGCGCATGGCCATCCAGGACGCCAACGATGTGCGGCCCGGCGAGCTGATCAACATCCGCCCCGTCAGCGCCGCCATCAAGGAGTTCTTCGGCTCGTCCCAGTTAAGCCAGTTCATGGACCAGCCCAACCCCCTGGCGGAACTTACCCACAAGCGCCGGCTTTCCGCGCTGGGCCCGGGCGGCCTCAACCGCGACCGCGCCTCCTTCGAGGTCCGCGACGTGCATTACAGCCACTACGCCCGCATCTGCCCCATTGAGACGCCTGAAGGCCCCAACATCGGCCTGATCGGCTCGCTGGCGACCTACGCGCGCATCAACGAGTACGGCTTCATTGAAGCGCCGTACCGGGTTGTGGACAGAAAGACCAATAAGGTGACCGATGAAATCGTCTATATGACCGCGGACGAGGAGGATTTCTACAAGGTCGCTCAGGCCAACGAGCCCCTGGCCGAGGACGGAAGCTTTGAAAACGAATATGTCGCTGTGCGCGACAGGGCGGAAATCATTCAGGTACCCATCAGCCAGGTGGACCTGATCGACGTCAGCCCCCGCCAGGTGGTTTCCGTGGCTACGGCCATGATTCCCTTCTTGGAAAACGACGACGCCACCCGCGCCCTGATGGGCTCCAACATGCAGCGCCAGGCGGTGCCGCTGCTGGTGCCTGAAGCGCCGATCATCGGCACGGGCATGGAGTACAAGGCGGCGCACGACAGCGGCGTGGTGCTGCTTTCCAAGCAGGACGGCGTGGTGGAGAAGGTTTCCGGCAATGAGATCGTTATCCGCGACAGCCTGGGCGAGCGCCATGCTTATCACCTGAGCAAGTTTGCCCGCAGCAACCAGGGCACATGCATCAACCAGCGCCCGCGCGTCAAGAAGGGCCAGATCATTGAAAAGGGCGACCTGCTCGCCGACGGCCCCTCTACCGAGAAGGGCGAGATCGGCCTGGGCCGCAACGTCCTGATCGGCTTCATGACGTGGGAGGGCTACAACTATGAGGACGCCGTGCTGATCAGCGAAAAGCTGGTCAAGGAGGACGTATATACCTCCATCCACATCGAGGAGTTTGAGTCCGAAGCGCGAGAGACAAAGCTGGGCCCGGAGGAGATCACCCGCGATATTCCCAACATCGGCGACGATGCGGTCAAGGATTTGGACGAGGACGGCATCATCCGCGTCGGCGCGGAGGTTCGCAGCGGCGATATCCTGGTCGGCAAGGTCACGCCCAAGGGCGAAACCGACCTGACCGCCGAGGAGCGCCTGCTGCGCGCCATCTTCGGTGAAAAGGCGCGAGAGGTGCGCGATACCTCGCTGCGCGTGCCCCATGGCGAGGGCGGCATCGTGGTGGACGTAAAGATCTTCACCCGCGAGAACAAGGATGAGCTTTCCCCCGGCGTGAATGAGATGGTTCGCGTCTACATCGCCCAGAAGCGCAAGATCAGCGTCGGTGATAAGATGGCGGGCCGTCACGGAAACAAGGGCGTCGTGTCTCGCATTCTGCGCGAGGAGGATATGCCCTTCATGCCTGACGGAACCCCGCTTCAGATTGTTTTGAATCCGCTGGGCGTTCCCTCCCGTATGAACCTGGGCCAGGTGTTGGAGGTTCACCTCGGCATGGCGGCCAAGGCGCTTGGCTGGCATGTGGCCACGCCCGTCTTTGACGGCGCGACCGAGGAGGACATTGAGGAATGCCTCCAGCAGGCGGGGATGAACCCCAACGGCAAGACCACTCTGTACGACGGCCGCACGGGCGAGGCGTTTGAAAACCCCGTTACGGTCGGTTACATGTACTTCTTAAAGCTGCACCACCTTGTGGACGACAAAATGCACGCGCGCTCGGTCGGTCCGTACTCGCTGGTTACGCAGCAGCCTCTGGGCGGCAAGGCCCAGTTCGGCGGCCAGCGCTTCGGCGAGATGGAAGTGTGGGCGCTGGAAGCCTACGGCGCGGCCAACACCCTCCAGGAGATTCTCACCGTCAAGTCCGACGATATCGTGGGCCGCGTCAAGACCTACGAGGCCATCGTCAAGGGCACCAACATCCCCGCCCCAGGCGTGCCGGAGAGTTTCAAGGTGCTTATCAAGGAGCTGCAGTCCCTCGCGCTGGATATCCGCGTGCTGGATACCAATAAGGAGGAAATCCTCATCCGCGAACTGGATGAGGACGACCTTGAGGCCGACGCGCCGTCCTCCGTGCGCTATGCGGACGATGAGGAGGAGTTTGAGAAGCCTGAGGAGCAGGAGGCCGACGGGGTATCCGCGGACGAGGATGTGGACGTTGACTTCAGCCTTGACGACGAGCTGGATGATTTTGACATGGACTTGGGCGACGATCTGGAAGGCATTGACCTGGATGACGACGAGAAGCCCAAGGATGACGAATAAGCTGTTTGATCCCATAGACCGAAAGGGAGTGCCGCGTTTTGTTTGAACTGACCAATCTCGATTCCATCCAGATCGGCATGGCCTCGCCCGAGCAGATTTTGAACTGGAGCTTTGGCGAGGTTTGCAAGCCTGAAACTATCAACTACCGCACCCTGAAGCCCGAGCGCGACGGCCTGTTTTGCGAGCGCATCTTCGGACCTCAGAAGGACTGGGAGTGTAACTGCGGCAAGTACAAGCGCATCAAGTTCAAGGACAAGAACAAGGTTTGCGATAAGTGCGGCGTACAGGTGACGCGCGCCAAGGTGCGCCGCGAGCGCATGGGCCATATCCAGCTGGCGGCGCCCGTAAGCCATATCTGGTATTTCAAGGGCATTCCCAGCCGGATGGGCATGCTGCTGGACATCAGCCCCCGCACGCTTGAAAAGGTGTTGTACTTCGCAAATTTCATCGTGCTTGATCCGGGCGACAGCACGCAGACGGGCCTTAAGAAGCATGAGCTGATCACCGACGCGAAATATCGCGAGGTGGAGGCCAAATGCGGCAAGGGCAGCTTTCGCGCCGGTATGGGTGCGGAGGCCGTCAAGGAAATGCTCATGGACCTCGACCTTGACCTGATCAGCGAGAAGCTCAAGAAGGAAATTGCCGAGCTGGTGGAGAAGGAGCGCGACCGCGACACCGAGGGCCAAAAGCGCGCCCGCGCGGTGAAGCGGCTGGAGGTCGTGGAGGCCTTCCGCCAGAGCCAGAACAAGCCTGAATGGATGATTCTGGACGTGGTGCCGGTGATTCCGCCGGATCTGCGCCCCATGGTGCAGCTGGACGGCGGCCGTTTCGCCACCAGCGACTTGAACGATCTGTACCGCCGCGTGATCAACCGCAACAACCGCCTGAAAAGGCTTTTGGAGTTGGGCGCGCCGGATATCATCGTGCGCAACGAAAAGCGCATGCTTCAGGAGGCTGTGGACGCGCTGATTGATAACGGCCGCCGCGGCAGGCCCGTGACCGGCCCAGGCAACCGCGCGCTCAAGTCGCTTTCCGACCTTCTGCGCGGCAAACAGGGCCGTTTCCGCCAGAACCTGCTGGGCAAGCGCGTGGACTATTCCGGCCGCTCGGTTATCGTTGTCGGTCCGGAGCTCAAGCTTTACCAGTGCGGCCTGCCCAAGGAAATGGCGCTGGAGCTGTTCAAGCCCTTTGTGATCGAGCGGCTTGTAACGCTGAAAAAGGCCCACCACGGCAAGAATGCCAAGCGCATGGTGGAGAAGGGACGCCCCGAGGTGTGGGACATCCTCGAGAGCGTTATCAAGGAGCATCCGGTGCTCTTAAACCGCGCCCCCACGCTTCACCGCCTGGGCATTCAGGCCTTTGAGCCGGTGCTGGTGGAGGGCAAGGCGCTGAAGCTTCACCCGCTTGTGTGTACCGCTTACAACGCGGACTTCGACGGCGACCAGATGGCCGTGCACGTTCCGCTTTCCATGGAGGCGCAGGCCGAGGCGCGCTTCCTGATGCTGGCTCACAACAATATTTTGAAGCCGCAGGACGGTAAGCCTGTTATGTCGCCGTCTCAGGATATGGTTATCGGCTGCTACTACCTGACCATCGACCGCGAGGACGGCTTGGGCGCTGGCCGGGCATTCACCAGCCCCAATGAGGCCATGATGGCCTACCAGACGGCGCAGCTGAGCCTTCAGGCGCCTATCCGGGTGCGTGTGGAGCGTGAGTTCGAGGGCGAGAAGGGTCACAAAACCATCGAATGCACGCTGGGCCGCCTGCTTTTTAACGAGGTAATTCCTCAGGATATCGGCCGCAAGCCCCGCAATTGCCTGGACGATATGTATCCCCTGGAGATCGACAGCCTGGTTGGCAAGAAGGAACTGAGCAAGATCGTCGACGAGGTGTACCAGAAGCACGGCATCCATAAGACGGCGCAGGTGCTTGACAATATCAAGAACCTCGGCTTCAAGTATTCCACGCGCGGCGCGGTTACCGTTTCGGTCAGCGACATCATCATCCCGCCGGATAAGCCGCAGGTGCTTAAGGAGGCGGACGACGCGGTCGCGGAGATCAACAACCTGTACCGCATGGGTATGCTGTCCGAGGACGAGCGATACGGGCAGGTTGTGGATATCTGGAACGCGACCACCGCCAACCTGCGCGGTAAAATTCTGCCCGGCCTGGATAAGTTTAATCCCATCCGCATGATGACGGATTCCGGCGCGCGTGGTAGCGCGGCGCAGGTCTCACAGCTGGCGGGCATGCGCGGCCTGATGGCCTCGCCCTCCGGCCGCACGATGGAGCTGCCCATCCGCGCGAATTTCCGCGAGGGCCTCAAAGTGCTTGAGTTCTTCCTCTCCTCGCACGGCAGCCGCAAGTCGCTTGCCGACACCGCGCTGCGCACCGCCGACTCGGGTTACCTGACCCGCCGCCTGGTGGACGTATCGCAGGAGGTTATCGTGCGCGAGGTGGACTGCTTTGCCGAGCGCGGCGAGAAGGTGCGCGGCATCGCCGTGCAGGAAATCACCATCGGCAATCAGGTGATTGAGAGCCTGGAGGACCGCCTGATCGGGCGCGTCGCCGCTGAGGATATCCTTCATCCCCAGACGGGTGAAATCCTGGTTGCGCTTAACGAGACCATCACCCATGAAAAGGCGCATGCCATCGCCACCGCGGGCCTTAAGAAAGCGCAGGTTCGCAGCGTGCTGACCTGCCGCAACGAAACCGGCGTCTGCGCCCGCTGCTATGGCGCGAACCTTGCCACCGGCGGGGCCGTGGATGTGGGCGAGGCTGTCGGTATTATTGCCGCGCAGGCCATCGGCGAGCCGGGTACGCAGCTGACGATGCGTACATTCCATACCGGCGGTATCGCGACCGCGGACGATATTACGCAGGGTCTTCCCCGCGTTGAGGAGCTGTTTGAGGCCCGCAAGCCCAAGCGCGACGCGATTCTGAGCGAGATTAGCGGTAAGGTGAGCCTTGGGGAGAACAAGAAAAAGCGCGAGGTGACCGTTACCAGCACGGAGGATTCCACCGAGCAGAAGGTATATCAGATCAACTACGGCAGCCGCCTGAAGGTACAGGATGGGCAGATGGTGGAAGCGGGCGACGAGCTGATCGAAGGCTCCATCAATCCGCACGACCTGCTGCGCATCCTCGGCGTGAAGGCCGTTCAGGATTATCTGCTCCGCGAGGTTTTAAGCGTCTACCGCCAGCAGGGCGTTAACATCTCGGATAAGCATATCGAGATCATCGTTAAGCAGATGCTGCGCAAGGTGCGCGTGGAGGACAGCGGCGATACCACGCTGCTGCCGGGCTCGCTGGTGGACATCTACCGCTTTGAGGAGGCCAACCGCACGACGATCGAAGCGGGCGGACGCCCCGCAATCGCCAAGCGCGTGCTGCTGGGTATCACCAAGGCCTCTCTGGCCACCGAAAGCTTCCTGTCGGCCGCCTCCTTCCAAGAGACGACCCGCGTGCTGACCGACGCCGCCATCAAGGGCAAGGTCGATCCGCTGTTGGGCCTGAAGGAAAACGTCATTATCGGCAAGCTGATCCCCGCCGGTACTGGCATGAGGCGCTATAAGGACATTAACCTGGTCGAGAATTTCTAAGACGCGCTGAAAAGAACGATCCCCCGCCATACGCTAGCTACGATGGCGGGGGATCGTCTTGATTGAGAGTGGAAGTTTATGGAAAATACCACTTGCGAATTTGCCGGATATATTGAATCATACGGTGATGTATGATATAGTTTGGATGCAAAAACGTGATTTTGAGGCGCGAAAGAAGGATGAAAAGAAATCTGGCGGCCATTCTGGCCTGTATGTGCCTGGCTTTGACGCTGGGGCGGGCGTTCGCGGAGGAACTGCAGCTGCCGGGAAAAAAAGCGCGCGATATGGAGGCGCTGATTCAAACAATTGCGTCGGCGACCGATGTAGGACGCGTGGTTTTTGATGAGACGCCCGTGGCACCCGCGGCGCTGGACCAGCTTCGCGAAGCCTTCCCAGAGCTTGCGTTTGAATACAGCCTGTCGGTGGTTGGTAAAAAGGTTCGGTCCACCGCGACCCGGGTAAACCTGCATCCCAACAAGGTGACGAAGGAAAAGGAGTTTCGGCAGCTCTACAATTGCCTGCGTTGGCTGCCGGACGTTGAGGAGCTGACGGCCTGGGACACCGCCTTTACCTTTGAGCAGCTGGAGGAGCTAAGCGCCCTGATGCCCAAAATGCATGTGTCATGCAAAATCAAGATAGCGTCCCACTTGCTTCGGACGGATGCGACGGCCTTTAGTACGCGGCACAGCTACAGCTCCATACGCCATACGGCGGAGGATTTTCGCGGCGTGAAATACTGCGATAACCTGCTTGCGCTGGACGTGGGGCATAACAATGTGAGAAATCTTGATTTTTTATACGACGCGCCGAACCTCCGCGTGCTCATTTTGGCCGATAACCAGGTTGAGGATCTGTCTCCCGTCGCTTCGTTGAAGGAGCTTGAGTATCTGGAGATTTTCAAGAACCCGGTCAGCGATTTGTCGCCCCTAAAGGGCCTTACGAAGCTGATCGATCTGAACATGACCTTTTGCCGGGTGGCGGACTATTCGCCGTTGCTTGGCCTTACGAAGCTGAATAGGCTGTGGATATCCGAAAATCCGTATACGGAGGAGCAACTTCAAATGCTTGCGAAGGCCCATCCGGAATGCACGATGAATACCACGGCCGGGGAGATCGCTCCAACGGCGGAAGGATGGCGGCAGGGACATCCTCGCTATTTACAAATTGTCAGAATATTTAAAAGAACCCGTTATGAGGAGTTTAAGACACCATGAACAGACTGCACAGAAGATTGATCGTATTGCTGACGGCAATCATTTTCGCGTTTGGAGCGGCTGTCCCGGCCTGTGGAGCCGGCGCGGCGGCCGAAACGCTGAAGCTTGGCGATAAAGGCAGAGCGGTTAAGGAAATAAAACTGCGGCTGTATGAGCTGGGATACTTCCGGACGGATAATTTGTCTCAGGAGTTTAGCGAGGCGACGGTTGAAGCGCTTCAGGCATTTCAGCGGCAGAACGGGCTGGAGCCCACGGGCGTGTTGACCTCGGAGGTACGGGATGCGCTCTACGGCGCGAATGCACAGCCTTATGTATCTCCAACGCCCACGCCGGCGCCCACGCCCAGGCCCACCCCGCTGGTGGCGTATCCCGAGCGGGACGCGGAGGGCTATCTTGCCGGCGAAGGCGAGTTTGTTTATGAGAACGATGAGGAGGGCATGTGGGTTTATCTGACTCAAAACCTTCAAATCAGCATCGTACGGAAGACCGACAGCGAAATACCGCTTGAATGGTTTGAAACGGATATCCGCCTGCGCGGCGGAGAGCGGCTGATGACGGTTGAAAACAATCCCGAAAGGCCGGGCACGCGTTTCAAGCACCCTCATGTGATCGCGGCGGACAACCGGTTTGTGCTCGGCTTTACGGATGATTTTTACGGACACCGCATCAACCGGGGCGAAAAGGTGGGCATCGTCATTCGAGATGGATCAATTATCAGCGATAAAACCTACCGAAAGCAGCTGCATAACCTGCCCAATCTGGATATGCTCGCGCAGTTTGAGGATGGCAGCTTAAAGGCGTACGGCTGCGCCGAGATTACGGCGGAGGAGCTGCTGAACCTTGGCGCGGTCAACGTGTTCTGCTTTGGCCCGGTGCTGATCAAAGATGGTGAAATCAATCCGCTGGTGCTGGAAAAATGGTATGAGACCAAATCTCCCCGGCAGGCGCTGGGGATGATCGAGCCGGGACACTATCTGCTGTTAAGCGTACAGGGCCGTATGAAATCCAGCGAGGGTACGGGGCTGATCCGAATGGCGCAGATGATGAAGGAGCGCGGCGTTGAGGAGGCGCTTAACCTGGACGGCGGCAATACGATGGCGCTTGTGTTTCGCGGCCGGATGATTAATAAGCTGGCGACTTGGCAGAACAAAAAATTCGTGCGCACGGTGTCGTCGCTGATCGGCGTGGGGCTGGGCGATTACGAAAGGCCCCAATAAGCGGACAAAGGCGGGTTACGGATCGGTCCGGGTTTCGCCCACCAAGGAGTGGGTGAGCCATTCGGCCGGATTCTCCTGCCCGAGCGCCCACATCATTTTACACACGGCGGTCTCGGTGGTCATATCGCGGCCGCCGAGCACATATTCACGCATCAGTCCCCGGCCAACCTCGTAGATGCTGAGGTCGGCCTTTTCGTACAGACATTGGCTGACCACAAGCACATATACGCCGCTTTGCCCAAGCTGCTCCATGGCGCGCACAAGGTTGCGGCGGATGTAATGCAGCCCGCCGAGGCCGAACGCCTCGATGACAAGCCCGCGATAGCCGGCTTCCCGGACAAAGCGCAAAACATCCGGGGAGGTGCCGGGAATCAGCTTGAGCAAAAACACGCGGGGGTCGATGGCGGCGCGCAGGCGGTAGGGCTCGGACGGCCGCAGCGGGGTATAAGGCTGCGGGCAGTCAAAATGAACGCCCTCCACGTCAAAATGGCCCGCCAAGGGCGCGTTGACCGTGGAAAAGGCGTCCATGGACGTGGTATGCGTCTTAACGCAATGAACGCCGGATATCAGCTTGTTATCAAAGCAGACGTATACGCCCGCAACGCCGTGCAGCGCGGCGGTCATCGCTCGCAGCAGATTCTGCCGCGCGTCGCTGAGCGGATGAAATAGAGGAAGCTGGGAGCCTGTCAGAATGACGGGCTTGCCCGCGCCGGCAAGCATAAAGCTTAGCGCGGCGGCAGTATAGGCCATGGTGTCGGTGCCGTGGGTGATGACAACGCCGTCGCATTCGGCAAGCGCGGCGTGGACGGCTTTGGCAAGCGCGCACCATTCCTCGGGCTGCATATTGCTGGAGTCCATCAGGAAAACGTCGCGCGGCACCACCTCGCACGGAAGGGACTGCCGCACCGAGGCAAGGAGATCGGCCGCGCGAAGGGTGGGGGAAAGGCCGCTGTCGCCGGGAGTACAGGCGATGGTACCGCCTGTGGCGAGCAAAATCAGCTTGCCCATACCGTCACCATTCCGGCGGCGCATAGCGGACCACCTCGCCCCGCTCGCGCGTTTGAGGCAGGTCGATCACGCGCTGGTTACGGCTGCCGCAGAAGAGCAGGTCCAGCGAACGCTGGGCAAGCACAAAAGGGCCGTCCACCAGCACGTCGCATTCGTCCAGCAGCGCGCGCACGGCTTCGTCGGCAGCAGCCATGTCAAGTAGCTTTTCATAGGTATAGCCGGAATAGACCCAAACGGTAAGGGCCGTTGCGTGGGCGCGGCGCGCAAGCTCCGCGCAGGCGGCGGGTTGGCTGAACGGCTCGCCGCCGGATAACGTGATGCCGCTGAGCAGCGGGTTTCCGGTAAATTTTGCTTCAATATCGTCAAGCAGCCATTCCGTACCGCCGTTTGCATCGTGGCTTTCAGGGTTGTGGCAGCCCTCGCAGCGGTGCGGGCAGCCCTGAGTAAAAATAGCGGTGCGAAAGCCCGGACCGTCCACGATGGAATCGGTGACCAGGCCGTAAAGCCGCATGGAGCGGGGGATATTATGGCTCATGATGATCCTTCTCCTTCTGATGCTTTTGATTACGGACAACGCGGCAGCTATCCGCCATGGGACAGGCTGAACAGCCGCCGCAGGAGCAGCCGCGCTTTCTGTTGCGGATCATGCGAAAGACGAGGTAAATGCCGTAGCCGACAAGCACGGTGGGAATCACGACGTTAAGCACAGGCGCAAAATTCATGGAGAAAAACTCCTTTCAACGGCCCTAGGCGAGGCCCAACAGCCTGCCGGCCTGAAACACGACGGTCGCCACTACCCAGGCCAGCGCGGTCTGCGCGGCGACGGTGCCAAACGCCCAACGGCCGCTTTCCATCTCGCGCCGCATGGTTGCGAAGGCGGCGACGCAGGGCATATAGAGCAACACGAAAAGCAGGAAGGAGACGGCGGCCAGCGTGGAAGGGAAGATGGCGTGCATGCTGGCGACCATCTGCGTGCTTTCCGCGTCTACCCCGCTTAAAACCGCAAGCGTGCTGACGACGCTCTCCTTGGCGAGCACGCCGGTAAGCACGGCGGTGGAGGCTTCAATCGACCCAAAACCGGCGGGAACAAACAGCGGGGCGATGAAGCCGGCGATGGAACCCAGCATGCTGTGGGCAATATCGGGCGCTGGCTTCATGTTAAAGGTAAAGCTCTGCAGGAACCATACCACCAGTGTTGCCAGAAAGATAACGGTGAACGCGCGCTTGAGAAAATCCTTCGCCTTATCCCACATCTGCCGCGCGACGTTGGCGGGCGTGGGGAGGCGGTAGCTTGGCAGCTCCATGATAAAAGGCGCGGCGTCCCCGTGGAAAACGAAGCGCTTTAGGAAAAGGCCGGCGATTATGGACATAACGATTCCTGTGAGGTAAAAGCCGCTCATGACCAGCACCTGGTTGCCGCCGAAAAACGCGCGGGTGAACAGGGCGTAAATGGGAACCTTCGCGCCGCAGCTCATAAAGGGGGTGAGCATAATGGTAAAGCGGCGGTCGCGCTGGGTGTTCATGCTGCGCGCGCTCATTACGGCGGGAACGGTACAGCCAAAGCCCATCATCATGGGGATGAAGCTGCGGCCGTTTAAGCCAAGCTTGCGAAGCGGCTTATCCATCAAAAACGCCGCGCGCGCCATATAGCCGCTGTCCTCCAGGATGGAAAGCAGCAGGAACAGGATCAAAATGGTCGGGAGGAAGGAAAGCACGCTGCCAACGCCGCGAAGCACGCCCTCCACCACAAGGCTTTGCACCCAGTCCGCTACCCCCCAGCCGCGCAGCGCCCCGGCGATTAAATCAATGCCGTTGTCCACAAGGGCGGCAAAGCCGTCCGCGACCCAGCTGCCAAGCGGGCCGAAGGTGATGTAAAACACCGTCAGCATCATCAAAAGAAAGACCGGAATGGCAAGCAGCGGGTGGGTAAGCACATTGTCGATGCGGTCCGTGAGGCTGTCTCCCTCGGGCGTACCCCGCGTATAACAGCCTGCGAGCACCTTTTCGATAAACCGGTATCGCGTGTCCGCCATGACGGCGGCGCGCTCCATGCCTACCTCTTTTTCCATGGCGACAAGGATTTCCTCGATGATATGGCGGGTGTCGCCGCTGAGGGAAAGGTCCTCCATCATGGGCTGGTCGCCCTCAAAAAGCTTGGTGGCGGCGTAGCGCGGCGTAATGTCGCGGGCCATGGCAGGCTGTTCAATCAGGTGCTGGATGGCGTGAAGCGCCTTGTGCGCCGCGCCGCCGCAGATATCCAGCTTGGTGGGAAGCTGCCTGTGGCGGGCCACCTCCATGGTACGGCGTACAAGCTCGTCCAGCCCCTCGCCCTTGCGCGCGCAGATGGCGACAACCGGCACGCCCAGCGCCTGCTCCATGCACTTCAGGTCGATGGAATCGCCATGGCTGCGCACCTCGTCCATCATGTTCAGGGCGATCACCACAGGCCGGCCCAGTTGCAAAAGCTGAAGCGTCAGGTACAGGTTGCGTTCCAGATTGGTCGCGTCCACGATGTTGATGACCACGTCGGGCTTATCTTTGACAATAAAGTTCCGGCTGACGATTTCTTCCAGCGAGTAAGGGCTCAGGGAATAAATGCCGGGCAGGTCCACAATGGTAACGTCGCTGTACTTTTCCGGCAGGGTAAACCCCCGGGCATGCTTTTCCTCCTTGCGCACGCGCCACGGAAGGCCGATATGGGTTTGAGAGCCGTGATGGTGGTGGAGCATGGTGCCGGTTTTTTGCTCAACGGTTACGCCTGGCCAGTTACCCACGTGCTGGTTGCTGCCGGTAAGCTGGTTGAAGAGCGTCGTTTTGCCGCTGTTCTGATTGCCGGCCAGGGCAAAGGTATAATGCATCCTGAACATCTCGCTTTATGAAAAAATGAAAGGGGATGGGTATAACCGGGCGCGCTATCTGATAGCAATTTTCCGCGCGTCCTCCAGGCGCAGGGTAAGCGCATAGCCGCGCAGATGAATTTCCACCGGGTCGCCCATAGGGGCGGTCTTTTGCAACAACACGCTCACGCCCGGGGTGATGCCCATGTCCAAAAGGTGGCGGTGAAGGGCGTCCTCCCCCCCAACGGTAGCGACGACGGCGCTTTCGCCGGGTTTTAAGTCTGCCAGCGTACGGTCTGCCATTTCACTCATGCGTTTTTACTCACTCCTGTTTGGCTGCGGACGCGTCCGCAACGATGGCGGGAGGCAAGCCCTCCTCGCGCAGCCACTTGCGCAGCTCATGTTCGATGATGTTGGCGGCGGTAACGGCGCCTTCCTCCTTGCGCAGCCGCTCGCCCAGCTCTCGGGCGGCCACGCGGTAGCTCTTTATGGTGGTGAGCTGCGTGAGCGCCTTGGAAAGCTTCGCGACCGTCAGCTTGTCGCGCGGGATGGGTTTGGGTCCCAGGCCGAGCGCGCGTACGCGCGCGCCCCAGAAGGGCTGGTCGCCGCCGAAGGGGATGACGAGGGTGGGCCTTCCGGCCAGAATGCCGGCGGCCGTGGTGCCGGCCCCGCCGTGATGGACCACGGCGCGCACATGGTTAAACAGCCAGTCGTGCGGCACGAAGCCCGCGACGTACAGGTCGGGACGGCTTGGCACCGTCACGTCCCCCCAGCCGGTGGAAAGCACGGCGCGCACGCCGCTTTGCCTGAGCGCCTCCAGCACGATGGCGAGCGTCTCGCCCATATCGTTGCCGGTCATGGAGCCAAAACCGATATAGACCGGCGGTTCGCCATCCCCCAAAAACGAGAGCAGCCCGGGGTCGGGGGTGAAGTCGGTGAGCCGGTCGTCCAGCCAGTAACCCGTCATGTGGATATTGGCTCCCCAGGAGACGGGCCGGGGCATGATCAGCGGGCTCATGGCATAAAGGACGGGGATGGTATGGCCGTTAAGCTCATAGGTCGGCTGGCCTTCCAGCTTGCGGGGGCTCATGCCGCGCGCCTCACGCCAGTCGGACAGGTAATATTTCTCCAGCGTGCTGATGAGCAGGTAACCCAGCTGGTAGGTGGCCACGTTCCAGGCCCGTCCGGCATGCTGGCCGGGGGCGGAGGCGATGGGCGTCTGAGCATTTTTATCCATCGGAAAGTAATGCGTCTGAAAAAACGGGACGCGGCGCACCTCGGCAATGGACTGAATAATTTGCCCAAAATAAGTGGCGACGATGGCCTCGGCATCCTCACAGGCGCTTTCCAAATCATGAAGGAAAGGCTCGATGAATTCTATGAGGGTGTCGCGCACCTGCTTTAAGTAGGAAACGCCGTTGACGCCGGGCTTCATGATGTTGGTCATAAACGTCCGCACGTCGCCGGAGATAGGTTTGAAGCGCATGCCCTCCTTTTTCACAGCGGTCTCAAAATCGGAGAAGGCGCAGATGGCTATATCATGGCCGCGGGCGCGAAGCTCTCTGCCCAAAACGATATACGGGCGCACATCCCCCGTAGAGCCTATGCAAATCATGGTAATACGCATGCGGAAAAACGCCTCCCTTCAGGTAAAAGTCCTTATACATCAACAGTATAACCCAGCCAGACGCGAATTGCAACGGTTATGGTCGAATGACGTTGACGAACAAATGTTCTTGTGCTATGATCATGCAAAAGAGCGGATGGAGGAAGCGCAGATGGCGACGCGGATATCCCTGCGGCAGGCACGGCGTTTTTTGTTAAGGAAGCATGGACTGCTGGGCGCACGGCGCTTCAGGGGGAGCGAAGGGCTGCTTTCCTATGTCGGGCAGGTGGGTTGCGTACAGTATGACCCTGTGGATGTTTGCGGAAAAAGCCATGAGCTGGCGTTTTTGGCGCGCGTGGAGGATTTTTCGCGTGGAATGCTGGAGGAGCTCTTGTATGGCCGCCGCGAGCTGATTGATTTCTTTGATAAGAATATGAGCATTATGCTGACGGAGGACTGGCCGTGTCTGGAGCATGTGCGGACGTATTACCGCGAGCGCAGCAGAAGCCGCGCCGCAGTGGACGAAATCGCGCCGGAAATAATGCGCGTCCTTCAAAAAAAGGGCAGTGCATCCTCACAGGAGCTGGGCATAGCAGGGCGCGCGGACTGGTATTGGAGCGAAACCAGCCTGAGCCGCGCAGCGCTGGAAACGCTTTACTTTCGGGGCGATTTGGTGGTGCATCATAAAAAAGGAACGGTCAAAAGCTACGCCCCGGCGGACGTCTGCCTGCCGGAAGCGCTGCTGAGAGCGGCGTGCCCGTTTAAAAGCGGGCAGGAGCGGCAAACATGGCAGGCGCTCAGGCGAATTGGAGCGGTGGGCCTGCTGTGGAACGCGCCCAGCGACGCGTGGCTGGGAATCGACGGCATGAAGGCCTCAGAACGTGGGCGGGCATTTGAAGCGCTGCTGGACCGGGGGGAGATCTTGCCGGTGGAGGTTGAGGGTATCGAAAAGCCGCTTTATGTCAAAACCGGGGATTTGACAATGCTCAGCGGCTGTGAAGGGCCGTTTTCCGGCGCGAAGCGCGTCAGGCTTCTGCCGCCGCTGGACTGTATGCTGTGGGATAGAAAGCTGATCGCAGCGCTATTTGGTTTTCGTTACAAATGGGAGATTTATACGCCGCTTGAACAGCGCAAATACGGTTACTACGTGCTGCCCGTGCTGTACGGGGAGCGCTTTGCGGGACGGATTGAGCCGGTATGCGAGCGCAAGCGGGGCGTTTTGTCCCTGCGCCGTTTCTGGCCTGAGACGGGCTTTCGAGCGACGGAAGCGTTTGTTGAGGCGCTTGAAAAGGAAATGGAAAGACTAAGGGCGTTTCACGGGCTGGAGCGCGTCGAGTGGGAGAACGGCTGGATGCAAGGGTAAAGCATACGAGGGCGCGCCTATTTGACCCTGCCGAGGGCCTCTTTAATCAGCGACTTTGAAATATACATGGCTTTGAGCCTGTTTCGCAGAAGCGAATGATGGGATGTGCCCTCCGGGAATTTTTCCTGCGCCTTTTCGCACTTATGAATGATGGAATCGACTGCGCCCAGCGCCTCCGTCAATTCCCGGCTGGTGAAATCGGCCATGGCGGCTTCCTCCAAACGGTTATTGATTTACGCCGCAAACTGGCTTTGATACAGCTTTGCGTAGAAGCCGCCCTTTTTGAGAAGCTCCTCGTGCGTGCCCTGCTCGATTACGTTGCCCTGGTTCATCACAAGGATGACGTCCGCGTTCTCAATGGTGGAAAGCCTATGAGCAACGATGAAGCTTGTGCGCCCTGCCATCAGCTTTTCAAACGCGCGTTGGATGCGTTGCTCCGTGCGGGTATCGATGGAGGAGGTCGCCTCGTCCAAAATGAGCATGGGCGGCAGGCAGAGCATGACGCGTGTGATGCACAACAGCTGTTTCTGGCCCTGACTCAGGCTGCCGCCATCCTCGGAGATGACGGTGTCGTAACCGTCCGGCAGGCGCTTGATGAAGCTGTGCGCATGCGTTGCCTTTGCCGCCTCAAGCACCTCCGCGTCGGTCGCGTCTTCGCGGCCCATGGTGATGTTGTCGCGGATGGTGCCGCTTTTGAGCCACGTCTCCTGAAGCACCATGCCGTAGCTTTGGCGCAGGCTATGGCGGGTGACGTCCATAATGCACCGGCCGCTTACTTCAATGCGGCCCTCGTTTACATCATAAAACCGCATGAGCAGGTTGATAAGCGTGGTCTTTCCGCAGCCGGTGGGACCGACGACCGCTACGCGCTGGCCGGGTTTAACGCTCAGGTTGAAATCCTCGATCAGCTTGCGTTTTGGCACGTAGGAGAAGCTTACGCCGTCAAGACGCACGGAACCGTCCACCGTGCCGAGGCTGGTCGGGGGTTCGCGATCGGGCGTTTCTGCGGGCTGTTCGATAAGGTCGAATACGCGGCGTGCGCACGCCAGCGCTCCCTGAAGCTCTGTTACCACGCCGGAGATTTCGTTAAAAGGCTTTGTGTATTGATTGGCGTAGCTTAAAAAAGCGGAGAGCTGGCCCACGCTGATGCCCCCGGTTGTAACCGCCGCCAGCGCGCCCGCCACGCCTACCGCGGCGTAAACCAGCGCGTTGACAAAGCGCGTGGCCGGATTGGTGAGCGAGGAATAGAAAATGGCGCGCAGGCTGCATTTTTCAAGGCGGCCGTTTACCTCGTCAAAACGTGCCTGCGTCTCCCGCTCCATGGAAAAGGCTCGCACAACCTTTTGGTTTGTGATCATCTCGTCGATGATGGCGGTCTGTTCGCCGCGTGTTTTGGTTTGAAGGGTGAACATCTTGAACGTGCGCTTGGCGATAAAGGCGGCCACCACGAGCGACAGGGGAGTGATCACCACCACCGCCGTGGCGATCGCGGCGTTGACCGAGTACATAAACACAAGCGTGCCCAGAATGGTTAAAACACCGGTGAAAAGCTGCGTGAAGCCCATTAACAGGCCGTCCGCGAACTGGTCCACGTCTGCGATGACCCGGCTAACCAGATCGCCCGTCGGGCTTTGGTCCAGATAGGAAAGCGGCAGCCGTTGAATGCGCCGGAAGGCATCGGAGCGGATGTCGCGCACGGTGTGGTAGGTCATTCGGTTGTTGAGCAGGTTCATCAGCCATTGCGCCAGCGCCGTAACGCCCACCAGCGCGGCGATTTGAATCAGCAGCGGCCAAAGCGCGTGAAAGTCCACCTGGGCGGGACCGATCAGCAGATCGACGGCGCTTCCTGTGACGATGGGCACATAGAGCGTGGTAGCGACGGCTACGACGCACAGAAGAAGAGAGGCGATCAGATAACCCCGGTAGCGGCCGACATAGCGAAGCACCGTTTTCAGCGTCTGCCTGCGGGACAGGTCCCTTTTCATCACGCCACCTCCTTGGGATACTGCGAGTAGTAGATTTCCTGATACACGGGGCAGCCTTGTAGCAGTTCGTCGTGCGTGCCGCTGCCAACGAGCCGGCCGTCGTCCAGCACCAAAATAAGGTCGGCAAAGCGGATAGAGCTGGCGCGCTGGGAAACCACAAAGACGGTGGCGGGCGAGGCCATCTCGCGCAGCGCCTTGCGCAACGCAGCGTCGGTGGCGTAGTCCAGGGCGGAGGCGCTATCGTCCAAAATGAGAATTTCCGGCTGCTTGACCAGCGCGCGCGCAATGGTCAGCCGCTGGCGCTGTCCGCCGGACAGGTTACGGCCGCCTTGCTCGATGGGCTCGTCAAGCCCGAGCGCCTTGCCGCGCACCACCTCGGCCGCCTGGGCGGTTTCAAGGGCGGCCCACAACTCGGCGTCGGTCGCGTTGCGCTTGCCCCAGAGGAGGTTTTCCCGAATGGTGCCATGAAACAGCACGGCTTTTTGCGGTACCACGGCGATTTTTTCGCGCAGGGCCTCAAGCGGCTGCTCCCGGACGTCCACGCCGCCAACGAGCACCTGCCCTTGGTCTGCGTCGTAAAAGCGCGGAATCAGGTTGACGAGCGTGCTTTTGCCGGAGCCCGTACCGCCGATGATGCCGACGGTCTGTCCCCGGCGGGCGGTGAAGCTGATACCGGTAAGCGAATCGCCGCCCGCGCCCTGATAGCGCATGGAGACGCTCTGAAAGCGAACCTCTCCCGCGCCGTCCGCGTTTGCGGCTGTGGGGGAAGCGGCTTCGGCCATGGAGGGCTGCCGCTTGAGCACCGTTTCGATGCGCCCGGCGCAGGCGGCGGCCTTCGTAACGGTGACGATCAGGTTGGCGAACTTGATCAGCTCCACCAGAATCTGCGAGAGATAATTGACCAGAGCGACCACGGCGCCCTGAGACAGCAGCCCGCCCTGAACCTGCCAAGCGCCGCTCCACAAAAGCGCGACCAGCGCGCCGTTGACCAGCACATAGGTGAGCGGGTTCATCAGCGCGGATAGCCTGCCCACCCGAAGCTGCATTTCGCAAAGCTTGCCGTTGTCGCCCTCATAAGCGGCAATTTCGACGTCCTGCTTGTTAAAGGCGCGCAGCACGCGCACGCCAGTCAGGTTTTCGCGCGTGTGCAAAAGCACGCGGTCCAACTGGCCCTGTACCTGCCTGTGCCGCGGCAGCGTCAGCCACATTACCCCCACCACCACGGCGGCCAGCAGTGGAATCAGCGCTACAAAAATGAGCGCGGTCTTCGCGTCCACGGTAAAGGCCATAACCATCGCGCCGAACACGATGAACGGCGAGCGCAGAAGCAGACGCAGCGTCATGTTCACGCCCGTTTGCACCTGGTTTAGGTCGGTGGTCATGCGGTTGATAAGCGTGGGCGCGCCCAGCGTGTCCAGCTCTGTATAGGAAAAACGCTGAATATGGGAAAACAGCGACGACCGGAGCTTAGCCGCAAAGCCGACGGCAGCCTTCGCCGCAAAAAACTGTGCCGTGACCGAGGCTGCGAGCCCAAGCAGGCCCAGGCCCACGAGCAGCAGGCCCATACGCAGCACATAGCCGGTATCGCGCATGGAAATACCATAATCGATGATCGCCGCCATGATGAGCGGCACAAGCAGCTCCAAAATGGCTTCAAACAGCTTGAAAAGCGGGCTGAGCACGCATTCCCTGCGGTAGGGCTTCAGAAAGGGAAAGAGAGTCTTCATGGGCACGCTCCTTCATCAAGATGGAAAATGGACGGGGAATCCAGGCGAAATCATAGCACATGCGCCGCCGTCAAACAACCACGACGCGCTGGCGGCACATCAGCCCGGCGGGCACATCCGCGCCAAGCGCCCACAGGTCGTAGGCGCGCAGATCCAGGCGGTAAAGCGGATGGCCCGGGTCGCCGTCCGCTGCTTTGGCGATCAGCGGAATCCGGCTTTGGCGAAAGCAGGAGAGTAATTCCGAGCTTTCCCGGCGAAAGCCCAGCAGGCGGACGTATTCGGGCGAGGGATGTGCGGTCAGAAGCGCGCCGGTTACCTCCAGCAGGGCGTGGCAACACAAGCGGCTTAAACGGGCGCGGGCATATCGCTTGGTTTTAAGCGCCTCAATCAGCCCGTCTCGCGTTACGGCCGACCGGGCGCACTCGGCAAGCCGGTTTTCCAGCCCTTCCGAGCATAACGGCAGGCCCGCAAGCTCGTCAGGCGGCATGGCGCGCAGGCGCGCGAGCAGCACGCGGTCCAGCGCGCCGGGACGGCAGACGGGCGCGCTGGGGAGGTCGTAGCCGCAGGCGCCGCTCGCGGCCAGAAGATCGCCGTTAAGAAACGCGGCGCGCACGGCGGTGGCGGAGGGAAACGCATCGGCGCGCAGGTCTGGCTCGTGATAGTTGCCAAGCCTTTTGACAGGCAGGGGAAGGATGGCGCTTTTCAGACGGATCAGCGCCCGCAGATAGCACAGCGCCAGGATGTTATTGGGCTTGTCAAACGCTTCGGAGAGATCGGGAAAGCGGCCGGCCAAGGCGCGGCCCTGCGCGGCGGCGAAGGACGCGCCGGATGCAAGTTCACGGCGAAGCGAGGCGGAAAAGGCCCCGTCCGGGGCTTCCAGCAGCGAAGCGGCCGGCAGAAGCGTTGCGGCGTCGCTTTCCGCGCCAAAGCACAGATGAGTCACGAAACCAAGGCGGTCAAAGATTTCAACGCCTCCAAGGGCGAAGTTCTCGGCGTCGCGTACGGCAAAGGCACAGGGGAGCTCCACAACGCAGTCCGCACCCGCGCGCAGAGCCGCTTCCGCGCGGGCGGCGGGCGGATGAAGCGCGGGCATGCCACGCTGGGTAAAGCACCCGCTCATCAGGCAGAGAATGCGGGCGCCCGGGAGAGCGTCGCGAATAAGCGAAAGCTGACGGCGGTGCCCCAGGTGGAAGGGATCGTATTCGCAGATAATGCCAACGACTGGACGCATATTTTGCCACTCGCAAAGGCAACGCGGATACCCGAAAAGCCGCGGGAACCGCATTTTACCTAAGCTTTTTTGGACTTCCCCCTTCCATTCATGCATAAAACGGTGTATACTATTAAGGTTGAAGACGGATACACATTCTGTATTTTAGCACATAAGGGAGGAAATAACCATGTCCGCCATTGAGAAAATCAAGGCAAAGGCCAAGTCAAGCGTGAAGCACATCGTACTGCCAGAGGGTTCCGAGCCCCGCACCGTGCAAGCCAGCGCGAAAATCGTCGCGCAGGGCATCGCGCGCGTCACTTTGCTTGGAAACCTCGAGGAGATCCGCAAGGTCGCGGCCGAAACCGGCACCGACCTTGCCGGCGTCGAGATCATCGACCCCGCCGCCGGTGAAAAGAGCGCCGCCTATTCCGCGCTGCTTTTTGAGCTGCGCAAGGCCAAGGGAATGACCGAGGAGCAGGCGAGGGAGCTTGTCACGGGCAACACGCTGTATTACGGCGCTGTGATGCTAAAGGCCGGCGACGCGGACGGTATGGTCGCGGGCGCGATCAACTCCACGGGCAACGTGCTGCGCCCGGCGCTTCAGATTATCAAGACGGCTCCCGGCATCAAGGTGGTTTCCAGCTGCTTTATCATGGAGCTGCCCGACCAGAAGTGGGGAGACGACGGCGTGATGATCTTCGGTGATTGCGCCGTGATCCCCAACCCCACCGCCGAGGAGCTGGCCGCCATCGCCATTGCGAGCGCGGAATCCGGCAGGCAGCTGGTGGACCTCGACCCCCGGGTTGCGATGCTTTCGTTCTCCACCAAGGGCAGCGCGAAGCACGACCTAGTTACCAAGGTGCAGGAGGCGACCGCGCTGGCTAAGGAGCTCGCGCCCGAGCTTCAGCTTGACGGAGAGCTGCAGGCGGACGCGGCTCTGGTGGAAAGCGTTGGGCAGCTCAAAAGCCCAGGCAGCGCCGTCGCGGGCCATGCGAGCGTGCTGGTGTTCCCCGATTTGCAGGCCGGCAACATCGGCTACAAGCTGGTGCAGCGCCTGGCCGGCGCCGAGGCCATCGGCCCGATCATCCAGGGCCTGGCCAAGCCGGTGAGCGATTTGAGCCGCGGCTGCTCGGTGGACGATATTGTAAGCGTCGTGGCGATTACCGCCGTGAAGGCGCAGGCGTAAAGCCGGTAAAAGCTTGTTTGCCCGGCGAACGCCGCTAGAGCGGTTCTTCCGCCGGGCTGCCGTATGATGCAGAGATTTAAGGAGAGCGACCAATGAAAATTCTGATTCTTAACGCGGGTTCTTCCTCTTTGAAATACCAGCTGATCGACATGGACGGCGAAAAGCTGCTTGCCAAGGGCATTGTGGAGCGCATTGGCATTGAGGGCAGCAAGATCACCCAGAAGGCAAACGGCCATGAAATTGTGATTGAGAAGCCCATGAAGACGCATACCGAGGGCATTGAGCTGATGCTCAAGGCCCTGACCGACCCCGAAAAGGGAGCGGTGAAGAGCATGGACGAGATCGGCGCGGTGGGCCACCGCGTGCTGCATGGCGGCGAGCGCTTTACCGCCAGCGTGCTTATCAACGAGGAGGTTAAGGACGCGATTCGCGCCAACATTCCGCTGGGACCGCTCCATAACCCGGCCAACCTGATGGGCATCGAGGCCTGTGAAAAGGTGATGCCAAATACCCCCAACGTAGCGGTGTTTGACACGGCGTTCCACCAGACCATGCCGCCCAAGGCCTACCTGTACGGCGTGCCGATGGAGTATTATGAGCGCCTCAAGGTGCGCCGCTATGGCTTTCACGGCACCAGCCATCGCTATGTAAGCAAGCGCGCGTGCGAGTTTTTGGGCCTTGACCGCAAAAAGACCCGCGTGATCACCTGCCATCTGGGCAACGGCTCCAGCATGGCGGCGGTGGATTGCGGCGAATGCGTGGACACCAGCATGGGTATTACCCCTCTGGAGGGCGTGATCATGGGCACCCGCTCCGGCAGCATGGACCCCGCCGTGGTTCAGTTCATCGCCAACAACGATCATTTGAGCGTTGACGAGGTGCTCAACATCCTCAATAAAAAGAGCGGTTTGCTCGGTATCAGCGGACTGAGCAGCGATATGCGCGACATCGACGACGCGGTTGAAAAGGGCAACGCGCGCGCCATCATCGCGCGGGATATGCTGGTGGCCGGCATCCGCAAGTATATCGGCTCTTACGCGGCCGTGATGGGCGGCGTGGACGTGATTGTGTTCACCGCCGGCATTGGCGAGAACAACGACCTGCTTCGCGCCAGCGTGATGGAAGGCTTTGAGTTTATGGGTGCAAAGCTGGATCCCGAGCGCAACAAGCTCAACCGTACCGAGACCGTAATTTCCACCGACGACAGCAAGGTCAAGATCGTCGTGATCCCCACGGACGAGGAGATCGTGATCGCGCGGGATACGCTGTGCATTGTGACGGGGAAGGAAATCGAGTAATTGCCGGAAGGGTAGCGTTTCGGCATCAAGCCCGGTCCGGACGGCGCGTCCGGACCGGATTCTTGTCAACTCGGATGGTTTGTCCCAAAAACCGCTTGACAAACCAGGCGCGTAATCGTATAATACAAATTGGTCACGCTACAAGGAGGAAACCATGGAGCTGGATGTTTCAAAAGCATTTCTAACACCCGCGACGCCGTTTCCTTTTGGGGCGGAGGTTGCCCTTGAACCGCAGGACGTGGGCGGAGAAACCGTCACCTTTGATCCCGTGAGGATCGAGGGCTCGTTTTATGCGGCAGACGACATGGTTCGTCTGGAGGGCAGGCTTCGGACTGTGGCGCATGGCGCGTGCGCGCTGTGCATGGAGCAGGCCGACGCGCCCGTTGAGGTGGATTTTGCCGAGAACTTCCGCAAGGACGCCAACGAGACGGAGGACGAAGTCTTCCGTTATGCGGGCAAAACCGTGCCGCTTGACCACATGGCGCTCACGCTCGTGATGCTTAACCTTCCCATGCGCTTTGAGTGCGAGGCGGGTTGCGAGGGCAGCGCGGAGTTGAAAGCCTGGAAAAACGAAAACCCCAAGAGCTCGTGCGAAGATGGATCGCCGACACAGCGTCCTTTTGAAGCATTGCAGAGCTTGCTTAAGAAGGATGAGGAGGTGTAACTATGGCTCTTCCCAAAGGAAAAGTGTCCAAGGCCCGTGGCCGCAGCCGCCGTGCCAATTGGAAGCTGAGCCTGCCCGGCATCGTCGAATGCCCGCAGTGCCACGAAAAGAAGCTTTCCCACCGCGTGTGCAAGCATTGCGGTTACTACAACGGCGTGCAGGTCATCGACATGACCGAAAAGAAGGAAAACGCTTGAGTTTTCCTCCCATCCATCAGGGCTGCTTGGCGTAACAGGCGGCCTTGTGGTTTTACCCGAAGAACAGGAGGAGTACGCGCAAACGCCGCCTAAGAGAGAACGGCCCGTCGGCTGAGAGGCTGTTCGCATAAGCGTTTCGCGGAAGGTCGCCTGGGAGGGAGCGGGGTGAATGGCAGCGCCATAGCCCTGCCGTTTGCGTACGTTACAGCGCGGAAAGGCGGCGCGATGCGCCGCGAAATAAGGTGGTACCACGGAGCCGCTCCGTCCTTTGGACGTGAGCGGCTTTTGTCAATTGGATAATCAGCCGCCGATAACGCGGCGGCAGAAGGATGCGATGAGGATGAACTGGGAGAAGGTGCTTTCGCGGTTAAGCGTGCCTGGGCTTACGTTGCTTGTGCTGGGCGTGCTGACAAGCGCGCAGGCGGCCAAGCTGTGCCGGCTGGTATTTAAGGAGCGCGGCGAGCGGGCTATCCTGCCCGTGCGGATTACGGGCCTTGTGCTCGCGCTGCTTGGCGCGGCTATTTTGCTCGACCTCATTCCCGGGCTATAAAGGGGAACGCCCGCGGGTGGGCCGGCAATTAAGACGGATACGGAGGAAACAGTGATGAATATGGACTTTGAGATGGAAAAGGTGTACAGCCCTCAGGCAATTGAGGATAAGCTTTACAAGCAATGGGAGGAAAGCGGTGCGTTTGAAGCCAGGCGCGTGAAGGGCAAGAAGCCTTTCACCATTGTGATGCCGCCGCCCAACATCACGGGGCAGCTTCATATGGGCCACGCCATGGATTGCCTGCTACAGGATGCGCCCATACGCTACCACCGCATGAAGGGCGATCCCACCCTGTGGCTGCCGGGTACGGACCACGCCTCCATCGCCACAGAGGTGAAAATTGTAGAGCAGATGAAGAAGGAGGGCGTGACCAAGGAGCAGATCGGCCGCGACGGCTTTTTGGAGCGCGCGTGGAGGTGGAAGGCCGAGTACGGCGGACGCATCAACCGTCAGCAGCGCAGATTGGGCGCAAGCTGCGACTGGAGCCGCGAGCGCTTTACCATGGACGAGGGCTGTAACGAGGCCGTGCGCGAGGTGTTCGTCAGGCTGTATGAAAAAGGGCTGATCTACCGGGGCGACCGCATCATCAATTGGTGCCCGGTGTGTAAAACCGCGCTATCCGACGCGGAGGTGGAGTATGAGGAGCAGCAGAGCCACCTCTGGCATATCCGCTACCCCGGCGCGGATGGCGGCGAGGGCGTGGTGGTTGCCACCACGCGGCCGGAAACCATGCTGGGCGATACCGGCGTTGCCGTAAATCCTGAGGACGGGCGTTATACCGCGCTGGTGGGCAAAAAGGTGATTTTGCCCATTCTGAACCGGGAAATCCCCGTGGTGGCGGACGATTATGTGGACCGGGAGTTCGGTACCGGTGCGGTGAAGATGACCCCCGCGCATGATCCCAACGACTTTGAGGTTGGAAAGCGCCACAACCTGGAAGTTATCCGCGTCACGAACGACGACGGCACCATGAACCAAAACGCGGGCCGCTTTGAGGGCATGACGGCGCTGGAATGCCGCAAGGCCGTGGTGGCGGAGCTGGAAAGCGCGGGCTTGCTGGTAAAGGTGGAGGATTACGCCCACAACGTGGGCACCTGCTACCGCTGCCACCAGACCGTGGACCCCGTGACCAGTACCCAGTGGTTTGTAAAGATGGAGCCGCTTGCCAGGCCCGCCATTGAGGCTGTGCGCTCCGGCAGGACGAAGTTCGTGCCCGAGCGGTTCAGCAAGACCTATTACAACTGGATGGAGAACATCCGCGACTGGTGCATCAGCCGGCAGCTTTGGTGGGGACACCGCATTCCGGCCTGGTACTGCGACCAATGCGGCGAAACCATTGTGAGCAAGGAAGCCCCCACGGTTTGCCCCAAGTGCGGCTGCGGGCATCTGCGCCAGGACGAGGACGTGCTGGATACGTGGTTTTCTTCCGCGCTGTGGCCGTTCAGCACGCTGGGCTGGCCGCGCGAGACGGAGGATCTGAAATATTTCTATCCGACCGATATGCTGGTTACAGGCTATGACATCATCTTCTTCTGGGTGGCGCGCATGATTTTCAGCGGCATAGAGCAGATGGGCGAGCCGCCGTTCCACACCGTGCTTATCCACGGCCTGGTGCGCGACGACAAGGGCCGCAAGATGAGCAAGAGCCTTGGCAACGGCGTGGATCCGCTGGAAATCATCGACCAGTACGGCGCGGACGCGCTGCGCTTTTCGCTGGCGATGGGCGTGAGCCCCGGAAACGACACCCGTTTTTCCATCGAAAAGGTGGAGAGCGCCCGCAACTTTGCAAACAAGGTGTGGAATGCCTCTCGCTTTGTGCTGATGAACACGCAAACCCGCGAGACGATTGAACCCGCCGCGCTGCTTTTGCCCGATCAATGGATTCTCTCCCGCATGAACAAGGCTGTGGCCGAGGTGAGCGCCCATATGGAGGACGGCGATTTCGGCATGGCGGCGCAAAAAATATACGACTTTGCGTGGAGCGAGTTCTGCGACTGGTATATCGAGCTTGCAAAGGGCCGCCTGATGGGCGGGGACGAGTCGCAGAAGCGCAATGTGCGCGCCGTGCTTATGTATGTGCTGGAGGGCCTGATTAAGCTGCTGCACCCCTTTATGCCCTATTTGACCGAGGAAATCTATCAACATTTGCCTGGCCACGACGGCATGCTGATTCTTGCGCAATGGCCCGAGGCGAAGCCGGAGTATGATTTCGCCCGGGAGGAGCGTCAGATGGAGGGGCTGATGGAGATCATCCGCGCCATTCGTAACCTGCGCGCGGAGATGAACGTGCAGCCAGGCAAGCGCACGCACATCACGCTGATTCCTGAAAACGGGTGGGAAGATACCCTCGCCTTGGCCGAGCCGTATTTGCAACGTCTTGCGGGCGCAAGCGACGTACAGCTTGGTGGCAAGGACGCGCTGGCGGGTGAAAAGGTGGTCAGCGCCGTGTGCGCCGCCGGTGAAATCCGCATTCCGCTGGGCGAATTGGTGGATTTTGAAAAGGAAATCGCGCGCCTGGAAAAGGAAAAGAAAAATCTTGAGGGTGAAATCGCCCGCGCGAACGGCAAGCTGAACAACCCCGGCTTCCTGTCCAAAGCGCCCGCCGCGCTGGTGGAGCAGGAGCGCGCGAAGCTCAGCACCAACGAAAGCATGCTCAAGTCGCTCGAACAGAGGATTCAGGACTTGCGGCCGTAAAAGGGACAGGGGAATGGTGGAAGGAGGCTTTTTTGAAAAAAGCCCCTCCCCCCTCCCTAAAAGCGAATGGAAATTCAATGACTCAACTGATACGCCTTGCCCGCGCAAAGCACGGGCAAATCCGGGGTTTTGAAGGACGAAGCCCTTCAGCGGCGGGTTTGGGAGGCGGAGCCTTCCAACGCCCTTCCCGTTTTTTGTGAATGGAGAAAAGAAAGAATGACGACAAGCTTTCACCATCTGCCCGTTTTGTTTGACGAGGTGATGGAATGGATGGCGCCCAGGCCGGATGGCGTATACGCGGACGGCACGCTGGGGGGCGGTGGGCACAGCGAGGGTATCCTCCGGCTGTCCGGCGCAACGGCGCGGCTGTACGGCATCGACCGGGATGAGGAGGCCATCGCGGCCGCAACGGCTCGGCTTTCATGCTATCCGGGATTTCGCGCTATCCACGGGAACTTCCACGACGCGGGCGCGCTGCTAAGCGCGGCAGGCGCGCCGCCTCTGGATGGCGCGCTGCTGGATTTAGGTGTGAGCAGCCATCAGCTTGACACGGGTGAACGCGGCTTCAGCTATCATGAGGATGCGCCGCTTGACATGCGCATGGATAAGTCGCAGGGCGAAACTGCCGCCGAATATCTTGCACAGGTTACGCCGCAGGAGCTGCGCCGCGTTTTGACGGAGTATGGAGAGGAAAAGTGGGCGGCGCGCATCGCGCAGATTTTTGACGAACGCAGGCGTGAAAAGCCCATTTTGACGACAGGCGACCTTGTGGCCGTGGTGGACGCGGCCATACCCAAGGCGGTACGGAGAAAGGACGACGGGCATCCGGCGCGCCGGACGTTCCAGGCCGTTCGCATCGCTGTGAACGACGAGCTTTCGCCGCTGGAACAGGCGCTTTGCGGCTTTGCGGAGCTGCTGAAACCCGGCGGGCGGCTGCTGGTGATCACCTTTCATTCGTTGGAGGACAGAATTGTGAAAAACACGTTCCGGCGTTTTCAAAACCCATGCGTCTGTCCGCCCAAGGCCCCGATCTGCACCTGCGGAAAAAAAGCGCTTGGGCGCGTGCTCGCGGGCGGCGCGGTTAAGCCCACCCGGGAGGAAACAGACGAAAACGCGCGGGCGCGAAGCGCCAAGCTGCGGGTTTTTGAGCGCAGAGAAGATCGGTCCGTCCAGCAAGCCTAAAAATTCGGGAGGGAAGCCATGCCAACGCTATATGTGGTCGCCACGCCGATCGGCAATTTGGGAGACATGTCCCCCCGCGCGGTTGAAACGCTCCGAAGCGTGGCCCTGATTGCCGCCGAGGACACGCGCGTAACCATGAAGCTGCTCAGCGTCTTTGATATTCAAACCCCGCTGACGAGCTGTCATGAGCACAACGAGCGCGGCAAGGCGTCGCGGATTGTAGAACGGATGCTGAGCGAGAATATCGACGTGGCCGTAACGACGGATGCGGGCACCCCGTGCATCAGCGACCCGGGCAGCCTGCTGGTGGCGGAGGCCGCGCGGGCGGGCGTGGAGATTGTAGCGGTCGCCGGGCCGACTGCCATGGCCGCCGCCCTGTCGGTCAGCGGGATGGAAATTTCGGAATTCACCTTTTACGGTTTTTTACCGCGCCAGAAGAGCGAACTGAAAGCCAGCCTTTTGGAGATGGCGACAAAATCGAAGATCGCGGTCGTGCACGAGTCGCCGCACCGGGTGATCGATTTGCTGGCCGCCGTGCGGGACGCGCTGCCGAATACGCGCGTGAGCGCCAGTTGCGATTTGACAAAGAAGCACGAATGCACTCTGCGCGGGCCGGTGTGCGAGGTTCTTTCAGCAATGGAAGGCAATCCGAAGGCTGATAAGGGCGAATATTGCCTAGCGCTGGAATGGGCGGTTGAGGATGTTCCCAAGCCGGAAGCCCCCAAAAGCGCGCTGTCTTTAGAGGCGCAGCTTTTTGACGGGTTGGTGCGCGGACTTACGCTGCGCGAGGGCATGGAGGAGCTTATTGCCGCGGGCGAGCGCAAAAACGCCGTCTACGCCGCAAGCCTTCGGGTAAAGGAAATGCTGGCGGACGGGGAGTAAGCCGTGAAAATCGACCGAAAAAGAATACGGGAAACGGATGACTGAATCAAGCTGCGGCGTTTTATGCGGTTCCTGCGAATACAGGGAGCGGGTGGAATAAAAGGGCCGCGCATGGATCGCGAGACCCTTGTGGGGAGAGGCCTGCCGCGGGGCAAAAACGCATGCGAACCCTCGTCTTACCCAAGCGCCAGCCTGACTGCGCACCCGGCAACCCCAGCCCCCAGCATCAAAAGCACGGGGCTGGGGTTTCGTTTGAGAAGAATCCAGAAGCACGCCACAAAGCTGACGGCGGAAATCACGTCCGTATTGGAAAGCACAACCGGACCGTCGCTCCAGAGGGCCGCGCGCAACACCGCTACGCCGCCCGTGGCGATAAGCGCCACAACAGCCGGGCGCAGCCCGTCCAGCACGCCCTGTAAAAGCGGCAGAGAGCGGTAGCGCATATAAAGCCGCGCAAGTCCGAGCGCAATGACACAGCCCGGCAAAATGACGCTTACGGTAGCAAGCGTCGCGGCGATTGGCCCGCCGAGCCGCGCGCCTACAAAGGTGGCCACGTTGACGGCGATCGGCCCGGGCGTGGCCTCGGCAATGGCGATCAGGTCGGTCAGCTCAGCCATGGTAAGCCATCCGTGTATGTCTACCACCTGGTGGGAGATCAGAGGAATGGCGGCCAGCCCGCCGCCGATGCTGAACAGGCCCACCTGAACGAAGCTCCAGCAAAGGTCAAGCAGCATCATGATCTTTTCTTCCCCTCCATGCGAGCAGCGCGCCCAGCAGTCCGCAGAATAATAGAATCACAACCACGTTAACGCGTAGTACGCATCCGGCGATAAAGGCGCCGATCATCATGACGAGCTCAAGCGGCCTGCGCCTTGCGGCAATCGGCTTGGCAAGCGACAGCATGGCAAACGCGATAACCGCCGCCACCGCCGCCTGCATGCTTTTCAAAAAGGCGGAAATCACGGGCGAGGCGCGAAAAGCGTCGTAAAAGTAGGAAACGGCGCAAAGCAGGATAAGCGGCGGAAGCAGCGTGCCCAGTACGGCGGCAAGCACCCCGCGCAGGCCCGCCAACCTGTCGCCGAGCTGCACGGCGACGTTGACCGTTACGGCGCCGGGGGAGGACTGCGCCATGGCGACGGCGTCAAGCATTTCCTGTTCCTCAAGCCAGTGAAGCTCCTCCACAAATTTTTTGCGCATCAGGGGAATAATGACAAAACCGCCGCCAAACGTAAAGGCGCTCAGCATAAACATGGAGGTAAACAGCGTGCGGCAAATGTGCGGTTTGTGTTCCAACAGGACAGCCCTCCCTTTCCGAACTATTGTAACATTTGCATTGATAGAAGTAAAATATTATAATGATATAGAATAAATCAGAAATATTGATAGATTGGACGGCGCGCGAATGACGATCAGGCATTTGAGAGTTTTCCTGGCGGTGTGCGAGAGTGGCACGACGGTCGCCGCGGCTGAGGCGCTGCGGATATCGCAACCATCTGTCAGCGCAGCCGTTACAGAGCTGGAGCGGTTTTACGGCGTGCGGCTGTTTGACCGGATCGGCAAGCGGCTGCACCTGACGGACGCGGGAAGCCGGTTCAGGCAATACGCGCTGCATGTGGTTTCGCTGTTTGACCAGATGGAGCGGGAGGTGCGGGATTCCGAAACCATGGGCGTGCTGCGCGTGGGCAGCAGCATCACCATCGGCAAGGAGCTTCTTCCGGGCTTTTTGACCCGCCTGAAGGAACGGTATCCGGCCCTGCGGGCGGAGGTGGTGGTCAACAACTCCGACCATGTGGAAAGGGCAGTTTTGGAAAACGAGATTGACATCGGCTTTGTGGAGGGTGCGACCCGCCATGAAGCCATTTACCGGGAGGCCTTTTACCGTGACAGGCTGGTGTTTTTGTGCCATCCGGGCCATGCGTTTGCCGGAAAGCGGGGCGTGCCCCCGGAGGCATTGGCCGGGGAAGACTTTTTATACCGCGAAAAGGGGAGCGCGGGCCGCGAACTGGCGGATGGGCTGCTGGCCGCGCGCGGGGTGCAGATCAGGCCGCTGTGGCAGAGCATCAGCACGCAGACGATCGTCAGCGCCGTACGCGCCGGGCTGGGCGTGGCGGTTCTGCCATACCTCCTGGTACGGGACGCGCTGGGGCGCGGCGAGGTCGCGGCGTTTGAGGTGGAGGGCATCGCGCCGGAAAGGAGCTTTGCCATTATCAGGCACCGCAATAAATATGTGACCAGAGGCATGCAGGCGCTGGAGGAGATTTGCCGGGAATAAGGGATGAACATAGCAATCACTCGCGGCTGTTCTTTTGTTGATTTTTTGACAAAACGGTTGACAACCGCGCCCGATGGTGCTATCATCCCAACCAAGCAATCAACGCAAGGAGGGCGGGCCTGTGAGCGGAAATCATCTCAACCATGGCTCGGCCTATTATTTTTACTTTAGCTTTACGTTTGCGCGTAAGGCTCGTTTGCGTTGTGCTGTGATGTAAGGCTGGTTAGGTAGCAACCACCCTCGCGGCTCAATGCCGCGGGGGTTTTTTCTTGAAATGAAGGAGGGAATCCCATGATCGTCATTCTGAAAAAGAACCCGGACGAAAAACAGCTGAACAACCTGATGGCGTGGCTGAAAAGCCTGAACATTACCATTCACCCGTCCGAGGGCGATATGCACACCATTCTGGGGCTGGTGGGCGACACCTCGGTGGTGGATATCGATTTGCTGCGCGCGCTGGATATCGTGGAGGACGTCAAGCGCGTCCAGGAGCCTTACAAGAATGCGAACCGCAAGTTCCACGAGGAGGATACGGTGATTCCCGTGGGCGGCACGCAAATCGGCGGCGGGGTGTTCAGCGTGATCGCGGGCCCGTGCAGCATCGAAAGCGAGGAGCAGGTCTGCCTGATCGCCACGGCGGTGAAGGCGGCGGGCGCCACGATGCTGCGCGGCGGCGCGTTCAAGCCGCGCACCTCGCCGTATGCTTTTCAGGGCCTGCGGGGACATGGGCTGGAGCTGCTGCTGGAGGCCAAGAAGCTGAGCGGCCTGCCGGTGGTGACGGAAATCATGGACCTTTCCCAGCTCAGCCTGTTTGACGACGTGGACGTGATCCAGGTTGGCGCGCGCAACATGCAGAACTTTGAGCTGCTTAAAGAGCTGGGGCATACCGGCAAGCCCATTCTGCTCAAACGCGGCCTTGCCAACACCTTGCAGGAGCTTTTGATGAGCGCCGAGTACGTCATGGCTGGGGGCAACGCAAAGGTCGTCCTGTGCGAGCGCGGCATCCGCACGTTCGAAACGGCGACGCGAAACACGCTGGACCTTGCCGCTATCCCGATGCTCAAAAAGATGAGCCATCTTCCCGTAATTGTCGATCCCAGCCACGCGACAGGAATCGCCGCGCTGGTTAAGCCCATGGCGCTTGCGGCGACCGTCGCGGGCGCGGACGGGCTGATGATCGAGGTGCATAACGATCCCAAACGGGCGCTGTGCGACGGCGCGCAGTCGCTAACGCCCGAAGCGTTTTTGGATGTGATGGACGGCGTGCGCGCGGTGCTTCCGCATGCATACCACACGCCCAGGGAGGCGCGCGTATGAATATTGCTGTGATTGGGCTGGGGTTGATCGGCGGTTCCATTGCCAAGTGCATCAAAAAGCTGACCCCGCACACGGTGTTGGGAGCGGATACAAGCGAACAGGTGCTTTACAAGGCAAAGCTCCTGGAGGCGATCGACGGCGAGCTGACGGGGGAACGCCTGGCCATCTGCGACATGGTCATTGTGGCCACATGGCCAAAGGCGGCTGTCGATTACGTGACCACCCACGCGGACGGGATCAAGAAGGGCGCGCTGGTGATCGACGTGTGCGGCGTGAAGTCGGCGGTCTGTGAACCGCTGTGGCGGGTGGCGGAGGAGCATGGATTTGTTTTTGTGGGCGGGCACCCCATGGCGGGTATCGAATATTCGGGCTTTGACCACGCTACCGCCACGCTGTTTAACCGTGCGTCGATGATTTTGACCCCGCCGCGCGGCACGGATATTCAGACGCTGGATTTTCTCAAGCATTTTTGGCGCGGGTTGGGCTTTGGTCGCGTGGTGATTACCACGCCGGAAAAGCACGACGGCGTGATCGCATACACGTCGCAGCTTGCCCATATCGTGTCCAGCGCGTATGTGCTAAGCCCCGCTGCCATGGAACACCATGGGTTTTCGGCCGGCAGCTTCAAGGATATGACGCGCGTAGCCCGCCTGAACGAGAACATGTGGACGGAGCTGTTCGTGTGCAACCGCGAGCCGCTGCTCAGCGAGCTTAATACGCTGATCGGAAACCTTTGCCGCTATCGCGACGCGTTGGCGGAGGAACGGGAGGACGATATGCGGGCGCTGCTGCGCGTGGGCCGCGAGCGAAAGGAAGCCGCCGACAGAAAGGATGACGAGCCATGAACAGCGTGCGTGTGAATGCGGGAAGGCCCTACGGCGTGCTCATCGGGCGCGGGCTGCTTGCCAGGACGGGCGAAACGGCGCTTGACGCGCTGGGTAAGCCATGCGCCGCGGCCATGCTGACGGACGATACGGTGGACGCGCTTTATGCAGATGCGGTTCAGCGCTCTCTGGAGCAAAGCGGCTTCACGGTTTGCCGCTTTGCCATGCCGCACGGCGAAACGAATAAGAATTTGCGCACATGGGAAACCATGTTGGATTTTCTCGCCGCTGAGCGGCTTACCCGGACGGATTGCGTGATCGCCCTGGGCGGCGGTGTGGTGGGGGATATGGCGGGTTTTGCGGCGGCAAGTTATCTGCGGGGCGTTTCGCTTATCCAAATCCCCACGACTTTACTTGCGATGGTGGATAGCAGCGTGGGCGGCAAGACGGGGCTGAATCTGTCCGCCGGGAAAAATCTCGCCGGTGCGTTTTACCAGCCGCACATGGTGCTGTGCGACCCGGACGCGCTGAATACCCTGCCGGCGGACGTGCTGGCGGACGGCGTGGCTGAGGCCGTCAAGTATGGCGTGCTGGGGGATGCGCCGCTTTTTGAGCTGCTGTCCTCCGGCAGTTGGAGCGCGCGGACGGAGGAGATTATCACCCGCTGCGTTTCCGCCAAGGCAACCCTGGTTGAGGCGGATGAGCGCGACACGGGAAGCCGGCAGCTTTTAAACCTTGGGCACACGCTCGGTCACGCGATTGAGAGGTGCAGCGGCTATGCCGTTTCGCATGGACACGCGGTAGCCGTAGGCATGGTGTACGCGGCGCGCCTTGCAAGTCGGCTTGGGCTTTGCGGTGGGGAGGTGCTGCCGCAAATTGTGGCCGCGCTTGAAGCGAACCGTCTGCCGGTGTCCGCGCCATACGCGGCGGATGAGCTGTGCGCCGTCGCCCTGTCGGACAAGAAGCGCGCGGGCGGCACGCTCACCTTTGTGCTGCCGGAAGCCATCGGCCAATGTGCGCTGTATCCCGTGGCTGTGGAAAAGCTGCCTGAGATGGTGGGGATGGCGGTGAGCGAGTAATGGGGAGGCGTTGGGACTATGCGCCACCAAACCCCGCAGTCAAGGGCTGTGCCCTTAACAATCCCGCCTTTGGCCGCGCAATGCGCGGTTCATCATGGATAAAGGGCGAACCCCTTGCCGGGGTTGTTGGGGGGAAAAAGCCCTGCCGTTCCTTCGTCCCCTATTCCCTCTAACTAATCGAAAGAAGGCTGAAAGCATGGATATTCAGGAGCTTCGAAAGAAAATCAACGATATCGACGGGCAGCTTGTAAAGGCATTTGACGCGCGGATGCGCGTGGCGCTGGAGATTGCCAGATACAAAAAGGAAAACGGCCTGCCGGTATTTGATCCCGCGCGGGAGCGAGAGGTGCTAAACCGGCAGACGGCCGCCGTCGGGGACGATATGGCGATGTATGTGAAGCTTATGTACAACACGATTTTCGATATCAGCCGCAGCTATCAGCAGCGATATATGACGCAAAAGACGGAGCTTTCCAACCACATCGCCCGTGCTATTGAAGCCACGCCCGAGATGTTTCCCAGGAAGGCGGTGGTCGCCTGCCAGGGCGTGGAGGGCGCTTACAGCCAGCAGGCGTGCGACAAGCTGTTCGCGCTGCCGGACATCATGTATTTCAAACGCTTCGAAGGGGTGTTTCAGGCCATAGAGGGCGGGCTGTGCCGGTACGGCGTGCTGCCCATCGAAAACAGCTCCTATGGGTCGGTGACGGAGGTTTATGACCTGATGCGCAAGTACCGCTTCTCCATCGTGAGAAGCGTGAGATTGAAGATCGACCACCGCCTGCTTGCAAAGCCCGGCGTCAGGCTGGAAAACGTGCGGGAGATTATAAGCCACGAGCAGGCGATCGGCCAGTGCGGCGAGTTTTTGAAGGGGCTAAAGGATGTGAAGGTGACGGTATGCGAGAATACCGCCATGGCCGCGCAGATGGTAAGCCGGAGCGAGCGGATGGATATCGCGGCCATTTCTTCGCCCGCGTGCGCGCCGCTTTACGGCCTGAGCGTGCTTAGAAGCGAGGTTTCCAACAGCGACAGCAACTTCACCCGCTTCATCTGCATTTCCAAAGCGCTGGAAATTTACCCCGGTGCGGACAAGATGAGCCTGATGCTCAACGTGCAGCACAAGCCGGGCGCGCTGTACAGCATGATCGCGAAGTTTTCCGCCCTTGGCCTGAACCTGACCAAGCTGGAAAGCCGGCCTATCGCGGGAACTGATTTTGAGTTTATGTTTTATTTTGATCTGGATGCGTCGGTCTACGACGAAGCGGCGTTGCAGCTGTTGAGCGAGCTGGACGAGGGACCCGAGGCATTTACCTACCTGGGCAGCTATTCGGAGATTTGAGGAGCGGGATGATGCGGTGCGGATTGATTGGGGAAAGGCTCGGGCACAGCTATTCAAAGACGCTCCACGGCCTTTTGGGAGAATATGAGTATAGCCTGTGGCCCATGCCACAGAGCGAATTGGACGGGTTTATGCGCGCGCGGGCGTTTGACGGGCTGAACGTGACGATTCCTTATAAGCAGGCGGTTATGCCCTATCTGGATGAAATCGGGGAAACGGCGCGGAGAATCGGGTGCGTGAACACGGTGGTCAGGCGTAAGGACGGCACGCTTTTTGGAGACAATACCGACGCCTGCGGCTTTGCCGGGATGGCGCGGCGGGCGGGGATCGGCTTTCGGGGCGAAAAGACGCTTGTGCTGGGCAGCGGCGGCACCAGCCTGACCGCCTGCGACGTGGTGCGCGAGGCGGGCGGCGTGCCCGTGGTGATATCACGCGCGGGGGAGAACCGCTATGAAAACCTGGAAAGGCATGCGGACGCGGCCTATCTGGTTAACACCACGCCGGTTGGGATGTACCCGAATACGGATGCTTCGGCGGTGGACCTTACGCGGCTACCGGGGCTGCGCGGCGTGCTTGATGTGATTTACAACCCGCTGCGCACGCGCCTTTTACAGCAGGCTCAAGCGCTGGGCATCCCATGCGCGGGAGGGCTTTCGATGCTTACGTATCAGGCGGCTCGGGCATGCGAGCTGTTTACCGGCGCATCGGTTCCGTCCGGACGGGTACGGCGTGCGGAGCGGGAGCTTCGCCGCGCGGTGATGAACGTCGTGCTGATCGGCATGCCGGGGTGCGGCAAGACGACCGTCGGCAGGCTGCTGGCGGAGCGGTTGGGGCTGCCGCATGTGGATATCGACGACGAGATTGAGCGTGAGGCGGGCAGGAGCATTCCCGAGATTTTTGCGGCGGAGGGCGAAACGGGCTTCCGAGCGCGGGAGGCCGCGCAGATCGCCCGTTATGCCCGCGAGGGCGGCCGGATTCTATCGACGGGCGGCGGCGCGGTGAAAAGCGCGGCAAACCGTGAGATGCTGCGGTTGAATGGTTTCGTGGCGCATCTCACGCGCGGGACGGAACGGCTTTCCACGGCCGGCAGGCCCCTTTCTACCGGGACGGAGGCGCTCAGGCAAATGTGGGCTGAACGCGCGCCGCTGTACGCCGCCTGTGCGGATATGACCGTGCGGAATGAAACAACGCCCCGCGAATGCGCGCGTGCGATTGAGGAGGCATATGATGAAGCTCTTTGTGATTAACGGACCTAACCTGAACATGCTGGGCGTGCGGGAGCCGGATATTTACGGCGCGCAGACCTATGCGCAGCTCGTCAGGTATGTGGAGGCCGTGTGCGAGCGGGAGAACATGGAGGTCGAATGCTTTCAGAGCAACCACGAGGGCGAGCTGGTGGATATCATCCAGCGCGCCTACGGCCGGGCGGACGGCATTGTGATTAATCCGGCGGCCTATACGCACACGAGCGTCGCTATTTTAGACGCGCTCAAGGCCGTGGCACTGCCGGCCGTGGAGGTGCATTTGAGCGACGTGGCCGCCCGGGAAGGCTTCCGGCAGGTGAGCTATCCGGCCATGGCGTGTGCCGCTCAAATCGCCGGGCTGGGCTTTGAGGGTTATGAGCGTGCGGTTCTTACGTTAAAGGAGATTCTGACAGGGCAGCGGAAGTAACATGCGGGTATGGGACGATACGAAGGACGTTGGGCCGCCTTTTTTCCGGCTTGCGAAGGAGGGCGGCATTTTTTATTTTTGACGGGCTGGGTTCGGCTTGCGGGGCGAAAACCCGCCGAGGCGGCTGATGATGAACGAAGGATGAATCCTTTATGAATAAATGCAATGCCGGCAGGAAAAGCCATACGCAAAAGCGAATAGCGACATACACCGGGCCTGAGAGGCCCGGTGTACTGGAGAGAAGGAGGCTGCCCGATGAAGGTAGACGATAAGTCCCCGAAAAAACCTTTGATATTTTATTACCTGATCGCCATGGTTGTGATCATGCTTTTGAACGCGCTGGTCTTTCCGCTGCTGTTCTCCACCCCGGTGACGGAGGTGGGCTACAACGATTTTATGAGCATGATCGAGCGGAAGGAAATCGCTGAGGTAGCCCTGGAACAGGATCAGATCCTTTTTACCACCAAGGACGCGGACGGCAAGACCACGCTTTACAAGACCGGGCGCATGCCGGACGACGGTTTGGTAGATAGGCTGTACCAGTCCGGCGCGAAGTTTACCGCGACCATCCCCACACAGGATAGCCCGCTGCTGAGCTTCCTGATGTCGTGGGTGTTCCCGATCCTGTTCTTTGTGGTGATCGGCCAGCTGCTGGGGCGGATGATGACAAAGCGCATGGGCGGCAACGCTATGCAGTTTGGCAAATCCAACGCGAAGATTTACGTGGAAAGCCAGACCGGCAAAACCTTTGCCGACGTGGCGGGGCAGGACGAGGCCAAGGAAGCCCTGACCGAGATCGTGGACTTCTTGCACAACCCGGACAAATACAAGAACATCGGCGCGACGTTACCCAAGGGCGCGTTGCTGGTGGGTCCTCCGGGCACTGGTAAAACGCTTTTGGCCAAAGCCGTCGCGGGCGAGGCTAAGGTGCCGTTTTTCTCTATCTCCGGTTCGGAATTTGTGGAGATGTTTGTAGGCATGGGCGCGGCCAAGGTGCGCGACCTGTTCAAGCAGGCGGCGGAAAAAGCCCCTTGTATTGTGTTTATCGACGAGATCGACACCATTGGCAAAAAGCGCGACAGCGGCAACGGCATCGGCGGCAACGACGAGCGCGAGCAGACGCTTAACCAGCTGCTGGCCGAGATGGACGGCTTTGACGCCACCAAGGGCGTTGTGATCCTTGCCGCGACCAACCGTCCCGACAGCCTGGATAAGGCGCTTCTGCGCCCGGGCCGTTTTGACCGCCGAATTCCCGTGGAACTGCCCGATCTACAAGGCCGAGTGGCAATTTTAAAGGTGCATTCCAAAGATGTGAAGATGGACGCCGGCGTTGACTTTGACACCATCGGCCGCGCCACCAGCGGCGCGAGCGGCGCGGAGCTTGCCAACATCATCAACGAGGCCGCGCTGCGCGCCGTGCGCCTGGGCCGCGATTCCGTTACCCAGACCGATCTGGAGGAGAGCGTGGAGGTCGTTATCGCGGGTTATCAGCGCAAGGGCGCGATGATCAGCGAGCATGAAAAAAAGATCATTGCCTACCACGAAATCGGCCACGCACTGGTGGCAGCCCGCCTGAAGGACGCCGCGCCCGTGCACAAGATCACCATTATTCCGCGCACCTCCGGCGCGCTGGGCTATACCATGCAGATTGAGGAGGGCGAGCGCTTCCTCATGAGCAAGGAGGATATGCTCAACCAGCTGACCACCCTGACGGGCGGACGCTCGGCGGAGGAGGTTGTGTTTAATTCCATCACCTCCGGCGCGAGCAACGATATTGAAAAGGCGACCTCGACCGCGCGGGCGATGATCACCCGCTACGGCATGAGCGACCAGTTTGATATGGTCGCGCTGGAAACGGTCAACAATCCCTATTTGAGCGCCGATACCTCGCTGGTTTGCAGCCCGGACATGAGCGCCAAGGTGGACGCGGAGGTGCAGAGCGTCATCCGCGCCGCGCATCAAAAGGCGCTGGATATTCTTCGCGGCAACCGGGAGCTGCTTGACAAGCTGGCTGATTACCTGCTTGAAAAGGAAACCATCACGGGTGCGGAGTTTATGGAGATATTGGAAAAAGAGGACGCGCGGAGGGCATAACCGCCTGTTAACGATCATCGCCTCATTTGCCGGACGGTATGATATACTGTAAGGCGGATGGGGCGCTTTTTGAATTGACGGATCGGGGGACGAACGGATGGATTTGCGCATGGCCTTTACCGAGGACGCGGCAGATTACGATCGCTGCAGGCCCGCGTATCCGAAGGAACTGTTTTTGGAAATCGCGGAATATACCCCGCTGGGTAAAGACAGCCGGGCGCTGGAGATCGGCATTGGCACAGGGCAGGCCACCCTGCCCATTTTGAACACGGGCTGCGCGGTCATGGCCGTCGAGCTTGGGCGGGAGCTTCATGATTATGTCAAGAAAAAATTCAGTGGGCATGACCGTTTTGAAGCGGTTCATGCCGATTTTATGAATGCGTTGCCCGGCGGCAATGCGTTTGATCTTGTGTATTGCGCTACGGCCTTTCACTGGCTGCCAGCCGGAGAGGGATACCGCCGGGTGATGGATTGCCTTAAGCCCGGCGGCGCGCTTGCCCTGTTTTGGAACCATCCCTATCCCAACAGAGAAAATGACGCGGGCAATTTGGTAAACCGCAGGATATACGCGAAATACCGCCCATCCGGAGGGGAACCCGTTGAGTTTTCAGAGCGGGATTGCGGGGGAACGCCGTATGGAGTTTAAGCGCTATGGCTTTACGGATATCCGGACAAAGCTGTACCGCCTGTATCTGGGCAGAAAACCCTGACCGCCCGACCCGCGAACGGCGGAGCGCCAGGGTTTATTCAATATGAAAGAAAATCGCAGCCTCTTTCGTTTTATAATTGAAAGGTGGAAAATGGGAAACGACAGAGAGGCGCTTTAATGGCGGAAACGCATGCGGTCTGCCCTTCGGATGTGCGGGAAAACAGCGGAAAAGACAACCAGGGAAGAGAAAAACGGCATGGGCTGGGGAAGCGCGTCCTTCTACTTGCGCTTTGCGCGGCGCTTACGGCGGGCGTGGGCGTACTTGCCACAAACCTAGTGATGAAGCACGGTGCCCAGGGTGCGATTTATCCCATCGATAAGGCGCAAGGGCTTTCGGGCGACTGCGTTTTGGTGCTGGGCTGCGGCGTGCGTAAGGACGGCAAACCCAGCCAGATGCTTCGGGACCGGCTGGATGTGGCGATCGAGGCGTACAATATGGGTATAGCCGAACGGCTTTTAATGAGCGGCGATCACGGCCGCGCAGGCTACGACGAGGTGAACGCCATGAAAGATTACGCCATGGAAAAGGGCGTGCCGTCCGAAAATATTTTTATGGACCACGCCGGCTTTTCCACCTATGAAAGCATGTACCGCGCGCGGGAGGTTTTCAGGTGCGAGCGCGTAGTGATCGTCACTCAGACCTATCACCTGTACCGCGCTATTTACAACGCGCGCGCCATGGGGATGGAGGCGGCGGGCATTCCCTCCGATATAAGGCGGTATGCGCGGCAGCGCTATTTTGACCTGCGGGAGGCGGCCGCGCGCTTTAAGGATGTGATCTGGTGCGCGTTTAAGCCCGAACCCACCTATCTGGGGGAGGCTATCCCCATCTTTGGAAACGGGGACGCGACGAACGACCAAAACTGACGCGGGGTGTTCCACCGGGCGCTTGCCATGTCCGGCGAAATTCTCCGCTTTTTATGGCTTTTTTTCAAAAGCCACCGCCGCCATGGCGAGTTGGCCGCTGTTGAGGCGCTCGACGTTTAGGCGCCTGCGTTCCAGAAGAAAAAGGTCGACCGCCTCCCACAGCGAGAAGGTGGAAACGATGGATAGGAATTCCGTGATGAACGGGTCGGAAAGGTAGCGCGTTAACCCAAATGAAAGCATGAGCATGGACGCGCCGAACACAAGCAGCGAAAGTGATTTGATCAGGTTGAGCCGCAGGTCGTCCTCCCTGTCGCGCAGCGCCAGCAGATAGTGTTTGAGCAGGCGGGAGCGGATCAGCCGCTCCTGAGCGCCGTCTCCCCGCCAGTTGAGAAAGCGGATGACGATGGGGTAGACCGTGGGGATGGGATAAGCCTTTAGATCGATATATTCAAGAATGGAGGGCGAAAGCGCGAGCTGCGCGCCGAAGGAGAGCGGCTGGAAGAATTCCGTCACGTGCGTGCAGTCGATCGAGATCACGGCGCGGCCGTTTTGGTCGAGATGCTCGTGCTCAAGAAAGCTGAAAAGGCTGGGCTGATTCCTTTCAAACTGTCTGAGTCTCTTGCGCTGTGCGCGCCTGAGGACGCCTGCTGAAAATGAGCGGGACAGAGCGAACGCCACCTTTCGGCAATTGATCATGCGATGATAGCATGCCCAATCCGGCGCTTTTTGGAGGCGTTTTGGCGCAGCGCATTGTTACATAAAAACGCGGCATTCGGAAGGAAATGGTAAAGTCAGGGACGAATTTGATTAAGATAGATGGTTTGAACGGAGATTTTAGCACATATGCCGATGAAAGGGATGCTGGGATATGCAAAAGAAGGAGCACCCCCACCGGCACGAAAAGCTTTGCCGCGTGACGCACGAGGTGCTCGGTTGGCTGGGCCGTCTGGCGCTGGCGGTGGTTATCGCTCAGCTTGTTCATCTGCTGATCTTTCAGCCCGTGCGCGTGCAGGGCGAAAGCATGCGCGACACGCTCAACGACGGCGAGGTCATGTATGTTTCAAAGCCCGAATACCTGCTGGGCGACCCGGGACGCGGCGATGTGGTGATATGCAAATATCCGGGCAGGACGGAGAAATTTGTCAAGCGGGTAATGGGCGTGCCGGGCGATACCATCGAGATTATCAGCAATGTGGTTTACCGTAACGGTACGGCGCTTCGGGAGCCTTACCTGACGCCGTGGCGAAACGATAGCGGCTTTGCCATGGCGGCGTTTACGCTGGGCGAAAACGAGTATTTTGTAATGGGCGACAACCGTGACAACAGCCATGACAGTCGGAATTATCATGGTTACGGAGCCCCGGCCGCGATTGCGCGGGAGATGATCATAGGGCGTGTGAGGCTGGTGATGTGGCCGCTTGACGCCATTCGCGAGGTAGAGTGAGGCTGGAGGCTGTCCAGGAGACGTGATACTTTGTTTACGGAAAAGAGGGCGCTGTTTGCAATTTGGGCTGGGTTGGAAAACAGGGATGAAAAGTTCTCAACAAAGCGCCCGTTCACTTTATAGAGAAGAACATATTCATAATTTGCAACGATATCCACAGCCAATTCCTGTGGATTAATAAATCTTTGCGGTCCCTCGCCGCTTTCGCCATCCGGCAGGCACAGGCTCCAGCTTCCCCAAGGGTTGACGATGTATGGGCGGAAAACATATCTCATTGCCATATACTCGTTTCCTGTCGTGTCCTGGGCGATGATGTACACGCGGGCCGATTCGTCCCGCGCCACCGCCTTTACCTCGTCACACAATACATCCAACGGCAGCCGCCAGGCAATGCCGGCTTTTACGCTCCTTCTGCTGACGAAATCCCGTACGTTGTTCCATGGCGTAAAGACGCATACCGCCACGGCAGCGACTGCGATTGCAAGGAACCTTCTGCCCTCAAGCGCCGCGATAGCCTGGATGCTGCCCAAGGCGCACATCATCAGCAGCATCATATACACAATACGAACATAGCGATCAAAAGACGCGAGGGCAAGAGCTTCCTCTTGGCTGAACTGCACCATATAGATGACCGCCAAGCCTACCAGATAGACGGAACAAAGAAGGAGGATTCCAAGGGCGGATATCAGCAGGGAAATTTGATGCCTATTTTGCTTTTGCAGCACTACCAATAAAAGCACAAAAATTCCAAGCAACAAAAGCAACAGAGCATAATATGGAATGCTCCAGCCGGTTGCGCCCACCGCTACCCCGCCGGTACGCAATTTTTCGAAATAGCGGTTCCAGACGTCGATCAGGTAGGGCTGGCGCTGATAGACCGTGAAATCCAATAGCCTGGAGAAGCCAAGCGTCGGTTGAAATATCGAATTGACCTGATTGCTGGCGACCTCATAATTCCATAGCAGCTGCGGTAGAAGAACGCCCAGCAAAGCGGCAGACGCCTGCAACCCAAGGCGGCGCACTCTGTGTGGCATTTCTTTTCCTACAGAGTCAACAACATAAAACAGAGCTAGAAACACCGCGTAGATCAAGCCAGCCTGCTTGGTAAGAACCAGCATCGAAAGCAGCAGCGGCATATAGGCATGGTACAGCACGTCCTTGCGTTTCCAAAAGAAAACCATCGCAAAACCAACTCCGGCAAGAATGCCCAGAAAGCTGTCGATATACAGAGATGAATAAAAATTTGAATGATAATCATTGAACAGAGAAAGCGGAAGGAGCAATATGCATGCCATTGTAATGGAGGCGAGTGAAATCTGCCTCCAGCTAAAACATGAAAAAAATGGGATGATTAAGGCGACAAAGAAAATTTGCCTGGTAAAGTACAGCCTCCACTCGCAAAACGGAGAGCCTGGTTCCAGCAGAACATAGACCTTCTGAACCAGATATTGAAGCAAAGCCGTACCGGGAGGATAGTTGGGGAACATGGAATGGGACGCGGAACTCGTTGCAAAATCATCAAGGGATACCATTACCTTCACAACATCCGCCCAATGAGAGAATTCATCATAGGTACTGTTCATTCTGCCGTGGTTGAGAAGTGTAAAGATCACCCAGACAGCCAGGAAGAGAAAAGCCCCCGGGGTAAACAGATTGGAAACGAAAGGTCTTATACTGCCTTGCCGGATTGTGCGAGCGAGCGCAATGATAATAAGGAGCAAAGACAGAACAAATATCGCTAAAACTCCGTACGGTAAAACTCCGGCTAGTCCGAAGATAAATAATATCATGATGACTGAGAGCAAATAAATGGGGAGGACTTCCTCATAGCGTTTTTTCAGTACCGCGGCACCAAAGATGCTTCCGCTTGAAAAGAGCAGAAGAAGGACCAGGTGAGAAAGCATGATAGCCCCTCCCGACTGTAAGAATACTTGCTGCAAACGCGTACGTTGGTGGTTTGAAAGACGAGAGGATCCATAGCGCTTTATTGGTCAGAACCCGTTCTTCTGGTACGCTGTTATAAATAAATCCGAACCGACAGCGCTATCCGCTATTGATTCGGATTTGTTTTAAGTGGTACACCATTAGGGACTCGAACCCTAGACACCCTGATTAAGAGTCAGGTGCTCTACCAACTGAGCTAATGGTGCATACGCTTGATTTCTCAAGCCGCTGTGTTGTTTCCCAACCAGCGAAAACTATTATACTCCAATCCGGCTAAATGTCAACCCCTGTTTTGCAGAAAATCAAAAATCTTGAAACTTTCGCCAAGGCGGGCGGTGGAGCGGGAAAAGGACGGGGTTCTTCTCCCGCTCCAAATACCAAGCGTCAGGCCAGGTCGAATACGCTGCGGACGCGCAGCCCGTGCGCGTCGCCGCGCAGTACCTTTATGCGCCTTTCGCCGGCGCTCAGGTCGAAGAAGTTATCCTCAAGCAGCAGATCGGGGTCGTCGCTTTCCACATAGACATGCTTTGCGAAGGCCTGAGCCGAGATGACCACCTCGCCGCCCTCCCTCCGGATTTCCAGCCGCGGGTCGGCAAAGGCAAAGTGCTTGGGCGCGCAGAACAGCGCCGTGCCTTTGCTTATGGCGCGGCCGTCTACCTCAAAGGCAAAGCTAAAGTAATGCTCCGTAAGCGATGCGTCCGGGAAATCAAGCCTGTCCAGCCATGCGGCCGAAAGTGCGGGGACGGTCAATCCCTGCTCTCCATGGCGGATAACGGAGGCATCCGGCCCGCGAAGCGCCCATTTTACCACGCCGCTGACGCACGCCCTGGTTTCATTGCTCACATTCAGGCGGATGCTTCGCCGGATGGGGGCGGGATGAAATTCATTGATTTGAGGATTCTGGGTCAGTTCGCCCTCCTCCTCCGCGGAAATCAGCACTGGGGCGAAAAAGCGCTTGGCCGCGTAATGAAGCGCCTTCCACCGGCCAAAGTAGTCGATGGAGGACCAGGAGGCAACGGGCCAGCAGTCGTTTAGCTGCCAGACGATCGCGCCCATGCAGCGGCCGCGGTTGCGGCGCCAGTGCTCCACGCCGTAGCGGATAGCGTCGGCCTGAAGAAGCTGAGAGCAGTAGAGCAGGTTGTCAAAGCTGCCGGGATAGCGGTAGGTTTGCGACAGATAAGAAAGAATTTTGCCGTTGGCAGCCTTGTTGCGCTGGTGACGCTCCATCACGCGGGAGAAGATGTTGCGGTCTTCAGGCAATGTGAAGCTTTCCACGGTTTTAAGGCAGGGGAAGGATTGAAAGCCGAATTCCGACACGTAGCGGAAGTGGAATTTGCGGTATTCCGTAAAAGGTTTTTCGCCGTGCCACACATCCCAGTAGTGCACGTCGCCCCGGTTTTCGGCGTTGGGTTCGTCAAACGCCCCGCCGGAGGAGGGAGAGGCGGGCCAGTAGAAGGTCTGGGGCGCCAGCCGTCCGCAAATCTCGGGAAGAATGTATTCAAACATCTTGATGTAATCGGCGTGATGGCTGGGCCGAGACGGGCCGAAGGAGACAAAGTCCCCCTTATGCTCCGCGGCGATGCCCTCGGCCTGAAACTGCTCCATCTCGTTGTTGCCGCAAAGCAGCGCCAGAGAGGCGTGATGGCGCAAGCGCCTTACGTTTTGCTCCGCCTCCAGCCGGATGGACTTTTCAAAATCTGGCGTCAGGTCGTAGTAAGCGCAGGCGTACATGAAATCCTGCCAGACCATGAGGCCCAGCTCGTCGCAGATATCGAAGAAAAAATCGTCCGGATAGTAGCCGCCGCCCCAGATGCGGACGCAGTTGTAGTTGGCCAGCTTCGCGTCCTCAAGCAGCCTTCGCGTGCGCGCGGGTGTGACGCGGCTGAGGATGTTGTCCTCGGGAATGTAATCCGCGCCCATGGCGAAGATTTTGACGCCGTTGACGATGTGGCAGAATTCCTCGCCCCACTCGTCCTTTTCGCGGCTGACGGTGAGCGTGCGCAGCCCTATGCGGCGCTCCCAGGCATCCTGTTCGCGGCCGCCGGAGGTAAGCGCCACACGCACGGCATACAAGGGCTGGTCGCCATAGCCGCTGGGCCACCAGAGCTGGGGGTGATGGATCGTAAGCATAGCGGAGGCGCCGGTTTGAGGCCCGTCAAGCGTTACAACCGTCCCATCCGGCGCGGTGACAGAGGCCGTCCATTCGCATGCGGCGGTGTCGCCGTCGATTTCCGGCGTCACGCGGAGGATCACACGCTCGGCCTGATGCTCCTGCTCCACCAACACGCTTTCCAGCCGCGCCTTATCCAACAGGACAAGGCTGATGCCGCGCCAGATACCCGCATCGGGCAGGCGCGGGCCCCAATCCCAGCCGAACATGCAATGCGCCTTGCGAATGTGCTGATAGCCGGGAATCGCGTCAGACGAACACCAGCCGGGCCGCTTCGCGCCTTCGGCAAGCGCGTATTCCACGGCGGAATCAAACCGGATGGAAATTTCGTTTTCCCCGGCGCGCAGCGCCTGCTTCACATCCCATTCCCAGGCGACGTGCATGTTGCCCGCAAAGCCGATTTCCGTGCCGTTGACGCTTACATGCGCCAGCGTGTCCAGCCCTTCGCAGCGCAGCAGCGCGCGGGCAAAGCCAAGCGCCTCCCCGCCGAGGGAAAAGGTTCTGCGGTACTCGTAGCCCCCGCGCATCAGCTCGAAGGCGGCCAGCTCGTTTTCCCGGTAAAAGGGGTCCTCAAGCTCGCCGTTCCTCAGCAGATCGGCATACACGGAGCCCGGCACGACGGCCTCGCGCCAGTTATCCCTGTCCGTGGCACGCATGCGCCATAGGCCATCCAAAGAAATCTTCTTCATCTGATTCAACCACTTTCCGCGAATTTTTGCTTTACAAAAACAGTCAAATGCCTTATGCTTGCCCTATCACCATATTCGGAGGACGCTTTTAATGGCCCTTGATATGACGCGGGGCAAGCCGCTGCGGCTGATTGTTAGATTCGCGCTGCCGCTCATGCTTTCCTCCATGCTTCAGCAGCTTTATACCATGTGCGACAGCGTGATCGTCGGCAGGCTGATTGGCACGGAGGCGTTTGCCGCCATTGGTTCTTCATCCTTTTTGCAGTGGTTTTTGACCAGCATGCTCATCGGCTTGTCACAGGGCTTTGGGGTGGTGTTTGCGCAGCGTTACGGCGCAAAAGACCATGCGGGATTTAGGCGCGCGTTTGCAATGGGCCTTACGGTTGTTCTGATTGTCGCGGCGATACTGACCGGCGCGGGGCTTGCGCTGCTTCAGCCGTTCCTGCGCCTGCTGCGCACGCCCGGAGAGCTGTGGCCGTACATGGCGGCGTACCTGCGCGTCATGTGGATGGGCCTGGCGCTTACCGGCCTGTATAACGTGTGCGCGTCGGCGCTGCGCGCGCTGGGCGACAGCCGTTCTCCCTTTATTGCGCTTGTAATTGCGACCGCGCTCAACATCGCGCTGGATATCCTCTTCCTTGCGGCCTTCGGCATGGGCGTAGAGGGCGCCGCGTTGGCCACGCTGATCGCGCAGGCATGCGCGCTTGGCTACTGCCTGCTGAGCCTGCGTCGCTTGAGCTTTGCCATGCCGCGCCGCGAAGATTGGAGGCCGGAGCGCGCGACCCTGCGGGAGCTCCTCCGCCTCGGCGTTCCGCCCATGCTGAGCTTCTCCGTCATCTCCACGGGAGAGCTGGCGATGCAGCGGGCAGTCAACAGCTACGGCGTGATCTTCGTAACGGGCATGACGGCCTCGCAGCGCTATTTTTCGTTGCTCAACATTATCGGCTCGGCGCTGGAGGGCGCGGTCGCCACCTTTGTGGGGCAAAACGCGGGCGCGAAGCAGACGGAGCGCATTGTCAGCGGCACTCGCACGGCGGTCTGGCTCGGCGTGGTATCCTCAATGATCACCTCGGCGCTGGTGATGCTGTTTCGAAAGGATCTTATCCTGCTTTTTGTTCCCGCGGCAAACGCGCAGGCCGTGCAGATCGGAATGGACGCGCTGTTTGTGGAAGCTACGTTCCTGGTTTCGCTGTATATGCTTTGCTTGCACCGCGCCGCGCTTCAGGGCATGGGAAACGCGTTGATCCCCATGCTGTCCGGCTTTATGGAGCTTGCGCTCCGCCTTCTGTGGGTGTTGTGGGCGGCGCCGAACCTCGTTGGCCGCGAGGGCCTGTACTTTACGGATTCCGTTACCTGGATCGGTACGGCCATTCTGCTGATGACCGCCTACTACGTTACCCGGCGCAGGATGATCGCGCGGCTTGAGCGTGCCGAGGCATAGCGGCTCGAACGCATCCCGTACGAAAGAGGCTCTGGCATGAATAACGTCATCGATTACCTTAAGTGGCGCGGCGACCTTCGTTTTTCGCAGGCCGGGCCCGGCCCTGTGGATATGTTGATTTTTGCGCAGCTCGTACACGCGCCGTTGGAGCGGCTGGAGGGCGGCGGACAGGAGCAAACCCTTTCGCGGCTGCGACAGGCGGTATATCCCGCGCCGCCGGACAGAGGGGAAAATGTGCTCGTCCGCTCGCGGTTTGAGCTGTGGGAGAACGCGGAACAGTGCGCGCGCTATGGCGGCGTTATGCTTAAGCGCTTCTCCGCGCATTTTGAGCCCGAGGCGGAGAAGCAGTTCGCGGCCGCGCTGTTTGGGCTGGAAACGGGAGAGGGCGTCGTGTGCTTCCGGGGAACGGACGCGACGCTGGTGGGATGGAAGGAGGATTTCAACCTTGCGTTTGAGAGCCCGATTCCGTCCCAATTGGAGGCTGTGAATTTTATGAACAAGGCGGCGGAGGTTTTTCCGGCGCTTAATGTGTGCGGGCATTCCAAGGGCGGGAACCTGGCGCTGTACGCGGCGTCCATGTGCGCGCCGGAGGTGAGGGAGAAAATTGTGAAGGTTTACAGCTTCGACGGGCCGGGCCTGGACGAAGAAACGCTGAAAGGCCCCGGATACCGCGCCGTATGCCCCCGCATACGCTCCTACATACCGGAATCCTCCATCATCGGCCTGCTGCTTGGCTATCATGATGGATTTACCGTCGTTCGCAGCGACAGCGTGAGCCTGTGGCAGCATAATCCCTATTACTGGCATGTGCTTGGCCCGGATTTTGTGGCGGCGGACGGTACCACGCGCACCAGCCGCTTTACGGATTTGACGCTGCATGCGTTTTTAAACGATTGCCCGCCGGAGGAGCGGCGCGTGCTGGTGGATACGCTTTTTGGCATTTTAAACGTTACGGGTGCGCGCACGCTCCGTGAGCTGCCGCGCGGCGTCGCGCTGCATATGGACGAAATCGCGTCGGCATTGGGGAATGTGCCGCCAGCGTCCCGCAGGGCGCTTGTGCGGACCCTTAAGGAGCTTGCGGGAGCGGGAGCGGAAAACCTGCGCGTGCTGCTGGGGGACGCGCGGGATAGCAACTAAAAAACGGAAAATTTACATACCGTTCTTAACAGGTGGGGAATTGGCATAGCAGCCTGCCAAGCCGCTTGAATACAGCGTTTGTGCGTATTGTTTTAGGTGTGATGTTTGTTGTAAATCAGCCCAAATGCCGCCCGATTGCCGCCCTGATTTCCTGAACACCTATAAAGAGCAACGAGAGTACAGGAAAATTTAACGTGGAAAATGGTTGTTTGACATATATCTTGAGTGCAATTCGACTGTATAAAGAATTCGTCTTATGCGAGAAGAAGTCGAATTAAGGAGGTTGTTTTGATGTTTAATGAAATTTGTATTTATGAAGCAAAGATTGATAGACAGGATGAAATAGAGGCTTTGATGAAAGAGGTTGCCACGTTTTATCTTTCGCAACCCGGTGTCGTTGATGTAAAATTTATAAAGCGTACCCATCGGCAAGAGAATTTTAATGCCGTAAAAGAGGGAAAGCCTCCTATTCGTTTAACAAAATGGGTGGGGAAAGTCACATATATTTTGCACTGGACACTTGAAGATGAAGAAGTTCATGCGCGTGTTTCAAAGTTGGGACTGGAACAGTTTTATAAGCGATGGAATCGTTGCCTAACCACTATGCCTAAAATCTTGTTGGGCGAGAACATCGTGTAAATCGTTTTTCTGGCATAACTCACATACCTTATTTTTTTATTTTCGTTAGCAGTAATGAGTACATGAGTAAACCCACTCATGTGATTTTCTCAATTGTTTATCACTCAAATTGAAAAAAATTACTTGCTTGGAACCGGCCCCCAATCTTCTGGGAAAGCCCCTGGCGAGTCGGCTGCGTGTCCGTTGAAGCGCCGCAGCTCTCCAGGTTTGAAAGCGAAAGCGGCGTGCGGACGGGTGAGGAGTTCACTCATCCGAGAAGCGGATGTTTAAGCCATTGCGATTATTCTTATTGTATTTGAGCTGCTCAAAGGCTGTGATGCGCTCGCCGAGGATGGTGAGCCTGCTTATCTCCACGTCATCGATATTGTGTTCCCTGTCAAACGAAAAGATACGGACGGACGGCACCTTGCCGGACAGCACGCGCACATCCCGGATGGTTACGCCGCGGATGCGCCCGCGCTCCCGGCTTTTGGACCATTGCGATTTGGTGGTCGTCAGGTCGATCAGGAAGGGCTGGCCGTCGCCCTCGCCCATCTGCGCGTCCTCCACGGTAACGTTTTCAAACGTCACGTTGCGGATAAGCGCGTTGTCGCTGTTATGGATGGAAAGCACGGGCTTGTGAAAGTTGTGCAGCACCGTAACGCCGCGAAAGGCGATGTTCTCCATCACGTCGGCCCGCGTTTCGTAGCCGATTTCGCAGCTCTGCGCAAGGTCCGTCCATAGGGTGATGTTTTCAAAAACCACGCTGTCCACGTTTCCGTCATAGCCCTTAACGACAAGGCTGTCGTCCCAGGAGCGCACAAAGCAGTTTTTCACCAGCACATCCCGGCAGGACTGCACGGTAATGCCGTCTGAGTTGCTGCGCGCGCCGATGATCTTCACGTCCTCGATCGTAACGCCCTCACACTTGTAAAGGTTCAACGTCCAGGCGGAGGGGTCGAGAACCGTCACGCCCCGGATGGCGATATTGCTGCTTTCGCGAAAGTCGATGGGAACCAGCGTGTCGGCAAAGCGGTCGAATGTGCTGCCGTCGATAACGCCGCGTCCGCATAGGGTGACGTTCTTGACGCCCTCGGCCTGAACGGCCCCGCGCAGCACGCAGCCCTCGGCCAGATAGATGGTTTCGCCGTCATTGGGCACGATGACGCGCGCGTCATGAATGCCGGGGCCCAGATATCGGACGTTTGGGTCGCCGGGCTTTGGCGCGTCCGTTTCAGGCGCGGAAAGGAACAGGTGCAGCGCGCCCTTTACCTGTCCGTTATACTCCACCACGGCGTTTGCCGGGGAGTTCAGCGCAAAGCGCACCACGCCGCCCGACACATCCGGCGTAACGCCCAGCGAAAGCGGGCGCACCACGGCGCTTTCCACCTCCGTGCCAAGGAAAGCCACTTCAATTTCCACCCGCCCTTCGGCCGTGAACAGGACGACCGGGCTGGTGGACAGCATAGGGCGGGAGGTCCATACGCGCTGGTGGTTGACAGCCGTTTCACGCACCTGGGCTTCCACGCCGTTGATCCATACGCGGCAGGTCGGCGGCGCGTCCACGATGCTTTCCGCACTTGTGGGCGCGCAGGCGGCGCACGCGAGCAGAACCGTCAGCAGCAAAAGGGTACGCTTTCGCATGGCGCGTTCACCTCCGGTTGTTTGAGCTCGGAAACCGTTGTCCGCTGGCCGTTCAGCAGTATGGCTACGGGCTTGCCGCTTACGAGCGACAGCCGGCAGCCGTCCGCGTCCACCTCGGCGTAAACGACGCTTTCCTCAGCCAAAAAGCGGAAGGCGTATCGCGTCCATTGCGCCGGCAGGGACGGGCGGAGGGAGAGCGCCGGCCCGTCCGTGCGCAGCCCGGCAAAGCCGTATACGATGGTGACCCACGCGGCCGCGATACTGGCCAGATGCAAGCCGTCGCAGGTGTTGCGGTTGTAGTTGTCCAAATCCATGCGCGTGGCAAAGCCGAAAAAATCGAACGCGGCCCCGTCCATGCCCAGCTCCTGCGCCAGAATGGCGTGAATGGATGGGGACAGGGAGCTTTCATGGATGCACCGCGGCTCGTAATAATCGTAATTGGCGCGCTTTTCGGCCTCGGTGAAATCGGCGGGGTGCAGAAACATTGCCATGAGCACGTCGGGCTGCTTGATCATATCGGTGCGGTAGATGCGGTCATAGCTCCAGTGCTCATACAGGGGAAAATCCGTCACAGGAATGGCGTGGATATCGATTCTGGGCAGGCTGAAATAGCCCTCATGCTGCTCGTATACCAGATCGTCCCGCTGCGGAAGAAGCATATGCCGGGCGATAGCGCGCCAAAGCGCCCGTTCATCCGGTGTGGCAAAGCGCGCGGCGTCGGGCGCCTTATCAAGCGCTTCCAGTGTAAATTCAAGGGTTTTTTTGCCCATGAAATTGGTGTAGAAGTTGTTGTTAACCATTAGGTGGAACTCATCCGGGCCCATCACGCCGTAGAAGCCAAAGCCTGTATGGTCGGCGTTCCAGTCGCCTCGCGAGGCCAGGTAGCGGCAGATTTCCGTGAGCATTTCCAGCCCCTCGCGGTAGAGAAACGGCCTGTCCCCGGTCTGCAGGACATACTGCCAGACGGCGTAGGCCACGGCGGTGGAGGGATGCATTTGAAGGCTCGCATGCTGCCATAAAGTACAGGCTTCGTTGCCGTTTAAGGTCGCGATGGGGTAGCACGCGCCTTTGCAATCCAGCTGGCGGGCGCGCTTAAGCGCCTGCGGCAGGGTGCGGTAGCGGTACATGAGCAGGCTTTTGGCGGCTTTGCGGTCGTTGAGCAGGTAATAGGGCAGGCAATAGGTTTCGCTATCCCAAAAGGCATGGCCGTTATACGCCTCGCCCGTCAGGCCCTTCGCGCCGATATTATGCCGCCCGTCAAGCCCCCGGTAGGTTTGATGAAGCTGGAACACGCAGTAGCGAATACCCTGTTGGTTCCAAACATCGCCGTCGATTTCTACGTCCGCCGTTTTCCAGAAGGCCTCGTAGTGGGCGCGGTTTTGTTGAAGCAACGTTTCAAAATCCGGCATGGCTGCAACGGAACGGAGGCTGATTGCGCCCTGAGCGTCTATGGTGTTTAGGATGCGGCGGGTGATGGTAAACGGCTCGGCGGGCCGGAGCCGGACGTTGAGCCGAAAGGCAACGCGGCGCTCGTCCATGACCGGTTCCAGGGGGCAGGCGGCGTCCAGCGCAAAGGCATAATCGACCGTTTGGGCGGTGGTGGCCGTGCGCATGCGGATGCCGGCGAGGCTTTGCTCCATGGCGCGCCCGTCGGCTTTCCATAGGCATTCGCCCGTCGCCTGATGCCTGACGCTTCCATCAACGCCCAGCTCCATCTCAAGCGAAGCCGGGATATCCGAAACCAGCGTTATGCGCTGACAGGCCATGTGCGGATCCTCCATACAAAGCAGGCGCTCAAAACACAGCCAAACCGAGCCGCCCCCGGGCAGCGGACGGCGGTATGCGCGCCTGAGAAGACCGCTGCGCATATCCAGCGTACGTTCAAAATCTTCCGCTGCCTCGCTCAAAAGAAGCGGCGTTTTCCCTTGCCATAACCGCACGTGGAAAAAATCAGCCGCACAGACCATGTAATGCGTCTGCTTGACGACGCCCTTGTAGCCGCCGGGCGTATCCTCGCCCTGGAGCTCGTACACGCCGTTTAAATAGCTGCCGATCATGCTGGGCGCGTCGGTTCCCTCCTCGGGATAGCCTCTAACCCCCATCAGCTCGTTGGCAAGAGAAAAAATTGATTCGCTCGCGCGGCTGCGCCCGGCGTGAAAGCCGAGCTCCACCACGCGCCAGGGTTCGCATTCCAGATACCGGTCGGCGGCCTTGGCCACTTGTGATCACTCCTTTTGAATGGTGAAAAACTTGCTGCCCGTTTAACGAGGGCAATGCGGCGATAAAAACGCGGGGGATTGGGACGGCGTGCCAAAATCATACGCCGTGGCGCTTTCACACAAGCGCTGAAAGTGCCCAAAGGGCGCAAGAAACACGCCTTCGCTCGTTTGCGTGATGTATTTAATACGGGGGACTCGGGTAATCGGGCTGATTTTGCGGCGGATTGCGAGCGTGGATTCAGCGATGATTGCCGACCACGCTTCCCTCCGTCGTCCGCAACCTCAATCGTCGTCTTTGGCACTGCCCGTGCCAAAGCCTCGTTTCGGTTGATATCCTGCGGGACGCTTTCGCCTGCGGCGAACAGCCCGCGGGGCTGACG
>JAEYOW010000019.1 GCA_023411375.1 Bacillota bacterium | reverse complement strand
GAGATTTCAGGTTGATCGCGAAGCCGTAGATGCCCTCGCCGCTCAGCTTCTCGGTGATGGTCTTGGCCGCCGCGGCAACCTCTTCAAAGGTTTCGGGCACCTTCTCGATGCCGGCGCGGGCAAAGATATCCTTATTGTACACCAGGCGTGGGGTGGAAATGGTATAGGGCAGCGTCAGGATGTTGCCGCCCTTCATGTTGATGGTTTCGCCGAAGTTCTTCTCTCCGCCAAAGAACTCATACTGCTCGTCCGTGAGCATATCGTTCAGCGGCAGGGCGCGGCCGGTATAGGACAGCGAAGCCCAGATGGGGTTGCCGGAGTAGTAAATATCCGGGCCGCTACCGGTGTCAAACGCCAGTTCCAGCACCTGCTGGAAGTTATCGCTGTACACCTCGTAAACGATCTCGATGTTGGACTGGTTGGTTTCATTGAACTTTTCAACAACCGGCAGCATGTAATCATAGTCCGCACGACCGGGTGTCCACACTACAACCTTGGTCTTTTCCTCCGCCACCGCCATTCCCGCCAGCGATGTAACCAGCAGCATGACAGCGCACAGTGTTGCAAGAAACTTTTTCATTTCTTTCTCCTCCATTCTTGAGACGTTCGTCTCTGTTTTTTGTAGCCTACCATACCATCCGACCGTTTTACCATAGATAAAACGCATGTCATTTTATAAATTTAATCGGTCTTATCCGCCGCCCTATGCGTATCGCGGTATTCCCGCGGGCTTACCCCATAGGCGTCCCGGAAGCAAATTGAAAAATACGCGGAATCCACATACCCAACCTCCTCGGAAATCCGCTTGATCTGCATATCCGTCGTAACCAGCAGCCTCGCGGCATTTTGCAGCCGCATCTCTCGAATAAACTTTACAAAGCTCAGCTTGTTCTTTGCCTTAAATACCTGACGCAGGTAGTTGGAGTTCATATACAGCTCATCGGCAATCATATCCATATTGAGGTCCGGATCGTTCCAGCGCTGCTGGATAATCGCCATCATTTTGGTCTGAACGTCTACCTCTCCCGTCTCCTGCGCCTTGGGCAAAACCAGTTTTTCCAACAGCTCGAATCTTTTTTGCTGTGCCTTGAGCTTAAGCACCTTGTTTGCCGCTTTAGTAAGCGTTTCCAAAAGCACCCTGGGGCTGATGGGCTTTAGCAGATAATCCGTCGCCCCGGCTCTGAGCGCGCGCTGTACATAGGAGAACTGATCGTAGCCCGTCAGCAGAATAATGGTGATATCCTCATCCGCCTCGTGGATTCGCTCAAGCAGCTCAAGCCCGTCCATGTTAGGCATATTGATATCTGTAATGACGATATCCGGCTGCCACTGATCCACCATGCGCAGCGCCTCGCGGCCATCGCACGCCGTACCGACCACCGTAAACGCCTCGTCCCGGCTCAGCATGGATTTAAGCCCGTTACGGATGATCGCCTCGTCGTCAACGATTAGAATACTGGTCATACTGCATGGCCTCCGTCTGGCTGATTTGCGGGATGGTGATGTTCGCGGCCGTCCTGCCGTCCTCAACGCTGTATCTGAGTCCGTATCCTTCCCCAAAGTAGAGATAAATCCTCTCATTTACATTAAAGATTCCATACCCGCCCTTATCCACAATCACATGCGCGGACAGCTTCCGATTAATTTCCTCCATTCCGCCCGGCGGAAAGCCTATGCCGTCATCCATAACGCGCATCATCAGGTTTTTTTCTTCACGCCATATCCGTATCCAGATATGCCGCCGTCCCTCAGCCGGCTTGATGCCGTGGTAGATGGCGTTTTCCACCAGCGGCTGAAGCAGAAGCCGGATGCCGAAGCAGCTGTCCGCCAGCTCGTCAGGGTAGTCGATCTCATATTCAAACTTATCGCCGTAACGCATCTTCTGAATCGCCAGATAGTTGCTGACATGGGTGATCTCGTCACGCAGCTCCGACAATTCATTTCCCCGCTTGAGTCCCGAGCGGAACAGCTCCGCCAGGCACACCGCCATATCGCTGATCTTTTCAGCGCCCGCGTCAATCGCCATCCAGTTGATGGAATCAAGCGTGTTGTACAGAAAATGCGGGTTGATCTGCGCCTGTAGCGCCTTGAGCTCGGCCCTGCGCTTGAGCAGCTGGCTGATGCGGGCGTTTTCCCGCTCTTCCTCCAGCTGGGAAATCAACCGCTTGATCTCGTCCAGCATCTCGTTATAGCTGTTGGAGAGGTCCCCGATCACGTCGTTGGCCTTGTGCGAGAAATAAGAATCGAAATGCGTCGCCGCCGCCACCTTCATTGCGTCGCGCAACCTGTAAAGCGGCTTGGTAACGGCATGCGAGATGCCAAGCGTGCAGACAAAGCTGATCAGCAGCATCACAAGCATCACAAGCATCAACGTCACCTTCGTGCTTTGAAGCGAGCCGAACAGCTGCTCCTCCGTCGCCACGCCCAGCAGCTTCCAGTTCATATTTCCCACCACATTGCAGCAGACGGTAAAAAACCGGTTATGCTTAAACTCGATATTCTTAAGCGTGCGCGTCTGGGACATAATTTTACCACGCGTGCCCTCATCCGCCAGAATTTCCTGTATGACCGGATCCCGCACATAGGTGATGGGATTTCCCCGGTCGTCTACAATCAGGTTGGTACCCATCAGGCCGCCCGTGCTCAACTCGCTGTAAATCGCGGTCTCGTCCAGCAGCACCACAATATGAACGGGCGTACCCGCCGTAGAGGACCGGTATGTGACAACCAGGGGAATCACACGCCCCGCCGTTTGGTAAAACAGGTTGTCCATGCTGCCGCCCCAGTAAATCATAGAAGGCTGTTCAATATCATTGAGCAGCCTCCATGCGTTTTCCTCGAAATTTTCTTTTTTTCGAAGGGTTTCATTGGCAAGCGAAAAATACATCTTTGACGGCGTCACCGCAAAGGCCTGACGGACGTAGCTGTTGCTGTTTTCCAAGCTTTCGAAGGTGCTGGAGAAGAAGGAGACGGTCGCTGCGTCTCCCTTGGCCTGCTGCGGGCGGTTCATCCGCTTCCTCACCTCGTCAAACTCCGGCGAGGACAACAGGGTCAAAATATGGCCCTGAAGGTTTTCCAGCTTGCCGCTTAGCTTCTCGCTTTCTTTTACCAGCAGCTCCAGCGTTTTATCAAAGTATACGTTCTTGATCTGTATCTCGGAAAAGCGGATGATATAAAACATAAACAGGCCGCAGATAATGACGATCGCAGAGCAGCTCAAAAAAACCTGCTTGCGAAGCGATGGAAAGGCCCGCTTTTTTTGTTTATGCTTCATGCCGCATTTCCCCTTTCACTTTCGAACGCGTTCCCCGTTCTCGCGTCCGCTCACATGGCTACATGATGCCGAACTTCGCGAACGCGTCAACCGTGGACATCCCCTGTAAAATAGCCTCCCGAACCTTTTTTTCAGCCCGGCCCTTTTCCAGCGCCTGGGTAAAGATGGTTTCCTCCATCGCGCGCGGCACGGCCACCACGCCGTCCAGGTCGCCATAGATGATATCGCCCGGCTGAATGCGAACGCCGCCGATTTCAATGGGCACGCGGTAATCCACCACCTTGCCCCGCACCCCCTGATCCTGCGCGTAGGTTCCGCGCGAAAAGCAGGGAAAGCCGCTGGCCAGCACCTCCGGCGTATCGCGGGAATAGCCGTTGAGCAGAGCGCCCCCGCACTTTAATATCTTCGCACGGGTGGACATCAGCCCGCCCCACATCGCATAGGCGGACGACGTTCCCGAGCAGACGTAGATTTCGTTCTCCTTCAGATCGTCCAGCGCGTGAAACATCAGCCCGAACGGTTTTTCCATCAGTTTATTGGCGCTGCCCTCCACCCGGTCGCCAAACACATCGCATTCCAGCACGGTCATCGCTCTGCCCACTATTTTCATTTCGGGGGACAGGGGCTTGATTTCCTGCGGTAAAAACTGGTGATAGTATCCGTTTGCGTCCAAAACGTCGCCGATGAGGGCGGAAAAAAGCTCCGCCCTCGCCAAATCAAACAGCTCCTGATCATTCCTCCAAAGCATAAGCGTTTCCTTTCCCGTTCTTTTTTCGCGCTTACCTTGCCAGCCAGCCGCCGTCCACGGCGATGGTATAGCCCGTCACATAATCAGACGCATGGCTGGCCAAAAACACGGCAGCGCCCTGAAGGTCTTCCGGCTTGCCCCAGCGTCCGGCGGGAATCCTGCCGAGAATTTCCTTGCTGCGCTCCCCGTCGTCCTGAAGCGCTTGGGTAGCGGCGGTGGCGAAATAGCCCGGCGCGATGGCGTTCACCTGTACGCCGTAGACGGCCAGCTCGTTGCCCAGCAGCTTTGTAAGCCCCATGACGCCGCTCTTGCTTGCCGTGTAAGAGGGAATCCGAATGCCGCCCTGGAAGGAAAGCATGGAGGCGATGTTGATAATTTTTCCGCCGGTCCCCTGCCCGCGGTATACCTTAGCCACCGCCTGGCTAAAAAAGAACACGGCCTTCAGGTTCAGGTTCAGCACGTCGTCCCAATCTTTTTCGGAAAACGAGAGCACGTCGTCGCGCCGGATGATGCCGGCGTTGTTGAGCAGGATATCCAGCGAGCCGAACGCTTCCCGGCATTCCGAGACGACCCGCCCGTACTGCTCAAAATCCATCATATTGGCACGCACCGCGCAAAAGCCGGCGCCCTGCGCCTCCACCATGGCGCGCGTTTTTTCAGTATCGGCAATATCGATGCCCACGATATTCGCGCCCGCCGCCGCCAGCCCTACTGCCATGGCCTGTCCCAGCCCTGCGCCGCAGCCAGTAACCAGCGCGGTTTTTCCCTTTAATGAAAACATATCCAGATTCATAGCTTTCTCACCCTTCCCCATCACAGACGGAATATGAAAAGGCTTTTCATATTCTCATTTCAAATCCAGCTTATCAATAGGCATAACATCCGAAAAATCCTGATTTTCGCCAGCCATGGCCCACACGAAGGAATACGCCGCCGTGCCAGCCGCGAAATGCACGGACCAGCTGGGCGAAATCACGGCCTCCTCGCTGTGAATAACGATGGAGCGCAGGTTGTCCGGCTCGCCCATGAAGTGGAAAACCGCCTCGTTTGCGGCGTCGCAGTACAGATAGACCTCCGCGCGCTTCAAATGGGTGTGCGGCGGCATGGTGTTCCATACGCTTCCGCTCTCCAGCGTCGTAATGCCCATCACCAGCTGGCAGGTGGGAATGGTTTCAGGGACGATATACTTGACAATCGTGCGCTCGTTGGACTGCTCGCGGCTGCCAAGCTTAACCTTCACCGCGCCCTCATAATCCACCAGACCGTCCGGGTGGGCCTTGTGCGCCGGGCAGGAGACCGCGTAAACCTTTGCGGGTTCGTCCGTAAGGCTGCGCACGGCAACGGCACGCTCTCCCATGCCGACGTACAGGCAATCCTTATGTTTGAGCGTCCAGGCTTTTCCGTCCACCAGCACCTCGGCCGTGCCGCCCACGTTGACCAGCCCCAGCTCCCGCCTGGAAAGCAGCTCGGCCTCCCGCTCAAACATCGGGCAACGCAGCGTCAGGGTTTCCCGCACCGGCATCAGTCCAAAAATAAGCAGCCGGTCCTCTTGCACATAATGTACCGTGCACACATCCGGCGCAAACAGGCCGTCCATCAAAAAACGGCTCCGCAGCTGTTGATTGTTGAGGTTGTCCAGCTCCGCGGGCGCCATGCAGAAATGTTGTTTCATCGTATTGCTCCCCCTTATTTTCATGCATTGAAATGCATACATGATGATTTTATTATAGAAACAACCCCGATTCGCGTCAATCTGACAATCCGCAGGCGACCTGAGGATTTTCTAGCTTTCGATGCAATCGGGCCGGTTTTGCGGACTTTTCCGGTCGCGTCAACGGAACGGAGATTCATCAATATTTTATCAGCACTAACCTTGCTGTTTTTATTATCTATAAGTATTTTTTATTGACTTTTTCTTTTTTATTCTTCAATCAGATGAAATCGATATTTATGCCCTTCCGGTTGGGCTTACCACTCAACGCGCCTTTGAAAAGGGTTATTATCACGCGCTCAATTCCATTCCCTCCATTAACCGGGCGATGGAAGGCTACTGGCCGTTTGTTGCCCAAGCATTGCTTAACCATGGTGAAATCGCAGCCGTCCCCAGAGCCGTCACGCAAAACACCCTTGCCTACAGCCGATATGCGCTTGAACAGCTTGGCCTTGCCGCACAGGACATGCCTTCTTCTTTCGAGGGATTGCTGGACTTTTTGCTGGCATGGGATAACCGGGTAGGCGATATTGCGGCGCAAGCGGATATCACGCCTTTCGAGATCACCCATGACGAGCTCAAGCCCTTCCTTTTATGGATGCTGCTTGATCAATATGAAGCGCGAATGGAAGACGGGACGCCCGGCGCAATACAGGAGGCGGATCTCGCAAGGCTGCTTGATAAGCTCGCTCTCTCCTGTGACTCCATCCCCGAAGGCCCGGGCGTCTCCATTATGGCAAAAGCAATGGATACAGGCCCGGAATACACAAAATATCAGGTAAACGACCAGCCCGCTCATCTGTTTACGCTGAACGGCTCCTTCCTGCCGGGCTGGCGAAATTTTTCATATAACTACGAATCGGTATCGGATTTTGTTCCGCTCAATCTTGCGCTGTTTGAAGGCGACCAGGCAATCCTGCTCTTTGATGGCACGGCATTTGTCGTCAATCCCTTCTCCTCCCAAAAGGAAAAGGCGGCAAGCTTCCTTGGGTATTACGTGGAGCATTTCCCCGCAAAGGAGGCGGCGGCATTTATAAGAGACGCAAAGCCCTTGGAATCCGAGCTTTATCAAATTATGGGCTACCGGTATACGGCGAAAATCGACGGCCTCCGGGAGCAAATTACAGCAGCGGACGCTATCACAAAAAAGGAGCTGGAAATCCAGCTCGAATTGCAGCTTGCAAACATGCGCAGCCGCGAACAAATCAGGTGGGACATCAGCGAACGGGCCTTGCGGGAGTATAAACTCGCTTTAAACCAGGCCAAAGCTTTTTGGCTGAGCGACTACGATCTGGGGCAAGCCTTCAATCTTGTTTGCCGGCAGTATTTCCGTGGCGAAGCCAGCGGCGGTGTTTTGGCCAAAGCGATCTTTGATACATATAAGATGGTTTTTGAGGAAGCGCGATAACCAATTTCAGCGTGCAAGAAATCCGCGTTATGGATTGGGATATCATAAATAACACACCAAGGGTATTCCTTGTAAAGGAAACGCTTTACCAAAATCCTGCTTCTATCATCCACAGCCTTGCTAATTCTTCTATTATTCCTTTGCGCTTTTCTTGATCGGCAACTCTGCATATGCACAGTGATGAAGAATGCTCCCGCCTCCGAGTGGTTCCCCTTGGAAACCGTTTCTTATATCGAAAACATGCGGTTCCCACGTGATTCACAACATTTTATTGTACAAGTAATAATTTGCAAGCACCATTATTGGACGGCCCTTACAATTGATCCATCCCGGCAGATTTTTCGTGGCGAGACCTATTCATTAATCAATGTGAAATAGTCAAAAACAGCCGCGAGAACAGAACGTGCATTCCCCCGCCGTCCTCTGCAATTTTTCATTTTCTTCGATAGCACGCAAAAGGGCCCGCCACTCCCGGCGGGCCCTCAGGCTTCAAAAAGCAAACGCATCCAGATGAACGGCATCGCGGAGCAAAGCCCCAACGTTTACCCACGCTTTAACCGGATATGCCCCATCGTCCTTTCCACCATCTCGTCAACGCCGACCTTGCCCACGCCGAAGATGGAGGTGTCCAGCATGTCACGCACGGGCGCTTTCCAAACCGTGTCGATGGAGCCGATGCCATGCATCATTCCAAAGACGGAGCCCACGGTCGCGCCGTTGCAATCGGTGTCAAAGCCGCACTGAACCGACAGGCAGATGGTTTTTGCATAATCGCCTTTGCCGTATAGCAGGGAGGCAACGACAATTTCCGCGTTGGGAATGGTGTGGCACCAGTCGTATTCGTCATGCTCGTCATAGCGGGCATGGATGCTCTTAAAGCATTCATCGCTGCCGACTCCGCGCTCATAGGCCTCCACAATCGCCCTCAGGCCGGCATGCAGCCGCGAGGTGGAGGGAATGTGGCCAAGCCCGCAGCTGATGACCTCTTCCACATCGTCGCAGACCGCCGCGTGGGCCAGCATGGCCGCGACAAACATCTCGCCGTATATCCCGTTTTTCACATGGGAGATGCTGGCGTCCCGCCATGCCATGTCCGCCGCCGTTTGCGGGTCGCCGGGGTTGATGTACCCGAAATAATCCGCCCGGATTTGCGCCCCGATCCATTCGCGGTAAGGATTCTTGTACACGGCCGAAACCGGCGGCCTGTAGCCGGCGATGAAGTTGCGGTAGGCTACGCGCTCCGCGGTGCAATACGCGTTTTTGGACTGCACGTCCACCCAAACCTCCGCCACATTCGCGGGGGTGAACAGCAGGCCGTAGCGCTCCACAAGCTCGCAGGCCAGCACAGTATAGTTGGTGTCGTCGTCCACGGGCGCGCATTCCACCCGATCCGCCAGCATCTTTCCCCTAGAATCCAGCCGGAACGCCTCGCGGTCGCTCTCCTCAAAGTCCGCTCCCACCAGATAGCGGTTAAGCGGGAAATTGCCGGTCGCCTTGAGCTTCGGCCAGAAAATATTGGTTCGCGCGCCCTCCAGAGGCTTGCCAAGCAGGCAGCCGCAAATTCTGCCCATCCAAGCGCCTTTGATTCTGTCCCGAAGAATGGGTTCCGCGGGCGTCTGTGCCCGAGTGTCCGGAAGCGCGCTCAGCCGGCGGATGCCTTCCAGGTCGGAAGGCTCCTCATAGGGAAAATCTTCCCGCTGTCCCGCGTCCATAACCAGCCCGAACAAAACGTCCGCCAAATGCTCCTTGGCCGGGCCGGGTGCGATGCGCTCCACCTCCGCAAACAGGCCTTGGAACCGCTCAATGTCCCTGCCCTCGTCATAGCTCTGCCGGTATTCCAGGCGCAGCTGGGATTGATAGGTATCCCATTTGTGCGCGTCGCTATAATCGGGGATCAGCTCCCGGCCTAGGCGCAGCTCCTCGATTGTGCGGGTATCGTTTCCCAGCAGCGTGTCCGTCGTCACCCCGAGCACCCGCGCGAGGCTAAGAAGGTTTTCCGAATCCGGGCGTGATGTGCCCGCCTCCCATTTTTGAATCGCCTGCCGGGACACTCCGATTTTTTCCGCCAGGCTTTCCTGGCTCATTTTCCGTTTTTTACGTATTTCAAACAGCTTTTGAGGTAGCATTGTAATCTCCTTTTCTTTCTTGGCTTACGATTCTATTATAACCAAAGCGAAAAGGATCGCAACCAATTCTTCTTTGCAAATTGCGCAACCTGTGGTTGCATTCCACCGTTAATCGTCCGTCTGCTTATCCAACCCAGAAACCCAGCGCACGGAAAACCGGTTCGATATGCGTTTTAAGCGCCGCCTCGTGCGCCCTCGCGCGGCGCGGGCGCACGTTCAGGCTGCCCCGGTTCAGCCGCCGGATACGCCTGCTGAAACTACGCGACGCTCTACATGGAACCGTCCGCTCCATGCCTGAAGCCCGGCTCCGTTCCGGCCGGCATGCGCACCTTGATCAGGGTCACGCCGTTGTATTCGTAGCGCAGCAGTCCTTTTTCAGCGTTGTAATGGTGCAGCGCATGCGCCGGCGGCGCTTCGGCCAGCACCGGATGAAAGCGTTCGTTGTTCTTCAAGCTTCTGTGGTATAATAGGTCCGTTACGGCGGACGAAGCGCCGAACAACAGGAGGTACGCATGGCAAAATATGAATGCGAGCTGCACGGCGGTTTTTCCGCTATTCTCAACGACGTGGAGAAAAACGTGATGGGCGGAAGCCTTTCGGCCAGCAAAGAGGATGGAAGCGATTTTACCGTCGGCGGCTGCCGTTGCGCCGTGCGTGTTTATGAACGCTACAGCATGCTCGGCAGCAACCGGGTAAGCCTGAGCGTCACCCTGCTGGAAGCGGACGGGCGGGTCTTTCTGTCGGCAATCACCTCCGGCGGTAGCCAGGCGATGTTTTTCAAGTTGAACACCATGGGCGAGGAATTCTTTCTCAACTGCATACGGGACGTTGTCACCGCCTATCAAAAGTAGCCCCCTTAGCTGCGCGCCTTCGCGGGTTCCTATATTTCAGAGGCGCTGGGCGCCGGCCCCAGCCCGCTTCTCCATCCTGTTGCCACCTTAGCGCCCTAAATGGTACAATGAAGAAAGCCGCCGGGCAAAATTTCAGGATCGGGGTGTTTGTGATGGGAGATACAGGCTGGCTGCACGCATATCTTTTTGACAAGCCGGGCGTTACAAAGGATTACAAGGTTGAGTGGGGCTGGGACCGCTATATAGTGGGCGGCAAGCTGTTTGCTGCAACCTGCTGCCCGGGGGAAAAATACGCCGCGGAATACGCGACGCACCCGCTGCTGACTCTGAAATGCGACCCGCTGGAATCCGAACTTCTGCGCGGGCAGTACCCGGACATTCTGCCCGGCTTCTATACCGACAAGCGCACCTGGATTTCCGTCCGGCTGGACGGCGAGGTTCCTGAGGATATGCTGAGACGCCTTTGTGACGCGTCCTATGCGCTGGTTTTTTCCAAGCTGACAAAAAAGCTGCAACGGGAAATCGAATCGTAAAAGCGGCAATTGCCATACCATTCCTGCCCTGCGCCCTGACGGGCGCTTTTTTTTGCAATTTTATTTTTCACCAGCTTTCTGCCAATCATCCTCACTTTATCCATCCGCAGTCACACGCGGTATGCCTACCACCGCCAGTCTAAGATAATTCAACAGAATCAATGAATAAAAGGCTGAAAATCCCGTGTTTTTGCTTGACTTTTTGCGCTCCTTAATATATAATAAATGCGAACGCAAAAACAGCGAGGTGGTTGTATGAAAACCGGACGGCCGCAGAAGGACGATCCCAAAAATATCAACCTGAAGTTAAGGATTAATCAGGAGACCGCCGATCGGCTGCAGGAATGCGCCGAAGCGCTTGGCGTTTCCCGCACTGTCGTCATCGAGCGGGGTATCCGCCGCGTGGCGGAGGATTGCGGTAAGGATATGCAAATCAGGCTGCGGGTGGCGGATGGCGAATACTGGGAAGGCGCGCTACGCAAACGGCCGCCCAGAGCCCGGGCACGGAGGCAAACGGCACAAATGTAAATCGCCGCTCCAATCACGAAAAAAGCACGGAGGATAAAACAATGACTCACCACAGCAGGCTCGGGGCGGCTTTAATCATGATGACACTGGTATTATCCATCTCCACAAGCGCGCTGGCGGTGGGCTCCGGCGGCACGGGCGCCAGAAGCCTGACGGTGGATACGGACGTTTTTCTGGGAGGAGACTATATTGAGATCGGAATCAGCTCCACCGGTTCCTTCGGCACCAAAAGCGCGGCGCCAACCAGCGGAGGCGTGTTTTTTCACCCCAATAGCACCGACGTCAGAAACGCTCCCTCTGCAAACAGCCTCGGCCTGCGGGCCAACAGCAGCGGCTGGGGAGCACCCGATGAAACCAAGGACTTTTTCCTGCCCGGCGCGATCGACGAGGGCTTTCTGATCGGCTGGAGCAGCGCTCCCGGCAGCTCTGCGACGACCCGAGGCGTAGGCTCGCAGATCAGTTCCAGCGGCAACACCAACATTTCAGGCCAGTCGACCGTGGACATGAGCACAGACACGCTGCTCAAAGCCGTGTCCACCGGCATCGTGGACAGCGCGGTAACCTATCGTCAAACAATATCCTTCGCGCCGTCCGACAAGCAGTTCAAAACGGACGTCATCCTGACCAACACAACTGCAAGTCCGATCTACAACCTGACCTATGTCCGGCGTTTCGACCCGGATCAAAACGTTTTAGCCGACAATTACCTGACCGATAACTATTTTCTCAAGGACGAAGCGGGCGTAGCCTGGACAATCGCCTCCACGGCAAAGCTCAGCGCGGACAGCTCAAGCAGTCTCAGGGCGATCGATCGCCAGACCGCGCTTGGCAACGCGCAAAATGTATTTTGCTTTTACGCCAACGACCTCAGGGCTGAATCCGTATACGGCAGCATTAACTTCCGCGACATTCCAACCAGCAGCTACGGCAACTCTGTCTACGGCAAACACCTCTGGGACGATGTAGCCATCGGGCACATCACCAGACTGGGCACGCTTGCCCCTGGCGGTTCCGTCACGTTCAGCTACTATTCCTCATTGGATCCCCAGATCAGCAGCGCCATCAGCGCGGCCGAGGACGTAACTGTTTTGGTAACAACGCAGCCGGTTTCCCGCGCCTTCGTCGAGGGCGGAATCAACGGCACGCTGCGTACCATGGGCGCAACGCTGATCGACGGGAAGAAATATGACGAGCTTACCTATCAATGGTATAGCGGCAGCAGCATGACGGCCGGCGCCGGCACGCTCATCCCCGGCGCGACATCATGGGATTACGTCATCCCCACCGCTTTAACCACGAACACCTATTACTATTATTGCGTTGTTACCGATCCCCACAGCGGTGGCAGCGCCACCTCCAATGTCGCCAGAATCAACGTGGTACCTGCGGGTACCGCGATCCATTCGGTAAGCTTTGCGTCCAACCTGCCCGGCGTCAGCGTAACGGATACACCTGTAAAGCAGACCCTCCAGAGCGGAGAAAAGCTCTTGGATCTCGGCTCTCCGCGTGCGTCCGGTTACAGCTTCACCGGCTGGTATACGGATGCCGCCTGTACAAACCGCTGGGATTTTCAAAACGCCGTGAACGCGCCCTTCACACTCTATGCCGGTTGGAAGTCCACAACTTCCTTCACGGTCAGCGATCCCGCGAGCCAGACTGTCAAGTTGGGTGAAACAGCGTTATTCAACGTTTTTACAACAGGCACCGCAGCGCCTGTCTATCAATGGCAGTGTGACGCCGGAGACGGCGTGTGGCGCGATATACCGGGCGCCGCCCAAAACTACTACAGCCTGAACGCCGCCAGCATGGATTACAACGGCCGCCATTTCCGTTGCCGCGTGACCGACCGGGGCGCCACCGTATTCACCAACGGCGCGCTGCTGACGGTGACGGCCGAACTGCCGCCCAAAACAGGCGACAGCACGCCAATCGGGTTGCTCCTGCTTACGATGGGTGCCTCCGGTTCATGCCTGATCATCAGTGGCGGCAAAAAGCGCAGACGCTCAGGCCACGCCTGATGGAAAAGTTTTAATAACCTTACAAACGTATAAACGCCGCGGCCCATTACTAGGCCTGCGGCGTTTATGTATCTCCGGCGTTCAAAAAACCTCTTTTTTTCCGGTTCTGTAATGGCGAAGCCCATTGCGGCGGCAGTACCGGCGCGTCCATGCGGCACAACACGCGCACGGGCAAATCCATGCCAATTGCGTCTCCGTTCACCATATGTTACCATTTTAAAGCAATAAAAAAAATTTTTTACCGGCGCGACGATTTACACCGTTCATCTGTCTAAAGGATGTAACGTTACAGGAGGATGAACAAATGGACAAAGATTTCTTCGTACGGGAGATCGAAGCCCATAGCGGTATGCTTTACCGCGTGGCCTATACGCTTCTTCGAAACAACGACGCCTGCAAGGACGCGCTTCAGGATGCGGCGCTTAAGGCATGGGAAAAGCGGTTCACGCTGAGGCAACCGCAGTATTTCCGTACCTGGATCACAAGAATTCTCATCAATACGTGTTACGACACGCAACGAAAGCTACGGCGCACTGTTTCGATAGAAGGAATCCCGGAGCCGTCCGTTCCGCCTCCAGACCCCACGCTGGCCTTCGCGCTTGAATCGCTGCCGGAAAAGCTGAGGCTGCCGTTGGTGCTGTGCTACTCGGAAGGAATGAGTTATGCCGAAATCGCGGAAACGATGCGCCTGCCGCTGACCACGGTACGCAGCAGAATCCATTACGCAAAAAAAGAACTAAGAAAGGAGCTGGATGCAGAATGAAGCGCGAACAAAGCAGTTACGATTTACGCAAGGCCTTTGCGCCCCTGCCGGAGGAATGCCGTCAAGCGCTGATGGATGCCGCCCGCTCCGTAAAAGAAGAAAAGCCAACGAAACGCGCGTCTTCACGGGCTGTACTGATCGCGGCGATCATTATTGTGGCGACTATGGCCGCCGCCTTCGCGGCGACTCAATTGGGCTGGGTGGATTTCTTCGGCAGCAATTACGGCGTCACCGTACCCAAAGCCGCCGAAGAAGCGCTGGTCGCCACCCAGCCCAGGCGGTATCAGGTTGGTCCCATGACCTTTACCTTTAACCAGCTGTTGACGGACGCACGCATTGCCCTGAGCTCCGCCGAAATCCACACCACCGACGGCTCCGAGGCGCTATACGCCGACGATACGAATGTTTATGAGGCGGTGGACGCCATCAGCGACACGGTACTCAACCGTTACAAGCTGGAATCCGGCGTCACCTGGATGGATGCCGCCAGACAGCTGAGCCTGCCCCTTTACGGCATTCGTGCCCTGATCGAGGTAGGCGAGCCCTACAGCGCCGGGGAGAGCATGGAGGACGCCCTGTGGAATGAGGACGGCTCCATTGTGTACTTCAACATGCCGTTGCTCTTGTCCAAAAACGTGCGGGATGAATTGCCCGCGACCCTGTACATGGCCGTGACCCAATTTGACCCAGCCACTGGTGAAGAGCTTGAGCGCTGGCGGCTCCAGGAGGAAATTACGATTCCCGCATCTCCTCTGACGGCCGAAAAGACCTATCTGCCCGAGAGCGGGGCCGAGCTGAACGGCATGAAGCTCGTGGACGTTTACGCCGAGCAGTACGCTACCGGCATCTACCTGACCGCTGCCTTTATCATGCCGGACGGCATGGACGCGGACAAGGCCAGGGACGCGCTGTACAGCCTTACGCTTTGCGGCAGCGACGGCGCCGCGCTGCCCGGAGGCCTTAATCTGTCCATCAGGTCATATCTGGACGCATGGCCAACGTTGTCATTGGAAACCATGACATCCCTTGAAGCACTGCCCGACAGCCTGATCGTGACCGACGGAATCACGAAGATTACCGTTAAGTAGACGGTGAAAACAGGAGGTTGATCCGCCTTTCTCCAAAGCGGAGCGAAACAATGGTTCGCTCCGCGATTTTGAAAGTTTCAGCGGCAACCATTCGGCCGCCTGTCGCCGGCAAATTTTAAACCACGGCGGATTTCATATTAACAAAACGACGGGAGGGATCAGAAGAAAACGCTTAGCAAGCCGGTAAAACAAAGAGATAGCCTGTACCCAAGAAAAGAAGGTGATGCCTTTTGCGCCGGAAGCGCGCCTGCCGGAAAGCAGGCAAACAAAAAGCCTTGCAAAACGCGCTGGGGGGCGCACAGCCCATGGGCTGTGAAGTTCTGCAAGGACGGTTCTATTATAGCACACGAATCCAAAAATGCCTAGCAAGGGTGTTTGTTCTGCTTTGCATCGCCATGCCGGCGTTGCAAGCGGCATCTGCGCCCGCCGTGCCGGAGGGGTTCATCGTACGGCACGGCAACCGCGGCGCGAGCAAGGTTGCCATTACCATTGACGATTGCTATGACCGCAAGCACATTCAGGCAGCCATTGACCTGTGCGTAACTCACGATATCCCCGTAACCTTTTTCCCAGTCGGAAACGCGCTCAAGTATGCGGATGGCGAGCTATGGCAGAACGCGTTGGACGCGGGATGTGAAATCGGCAATCATTCCTGGGGCCATAAAAACCTGACCGATCTGAATGCGCACCAAGTCAAGTTTCAAATGCTTCGCACGCAGGAAAAGCTTGACGCCATGCTGGGCTACCACTACCCCATGCAGGTGATGCGTCCGCCCTATGGGACGGCAAATAACGCGGTTGCCGAAGCGCTGAAAGCGATTGACTATCAGAAGATCGTTAAATGGGACGTAAGCCAGACCGACGCCAGCAAAGCAATCCTGGACGTTCAAAACGGAAGCATCCTTCTGTACCACGGCCGAGCCAGAGATATCCGATGCCTCAAAACACTGATCCCCCAGTTGCTGGAACAGGGATATGAATGCGTCACCGTGTCGGAGCTATTGATGATTGCGCCTGTCGCAACCTCAACCGACCTGTATGTCTATCGCTCCTCAGACACGGAGGAATGAGGCGGAAAGCGGCGTCCGCAGGATGAGCCGTACATTTATGAAAAGCGATTTACTCCATGAACGAATGAAAAACCCCTTGAATTTTCAAGGGGTTTTTGGTGGGAGTCCTACCCGAAAAAAAGGATGGGACGATCGGCGGCGAAGCTGCGTTTGAGCAGGTTGGGAGCAACGGGGTAAGAATGCTTTGAATTGGTGGTTGCTTTATAGGTTCTTTTACGCTGGGAGTGGATATTGTGGGCTTTCATCAACCGATGAATCCGGCCTCCGGAACAGATGAAGTTACGTTTAAGCGAATGATACAGCCCATCCAAACCCATGGCTGGATAACGCTCATGAAGTCTGCCCATCTCTCGCAGAAGGATTTGATTGCTCGCTGCGCGTCGGCTTTGACCACGCGCTGTCCATGCATAATACCCGCTCCGGGATACATCCGGCAAACGGCATAGCTTGTCCACAGAGAGCCCGGAGCGATCGGCGGCGATATACCGATACTTATCCTCTATGGTTTTGAAAGTATGCCGACGGA